>NZ_JBVYHZ010000004.1:35000-2109275 GCF_056033885.1 Bacillus sp. FAU18
TTAATCATACATGTGTGATTTGTGATCAAGAGAAGAATAGAGGCATTCATCTTTATACGAAATTCATATGCTTAGATTGTGAGAGAAAAGTAATTTCTACATCAACTTCTGATCCTGACTATGCGTTTTACGTAAAAAAACTAAAGAGCATTCATACACCGCCATTATATTCATAGACCTGAAAAGGTCTTTTTTTATACTCTTAATAATAAAAAGAAGATGAAACTTGTTTAAGGATTGAACGTAGTAGATAATAATATTAAAACAGAGTATAGACACAGGAGTCGATTATCTCATGCAGAGATTTTTTCACTTTTTGATGTGGAGTTTAACTAGCAGTGCGACTTTTGTTTTCATAGGAATATTGAGCTTTTTCGTTTTAAACCAGTCGCTTTTTTTATCTTTTGTTTATGGGCTTGCTTCTGGAGCAGCCGTATATATAGCTGGCATCTGGAATGCAAGACGGTTATTTCTTAAAAAGCATGAATTGACAGGAAGAGAGTATGCTTACATTAAGAAAAACTTAGAGGAAGCAAGGCAGAAAATGATCCGTCTTAGGAAAGCCTTGTTTCAGGCTAAAAGCATTCAAATGTTTAAGCAAAATGCAGAAATGCTAAGGATTGTGAGAAGGATTTATCTCCTCACCAAAAAAGAGCCAAAGCGGTTTTATCAGGCAGAACGTTTTTTTTATCAAACTCTCGATTCGATTGTTGAATTGACAGAGAAGTATGCTTTTCTATCATCTCACCCAAAAAAAAGCAAAGAACTGTCGATGTCGTTAAGTGAGACACGCATTACTCTTACTGAATTGACCAAGCGTTTAGAGGAAGATTTAACTCAAGTAATGGGTGATGAAATTGACGAGTTGCAGTTTGAATTAGACGCAGCAAAACATTCATTAAAGAAATAAGGGAAGAGGGTAAGAGCGATGAACCGAGACCAAAGCGACCTTCATATAGATGAATTATTGGCAGATCCTTTTGGTGGTAACCTAGAGATACCAGGTTCGGAGGCTGTAAAAGCAGAGAAAGAGCAAGTACGGCTTGTTGATGTTCTTCCCGAGGAAAACAAGGAAAAAGCAATTCAGCTTGCTGGACAGATTGATCATAAAAATATGCAAAGCATTGTCTTATACGGTTCACAAGCTCAATCTAAACTGCTGAACTTTTCTCATGATATGATTAATCATGTTCAAAAGAAGGATGTCGGGGAGATTGGCGAAATACTTGGAGAGCTGATGAAAAAGCTGGAGCAAGTAAATCCTGATGATCTCCAATCTAAGAAAAAGGGTTTTTTGGCACGCATGTTTGGAAGAGTATCAAGTTCTCTTCAAGAGGTGCTGTCTAAATACCAAAAGACCAGTGTGCAGATAGACAGAATCAGCTTGAAGCTGGAGCACTCTAAAAATGCTTTAATCAGTGACAACAAGCTGTTAGAGCAGTTATATGAAAAAAATAAAGAATATTTTGCCGCGCTGAATGTTTATATTGCTGCAGGAGAACTGAAGCTGGAGGAATTAAAAACAAAAACGATTCCTGAACTGAAGCAACAGGCTGAATCGAGTGATCATAACCAAATGGCCGTTCAAGAAGTAAATGATTTGATTCAATTTGCTGATCGGTTAGATAAAAGGGTGCACGATTTGCTGCTGAGCAGGCAAATTACAATCCAAAGTGCGCCGCAAATCAGGCTGATTCAAAATACAAACCAAGCGTTAGCTGAAAAGATCCAGTCATCCATTGTGACAGCGATTCCGCTATGGAAAAATCAAGTTGCCATTGCACTGACGCTTTTAAGGCAGCGCAATGCAGTGGATGCACAACAGAAAGTATCTGATACAACCAATGAGCTTTTGCTGAAAAATGCGGAGCTTTTAAAAACCAATACAATTGAAACTGCACGGGCAAATGAAAGAGGTCTTGTTGATATAGATACCCTGAAGAAGGTGCAGGAAAGCTTAATAAGCACGCTTGAAGAAACACTGACTATACAAGAAGAAGGACGAATCAAACGCCGTCAGGCAGAAGAAGAGCTCATGTTGATGGAAGGCGACCTGAAGCAAAAGCTGCTTACAATAAAGGAAAGATAGTTACCAGTAAGTCTGGCTTTAAGTTCTGTCAGAGGCACGATATAATAAGGTGTAAGAAGACACATTCAAAGGATTGTTTTCATGAACACACCTTTATATAAAGCATTAATTCAACATGCGAGAAGAAATTCTCATTCATTTCATGTTCCGGGACATCACAATGGAGATGTCTTTTTTGATGACGCTAAGTCAATATTCGATCCGCTTCTCACCATTGATGTAACTGAACTGGCAGGACTGGATGATCTCCATCATCCTTCTGGGGTGATTAAGGAAGCTCAGGAGCTTGCCAGTCAATTATATGGATCGGCGGAAAGTTTTTTTCTGGTAAATGGTACGACTGTCGGAAACTTAGCGATGATTTTATCTGTTTGTGAACCTGGTGATACAATTCTGGTTCAAAGAAACTGTCATAAATCTGTATTCCATGCTGTTGATTTGGCCGGTGCTGATCCGGTTTATCTTGCACCTGACGTTGATTCAGCGATGCATGTGCCTACGCATGTTCCGCTTGGAACAATTAAAGAGGCCCTGGCAGCATATCCAGATGCGAAAGGCTTGGTACTGACCAATCCGACATATTACGGACATAGTGCTGATTTGACTGAGATCATTACTGAAGCCCATCATTACGGGATACCTGTTTTGGTCGATGAAGCGCATGGCGCACATTTTATTTTAGGTGAGCCTTTTCCGGTCTCAGCTTTAAAAATGGGGGCAGATATTGTTGTTCAGTCGGCCCACAAAACGTTGCCTGCCATGACGATGGGTTCTTATTTGCATCTCAACAGCAGCTGCAGGATTAACAGGGATCGGGTGGCAGAGTATTTAAACCGATTACAAAGCAGCAGCCCGTCTTATCCGATTATGGCTTCGTTAGATATTGCCCGCGCTTATGTACAGCATATTATAGAAGAACAAAAGCTTTCTGACATTCTGCAGCGGATACAAACACTTAAACAAACGTTTGATTCACTTACAAATGCAGAAGCTGTTAACCCTGCTAATCCACTGATCATCACGGATCCGCTAAAGCTCACAATTCGTTCAAAACGCGGGCATTCTGGCTATACGCTGCAAAGCATATTAGAGCGTGCCAACATATTCACTGAGCTTGCTGATGAAAATCAAGTACTGCTCGTTCTCCCATTGGGAGGAAAACGGAGAATAAATGCTGAAACCATTAGAAGCATTGATGAAGAGATTGAGAAAACGCCTCCGGATCAGACGTTTGTTTCTGCAGAATGGGGAGTGCAGCCTGTTACTGTCTTGCCTTATCCAAAAAAGGTCTTACATTCGCTTAAGAAAGAATATGTGGACTTTGAGGAAGCAGCTGGCCGGCTGAATGCAGAAGATATCATCCCTTATCCTCCGGGTATCCCGATGATTATGGCGGGAGAAAGAATAACAAAAGAAAGTGTGCAAAAGCTCAGCCGCTTGATCAGCATGAAAACGCATGTTCAAGGGAATATGAAAATCAAAGAGAAACAACTACTTGTTTATATAGAAGAGGAGAAATCATGAGCGGTTTATTTATTACATTCGAAGGTCCTGAAGGTGCGGGAAAAACGACTGTTCTGCAGGAAATCAAAAACATACTGACAGCAGAAGGCCTTCAGGTTATGGCAACTCGAGAGCCAGGCGGAATAGATATTGCAGAACAAATTCGAGAGGTTATTCTGAATGAGAACAACATATTAATGGACCCAAAAACAGAAGCTCTCTTATATGCGGCTGCAAGACGCCAGCATTTAGTTGAAAAAGTAAAACCTGCTTTAGAACAGGGGTTTATCGTTCTTTGCGACAGATTCATAGACAGTTCTCTTGCTTATCAAGGATATGCAAGAGGACTTGGAATTGATGAGGTTCTGTCCATTAATGAATTTGCCATTGGAGATATGATGCCCCATGTAACGGTTTATTTTTCAATTGATCCGGAAGAAGGACTGAAGCGTATTTACGCAAATGGCTCACGGGAGAAAAACAGGCTCGATTTAGAAAAACTGGACTTTCATACAAAAGTACAAGAAGGTTATCAAGAGCTGATGAAGCGATTTCCGGAAAGATTTCATTCAGTTGATGCCGGGCAATCCAAAGACCTCGTCGTTCAGGATGTTCTAAAGGTGATCGATGAAGCGTTAAAAAAAATTCAATTGTGACCTGTTTCCCAATAGTTGATATAATAATGTAAACGAGATCACGTTGTTTCCAATCTAAAGGAGGCCTTCACAGATGAAATTGATAGTGGCAGTTGTACAAGATCAGGACAGCAACAGACTTTTGAAAACCTTAACGGATCACAACTTCAGAGTCACAAAGCTTGCGACGACAGGAGGATTTCTTAAATCAGGCAATACAACGTTTATGATCGGTGTCGAGGATATACGCGTCAATAAAGCGTTGAGTCTCATTAAAGAAAACGGGCAGAAACGTGATCAAATGATTGCCCCTGTATCTCCAATGGGCGGAAATGCTGATTCTTATGTCCCTTATCCAGTCGAAGTTGAAGTTGGCGGAGCGACAGTATTTGTCCTTCCAGTCGATGAATTTCATCAATTTTAAGGATTTGAAACTGTGAAAATTAATAAAGATATACGTACATTTATAGATAATAAGCAGCTTCCCTCTGTGAAAACATCTGAGATCACAGCATCGTTTAAAACATCAATGGAAAACCAAAGCAGTAAAATGAAGCTAGATCAGCTTACCAGGCTGTTATCTGATATAGAGGCATTCGGAAAAAGGCTAACGAAATCTCGGAATTTTAAAGACTTAGCGAGATTTAAAGGACTTGTGAAACGTTTTGTCAAAGAAGCTGTGGACAGCGGCCTTTCACATGAAACATCGAAAAGCTTTGACCTTTACGGGAACAGCAGAACGCTGGGACTTGTGAAAGAAATAGATGACAAATTGATACAGCTTACGGAAGAGATGATGGATCAGGAAAAACCGGCAATTGATTTGCTGGAGCGTATTGGCGAAATAAAAGGTTTATTAATTAACCTTTACACATAGAGAGTGATACAATGGCAATATCCTGGAAGGAAATGAACGAGCTTCAGCCCAGAGTGATGAAGCTTTTATATAATAGTATTGAGAAGGACAGACTATCACACGCTTATTTGTTTGAGGGAAAAAAAGGAACAGGCAAGCTTGATGCCGCGCTGCTTCTTGCAAAAAGCTTCTTTTGTCTGGAGGATGGCGCGGAGCCTTGTGAGAGCTGCCGAAACTGTAAACGGATAGAGTCAGGGAACCATCCTGATCTCCATCTTGTTCAGCCTGATGGCTTATCAATCAAAAAGGCGCAAATTCAAGCGCTCCAAGAAGAGTTTTCTAAGACAGGACTTGAATCGCATAAAAAGCTGTATATTATTTCGCACGCAGATCAAATGACAGCAAATGCGGCGAACAGCCTGCTGAAATTTTTAGAAGAACCAAACAAGGACACAATGGCCGTCCTCATCACTGAGCAGCCCCAAAGGTTATTGGATACCATCATTTCAAGATGCCAAACCCTTCCTTTTCAGCCTTTGCAGCCGAAAGCAATTGAAGATAGACTGATCGAACAGGACGTCTCGCTTCATATGGCAAGGCTTCTGGCCAACATGACTAATAATGTAGCAGAAGCAGTCGAATTAAGTCGAAATGATGAGTTTGCAGAGTCTAGAGCGAAAGTGATAAAATTGTATGAAGTCCTACACCAGCGGAAAGGACATGCTTTTTTCTTTATTCAAGATCAATGGATGCCCTTTTTCAAAGAAAAAACCCATCAAGAAATGGGTCTTGATATGCTCTTATTGATATATCGTGATGTGTTGTCCATCCAAATAGGAAATGAAGATAAATTGATTTATCAAGACTTATTCCAATCAATAAAACAGCATGCGCTACAATCAACACAACAAAGCGTTACGAATCAGATACTTGCTGTTTTAGAAGCAAAGAAACGGCTTCATTCCAATGTGAATGTACAAGGATTAATGGAGCACTTGGTGTTAATGTTGCAGGAGGGATAAGCTTGTACAATGTAATTGGTGTCCGCTTTAAGAAAGCGGGTAAAATATATTATTTTGATCCGAATGGATTTCATATAGAACATGACAGCTGCGTAATTGTAGAAACTGTCAGAGGCGTTGAGTACGGCCAGGTCGTAATTGCAAATAAACAGGTGGATGAGCATGATGTGGTGCTTCCCCTTCGAAAAGTGATACGTGTGGCTGACGAGCGCGATCTTCTCATTGTAGAAGAAAATAAACAGGAAGCACTATCAGCATTTGATATCTGCCAAAAGAAAGTGATTGAGCATGGCTTGGATATGAAGCTGGTCGATGTTGAATTCACGTTTGATCGCAATAAAGTCATTTTTTACTTCACTGCTGACGGCCGAGTCGACTTCAGAGAGCTTGTAAAGGATTTGGCATCTATCTTTAAGACAAGAATTGAGCTGCGCCAAATAGGAGTAAGGGATGAGGCAAAAATGCTCGGAGGAATCGGTCCTTGCGGAAGAATGCTTTGCTGTTCAACGTTCCTTGGAGATTTTGAACCCGTTTCCATTAAAATGGCCAAGGATCAGAACTTGTCTTTAAATCCTACGAAGATTTCGGGTCTTTGCGGACGATTGATGTGCTGTCTAAAATATGAGAACGATGAGTATGAGACGGCAAAAGAACAGCTTCCGGATATAGGAGAAATGATTACGACAGCAAACGGTCCCGCGAAGGTCGTCGGACTAAATATTCTGGAACGGGTGCTTCAGGTGGAACTGATAAACCGTGAAAAAGTGATAGAATATACTTGGGAAGAGCTCTTGGAAGAGGGCGTCGTATCCGCACAAACCACAGATTAACGAGGTGTGGAACCTTGGATAAAAAAGAGTTATTTGATACAGTCATTAACTTAGAAGAACAAATCGGCTCACTGTACCGGCAGCTGGGGGATTTGAAGCAGCATATCGGTGAGATGATTGAGGAAAATCATCATTTACAGCTTGAAAACAAGCATTTGCGCAAACGGCTGGACGATACGACGCAGCAGATTGAAAAGTTCAAAGCTGATAAAAAAGAATCAAAAACACAGAAGACAGAGCAAACTGATATAGGGGAAGGATATGATAATCTGGCACGTCTGTATCAAGAAGGATTTCATATCTGCAATGTCCACTATGGTAGTGTTCGAAAAGAAGATTGTCTTTTCTGTCTGTCATTCTTAAATAAAAAATAGGGAAAAGGCTTCCGCATAAGACGGGAGCCTTTTTCAAAGGTACTGAAAGGATAAGAAGATGGTTTCATTACATGATGATGAAAGATTAGATTATTTGCTGGCAGAGGACATGAAAATCATACAAAGCCCAACAGTGTTTGCTTTTTCGTTGGACGCTGTGCTTCTGTCCAAATTTGCGTACGTTCCGATTCAAAAAGGGAAAATTGTTGATTTATGCACCGGCAATGGTATTGTGCCGCTGCTGCTCAGTACAAGATCAAAAGCAGACATTCTGGGAGTCGAAATTCAAGAAAGGCTGCATGATATGGCTGTTCGCAGCGTGGAGTATAATAAGTTGGACGATCAGATCCAGATCATACATGATGACCTGAAAAACATGCCGGAGAAACTTGGACATAATCGATATGATGTTGTCACCTGCAATCCGCCATATTTTAAAACGCCGAAACAAACTGAACAAAACATGAACGAGCATCTCCGAATCGCAAGACATGAAATCCACTGCACACTGGAGGATGTCATTTCAGTCAGCAGCAAGCTGCTCAAGCAAGGGGGAAAAGCAGCTTTTGTTCACCGGCCGGGAAGGCTTCTGGAGATTTTTGAACTGATGAAGGCTTATCAAATCGAGCCGAAACGTGTACAATTTGTCTATCCGAAGCAAGGGAAAGAAGCCAATACCATTTTGGTTGAAGGCATCAAAGGCGGGCGCCCGGATTTGAAAATTCTTCCTCCTTTATTCGTTTATGATGAACAAAATGAATATACAAAAGAAATCAGGACCATTTTATATGGAGACAAATAACCATTTCTTCTACGTCGTGAAATGTAAGGACAATAGCTGGTATGCCGGGTATACCAACGATCTGCATAAACGAGTGAAAACACACAATGATGGAAAGGGCGCAAAGTACACAAAAGTAAGACGTCCGGTTGAATTAATTTTTGCCGAGAGCTTTTCAACAAAGCGAGAAGCTATGCAGGCGGAATATTATTTCAAAAAACTAACTCGGAAGAAAAAAGAACTTTATATAGAAGAAAAGCGGAACAGCAAGGAGGCTGTATATGTTAAGGCGCCAAATGAGCTTTAATGAAAAGTCGAACATGGGGATTCTTTACTTGGTCCCAACCCCAATCGGAAATCTAGAGGATATGACATTCCGGGCGATCGACACGCTGAAATCAGTGGATGCGATTGCTGCGGAAGATACGAGGCAAACGAAAAAGCTTTGTCATGTATATGAAATTGAAACACCGCTCGTCAGCTATCACGAACACAATAAAGAAAGCAGCGGGCACAAAATTATTGAATGGCTGAAATCGGGAAAAAACATTGCTCTTGTCAGTGATGCCGGTCTGCCGACGATTTCTGATCCCGGGGCGGAAATTGTAAAGGACTTTACGGATATAGGCGGTTATGTTGTTCCGTTGCCGGGGGCAAATGCTGCATTAACAGCTCTTATTGCTTCAGGTATTGTACCGCAGCCTTTTTTCTTTTACGGTTTTCTCAACAGACAGAAAAAAGAAAAGAAGAAGGAGCTTGAAGCCCTTAAAAAACGGCGCGAAACGATCATTTTTTATGAAGCGCCTCACAGATTGAAGGAAACATTGTCAGCGATGGCAGAGATATTAGGAGATCGGGAAATTGCTGTAACGCGTGAACTCACTAAGAAATATGAAGAGTTTATCCGAGGAACGATATCTGAGGTCATTGGATGGGCAAACGAGGATCAGATACGCGGCGAGTTTTGTCTTGTCGTAGAAGGAAGTAATAATGAAGAGGCAGATGAGGAAGAACAATGGTGGGAAATCCTCACTGCGAAAGAACATGTCGAGCATTACATCTCGAAAGGCGCTACGTCTAAGGAAGCCATTAAAAAAGCAGCAGTCGATCGCAATGTACCAAAGCGTGAAGTGTACGATGCTTACCATATTAAGCAATAAAAAAACGTTCTTGTGTCATAACAAGAACGTTTTTTGTACAAGAAATGATTATTTAAGATTTTGAAGCTGGTTTTGGATTTCGCTGATGATTTGCTCAGCGCCTTCTTTACTAAGAACCAATTTACCGCCTGCAAGTTTAAGGTTATCATCAGAAACTTCACCAGTTACTTGGCAAGTCATGTTTGGTTTATATTTTTTAAGGATGATTTTTTCATCATCAACATAGATTTCAAGAGCATCTTTTTCTGCGATTCCAAGAGTACGACGCAGTTCGATAGGAATAACTACACGTCCTAATTCATCAACTTTACGTACAATACCAGTAGATTTCATAAACATTCTCCTCCCAAGAGATACTTATTTGTTTAAATTATATTTTTCTTCGTCATTATTCGACAAAATCCTTACCTTCATAGCATAACAAGGTTTCCAATAATCGTCAATCATTTTGTTTACTATTGATTGTAAGAATTAGTTCTTATAGTCAGTAATGTCTTAGAAACTACCGAAATAACAGCATTTTATAAATATTTAATAAAGCTATTATCCTACTAAAAATCCTTTTAAATCAAGACTTTCGAACCAAAGTTTTTTATTTCATTTGATTATATACGACAAAATTCGACACGAACAGACTTTTTTTATTTTCATTAAAGATTTTTAATTTTAATTATTCTTTTTCAGGGTGTATGTATATATTCTTGATCTTAAAGGCTAAGATGGTATCATAGATAAAGGATAAATATAAATAATATTCATATATGATTTGCACTTATCGCCGCTCTCGTCCTTTGGGCGGGAGCTTTTTGACATTCTGATTAGGAGGTTTCAAGATGCCGCAAGAAAACAATACATTTTACATTACAACACCGATTTATTATCCGAGCGGAAAATTACATATCGGCCATGCATATACGACAGTCGCGGGAGATGCAATGGCACGTTACAAAAGATTAAAAGGGTTCGATGTTCGCTATTTAACGGGAACGGACGAGCATGGACAAAAGATCCAGCAAAAAGCTGAACAGGAAAACATTACACCTCAGGAGTATGTGGATCGCGCAGCGGCAGATATTCAAAAACTGTGGAAGCAGCTTGAAATCTCAAACGACGACTTTATCCGCACGACAGAAAAACGGCATAAAGTTGTCATTGAAAAGGTGTTTCAAAAGCTTCTTGATAACGGGGACATCTATCTTGATGAGTATGAAGGCTGGTACAGCATCCCTGATGAAACGTTCTACACGGAAACTCAGCTCGTTGATATTGAGCGGAATGAAAAGGGAGAGGTCATCGGCGGAAAAAGCCCTGACAGCGGTCACCCAGTTGAATTGATCAAAGAGGAATCTTATTTCTTCCGCATGGGGAAATACGCGGATCGTCTTCTGAAATACTATGAAGAAAACCCGACATTCATTCAGCCAGAATCACGCAAAAACGAAATGATTAATAACTTTATCAAACCTGGACTTGAGGATTTGGCAGTATCACGTACCACTTTTGATTGGGGCGTGAAGGTGCCGGAAAATCCAAAGCATGTTGTATATGTTTGGATTGACGCACTATTTAACTATTTAACAGCACTCGGTTATGATACAGAAAATGATGAGCTTTATCAAAAATATTGGCCTGCCGATGTTCATTTAGTCGGTAAGGAGATTGTACGGTTCCATACTATTTACTGGCCAATTATGCTGATGGCGCTGGATCTTCCGCTGCCGAAGCAGGTATTCGCGCATGGCTGGCTTTTGATGAAAGACGGAAAAATGTCGAAATCAAAAGGAAACGTTGTAGATCCGGTTACATTAATTGAACGCTATGGTTTAGACGAGCTTCGCTATTACCTGCTTCGCGAAGTGCCGTTCGGATCTGACGGTGTATTTACGCCGGAAGGATTTGTTGAGCGAATCAACTATGATTTAGCGAATGATTTAGGAAATCTATTGAATCGTACTGTTGCGATGATTAATAAGTATTTTGACGGACAAATCGGTTCTTACAAAGGTGCTGTTACGGAATTTGACCAAACGCTTACTTCGGTTGCTGAAGAAACAGTGAAAGCTTATGAGAAAGCAATGGAAAATATGGAGTTCTCGGTAGCACTTTCGACTTTATGGCAGCTCATCAGCCGCACAAACAAATACATTGATGAGACAGCTCCATGGGTGCTTGCGAAAGATCCGGCAAAAGAAGAAGAATTGCGATCAGTTATGTATCATCTCGCTGAATCATTGCGTATTTCAGCGGTACTGCTTCAGCCATTCTTAACAAAAACACCTGAAAAAATGTTCGAGCAGCTGGGCATTACTGATGAATCTTTAAAAGCTTGGGACAGCATTACAACTTTCGGCCAGCTGAAAGATACAAAAGTACAAAAAGGCGAGCCATTGTTCCCTCGTTTAGAGGCAGAAGAAGAAATTGCTTACATCAAAGGGAAAATGCAAGGTTCGGCACCAGCGAAAGAAGAAACAAAAGAAGAAGAGCCGCAAGAGGTCGATCGTTTACCTGAAATTACGATTGATCAATTCATGGATGTAGAGCTTCGCGTAGCTGAGGTCATTGAGGCAGAGCCAGTGAAAAAAGCAGACCGTTTATTGAAGCTGCAGCTTGATCTTGGTTTTGAAAAGCGCCAAGTGGTATCCGGCATTGCGAAGCATTATACGCCTGAAGAGCTTGTTGGAAAAAAACTCGTTTGTGTAACAAATCTAAAACCGGTTAAACTCAGAGGAGAGCTTTCCCAAGGTATGATCCTTGCAGGAGAAGCAGACGGCGTTTTAAAGGTCGTGTCTATCGATCAGTCGTTACCAAAAGGCACAAGAATTAAATAATGATAAAACAAAAGGTGTTTCACGTGTAACAATTCGTCGAACACCTTTTGTGTTTCGACAAGAAAGGAGTTTTTCACTTATGTTGTTTGATACACACGCGCATTTAAATGCAGAACAATATGATACTGATCTTGAAGAGGTTATTGAACGGGCAAAAGCTGAAAAAGTTGAACGAATTGTCGTAGTTGGTTTTGACCGTCCGACGATTACCCGTGCGATGGAAATGATTGAGGAATATGATTTTATTTATGCAGCCATTGGCTGGCACCCTGTTGACGCTATTGACATGACAGAGGAAGACTTAGCGTGGATTAAAGAGCTTTCTGCTCATGAGAAAGTGGTAGCGATAGGGGAAATGGGACTGGATTATTATTGGGATAAATCACCTAAAGATATTCAAAAAGAGGTGTTTAGAAAACAAATCGCCTTAGCGAAAGAGGTCAATTTGCCTATTATCATTCATAACCGTGATGCAACGGAGGATGTCGTGACCATTTTGAAAGAGGAAGGCGCAGAAGCTGCGGGCGGAATCATGCACTGCTTTACAGGAAGTGCGGAAGTGGCAAGAGAATGCATGAAAATGAATTTTTATTTATCATTTGGGGGACCGGTGACATTTAAAAATGCGAAGAAACCGAAGGAAGTAGTGAAGGAAATTCCCAATGACCGGCTGCTGATTGAAACGGACTGCCCGTTTCTCACACCGCATCCTTTCCGCGGGAAAAGAAATGAGCCAAGCTATGTGAAATATGTGGCAGAACAAATCGCCGAATTAAAAGAAATGACCTTTGAAGAGATTGCTTCCATCACGACTGAAAATGCAAAAAGACTTTTCCGTATAAACTGACAAAAAACGCTAGCGGGTTTTGTAAGAGCTTGTCCCTTACAGCGTTTTTCTATAAAAGTTCTACATGCTTTCTTCTCCTCATAGGATAGGTTTGTCGACAAGTCTTTCTTCCGTTTCTCAGTGTATTTCAGGATAATGAAGAGGACACTGAGCTTTTGGGAGAAAGAGAAGGGAGGGTTGACAGCCTTTTAGATACTCTATATAATCTCTCCGAGGAGAAGGAGGCGTTTTTCATCACACAAAAAATGAAAAAGCTGTTTTCCGTAAAGCTTAGCAAAAGCAAAGTCATTCTGGTTGCTGCTTGTTTGCTTTTGGCAGGAAGCGGGACTGCGTACGCGGCTCATGAGCTGACGAAACAATCAGTCTCAGTTTCTATCAATGGCAAAAAGAAACATATACGCACACATGCAAATACAGTCGGTGATCTTTTGGAGACGCTTGATATAAAGACAAGAGACGAAGACAAGATCACACCTGCTAAACAGACAAAGATAACAGCAGACATGGACGTTGTGTATGAGGCTGCAAAACCTGTGAAGCTTACAATAAACGGGGAAGAAAAGACGTTATGGTCAACAGCAAAAACGGTCGGTGCATTACTGGACGAACAAGATGTTGATGTGAAAGAACAAGATCAAATTGATCCCGCAATAGATACAGATATTTCGAAAGACATGAAGATTAACATAGAGCCCGCATTTCAGGTTACTGTGAATGATGCAGGGAAACAAAAGAAGATCTGGACGACTTCGACTACGGTCGCTGACTTTTTAAAACAGCAAAAGATGAACATAAAAGACGAAGATAAAATCAAGCCTGCGTTAGATGCAAAGCTGACGAAAGGAAAGGCTGATATTACAATTACTCGTATCGAAAAGGTCACCGATGTAGTTGAAGAGAAGATTGCGTTTGATGTGAAAAAGCAAGAAGACGCTTCTCTTGAAAAAGGGAAAGAAAAGGTCGTCCAAAAAGGAAAAGAAGGCAAGCTAAAAAAACATTTCGAAGTCGTTAAAGAAAACGGTAAAGAAGTGTCCAGAGAGCTTGTAAAAGAAGAAACAGCTGAACAAAGCAAAGATAAAGTGATTGCTGTCGGCACAAAGCAAACCAGTCCAAAAGTTGAAACGGTCAGTGCTTCAGGCGATTCAAAAACAGTTGTGTCCCGCAGCAATGAATCAACAGGCAAAGTCATGACTGTATCATCTACGGCTTATACGGCAAGCTGCAGCGGTTGTTCAGGACATACAGCGACAGGCGTCAATTTAAAAAATAATCCGAATGCCAAAGTCATCGCTGTGGATCCAAATGTCATTCCGCTAGGCTCCAAAGTCCACGTGGAAGGCTATGGATATGCCATTGCTGCAGATACCGGTTCAGCGATTAAAGGGAACAAGATAGACGTCTTTTTCCCAGAGAAATCATCGGCGTACCGATGGGGAAATAAAACAGTCAAAATTAAAATCTTAAATTAGTATATACTTATGTATTCAGAGGGTTTTGCGCCCTCTGTTTTTTTCGTTATAATAGACAAAGTGCATTTTCTGCTTATTAGACGCTCGACATAAGAAAAAGTTTCATGAATATACAAAAGTTTTTATTTTGTCTTGGAGGAAATAATGAAAATAAAAGAGATCATTGTGGTCGAGGGGCGTGACGATACGGCCCGCATCAAATTGGCTGTTGATGCAGACACAATTGAAACAAATGGTTCAGCCATCGATGATCATGTGATTGACCAAATCCGTTTGGCCCAGAAGACCAGAGGCGTCATTATTTTAACGGATCCGGACTTTCCGGGAGAGAAGATTCGCAAAACCATCTCAGAGGCTGTACCCGGCTGTAAGCATGCATTTTTGCCAAAGCATCTTGCCAAACCTAAAAACAAGCGGGGAATTGGTGTGGAGCATGCATCGGTTGAAAGCATTAGGGCATGTTTAGAAAATGTGCATGAGGAGATGGAAGCGCAGCCGAGTGACATTTCAGCTGAGGATTTGATTCATGCCGGACTAATAGGCGGACCTGCGGCCAAACGCCGCCGGGAACGACTGGGTGATCTGTTGAAAATCGGCTATACAAATGGCAAACAACTTCAAAAACGGCTGCAAATGTTTCAAATTAAAAAAAGTGATTTTATGAGTGCGCTCGATACCGTTATGCGGGAGGAACAGAATGAATAAAGATATTGCGACACCGATTAGAACGAAAGAGATACTGAAGAAATATGGTTTTTCTTTTAAAAAGAGCTTAGGACAGAATTTCTTAATTGATACGAACATTTTAAACAGAATTGTCGATCACGCAGAAGTGACGGAGAAAACAGGTGTCATTGAAATCGGCCCGGGAATCGGGGCTTTAACCGAACAGCTTGCCAAGCGGGCGAAAAAGGTCGTGGCATTTGAGATTGATCAGCGATTATTGCCGATTCTGAAGGATACACTGTCACCTTACGACAATGTCACTGTCATTCATCAGGACGTGTTAAAGGCTGATGTCAAATCAGTCATTGAAGAACAATTTCAAGATTGTGATGAGATCATGGTAGTTGCCAACCTTCCTTATTACGTAACAACACCGATTATCATGAAACTGCTTGAAGAACATCTTCCGCTGAAAGGGATTGTGGTCATGCTGCAAAAAGAAGTGGCTGAGCGCATGGCGGCTGATCCTTCATCTAAGGAGTACGGCTCGCTTTCAATCGCGGTGCAGTTTTATACAGAAGCCAAAACGGTGATGATCGTACCGAAAACCGTATTTGTTCCTCAGCCTAATGTCGATTCCGCAGTCATCCGGCTGATTCTCCGAGACGGCCCGGCAGTGGACGTGGAAAACGAATCCTTTTTCTTTCAGCTCATCAAGGCAAGCTTTGCACAGCGCCGTAAAACGCTGCTCAATAACTTAGTTAACAATCTGCCTGAAGGAAAAGCGCAAAAATCAACGATTGAACAAGTGCTCGAAGAAATAAATATTGACGGCAAGCGCCGAGGTGAATCCCTGTCTATTGAGGAATTCGCAGCGCTGTCTAACGGATTGTATAAAGCCCTTTTCTAAAAGGGCTTTTTGTTTTGCGCACCACATGGACTGCCGCTACATAGGCTAGAGAAGGACCTTTCATTCAATGATAAGAAAAACTTGGACTCAGCGAAAAAAGGCGCTTTCTCAAGGCTCTTTCTTTCATGATGAGGCTTAGTCTATGTGTGGAGTGAGGAACGTGCAATTTCAAATAGGGGATATGGTAGCCAGAAAATCCTATCAGATGGATGTTTTGTTTCGAATTATAAGAATAGAGCAAACAAGCAAAGGAAATTCAATTGCCATTTTGCATGGAGATGAAGTCAGGCTGATTGCTGATTCGGATTTTTCTGATCTGGTAGCAGTGAAAAAAGATGAGCAGATGATGCGGAAAAAGAAAGATGAGAGCAGAATGAATGAGTCGCTCGAATTACTCCGCCAGGATTATAAACTGCTCAGAGAAAAGCAGGAGTACTATGCGACAAGCCAATATCAGCATCAGGAGCATTATTTCCATATGCCGGGCAAAGTGCTTCATCTGGATGGTGACGAAGCATATCTGAAAAAATGCCTGAATGTCTATAAAAAAATTGGAGTGCCGGTCTATGGCATCCATTGCCATGAAAAGAAAATGTCTGCTTCTATTGAAGAATTGCTCGACAAATATCGACCTGATATCCTGGTGATCACAGGGCATGATGCGTATTCGAAGCAAAAGGGCGGTATTGATGATTTGAATGCGTACAGACATTCTAAGCACTTTGTTGAAACAGTTCAAACAGCCCGAAAAAAGATCCCTCACTTAGATCAGCTTGTTATTTTTGCGGGGGCCTGCCAATCCCATTTTGAATCACTCATCAGAGCGGGTGCGAATTTTGCGAGTTCACCGTCAAGAGTCAATATTCATGCGCTTGATCCGGTATATATCGTCGCGAAGATCAGCTTTACGCCGTTTATGGAACGGATTAATGTATGGGAAGTGCTCCGTAATACGCTGACAAGAGAGAAAGGGCTTGGAGGTATTGAAACAAGAGGAGTTCTGAGAATTGGTATGCCTTATAAGTCCAATTAACAGTTGAAAACCTGCATAGGAGAGCTATGCGGGTTTTTTATTTTACATAATGATACATAATTTACCGAAACTTGCGGAACATAATTGAGGAATCATAGAATTTTGTCAAAATAATTTTATTGACAACGTCTTGTTAACGTTGATATAATTTAAATTTTATTTGACAAAAATGGGCTCGTGTTGTACAATAAATGTAGTGAGGTGGATGCAATGGCGAAGACGTTGTCCGATATTAAAAGATCGCTTGATGGGAATTTAGGTAAAAGGCTGACGTTAAAAGCAAACGGTGGCCGCCGAAAAACGATTGAGCGTTCGGGCATTTTAGCTGAGACGTACCCTTCTGTTTTTGTGATACAACTAGATCAAGACGAGAACTCGTTTGAAAGAGTTTCATACAGTTATGCTGATATTTTGACTGAGACTGTTGAGCTGACATTTAATGATGACGCCGCAAGCTCAGTGGCATTTTAACGGGCAGTGAACCTTTTGTTTACTGCTTTTTGTTTTGCCCTTTTTTGGTTTCCAATAATTTTAACGAAAGTTCCATCTGATTTAACAAAAGATAAAACAGTCACATATTATCGTGACGTGCACGAATGGCTATCACTTCTAAAAAAGGGGTTGTTTCGTTTGGGCAGACGTCGTGGAGTTATGTCAGATGAGTTTAAATATGAGCTGGCTAAAGACCTTGGTTTTTATGACACAGTAAAAAATGGCGGCTGGGGCGAAATTCGGGCTCGCGATGCCGGTAACATGGTGAAGCGTGCTATTGAAATCGCCGAACAGCAAATGGCTCAGAATCAGAATAACCGATAAGGATGTGACCCGGGGGACGTGCTGTTCCCTGGTTTTTTATTTTGGATATAAATACATAATGGGCTGAATATGGATATGTTCATCCTGTACTTCAAATGTGATACAATGTTCATACTTATGTTTAGATGGAGAAGTAGGTGAAAGCTATGCGTATTTTAGAAAAAGCGCCAGCTAAGATCAATCTGTCACTTGACGTCACCCGAAAACGCCCGGATGGCTATCATGAAGTCGAAATGATCATGACGACAATTGATTTAGCTGATCGAATTGAATTGACGGAGCTGGCAGAGGATGAAGTGAGGGTTTCCTCCCACAACCGATTTGTGCCTGATGACCAAAGAAACTTAGCTTATCAGGCTGCCAAGCTGATCAAGGACAGATACAACGTGAAAAAGGGAGTTTCCATCATGATTACGAAGGTAATTCCGGTGGCTGCCGGTCTTGCCGGCGGAAGCAGTGATGCGGCGGCGACGCTCAGAGGGCTGAACAGACTGTGGAATTTAAATCTGTCTGCGGAAACGCTTGCTGAGCTTGGAGCGGAAATTGGCTCTGACGTTTCATTTTGTGTCTATGGCGGAACTGCATTAGCAACAGGGCGCGGCGAGAAAATTAAACATATCAGCACGCCTCCGCACTGCTGGGTCATTTTAGCGAAGCCGACAATCGGTGTTTCAACTGCTGAAGTGTACAGAGCGCTGAAACTGGATGGTATAGAGCATCCCGATGTACAAGGCATGATCGAGGCGATAGAAGAAAAGAGTTTTCAGAAGATGTGCAGCCGTTTAGGCAATGTGCTTGAATCTGTTACGCTCGATATGCATCCTGAAGTTGCGATGATCAAAAACCAGATGAAACGCTTTGGTGCAGATGCCGTGTTAATGAGCGGGAGCGGCCCGACAGTGTTTGGACTGGTTCAGTATGAGTCGAAGGTGCAGAGAATTTATAACGGGTTAAGAGGCTTCTGCGATCAAGTTTATGCGGTGAGAATGATCGGCGAACAGAACGCTCTTGATTAAATCCGTATGTTAAGTTATATTGATCTTAAAATATTCGGATTTTGGGGGTAAGTTCATGAAGTTTCGTCGCAGCGGCAGATTGGTGGACTTAACAAATTATTTGTTAACCCATCCGCACGAGTTAATACCGCTAACCTTTTTCTCTGAGCGGTATGAATCTGCAAAATCATCGATCAGTGAAGATTTAACAATTATTAAACAAACCTTTGAACAGCAGGGGATCGGTACTTTGCTTACTGTTCCCGGAGCTGCCGGAGGCGTTAAATATATTCCGAAAATGAAGCAGGCCGAAGCTGAAGAGTTTGTGCAGACACTTGGACAGTCGCTGGCAAATCCTGAGCGTATCCTTCCGGGCGGTTATGTATATTTAACGGATATCTTAGGAAAGCCATCTGTACTCTCCAAGGTAGGGAAGCTGTTTGCTTCCGTGTTTGCAGAGCGCGAAATTGATGTTGTCATGACCGTTGCCACGAAAGGCATCCCTCTTGCGTACGCAGCTGCAAGCTATTTGAATGTGCCTGTTGTGATCGTTCGTAAAGACAATAAGGTAACAGAGGGCTCCACAGTCAGCATTAATTACGTTTCAGGCTCCTCAAACCGCATTCAAACAATGTCACTTGCGAAAAGAAGCATGAAAACGGGTTCAAACGTACTCATTATTGATGACTTTATGAAAGCAGGCGGCACAATTAATGGTATGATTAACCTGTTGGATGAGTTTAACGCAAATGTGGCGGGAATCGGCGTCTTAGTTGAAGCCGAAGGAGTAGATGAACGTCTTGTTGATGAATATATGTCACTTCTTACTCTTTCAACCATCAACATGAAAGAGAAGTCCATTGAAATTCAGAATGGCAATTTTCTGCGTTTTTTTAAAGACAATCTTTTAAAGAATGGAGAGACAGAATCATGACAAAAGCAGTCCACACAAAACATGCCCCAGCGGCAATCGGGCCTTACTCACAAGGGATTATCGTCAACAATATGTTTTACAGCTCAGGTCAAATCCCTTTGACTCCTTCAGGCGAAATGGTGAACGGCGATATTAAGGAGCAGACTCATCAAGTATTCAGCAATTTAAAGGCGGTTCTGGAAGAAGCGGGTGCTTCTTTTGAAACAGTTGTAAAAGCAACTGTATTTATCGCGGATATGGAACAGTTTGCGGAAGTAAACGAAGTGTACGGACAATACTTTGACACTCACAAACCGGCGAGATCTTGTGTTGAAGTCGCGAGACTCCCGAAGGATGCGTTAGTCGAGATTGAAGTTATTGCACTGGTGAAATAATAAGAAAAGTGATTCTGGGAGAGCCCGGGATCACTTTTTTATTTACCTTATGCCCGAAATGAAAGCTTTATGACCTAATTGTGTAACTATATCCTATTTTTTCAAAAAATATTTTAAAAACGAGCAGGATTTCAGAAAAAATCGTGGAATTGATACACTAATGCTTTTATATAGGGAAAAGGTGGTGAACTACTGTGGAAGTTACTGACGTAAGATTACGCCGCGTGAATACCGATGGTCGCATGAGAGCGATTGCATCCATCACGCTGGATCACGAATTTGTTGTACATGATATTCGTGTGATTGATGGAAACAATGGTCTTTTCGTTGCGATGCCGAGTAAACGCACCCCTGATGGAGAGTTCCGCGATATTGCTCATCCTATTAATTCAAGCACGCGAGGAAAGATTCAAGATGCCGTGTTAAATGAGTATCATCGTCTGGGTGACACTGAAGCATTAGAATTCGAAGAAGCTGGAGCTTCTTAAAAAATAACCAAAAAGCAAGGACTGCTGAAAGGGCTGACATAAGCCTTTTGCCGGCGGTCCTTTTTTAATTCTGATTTTTCAAACTTAGTTGCACTCAATAGAAAATTCTTGCACTTCATGAAGTCTCCTTGAAATCAGAAGATATTTAGGATATATTTTTCTATGGATAAAAGGGATATTGGAGGCCAATAAATGGATAAGCGGTTTGCAGTTGTTTTAGCGGCTGGACAAGGAACGAGAATGAAATCGAAGCTTTATAAAGTCCTTCATCCAGTTTGCGGTAAGCCTATGGTAGAGCACGTCGTGGACGAAGCCTTAAAATTATCTTTATCGAAGCTTGTCACGATTGTCGGACATGGTGCGGAAGAAGTGAAAAAGCAGCTTGGTGATAAAAGCGAGTACGCGCTTCAAGCAGAACAGCTTGGCACTGCTCATGCTGTAAAACAGGCACAGCCATTTCTTGCTGACGAAAAAGGCGTCACGATTGTCATTTGCGGAGATACGCCGCTTTTGACAGCAGAGACGATGGAACAGATGCTGAAAGAACATACACAAAGAGAAGCGAAAGCTACGATTTTAACTGCGGTTGCAGAAGATCCAACCGGATACGGCCGCATTATTCGCAGCGAAAACGGAGCGGTTCAAAAAATCGTTGAGCATAAGGACGCCTCTGAAGAGGAACGTCTTGTAACTGAGATCAATACCGGTACGTATTGTTTTGACAATGAAGCGCTATTTCGGGCTATTGATCAGGTGTCTAATGATAATGCCCAAGGCGAGTATTATTTGCCGGATGTCATAGAGATTCTTAAAAATGAAGGCGAAACTGTTGCCGCTTACCAGACTGGTAATTTCCAAGAAACGCTCGGAGTTAATGATAGAGTTGCTCTTTCTCAGGCAGAACAATTTATGAAAGAGCGTATTAATAAACGGCATATGCAAAATGGCGTGACGTTGATTGACCCGATGAATACGTATATTTCTCCTGACGCTGTTATCGGAAGCGATACTGTGATTTACCCTGGAACTGTGATTAAAGGTGAGGTGCAAATCGGAGAAGATACGATTATTGGACCTCATACGGAGATTATGAATAGTGCCATTGGCAGCCGTACTGTGATTAAACAATCGGTAGTCAATCACAGTAAAGTGGGGAATGATGTAAACATAGGACCTTTTGCTCACATCAGACCTGATTCTGTCATCGGGAATGAAGTGAAGATCGGGAATTTTGTAGAAATTAAAAAGACTCAATTCGGAGACCGAAGCAAGGCATCTCATCTAAGCTATGTCGGCGATGCTGAGGTAGGCACTGATGTAAACCTGGGCTGCGGTTCAATTACTGTCAATTATGATGGAAAGAATAAGTATTTGACAAAAATTGAAGATGGCGCGTTTATCGGCTGCAATTCCAACTTGGTTGCCCCTGTCACAGTCGGAGAAGGCGCTTATGTGGCGGCAGGTTCAACTGTTACGGAAGATGTCCCTGGAAAAGCACTTGCTATTGCCAGAGCGAGACAAGTAAATAAAGACGATTATGTGAAAAATATTCATAAAAAATAATCCTAAATTCGGAGGTTTATCCATGTCTAATCAATACGGAGATAAGAATTTAAAGATTTTTTCTTTGAATTCGAATCCAGAGCTTGCAAAAGAAATCGCAGATATAGTTGGAGTTCAATTAGGGAAATGTTCTGTCACAAGATTTAGTGACGGGGAAGTCCAAATTAATATCGAAGAAAGTATTCGCGGATGTGATTGTTACATCATCCAGTCTACAAGTGACCCCGTTAACGAGCATATTATGGAACTGCTGATTATGGTAGATGCGTTAAAACGCGCTTCTGCAAAAACGATTAACATTGTTATTCCTTATTACGGTTATGCGCGTCAAGACAGAAAAGCAAGATCCCGTGAGCCAATCACAGCTAAACTTTTCGCTAACCTGCTTGAAACAGCCGGTGCGACTCGTGTGATTGCACTTGACCTGCATGCGCCGCAAATTCAAGGATTCTTTGATATACCGATTGACCACTTAATGGGTGTTCCGATTTTAGGAGAATATTTTGAAGGCAAAAATCTTGAAGATATCGTCATTGTTTCACCAGACCATGGCGGTGTGACACGTGCCCGCAAACTGGCTGACCGACTAAAAGCGCCGATTGCGATTATCGATAAACGCCGTCCGCGTCCAAACGTGGCGGAAGTCATGAATATTGTAGGTAACATTGAAGGGAAGACTGCTATCCTCATCGATGACATTATTGATACTGCAGGTACGATTACACTTGCTGCTAATGCGCTCGTTGAAAACGGAGCGAAAGAAGTATATGCATGCTGTACACACCCTGTACTATCAGGCCCTGCGGTTGAACGGATTAATAATTCAACAATTAAAGAGCTTGTTGTGACAAACAGCATCAAGCTTCCTGAAGAAAAGAAAATTGAACGCTTTAAGCAGCTTTCAGTCGGACCGCTTCTGGCCGAAGCGATTATTCGCGTTCATGAGCAGCAATCTGTCAGCTACCTTTTCAGCTAAACCGATTTTGAAAGGTTTAAACCTTTATCGTTTTGGGTATTGTTTGTAATAGGACAACTAAAACGACAATAGGATGGTGCTGAATATGGCAACTTTAACGGCAAAAGAAAGAACGGACTTTACTCGTTCGTCTCTTCGGAATATCCGTACTTCAGGACATGTTCCAGGTATCATATATGGGAAGGATACGGGCAACAAACCTGTGTCATTAGACAGTGTGGAGCTCATCAAAACGCTGAGGGACGAAGGCAAAAATGCAGTCATTACGCTTGAGGTCAGCGGAGAAAAACACTCAGTCATGGTAACAGACCTGCAGACGGATCCGCTGAAAAATGAAATCACTCATGCTGATTTTCAAGTAGTTAATATGAGTGAGGACATTGAAGTGGAAGTTCCGATTCATCTGACCGGAGAAGCCATTGGAGTGAAAAACGGAGGCGTACTGCAGCAGCCGTTATATGCACTTACTGTAAAGGCCAAGCCAAAAGCCATTCCGCAAACGATTGAGGCTGATATTTCAAGCCTCGATGTAAATGAAGTACTGACGATTGCGGATTTGCCTGCTGGCGGTGACTACTCCTTTAATCATGAATCAGATGAGGTTGTGGCTTCAATCCTTCCTCCGCAGCAGCAGGAAGCAGCTGAGGTCGATGAAGAGGAATCTGCCGATGCTCAGCCAGAAGGTGAAAACGAACAATAATAGCTTAAGGCGTAACCCTCCCGCGGTTACGTCTTTTGTGCTAGAATGAGAAGAATTATAGCCCGTTTATGAAGACGGGAGTTATGTGACTAAGGGAGGATTCGCCATGCTTGTGATTGCCGGTCTCGGAAACCCGGGGAAGAACTATGAAAATACACGGCATAATGTCGGATTTATGGTGATAGATCAGCTTGCAAAGGAATGGAATATAGAGCTGAATCAAAATAAATTTAACGGATTATACGGAACCGGATTTGTTTCCGGCAAAAAGGTTCTACTTGTAAAACCGCTTACATATATGAATTTATCAGGAGAATGTTTGCGGCCTTTAATGGACTACTATGATGTCGATAACGAAGATTTGACAGTCATTTACGACGACCTTGACCTTCCGACTGGCAAGATCCGTTTAAGAACGAAAGGAAGCGCCGGAGGGCACAATGGCATCAAATCACTGATCCAGCATCTTGGTACATCCGAGTTTGACCGTATCCGCATCGGAATCGGCCGGCCTGTAAACGGCATGAAGGTCGTTGATTATGTGTTAGGCTCCTTTACCAAGGAGGAGGCACCTGAGATCGAAGGAGCGGTTGATAAATCAGTGAAGGCTTGTGAGGCTTCTTTGAGTAAACCGTTTTTAGAAGTCATGAACGAATTTAACGCAAAGGTATAAAATGTAACAACAAAGTCCATACTACACCAAAATGACTTTTTCATCAGGAGGTCCCTTGTATGGCTTTGCATTATTATTGTCGTCATTGCGGAGTGAAAGTAGGCAGTCTCGAATCTTCAATGGTATCGACAGACTCACTTGGATTTCAGCACTTAACAAATGAGGAAAGAAACGATATGATTTCTTATAAAGAAAATGGAGATGTCCATGTTTTGACGATATGTGAAGACTGCCAAGAGGCGCTTGACCGAAATCCGCATTACCACGAAAATCACACATTTATTCAATAAAAAGCTTTGGTGTAGACACTAGACCAAAGCGTTTTTCTGTTCTCACAGGAAACAGAGAGGAGGGGCCATATGGACAACATTCAAACCTTTATAAAAGAAAGCGATGACTTTAAATCCATCATCAACGGTTTACACGAGGGCCTGAAGGAACAGCTGCTCGCGGGTCTGTCGGGTTCCGCGCGTTCTGTTTTTACTTCTGCTCTGGCTAATGAAACGAATAAGCCTATCTTTCTAATCACCCATAACTTATATCAAGCCCAGAAAGTAACAGATGATCTGACTTCACTTCTAGAGGATCGGTCTGTCCTTTTGTATCCCGTCAATGAACTCATTTCATCAGAAATCGCAGTTGCAAGCCCTGAATTGCGGGCACAGCGATTAGATGTCATTAATAGACTAACGAATGGAGAAGCGCCAATTGTCGTTGCTCCGGTAGCTGCAATCAGAAGAATGCTGCCGCCTGTAGAGGTGTGGAAAAGCAGCCAGATGCTCATTCAAGTAGGCCATGATATCGAACCTGACCAGCTTGCCTCACGGCTGGTAGAGGTAGGGTATGAGCGGTCTGATATGGTTTCTGCGCCCGGGGAATTCAGTATTCGCGGTGGAATCATTGACATTTATCCGTTGACTTCAGAGAATCCGGTGAGAATTGAACTTTTTGACACCGAGGTGGATTCAATCCGCAGCTTTAATTCAGATGATCAGCGGTCAATTGAGACCCTTACCTCGATCAATATCGGTCCCGCGAAGGAATTAATTATCAGACCGGAAGAAAAAGCGCGGGCGATGGAGAAAATCGATAGTGGTCTTGCCGCGAGCCTGAAAAAATTAAAGGCTGACAAACAAAAAGAAATACTTCATGCGAATATTTCTCACGATAAAGAACGCTTGTCTGAAGGCCAGACAGATCAGGAGCTCGTGAAGTATCTCTCATATTTCTATGAAAAGCCTGCTAGTTTACTAGATTATACACCTGATAATACACTTCTGATTTTGGATGAAGTCAGTCGGATTCATGAGATGGAAGAACAGCTTCAAAAAGAAGAAGCGGAGTTTATCACAAATCTTCTTGAGGAAGGGAAGATTTTGCATGACATTCGTTTGTCATTCAGCTTCCAAAAAATAGTGGCTGAGCAAAAACGGCCTCTGCTGTACTACTCTTTATTTTTGCGGCATGTACACCATACGAGCCCGCAAAATATCGTCAATGTGTCAGGCCGGCAAATGCAGAGTTTCCATGGCCAAATGAACGTGCTTGCGGGCGAAATGGAGCGTTTTAAAAAATCAAATTTCACTGTTGTGTTCTTAGGAGCAAACAAGGAACGTACACAGAAATTGTCATCTGTTTTGGCTGATTATGATATCGAGGCCGCCGTGACAGACAGCAAAAAAGCGCTTGTTCAGGGACAGGTCTATATCATGGAAGGCGAGCTCCAATCGGGATTTGAGCTGCCGTTAATGAAGCTTGCCGTTATCACGGAAGAAGAACTGTTCAAAAACCGTGTAAAGAAGAAGCCGCGAAAACAGAAGCTTACCAATGCAGAGCGCATCAAAAGCTATTCTGAGCTTCAAATTGGAGATTATGTCGTTCATATTAATCACGGGATCGGAAAATACCTGGGGATTGAGACTCTTGAAATCAACGGCATTCATAAAGACTATTTAAATATACATTATCAGGGAAGTGACAAGCTTTACGTCCCTGTAGAACAAATTGATCAGGTCCAAAAATATGTCGGCTCCGAAGGAAAAGAGCCAAAGCTGTATAAATTAGGCGGAAGTGAATGGAAGCGGGTCAAGAAAAAAGTAGAGACATCCGTTCAGGATATTGCTGATGACTTAATTAAGCTGTATGCCGAAAGAGAAGCGAGCAAGGGCTATGCGTTTTCTCCTGACCATGAGATGCAGCGTGAATTCGAATCGGCTTTCCCTTATCAAGAGACTGAGGATCAGCTCCGTTCTATTCACGAAATCAAAAAAGACATGGAAAGAGAACGTCCGATGGACCGCTTGCTGTGCGGAGATGTGGGCTACGGTAAAACAGAGGTTGCCATACGTGCCGCATTTAAGGCGATCGGTGACGGAAAGCAGGTAGCTCTGCTCGTTCCGACAACAATTTTGGCACAGCAGCACTATGAAACCATAAAAGAGCGCTTCCAGGACTATCCGATTAATATCGGCCTTCTCAGCAGGTTCAGAACGAGAAAAGAAGCAAACGAAACAATCAAAGGGCTGAAAAACGGAACGGTTGATATCGTCATCGGGACGCACCGGCTGCTATCAAAGGATGTCGTGTATAAAGACTTAGGGCTCCTCATCATTGATGAAGAACAGCGTTTCGGTGTAACCCATAAAGAAAAAATCAAGCAAATAAAAGCCAATGTTGATGTATTAACGTTAACAGCAACGCCGATTCCGCGTACGCTGCATATGTCGATGCTTGGCGTAAGGGACCTTTCAGTCATCGAGACTCCGCCGGAAAATCGCTTCCCCGTACAGACGTATGTTGTGGAATACAACGGCGCTCTTGTCAGAGAGGCGATTGAACGTGAGCTTGCACGCGGAGGCCAGGTCTATTTCTTGTACAACCGGGTAGAGGACATTGAGCGGAAAGCGGATGAAATTTCAATGCTAGTCCCTGACGCGAAGGTAGCATATGCGCATGGGAAAATGACAGAAAATGAATTAGAAACCGTTATGCTAAGTTTTCTTGAAGGAGAATCAGACGTTCTCGTCAGCACAACCATTATCGAAACTGGCGTGGACATCCCGAACGTCAATACGCTGATCGTATTTGACGCCGACAAGATGGGACTTTCTCAGCTTTACCAGCTGCGGGGGCGTGTCGGCCGTTCTAACCGTGTGGCGTATGCGTACTTCACGTATCGCCGTGATAAAGTGCTGACAGAAGTGGCTGAAAAAAGGCTGCAGGCTATTAAAGAATTCACAGAGCTAGGTTCCGGTTTTAAAATCGCAATGCGTGACTTAACGATTCGCGGAGCCGGAAATCTTCTTGGTGCCCAGCAGCATGGCTTCATCGATTCAGTCGGGTTTGACCTCTATTCACAAATGCTGAAGGAGGCCATTGAGGAGCGTAAAGGAGACACAGCGAAGACAGAGCAGTTTGAAACAGAAATTGATGTCGAGCTTGATGCGTATATTCCGGAAACTTATATTCAAGACGGCAAACAGAAAATTGATATGTATAAACGCTTCAGGTCTGTGGCGACAATCGAAGAGAAGAATGAGCTTCAAGATGAAATGATCGACCGCTTTGGAAACTATCCAAAAGAAGTCGAATACTTGTTTACTGTTGCAGAAATGAAGGTCTATGCGAGACAGGAACGTGTCGAGCTGATTAAGCAGGATAAAGATGCTGTCAGATTGACGATTTCTGAAGAAGCAAGTGCTGAAATTGACGGACAGAAGCTGTTTGAGCTTGGCAATCAATATGGCAGACAAATCGGACTGGGAATGGAAGGGAAAAAACTCAAAATCTCCATACAGACGAAAGGCCGTAGTGCTGATGAATGGCTCGACACCGTGCTGGGCATGCTGAAGGGCTTAAAAGATGTGAAAAAGCAAACCATTTCATCAACGTAAATTTTGTTACTCTCTGGTGTATATTACATTTGATGTGACGGATACTAATTTCAAGCGAGGCGGAAGGTACATAAAGTAACTGCTTTAGGTCTTTCCCACATGTATATACCATCAAATGAAAGAGAGGCACCAGAGATGAAAGCAACCGGTATCGTACGTCGTATTGATGACTTAGGTCGGGTCGTGATTCCTAAAGAAATTCGAAGAACTCTGAGAATCAGGGAAGGCGATCCGCTTGAGATTTTTGTAGATCGTGACGGAGAAGTGATTTTGAAAAAGTACTCTCCGATCAGTGAGCTTGGAGACTTTGCAAAGGAGTATGCAGACGCGCTTTACGACAGCCTCGGCCATTCAGTGCTGATTTGTGATCGTGATGTATATATTGCCGTGTCCGGCAGCTCCAAAAAAGATTACTTAAACAAGTCAATCAGCGAGATGCTGGAAAGAACAATGGATCAGCGCAGCTCCGTGCTTGAGAGTGATGCGAAATCAGTACAGCTTGTGAATGGAATTGATGAGGACATGAATTCTTATACTGTCGGCCCAATTGTGGCGAACGGTGATCCGATAGGTGCTGTGGTGATCTTTTCAAAAGATCAGACAATGGGCGAAGTAGAGCATAAGGCCGTTGAAACAGCAGCTGGATTTTTGGCTCGTCAAATGGAACAGTAGGTCTTATTCCTTTCTTCGAAAATAGGTATGTAAAGAACAGCTCTCCTTGGGACGCTGTTCTTTTTCATGCGTGCCGAAAAAGGAATCCAAGGGTTGGGATGTGGTATAATAACCTCGTTTTTATTTGTGCCGCGGTAATACGTGAACCGTATTGCCCCTGACGTTGGGAAGGAGCTTTTGGATGGACAATTCAATAGGCGTTAAACGGCATTGGATTTGGCAGGGGGCTTTTGTTTTAATTCTGGCAGGCGTCATCACAAAAATTTTAAGTGCCGTTTACAGAGTCCCGTTTCAAAACATTGTCGGCGATGTTGGATTTTATATATATCAGCAGGTATATCCCTTTCTTGGTATTGCGGTCATGCTGTCCACATCAGGATTTCCAGTCATTATTTCAAAGCTGATGAATGATTATAGTGAAAAAAATCATCACACCATATTAAAAATATCAGCGTTATTTTTGTCTTTAATCGGTATTTTATTATTTCTTTGTTTATATTTGGGTGCTGTTCCTATTGCACTCTTTATGGGAGATTCGCATCTAGCCGTGTTAATTCAAGTGACCGCGTACGCGTTTTTGCTGTTCCCATTTGTCGCGTTGCTTAGAGGCGGTTTTCAGGGGCGGCACGAAATGCTCCCTTCAGCCTTATCACAGATGACAGAGCAGTTTCTGCGTGTTGCGGTGCTCTTGGGTTTATCATTTTGGCTCGTGAAAAAGGGAGCCTCGCTTTATACTGCGGGAGCGGCAGCCGCTTCAGGCTCTCTTGCCGGAAGTTTGGTTGCATTGATGATACTGGGGTTTTTTTGGTTTAAAACGAAAAGAGACAACCAAACGGATAGGCAAAACGAAAATGTCATCACAACAAAAGAATTGACGAAAAAACTGCTTTTATATTCGGTTACAATTTGTGTAAGCAGTTTGCTGCTTTTGTTTATCCAGCTTGTTGATGCTTTGAATTTATATGCATTGCTTTCGGGCGGTGAGGCAAGCGAAGAAGCAAAACGCCTAAAGGGGATCTATGATAGGGGACAACCCTTGCTGCAGCTCGGTTCAATTTTCGCGGTGAGCATTGCGACGTCACTCGTCCCGTATATTTCTATGGCCGTAAAAAACAATGAGCTGAAGATCATGAAAGAAAAAATCACGTCATCTCTGAAACTATGCCTTGTGCTCGGTACGAGCGCAGCGGCTGGGTTGATTTGCATTCTAAAGCCGGTGAATATCATGCTGTTTCAAAATGGAGAAGGGACAGGTGCGTTACAAGTATTTAGCTGCTCCATTTTGTTTGCATCCTTGGCGGTAACGGCAGCGGCAGTCTTACAGGGAGCGGGGTACACAGTTTTTCCTGCGATAGCGGTGGGAGCGGGTGTTGCAGTGAAATGGGTGTTAAACACACTTTTGGTTCCGCGCTATGGGATTGAAGGCGCATCGCTTGCGACGGCGGCTTCCTTTGCGGCTGTCGCCGGCCTTAACTTGTATCAGCTTCGGCAAAAGGAATGGCTCGATAAGCTTAGAGGCGTTTTGATTCCGATTATTGGATCTGCTCTTTTGATGTCAGCTGTTTTGCTTGCGTATACGCGTCTATGGACTTTCTTGTTTCCTGCAACAGGAAGAGGAGCGGCTGTGATTGAGAGTCTTTCTGCTGTTGTCATTGGTGGCGCGGTGTTTATTTATTGTATGATGAGATTGGGAATATTTACAGATGAAGAGCTGAACAGTGTGCCATTCGGCAGCAAGTTAAGCAAATTCATGAGAAGGAGAGAACAAAATGGCGGGTAAAATTACTGTCGTCGGACTTGGTGCCGGAGACATGGACCAATTGACAATTGGTATACACAAGCTGCTGACGAAGGCAGATACGCTGTATGTCAGAACCAAGGATCATCCTTTAATTGAGGAGCTTGAAAAAGAAACGAAGAACATCCGTTTCTTTGATGATATATATGAGAAACATGATCAGTTCGAGGCGGTATATGAAGAAATTGCTGATATCCTCTTTGAAGCGGCGCGGCGTGAGGACGTGGTTTATGCTGTGCCGGGACACCCTTTTGTCGCAGAAAAAACAGTTCAGCTGCTGACGGAGCGGCAGGAAAAGGAAAACGTTCAAGTGAAAGTCGCGGGGGGACAAAGTTTCCTTGATGCCACATTCAATGCCTTGCAAATTGACCCCATTGAAGGTTTTCAATTTGTGGATGCCGGCACATTGTCCGCGGATGAGCTTGAGCTCAGACATCATCTGATCATATGTCAGGTTTACGACCAAATGACGGCTTCTGAAGTCAAGCTGACATTGATGGAGAAGCTGCCTGATGATTATGAGGTCGTCATTGTGACTGCAGCAGGCAGCCGTGGCGAGGAGATCAGGACAGTGCCATTATTTGAGCTGGACCGCAATGTCGCCTTGAACAACTTAACAAGTGTGTATATTCCGCCGATTAAAGAAGAGAAGCTGCTTTATCACGAATTCTCCACGTTCCGAAGCATCATCAGAGAGCTTCGCGGACCTAATGGATGTCCGTGGGATAAAAAGCAGACGCATCAGTCATTAAAGCAGTACATGATTGAAGAATGTTATGAGCTTCTCGAAGCTATTGACGAAGAAGACACAGACCATATGATCGAAGAGCTTGGCGACGTTTTGCTTCAGGTCTTGCTTCACGCGCAAATTGGTGAAGATGAAGGTTATTTCACAATTGATGATGTCATAAAAGGAATCAGTGAAAAAATGGTCCGAAGACATCCCCATGTGTTTAAAGATGTTAAGGTTCAGGATGAAAACGATGTTTTGGCCAATTGGGAAGATATAAAAAAGGCCGAAAAAAATACATCTGAATCATCGTTACTAGACAGTGTGCCGAAAACCCTTCCAGCTCTTTCGAAAGCTGCTAAATTGCAGAAAAAAGCAGCGAAGGTCGGTTTTGACTGGGAAGACATCAGCGATATTTGGGAAAAGGTAAGTGAGGAAATGAAAGAATTTTCTTCTGAGGTTTCTGAAGCTCCTCACGAACACAATCTTAAAGCCGAGTTTGGCGACATTTTGTTCGCGCTGGTGAATGTAGCCCGCTTTTACAAAATAGAGCCAGAGGAAGCGCTGGCCATGACTAATGACAAATTCCGGAGACGGTTCTCGTACATTGAGGAAACAGCGAAGGAAAAGGGAGTCGAGCTGGCTGATATGTCCCTCGAGGACATGGACAAACTGTGGAATGAAGCAAAAGAAACTGAGAGGAGATCATAGATATGAGATTAGATAAATTTTTGAAAGTATCACGGCTGATCAAACGGCGTACACTAGCGAAGGAAGTAGCTGACCAAGGACGAATCTCTATTAACGGAAACCAAGCTAAAGCAAGCTCTGACGTAAAACCGGGAGATGAACTAACGGTCCGCTTCGGCCAAAAGCTTGTAACGGTTCAAGTTAATGAATTGAAAGACACGACGAAAAAAGAAGAAGCTGCAAACATGTACACGATTCTAAAAGAAGAAAAACTCGGCGAATAGGCTTGTTCTAAAAAAATCCCCCACCTCATACAATGCAGTAATAATGCTAAAAGTATCGAGGATATGGGGGCTGAATAGATGAATTCATATTATGATCAAAAAGGTTCTTCGTCTGTTCCGGAACAGCATGATGTGACAATGAAAGGCCGGAAGCATTTAGATATTTCTGGGGTTAAGCATGTGGAGAGTTTTGATAACGAAGAATTCCTGCTGGAAACGGTGATGGGAATGCTCTCCGTCAGAGGCCAAAACCTGCAGATGAAAAATCTTGATGTGGAAAAAGGGATTGTTTCGATTAAAGGCAGGGTATTTGATTTAGTGTACTTAGACGAACAACAAGGGGATAAAGCTAAAGGGTTTTTTAGCAAGTTGTTTAAATGACGCTGACGACACAATTCTATACAATGCTGGCGATGTCCGGTATGGGTCTCTGGCTTGGTGCTTCGCTTGATACATACCGGCTCTTTGTCATTCGTGCCAAAACAGCCAGATGGCTATTATTTATTCATGATATTCTTTTCTGGATTGTGCAAGGGCTGCTTTTCTTTTATGTCTTGCTTCATGTAAATGAGGGAGAATTCAGGATTTACATCTTTTTAGCGGTTCTGCTGGGCGTTGCGACGTATCAGAGCCTTTGCAAACGAATCTATATAAAAATACTGAAATTCATCATTTACCTTGTTGTTTCTGTTTATCAATTCTTCAAAAAACTCATTCAGCACGTGTTATTTCGTCCTATTGTGTGGACATGCGGAGCGATCATCTGGATGGCGGCATTTTTATTCAAGAAAACATACAGCCTGATAGGTTTTCTCCTGCTGTGTCTATATAAAATAGTCATGGTTCTGTGTTTTCCGATCCGTTTTATCGCGAAACAATGTTTGAAACTTCTTCCTGTGAAAATGCGTCTAACTTTTAGACGTTATTTTGAAAAAGGTGCAGGATTTCTCAAAAAGAAGAAGAAACTATTGATAACCATAAGAACGACCATTACACGGTTTTTGAAGAAATGAAAGGAGGACCGTCTGGTTTGAATTTTTCCAGGGAACGAACGATAACTGAAATACAAAACGACTATAAAGAACAAGTAGAACGGCAAAATCAGCTGAAGAAACGAAGACGCAAAGGGCTGTACAGACGGTTAACTGTATTCGGCGCCCTAGTATTCCTGACGGCAATTGTGCTGGCAAGCTCTGTATGGTCCCAAACATCTTCCCTTAGTGCAAAAGAAGAAAAGAAAGAACAGCTTGAAAAAGAACTGAAAAGTTTAAAGACAAAACAAACAGATTTAAAAGAAGAAATATCCAAATTGAAGGATGAGGATTACGTCACAGAGCTTGCCAGAAGGGACTTATTCATGTCTGGAGACGGAGAAATTATCTTCAATGTGGAGAAGAAGAGCAAGTAGCCTTGTTGACACTTAAATTTTTATTTAGGTATAATTAAGCAAACGATCTTTTTATAAGCCTAAGGAGGAGCACTTTTTTTATGTCGATTGAAGTTGGCAGCAAGTTGCAAGGGAAAATTACAGGTATTACAAATTTTGGAGCATTTGTTGAATTGCCTGGAGGCTCAACCGGTCTCGTTCACATTAGTGAGGTAGCTGATAATTATGTCAAAGACATTAACGACCACTTAAAAGTCGGCGACCAAGTTGAAGTGAAAGTCATCAACGTTGAAAAAGACGGGAAAATTGGTTTATCTATTAAAAAAGCTAAAGACCGTCCGCAAGCCAGACCTAGAAATGATTTCCGTCCGAAAGAATCTTTTGAACAGAAAATGAATAAGTTTTTAAAAGACAGCGAAGATCGCTTGTCATCTTTAAAACGCAATACGGAATCAAAACGTGGAGGGCGCGGAGCAAGAAGAGGATAACTTGCTGCTTTCTATAAAATAAATGAAGCATCCGTTCATCCCGACGGATGCTTTTTTATTATCCTCACCCTCTTTAAGAGTCAGAAAATTACAACATTAAAGTTTCTGTTGACGAAAGAGACAAACCTTTGTATTATATAACTTGTGCTTAGAAGCACAAAACAATATGGCGGTGTAGCTCAGCTGGCTAGAGCGTACGGTTCATACCCGTGAGGTCGGGGGTTCGATCCCCTCCGCCGCTACCATATTTGTTTGGCCCGTTGGTCAAGCGGTTAAGACACCGCCCTTTCACGGCGGTAACACGGGTTCGAATCCCGTACGGGTCATCCTAAAAAATCGGTTTCTCTTGCAGAAGCCGATTTTTTTCATTTTTAGACAACATTCCGGAAATTCTTTTCATAAACGAATATCAAGGCAGAAACCGTCGAAGATTTCTTTGGTATTGTTACCTTCTTTTGACAAAATCCTATCTGTGCTTTCGCTATAATGACAGGCAACGAATATAACAGGTGGGAGATGAGAGGAATGGAAAAAGCAGAAAGAAGAGTGAACGGGCCAATGGCGGGACAAGCTTTGGAAAAACTCCAATCGTTTTTTAACAGGGGCACGAAGCTGGTGACTCATCATTTGCATTCACTGTTTTTCTATAAAGGATTCATTTATGTTGTCATCGGATTTTTGCTTGGACGTGCTTTCATATTATCCGAAGTGCTTCCTTTCGCACTTCCTTTCTTTGGAGCGATGCTTCTCATCAGAAGAGACAAAGCGTTTTATGCGGTTTTGGCTGTGCTTGCAGGTGCGCTGACCATATCTCCAAAGCACTCATTGCTCATACTGGCGGCATTGCTGGCATTCTTTGTATTTTCTAAAGTGGCTGCCTTCATTACCGACGATCGTGTAAAAGCACTCCCGATTGTCGTGTTCTTCTCCATGGCTGCAGCAAGAGCCGGGTTTGTTTATGCCCAAAATGGCGTATTTACAACCTATGATTATGTAATGGCTATCGTTGAGGCTGGACTTTCGTTTATCTTAACACTGATTTTTCTTCAGAGCCTTCCGATTTTTACTGTGAAAAAAGTGAAACAATCATTAAAAATAGAGGAAATTATCTGCTTTATGATTCTTATTGCTTCTGTTTTAACGGGGCTGGCCGGCTTGTCCTACCAAGGAATGCAGGCAGAACATATATTGGCTCGTTATGTTGTATTGAGTTTTTCCTTTATTGGCGGAGCAAGCATTGGCTGTACGGTTGGTGTTGTGACCGGCCTGATTCTTGGCTTGGCGAATATCGGAAACCTCTATCAGATGAGTCTGCTTGCTTTTTCCGGTTTATTAGGCGGTTTGCTGAAGGAAGGAAAAAAAGCGGGTGCAGCAATCGGTCTGATCGTTGGATCACTTCTTATATCTTTATATGGTGAAGGCTCTGCCGGTCTGATGACAACGCTCTATGAGTCATTAATCGCAGTCGGCCTGTTTTTGCTCACACCTCAATCTATTACAAGGAAAGTTGCGAGATATATTCCGGGAACTGTCGAGCATCTTCAAGAGCAACAGCAATACGCTAGAAAAATCCGAGATGTCACTGCTCAGAAGGTAGACCAGTTCTCCAATGTATTTCACGCGCTGTCTGAAAGCTTTGCAACCTTTTACCAAGCATCAGACGAACAGACAGATGACAGCGAAGTTGATCTGTTCTTAAGCAAAATCACGGAGCATTCCTGTCAGACGTGCTACAAGAAAAACAGGTGCTGGGTACAGAACTTTGATAAAACATATGACTTAATGAAACAAGTTATGCTTGAAACAGAGGAAAAAGAATATGCATCAAACCGAAGGCTGAAAAAAGAGTTTCAACAGCATTGTTCTAAATCAAAGCAGGTTGAAGAGCTGATTGAGGATGAGCTCGCACATCATCATGCCCATTTGACACTCAAGAAAAAAGTCCAAGACAGCAGGCGTCTTGTTGCTGAACAGCTTTTAGGCGTTTCTGAAGTCATGGCCGACTTTTCTCGGGAAATAAAAAGAGAGCGAGAACAGCACTTTCTGCAGGAAGAGCAAATCATAGAGGCACTCCAACATTTCGGAATTGAGATTCAGCATGTCGAGATCTATAGCCTTGAACAAGGAAATATCGATATTGAAATGACCATTCCGTTCAGCGGACATGGAGAAAGTGAAAAAATCATTGCCCCTATGCTGTCTGACATTCTGGAAGAACAAATTCTTGTGAAAGCCGAACAGCACTCTCCGCATCCGAATGGATACAGCCATGTCGCCTTTGGTTCAACAAAATCATACAGGGTGTCCACGGGAGCTGCTCACGCTGCGAAGGGCGGCGGCCTTGTCTCCGGCGACAGCTACAGCATGATGGAGCTTGGAGCCAGAAAATATGCTGCAGCAATCAGTGACGGAATGGGCAATGGCGCAAGAGCGCATTTTGAAAGCAATGAAACGATCAAGCTTCTTGAAAAAATCCTTGAATCGGGAATTGATGAAAAAATAGCAATTAAAACGATCAACAGCATACTGTCTCTAAGGACAACTGATGAAATATATTCCACGCTTGACCTGTCTATTATCGATCTTCAAGATGCTAGCTGTAAATTTTTGAAGGTTGGATCGACGCCTAGCTTTATCAAACGGGGTGACCAGGTCATGAAAGTTCAAGCGAGCAATCTGCCAATCGGTATTATTAATGAATTCGATGTGGAGGTTGTGAGTGAACAGCTGAAAGCGGGTGACCTCTTAATTATGATGAGTGATGGCATTTTTGAGGGGCCTAAGCATGTGGAAAATCACGACTTATGGATGAAGCGTAAAATGAAAGGGTTGAAAACAAATGACCCGCAGGAGATTGCCGATTTGCTTATGGAAGAAGTCATCCGCACAAGATCCGGTCAAATTGAGGACGATATGACTGTTGTTGTCGTCCGGATTGATCACAATACACCGAAGTGGGCATCCATTCCTGTTCCGGCAATCTTTCAAAACAAACAAGAAATTTCATAACGCTTCCGTATAAATCAAATTTCTTCTGGCGAAGATGGGAATATATGAATCTGAGAATCCTCGTATTCTCCAGGAGGAATGAATGTGAACAACGGACATTTAAATCAAATTTTGCTGATAACGGATGGCTGCTCAAACCATGGGGAAGACCCGCTTGCGATGGCTGCTTTTGCTAAAGAGCAGGGGATTACGGTAAATGTCATTGGTATAATGGAAGAAAATCAAATTGACCCTGAGGCAATGAAGGAAGTCGAAGGGATTGCGCTTGCCGGAGGAGGCGTGCACCAAGTCGTTTATGCATCTCAGCTTTCACAAACTGTTCAAATGGTAACAAAAAAAGCGATGACGCAAACCTTACAAGGTGTAGTCAATCAAGAACTGAAACAGATTCTCGGAAAGAATGTGGAAATGGAAGAGCTTTCTCCGGAAAAACGCGGCGAAGTCATGGAAGTGGTCGACGAGCTTGGAGAAACGGTGCATCTTCAGGTTTTGGTTCTTGTTGATACAAGTGCAAGTATGGCGCCAAAGCTTCCAACAGTAAAAGAGGCGCTGATTGATTTGTCTGTAAGCCTCAATTCCCGAATCGGGAATAACGAATTTGCGATGTGTATATTTCCCGGGAAAAAACAAGAGGTCGAGCTTGTGCTGAACTGGACACCGAAGCTGCAATCTCTTTCCACACTCTTTGCAAAGCTTTCGACAGGCGGCATCACGCCGACAGGTCCGGCAATTCGTGAAGCGACACTGCAGTTTGAAAAAATACGCTCAAGAAGGGGCATGCTGGCAGATGATGAACGACGCTTTGACGAGTTTGGCATGTAGCCTCAAGCCGGGTACGACAATCAAAGGCAAGTGGAATGGAAACACTTATACATTGCGTAAACAGCTTGGTAAAGGGGCCAATGGAATTGTGTATTTGGCAGAAGCATCAGATGGACATGTTGCCTTAAAGGTGAGTGATGACAGCCTGTCTATTACTTCTGAAGTGAATGTCTTGAAATCTTTCTCAAAGGCCCAGTCCGTTACGATGGGGCCTTCTTTTTTTGATACGGATGATGCCTATATTCCCAGTGCCAATACGAAAGTTTCATTTTATGCAATGGAATACATAAAAGGGCCGCTGCTTTTGAAGTATGTCAGTGATAAAGGAGCAGAGTGGATACCGGTATTAATGATTCAGCTGTTATCTAGCTTATCGGTGCTTCACCAGCAAGGATGGATATTCGGCGATCTTAAACCTGATAATCTGATCGTAACTGGTCCGCCCGCAAGGATCCGCTGCATTGATGTGGGCGGCACGACAAAGGAAGGCCGGGCGATAAAAGAGTATACGGAGTTTTATGACAGAGGCTATTGGGGGTATGGAACAAGAAAGGCAGAGCCATCCTATGATCTGTTCGCAGTTGCCATGATTATGATCAACAGTGTGCATAAAAAAGAATTTAAGAAAACGAACCAGCCCAAAGAACAGCTTAGGTCTCTCATCGAAGGAAACCCGCTGCTTCAAAAGTATAAAAAAGTGCTTTTTTCAGCCTTGAACGGAGATTATCAATCCGCAGATGAAATGAAGAAGGATATGCTAGACGCGGGGCAAAAAGCAGCACAAAGAAAACAGCCTATAAAAGCATCACCGCAACCTGCCACACGACAAAGACAGCAAAAACCGCGCCAAGGAAAAATAACGAAGACGCGATATACCCCAAAACAGAAACCGGCTAAGTCGGGGGGGTTATTTGAAACAACGCTTATCGTGATCAGTGTTTTAGCGCTTTATTTCGCCTATATTGTCTTTTTCTTAATCTGAATGGTGCAAACTGCAGAGCCTATGCTTCTTCTTTGCTTGGAGGGGTTGAAAGTGTTAGGATATGAATATCTTTAAAATACCTGCTCATTGTGAGGAGGACATTGTGAAAAGTGTCAAAGATTTTTTAAACAAACACAATCTTACGTTAAAAGGGGCGACAATCATTGTAGGCGTTTCCGGCGGTCCGGACTCAATGGCTCTTCTTCACGCGTTGCATACATTATGCGGCCGTTCAGCGAATGTTATTGCAGCTCACGTTGATCATCGGTTCAGAGGTGCGGAATCCGAGGAGGACATGCGTTTTGTCCAAGCTTATTGTAAAGCTGAACAGCTCGTGTGCGAAACGGCTCAAATCAATGTAACCGCATATGCACAGGAAAAAGGACTCAATAAGCAGGCTGCAGCACGCGATTGCCGCTACCGGTTTTTTGAGGAAATCATGTCGAAGCACCAAGCGGACTATCTGGCGCTTGCGCATCATGGTGATGACCAGGTTGAAACAATGCTTATGAAACTGGCTAAGGGTACGCTTGGAACGGGACTTGCGGGAATGCAGCCGGTTAGACGTTTTGGGACGGGGCGGATCATCAGGCCGTTCTTAACCATTACAAAAGAAGAGATCCTTCACTATTGCCGTGAAAATGGCTTGAGCTACCGGACGGATGAAAGCAACGCCAAAGATGACTACACAAGAAACAGATTCAGAAAAACAGTGCTCCCGTTTTTGAAGCAGGAATCTCCTGATGTGCATAAAAGGTTTCAGAAAGTGAGTGAAGCACTGACGGAAGATGAGCAATTCTTACAGTCATTAACGAAAGATGAAATGAATAAAGTAATCACAAGCCAGTCTAATACATCAGTTGAAATCAATTCCTCTCAATTGCTTGCCCTCCCGATGCCTTTACAAAGAAGAGGAGTTCAACTAATATTAAACTATCTTTATGAAAACGTTCCATCATCCTTTTCAGCCCATCACATTCAGCAGTTTCTCGAGTGGGCGGAAAATGGCAGTCCTTCAGGAGTATTGGACTTTCCGAAAGGGCTGAAGGTGGTCAAATCATATCAGACATGTTTGTTTACATTTGAACAATGGCAGTGCAAAAATGTTCCCTTTGAATACCAAATTAGCGGAGCTGCTGATGAAACGGCAGTGCTCCCCAATGGATATCTGATAGAGGCAAAGCATTATGCGGACTCGCCTGAAGAACATGGGAATGCTGTTTTTATCACAAGTGAAAAAAAGGTGCGGTTTCCCTTAACAATCCGGACGAGAAAAGCTGGAGACCGGATCAAACTAAAAGGGATGAACGGCTCAAAAAAGGTAAAGGATATATTTATTGATAAGAAACTGCCTCTCCAAGAAAGAGACAACTGGCCGATTGTGACGGACGCAAGCGGTGAAATTATCTGGATACCTGGCTTGAAAAAATCAATTTTTGAAGATCTTGTGATTCCAAACAGCGACCGCATTGTATTACAATATAGACAGCATGAAAAGTGTAGGGGGCAAGCAAAATCATGATGAAACATGATATCGAGAAAGTACTGATCTCAGAGGAAGAGATACAAAAGAAAGTAAAAGAGTTAGGTGCAGAATTAACGAGCGAGTATCAAGATACATTTCCGTTGGCAATCGGTGTGTTAAAAGGAGCACTTCCTTTTATGGCGGATCTTATCAAGCATATTGATACATATTTGGAAATGGATTTCATGGATGTATCAAGCTACGGAAATTCTACGGTTTCTTCTGGAGAAGTAAAAATCATTAAAGATTTGGATACATCTGTAGAGGGCCGGGACATCTTAATTATTGAAGATATCATCGACAGTGGGTTAACCTTAAGTTATCTCGTAGAGCTCTTCCGATACCGTAAAGCAAAATCAATTAAGATTGTTACCCTTTTGGATAAACCGAGCGGAAGAAAAGCGGACATCAAAGCAGACTTTGTCGGTTTTGAAGTTCCTGACGCGTTTGTAGTGGGTTACGGACTTGATTATGCTGAGCGCTATCGCAATCTGCCTTATATCGGAGTGTTAAAACCGGCAGTTTATGAAAGCTGATCGGCAGCCTGCTTCCGAGATGGTTATTGTTTGTATTGGAATGATTTTCTATGGTACTATTGAACATAGTTGTGCTTACTGTGGGAGGAGGTAAGGAATGAATCGGGTCTTCCGTAATACCATTTTTTATTTACTTATTTTATTAGTAGTAATCGGGGTTGTGAGCTACTTCCAGACCTCAAATCCGAAAACAGAAAATATGTCGTACAGTACGTTCATCAAAAACCTGGATGACGGGAAAGTTGATAGCGTATCGGTTCAGCCTGTCAGAGGTGTTTATGAGGTAAAAGGGCAGCTGAAAAACTACGACAAAGATCAATACTTTTTGACTCATGTTCCTGAAGGAAAGGGAGCAGACCAGATATTTAACGCTTTGAAAAAGACAGACGTAAAGGTTGAGCCCGCTCAAGAAACAAGCGGATGGGTGACGTTCCTGACGACCATCATCCCATTTGTCATTATCTTTATTCTGTTTTTCTTCCTGCTCAATCAGGCTCAAGGCGGCGGCAGCCGTGTCATGAACTTTGGCAAGAGTAAAGCGAAGCTGTATACAGAGGAAAAGAAACGCGTCAAATTTAAAGACGTTGCAGGGGCTGACGAAGAAAAGCAAGAACTTGTTGAAGTTGTTGAGTTTCTGAAAGATCCCCGCAAGTTTGCCGAGCTTGGCGCCAGAATACCGAAAGGCGTGCTTTTAGTCGGACCTCCGGGTACCGGTAAAACATTGCTTGCCAAGGCTTGTGCAGGTGAAGCCGGCGTACCTTTCTTCAGCATCAGCGGATCTGATTTCGTTGAAATGTTTGTAGGGGTCGGTGCTTCCCGTGTGCGTGACTTGTTTGAAAATGCGAAAAAGAATGCGCCTTGTTTGATTTTCATTGATGAAATTGACGCAGTCGGACGCCAGCGTGGCGCTGGTCTCGGCGGTGGACACGATGAACGTGAACAGACGCTAAACCAATTGCTTGTTGAAATGGACGGATTCAGCGCTAATGAAGGAATTATCATCATTGCTGCGACGAACCGTGCGGACATCTTGGACCCAGCCTTACTTCGTCCGGGACGTTTTGACCGTCAAATCACAGTGGACCGCCCAGATGTCATTGGCCGTGAAGCTGTATTGAAAGTCCATGCGAGAAACAAACCGCTGGATGAAACGGTTAACCTAAAATCAATTGCCATGAGAACACCAGGCTTCTCGGGCGCTGACTTAGAAAACCTCTTGAATGAAGCTGCGCTTGTAGCGGCTCGTCAAAACAAGAAAAAAATCGATGCGCGTGATATTGACGAAGCGACGGACCGTGTAATTGCCGGACCTGCTAAGAAGAGCCGCGTTATCTCCAAGAAAGAACGCAATATCGTGGCTTATCACGAAGGCGGACACACCGTTATCGGTCTCGTTTTAGATGAGGCAGATATGGTTCATAAAGTAACGATTGTTCCTCGGGGCCAGGCTGGCGGTTATGCTGTTATGCTGCCAAGAGAAGACCGTTATTTCCAAACAAAGCCGGAGCTGCTTGATAAAATTGTCGGTCTCTTGGGCGGACGTGTTGCTGAAGAGATTATCTTCGGTGAAGTCAGCACAGGGGCGCACAATGACTTCCAGCGTGCGACGAACATTGCAAGACGAATGGTTACGGAATTCGGTATGTCAGAAAAACTGGGACCGTTGCAATTTGGACAGTCTCAGGGTGGCCAGGTATTCTTAGGCCGTGATTTCAACAACGAACAGAATTACAGTGATCAAATCGCTTACGAAATTGATCAGGAAATTCAGCGCATCATCAAAGAATGTTATGAGCGTGCGAAACAAATCCTGACTGAAAATCGTGACAAGCTTGAATTGATTGCGCAAACGCTTCTGAAAGTTGAAACGCTTGACGCTGAACAGATCAAACACCTTATCGATCATGGAACATTACCTGAGCGTAATTTCTCAGATGATGAAAAGAACGATGATGTGAAAGTAAACATTCTGACAAAAACAGAAGAAAAGAAAGACGATACGAAAGAGTAATTCGCTTTCTTTCTAAAAAAACTGCCGGCTGACGCTGGCAGTTTTTTTATGTAAATGATGGGCTCAGCAGCGGCTTTTACAATCATCCAATTCTGGTATCGATTTGTTTACAAATGAGCCGCTGATCGTGTATGGTATTGTAGAATGTTTGTAAAAAGTAAAGTAGAGAAACTATTCAAAAGTGGTGATAGAGGTTGTTACTGGTTATCGATGTGGGGAACACCAATACTGTACTTGGTGTATATCATGATGGAAAATTAGAATATCACTGGCGTATAGAAACAAGCAGGCATAAAACAGAAGATGAGTTTGGGATGATTTTGCGCTCCTTATTTGATCACTCCGGGCTTATGTTTGAACAGATAGATGGCATTATTATTTCGTCAGTAGTGCCGCCAATCATGTTTGCGTTAGAAAGAATGTGCACAAAATACTTTCATATCGAGCCGCAAATTGTTGGTCCAGGTATGAAAACCGGTTTAAATATAAAATATGACAATCCGAAAGAAGTAGGGGCAGACAGAATCGTAAATGCTGTCGCTGCGATACACTTATACGGCAATCCATTAATTGTTGTCGATTTCGGAACCGCCACAACGTACTGCTATATTGATGAAAACAAACAATACATGGGCGGGGCGATTGCCCCTGGGATTACAATTTCGACAGAGGCGCTTTACTCGCGTGCAGCAAAGCTTCCGCGTATCGAAATCACCCGGCCCGACAATATTATCGGAAAAAACACTGTTAGCGCGATGCAATCTGGGATTTTATTTGGCTATGTCGGCCAAGTGGAAGGAATCGTTAAGCGAATGAAATGGCAGGCAAAACAGGAACCAAAGGTCATTGCGACAGGAGGCCTGGCGCCGCTCATTGCGAACGAATCAGATTGTATAGACATCGTTGATCCATTCTTAACCCTAAAAGGGCTGGAATTGATTTATGAAAGAAACCGCGTAGGAAGTGTATAGGAGGTTTAGTAATGGATTATTTAGTAAAAGCACTTGCGTATGACGGAAAAGTTCGGGCTTATGCTGCGAGAACGACTGATATGGTAAATGAGGGACAGAGACGCCATGGTACGTGGCCGACAGCATCCGCTGCATTGGGCCGCACAATGACAGCTTCACTTATGCTCGGCGCTATGCTGAAGGGCGATGATAAGCTGACCGTGAAAATCGAGGGCGGAGGTCCGATCGGAGCTATTGTAGCTGATGCCAATGCCAAAGGAGAAGTCAGAGCCTATGTCTCTAACCCGCAAGTTCATTTTGATTTAAATGAACAAGGCAAGCTTGATGTCAGACGTGCGGTTGGAACAAACGGAACGTTAAGTGTCGTAAAAGATTTAGGTTTGCGCGAGTTCTTCACAGGACAAGTAGAAATTGTTTCAGGAGAATTAGGAGATGATTTCACTTACTATCTTGTATCATCTGAGCAGGTTCCTTCATCAGTGGGCGTAGGTGTGCTCGTAAATCCTGACAATACCATTCTTGCGGCAGGGGGCTTTATTATTCAGCTGATGCCGGGAACAGATGATGAAACAATCACAAAAATTGAACAGCGTCTATCTCAAGTAGAGCCGATTTCTAAGCTCATCCAAAAAGGGCTGACACCAGAAGAAATTTTAGAAGAAGTCCTAGGCGAGAAACCTGAGATTTTGGAAACGATGCCTGTCAGATTCCATTGCCCTTGTTCAAAAGAACGGTTCGAAACAGCCATTTTAGGACTAGGCAAAAAAGAAATTCAAGATATGATAGAAGAAGATGGACAAGCCGAAGCAGTATGCCATTTTTGTAATGAAAAGTACTTATTTACAAAAGAAGAGCTGGAAGGGCTTCGTGACCAAACTACCCGCTAAGCTCTTTAGCGGGTTTTTAATTTGAGAAAAGGGGCTGAAAGCAGGTTTGAAATCAAGAACAATCTGGACCATTATTTTAGGGGCGCTGTTGGTTTGCTGTATTGCTGTTGCATATACGCTGACGAAATCCCAAGCCGGCGCATCGTCATCCGGTGAGTCTATTGCGACTATTGGAGGCAAGAGTGTGACAAGAGAAGAATGGCTGAAAGAAATGGAAGATCAGTATGGTAAGTCAACGCTTGAAGATATGATCAATGTCCGAGTTGTTGAGCAGCTGGCTAAAAAGAACAAACTTAAAATATCCAAAAGCGAAGTTGATCGTGAGTTTTTGCTGATTAAAGCGGTCAATAATTCCTTTTACGAAGATGAACATACGACGGAGAAAGAGTGGAAAGACCAAATTCGTTATAATATCCTCCTTGAGGATTTGTTAACAAGGGATATCGATATCTCAAACAAAGAATTGGAATCATTCTATAATAAAAATAAGGAACTATATCAGTTTGATGATTCGTATCGAATTCGGCACATTGTTGTAAAAGATGAAGAAGAAGCGAGAGAAGTCCTGAAAGAACTGAAAGGCGGATCAAGCTTTGAAGCTGTCGCTGCCGAAAGATCTACAGACAGATATACATCACCATACGGCGGAGATTTAGGTTTTGTCACAGAGGCATCAGACAACATTCCATCAGCATACATTGAAGAGGCGAAAACACTCAAAGAGGATGAATGGTCTCAGGAACCAATAAAGGTCAGCAACGGATATGCCATTATCCAGCTGAAAGAAAAACTAAAGGCAAGAACGTTCTCATTTGATGAAGTAAAGGGCCAGATCAGACGGCAAATCGCAATGGATCAGCTAGGTGATAAAGCGACAGTTAAGACACTTTGGAAAGAAGCCGATGTATCTTGGTTTTATGGGGAAAAAAGTACTAAGTGATTGACAAAAAATTTTGAAATTGATAGATTATATACATAATACCAATACAAATAGTCGGAAATTGAGGTGTCGAGAATGGTACGTGTAGCAAACTCCATTACTGAATTAATTGGGAATACGCCAATCGTTAAATTAAATCGCCTTGCAGATGAAAACAGTGCGGATGTATATCTAAAACTTGAATACATGAACCCTGGAAGCAGTGTAAAAGACCGTATCGGTTTAGCCATGATTGAAGCGGCTGAAAAAGAAGGAAAATTAAAAGCCGGTGATACAATCATTGAACCGACAAGCGGAAATACAGGAATCGGGCTTGCAATGGTTGCTGCTGCTAAAGGATTAAAAGCCATTTTGGTTATGCCTGATACAATGAGCATGGAGCGCCGCAACCTTCTTCGCGCATACGGTGCTGAGCTTGTGCTGACTCCTGGTGCGGAAGGCATGAAAGGCGCCATTAAGAAAGCTGAAGAGCTTGCTGAAAAGCACGGATACTTTGTGCCGCAGCAGTTTAACAACCCTTCTAACCCAGAAATTCACCGCCAAACAACGGGTAAAGAAATCGTTGAGCAATTCGGTGATGATCAGCTTGACGCATTTGTAGCCGGAATCGGAACGGGCGGAACGATTACGGGAGCGGGTGAAGTGCTGAAGGAAGCATACCCTTCCATCAAGATTTATGCTGTTGAACCGTCAGATTCCCCAGTGCTTTCAGGAGGAAAACCAGGCCCCCACAAAATTCAGGGAATCGGAGCTGGATTCGTGCCGGACATCTTAAACACTGAAGTATATGATGAAATCTTCCCTGTGAAGAATGAAGAAGCATTCGAATATGCCCGCAGAGCTGCACGTGAAGAAGGAATTCTCGGAGGCATCTCATCAGGTGCGGCAATTTATGCTGCTCTTCAAGTAGCAAAAAAACTCGGAAAAGGCAAAAAAGTATTGGCCATCATTCCAAGTAACGGCGAACGTTATCTAAGCACGCCGCTGTATCAATTCGATTAAAAAAAGCCAAAACTCCCGGTCAGCCGGGAGTTTTTTTATATTTCGTGCATCAAATATGCCATGTCTGCGACGAATGTTATTCTTGGAAGAGAAATTCACTTTTTTCACTCACAACATTGCTTTACAATTAAACCAAGTAAAAAAGAAAATAGAGGAATGATACAAATGGCACAACGCAGACCGGCAGGCAAAAAAGTACCTTTTCAAAAAGACTCATTCTTACAACAATTTGAGAAACTTGCGCAATCCCGAAAACATCATGTACTTCTCGAAAGTGCAAGAGGCGGCAGATATAGTATAGCCGGTCTTGATCCAATTGCGACTGTAAAAGGAAAAGACGGAATAACTACAATTAAGCATGGTGATGAGATGCTGTTTAAAGAAGGTGATCCATTAAGGGCCTTCCACAGCTGGTTTAAAACGCTGGAAACAGAAACGAATCATGAGTTCCCTGACTTTCAAGGCGGGGCAATCGGGTTTCTCAGCTATGATTACGCACGGTACATTGAAAATTTTAAAATGCTCTCGTTAGATGATCTAGAAACACCAGATATTTATTTTCTTGTTTTTGATGATATAGCAGTTTATGACCATCAAGAAGAGTCTCTATGGCTGATTACTCATGTTAATGGTTCTGATCAGGAAACAGCAGATGTCAAGCTATCTGAGTTAGAGCAGATGTGGCTGACTGAGCTTCCCGCTGTCTCTTCGCGAGAGATGAAACCTGAAACAGATGGTTCCTTTGCGGCGCCATTTACCGAGGATGGGTTCTCACAAGCTGTAGAGAAAATCAAACAATACATTGCCAGCGGAGATGTGTTTCAAGTCAATCTATCAATAAGGCAGTCACAGTCACTGTCTGCCCACCCATATCAAATTTACAAAACCTTGAGAGAAGTAAATCCTTCTCCTTATATGGCGTATTTAGAAACACCTGATTTCCAAATCATTTGCGGATCGCCTGAACTGCTTGTCAGCAAAAAGGGCAAGCTATTAGAGACGAGACCGATTGCGGGCACACGTTCCAGAGGGAAAACAAATGAAGAAGACGAGGCGCTTGCAAACGAATTGATACACAATGAAAAAGAACGCGCGGAACATGTCATGCTGGTTGATCTTGAGCGAAATGACCTGGGAAGAGTATCACGTTACGGGTCTGTGCGCGTAAATGAATTCATGGCAATTGAAAAATACTCGCATGTGATGCACATTGTGTCTAATGTCCAAGGTGAACTGCAGGATGGGTATGATGCTGTAGATATTATTCATGCTGTGTTTCCCGGAGGAACCATTACTGGTGCACCGAAAGTAAGAACGATGGAAATTATAGAAGAACTTGAGCCGACACGCCGAGGGCTTTATACTGGATCTATAGGATGGTTTGGATATAATCACGATCTGCAGTTTAATATCGTCATTCGAACCATTTATGCAACCGGAGGGCAGGCATTTATGCAGTCCGGCGCAGGAGTTGTGATTGATTCTGTTCCGAAGCACGAATACAAGGAATCATTCAAAAAAGCTTTTGCGATGCAAAGAGCATTAGAGCTGAGCAAAGAAGAGACAAAAATTAGATGAGGTGAGCGGAGAAATGATTTTAATGATTGATAACTACGATTCATTCACGTACAACTTGGTACAGTATTTGGGCGAGCTTGGGGAAGAGCTGGTTGTGAAACGCAATGACAGCATCACAATCGAAGAAATTGAAGAACTGTCTCCGGACTTTCTGATGATATCTCCCGGACCGTGCAGCCCTGATGAGGCGGGAATCAGCCTCGAAGCAATTAAACATTTCGCAGGGAAAATTCCTATTTTCGGTGTATGTCTCGGACATCAGTCCATCGCACAAGTGTTCGGTGGTGATGTTGTTAGGGCAGAACGGCTTATGCACGGGAAAACCTCGGATATCGAGCATGACGGCAAGACCATTTTTGAAGGGTTGAAAAATCCCCTTGTTGCGACGCGATACCACTCGCTGATCGTAAAACCTGAGACGCTGCCAAGCTGTTTTACAGTAACAGCACAAACGAAAGAAGGAGAAATCATGGCTATTCGCCACAATGACCTCCCGATAGAGGGCGTGCAATTTCACCCAGAGTCTATTATGACCTCCTTTGGGAAAGAAATGCTCAGAAATTTTATTGAGACATACCGCAAGGAAGTTATTGCGTGATGATATATGTAAACGGCCGGTATATGGAGGAGAAAGATGCAGTTCTTTCTCCTTTTGACCATGGGTTTTTATATGGGATCGGTGTTTTCGAAACCTTCAGGCTCTACGAAGGCTGCCCGTTTCTGCTTGATTGGCATATAGAACGGCTTGAACGCGCACTTAAGGATCTGCAAATCGAATATACTGTTTCAAAGCATGAGATCCTTGAGATGCTGGACAAGCTGCTTAAGCTAAATGATATCAAGGATGGCAATGTCCGCGTCAGACTGAACATATCTGCGGGGATCAGCGATAAAGGCTTTGTCGCCCAGACGTACGATAAGCCGACCGTTTTATGCTTTGTGAATCAGCTTAAACCAGAAAGTCTTCCTTTGCAAAAAGAAGGGAAGATTTTATCGATACGGAGAAACACTCCTGAGGGGTCGTTCCGGTTAAAATCTCATCATTATTTAAATAATATGTATGCGAAACGGGAAATTGGAAATGATCCGCGTGTCGAGGGAATTTTCCTAACGGAGGATGGAGCTGTTGCAGAGGGTATCATATCTAATGTCTTCTGGAGAAAAGGTCGCTGTATCTATACGCCATCGCTTGATACCGGTATTCTGGACGGCGTCACGAGACGTTTTATCATAGAAAATGCAAAGAATATCGGCCTGGAGCTCAAAACGGGCCGATATGAGCTAGAAGCTCTCTTGACAGCTGACGAAGCGTGGATGACGAACTCGGTTCTTGAAATCATCCCGTTTACTAAAATAGAAGAAGTAAACTATGGAAGCAAAAGCGGAGAAGCAACCTCCGCTCTTCAATTGTTATACAAAAAAGAAATAAAGAACATGATTCATGAAAAGGGAGGAAGAGCATGGCGCAGCAAACAATAGATCAAACACAAGTAATCCACACTAAGCCCAGTGCTTTATCATATAAAGAGAAGACGCTGGTGATGGGAATTTTAAACGTAACGCCTGACTCTTTCTCGGACGGCGGAAAATATGACAGCTTGGACAAGGCGCTGCTGCACGCGAAAGAGATGATCGATGATGGTGCCCATATCATTGATATCGGAGGGGAATCGACAAGGCCTGGCGCTGAGTGCGTATCTGAGGATGAGGAGATGTCCAGAGTCATTCCGGTGATTGAGCGGATTGCGAAAGAGCTTGGTGTTCCTATTTCTGTAGACACGTACAAGGCTTCTGTCGCAGATGAAGCAGTGAAAGCCGGCGCATCCATTATCAATGATATTTGGGGTGCCAAACATGATCCGAAGATGGCTTCCGTTGCAGCTGAACATAATGTTCCAATTGTTCTCATGCATAACCGCCTTGAAAGAAACTACAATGACTTATTGCCGGATATGCTGTCGGACTTAATGGAGAGTGTAAAAATTGCTGTTGAGGCCGGAGTAGACGAGAAGAACATTATTCTTGATCCCGGTATCGGTTTCGCGAAAACCTATCACGATAACCTGGCAGTGATGAACAAACTAGAGATTTTCAGCGGGTTGGGATATCCGGTTCTTCTGGCAACCTCCCGAAAAAGATTCATCGGACGTGTTCTGGATCTTCCGCCTGAGGAGCGGGCTGAGGGCACAGGCGCGACTGTGTGTCTCGGCATTCAAAAAGGCTGTGACATTGTCAGGGTCCATGATGTAAAGCAAATTGCCAGAATGGCGAAAATGATGGACGCGATGCTGAATAAGGGAGGGGTGCACCATGGATAAAGTTTATGTAGAAGGTATGGAGTTTTACGGATATCACGGTGTGTTCAAAGAAGAAAACAAGCTTGGCCAGCGGTTTAAAGTCGATTTAACTGCTGAGCTGGATTTGAGCAAAGCTGGACAAACAGACGACCTTGAGCAAACGATCAACTATGCTGAGCTCTATCACGTATGTAAAGATATCGTGGAAGGGGAGCCTGTAAAATTGGTAGAAACGCTGGCGGAACGTATTGCTGGCACTGTTCTCGAAAAATTTCAGCCTGTTCAGCAATGTACGGTGAAAGTGATTAAGCCAGACCCGCCAATTCCCGGACACTATAAATCAGTAGCAATTGAAATTACGAGAAAAAAGTCATGAACAACATAGCTTATATTGCACTTGGATCTAATATTGGAGATAGAGAAACGTATTTAAGGCAAGCAGTGGCTTTACTGCTTCAGCATGCTGCGGTGACAGTCACTAAAGTGTCGTCTATTTACGAAACTGACCCGGTCGGATACGAAGACCAAGCTGAATTTTTGAATATGGCTGTTGAAATCAAGACATCACTGAACCCTTTTGAACTCCTTGAACTGACGCAGCAGATAGAAAATGAATTAGGCAGAACAAGGGAAGTAAGATGGGGGCCGCGGACGGCAGACCTTGACATTTTGTTATTTAATCGTGAAAATATTGAAACAGAGCAACTAATTGTTCCGCATCCGAGAATGTATGAGCGTTTGTTTGTCCTTGCGCCTCTTGCGGAAATTTGCCAGCAGGTTGAAAAAGAGGCTACAAACGCCGAAACAGACCAAGAAGGTGTAAGAGTATGGAAGCAGAAATCTGGGGTAGACGAATTCGTGCATTCAGAAAGCTGAAAGGTTATACTCAAGAAGGATTTGCAAAAGCATTAGGTATATCAGTTTCTATTCTCGGCGAAATTGAACGCGGAAACCGATTGCCGTCAGCTGCCATCATTCAAGATGCAGCAGATGTTTTAAATATAAGTGCGGACGAATTGGCGCCGCCAGAAAAATAGAACAAATGAAAGGAGGAGAAAAATTGTTCAAAATCGGAGATATTCAATTGAAAAACCGGGTTGTGCTCGCACCTATGGCTGGTGTCTGCAACTCTGCGTTCAGATTGACTGTAAAGGAATTCGGAGCCGGATTGGTATGCGCTGAAATGGTCAGTGACAAAGCGATCCTTTACAACAATGCAAGAACAATGGGTATGCTTTATATCGATGAACGTGAGAAACCACTCAGCCTTCAAATTTTCGGAGGAAAAAAGGAAACCCTTGTGGAAGCGGCGAAGTTTGTAGACCAAAACACAACTGCTGATATCATTGATATTAACATGGGATGTCCCGTGCCGAAGATTACAAAATGCGATGCGGGAGCCAAATGGCTTCTCGACCCTGATAAGATTTACGAAATGGTTTCTGCAGTAGTGGATGCTGTTAATAAACCAGTTACAGTGAAAATGAGAATGGGCTGGGATGAAGACCACATTTTCGCAGTGAAAAATGCACAGGCTGTAGAACGTGCGGGCGGTAAAGCAGTGGCACTTCACGGCCGTACGAGAGTGCAGATGTACGAAGGAACGGCAAACTGGGATATCATCAAAGAAGTAAAACAATCAGTATCGATTCCGGTTATCGGAAACGGCGATGTTAAGACACCGCAGGATGCTAAGCGTATGCTCGATGAGACAGGAGTAGACGGGGTGATGATCGGACGCGCTGCATTGGGCAACCCGTGGATGATTTACCGTACGGTTCAGTATCTTGAAACAGGTGAATTAAAAGAAGAGCCGCAAGTACGCGAAAAAATGGCCGTATGCAAACTGCATCTTGACCGTCTGATTGACTTAAAAGGTGAAAACGTAGCGGTAAGAGAAATGAGAAAGCACGCTGCATGGTATCTGAAAGGCGTAAAAGGCAATGCGAACGTTCGTAATGAAATCAATCATTGCGAGACGAGAGAAGAGTTTGTACAGCTTTTAGATGCATTTACGGTTGAAGTTGAGGCAAAAGAGCTTCAAAATGCAAAAGTAGGATAATACTTACCTCTATTTGCTGCTCACTGCTAGTTTTACGCTGGCAGTTTTTCTGCTTTTTTCATGAAACAATATCTGTAATGGAGTGATAACAATGAGTCAAGAAGAGCATAACCATGAAGAATTGAATGATCAGCTGCAAGTCAGACGCGATAAAATGAATCAGCTGAGAGATAACGGCATCGATCCATTCGGCGCACGTTTTGAAAGAACTCATCAGTCTCAAGAAGTTATTTCGGCATATCAAGATCTAACCAAAGAAGAGTTAGAAGAAAAAGCGATTGAAGTTACAATCGCAGGCCGCATGATGACAAAACGCGGCAAAGGAAAAGCCGGCTTTGCCCATCTTCAGGATTTAGAAGGCCAAATCCAAATCTACGTAAGAAAAGACAGTGTCGGTGACGACCAATATGAAATCTTCAAGTCTTCTGACCTCGGTGATCTTATCGGTGTAACCGGAAAAGTCTTCAAAACAAATGTAGGCGAATTGTCTGTTAAAGCAACTTCCTTTGAATTGCTGACAAAAGCGCTTCGTCCGCTTCCTGACAAATACCATGGTTTAAAAGACGTTGAGCAGCGCTACCGTCAGCGTTACCTGGATCTTATCGTAAACCCAGACAGCAAACATACATTCATTACACGAAGCAAGATCATTCAAGCTATGAGAAGATACCTTGATGATCATGGATACTTAGAAGTAGAAACACCTACAATGCACAGCATTCCTGGGGGAGCTTCTGCACGTCCGTTTATCACTCACCACAACGCGTTAGACATTCCACTCTATATGCGTATTGCTATCGAACTGCACCTAAAACGTCTAATTGTCGGCGGTTTAGAAAAAGTATATGAAATCGGCCGTGTTTTCCGTAACGAAGGAGTCTCTACACGCCATAACCCTGAATTTACAATGATTGAGTTATATGAAGCATATGCGGACTATAAAGATATCATGAGCTTAACTGAAAACCTTGTCGCTCATATCGCCCAAGAAGTGCTTGGCACAACTACGATTCAATACGGGGAAGAGCAAATCGACCTTAAACCGGAGTGGAAAAGAATCCATATGGTTGACGCAGTCAAAGAAGCGACCGGCGTTGATTTCTGGGAAGAGGTTACTGTTGAGCAGGCGCGTGAATATGCAAAAGAACATGGTGTAGAAATTAAAGATTCTATGACAGTAGGGCATATCATCAACGAATTCTTCGAACAAAAAATTGAAGAAACGCTTATTCAGCCAACGTTTATTTACGGGCATCCTGTAGAAATTTCTCCTCTTGCTAAGAAAAACCCTGAGGACCCGCGTTTTACAGACCGTTTTGAGCTGTTTATCGTTGGCCGTGAACATGCCAACGCGTTTACAGAGCTGAATGATCCTATTGATCAAAGAGAACGCTTTGAAGCGCAATTAAAAGAGCGTGAAGCCGGTAATGATGAAGCTCATCTAATGGATGAAGACTTTGTTGAAGCTCTGGAATACGGTATGCCGCCAACAGGAGGTTTAGGCATCGGTATCGACCGTCTGGTTATGCTGCTGACGAATGCCCCTTCTATTCGCGATGTGCTGTTATTCCCGCAAATGAGACAACGCTAATAAAGAAGAGCGGTATCCTCCATAGAGAAAGGATGCCGCTCTTTTTAAATTCCTTAGTATTTCTTCAAAAAAACTATTGCACTATTATTTACTAGGTGGTATATTATTATTCGTTGCCGCTAAACAAGGCGATAACGAAAAAATAACTTAAAAAAAGTTATTGACTTCACTGAGTCAACGAGTTATAATAATAAAGTCGCTTGAACGAAGTGGACAGAATGATCTTTGAAAACTAAACAAGACAAAACGTACCTGTTAATTCAGTTTTTAAAAATCGCACAGCGATGTGCGTAGTCAGTCAAACTACTTTATCGGAGAGTTTGATCCTGGCTCAGGACGAACGCTGGCGGCGTGCCTAATACATGCAAGTCGAGCGGACAGATGGGAGCTTGCTCCCTGATGTCAGCGGCGGACGGGTGAGTAACACGTGGGTAACCTGCCTGTAAGACTGGGATAACTCCGGGAAACCGGGGCTAATACCGGATGGTTGTTTGAACCGCATGGTTCAAACATAAAAGGTGGCTTCGGCTACCACTTACAGATGGACCCGCGGCGCATTAGCTAGTTGGTGAGGTAATGGCTCACCAAGGCAACGATGCGTAGCCGACCTGAGAGGGTGATCGGCCACACTGGGACTGAGACACGGCCCAGACTCCTACGGGAGGCAGCAGTAGGGAATCTTCCGCAATGGACGAAAGTCTGACGGAGCAACGCCGCGTGAGTGATGAAGGTTTTCGGATCGTAAAGCTCTGTTGTTAGGGAAGAACAAGTACCGTTCGAATAGGGCGGTACCTTGACGGTACCTAACCAGAAAGCCACGGCTAACTACGTGCCAGCAGCCGCGGTAATACGTAGGTGGCAAGCGTTGTCCGGAATTATTGGGCGTAAAGGGCTCGCAGGCGGTTTCTTAAGTCTGATGTGAAAGCCCCCGGCTCAACCGGGGAGGGTCATTGGAAACTGGGGAACTTGAGTGCAGAAGAGGAGAGTGGAATTCCACGTGTAGCGGTGAAATGCGTAGAGATGTGGAGGAACACCAGTGGCGAAGGCGACTCTCTGGTCTGTAACTGACGCTGAGGAGCGAAAGCGTGGGGAGCGAACAGGATTAGATACCCTGGTAGTCCACGCCGTAAACGATGAGTGCTAAGTGTTAGGGGGTTTCCGCCCCTTAGTGCTGCAGCTAACGCATTAAGCACTCCGCCTGGGGAGTACGGTCGCAAGACTGAAACTCAAAGGAATTGACGGGGGCCCGCACAAGCGGTGGAGCATGTGGTTTAATTCGAAGCAACGCGAAGAACCTTACCAGGTCTTGACATCCTCTGACAATCCTAGAGATAGGACGTCCCCTTCGGGGGCAGAGTGACAGGTGGTGCATGGTTGTCGTCAGCTCGTGTCGTGAGATGTTGGGTTAAGTCCCGCAACGAGCGCAACCCTTGATCTTAGTTGCCAGCATTCAGTTGGGCACTCTAAGGTGACTGCCGGTGACAAACCGGAGGAAGGTGGGGATGACGTCAAATCATCATGCCCCTTATGACCTGGGCTACACACGTGCTACAATGGACAGAACAAAGGGCAGCGAAACCGCGAGGTTAAGCCAATCCCACAAATCTGTTCTCAGTTCGGATCGCAGTCTGCAACTCGACTGCGTGAAGCTGGAATCGCTAGTAATCGCGGATCAGCATGCCGCGGTGAATACGTTCCCGGGCCTTGTACACACCGCCCGTCACACCACGAGAGTTTGTAACACCCGAAGTCGGTGAGGTAACCTTTTAGGAGCCAGCCGCCGAAGGTGGGACAGATGATTGGGGTGAAGTCGTAACAAGGTAGCCGTATCGGAAGGTGCGGCTGGATCACCTCCTTTCTAAGGATATTATACGGAATATAAGACCTTGGGTCTTATAAACAGAACGTTCCCTGTCTTGTTTAGTTTTGAAGGATCATTCCTTCGAAACGTGTTCTTTGAAAACTAGATAACAGTAGACATCACATTCAATTAGTAACACAAGATATCACATAGTGATTCTTTTTAACGGTTAAGTTAGAAAGGGCGCACGGTGGATGCCTTGGCACTAGGAGCCGATGAAGGACGGGACGAACACCGATATGCTTCGGGGAGCTGTAAGCAAGCTTTGATCCGGAGATTTCCGAATGGGGAAACCCACCACTCGTAATGGAGTGGTATCCATATCTGAATTCATAGGATATGAGAAGGCAGACCCGGGGAACTGAAACATCTAAGTACCCGGAGGAAGAGAAAGCAAATGCGATTCCCTGAGTAGCGGCGAGCGAAACGGGATTAGCCCAAACCAAGAGGCTTGCCTCTTGGGGTTGTAGGACACTCTGTACGGAGTTACAAAAGAACGAGGTAGATGAAGAGGTCTGGAAAGGCCCGCCATAGGAGGTAACAGCCCTGTAGTCAAAACTTCGTTCTCTCCTGAGTGGATCCTGAGTACGGCGGAACACGTGAAATTCCGTCGGAATCCGGGAGGACCATCTCCCAAGGCTAAATACTCCCTAGTGACCGATAGTGAACCAGTACCGTGAGGGAAAGGTGAAAAGCACCCCGGAAGGGGAGTGAAAGAGATCCTGAAACCGTGTGCCTACAAGTAGTCAGAGCCCGTTAACGGGTGATGGCGTGCCTTTTGTAGAATGAACCGGCGAGTTACGATCCCGTGCAAGGTTAAGCAGAAGATGCGGAGCCGCAGCGAAAGCGAGTCTGAATAGGGCGCATGAGTACGTGGTCGTAGACCCGAAACCAGGTGATCTACCCATGTCCAGGGTGAAGTTCAGGTAACACTGAATGGAGGCCCGAACCCACGCACGTTGAAAAGTGCGGGGATGAGGTGTGGGTAGGGGTGAAATGCCAATCGAACCTGGAGATAGCTGGTTCTCTCCGAAATAGCTTTAGGGCTAGCCTCAAGGTAAGAGTCTTGGAGGTAGAGCACTGATTGGACTAGGGGCCCCTACCGGGTTACCGAATTCAGTCAAACTCCGAATGCCAATGACTTATCCTTGGGAGTCAGACTGCGAGTGATAAGATCCGTAGTCGAAAGGGAAACAGCCCAGACCGCCAGCTAAGGTCCCAAAGTATACGTTAAGTGGAAAAGGATGTGGAGTTGCTTAGACAACCAGGATGTTGGCTTAGAAGCAGCCACCATTTAAAGAGTGCGTAATAGCTCACTGGTCGAGTGACTCTGCGCCGAAAATGTACCGGGGCTAAACGTATCACCGAAGCTGCGGACTGTTCTTCGAACAGTGGTAGGAGAGCGTTCTAAGGGCTGTGAAGCCAGACCGGAAGGACTGGTGGAGCGCTTAGAAGTGAGAATGCCGGTATGAGTAGCGAAAGAGGGGTGAGAATCCCCTCCACCGAATGCCTAAGGTTTCCTGAGGAAGGCTCGTCCGCTCAGGGTTAGTCGGGACCTAAGCCGAGGCCGAAAGGCGTAGGCGATGGACAACAGGTTGATATTCCTGTACCACCTCCTCACCATTTGAGCAATGGGGGGACGCAGGAGGATAGGGTAAGCGCGGTATTGGATATCCGCGTCCAAGCAGTTAGGCTGGGAAATAGGCAAATCCGTTTCCCATAAGGCTGAGCTGTGATGGCGAGCGAAATATAGTAGCGAAGTTCCTGATTCCACACTGCCAAGAAAAGCCTCTAGCGAGGTGAGAGGTGCCCGTACCGCAAACCGACACAGGTAGGCGAGGAGAGAATCCTAAGGTGATCGAGAGAACTCTCGTTAAGGAACTCGGCAAAATGACCCCGTAACTTCGGGAGAAGGGGTGCTCTGTTAGGGTGCAAGCCCGAGAGAGCCGCAGTGAATAGGCCCAGGCGACTGTTTAGCAAAAACACAGGTCTCTGCGAAGCCGTAAGGCGAAGTATAGGGGCTGACGCCTGCCCGGTGCTGGAAGGTTAAGAGGAGCGCTTAGCGTAAGCGAAGGTGCGAATTGAAGCCCCAGTAAACGGCGGCCGTAACTATAACGGTCCTAAGGTAGCGAAATTCCTTGTCGGGTAAGTTCCGACCCGCACGAAAGGCGCAACGATCTGGGCACTGTCTCAACGAGAGACTCGGTGAAATTATAGTACCTGTGAAGATGCAGGTTACCCGCGACAGGACGGAAAGACCCCGTGGAGCTTTACTGCAGCCTGATATTGAATGTTGGTACAGCTTGTACAGGATAGGTAGGAGCCTTGGAAACCGGAGCGCCAGCTTCGGTGGAGGCATCGGTGGGATACTACCCTGGCTGTATTGACCTTCTAACCCGCCGCCCTTATCGGGCGGGGAGACAGTGTCAGGTGGGCAGTTTGACTGGGGCGGTCGCCTCCTAAAAGGTAACGGAGGCGCCCAAAGGTTCCCTCAGAATGGTTGGAAATCATTCGCAGAGTGTAAAGGCACAAGGGAGCTTGACTGCGAGACCTACAAGTCGAGCAGGGACGAAAGTCGGGCTTAGTGATCCGGTGGTTCCGCATGGAAGGGCCATCGCTCAACGGATAAAAGCTACCCCGGGGATAACAGGCTTATCTCCCCCAAGAGTCCACATCGACGGGGAGGTTTGGCACCTCGATGTCGGCTCATCGCATCCTGGGGCTGTAGTCGGTCCCAAGGGTTGGGCTGTTCGCCCATTAAAGCGGTACGCGAGCTGGGTTCAGAACGTCGTGAGACAGTTCGGTCCCTATCCGTCGCGGGCGCAGGAAATTTGAGAGGAGCTGTCCTTAGTACGAGAGGACCGGGATGGACGCACCGCTGGTGTACCAGTTGTTCTGCCAAGGGCATCGCTGGGTAGCTATGTGCGGACGGGATAAGTGCTGAAAGCATCTAAGCATGAAGCCCCCCTCAAGATGAGATTTCCCATTCCGCAAGGAAGTAAGATCCCTGAAAGATGATCAGGTTGATAGGTCTGAGGTGGAAGTGTGGCGACACATGGAGCTGACAGATACTAATCGATCGAGGACTTAACCATATTTTGAATGATGTCACACCTGTTATCTAGTTTTGAGAGAACACTCTCAATTTGTTTGGTGGCGATAGCGAAGAGGTCACACCCGTTCCCATACCGAACACGGAAGTTAAGCTCTTCAGCGCCGATGGTAGTCGGGGGTTTCCCCCTGTGAGAGTAGGACGCCGCCAAGCAATTGCACGTTAGTGCAATTATGGAGGATTAGCTCAGCTGGGAGAGCATCTGCCTTACAAGCAGAGGGTCGGCGGTTCGAGCCCGTCATCCTCCACCATTATGCCGGTGTAGCTCAATTGGTAGAGCAACTGACTTGTAATCAGTAGGTTGGGGGTTCAAGTCCTCTTGCCGGCACCACTTTTATATGATATAATACTCAAGTCTCTTGTAGAAGAGCCATTAGCTCAGTTGGTAGAGCATCTGACTTTTAATCAGAGGGTCGAAGGTTCGAGTCCTTCATGGCTCACCATTTTACGCGGGTGTGGCGGAATTGGCAGACGCGCTAGACTTAGGATCTAGTGTCTTTATGACGTGGGGGTTCAAGTCCCTTCACCCGCATTATATAGGATAACAGTTAGAAAAACTGGACATCCTGTCTGCGGAAGTAGTTCAGTGGTAGAACACCACCTTGCCAAGGTGGGGGTCGCGGGTTCGAATCCCGTCTTCCGCTCCAACTATACCATCCACGCCGGGGTGGTGGAATTGGCAGACACACAGGACTTAAAATCCTGCGGTAGGTGACTACCGTGCCGGTTCAAGTCCGGCCCTCGGCATTATGTTTTGCGCCCGTAGCTCAATTGGATAGAGCGTTTGACTACGGATCAAAAGGTTAGGGGTTCGACTCCTCTCGGGCGCGCCATATCTTTTAATAGAATAGATGGGAAATCGGGAAGTAGCTCAGCTTGGTAGAGCACATGGTTTGGGACCATGGGGTCGCAGGTTCGAATCCTGTCTTCCCGACCATTTTTATGGGGCCTTAGCTCAGCTGGGAGAGCGCCTGCTTTGCACGCAGGAGGTCAGCGGTTCGATCCCGCTAGGCTCCACCAAAAGTTTTTTAAAAAAGTTGTTGACTTTGAAGAAGTGATATTGTATACTAACAAAGTTGCTTTAACAAAGCGGACAAAAAATGATCTTTGAAAACTAAACAAGACAAAACGTACCTGTTAATTCAGTTTTTAAAAATCGCACAGCGATGTGCGTAGTCAGTCAAACTACTTTATCGGAGAGTTTGATCCTGGCTCAGGACGAACGCTGGCGGCGTGCCTAATACATGCAAGTCGAGCGGACAGATGGGAGCTTGCTCCCTGATGTTAGCGGCGGACGGGTGAGTAACACGTGGGTAACCTGCCTGTAAGACTGGGATAACTCCGGGAAACCGGGGCTAATACCGGATGGTTGTTTGAACCGCATGGTTCAAACATAAAAGGTGGCTTCGGCTACCACTTACAGATGGACCCGCGGCGCATTAGCTAGTTGGTGAGGTAATGGCTCACCAAGGCTACGATGCGTAGCCGACCTGAGAGGGTGATCGGCCACACTGGGACTGAGACACGGCCCAGACTCCTACGGGAGGCAGCAGTAGGGAATCTTCCGCAATGGACGAAAGTCTGACGGAGCAACGCCGCGTGAGTGATGAAGGTTTTCGGATCGTAAAGCTCTGTTGTTAGGGAAGAACAAGTACCGTTCAAATAGGGCGGTACCTTGACGGTACCTAACCAGAAAGCCACGGCTAACTACGTGCCAGCAGCCGCGGTAATACGTAGGTGGCAAGCGTTGTCCGGAATTATTGGGCGTAAAGGGCTCGCAGGCGGTTTCTTAAGTCTGATGTGAAAGCCCCCGGCTCAACCGGGGAGGGTCATTGGAAACTGGGGAACTTGAGTGCAGAAGAGGAGAGTGGAATTCCACGTGTAGCGGTGAAATGCGTAGAGATGTGGAGGAACACCAGTGGCGAAGGCGACTCTCTGGTCTGTAACTGACGCTGAGGAGCGAAAGCGTGGGGAGCGAACAGGATTAGATACCCTGGTAGTCCACGCCGTAAACGATGAGTGCTAAGTGTTAGGGGGTTTCCGCCCCTTAGTGCTGCAGCTAACGCATTAAGCACTCCGCCTGGGGAGTACGGTCGCAAGACTGAAACTCAAAGGAATTGACGGGGGCCCGCACAAGCGGTGGAGCATGTGGTTTAATTCGAAGCAACGCGAAGAACCTTACCAGGTCTTGACATCCTCTGACAATCCTAGAGATAGGACGTCCCCTTCGGGGGCAGAGTGACAGGTGGTGCATGGTTGTCGTCAGCTCGTGTCGTGAGATGTTGGGTTAAGTCCCGCAACGAGCGCAACCCTTGATCTTAGTTGCCAGCATTCAGTTGGGCACTCTAAGGTGACTGCCGGTGACAAACCGGAGGAAGGTGGGGATGACGTCAAATCATCATGCCCCTTATGACCTGGGCTACACACGTGCTACAATGGACAGAACAAAGGGCAGCGAAACCGCGAGGTTAAGCCAATCCCACAAATCTGTTCTCAGTTCGGATCGCAGTCTGCAACTCGACTGCGTGAAGCTGGAATCGCTAGTAATCGCGGATCAGCATGCCGCGGTGAATACGTTCCCGGGCCTTGTACACACCGCCCGTCACACCACGAGAGTTTGTAACACCCGAAGTCGGTGAGGTAACCTTTTAGGAGCCAGCCGCCGAAGGTGGGACAGATGATTGGGGTGAAGTCGTAACAAGGTAGCCGTATCGGAAGGTGCGGCTGGATCACCTCCTTTCTAAGGATATTATACGGAATATAAGACCTTGGGTCTTATAAACAGAACGTTCCCTGTCTTGTTTAGTTTTGAAGGATCATTCCTTCGAAACGTGTTCTTTGAAAACTAGATAACAGTAGACATCACATTCAATTAGTAACACAAGATATCACATAGTGATTCTTTTTAACGGTTAAGTTAGAAAGGGCGCACGGTGGATGCCTTGGCACTAGGAGCCGATGAAGGACGGGACGAACACCGATATGCTTCGGGGAGCTGTAAGCAAGCTTTGATCCGGAGATTTCCGAATGGGGAAACCCACCACTCGTAATGGAGTGGTATCCATATCTGAATTCATAGGATATGAGAAGGCAGACCCGGGGAACTGAAACATCTAAGTACCCGGAGGAAGAGAAAGCAAATGCGATTCCCTGAGTAGCGGCGAGCGAAACGGGATTAGCCCAAACCAAGAGGCTTGCCTCTTGGGGTTGTAGGACACTCTGTACGGAGTTACAAAAGAACGAGGTAGATGAAGAGGTCTGGAAAGGCCCGCCATAGGAGGTAACAGCCCTGTAGTCAAAACTTCGTTCTCTCCTGAGTGGATCCTGAGTACGGCGGAACACGTGAAATTCCGTCGGAATCCGGGAGGACCATCTCCCAAGGCTAAATACTCCCTAGTGACCGATAGTGAACCAGTACCGTGAGGGAAAGGTGAAAAGCACCCCGGAAGGGGAGTGAAAGAGATCCTGAAACCGTGTGCCTACAAGTAGTCAGAGCCCGTTAACGGGTGATGGCGTGCCTTTTGTAGAATGAACCGGCGAGTTACGATCCCGTGCAAGGTTAAGCAGAAGATGCGGAGCCGCAGCGAAAGCGAGTCTGAATAGGGCGCATGAGTACGTGGTCGTAGACCCGAAACCAGGTGATCTACCCATGTCCAGGGTGAAGTTCAGGTAACACTGAATGGAGGCCCGAACCCACGCACGTTGAAAAGTGCGGGGATGAGGTGTGGGTAGGGGTGAAATGCCAATCGAACCTGGAGATAGCTGGTTCTCTCCGAAATAGCTTTAGGGCTAGCCTCAAGGTAAGAGTCTTGGAGGTAGAGCACTGATTGGACTAGGGGCCCCTACCGGGTTACCGAATTCAGTCAAACTCCGAATGCCAATGACTTATCCTTGGGAGTCAGACTGCGAGTGATAAGATCCGTAGTCGAAAGGGAAACAGCCCAGACCGCCAGCTAAGGTCCCAAAGTATACGTTAAGTGGAAAAGGATGTGGAGTTGCTTAGACAACCAGGATGTTGGCTTAGAAGCAGCCACCATTTAAAGAGTGCGTAATAGCTCACTGGTCGAGTGACTCTGCGCCGAAAATGTACCGGGGCTAAACGTATCACCGAAGCTGCGGACTGTTCTTCGAACAGTGGTAGGAGAGCGTTCTAAGGGCTGTGAAGCCAGACCGGAAGGACTGGTGGAGCGCTTAGAAGTGAGAATGCCGGTATGAGTAGCGAAAGAGGGGTGAGAATCCCCTCCACCGAATGCCTAAGGTTTCCTGAGGAAGGCTCGTCCGCTCAGGGTTAGTCGGGACCTAAGCCGAGGCCGAAAGGCGTAGGCGATGGACAACAGGTTGATATTCCTGTACCACCTCCTCACCATTTGAGCAATGGGGGGACGCAGGAGGATAGGGTAAGCGCGGTATTGGATATCCGCGTCCAAGCAGTTAGGCTGGGAAATAGGCAAATCCGTTTCCCATAAGGCTGAGCTGTGATGGCGAGCGAAATATAGTAGCGAAGTTCCTGATTCCACACTGCCAAGAAAAGCCTCTAGCGAGGTGAGAGGTGCCCGTACCGCAAACCGACACAGGTAGGCGAGGAGAGAATCCTAAGGTGATCGAGAGAACTCTCGTTAAGGAACTCGGCAAAATGACCCCGTAACTTCGGGAGAAGGGGTGCTCTGTTAGGGTGCAAGCCCGAGAGAGCCGCAGTGAATAGGCCCAGGCGACTGTTTAGCAAAAACACAGGTCTCTGCGAAGCCGTAAGGCGAAGTATAGGGGCTGACGCCTGCCCGGTGCTGGAAGGTTAAGAGGAGCGCTTAGCGTAAGCGAAGGTGCGAATTGAAGCCCCAGTAAACGGCGGCCGTAACTATAACGGTCCTAAGGTAGCGAAATTCCTTGTCGGGTAAGTTCCGACCCGCACGAAAGGCGCAACGATCTGGGCACTGTCTCAACGAGAGACTCGGTGAAATTATAGTACCTGTGAAGATGCAGGTTACCCGCGACAGGACGGAAAGACCCCGTGGAGCTTTACTGCAGCCTGATATTGAATGTTGGTACAGCTTGTACAGGATAGGTAGGAGCCTTGGAAACCGGAGCGCCAGCTTCGGTGGAGGCATCGGTGGGATACTACCCTGGCTGTATTGACCTTCTAACCCGCCGCCCTTATCGGGCGGGGAGACAGTGTCAGGTGGGCAGTTTGACTGGGGCGGTCGCCTCCTAAAAGGTAACGGAGGCGCCCAAAGGTTCCCTCAGAATGGTTGGAAATCATTCGCAGAGTGTAAAGGCACAAGGGAGCTTGACTGCGAGACCTACAAGTCGAGCAGGGACGAAAGTCGGGCTTAGTGATCCGGTGGTTCCGCATGGAAGGGCCATCGCTCAACGGATAAAAGCTACCCCGGGGATAACAGGCTTATCTCCCCCAAGAGTCCACATCGACGGGGAGGTTTGGCACCTCGATGTCGGCTCATCGCATCCTGGGGCTGTAGTCGGTCCCAAGGGTTGGGCTGTTCGCCCATTAAAGCGGTACGCGAGCTGGGTTCAGAACGTCGTGAGACAGTTCGGTCCCTATCCGTCGCGGGCGCAGGAAATTTGAGAGGAGCTGTCCTTAGTACGAGAGGACCGGGATGGACGCACCGCTGGTGTACCAGTTGTTCTGCCAAGGGCATCGCTGGGTAGCTATGTGCGGACGGGATAAGTGCTGAAAGCATCTAAGCATGAAGCCCCCCTCAAGATGAGATTTCCCATTCCGCAAGGAAGTAAGATCCCTGAAAGATGATCAGGTTGATAGGTCTGAGGTGGAAGTGTGGCGACACATGGAGCTGACAGATACTAATCGATCGAGGACTTAACCATATTTTGAATGATGTCACACCTGTTATCTAGTTTTGAGAGAACACTCTCAATTTGTTTGGTGGCGATAGCGAAGAGGTCACACCCGTTCCCATACCGAACACGGAAGTTAAGCTCTTCAGCGCCGATGGTAGTCGGGGGTTTCCCCCTGTGAGAGTAGGACGCCGCCAAGCAAGCTTAAACCCAGCTCATTGAGCTGGGTTTTTTGTATTTTGGTTTATTGGTATCATAAAATTCCACTTAACTGTATAATATAATAACTTTATACCGAATTTTAAATCAGCAATCAGGTTTTGTGGACCGGGAAAATGGAAATAATAAAGGATAGAGCGAGAAAGTTGAAAATTCTCGAGAAACGGCTTATAGTAAGATTAAAGTCAAATATAGTCAAAGTCAGTAAAGGAGGGGGTTGAGTGGGACATAATATTTCTGACATCATTGAACAATATTTAAAACGAGTGTTAGATCAAAATGGCAAGGAAATTTTAGAGATTAAACGAAGTGAAATTGCAGATAAATTTCAATGCGTTCCTTCCCAAATAAATTATGTCATCAACACCAGATTTACAAGCGAAAGAGGATATATTGTTGAGAGCAAACGCGGGGGCGGCGGTTACATCAGAATCATTAAAATTAAAATGAACAATGAAGTTGTCCTGATCAATAATATTATTTCTCAAATTAATACCCATTTGTCTCAAGCAGCCTCTGATGACATTATTTTAAGGCTATTAGAAGACAAGGTAATTTCAGAAAGAGAAGCAAAAATGATGGTCAGCGTAATGGACCGCTCAGTTTTACACATTGACTTGCCTGAACGTGATGAATTAAGAGCGAGAATGATGAAGGCAATGCTGACTTCTTTAAAATTAAAATAAGCGGGTGAAAAGATTGATTTGTCAAGAGTGCCACGAGAGACCAGCCACTTTTCACTTTACAAAGGTTGTTAACGGAGAAAAAATAGAAGTTCATATTTGTGAACAATGTGCCAAAGAAAATAGTGATTCATATGGTATAAGTGCAAATCAGGGTTTCTCTATTCATAATTTACTTTCGGGTTTACTGAACATGGATTCTTCATTTCAAAATGCAGGAACTCAAATGTTCAGTCACTCGGAGCAAATATCTGCTTGTCCGAAATGCGGAATGACTTTTCAGCAATTCAGAAAAATTGGCCGTTTTGGATGTTCTGAATGTTACAAAACATTTCATAGCAACATTACACCAATCCTACGTAAAGTGCACAGCGGAAACACTGTGCATGCAGGTAAGATACCGAAACGAATAGGCGGCAATCTTCATGTCAGACGGCAGATTGATATGCTAAAAAAGGAATTAGAATCCTTAATCCATCAAGAAGAATTTGAAAATGCAGCTCATGTAAGAGATCAAATTCGTTCATTAGAACAATCACTCAAAAGTACAGATAGTGAGGAGGAACAGGAGTAATGTCGCTAAAGCATTTTATTCAGGACGCACTAAGCAGTTGGATGAAGCAGAAAGGACCTGAAAGTGACATTGTACTCAGCAGCCGCATACGTTTAGCAAGGAACTTTGAGCATATTCGGTTCCCTACGCGGTATTCCAATGAAGAAGCCTCATCCATCATACAGCAATTTGAAGATCAGTTTTCAGAGCAAGAAATTCCCGGAATCGGCAAATTTGTTTTGATTAGAATGAATGATGCACAGCCTTTAGAGAAGCGTGTACTTGTTGAAAAACATCTAATCAGTCCGAATCTGACAGAGTCTCCTTTTGGCGGCTGTTTGCTTTCTGAAAATGAGGAAGTAAGCGTCATGCTAAATGAAGAGGACCATATTAGAATTCAGTGTCTTTTCCCTGGATTTCAGCTTTTAGAAGCAATGAAAGCCGCAAACCAGGTCGACGACTGGATCGAAGAAAAAGTTGATTATGCATTCAATGAGCAAAGAGGATACTTAACCAGCTGTCCTACAAACGTAGGTACAGGTTTAAGGGCTTCGGTCATGATGCATCTGCCGGCACTAGTTTTAACTAGGCAAATAAATCGAATTATACCGGCAATTAATCAATTAGGCTTAGTTGTTAGAGGAATTTATGGGGAAGGCAGCGAAGCAGTAGGGAATATCTTTCAAATTTCAAATCAGATCACGCTTGGTAAGTCAGAGCAGGATATTGTAGAGGATCTTAACAGTGTTGCTGCTCAGTTGATTGAACAAGAACGATCTGCCCGAGAAGCGATTTATCAAACTTCTAAAATCGAACTTGAGGATCGGGTATATCGGTCTTATGGGGTCTTGTCTAATTGCCGGATGATAGAATCGAAAGAAACTGCAAAGTGCCTTTCAGATGTTCGGTTAGGCATAGACCTAGGCATTATAAAAGGACTTTCAAGCAACATACTTAACGAACTTATGATTTTGACGCAGCCAGGATTTTTACAGCAATACTCGGGAGGCGCTTTGCGTCCGAACGAAAGGGACATTCGAAGAGCGGCTCTCATCAGAGAACGGCTTCACTTAGAAATGAATGGGAAAAGACAGGAGGATGAATCGATATGATGTTTGGAAGATTTACAGAACGAGCTCAAAAAGTACTGGCGCTAGCACAGGAAGAAGCACTTCGGTTAGGTCATAATAACATTGGCACTGAGCATATTTTATTAGGACTGGTAAGAGAAGGAGAGGGCATTGCTGCTAAAGCTCTTCAAGCGCTTGGACTCGGTTCAGATAAAATTCAGAAAGAAGTAGAAAGTTTGATCGGGCGCGGGCAGGAAATGTCTCAAACGATTCATTATACTCCTAGAGCTAAAAAAGTCATTGAGCTTTCAATGGATGAAGCAAGAAAACTCGGTCATTCTTATGTTGGAACAGAACATATTCTTCTTGGTCTGATTCGTGAAGGAGAAGGTGTTGCTGCGAGAGTTCTGAATAATCTCGGTGTCAGCTTAAATAAAGCAAGACAGCAGGTGCTCCAGCTTCTAGGAAGTAATGAAACAGGATCATCAGCGGCAGGAACAAACAGCAATGCGAATACGCCTACGCTTGACAGCTTGGCAAGAGACTTAACTGCTATTGCGAAGGAAGACAGTCTTGACCCTGTAATCGGCAGAAGCAAGGAGATCCAGCGTGTCATTGAAGTGTTAAGCCGCAGAACGAAAAACAACCCTGTTCTCATAGGGGAACCAGGTGTAGGTAAAACGGCTATCGCAGAAGGTTTGGCACAGCAAATTATCAATAATGAAGTACCCGAAATTTTGCGTGATAAACGTGTGATGACATTAGACATGGGAACAGTTGTTGCCGGCACAAAATACCGTGGAGAATTTGAGGATCGCCTGAAGAAGGTCATGGATGAAATTCGCCAGGCAGGAAATATCATTCTATTCATCGATGAGCTCCATACACTAATCGGGGCAGGCGGAGCAGAAGGTGCTATTGATGCATCTAATATTTTAAAACCATCACTTGCTCGCGGCGAACTCCAATGTATTGGTGCAACGACTCTTGATGAGTACCGTAAATATATTGAAAAAGATGCAGCACTGGAACGCCGTTTTCAGCCGATTCAGGTTGATCAGCCATCTGTAGATGAAAGTATTCAAATTTTACAAGGTCTGCGTGACAGATACGAAGCCCACCACCGCGTTTCTATCACTGATGATGCCATTGAAGCTGCGGTTAAGCTTTCTGACAGATATATTTCTGACCGCTTCCTTCCGGATAAAGCAATTGACTTGATCGATGAAGCAGGTTCAAAGGTGAGACTGCGCTCATTTACAACGCCTCCTAACTTAAAAGAGCTTGAGCAGAAGCTTGATGAGGTTCGTAAAGAGAAGGATGCGGCAGTGCAAAGCCAAGAGTTTGAAAAAGCTGCTTCCTTGCGTGATACTGAACAACGCCTGCGCGAGCAAGTAGAGGATACGAAGAAATCATGGAAAGAGAAGCAAGGGCAGGAAAACTCAGAGGTTACTGTGGATGATATTGCGATGGTTGTATCCAGCTGGACCGGTGTGCCTGTATCTAAAATCGCCCAAACTGAAACTGATAAGCTTCTCAATATGGAAAACATTCTTCATTCCCGCGTCATCGGCCAGGATGAGGCAGTTGTAGCTGTTGCAAAAGCCGTCAGACGTGCGAGAGCAGGGTTGAAAGATCCTAAACGCCCAATCGGCTCATTCATTTTCTTAGGCCCTACAGGTGTAGGTAAAACAGAGCTTGCACGAGCACTCGCTGAATCCATTTTTGGCGATGAAGAATCCATGATCAGAATTGATATGTCTGAATACATGGAAAAACACTCAACTTCAAGACTTGTTGGTTCACCTCCGGGATATGTGGGATATGATGAAGGCGGTCAATTGACAGAGAAAGTCAGAAGAAAACCTTACTCTGTCGTGCTTCTTGATGAGATCGAGAAAGCGCACCCTGATGTCTTCAATATCCTTCTGCAAGTTCTTGAAGACGGACGATTGACTGATTCTAAAGGACGCACAGTCGATTTCCGCAATACCATTCTGATCATGACATCAAACGTCGGAGCAAGTGAGCTGAAACGCAATAAATATGTCGGCTTTAACGTTCAGGATGAAACTCAAAATCATAAAGACATGAAAGATAAAGTGATGGGTGAATTGAAACGAGCGTTCAGACCTGAGTTCATCAACCGTATTGATGAAATCATTGTCTTCCATTCACTTGAGAAAAAACATCTTACTGAAATTGTGTCATTAATGTCTGATCAATTAACGAAACGCCTGAAAGAACAAGATCTTTCTATCGAATTGACAGATGCTGCAAAAGCGAAAGTCGCGGAAGAGGGCGTTGACCTGGAATACGGTGCCCGTCCGTTAAGAAGAGCGATCCAAAAACATGTCGAGGATCGTTTATCTGAAGAACTCCTCAGAGGAAATATTCATAAAGGACAGCATATTGTTCTTGATGTAGAAGATGGCGAATTTGTCGTAAAAACGACTGCTAAAACGAATTAATATAGAAGACGGAAATGAGGCATACAGCATGTAAGTGTATGCCTCACTTTCATATCAAGAAATAGAACAAGGGAGAGGTCTTACACTATATATGGCTAAAACAAAATCGAAATTCATCTGCCAATCCTGCGGCTACGAGTCTCCAAAATGGATGGGGAAATGTCCGGGCTGCGGTGCTTGGAATACAATGGTGGAAGAAATGATTAAAAAAGCACCGGCCAATCGGAGAGCGGCTTTTTCTCATTCTGTTCAAACTGTACAGAAACCTTCACCTATTACATCAATCGAAACATCAGAAGAACCCCGCGTCAAAACACAGCTTGGCGAGTTTAACAGAGTACTCGGCGGAGGTGTCGTTAAAGGCTCCCTCGTTTTAATCGGCGGTGATCCTGGTATCGGAAAGTCAACGCTATTACTGCAGGTTTCCGCTCAATTATCAGGCTCATCAAACAGTGTGCTGTATATTTCGGGAGAAGAATCTGTAAAGCAAACGAAGCTGCGAGCAGACCGGCTCGGCATTAATAATCCGTCACTGCATGTTTTATCTGAAACCGATATGGAGTATATTTCGTCTGCTATACAAGAGATGAATCCAGCGTTTGTCGTTGTTGACTCTATTCAGACGGTTTACCAAAGCGATATTACATCGGCTCCAGGCAGTGTGTCACAAGTCAGAGAATGTACCGCTGAGCTGATGAAAATTGCAAAAACAAAAGGTATTCCGATTTTTATCGTAGGGCACGTGACGAAAGAAGGGTCTATTGCAGGTCCGAGACTGTTGGAGCATATGGTTGACACTGTTTTATATTTTGAGGGAGAACGCCACCATACTTTCCGTATTTTGCGGGCTGTAAAAAACCGTTTCGGATCTACAAACGAAATGGGCATTTTTGAAATGCGGGAAGAGGGGCTCACTGAGGTTTTGAATCCTTCAGAAATTTTCTTAGAAGAACGCTCTGCTGGTTCCGCAGGCTCGAGTATCACTGCCTCTATGGAGGGCACTAGACCGATTCTTGTTGAAATTCAGGCGCTTATCTCGCCAACAAGCTTTGGCAACCCAAGGCGTATGGCAACGGGAATAGACCATAACAGGGTTTCTCTGTTAATGGCTGTGTTAGAAAAAAGAGTAGGGCTGCTGCTGCAAAATCAGGATGCTTATTTGAAAGTGGCTGGCGGCGTTAAGCTTGATGAACCGGCAATTGATCTTGCCATTGTGATTAGTATCGCATCAAGCTTTAGAGACACACCTCCAAATCCTGCAGATTGTTTTATTGGAGAAGTGGGATTAACCGGAGAAGTCCGGCGGGTTTCAAGAATTGAACAGCGTGTGAAAGAAGCGGCAAAGCTTGGTTTTAAACGCATGATCATACCCGCGGCAAATCTGGATGGATGGACAAAACCAAAAGGGATTGAGGTTATCGGAGTAGCAAATGTTGCAGAAGCGCTTCGTACTTCATTAGGAGGATAATAGATGGAAAAAGAGAAAAAAGGGGCGAAACACGAGTTAGACCTGTCATCTATATTGCAGTTTGTTGCTCCGGGTACACCGCTCAGAGCGGGGATGGAAAACGTCTTGAGAGCAAATACAGGCGGTCTGATTGTTGTTGGATATAATGATAAAGTAAAAGAAGTGGTGGACGGCGGCTTTCACATAAACACGGCTTTTTCTCCGGCGCATTTATATGAGCTGGCTAAAATGGATGGAGCGATCATTTTAAGTGATTCGGGTCAAAAAATCCTCTACGCAAATACTCAGCTGATGCCGGATGCCACAATTTCTTCATCAGAAACAGGAATGCGGCACAGAACTGCCGAAAGAGTAGCTAAGCAAACTGGCTGTCTTGTAATCGCTATTTCTGAAAGAAGAAATGTCATAACGTTATATCAGGAAAACATGAAGTATACACTAAAAGACATAGGATTTATTTTAACCAAGGCGAACCAAGCCATTCAAACACTTGAAAAATATAAGACAATTCTCGATAAAACGATTAATGCACTGAACGCGTTAGAGTTTGAGGAACTTGTTACCTTCAGTGATGTCTTGTCTGTCATGCATCGTTATGAAATGGTACTGAGAATCAAAAACGAAATTAATATGTATATCAAAGAGCTGGGGACAGAAGGACATCTGATCAAACTGCAAGTCATTGAATTGATTACGGATATGGAAGAAGAGGCCGCTTTATTTATTAAGGACTATGTAAAAGAAAAGATTAAAGATCCGTTTGTTCTCTTGAAGGAGCTGCAGGATATGTCCAGTTATGATCTGCTGGATGATTCCATTGTGTATAAGCTTCTCGGTTACCCTGCTTCTACTAATCTTGATGATTATGTATTGCCGAGAGGATACAGGCTGTTAAATAAGATACCGCGTCTTCCGATGCCGATTGTTGAAAATGTTGTAGAAGCATTTGGAGTCCTACCAAGGATTATTGAGGCGAGTGCAGAAGAATTAGATGAAGTAGAGGGAATCGGTGAAGTACGAGCCCAAAAAATCAAAAAAGGATTAAAACGCCTGCAAGAGAAGCATTATTTAGACAGACAACTGTGATTTCGGTTAAAACCTTATGAATACGGGTATATTAATGTTGGTTTTTGTTTATTCTGATATTCGTAGGATGCATAAGACTTTGTGAAATTAAAATGTTAAAAAAGGAGGTGGGGGTATGTTAAAACGAATAGTTCAGGCGTTCTTCATTATTTTTGGCGGCGTTGTTGGTATATTTTTGATACCTGAATTGTTTGTACTGTTAAATATACAGGACATACCTTTAATAACAAACGCATATACGTCTGCGGCAATAGGAGCAATTATCTTTTTTCTCATCAGTATATGGGGTACAGAATACGTTGTGAACTGGGTGAAGTGGATAGAGGATTCATTGTTAAAAGCGCCGGTTCCAGATTTGTTATTTGGAAGTCTTGGCTTAGTTTTTGGACTTATAATTGCTTATCTTATCGTAAATGTTATTCCTTTAGACAATATACCTTACCGCATATTCAGCACAATAATTCCTGTATTTTTGGCTTTCTTCCTCGGTTATCTCGGCTTCCAGGTGGGCTTTAAGAAAAAGGATGAATTGATCAGCCTGTTTTCCATTTCCGCCAGAATGCAAAAGAAAAAAGGAACAGCTGATGAAGAACATGAGGTTCAAGACAAGAAGCTGAAAATTTTGGACACTAGTGTTATTATTGATGGGAGAATAGCAGATATTTGTCAGACTGGTTTTTTAGAGGGAGTTATCGTGATTCCGCAGTTTGTTCTTGAGGAATTGCAGCATATTGCAGACTCTTCAGATGTTTTAAAACGAAACAGAGGACGCCGCGGTCTTGATATCCTGAACCGCATTCAGAAAGAATTAGACATTGAAGTTGAAATTTACGAAGGCGACTTTGAAGATATTCAGGAGGTTGACAGCAAGCTCGTCAAACTTGCTAAGCTGACATCCGGGGTCGTCGTGACGAATGATTTTAATTTAAATAAAGTGTGCGAGCTTCAGAAGGTAGCAGTATTAAACATTAATGACCTTGCCAATGCGGTCAAGCCTGTTGTGCTTCCTGGCGAGGAAATGAATGTTCAGGTCATTAAGGACGGGAAAGAGCATAATCAGGGAGTTGCCTACTTGGATGACGGTACGATGATTGTCGTTGAAGAAGGACGGAATTATATCGGCAAGCATATTGATGTACTCGTCACAAGTGTGCTGCAGACAGCAGCGGGACGAATGATTTTTGCGAAGCCTAAGCTGTTGGAGAAGGCGCTGTAAAGGGAGAAGAAACAATGAGTTATGAAGTGGTGATTCCTGCAGCCGGACAGGGAAAGCGGATGAAGGCAGGGAGAAATAAACTGTTCATTGAGCTGAAAGGAGACCCGGTGATCATACACACGTTAAGAGTGTTTGACAGCCACCGGCAGTGCGATAAAATCATTTTGGTGATTAACGAGCAGGAGCGGGAGCACTTTCAGCAATTGCTGTCCGATTACCCGTTTCAAACTTCGATTGAGCTTGTTGCAGGCGGAGAAGAGCGTCAGCACAGTGTGTATAAGGGGCTGAAAGCCGTAAAGCAGGAAAAGATTGTCCTTGTACATGACGGTGCCCGCCCATTTATAAAACATGAACAAATTGACGAACTGATCGCAGAGGCGGAACAGACAGGAGCGGCCATCCTTGCTGTTCCGGTAAAAGATACGATTAAACGCGTTCAAGATTTACAAGTCAGTGAGACGATTGAACGTTCAAGCTTGTGGGCTGTCCAAACGCCACAAGCTTTTCGTCTTTCTTTATTGATGAAGGCTCACGCTGAGGCCGAGCGCAAGGGATTTTTAGGGACGGATGACGCCAGCCTCGTTGAACAGATGGAGGGCGGTTCGGTCCGTGTTGTAGAAGGCAGCTATACAAATATTAAGCTGACGACGCCAGACGATTTGACGTCAGCTGAAGCTATCATGGAATCAGAAAGTGGGAATAAACATGTTTAGAATTGGACAAGGATTTGATGTGCATCAATTAGTGGAGGGCCGTCCTCTCATTATTGGCGGAATTGAAATCCCGTACGAAAAAGGGCTGCTTGGCCATTCTGATGCAGACGTATTGCTGCATACCGTCGCTGACGCCTGCCTGGGAGCTGTGGGTGAAGGAGACATCGGCAAGCATTTTCCTGACACAGATCCCGAGTTCAAGGACGCAGATTCTTTCAAATTACTTCAGCATGTCTGGGGAATCGTGAAACAGAAGGGGTATGTCCTTGGGAACATTGATTGCACCATCATAGCGCAAAAGCCGAAGATGCTGCCGTACATAGAAGATATGAGAAAAAGAATTGCTGAAGGCCTTGAGGCAGATGTTTCTCAAGTAAATGTAAAAGCAACAACGACAGAAAAGCTTGGATTTACAGGCCGGGCGGAAGGAATAGCGGCTCAGGCGACAGTACTGATACAAAAAGGCTAACTTGTTTTGATGCCGGGTCTATTTGGTGGTAGAATAGATTCATACATTTTTGCCTGAGGCCATACATGACATGAAAGGAAGTATTTGAAAATGGGAAACGAAGTACGCGTCCGTTATGCACCGAGTCCAACCGGACATTTGCATATTGGAAATGCCAGAACGGCGCTTTTTAATTATTTATTTGCCCGCAATCAAGGCGGTAAGTTTATCATTCGAGTTGAGGATACTGATAAAAAGCGCAATATTGAGGGCGGAGAACAAAGCCAGCTGAATTATCTGAAGTGGCTAGGTATTGACTGGGATGAGAGTGTGGATGTCGGAGGAGAGTACGGCCCATACCGTCAGTCAGAGCGTAACGATATCTATAAAGTGTACTATGAAGAGCTTCTTGAAAAAGGGCTTGCTTATAAATGTTACTGTACGGAAGAAGAGCTTGAAAAAGAGCGTGAAGAACAGATTGCCCGCGGAGAAATGCCTCGTTATTCCGGAAAACACAGAGACCTGACTCAGGAAGAACAGGAGAAATTTATCGCTGAAGGCAGAAAACCGAGTATTCGTTTCCGAGTGCCGGAAGGGAAAATCATCGCCTTCAATGATATCGTAAAAGGTGAAATTTCTTTTGAATCAGATGGCATCGGCGACTTTGTTATTGTGAAAAAGGACGGAACGCCGACTTACAACTTCGCGGTAGCGATTGATGACTACTTAATGAAAATGACACACGTGCTGCGTGGTGAGGATCATATTTCTAACACACCGAAACAGATTATGATTTATCAAGCATTCGGATGGGATATTCCTCAGTTCGGACACATGACGCTGATCGTAAACGAAAGCCGTAAAAAGCTCAGCAAACGTGATGAATCCATTATTCAATTCATCGAGCAGTACAAAGAGCTTGGCTACCTGCCAGAAGCACTGTTCAACTTTATCGGCCTGTTAGGCTGGTCACCTGTTGGAGAAGAAGAGCTTTTCACAAAAGAACAGTTTATTGAAATTTTTGATGTAAATCGTTTATCTAAATCACCAGCTTTGTTTGATATGCATAAGCTAAAATGGGTTAACAACCAATATGTGAAGAAGCTGGATCTTGATCAGGTTGTTGAATTGACGCTTCCGCATTTGCAAAAAGCCGGCAAAGTTGGCACTGAGCTTTCTGCTGAAGAACAAGAATGGGTTCGTAAACTGATTTCCCTGTATCATGAGCAATTAAGCTACGGTGCGGAAATTGTTGAGCTGACTGATTTGTTCTTTACGGATGAGATCGAGTATAATCAAGAAGCGAAAGCTGTTCTGGAAGAAGAACAGGTTCCTGAAGTGCTCAGCACATTCGCAGCGAAGCTTGAAGAGCTTGAGGAGTTCACTCCGGATAACATCAAAGCATCGATCAAAGCAGTGCAGAAAGAAACTGGCCATAAAGGAAAAAAACTGTTTATGCCGATTCGTGTTGCTGTAACAGGGCAAACTCACGGTCCGGAACTGCCGCAATCAATTGAATTGATCGGTAAAGAGACTGCAATTCAGCGTTTGAAAAATATCTAAATAAATGATTGTTGACAGGGAAGAGTATAAAGCTTTAGGCCATTACAGAAAGGATCTCCATTGGCTGAGAGAGATCCATGAGCCGGGTTTTAGAAGTGCGCCCTTAAGACCTTTGAAGAACGTTTTTTGAAATCAGTATTCAAAGGCGGCCGCCGCCGTTACAGGCTGAAGTTGGGAGAGCAGAAGTCTGCTTTTCAAACAGAGTGGAACCGCGCGGTTAAAGCGTCTCTGTCATGTTTACATGCAGAGACGCTTTTTTTATTGGGTAGAGGAAATCAGATAGAGAAACGGGGGGAAGCATGTGTTTTTTAGAATGCTCAAAGAAGACATTGATACTGTGTTCGATCAAGATCCCGCAGCAAGAAGCTATTTTGAAGTGATTTTAACTTATTCCGGTTTACATGCTATATGGGCGCATCGGATTGCACATGCTTTATATAAACGAAAATTTTATTTCCTTGCACGCCTTATATCTCAAGTAAGCCGATTTTTTACCGGGATAGAAATCCACCCCGGCGCTACAATCGGGAGAAGATTTTTCATAGACCACGGCATGGGGGTTGTCATTGGGGAGACATGTGAAATCGGCAATAACGTAACCGTTTTTCAGGGGGTTACCCTCGGGGGAACGGGGAAAGAAAAGGGAAAAAGGCACCCAACGATTAAAGATGACGCATTGATAGCCACAGGTGCTAAAGTGCTCGGTTCTATTACGGTCGGAGAAGGCTCAAAGATTGGCGCTGGTTCAGTAGTGCTGCATGATGTTCCTGATTTTTCAACAGTTGTCGGTATCCCTGGACGGGTCGTTGTACAAAATGGCAAGAAAGTAAGACGCGATTTAAACCACCAGGATTTGCCCGATCCGGTTGCTGACCGCTTTAAGTCTTTGGAACAGCAGATTTTAGAGCTGAAGGCAGAACTTGAAGACAGAAAAGAAAGGATCAATCAAAAATGACAATCACACTTTATAATACATTGACTAGACAGAAGGAAACATTCGTTCCTCTTGAAGAGGGAAAAGTGAAAATGTATGTATGCGGACCCACGGTTTACAATTACATTCATATCGGGAACGCGCGTCCGGCAATCGTTTACGATACGGTTCGAAACTATTTAGAGTATAAAGGCTATGATGTGCAGTATGTCTCTAACTTCACAGACGTAGACGATAAATTAATTAAAGCGGCAAATGAACTCGGTGAGGATGTACCCACCATTTCAGAGCGTTTTATTAAAGCATACTTTGAAGACGTAGGTGCGCTCGGCTGCCGAAAAGCCGACCTTCATCCGCGAGTAATGGAGAACATGGATGCCATTATCGAATTCGTAGATCAGCTCGTGAAAAAGGGCTACGCATATGAATCAGAAGGTGACGTATATTTCAAAACCAGAGCATTTGAAGGGTACGGAAAGCTTTCTCAGCAATCAATTGATGAACTTAGATCAGGTGCACGCATCCGAGTCGGCGAGAAAAAAGAAGATGCTCTTGATTTCGCACTGTGGAAAGCGGCAAAAGAAGGAGAAATCTCTTGGGATAGCCCTTGGGGGAAAGGACGTCCGGGCTGGCACATTGAATGCTCAGCAATGGTGAAAAAGTATCTCGGTGACCAGATTGATATCCATGCGGGCGGACAGGATTTAACATTCCCTCACCATGAAAACGAAATTGCGCAATCTGAGGCGCTGACAGGCAAAACGTTTGCGAAGTACTGGCTTCATAATGGTTATATCAATATTGATAATGAAAAAATGTCAAAATCACTAGGCAACTTTGTGCTTGTCCATGACATCATTAAACAGCATGATCCGCAGCTTTTAAGATTCTTTATGCTATCTGTTCATTATCGCCATCCGATTAACTATTCAGAAGAGCTTCTGGAGAATACGAAAAGCGCGTTCAACCGCTTAAAAACAGCGTACAGCAATCTTCAGCACCGTCTGAACAGCAGTACGAATTTAACCGAAGATGACGATCAATGGATTGAAAAAGTTGAAGAACACCGCAAAGCATTCGAAGAAGCGATGGACGATGATTTTAATACGGCGAATGCCATTTCAGTCTTGTTTGACTTAGCGAAACACGCCAATTATTATCTTCAGAAAGATCATACGGCTGATCATGTGATTACGGCGTTTATTGAGATGTTTGACCGCATTGTTTCTGTCCTCGGTTTTTCGTTGGGTGAGCAGGAACTTCTCGATCAAGAGATTGAAGACTTAATCGAAAAGCGAAATGAAGCGCGCCGGAATCGCGATTTTGCATTGTCAGACCAGATCCGCGACCAGCTGAAAAGCATGAATATCATTCTTGAAGATACGGCTCAAGGCACTCGCTGGAAACGGGGAGAATAACAGATGCTTGAATTTGATACGATAAAAGATTCTAAGCAGCTTAACGGTCTTGCGCTTGCTTATATAGGTGATGCCATTTTTGAAGTGTATGTCAGGCATCACCTGCTTAAGCAGGGCTTTACCAAACCAAATGATCTTCATAAGAAATCAAGCCGGATTGTTTCAGCAAAGTCACAGGCTGAGATCCTATTTTTTCTGCAGAATCAATCATTTTTTACGGAAGAAGAGGAAGCGGTGCTGAAAAGAGGCAGAAATGCCAAGTCAGGGACAACACCTAAAAATACAGATGTTCAGACGTACCGCTACAGTACAGCATTTGAAGCGCTTCTGGGCTACCTTTTTCTAGAGAAAAAAGAGGAACGACTTAGTCAGCTCGTAGCCGAAGCTATACAATTCGGGACGTCAGGGAGGAAAACAAATGAGTCAGCAACATGATTACGTCATAGGGAAAAATGCAGTGATCGAGACGTTAAAATCTGATCGGAAGCTGTATAAGCTGTGGATGGCGGAAAACACCGTAAAGGGACAAGCACAGCAAGTGATTGAGCTTGCCAAAAAGCAGGGAATCACGATTCAATACGTCCCGAGAAAAAAACTCGATCAAATGGTGACAGGACAGCATCAGGGCGTAGTGGCACAGGTTGCAGCGTATGAATATGCAGAACTGGACGATTTATATAAAGCAGCTGAAGAAAAAAATGAACAGCCTTTCTTCCTCATTCTGGACGAGCTTGAAGACCCTCATAATCTGGGTTCCATTATGAGGACAGCAGATGCGGTCGGCGCTCATGGCATCGTTATTCCAAAACGGAGAGCTGTCGGGCTGACAACAACAGTAGCAAAAGCTTCAACAGGAGCAATTGAGCACATTCCTGTAGCAAGAGTCACCAATTTGGCACGGACGTTAGAAGAGATGAAAGAGCGGGGAATCTGGGTTGTCGGAACGGATGCGTCCGCGCGTGAGGATTACCGCAATATGGACGGCAATATGCCTTTGGCTCTAGTCATCGGAAGTGAAGGAAAAGGGATGGGCCGCCTTGTGAAGGAAAAGTGCGATTTTCTCATTAAACTCCCGATGGCCGGAAAGGTAACTTCACTAAATGCATCTGTCGCGGCTGGTCTTTTGATGTATGAAGTCTACCGGAAACGAAACCCTCTGGGAGAATAAAGACCCATGGATATCCTGTTAGTAGACGGGTACAACATGATTGGAGCCTGGCCGCAGCTGAAGGATTTAAAAGCGAACAGTTTTGAAGAGGCGAGAGACGTACTGATTCAGAAAATGGCGGAATATCAATCGTATACAGGAAACAGGGTTATTGTTGTTTTTGACGCGCATCTCGTAAAAGGGCTTGAGAAAAAACAGACCAACCATCGAGTTGAAGTAATTTTTACAAAAGAAAATGAGACGGCTGATGAGCGGATAGAAAAGCTCGCTCAGGCTTTGAATAATATTGCGACTCAAATTCACGTTGCGACCTCTGACTATACTGAGCAGTGGGCGATTTTCGGACAGGGGGCATTGCGGAAATCGGCCCGGGAGCTTTTGAGAGAGGTAGAAACGATTGAAAGGCGAATAGAGAGACGGGTAAGAAAAATCACTTCCGAAAAGCCGGCGGGTAAAATTGCTTTATCGGAAGAGGTTTTGAAAACGTTTGAAAAGTGGAGGCGGGGAGACTTAGATTAAGTTGACGCTTTTTTGCCCAATACTGTATAATATTTCTATCTACGTGCGCCGGGGGGATCGGAGTGAATCTACAGAACAACAAGGGAAAATTCAACAAAGAGCAGTTTTGCCAGTTGGAGGACGAGCAGGTCATTGAAAAGGTTCATGTTGGGGACAGTGATGCGTTAGATTACTTGATTACGAAGTACCGAAACTTTGTTCGGGCAAAAGCAAGATCCTATTTCTTAATAGGGGCGGACAGAGAGGATATTGTTCAGGAAGGCATGATAGGCCTCTATAAGTCTATTCGTGACTTCAAAGAGGACAAGCTTACCTCATTCAAAGCTTTCGCAGAATTATGTATTACCCGCCAAATTATTACCGCAATAAAGACAGCTACTCGCCAGAAACACATTCCTTTGAATTCCTACGTCTCATTAGATAAACCGATTTTTGATGAAGAATCAGACCGAACGCTGCTGGATGTCATTTCAGGAGCGAAAACCTTAAATCCTGAGGAAATGATCATTAATCAGGAAGAATTTGATGATATTGAAATGAAAATGGGAGAACTATTAAGTGATTTAGAGAGAAAAGTACTCGTCTTATATCTCGACGGGAGAAGTTACCAAGAGATTTCTGATGAACTGAACCGACATGTGAAATCGATCGACAATGCCCTTCAGCGTGTGAAACGCAAGCTGGAGAAGTACTTGGAAATTCGCGAAATCAGTTTGTAATAGGAATTTATGCTATATTGACAGTATTTTTCTGACTATGATATGTTACTAAAGATAAGAACTAATGTCTATTTAGAAAAAGGTGTAATGACATGAGAAAAAAGATTACGTTAGCATGCAAGACATGCGGAAACCGTAATTATACGACAATGAAGAGCTCTGCATCAGCGGCTGAGCGATTAGAAGTAAAGAAATACTGCAGTACTTGCAATTCACATACAGCTCATCTTGAAACAAAATAGTTTTTGCGCTTTTAAATTGTGGAGGTCTTTTACATGCGTATTATGAAATTCTTTAAAGATGTTGGGAAAGAAATGAAAAAGGTAAGCTGGCCTAAAGGAAAAGAGTTAACGCGTTATACCATTACGGTAATTTCAACAGTTATCTTTTTTGTTATCTTTTTTGCCCTCCTTGACACAGGAATTTCTCAATTAATTCGTTTAATAGTTGAATAATGATCAGCAATACGTGCTATAATAGATCATAATATTACTTGCCAAAACCCGTTCAGCGGGTTTTTTATTGTGGCTTAAAATGATAGTTATCATAGGCTTGCCGCCTATTTTTTGAAGCGTTATGGTAATTCATTAAAACCAAATGCGGGGAGGGAAGGACTGGACAGTCCTGAATAGAATGGAAAAGAATTGGTATGTTGTTCACACGTACTCTGGTTATGAGAATAAAGTAAAAGCCAACTTGGAAAAACGTGTTGAATCAATGGGGATGCAGGATAAAATTTTCCGTGTAGTCGTACCCGAAGAAGAAGAAACGGATATCAAAAACGGCAAGAAAAAAGTTGTGAAAAAGAAAGTATTCCCTGGTTATGTGCTTGTTGAAATTGTAATGACAGACGACTCTTGGTATGTTGTCCGCAACACACCGGGCGTTACGGGATTCGTAGGATCCGCCGGATCAGGTTCAAAACCGACGCCGCTTCTTCCGGGCGAAGCAGAAACCATTCTGAAGAGAATGGGCATGGATGAACGCAAAACTGATATTGACTTTGAACTGAAAGAGACAGTGAAAGTAATAGACGGACCTTTTGCTAACTTTACAGGATCAATTGAAGAGATTGATTATGATAAAAGCAAGGTCAAAGTTTTCGTTAATATGTTTGGCCGTGAAACGCCGGTTGAGCTGGAATTTACCCAAATCGATAAATTGTAATGTGAAAAAACTTGAAATTGCTATATATAAATGATAATATAGCAAAGGTACGTCTTGGACTTATCCAAGGCAACTAGCATGATATTTCGTCATTCATATAAAGAATGAAACCTTGAGTGGGAGGGTTTACCCTATTACCACATCACGGACTTAAGGAGGTGTGTCTCGTGGCTAAAAAAGTAGTTAAAGTTGTAAAATTGCAAATTCCTGCTGGAAAAGCTAACCCAGCACCACCAGTTGGACCTGCACTTGGTCAAGCCGGTGTTAACATCATGGGATTCTGTAAGGAGTTTAACGCTCGTACAGCTGACCAAGCTGGTTTAATCATTCCTGTTGAAATTTCGGTTTACGAAGACCGTTCATTTACATTTATTACAAAAACTCCACCTGCTGCAGTATTGCTTAAAAAAGCAGCTGGAATTGAGTCTGGTTCTGGTGAACCAAACCGTAATAAAGTGGCAACCGTTAAGCGCGATAAAGTACGCGAAATCGCTGAAACGAAAATGCCTGACTTAAACGCAGCAGACGTTGAAGCGGCAATGCGCATGGTTGAAGGTACTGCCCGCAGTATGGGTATTGTAATCGAGGATTAATTTGTTTCTTGTCGGGTTGCGAGTTTTAACAAGTTCGCAACCCTTATTCGTGGGAGGTTATTCCGCTATAACCACATAAGGAGGAAATTTTAAAATGGCTAAAAAAGGTAAAAAGTACGTTGAAGCTGCTAAGCTTGTAGACCGTTCTAAAGCTTACGACGTCTCTGAAGCAGTAGCTCTCGTTAAAAAAACAAACACAGCTAAATTCGACGCTACAGTTGAAGTGGCTTTCCGTTTAGGGGTTGACCCTCGTAAAAACGACCAGCAAATCCGTGGAGCAGTTGTGCTTCCAAACGGAACTGGTAAAACTCAGCGCGTTCTCGTTTTCGCAAAAGGCGAAAAAGCGAAAGAAGCTGAAGCTGCTGGTGCAGATTTCGTAGGCGATACTGACTACATCAACAAAATTCAACAAGGCTGGTTCGATTTCGATGTTATCGTAGCTACACCTGACATGATGGGTGAAGTTGGTAAAATCGGTCGTGTACTTGGACCAAAAGGTTTAATGCCAAACCCTAAAACTGGTACAGTTACTTTCGAAGTTGAAAAAGCGATCGGCGAAATCAAAGCTGGTAAAGTTGAATACCGCGTTGATAAAGCTGGAAACATTCATGTTCCTATCGGTAAAGTTTCTTTCGAGGATGAAAAACTTGTTGAGAACTTCACAACAATGTACGATACAATCCTTAAAGCTAAACCTGCTGCAGCTAAAGGCGTTTACGTGAAAAACGTTGCTGTAACTTCTACTATGGGACCTGGTGTCAAAGTAGACTCTTCAACTTTTAACGTAAAATAATATTGACATGACATCAACATTCTGATATTATTCAAAATGTTGTAAAATAGAATATCATTTATACCGTAGACAGTAGGGGCCTAACCGCTTAATTATCCTACCGAGGTGTATATTATCACAGCTATTACGTTACGTATGCTTGTATATACAGCCTCCATGTCTCATGGAGGCTTTTTATATGGAATCCGTCGTCTCAGTCGTGATCACCTAACGGTATAAGTGTTACACAAGAATCTACAGGAGGTGTAACCATGAGCAGCGCAATTGAAACAAAAAAAGTTGTTGTTGAAGAAATTGCTTCTAAACTGAAAGAAAGTAAATCAACGATCATCGTTGACTATCGCGGACTTAACGTTTCTGAAGTAACTGAACTTCGTAAACAGCTTCGCGAAGCTAACGTTGAGTTCAAAGTTTACAAAAATACGATGACTCGCCGTGCGGTTGAACAAGCTGAACTTAATGGTTTGAATGATTTCTTAACTGGACCGAACGCGATCGCATTCAGCACTGAAGATGTTGTCGCTCCGGCTAAAGTTCTTAATGACTTCGCTAAAAATCACGAAGCTCTTGAAATCAAAGCTGGCGTTATCGAAGGTAAAGTTTCTACTGTTGAAGAAGTGAAAGCTCTTGCTGAACTTCCATCACGCGAAGGCTTGCTTTCTATGTTGCTTAGCGTACTTCAAGCTCCAGTTCGCAACCTTGCTCTTGCTGCAAAAGCTGTGGCAGAACAAAAGGAAGAACAAGGCGCTTAATCTAATCAGTTTTTCATAAATTAAAACAAAATGGAGGAATTACAAATGGCTTTAAATATCGAAGAAATCATTGCTTCCGTTAAAGAAGCAACTGTACTTGAATTGAACGACCTAGTAAAAGCAATCGAAGAAGAATTTGGCGTAACTGCTGCTGCTCCTGTAGCTGTAGCTGGCGGAGCTGCTGCAGGCGGAGCTGCTGAAGAGCAAAGCGAATTCGATCTTATCCTTGCTGGTGCAGGATCTCAAAAAATCAAAGTTATCAAAGTTGTACGTGAAATCACTGGTCTTGGCTTGAAAGAAGCTAAAGAACTTGTTGACAACACTCCAAAACCACTTAAAGAAGGTATTGCTAAAGAAGAAGCTGAAGAGCTTAAAGCTAAACTTGAAGAAGTTGGCGCTTCTGTAGAAGTTAAGTAATCTTCACTTACCTGTAGGGGAAGCTCGCTTTTATGAGGCGAGCTTTTTCTTTGCCATTCTTTAAGCCATGAAAAAAGGAGGTTCTAATAATGAGTGAGCACTATTATTCAGAAAAACCTTCAGTGAAAAGCAACAAGCAAACCTGGTCTTTTAGGCTTCGGAATAAAGATTTCACGTTTACCAGCGACAGCGGGGTTTTTTCTAAAAAAGAAGTTGATTTCGGTTCCCGCCTGCTGATTGATTCTTTTGAAGAGCCTGAGGTTGAGGGCGGCATTTTGGATGTAGGCTGCGGATACGGCCCGATTGGTTTATCGCTCGCCAGCGACTTTAAAGACCGGACTATCCACATGATTGACGTTAATGAGAGAGCCGTAGAACTATCAAATGAAAATGCGGAACAGAACGGAATAACAAACGTTAAGATTTATCAAAGCGATTTGTTTTCAAACGTTGATTCTGCTCAAACATTTGCTTCTATTCTTACAAATCCCCCAATCCGAGCCGGAAAAAAAGTTGTCCATGCTATCTTTGAGAAAAGCGCTGAACACTTAAAAGCTTCAGGTGAATTGTGGATCGTCATACAGAAAAAGCAAGGCGCGCCTTCTGCCATTGAAAAGCTCGAGGAACTGTTCGATGAAGTTTCTGTCGTTCAAAAAAAGAAAGGCTATTATATCATAAAAGCAAAAAAAGTTTGACTCGGTATTTTAACTATGTTAATATTGTAAAATGCCAATGTATATATTTTGCTTGATATGATGAATTGTCAATATCTATGTATAAATTATACAAGTATGGAAATGCTAATAAAATCGGTATTTGTTTTTGGATGTGGTTTTCTTAATTAGAAACCCTTTTTTCTTTTGTCTTGTAAAAGTATTTTCTTTCTTTGGAAGAAATGCTTATTACACATATAATACGCATGATTTGAGGGGTGAATCAGTTGACAGGTCAACTAGTTCAGTATGGACGACACCGCCAGCGCAGAAGCTATGCTCGCATTAGCGAAGTGTTAGAATTACCAAATCTCATTGAAATTCAAACCTCTTCTTATCAGTGGTTTCTTGATGAGGGTCTTAGAGAGATGTTTCAAGACATATCACCAATTGAGGATTTCACTGGTAACCTCTCTCTTGAGTTCATTGATTATAGTTTAGGTGAGCCTAAATATCCTGTAGAGGAATCAAAAGAACGTGATGTGACTTACTCAGCTCCGCTAAGAGTGAAGGTTCGTTTAATTAACAAAGAAACTGGAGAGGTAAAAGACCAAGATGTCTTCATGGGTGATTTCCCTATTATGACAGATACAGGTACTTTTATCATTAACGGTGCGGAACGTGTTATCGTTTCCCAGCTTGTTCGGTCTCCAAGTGTATATTTCAGTGGTAAAGTAGACAAAAACGGTAAAAAAGGTTTTACCGCAACTGTCATTCCAAACCGTGGCGCATGGTTAGAATACGAAACTGATGCGAAAGATGTTGTTTATGTCCGCATTGATCGCACACGTAAGTTGCCGGTTACGGTTCTTTTGCGTGCTCTCGGCTTCGGCTCCGATCAAGAGATTCTTGATCTCATAGGAGAAAACGAATACTTACGAAATACGCTTGATAAAGATAACACAGAAAACAGCGACAAAGCGTTGCTGGAAATTTACGAGCGTCTCCGTCCTGGAGAGCCGCCTACAGTAGAAAATGCGAAAAGCTTGCTTGATTCTCGTTTCTTTGATCCGAAACGATACGATCTTGCCAATGTAGGACGCTATAAAATTAATAAAAAACTTCATATTAAGAATCGCCTCTTCAATCAGAGACTTGCTGAAACGCTTGTTGATCCTGAAACAGGAGAAATCCTTGCTGAAAAAGGCCAGATTCTTGATAGAAGAACACTTGATAAAGTACTGCCATACTTAGAAAACGGAATCGGTTTCAGAAAGCTGTATCCGAATGGCGGCGTTGTTGAAGATGAAGTGACTCTTCAATCAATTAAAATCTTTGCTCCGACTGATCAAGAAGGAGAACAGGTTATTAATGTAATCGGCAATGCTTACATCGAAGAAGAGATTAAAAACATCACGCCTGCTGATATTATTTCTTCAATCAGCTACTTCTTCAACCTGCTGCACGGAGTAGGCGACACAGATGATATCGATCATCTTGGAAACCGCCGTTTACGTTCTGTAGGCGAGCTTCTCCAGAACCAATTCCGTATCGGTTTAAGCCGTATGGAGCGTGTGGTTCGTGAGAGAATGTCAATTCAAGATACGAATACAATTACGCCTCAGCAACTGATCAATATTCGTCCTGTTATTGCGTCCATTAAAGAGTTCTTTGGAAGCTCACAGCTTTCTCAATTCATGGATCAGACGAACCCGCTTGCTGAATTAACGCACAAGCGTCGTCTGTCAGCATTAGGACCGGGCGGATTGACACGTGAGCGTGCCGGAATGGAAGTGCGTGACGTTCACTACTCCCACTATGGCCGTATGTGTCCGATTGAAACGCCTGAGGGCCCGAACATCGGTTTGATCAACTCACTATCATCTTATGCAAAAGTAAACCGTTTTGGCTTTATTGAAACGCCATATCGCCGCGTTGACCCTGAAACAGGGAAGGTAACGGGCAGAATCGATTACTTAACTGCTGATGAAGAGGATAACTATGTTGTCGCTCAAGCGAATGCTCGTCTTGATGACGAAGGCGCCTTTATTGATGACAGCATCGTAGCTCGTTTCCGCGGGGAGAACACTGTTGTTTCCAGAAATCGTGTAGACTACATGGATGTATCGCCTAAGCAGGTTGTATCTGCTGCGACAGCATGTATCCCGTTCTTAGAAAACGATGACTCCAACCGTGCCCTCATGGGAGCGAACATGCAGCGTCAGGCTGTGCCTTTGATGCAGCCGGAAGCGCCATTTGTTGGAACTGGTATGGAATACGTATCAGGAAAAGACTCTGGTGCCGCTGTTATTTGTAAACACCCTGGTATCGTTGAACGCGTAGAAGCGAAAAACGTTTGGGTTCGCCGTTATGAAGAAGTAGACGGTCAAAAAGTAAAAGGAAACCTGGATAAATACAGCCTGCTGAAATTTGTCCGCTCTAACCAAGGTACGTGCTACAACCAGCGTCCGATCGTAAGTGTCGGCGATGAAGTGGTAAAAGGAGAAATCCTTGCTGACGGTCCTTCTATGGAGCTTGGTGAACTTGCACTTGGCCGTAACGTAATGGTCGGCTTCATGACATGGGATGGCTACAACTATGAGGATGCCATCATCATGAGTGAACGCCTAGTGAAGGATGATGTTTATACATCTATCCACATTGAAGAATACGAATCAGAAGCACGTGATACGAAACTTGGACCTGAAGAAATCACTCGCGATATTCCAAACGTCGGTGAAGATGCGCTTCGCAATCTTGATGACCGCGGAATCATCCGTATTGGGGCAGAAGTAAAAGACGGAGATCTTCTTGTTGGTAAAGTAACGCCTAAAGGCGTAACTGAACTGACTGCAGAAGAACGCCTTCTTCACGCCATCTTTGGCGAGAAAGCCCGCGAGGTTCGTGATACTTCTCTTCGTGTGCCTCATGGCGGCGGCGGAATTATCCATGACGTTAAAGTCTTCAACCGTGAAGACGGAGACGAACTTCCTCCAGGTGTTAACCAGTTAGTACGCGTATATATCGTTCAGAAACGTAAGATTTCTGAAGGGGATAAAATGGCCGGTCGTCACGGTAACAAAGGTGTTATCTCTAAGATTCTTCCTGAAGAAGATATGCCTTACCTTCCTGACGGCACACCAATTGATATCATGCTTAACCCGCTGGGCGTACCATCACGTATGAACATCGGGCAGGTATTGGAACTTCACATGGGTATGGCCGCTCGTTACCTTGGCATTCACATTGCATCTCCTGTATTTGACGGAGCGCGAGAAGAGGATGTCTGGGAAACACTTGAAGAAGCCGGCATGTCTCGTGACGCCAAAACAGTGCTTTACGACGGACGTACTGGAGAGCCGTTTGATAACCGTGTATCTGTCGGTATCATGTACATGATCAAACTAGCTCACATGGTTGACGATAAACTTCATGCACGCTCTACAGGCCCTTACTCACTTGTTACGCAGCAGCCTCTTGGCGGTAAAGCGCAATTTGGCGGACAGCGTTTTGGTGAGATGGAGGTTTGGGCACTTGAAGCTTACGGTGCGGCTTACACTCTTCAAGAAATTCTGACTGTTAAGTCTGATGACGTGGTTGGACGTGTGAAAACATACGAAGCCATCGTTAAAGGCGACAATGTTCCTGAACCAGGTGTTCCGGAATCATTCAAAGTATTAATCAAAGAACTTCAAAGCTTAGGTATGGATGTCAAAATCCTTTCTGGTGATGAAGAAGAAATAGAAATGAGAGATTTAGAAGACGAAGAAGATGCGAAACAAGCTGACGGCCTGGCATTATCAGGTGATGAAGAGCCGGAAGAAACAGCATCTGCAGACGTTGAACGCGATGTAGTAACAAAAGAATAATCTCTAGTTATAAAGGCAAGTGACATCGGTTAATCCGAAGATAAAAAGGGAGGTAGGCCCCTTGCTAGATGTGAACAATTTTGAGTATATGAACATCGGTCTTGCTTCACCAGATAAAATCCGTTCATGGTCTTTTGGTGAAGTGAAAAAGCCTGAAACGATAAACTATCGTACGTTAAAACCTGAAAAGGACGGTCTATTCTGCGAACGCATTTTCGGACCGACTAAGGACTGGGAATGTCATTGCGGGAAGTACAAGCGAGTTCGTTATAAAGGCGTAGTTTGTGACCGCTGCGGAGTCGAAGTAACACGGGCTAAAGTCCGTCGTGAGAGAATGGGGCACATTGAACTGGCTGCCCCAGTTTCCCACATTTGGTATTTCAAAGGTATTCCAAGCCGTATGGGTCTTGTGCTGGATATGTCACCTCGTGCTTTAGAAGAAGTCATTTACTTTGCTTCTTACGTTGTAACTGATCCGGCGAATACACCGCTTGAAAAGAAACAGCTTCTGTCTGAGAAAGAATATCGTGCTTATCTTGATAAATACGGTAATAAATTCCAAGCATCTATGGGTGCTGAAGCAATTCATAAACTTCTTCAAGATATCGATCTTGTAAAAGAAGTTGATATGTTAAAAGAAGAGCTGAAAACTTCACAAGGACAACGCCGTACTCGTGCGATCAAACGTCTTGAAGTTTTAGAAGCCTTCCGTAACTCAGGAAACAAGCCTTCTTGGATGATCCTTGATGTGCTTCCTGTTATTCCTCCGGAGCTTAGACCGATGGTTCAGCTAGATGGCGGACGTTTTGCGACTTCTGATTTGAATGACCTTTATCGTCGTGTCATCAACCGTAACAATCGTTTGAAACGCCTTTTGGACCTTGGTGCGCCTAGCATCATCGTTCAAAACGAAAAGCGTATGCTTCAAGAGGCTGTCGATGCTCTAATTGACAACGGCCGCCGCGGACGCCCTGTAACAGGTCCTGGTAACAGACCGTTAAAATCTCTTTCTCACATGCTGAAAGGGAAGCAAGGCCGTTTCCGTCAAAACCTTCTTGGTAAACGTGTCGATTACTCCGGACGTTCTGTAATCGTTGTTGGTCCTCATTTGAAAATGTACCAATGCGGATTACCGAAGGAAATGGCGCTTGAACTTTTCAAACCTTTCGTTATGAAAGAACTTGTTGAAAAAGGTCTTGCTCACAACATTAAGAGTGCGAAACGCAAAATTGAGCGCGTACAGCCTGAAGTTTGGGATGTACTAGAATCAGTTATTAAGGAGCACCCGGTACTGCTGAACCGTGCCCCTACACTTCACAGATTAGGTATCCAGGCGTTTGAACCAACGCTTGTTGAAGGACGCGCAATCCGTCTTCACCCGCTCGTATGTACAGCTTACAACGCTGACTTTGACGGTGACCAAATGGCGGTTCACGTACCATTATCTGCTGAAGCACAAGCTGAAGCACGCATCTTGATGCTTGCTGCTCAAAACATCTTGAACCCTAAAGATGGTAAACCGGTTGTAACACCGTCTCAGGATATGGTACTAGGTAACTATTATCTGACACTTGAGCGTGCCGGTGCTGTCGGCGAAGGTATGGTCTTCAAGAATACAGACGAAGCGCTTCTTGCTTATCAAAACGGATATGTTCACCTTCATACGAGAGTAGCTGTTGCAGCTAACTCACTTAAGAATGTGACATTTACCGAAGAACAGCGCTCAAAATTGTTAATTACAACTGTCGGTAAGCTTGTCTTCAATGAAATTCTTCCGGAATCATTCCCTTACATGAATGAACCAACGAAGAGCAACATTGAAGAGAAAACACCTGATCGTTTCTTCTTAGAAAAAGGTGCTGACGTTAAAGCTGTTATCGCACAGCAGCCAATCAATGCGCCGTTTAAAAAAGGCATTCTGGGTAAAATCATCGCGGAAATCTTTAAACGATTCCATATTACGGAAACGTCTAAAATGCTTGACCGCATGAAAAACCTAGGTTTCAAATATTCAACAAAAGCTGGTATTACAGTTGGGGTTTCTGACATCGTCGTACTCGATGATAAACAAGAAATTCTTGAAGAAGCGCAAAGCAAAGTTGACAACGTTATGAAGCAGTTCCGCCGCGGTCTTATCACTGAAGAAGAACGCTATGAGAGAGTCATCTCTATCTGGAGTGCTGCAAAAGACGTTATTCAAGGCAAACTGATGAAATCACTTGATGAACTCAACCCGATCTACATGATGAGTGACTCTGGTGCCCGTGGTAACGCATCTAACTTTACGCAGCTTGCCGGAATGCGCGGCCTGATGGCTAACCCGGCTGGACGTATCATTGAGTTGCCGATCAAATCAAGTTTCCGTGAAGGTCTGACAGTATTGGAGTACTTTATCTCCACACACGGTGCGCGTAAAGGTCTTGCCGATACCGCTCTTAAAACTGCTGACTCAGGTTACCTTACACGCCGTCTCGTTGACGTTGCGCAGGATGTTATCATTCGTGAAACTGATTGCGGAACTGACCGAGGCATTCTTGCTAAGCCTCTTAAAGAAGGAACCGAAACAATTGAGCGCTTAGAAGAACGCTTAATCGGACGTTTTGCAAGAAAACAAGTGAAGCACCCTGAAACAGGTGAAGTGCTTGTGAATGAAAACGAACTGATTGATGAAGATAAAGCACTGGAGATTGTCGAAGCCGGCATTGAAGAAGTGTGGATCCGTTCTGCCTTCACATGTAATACGCCTCATGGTGTATGTAAACGATGCTATGGCCGAAATCTTGCAACTGGCTCCGATGTTGAAGTCGGTGAAGCTGTCGGAATCATTGCTGCCCAATCAATCGGTGAGCCTGGTACACAGTTAACAATGCGTACATTCCATACAGGCGGGGTTGCCGGAGACGATATCACACAGGGTCTTCCGCGTATCCAAGAGCTTTTCGAAGCGCGTAATCCGAAAGGTCAGGCAACAATTACAGAAATCGACGGTACAGTCGTTGAGATCAATGAAGTTCGTGATAAGCAACAGGAAATTGTGGTTCAAGGCGCAGTGGAAACACGTTCTTATACGGCACCTTACAACTCCCGCCTGAAAGTAGCGGAAGGAGATAAAATTACTCGAGGCCAAGTACTGACAGAAGGTTCAATCGATCCGAAAGAACTTCTTAAAGTGACTGACCTGACGACTGTTCAAGAGTATCTTCTCCATGAGGTTCAAAAGGTTTACCGTATGCAGGGTGTTGAAATCGGTGATAAACACGTAGAAGTAATGGTTCGCCAGATGCTTCGCAAAGTACGCGTAATTGATGCTGGTGACACTGATGTGCTTCCAGGTACATTGCTTGATATTCACCAATTTACTGAAGCGAACAAAAAGGTATTGCTTGAAGGCAATCGACCTGCTACAGGCCGTCCTGTCTTACTCGGTATTACAAAAGCATCTCTTGAAACTGATTCATTCTTATCTGCTGCTTCCTTCCAGGAAACAACACGTGTCCTTACAGATGCAGCGATCAAAGGTAAGCGTGACGAGCTTCTCGGCTTGAAAGAGAATGTTATCATCGGTAAGCTTGTTCCAGCTGGTACAGGAATGATGAAATACCGTAAAGTAAAACCAGTATCAAATGTTCAGCCGACTGACGATATGGTTCCGGTTGAATAACTGATTTCATTCTGCTGAAAGACTGTTTTTGCGGTCTTTCAGCAGATATATTTATGAAAAAGTCACTCTATGAGAAGATAGAAACTAAAAAATGTCATACCTTGTTGACATTCGTCTCCTAGAATGATAATATAACCAAGGTGCTCGAAATAAACCTGTTACTTTGGAGGATATGTTTATGTCTTATGATAAAGTATCACAGGCCAAATCAATTATTATTGGTACGAAGCAAACAGTGAAAGCTCTAAAGCGAGGTTCAGTAAAGGAAGTAGTCGTTGCAAAAGACGCAGATCCGATACTCACGTCAAGTGTTGTTTCACTTGCTGAAGATCAAGGTATCTCTGTCTCAATGGTTGAATCCATGAAAAAGCTCGGCAAAGCCTGCGGAATTGAGGTAGGAGCAGCCGCTGTTGCCATTATTTTATAACGTACTTTTGTTTTTGCGTAAGATTCCATCTTGTGTAAAGACATTGTTTTTTGCCTTTTGATGAACCACCTGGGTATGTGGGTTATAAAACGTAATGAAGGGAGGAAAAATTCATGCCTACAATTAATCAGCTAATTCGCAAAGGACGCGTGAGTAAAGTAGAAAACTCAAAGTCTCCTGCACTTAACAAAGGATACAACAGCTTTAAAAAAGAGCACACTAACGTATCTTCTCCACAAAAACGCGGGGTATGTACTCGTGTTGGTACAATGACACCGAAAAAACCGAACTCAGCACTTCGTAAATATGCTCGTGTTCGTTTGACTAACGGAATCGAGGTTACTGCTTACATTCCTGGTATCGGTCACAACCTGCAAGAGCACAGTGTTGTACTTATCCGCGGCGGACGTGTAAAAGACTTACCAGGGGTACGTTACCACATCGTTCGTGGTGCGCTTGATACTGCTGGAGTTGAAAACCGTGCACAAGGCCGTTCTAAATACGGTACGAAAAAACCTAAAGCAAAATAATATACGAAAATACGCATAATTGATGAAGGGAGGATATTCAGATGCCACGTAAAGGTCCTGTAGCAAAAAGAGATGTTTTACCTGATCCGATTTACAACTCTAAGCTTGTATCTCGTCTAATCAACAAAATGATGATCGATGGTAAAAAAGGTAAGTCTCAAACAATCCTATACAAGTCATTCGATATCATTAAAGAACGTACTGGCAATGATGCAATGGAGGTTTTCGAACAAGCATTGAAAAACATCATGCCTGTACTTGAAGTAAAAGCACGCCGTGTAGGTGGTGCGAACTACCAAGTTCCTGTAGAAGTTCGTCCTGAACGTCGTACGACTCTTGGACTTCGCTGGTTAGTTAACTACGCTCGTCTTCGCGGAGAAAAAACGATGGAAGAGCGTTTAGCTAACGAAATCCTTGACGCAGCTAACAACACTGGTGCTGCTGTTAAGAAACGTGAAGACACTCATAAGATGGCTGAAGCAAACAAAGCATTTGCTCACTATCGCTGGTAGGATTTATAGATTAACAAAACACAATTTCCTAATAAGGAAGGAGAAATTACCCAATGGCAAGAGAGTTCTCCTTAGAAAAAACTCGTAATATCGGTATCATGGCTCACATCGATGCCGGTAAAACGACTACTACAGAACGTATCTTGTTCTATACTGGTCGTATCCACAAAATTGGTGAAACTCATGAAGGAGCTTCACAAATGGACTGGATGGAGCAGGAACAAGAACGTGGTATCACAATCACTTCCGCTGCGACAACTGCTCAGTGGAAAGGATACCGCGTAAACATCATCGATACTCCAGGACACGTAGACTTCACAGTTGAAGTTGAACGTTCTCTTCGTGTACTTGATGGTGCTGTTGCTGTACTTGACGCGCAATCAGGCGTTGAGCCTCAAACAGAAACTGTTTGGCGTCAGGCAACAACTTATGGAGTACCGCGTATCGTTTTTGTTAACAAAATGGACAAAATCGGTGCAGACTTCCTTTACTCTGTAGGAACTTTAAGAGACCGTCTTCAAGCAAACGCTCATGCAATTCAATTGCCGATCGGTGCTGAAGATAACTTCGAAGGTATCATTGACCTTGTAGAAAACGTTGCGTATTTCTACGAAGATGACCTCGGAACTCGTTCTGATGCAAAAGAAATCCCTGAAGAGTACAAAGAGCAAGCTGAAGAGCTTCGCAACAGCCTTATTGAAGCTGTATGTGAGCTTGATGAAGAGCTTATGGATAAGTACCTTGAGGGTGAAGAAATCACAATTGACGAGTTAAAAGCAGGAATTCGTAAAGGTACATTAAATGTTGAATTCTACCCTGTTCTTGTTGGTTCTGCCTTCAAAAACAAAGGTGTTCAACTAGTACTTGATGCTGTTCTTGACTACCTTCCTGCACCAACTGATGTTGCTGCAATCAAAGGTACACGTCCTGATACAAATGAAGAGATTGAGCGTCATTCTTCTGACGAAGAGCCATTCTCTGCATTAGCATTTAAGGTTATGACTGACCCTTACGTTGGTAAGTTGACGTTCTTCCGTGTGTACTCTGGAACACTTGATTCTGGTTCATACGTGAAAAACTCTACTAAAGGCAAACGTGAGCGTGTTGGACGTATTCTTCAAATGCACGCTAACAGCCGTGAAGAAATCTCTACTGTATACGCAGGGGATATCGCAGCTGCTGTAGGTCTAAAAGATACAACTACTGGAGATACTCTATGTGATGAGAAGGATCTTGTTATCCTTGAGTCAATGGAATTCCCAGAACCAGTTATCGACGTTGCTATTGAGCCTAAATCAAAAGCTGACCAAGATAAAATGGGTATCGCTTTAGCGAAACTTGCTGAAGAAGATCCTACATTCCGTACTCAAACAAACCCAGAAACTGGCCAAACGATCATCTCTGGTATGGGTGAACTTCACCTTGATATCATTGTTGACCGTATGAAACGCGAATTTAAAGTAGAAGCCAATGTTGGTGCTCCTCAAGTTGCGTACCGTGAAACATTCCGTACCGGTGCAAAAGTTGAAGGTAAATTCGTACGTCAGTCTGGTGGACGCGGTCAGTTCGGACACGTTTGGATCGAATTCGAACCAAACGAAGAAGGCGCTGGCTTTGAATTTGAAAATGCGATTGTCGGTGGGGTTGTTCCTCGTGAATACATCCCAGCTGTTCAAGCAGGTCTGGAAGATGCACTTGAAAATGGTGTACTAGCAGGCTTCCCGCTTATCGACATTAAAGCTAAACTTTTCGACGGTTCTTACCATGATGTTGACTCAAACGAAATGGCATTTAAAGTTGCTGCTTCTATGGCATTGAAAAATGCAGTCAGCAAATGTAACCCAGTTCTTCTTGAACCAATCATGAAAGTAGAAGTGGTTATTCCAGAAGAATACATGGGAGATATCATGGGTGATATCACTTCACGTCGCGGACGCGTAGAAGGTATGGAAGCACGCGGTAACGCTCAAGTTGTTCGCGCTATGGTTCCTCTTGCTGAAATGTTCGGTTACGCTACTGCACTTCGTTCTAATACGCAAGGTCGCGGTACGTTCACTATGCACATGGATCACTACGAAGAAGTGCCGAAGAGCGTCGCAGAAGAAATTATCAAAAAAAATAAAGGCGAATAATTGATTTTGCCGCTTAACTCAAGTATAACTACTATTGTAAGATGAGGAAGTGAAAGCTTTCTTTCACTTCCTATCACTCTATACATTACTAATTAAAAGCTCTTAAGGAGGATTTTAGAATGGCTAAAGAAAAATTCGACCGTTCCAAATCACATGCCAATATTGGTACAATTGGACACGTTGACCATGGTAAAACAACTTTAACTGCTGCTATCACAACAGTACTTCATAAGAAATCTGGTAAAGGTACAGCTATGGCGTACGATCAAATTGATGGTGCTCCAGAAGAACGTGAGCGCGGTATCACAATCTCTACTGCACACGTTGAGTACGAAACTGAAACTCGTCACTATGCACACGTTGACTGCCCAGGACACGCTGACTATGTTAAAAACATGATCACTGGTGCTGCGCAAATGGACGGAGCTATCCTTGTAGTATCTGCTGCTGATGGCCCAATGCCACAAACTCGTGAGCACATCCTTCTTTCTAAAAACGTTGGTGTACCATACATCGTTGTATTCTTAAACAAATGCGACATGGTAGACGACGAAGAGCTTCTTGAACTAGTTGAAATGGAAGTTCGCGATCTTCTTAGCGAATACGACTTCCCTGGTGATGATGTACCAGTTGTTAAAGGTTCTGCTCTTAAAGCTCTTGAAGGAGACGCTGAGTGGGAAGCTAAAATCTTCGAACTTATGGATGCGGTTGATGAGTACATCCCAACTCCAGAACGCGACACTGAAAAACCATTCATGATGCCAGTTGAGGACGTATTCTCAATCACTGGTCGTGGTACAGTTGCTACTGGCCGTGTAGAACGCGGACAAGTTAAAGTCGGTGACGAAGTTGAAATCATCGGTCTTCAAGAAGAGAACAAGAAAACAACTGTTACAGGTGTTGAAATGTTCCGTAAGCTTCTTGATTACGCTGAAGCTGGTGACAACATTGGTGCCCTTCTTCGCGGTGTATCTCGTGAAGAAATCCAACGTGGTCAAGTACTTGCTAAACCAGGTACAATCACTCCACACAGCAAATTCAAAGCTGAAGTTTACGTTCTTTCTAAAGAAGAGGGTGGACGTCATACTCCATTCTTCTCTAACTACCGTCCTCAGTTCTACTTCCGTACAACTGACGTAACTGGTATCATCCATCTTCCAGAAGGCGTAGAAATGGTTATGCCTGGAGATAACACTGAAATGAACGTTGAACTTATTTCTACAATCGCTATCGAAGAAGGAACTCGTTTCTCTATTCGTGAAGGCGGACGTACTGTTGGTTCAGGCGTTGTTTCTACAATCACTGAGTAATAGTATGATTTTAAACGAGACCCCTGCGGGTCTCGTTTTTTGTTTGCTTATCTTTTTCTTGTATAATAGGATCTATCATATTCGAGGGGTTAATATTTATGATTCCTGAAAAGAAATCAATCGCAATCATGAAAGAATTAAGCATTGGAAATACAAAGCAAATGCTGATGATTAATGGAGTTGACGAGAAAAATCCATTGCTGCTTTTTTTACATGGCGGGCCGGGAACGCCGCAAATCGGATATGTTAGACATTATCAAAAAGAGCTGGAACAGTATTTTACAGTAGTTCATTGGGATCAGAGAGGATCGGGGCTTTCTTATTCTAAGCGAATTTCGCATCACTCTATGACAATAAATCACTTCATTAAAGATACAATCCAAGTCACTCAATGGCTTTTAGCTCATTTTTCAAAATCAAAACTTTACCTAGCCGGTCATTCTTGGGGGTCAATATTGGCGCTTCATGTGCTGCAGCAGTGTCCTGATTTATTTTACGCGTATTATGGAATCAGCCAGGTTGTTAACCCTCACGATGAAGAATCAACTGCTTATCAACATATTCGTGAAATTTCTGAATCAAAAAAAGCCAGCATGTTATCTTTCCTCACACGTTTCATTGGTGCTCCGCCTTGGAAGCAGGATATCCAGCACCTTATCTATCGGTTTTGTGTCGAGCTAAGCAGGGGAGGATTCACTCGCCGTCATCGTCAATCTCTAGCTGTATTATTTCAAATGCTTACTGGCAATGAGTATGGAGTGCGGAACATGCACAGCTTCCTCAATGGATTGCGCTTCAGTAAAAAACATTTAACTGATGAGTTGTACCGGTTTAATGCTTTTACATCAGTTCCTTCTATTAAAGTACCGTGTGTTTTCATTTCAGGGAAACATGACTTAATTGTTCCTGCTGAAATATCGAAACAGTATTATCAAGAACTTGAGGCACCCGAAAAGGGCTGGTTTCAATTTGAGAACTCAGCTCACACCCCGCATATTGAGGAGCCGTCATTATTCGCGAACATATTAAGTCGACATGCACGACACCATTTATGATAGATCCTTGATAAATAAGAAAAACCCCTGTATAATAAAAAAAGTGTGCAAACCATGCATATTTTAAATAAGTCTTGCAACATGCGCCTATTTTCTGTATAATGGTGTATGTTGGTCTTTGACTGCGATGAAGTGAGAGGTTGCTGACACACCCGGCCGCTTTGCCATGGCAAGGTGTTCAGGTTTTTCTCACGGAGAACTGTCTAACGTGATGTAGGCGAAAAGGAGGGAAAATAATGGCAAAACAAAAAATTCGTATTCGTTTGAAAGCATATGATCATAGAATCCTTGATCAATCTGCAGAGAAGATTGTTGAAACGGCAAAACGTTCTGGTGCCAGCGTATCTGGTCCGATTCCGTTGCCAACTGAAAAATCAGTTTACACAATCCTTCGTGCGGTGCACAAATACAAAGATTCTCGTGAGCAATTTGAAATGCGTACACATAAACGTTTAATCGACATTGTGAACCCAACACCACAAACTGTTGATGCTCTTATGCGATTAGACTTACCATCTGGTGTCGATATCGAAATTAAACTTTAATTCTAAAATATAGAATGATCTTAATAGGAGGTGTGACGAATGACCAAAGGAATCTTAGGAAGAAAAATTGGTATGACGCAAGTATTCGCTGAGAATGGTGATCTTATTCCGGTAACTGTTATCGAGGCTGCTCCAAACGTTGTTCTTCAAAAGAAAACAGCTGAAAACGACGGTTACGAAGCAATCCAGCTTGGTTTTGACGACAAGCGTGAAAAGCTTTCTAACAAACCTGAAAAAGGACACGTTGCAAAAGCGGAAACTGCTCCTAAGCGCTTCGTTAAAGAATTACGCGGAGTGGAAATGGATGCGTATGAAGTTGGTCAGGAAGTCAAGGTTGAAATTTTCTCTGCTGGAGAAATCGTAGATGTAACAGGAGTATCTAAAGGTAAAGGTTTCCAAGGTGCGATCAAGCGCCACGGACAATCTCGCGGACCTATGTCTCACGGTTCACGCTACCACCGTCGTCCTGGTTCAATGGGACCTGTAGATCCTAACCGTGTATTCAAAGGTAAATTATTACCTGGACGTATGGGCGGAGAGCAAATCACTGTTCAAAACCTTGAAATCGTAAAAGTTGATGCAGAACGCAATCTTCTTTTGATCAAAGGTAACGTACCTGGTGCGAAGAAATCTTTAATCACTGTTAAAAGTGCTGTTAAATCTAAATAATTCTCTTAGGAAAGGAGGAAATTGATTATGCCAAAAGTAGCATTATACAACCAAAACGGTTCTACTGCTGGTGACATCGAATTAAACGCTTCTGTATTTGGTATCGAACCAAATGAGAGTGTTGTATTCGACGCTATTCTTATGCAAAGAGCTTCCTTACGTCAAGGAACTCACAAAGTAAAAAATCGTTCTGAAGTACGCGGCGGAGGTCGTAAACCATGGCGTCAAAAAGGTACTGGACGTGCCCGTCAAGGTTCAATCCGTTCACCGCAATGGCGCGGAGGTGGTGTCGTTTTCGGCCCAACACCACGCAGCTATTCTTATAAATTACCTAAAAAAGTTCGCCGCTTGGCAATCAAATCAGTATTGTCTTCTAAAGTGATCGACAACAACATCATCGTTCTTGAAGATCTTACTCTTGATACGGCTAAAACAAAAGAAATGGCAGCTATCCTTAAAGGATTATCTGTTGAGAAAAAAGCTTTAATTGTAACTGCGGATGCAAACGAAGCAGTAGCATTATCTGCTCGTAACATTCCTGGAGTTACTGTTGTTGAAGCTAACGGAATCAACGTTTTAGACGTTGTCAACCACGAGAAGCTTCTGATTACAAAAGCAGCGGTTGAAAAAGTAGAGGAGGTGCTTGCATAATGAAAGATCCTCGTGATGTTCTAAAGCGCCCCGTCATTACTGAACGTTCTGCTGATTTAATGACTGAAAAAAAATATACTTTTGAAGTTGATGTAAGAGCTAACAAAACAGAAGTGAAAGACGCGGTTGAAAGCATCTTTGGAGTGAAAGTTGACAAAGTCAACATCATGAACTACAAAGGCAAATCAAAACGTGTTGGACGCTACACTGGTATGACTAGCCGTCGCAGAAAAGCGATCGTAAAACTTACTGCAGACAGCAAAGAAATCGAAATTTTTGAAGCTTAATTATCTGTAAAAAGAAGGAGGGAAATTCAAAATGGCGATTAAAAAGTATAAACCGACCTCTAATGGACGTCGTGGCATGACAACTTCAGATTTTGCTGAAATCACGACTGACAAGCCGGAAAAATCCTTGCTTGCTCCCCTTCACAAAAAAGGCGGACGTAACAACCAAGGTAAATTGACTGTACGTCACCAAGGTGGCGGACATAAACGCCAATACCGTGTTATCGACTTCAAACGCGATAAAGATGGTATACCTGGACGCGTTGCTACAGTTGAATACGATCCAAACCGTTCAGCTAACATCGCTCTAATCAACTATGCAGACGGAGAAAAACGTTACATTCTTGCTCCTAAAGGAATTCAAGTAGGTACTGAAATCATGTCAGGTCCTGAAGCTGACATTAAAGTAGGTAATGCACTTCCACTTATCAACATCCCTGTTGGTACAGTTGTGCATAACATTGAATTAAAACCTGGTAAAGGCGGACAGCTTGTACGTTCAGCTGGTACATCTGCTCAGGTTCTTGGTAAAGAAGGTAAATACGTTCTTGTACGTCTTAACTCTGGTGAAGTTCGCATGATCCTTTCTGCTTGCCGTGCTTCTATCGGTCAAGTAGGTAACGAACAGCACGAACTTATCAACATTGGTAAAGCTGGACGTTCTCGCTGGAAAGGCATCCGTCCTACAGTTCGTGGTTCTGTAATGAACCCTAACGATCACCCACACGGTGGTGGTGAAGGACGTGCGCCAATCGGACGTAAATCACCAATGTCTCCATGGGGCAAACCAACTCTTGGATTCAAGACTCGTAAGAAAAAGAACAAATCCGATAAATTTATCGTACGTCGTCGTAAAAATAAATAACGGGGTTGTCTACGGTTCTTTTCGGACCGTAGTGCAATCACGAAGGGAGGTTCCAAAATGGCTCGCAGCTTAAAAAAAGGACCATTTGTCGATGGACACTTGATGACTAAAATCGAGAAATTAAATGAAACAGACAAGAAACAAGTCGTAAAAACTTGGTCTCGTCGTTCTACTATTTTCCCACAGTTTATTGGTCACACAATCGCAGTCTATGACGGACGTAAACACGTGCCTGTATTCATTTCTGAAGATATGGTAGGGCACAAGTTGGGTGAATTCGCTCCAACTCGTACGTACAAAGGTCATGCTAGTGATGACAAAAAAACAAGACGCTAAGAGAGGAGGCTTTTAAATGCAAGCTAAAGCTGTTGCAAGAACAGTCCGTATTGCTCCTCGTAAAGCACGTCTAGTAATGGACCTGATTCGAGGCAAGCAAGTAGGTGAGGCAGTATCAATCTTGAACCTTACACCAAGAGCTGCTTCTCCAATTATCGAGAAAGTATTAAAATCCGCTATTGCAAATGCTGAGCATAACTATGAAATGGACGCTAACAACCTGGTTATTTCTCAAGCATTCGTTGACGAAGGCCCTACGTTAAAAAGATTTCGCCCACGTGCTATGGGACGTGCGAGCCAAATCAACAAACGTACGAGCCACATTACAATCGTTGTATCAGAAAAGAAGGAGGGATAAGTAGTGGGTCAAAAGGTAAATCCAGTCGGTCTTCGTATCGGAGTCATTCGTGATTGGGAATCTAAGTGGTACGCTGGTAAAGATTACGCTGACTTCCTGCACGAAGATTTAAAAATTCGTGAATACATTAGCAAACGCCTTTCTGACGCTTCTGTTTCTAAAGTAGAAATCGAGCGTGCAGCAAACCGCGTTAACATTACGATCCACACAGCTAAGCCTGGTATGGTTATCGGTAAAGGCGGTTCTGAAGTCGAAGCACTTCGCAAAGCCCTTAACAGCCTTACTGGCAAGCGTGTACACATTAACATTCTTGAAATCAAAAGAGCAGATCTTGATGCACAGTTAGTTGCTGACAACATCGCTCGTCAATTAGAAAACCGTGTTTCTTTCCGCCGTGCGCAGAAACAACAAATCCAACGTACTATGCGTGCTGGAGCACAAGGTGTGAAAACAATGGTTTCTGGTCGTCTTGGCGGTGCAGATATCGCTCGTTCTGAATACTACAGTGAAGGAACTGTTCCATTGCACACATTACGTGCGGACATTGACTATGCAACATCTGAAGCTGATACTACTTACGGTAAGCTTGGTGTGAAAGTCTGGATCTATCGTGGAGAGGTTCTTCCTACTAAGAAGAAAACTGAGGAAGGAGGAAAATAATATGTTATTACCAAAACGCGTTAAATATCGCAGAGAGCATCGCGGAAAAATGCGTGGCCGTGCGAAAGGCGGTACTGAAGTACATTTCGGTGAATTCGGTATCCAAGCTCTTGAAGCTTCTTGGATTACTAACCGTCAAATCGAAGCTGCACGTATTGCGATGACTCGTTACATGAAACGTGGCGGTAAAGTTTGGATCAAAATTTTCCCTTCTAAACCTTACACTGCTAAACCACTTGAGGTACGTATGGGATCCGGTAAAGGGGCTCCTGAAGGTTGGGTAGCTGTTGTAAAACCGGGCAAAGTTTTATTTGAAATTTCTGGTGTGTCTGAAGAGGTTGCTCGTGAAGCGCTTCGCCTTGCATCTCACAAATTGCCAATTAAAACGAAGTTCGTAAAACGTGAAGAAATTGGTGGTGAATCAAATGAAAGCTAATGAAATTCGTGACCTTACCACTGCTGAAATTGAACAAAAAGTAAAGTCTCTTAAAGAAGAACTTTTCAATCTTCGCTTTCAATTAGCGACAGGACAACTTGAAAATACTGCTCGCATTCGTGAAGTGCGCAAAGCTATCGCGCGCATGAAAACTGTGATTCGTGAAAGAGAAATTGCTGCTAATAAATAATCACTGAGGGGAGGTCGTGAGCATGAGCGAACGTAACCAACGCAAAGTTTACCAAGGCCGTGTTGTTTCTGACAAAATGGATAAAACCATTACTGTTGTTGTTGAGACATACAAAAAACATACACTTTACGGTAAACGCGTAAAATACTCAAAAAAATTCAAAGCACATGATGAAAATAATCAAGCTAAAATCGGTGACATCGTTAAGATCATGGAAACTCGTCCATTGTCTGCAACTAAGCGTTTCCGTCTAGTTGAAGTTGTCGAAGAAGCTGTTATTATCTAATAAAGTTCGGAATTCTTTTTCCGAAGGGAGGTAACAAATAATGATTCAACAAGAGACTCGTTTAAAAGTAGCTGACAACTCTGGCGCACGTGAAGTACTTACTATTAAAGTTCTTGGTGGTTCTGGACGCAAAACAGCTAACATTGGTGATGTAATTGTTTGCACGGTTAAACAAGCAACACCAGGAGGCGTTGTCAAAAAAGGTGAAGTCGTAAAAGCTGTTATCGTTCGCACTAAAAGCGGAGCGCGCAGAAGTGACGGTTCATACATCAGCTTCGATGAGAATGCATGTGTTATCATCCGTGACGACAAGAGCCCACGCGGAACTCGTATCTTCGGACCAGTTGCTCGTGAATTGCGTGAAAACAACTTTATGAAAATTGTTTCTCTAGCTCCAGAAGTTATCTAATGAAATAAATGCCTTACTCAAGGAGGTGCGATCAGGATGCATGTAAAAAAAGGCGATAAAGTTATGGTTATCTCTGGTAAAGATAAAGGCAAACAAGGAACAATCCTTGCTGCTTTCCCTAAAAAGGACCGCGTTTTAGTTGAAGGTGTTAACATGGTAAAGAAACACTCTAAACCAACTCAAGCTAACCCTCAAGGCGGTATTTCTAATCAAGAGGCGCCAATTCATGTATCAAACGTTATGCCGCTCGATCCTAAAACAGGTGAAGTGACTCGCGTAGGATACAAAGTGGAAGATGGCAAAAAAGTTCGTGTAGCAAAAAAATCTGGGCAAGTTCTAGATAAATAGTATTAAAAGGAAGGGAGGTCTATCTCATGAACCGCCTTAAAGAAAAGTACAATAAAGAAATTGCACCTGCTTTAATGACTAAGTTCAACTATGATTCAGTCATGCAAGTGCCTAAAATCGAAAAAATCGTAATCAACATGGGTGTTGGTGACGCTGTTCAAAACGCCAAAGCAATCGACAGTGCTGTTGAAGAATTAACGTTTATCGCAGGTCAAAAACCTGTCGTTACTCGTGCGAAGAAATCAATTGCTGGATTCCGTCTTCGTGAGGGAATGCCTATCGGTGCGAAAGTAACTCTTCGCGGAGAGCGCATGTATGATTTCCTTGATAAACTTATTTCTGTATCTTTACCGCGTGTACGTGACTTCCGCGGGGTTTCTAAAAAATCTTTCGACGGTCGCGGTAACTACACACTTGGTATCAAAGAACAGTTAATCTTCCCTGAAATTGACTACGATAAAGTAACAAAGGTTCGCGGAATGGACATCGTTATCGTAACAACTGCTAATACTGACGAAGAAGCTCGTGAGCTATTAACTCAAGTAGGTATGCCGTTCCAGAAATAATCAATGAAAGGGAGGCGAAATCGTGGCTAAAAAGTCTATGATTGCGAAACAACAACGTACACCAAAGTTTAAAGTACAAGAGTACACACGCTGTGAACGCTGCGGACGTCCGCATTCAGTCATTCGTAAATTTAAACTTTGCCGTATTTGTTTCCGTGAGCTTGCATATAAAGGACAAATTCCTGGCGTGAAAAAAGCCAGCTGGTAATCCCCAAGAAAGGGAAGGAGGTAATTATATAATGGTTATGACAGATCCAATTGCAGATATGCTAACTCGTATTCGCAATGCAAACATGGTACGTCATGAGAAGCTTGAAATTCCTGCTTCTAAATTGAAAAGAGAAATTGCTGAAATTTTAAAGCGTGAAGGTTTCATTCGTGACGTTGAGTTCGTAGAAGACAGCAAACAAGGTATCATCCGCGTTTTCTTGAAATACGGACAAAACAACGAGCGCGTTATCACTGGTCTTAAAAGAATCAGCAAGCCTGGTTTGCGTGTTTATGCTAAATCTAATGAAGTACCTCGCGTACTTAACGGTCTTGGAATCGCGATTATTTCTACATCACAAGGTGTTTTAACGGACAAAGAAGCCCGTGCAAAACAAGCTGGTGGAGAAGTTCTAGCATACGTTTGGTAAGAAGTTTAACATGAATGGAGGTGTTTGGTATGTCTCGTGTAGGTAAGAAGCTACTTGAGATTCCTTCTGATGTTACAGTAACGTTAAATGATAACAACACTGTAGCTGTGAAAGGACCAAAAGGAGAATTAACTCGTACGTTTCACCCTGATATGGAGATTAAAGTAGAGGACAATGTGCTTACAGTCGCTCGTCCTTCTGATCAAAAAGAGCACCGTGCCCTGCATGGTACGACTCGCAGTCTGCTTGGCAACATGGTTGAAGGTGTATCTAAAGGATTTGAAAGAGGTTTGGAATTAGTCGGTGTCGGTTACCGTGCTTCTAAATCCGGAAATAAACTTGTTTTAAACGTTGGATACTCTCATCCTGTTGAGATCGTTCCTGAAGAAGGCATCGAAATCGAAGTTCCTTCTCAAACAAAAGTAGTTGTAAAAGGTACAGACAAAGAACGCGTAGGAGCTATTGCTGCTAACATCCGCGCTGTACGTTCTCCAGAGCCTTACAAAGGTAAAGGAATCCGCTACGAAGGTGAAGTTGTTCGCCGTAAAGAAGGTAAATCTGCTAAGTAAGATCGCTTAAAGTGAAGAAAGGAGTGACCTAGATGATTACGAAAACTAGCAAAAATGCTGCTCGTCTTAAAAGACACGCTCGTGTTCGCGCTAAACTTTCCGGTACTGCTGAAAGACCGCGCCTGAACGTTTTCCGTTCTAACAAGCACATTTACGCTCAAATCATCGATGATGTAAATGGTGTAACACTTGCTAGTGCATCTACTCTCGATAAAGACTTGAACGTTGAAAGCACTGGAGATACTTCTGCTGCTACTAAAGTTGGAGAATTAGTTGCAAAACGCGCTGCTGAAAAAGGCATTTCTGACGTAGTATTTGACCGTGGCGGATACTTATACCATGGACGTGTAAAAGCTTTGGCTGATGCCGCTCGTGAAGCTGGACTTAAATTTTAATAAAAGAAGGAGGGACACATGATTATGCGTCGTATTGACCCAAGCAAATTAGAGTTAGAAGAACGCTTAGTTACGGTTAACCGCGTAGCGAAAGTTGTTAAAGGTGGTCGTCGTTTCCGCTTCGCAGCTCTAGTCGTTGTCGGTGACAAAAACGGACACGTAGGATTCGGTACTGGTAAAGCACAAGAAGTACCAGAAGCGATCCGCAAAGCTGTTGAAGATGCGAAAAAGAATTTGATTGAAGTACCAATGGTTGGAACTACAATTCCACACGAAATCATCGGACGTTTCGGTGCAGGTAACATCTTGTTAAAACCTGCTTCTGAAGGTACTGGAGTTATCGCTGGAGGCCCTGTACGTGCGGTACTTGAGCTAGCTGGTGTAGCTGATATCCTTTCTAAGTCTTTAGGTTCTAACACACCGATCAACATGATTCGTGCAACACTTCAAGGTTTAAGTGAACTTAAACGTGCTGAAGACGTTGCGAAGCTTCGTGGAAAATCTGTAGAAGAACTGTTAGGATAAGGAGGGAACATTAATGGCTAAATTAGAAATTACCCTCAAACGAAGTGTAATCGGTCGCCCGGAAGACCAACGCGTTACTGTAAGAACACTTGGTTTAAAGAAAACAAACCAAACTGTTGTTCATGAAGACAACGCTGCGATCCGTGGTATGATTAATAAAGTATCTCATTTAGTTTCTGTTAAAGAACAATAAAAATATTTGATCGGATAAGGAGGTGTCCTAATGAAACTTCATGAATTAAAACCTTCAGAAGGTTCACGCAAAACGCGTAATCGCGTAGGTCGTGGTATTGGTTCTGGCAACGGTAAAACAGCTGGTAAAGGTCACAAAGGTCAAAACGCTCGTTCTGGCGGCGGTGTACGCCCTGGATTCGAGGGGGGACAAATGCCTTTATTCCAACGTCTTCCTAAACGCGGTTTCACTAACATCAACCGCAAGGAATACGCTGTAGTCAACCTAGACAAATTGAACGGTTTTGCAGAAGGAACGGAAGTCACTCCTGAACTTCTTCTAGAGACTGGTGTTATTAGCAAACTTAATGCAGGAGTAAAGATTCTTGGCAACGGTAAATTAGAGAAAAAATTAACTGTAAAAGCCAATAAATTCTCTGCTTCTGCGAAAGAAGCTGTTGAAGCTGCTGGCGGTACAGCTGAGGTGATCTAACTTGTTTAAAACAATCTCCAACTTTATGCGTGTGAGTGATATCAGGAATAAAATCATATTCACTTTACTCATGCTTATCGTCTTTCGCATAGGTGCGTTTATTCCTGTGCCTTATGTTAACGCTGAAGCGTTACAGGCGCAGTCTCAAATGGGTGTTTTTGATCTCCTTAATACATTTGGCGGCGGTGCGCTTTACCAATTTTCCATTTTCGCAATGGGAATTACTCCTTATATCACGGCTTCGATCATCATTCAGCTGCTTCAGATGGATGTTGTACCGAAGTTTACCGAGTGGTCTAAGCAAGGTGAAGTTGGCCGCCGTAAATTAGCTCAGTTCACAAGGTACTTTACGATTGTGCTTGGTTTCATCCAAGCGTTAGGTATGTCATATGGATTCAACAATCTGGCAAACGGTATGCTGATCGAAAAATCCGGTGTATCGACATATCTTATCATTGCTTTAGTGCTCACTGGCGGAACTGCCTTTTTAATGTGGCTTGGGGAACAAATTACTTCTCATGGAGTAGGCAACGGAATATCGATCATTATCTTCGCGGGGATTGTGTCTAGTATTCCAAAAACAATTGGGCAAATATATGAGACTCAATTTGTCGGTAGCAACGATCAGTTGTTTATTCATATTGTGAAAATCGCACTTCTTGTGATTGCGATTTTAGCAGTTATTGTTGGAGTTATTTTCATTCAGCAAGCCGTACGGAAAATTGCGATTCAATATGCTAAAGGCACAGGTCGTTCACCTGCTGGCGGAGGTCAGTCTACACACCTTCCATTGAAAGTGAATCCTGCAGGGGTTATTCCGGTAATCTTTGCGGTTGCGTTTTTGATAACGCCGCGGACGATCGCGTCATTCTTTGGAACAAACGATGTGACAAAGTGGATTCAAAACAACTTTGATAATACGCATCCGGTGGGTATGGCGATATATGTTGCGTTGATTATTGCCTTTACGTACTTTTATGCTTTTGTACAGGTAAACCCTGAACAAATGGCTGATAACCTTAAAAAACAGGGTGGCTATATCCCGGGGGTTCGTCCAGGGAAAATGACTCAAGATAGAATTACGAGCATTTTGTATCGACTTACGTTTGTGGGTTCTATATTCTTAGCCGTGATTTCCATTCTTCCTATCTTTTTCATTCAATTCGCTGGATTGCCTCAAAGTGCACAAATTGGCGGAACATCTTTGTTAATTGTTGTCGGGGTAGCCTTGGAGACAATGAAACAACTAGAAAGCCAGTTGGTGAAACGAAACTACCGTGGATTTATGAAAAACTAGAGGAAATGGATTTATCCATTCCCTCTTAATAAAGAGAGGACGGGGGAAATCCGAATGAACTTAGTCTTAATGGGGCTTCCTGGTGCCGGTAAAGGCACACAGGGCGAACGAATTGTTGAGGATTATGGGATTCCTCATATCTCAACAGGAGATATGTTCCGTGCTGCTATGAAAGAAGAAACACCACTCGGACTCGAAGCAAAATCTTATATTGATAAGGGAGAGCTCGTACCTGACGAAGTCACAATCGGAATTGTAAAAGAGAGACTTGGCAAAGATGATTGTGAAAGAGGTTTTCTTCTGGACGGATTTCCGCGAACAGTCGCTCAAGCCGAAGCTCTTGAAGAAATTCTTGAGGAATACGGCAAGCCGATTGATTATGTCATTAACATTGAAGTCGACAAAGACGCTCTTATGGAACGTCTGACTGGACGCAGAATTTGCAGTGTTTGCGGCACAACCTATCATTTAGTCTTTAATCCGCCGAAAACGCCGGGTATTTGTGATAAAGACGGAGGCGAACTCTATCAACGGGCAGATGATAATGAGGAAACCGTCTCTAAACGGCTTGAGGTAAACATGAAGCAAACTCAGCCTTTACTCGATTTCTATTCAGAGAAAGGTTATCTTGCAAACGTGAATGGCCAACAGGACATTCAAGACGTTTATGCAGATGTGAAGGATCTTCTTGGAGGATTAAAAAAATGATTATCTGTAAAACCCCACGTGAACTTGGTATCATGCGGGAAGCAGGGCGAATCGTGGCTTTAACTCATGAAGAGTTAAAAAGGCACATTAAACCAGGAATCTCGACAAAAGAATTGGATCAAATTGCCGAACGTTTTATTAAGAAGCAGGGTGCAATCCCATCTTTTAAGGGGTATAATGGGTTTCGCGGGAGCATTTGCGTATCAGTTAATGAAGAACTGGTTCACGGCATACCTGGCAGCAGGGTGCTGAAGGACGGTGACATCATCAGTATTGATATCGGTGCTAAATTAAATGGTTATCATGGTGACTCTGCATGGACATATCCGGTAGGAAACATCAGCGATGATGACAAAAAACTTCTGGAAGTGACAGAGGAGTCTTTATATAAAGGCTTGCAGGAAGCAAAACCAGGTGAACGTTTGTCGAATATTTCCCACGCAATACAAACGTATGTCGAAAATGAGCAGTTTTCAGTTGTTAGGGAGTATGTCGGACATGGTGTTGGTCAAGACTTGCATGAGGACCCGCAAATTCCTCATTACGGTCCGCCCAACAAAGGACCACGGCTTAAACCTGGCATGGTTCTCGCTATTGAACCTATGGTGAACGCTGGCAGCCGCTACGTGAAAACATTGGCTGATAACTGGACGGTTGTTACGGTAGATGGGAAAAAGTGTGCTCATTTTGAACATACGATTGCGATTACGGAAACGGGTTTTGATATACTGACGAGAGTCTAGATGATGAAAATAATTCCGAAGACAGATGTTTTTCAAGCTTGATAGGGCAGAAAGCTTGGGGGAACATTGGCAAGACCGAATTCATCTTGCTGCTTGTCGTTGGAATTTTAACCATCATCAATGTACTAACAGCAGACGGAGAAAAGCGTACATTTCATTCTCCTAAGAAAAAGAATATCAATCATTTAACCCTTTATGATTGCGTATCTCCGGAAGTTCAGAACAGTATAAACGAAACAGGGCGTGTGACAAACTTCTTTTGAAATTTGTCAGAAAGCAAGTTACTGATTTGAAGAAGGGAGAACACTTGAATGGCGAAAGACGATGTAATTGAAGTGGAAGGTACTATAGTCGAAACACTGCCAAACGCGATGTTCAAAGTTGAACTTGAAAATGGCCACACTGTTTTGGCTCATGTATCTGGTAAAATCCGCATGCACTTCATTCGCATTTTACCTGGAGACAAAGTTACGGTAGAATTATCTCCATATGACTTAACTCGTGGCAGGATTACGTACCGTTACAAATAAAGCACTCCGGAAACTGAAGGAGGTTGGAAACACATGAAAGTGAGACCATCAGTTAAACCAATCTGCGAAAAATGTAAAGTTATTCGCAGAAAAGGAAAAGTAATGGTGATCTGTGAAAATCCAAAGCATAAACAAAAACAAGGATAATTTATAAGGAGGTGCCCAGAGAATGGCTCGTATTGCTGGTGTAGATATCCCACGTGACAAACGTGTTGTTATTTCTTTAACATACATCTTCGGAATTGGCCGCACAACGGCTCAGCAAGTTTTAAAAGAAGCTGGAGTTTCAGAAGATACTCGTGTGCGCGATCTTACTGAAGAAGAACTTGGTAAAATCCGTGATATTATTGACAAACTGAAAGTAGAAGGTGACCTTCGCCGTGAAGTTTCTCTTAATATCAAACGTCTGATCGAAATCGGAAGCTACCGCGGAATCCGTCATCGCAGAGGATTACCTGTTCGCGGACAAAACTCTAAAAACAACGCGCGTACTCGTAAAGGTCCGCGTCGTACTGTAGCTAACAAGAAAAAATAAGTAAGGGAGGTTCTTAAACAATGGCTGCTGCTCGTAAATCTAACACGCGTAAACGTCGCGTGAAAAAGAATATTGAGTCTGGAATTGCTCATATTCGTTCAACTTTCAATAACACGATCGTTACGATCACTGACACTCATGGTAATGCTATTTCTTGGTCTAGTGCCGGAGCTTTAGGATTCAGAGGTTCTCGTAAATCTACTCCTTTTGCTGCGCAAATGGCTGCAGAAACAGCTGCTAAAGGTTCAATCGAACATGGTCTTAAAACTCTAGAGGTTACTGTTAAAGGACCTGGTTCAGGCCGTGAAGCTGCAATCCGTGCACTTCAAGCTGCTGGACTAGAAGTCACTGCTATCAGAGACGTAACTCCTGTTCCTCATAACGGATGCCGTCCACCAAAACGTCGCCGCGTGTAATTTGTTTGTATAGATTTTGTGTCCCTGTCAATAATGGGTTATGATACAGTTATTTATGAAACGAATGCACCGACTCGTTGCCTGAGCACATACGGGACTAAACAATGGGGAATTTCGGATGGAATCTCATATGATTCTATTCGAGGTTTCGACGTTTTGAAGGAGGGTTTTAAGTAATGATCGAGATTGAAAAACCAAAAATCGAAACGGTTGAAATCAGCGACGATGCCAAATTTGGTAAGTTTGTCGTAGAGCCACTTGAGCGTGGATATGGTACAACTCTGGGTAACTCCTTACGTCGTATCCTCTTATCCTCACTCCCTGGTGCCGCTGTAACATCAATCCAGATAGATGGTGTACTGCACGAATTCTCGACAATTGAAGGCGTTGTGGAAGATGTTACAACGATTATCTTACACATTAAAAAGCTTGCATTGAAAATCTACTCTGATGAAGAGAAGACGCTAGAAATTGATGTACAGGGTGAAGGAACTGTAACGGCAGCTGATATTACACACGATAGTGATGTAGAGATCTTAAATCCTGATCTTCATATCGCGACTCTTGGTGAGAATGCGAGTTTCCGAGTTCGCCTTACTGCTCAAAGAGGACGTGGGTATACGCCTGCTGACGCAAACAAGAGAGACGATCAGCCAATCGGCGTGATTCCGATCGATTCTATCTATACGCCAGTTTCTCGTGTATCTTATCAGGTAGAGAACACTCGTGTAGGCCAAGTTGCAAACTATGATAAACTTACACTTGATGTTTGGACTGATGGAAGCACTGGACCGAAAGAAGCAATTGCGCTTGGTTCAAAGATTTTAACTGAACACCTTAATATATTCGTTGGTTTAACTGACGAAGCTCAACATGCTGAAATCATGGTTGAAAAAGAAGAAGATCAAAAAGAGAAAGTTCTTGAAATGACAATTGAAGAATTGGATCTTTCTGTTCGTTCTTACAACTGCTTAAAGCGTGCGGGTATTAACACGGTTCAAGAGCTTGCGAACAAGACGGAAGAAGATATGATGAAAGTTCGAAATCTAGGACGCAAATCACTTGAAGAAGTGAAAGCGAAACTAGAAGAACTTGGACTCGGACTTCGCAAAGACGATTGACTAGTTTCCCTTGTGAACTAGGATTTTCGTGTGTTTTTTATTCAGAAACAGCATTCCAATAAAGGAGGGGACATCACATGTCATACAGAAAACTAGGACGTACGAGTGCACAGCGTAAAGCTATGCTTCGTGATCTTACAACTGATTTGATCATCAACGAAAGAATCGAAACAACTGAAACACGTGCGAAAGAACTTCGCTCTGTAGTTGAAAAAATGATCACGCTTGGCAAACGCGGTGATCTTCACGCTCGCCGTCAAGCTGCTGCATACATCCGCAACGAGGTTGCAAACGAAGAAAATAACCAAGATGCACTTCAAAAATTATTCTCTGACATTGCAACTCGTTACGAGGAGCGCCAAGGCGGATACACACGTATTATGAAGCTTGGTCCTCGCCGTGGTGACGGAGCACCAATGGCAATTATCGAATTGGTTTAATCACATATTTTTGTGTATCTAAAGAAGGGCGGGACAGTTTCTAACTGGATCTATGCCCTTTTTTTAGATACTGCAACTTTTAATAGAGAGAAAAGCAGAGCATTAGCTGAGAGGAGGCCGGTTTTCCATGAATCAAAATCAGTTGATATCGGTAGAGGATATCGTATTTCGATATCGGAAGGACGCAGAAAGACGAGCACTAGACGGCGTCTCCCTGCAGGTGTATGAGGGTGAATGGCTTGCAATCGTAGGTCATAACGGTTCAGGGAAATCAACACTGGCCCGGGCATTGAATGGTTTAATTCTTCCTGAATCAGGCGACATTGAGGTTGCCGGGATTCAATTGACAGAGGAATCTGTTTGGGAAGTGCGTAAGAAGATAGGTATGGTCTTTCAAAATCCGGATAACCAATTTGTCGGAACGACTGTTCGCGATGATGTGGCTTTTGGTTTAGAAAACAATGGTGTACCGCGGGAAGAAATGATTGAGAGAGTAGACTGGGCAGTAAAACAGGTGAATATGCAAGATTTTCTCGATCAAGAGCCGCACCATCTCTCCGGAGGCCAAAAGCAGAGAGTTGCGATTGCGGGGGTTATTGCCGCACGTCCTGATATTATTATCTTAGATGAAGCAACATCCATGCTTGATCCGATCGGGCGAGAAGAAGTGCTTGAAACGGTAAGACATTTAAAAGAGCAGGGCATGGCGACTGTCATATCCATTACACATGATCTGGATGAGGCAGCAAAAGCAGATAGGATCATTGTCATGAATGGGGGTAAAAAATATGCTGAAGGGCCGCCTGAAGAGATTTTTAAATTGAATAAAGAACTTGTTCGAATTGGGCTTGATTTACCCTTCTCATTCCAGCTTAGCCAGCTTTTAAGAGAAAATGGACTGGCTTTGGAAGAAAACCATTTGACTCAGGAAGGGCTGGTGAAAGAGCTGTGGACATTACAATCAAAGATGTAGAGCATCGCTATCAAATGAAGACGCCGTTTGAGCGCCTAGCACTATATGATATCAATGCATCGATTAAAGAAGGAAGCTACGTAGCCGTTATCGGGCATACAGGCTCTGGCAAGTCCACTCTTCTTCAGCACCTAAATGGTCTCCTGAAGCCGACGAAGGGACAGATATCACTAGGCAGCACTGTCATTCAGGCAGGGAAAAAGAATAAAGATCTGAAAAAACTTCGTAAAAAAGTCGGAATCGTTTTCCAATTTCCTGAGCATCAATTATTCGAAGAAACAGTTCTTAAAGATATTTCATTCGGACCGATGAACTTTGGTGTTAAAAAAGAAGATGCTGAACAAAAAGCGAGAGAGATGCTGCAGCTTGTAGGTTTATCAGAAGAGCTTTTGGACAGGTCACCCTTTGAATTAAGCGGGGGACAAATGCGCAGAGTTGCAATTGCCGGCGTACTAGCAATGGACCCTGAAGTGCTTGTTCTGGATGAACCGACTGCAGGATTGGACCCAAGAGGGCGAAAAGAGATTATGGACATGTTTTATGAGCTTCATCAACGCGGGAACCTGACGACGATCCTTGTGACACACAGCATGGAGTATGCAGCTGCATACGCTGATGAAATGATTGTTATGCATAAAGGAACGATACAAGCATCAGGCAGTCCGCGTGATCTGTTTTTAAAGGGTGAAGAGATGGCCGGCTGGGGGCTGGATCTTCCTGAAACAATAAAATTCCAAAGACACCTTGAAGCTGCACTGGGTGTGAGATTTAATGAGCCTATGCTCACAATCGAAGATGCCGCTGCTGAAATCCGTGCTCTTTTTCAGGGGGAGAAGACTTTATGATGGACAGCATGATTATCGGCAAGTATGTACCGGGTACTTCACTTGTGCACCGGCTTGACCCCAGAACAAAACTGATCACGATCTTTTTATTTGTCTGCATCGTATTCTTAGCCAATAATGTTCAGACATATGCGTTGCTTGGTTTATTTACAATTGGCGTCGTTTCTTTAACAAGAGTTCCTTTCTCTTTTTTAATGAAAGGGCTGAAGCCAATCATCTGGATTGTCCTTTTTACGTTCCTTCTTCACATCCTTATGACACATGAAGGACCGATTATCTTTCAAATAGGTTTTTTCAAAGTCTATGAGGGCGGTCTGGTTCAGGGGATATTCATTTCTCTTAGATTCGTCTATTTGATTTTAATCACAACCTTATTAACGCTTACGACCACACCGATTGAGATTACCGATGGAATGGAGCAGCTGCTGAACCCATTGAAAAAATTAAAGCTTCCTGTTCATGAGCTGGCTCTTATGATGTCAATTTCTTTACGGTTTATTCCGACACTGATGGAGGAGACAGATAAGATCATGAAGGCTCAGATGGCGCGAGGCGTTGATTTTACAAGCGGGCCTGTCAAAGATAGAGTGAAGGCTATTGTCCCGCTTCTTGTCCCGCTCTTCGTCAGCGCATTTAAACGCGCCGAAGAGCTTGCGGTTGCAATGGAAGCAAGAGGCTATCAAGGCGGAGAAGGACGTACGAAATATAGAAAGCTTGTATGGACAGGAAAAGACACTTCTGTCATTGTCAGCTTAATTGTATTAGCTGCTTTGTTATTTTTCTTAAGGGTTTAGAGGTGCTGTATGAGACTGAAATGTACGATTTCTTATGACGGACATTTGTTTAACGGTTATCAGGTTCAGCCGGGCAAAAGAACGGTTCAGGATGAACTGGAGAAGGCTTTGGCTGTCCTGCATAAGTCAAAAGACAGAATTCCGGTCGTTTCGTCTGGAAGAACAGACAGCGGGGTTCACGCAGCCGGACAGGTGATTCATTTTGACACTCCGCTGTCTATCCCGGCTGAGAGATGGCCACATGCCTTAAATGCACTGCTTCCGGACGATATCGCAGTCAAACAGGCAGAAATTGCGGATGATGGGTTCCATGCACGATTTAGCGCAGTCAAAAAAGAATATCGCTACTTTGTATACACGGAGAAACACCCGGACGTATTTAAACGGCATTACGCTTACCATTTTTCATATCGCCTTAATGTGCAGGACATGAGAGAAGCGGCAAAGCATCTTATAGGGACACATGATTTTACGAGCTTTTGTGCGGCTAAAACAGAAGTGCAGGACAAGGTAAGAACGATTTACGAACTTGATTGGACTGAGACGGCTGACGGCCTGCAAATGCGGATCACAGGCAGCGGTTTCTTATATAATATGGTCAGAATTATTGCGGGTACTTTGCTTGATGCAGGTATTGGAAAAATTTCTCCTGATGAGGTGAAATCCATGCTGGAAGCGAAGGATCGCGAAGCAGCAGGGCGCACAGCGCCGGGGCACGGACTATATTTATGGAACGTTTACTATGACAACTAAACCAGGTGTATAATATTTTCTTGACAGAGTCTGCATAAAGTTATAAGATATCATATGGTATGTATTTCAACCCCACGATAAGCCCCGGAACTTATTGTGTTGTGAAATAGAACGTAATCGAAGTTTATTGAAAATGACAGATCATTTAGGAGGGAAATTCAATGCGTACAACACCTATGGCTAACGCAAGTACTATTGAACGCAAGTGGTTAGTTGTTGATGCTGCTGGCAAGACTTTAGGTCGTCTTTCTTCAGAAGTTGCAGCTATCCTTCGCGGAAAACACAAACCAACTTACACACCACACGTTGATACTGGAGATCATGTGATCATCATCAACGCTGAAAAAATCGAGTTAACTGGTAAAAAGTTAACTGACAAAATCTACTACCGTCACACTCAACATCCAGGCGGATTAAAATCAAGAACTGCTCTTGAAATGCGTACAAACTACCCTGAGAAAATGCTTGAGCTTGCTATCAAAGGCATGCTTCCAAAAGGTTCTCTAGGTCGTCAAATGTTCAAAAAATTGAACGTATACCGTGGTTCTGAGCATCCACACGAAGCACAAAAACCTGAAGTTTACGAACTTCGCGGTTAATTAAAAAGGAGGTTACCAATTTGGCACAGGTTCAATATTACGGTACTGGCCGTCGTAAAAGCTCTGTAGCGCGTGTGCGTTTAGTTCCAGGAGAAGGCCGTATCGTCGTTAATAATCGTGAAATCAGCGAACATATCCCATCTGCAGCTTTAATCGAAGATATCAAACAACCATTAACTTTGACTGAAACAGCTGGCACTTATGACGTTTTAGTAAACGTACATGGAGGCGGCTTATCTGGTCAAGCTGGAGCAATCCGTCACGGTATCGCTCGTGCTTTGCTTGAAGCAGATCCAGAATACCGTACAACTCTTAAACGTGCAGGTCTTCTGACTCGTGACGCTCGTATGAAAGAACGTAAAAAATACGGTCTTAAAGGCGCTCGTCGTGCACCTCAGTTCTCAAAACGTTAATTTTACGTTTTCAAAAAGCTCTCGACCTTGGGTTGGGAGCTTTTTTCTTTCAATAAAACCTGGCAGCTCCGCATAAAAATAACAACTGAATGGACGCTTGACGGGGTTAAGCAAATTGTTTGTTTATAAACGGTCTCACTGTAATAATCATGATAGCTTTCATTTTTATTTAATTGGAAGTTCGGTCAATGTTTATTATCGTTATGTGATCAGCCCAGCTCCATCTAACCACTGTATCTCATCCGTTAAAGTTCACTGCTGATTCTTAACCCGGAGAAACAAGGGCTCTCATTGCTAATGGCACTATGTAACGAAGTAAGTGTAAATCTGATGATATAAATCACATATCTCCTTTGTGATTTTTTTGCGTTTTTATGAACTTTTTTCTAAATATGCAAAGGGAAAGCGATATCAATCTAGAAATATTTGTTATACTCTATACATTAAAGTAAGGAGAAGATTCATGAATGCGTTAGTAGCTCATAATAGCAAAGCCTGGGATAAAAAAGTAGAAACAGGCAATGAATGGACTGTTGCTGTTGAGCAGCAGGTTATCGAACAAGCAAAAAAAGGCAATTGGGATATAAGGGTAACACCAATGAAAGATGTACCGAAGGATTGGTTTCCGCCTGTCAAAGGTCTGAAAGTACTCTGTTTAGCATCAGGCGGCGGCCAGCAGGGTCCAGTTTTGGCAGCCGCAGGCGCGGATGTCACTGTATTAGATAACTCAGAAAAACAGCTGAATCAGGATAGAATGATTGCTCAGCGAGATGGTCTTACGATACACACTGTCAAAGGAAGCATGGACGATTTAAGTGTATTTAATGATGAATCATTTGATGTCATTGTACATCCTGTTGCCAATGTTTTTGTTGAGAATGTCCTCCCGGTATGGAAGGAAGCGCACCGTGTGTTGAAAAGGAACGGTGTTCTAATCTCGGGTTTTGTCAATCCTGTTGTATTTCTGTTTGATACAGAATTAGAACAGCAAGGTGTTTTAAAAGTAAAACACTCCATTCCATATGCTGACCCAGAAGATCTTCCGAAACATAAAGTGAAAAAACTGATCGAAAATAATGAGGCTCTGGAATTCGGCCATTCCTTAGAAGACCAAATCAAAGGCCAAATTGATGCCGGTTTTATCGTTACTGGTTTTTATGAAGATAAAGGCGGGTTTGTATTAGACCAATATATCCATACATATTCTGCAACAAGAAGCGTGAAAGTATGAAAAGCAGCGACCTGTTAGAGGGGCTGCTTTTTTCATAACTAATTACAGAACGTTTGTTCCTGACCCTGCAGAAAGCTGATTTTTTATCGATTTTACACCTTCATTTGGGCGAATTTCCAACCGAATTCGGGCATTGTTTCATCATCCAAACCTCAAAATAATCGGTAAAAGGAGAGTGAATTTATATGGCAGAAGTACTGTCTTTTATGGATGTGAAACGCCAAAAGGATTTTGAATTAGAAAAGAACTTGCTCAAAGAACTCTCTCTGAGACAAATTATCCAGTCTGTTAAGGATTGTTTGGAACCATTATTTCCATTTTTACATGATGAACGAGATATTATTACTGAAGGCTGTATTGATTTTGCGATTGAAGCTTATTTGTTAGGCGGGCGTTTTGGGATATTCGGCTATTACGGAGAATCCATGCAAAGTATCAGTGCCCGCTCTGCAAGAGAAGAAGAAGAGCTACGTATGGAGTTTTTTGATTATCTCTATAATTGGATACACGAGCAATACTCAACACTTGATAAAAACACGGTTTATGAAGCGGCACGCAAGTTCATTAAAGATTGGTGGACAGCAGGGTTTGTTCAAAGAGAAAAACAGTGTAAGCTTCGCATGCGATAATCATATTTCCCGGCCCTGTCCCATAGTTATGTAATAACGGACAAGCGGGAGGGGAAGGGATGAGGAAAAAGCTTAAATGGCTCGGTTTTTTGCTAGGCTTCATCGTATTACTATTTCTGTTCAAATATCAGTTCAGCAATAACGACTCTTGGAAGCCGTGGAGCCTGCCCTTGAGCGGTAAAATCATTTATCTAGATCCAGGTCATGGCGGGCCTGACGGCGGAGCAGTCGGCGGAAAGCTGTTAGAGAAGGATGTTACCCTGGAAGTGGCTTTTAGAGTCAGGGATTATCTTCAAGAACAAGGAGCGCTTGTTATCATGACCAGAGAAAGTGATACTGATCTCGCTCCAGAAGGAACAAAAGGCTATAGTCGACGAAAAGCTGAGGATCTAAGACAACGAGTCAAATTAATAAACCATTCAGAGGCGGAGCTCTATATCAGCATTCATCTTAATGCGATTCCGTCACAAAAATGGAGCGGAGCCCAAAGCTTTTATTACGGGAAATATGCGGAAAATGAGAAAGTCGCAAAATACATTCAGGATGAGCTGAGAAGAAATCTGGAAAACACAACCCGGAAAGCAAAGCGGATTCATGGTATCTACTTAATGCAAAACGTCACCAAACCGGGGGCGCTTATAGAAGTCGGATTTTTATCCAATCCAAGTGAAGCAACGTTGCTCGGTAAACCGAAATATCAAGACAAGGTGGCATCTTCCATATATAAAGGCATTTTGCGATATTTCACAGAAAAAGGAGACCCTCCGGAGTAATGGAGGGTTTTCTTGCGGTTCTAAGCATAAGACACCCGCCATTTATGTATGATATAATAATAATTGTAAACGAATACACAAAAGGGTGAGGTTCGATGATAAGAGAAGATGAAGTAAGAAAACTAGTCGGAGAAATGCGCGAACCTTTTCTTCAAAGACCTCTGGGAGAATTGGATGCCGTTAAGGAAATTAAAATAAAGCCTGAAAAACGGCATATCAGTGTAAAAGTCGCTCTTGCAAAAACAGGAACTGCAGAACAAATGCAGATTCAGCAAGAGATCGTAAACGTATTAAAAGGGGCAGGAGCTGAGACAGTCGGCCTTCGATTTGAAGAGCTGCCTGAAGAAACGGTTGCTAAATTCGGGGCGCCGTCAGCCGAGAAAAAAACATTATTAAATATGGATAACCCGCCAGTCTTTCTTGCTGTAGCAAGTGGAAAAGGCGGCGTAGGCAAGTCAACTGTGTCGGTAAACCTAGCTATTTCTCTGGCTCGTCTAGGGAAAAAGGTTGGTTTAATTGATGCGGATATTTATGGGTTCAGTGTGCCGGACATGATGGGTATCACTGTGCGTCCAACAATTGAAGGAGAGAAACTTCTTCCTGTTGAACGCTTTGGAGTAAAGGTCATGTCAATGGGCTTTTTCGTAGAAGAAAATGCCCCGGTCGTATGGAGAGGGCCAATGCTCGGCAAAATGCTGAATAACTTTTTCCACGAAGTAGAGTGGGGAGAAGTAGACTATATCGTTCTTGATCTTCCGCCTGGTACAGGGGACGTTGCTCTCGATGTACATACAATGCTTCCGAGCTGCAAAGAAATCATCGTATCTACGCCGCATCCGACAGCTGCTTTTGTCGCGGCCAGAGCGGGCTCTATGGCGATTAAAACCGATCATGAGGTCGTGGGGGTCATAGAGAACATGGCTTATTATGAAAGTGCAAAGACAGGGGAAAGAGAATATGTCTTTGGAAAAGGCGGAGGAGATAAACTAGCTGAGGAACTAAATGTGCCTTTGCTTGGCCGAATCCCATTGAAACAGCCAGATTGGGATAAGGACCAATTTGCTCCGTCTGTTTATGACGAAAATCATCCAATCGGAGAAATATATCAGGACATCGCAAAAAAAATAGATGCAAAAATGTCAGTGCAGGTATAAAAGGTGAACCGGGATTCCAGATCCCGGCTTTCCCTTTATTCACTTTCTTTTGCTGTGTCTTTTGCTGCTTTTTTCAGCTCATCTTCGAACTGCTTTTTGTAAAGCGGACTAGAAAGTGTTTCGTTAATAACCTCTTCTAAATAACTGCGGAATTCTTGGCTTTTTGCCAGCTGGCTGTACTTTTTATCCATGCCGGGATCCTGCATAACGCTCATCAGCATCTTCTGGTAATCTGGATCCTTCATCAGCTTTTTAATCACTTTTTCATGCTCTGTCTGAAGAGTTTTGGCAAAGCCCTCAGCAAAATCAGTGTCTTCAAAGATGTTTTTCCAAAATTCTTCACCTTTTTTAGATGTGAGTGTTTTTTCTATTGTTCCTTTAATTGCATCTTGGTCAATCACCAGCGCTTCATTCATGGCATCATCATTTAATAATTCCTTAATAGCTTTCTTTCCATCATCAGTTTTTAATATATCAACAACCATTTTTTTGGTCTGATCATAGTCCATATCCGCTGCTTGGTCTTTTGGAGCGCAAGCTGTTACAGATAATAACAAAAAACAGCTCATCAATAGCGTTTTGGCTTTTGACATGCTTAAGCTCCTTTCACATACTTGTCTTACTTTTAATATGATTCATCTGTTTGGAATTATACATAACAAAATATCGCTGTTCGCGATTTTTGAGGGGATGAATAAAGAAATGAAAAGCCGTGGTTTAGTTCGTTTTTTCTTTTCTAATTTAGCTGTCGGGGCGCTTATCACGAGTATTGTGGGTTTTGCTTTAAAGTGGGGAGAATATAGAGGGCTGTTTCTAACATTTGAAGCGGGACAGATTTTCTCTGTTTTATTTTGGTTTATCGGTGTAGGCATGATTTTCAGTGTGATCAGCCAAATGGGTTTTTTCGTGTTTTTAACAGTTCATCGGTTTGCGCTTGAGATATTAAGGTCCTCCTCTTTGTGGAATTTGCTGCAGTTGTTTTTCATCCTGTTTGTTGCTTTTGATTTAATGTACGTGCGTTTTTTATTTTTTGGAGAGAGCGGAGAATCGCTGGCTGGCTATGCGTGGTTACCGGTGTTTTTATTGATCTTTGGAGTGATTACAGCTTATATAAAGCAAAAGCAGTCCTCTAAGAAAACATTTGTGTCATCGTTGTTTTTAATGGTTGTGATTACCGCATTAGAATGGTTCCCTGCATTAAGAGTAAATGATGAGGACTGGCTTTATTTAATGCTTTTTCCGTTAATGGCATGTAATGCCTTCCAATTGCTGATGCTGCCGAAGTTTGCAGCAAAGTAATTACTTTACCTCTGCGGATTTGGCATCAGAATTTGCGATGAGATCACCCACGGTTACATTTTTTAATCCTTTTTCTTTCAGCTGATGGATGATATCAGGCAATGCTTCTTCTGTTTGTTTTGCCGAATCGGAGGCATGTAAAAGAATAATGTCTCCACCGGAAACTTGCTTGGTCACATTGTCGATGATTTTTTCAACTCCGGGATTTGTCCAGTCTTGAGAGTTCACACTGTAATGAACGACTGTATAATTGTATTGCTTTGCGACCTTTAGAACATTCTTATTGAATTGGCCGGTAGGGGGTCTTAATAGCTGTATGTCTTTGACCCCTAACTTTTCAAAGGCTGTTTGCGCCCGGTTCATGTCCTTTTTTATTTCGCTGCTCTCTAAATTGGCATAGTTTTTATAAGCGTAACCCATGCTCCCAATTTGATGTCCATCCTTTACGATACGGGCCACTGTGTCGGGATGGCGTTCTGCCCAAGAAGCGGAAAGAAAAAACGTTGCATTTTTAATCCCGTTTGCTTTCAGAGTATTAAGTATCGGTTCTGCTCTCTCATCACCCCAGCTGATATCGAAAGTAAGTGAAATATCTTTAGAGTCTGTTTCTCCTTTATAAATGGCTTTAGGTCCGGTGTCAGTTGAAAACACGGGAAGCGGGACAGCTCTTTGGATATAAAAAAAGCTGGCAGCTGCAAATGCGGCGATAAGTATAATAATTAATTGTTTTACCCGTTTAATGTGCCACACATAGAAGTGATTCACTGATGATGCCTCCTTATCTTGTCCATCATTCTTGTTTTACATCTTATGAGCATGGACAATTGAATATAACCGATAAAATGTCTCTTCACATACAGCTTAAATTGGGTGTTGACCTTTTGATAATATCCGTGATATATTATTATTCGTCGCTGATAAACAGCTGACATCAACTAAAAGCTTCATTAAGTACTTTGAAAAAAGTTGTTGACTTAAAAGAAGCTAAATGTTATAGTAATAAAGCTGCTTCGTTAAGCGGCGGTAATGATCTTTGAAAACTAAACAAGACAAAACGTACCTGTTAATTCAGTTTTTAAAAATCGCACAGCGATGTGCGTAGTCAGTCAAACTACTTTATCGGAGAGTTTGATCCTGGCTCAGGACGAACGCTGGCGGCGTGCCTAATACATGCAAGTCGAGCGGACAGATGGGAGCTTGCTCCCTGATGTTAGCGGCGGACGGGTGAGTAACACGTGGGTAACCTGCCTGTAAGACTGGGATAACTCCGGGAAACCGGGGCTAATACCGGATGGTTGTTTGAACCGCATGGTTCAAACATAAAAGGTGGCTTCGGCTACCACTTACAGATGGACCCGCGGCGCATTAGCTAGTTGGTGAGGTAATGGCTCACCAAGGCAACGATGCGTAGCCGACCTGAGAGGGTGATCGGCCACACTGGGACTGAGACACGGCCCAGACTCCTACGGGAGGCAGCAGTAGGGAATCTTCCGCAATGGACGAAAGTCTGACGGAGCAACGCCGCGTGAGTGATGAAGGTTTTCGGATCGTAAAGCTCTGTTGTTAGGGAAGAACAAGTACCGTTCGAATAGGGCGGTACCTTGACGGTACCTAACCAGAAAGCCACGGCTAACTACGTGCCAGCAGCCGCGGTAATACGTAGGTGGCAAGCGTTGTCCGGAATTATTGGGCGTAAAGGGCTCGCAGGCGGTTTCTTAAGTCTGATGTGAAAGCCCCCGGCTCAACCGGGGAGGGTCATTGGAAACTGGGGAACTTGAGTGCAGAAGAGGAGAGTGGAATTCCACGTGTAGCGGTGAAATGCGTAGAGATGTGGAGGAACACCAGTGGCGAAGGCGACTCTCTGGTCTGTAACTGACGCTGAGGAGCGAAAGCGTGGGGAGCGAACAGGATTAGATACCCTGGTAGTCCACGCCGTAAACGATGAGTGCTAAGTGTTAGGGGGTTTCCGCCCCTTAGTGCTGCAGCTAACGCATTAAGCACTCCGCCTGGGGAGTACGGTCGCAAGACTGAAACTCAAAGGAATTGACGGGGGCCCGCACAAGCGGTGGAGCATGTGGTTTAATTCGAAGCAACGCGAAGAACCTTACCAGGTCTTGACATCCTCTGACAATCCTAGAGATAGGACGTCCCCTTCGGGGGCAGAGTGACAGGTGGTGCATGGTTGTCGTCAGCTCGTGTCGTGAGATGTTGGGTTAAGTCCCGCAACGAGCGCAACCCTTGATCTTAGTTGCCAGCATTCAGTTGGGCACTCTAAGGTGACTGCCGGTGACAAACCGGAGGAAGGTGGGGATGACGTCAAATCATCATGCCCCTTATGACCTGGGCTACACACGTGCTACAATGGACAGAACAAAGGGCAGCGAAACCGCGAGGTTAAGCCAATCCCATAAATCTGTTCTCAGTTCGGATCGCAGTCTGCAACTCGACTGCGTGAAGCTGGAATCGCTAGTAATCGCGGATCAGCATGCCGCGGTGAATACGTTCCCGGGCCTTGTACACACCGCCCGTCACACCACGAGAGTTTGTAACACCCGAAGTCGGTGAGGTAACCTTTTAGGAGCCAGCCGCCGAAGGTGGGACAGATGATTGGGGTGAAGTCGTAACAAGGTAGCCGTATCGGAAGGTGCGGCTGGATCACCTCCTTTCTAAGGATATTATACGGAATATAAGACCTTGGGTCTTATAAACAGAACGTTCCCTGTCTTGTTTAGTTTTGAAGGATCATTCCTTCGAAACGTGTTCTTTGAAAACTAGATAACAGTAGACATCACATTCAATTAGTAACACAAGATATCACATAGTGATTCTTTTTAACGGTTAAGTTAGAAAGGGCGCACGGTGGATGCCTTGGCACTAGGAGCCGATGAAGGACGGGACGAACACCGATATGCTTCGGGGAGCTGTAAGCAAGCTTTGATCCGGAGATTTCCGAATGGGGAAACCCACCACTCGTAATGGAGTGGTATCCATATCTGAATTCATAGGATATGAGAAGGCAGACCCGGGGAACTGAAACATCTAAGTACCCGGAGGAAGAGAAAGCAAATGCGATTCCCTGAGTAGCGGCGAGCGAAACGGGATCAGCCCAAACCAAGAGGCTTGCCTCTTGGGGTTGTAGGACACTCTGTACGGAGTTACAAAAGAACGAGGTAGATGAAGAGGTCTGGAAAGGCCCGCCATAGGAGGTAACAGCCCTGTAGTCAAAACTTCGTTCTCTCCTGAGTGGATCCTGAGTACGGCGGAACACGTGAAATTCCGTCGGAATCCGGGAGGACCATCTCCCAAGGCTAAATACTCCCTAGTGACCGATAGTGAACCAGTACCGTGAGGGAAAGGTGAAAAGCACCCCGGAAGGGGAGTGAAAGAGATCCTGAAACCGTGTGCCTACAAGTAGTCAGAGCCCGTTAACGGGTGATGGCGTGCCTTTTGTAGAATGAACCGGCGAGTTACGATCCCGTGCAAGGTTAAGCAGAAGATGCGGAGCCGCAGCGAAAGCGAGTCTGAATAGGGCGCATGAGTACGTGGTCGTAGACCCGAAACCAGGTGATCTACCCATGTCCAGGGTGAAGTTCAGGTAACACTGAATGGAGGCCCGAACCCACGCACGTTGAAAAGTGCGGGGATGAGGTGTGGGTAGGGGTGAAATGCCAATCGAACCTGGAGATAGCTGGTTCTCTCCGAAATAGCTTTAGGGCTAGCCTCAAGGTAAGAGTCTTGGAGGTAGAGCACTGATTGGACTAGGGGCCCCTACCGGGTTACCGAATTCAGTCAAACTCCGAATGCCAATGACTTATCCTTGGGAGTCAGACTGCGAGTGATAAGATCCGTAGTCGAAAGGGAAACAGCCCAGACCGCCAGCTAAGGTCCCAAAGTATACGTTAAGTGGAAAAGGATGTGGAGTTGCTTAGACAACCAGGATGTTGGCTTAGAAGCAGCCACCATTTAAAGAGTGCGTAATAGCTCACTGGTCGAGTGACTCTGCGCCGAAAATGTACCGGGGCTAAACGTATCACCGAAGCTGCGGACTGTTCTTCGAACAGTGGTAGGAGAGCGTTCTAAGGGCTGTGAAGCCAGACCGGAAGGACTGGTGGAGCGCTTAGAAGTGAGAATGCCGGTATGAGTAGCGAAAGAGGGGTGAGAATCCCCTCCACCGAATGCCTAAGGTTTCCTGAGGAAGGCTCGTCCGCTCAGGGTTAGTCGGGACCTAAGCCGAGGCCGAAAGGCGTAGGCGATGGACAACAGGTTGATATTCCTGTACCACCTCCTCACCATTTGAGCAATGGGGGGACGCAGGAGGATAGGGTAAGCGCGGTATTGGATATCCGCGTCCAAGCAGTTAGGCTGGGAAATAGGCAAATCCGTTTCCCATAAGGCTGAGCTGTGATGGCGAGCGAAATATAGTAGCGAAGTTCCTGATTCCACACTGCCAAGAAAAGCCTCTAGCGAGGTGAGAGGTGCCCGTACCGCAAACCGACACAGGTAGGCGAGGAGAGAATCCTAAGGTGATCGAGAGAACTCTCGTTAAGGAACTCGGCAAAATGACCCCGTAACTTCGGGAGAAGGGGTGCTCTGTTAGGGTGCAAGCCCGAGAGAGCCGCAGTGAATAGGCCCAGGCGACTGTTTAGCAAAAACACAGGTCTCTGCGAAGCCGTAAGGCGAAGTATAGGGGCTGACGCCTGCCCGGTGCTGGAAGGTTAAGAGGAGCGCTTAGCGTAAGCGAAGGTGCGAATTGAAGCCCCAGTAAACGGCGGCCGTAACTATAACGGTCCTAAGGTAGCGAAATTCCTTGTCGGGTAAGTTCCGACCCGCACGAAAGGCGCAACGATCTGGGCACTGTCTCAACGAGAGACTCGGTGAAATTATAGTACCTGTGAAGATGCAGGTTACCCGCGACAGGACGGAAAGACCCCGTGGAGCTTTACTGCAGCCTGATATTGAATGTTGGTACAGCTTGTACAGGATAGGTAGGAGCCTTGGAAACCGGAGCGCCAGCTTCGGTGGAGGCATCGGTGGGATACTACCCTGGCTGTATTGACCTTCTAACCCGCCGCCCTTATCGGGCGGGGAGACAGTGTCAGGTGGGCAGTTTGACTGGGGCGGTCGCCTCCTAAAAGGTAACGGAGGCGCCCAAAGGTTCCCTCAGAATGGTTGGAAATCATTCGCAGAGTGTAAAGGCACAAGGGAGCTTGACTGCGAGACCTACAAGTCGAGCAGGGACGAAAGTCGGGCTTAGTGATCCGGTGGTTCCGCATGGAAGGGCCATCGCTCAACGGATAAAAGCTACCCCGGGGATAACAGGCTTATCTCCCCCAAGAGTCCACATCGACGGGGAGGTTTGGCACCTCGATGTCGGCTCATCGCATCCTGGGGCTGTAGTCGGTCCCAAGGGTTGGGCTGTTCGCCCATTAAAGCGGTACGCGAGCTGGGTTCAGAACGTCGTGAGACAGTTCGGTCCCTATCCGTCGCGGGCGCAGGAAATTTGAGAGGAGCTGTCCTTAGTACGAGAGGACCGGGATGGACGCACCGCTGGTGTACCAGTTGTTCTGCCAAGGGCATCGCTGGGTAGCTATGTGCGGACGGGATAAGTGCTGAAAGCATCTAAGCATGAAGCCCCCCTCAAGATGAGATTTCCCATTCCGTAAGGAAGTAAGATCCCTGAAAGATGATCAGGTTGATAGGTCTGAGGTGGAAGTGTGGCGACACATGGAGCTGACAGATACTAATCGATCGAGGACTTAACCATATTTTTGAATGATGTCACACCTGTTATCTAGTTTTGAGAGAACACTCTCAATTTGTTTGGTGGCGATAGCGAAGAGGTCACACCCGTTCCCATACCGAACACGGAAGTTAAGCTCTTCAGCGCCGATGGTAGTCGGGGGTTTCCCCCTGTGAGAGTAGGACGCCGCCAAGCAGATTTATTAATTCTACCATGTTTGTTTATGAAGCTTTATATTATTCCGCAGTAGCTCAGTGGTAGAGCTATCGGCTGTTAACCGATCGGTCGTAGGTTCGAATCCTACCTGCGGAGCCATTGCTTCCATAGCTCAGCAGGTAGAGCACTTCCATGGTAAGGAAGAGGTCAGCGGTTCGAGCCCGCTTGGAAGCTTTATTAAATGTATTATTACCAAGGTTTCTCATAAGGAGAAAGCTTTTTTTATTGCGATATGCGGAAGTAGTTCAGTGGTAGAACACCACCTTGCCAAGGTGGGGGTCGCGGGTTCGAATCCCGTCTTCCGCTCCATTTATCCCAACGGGATATTGTAAATTGAATTGCGCCCGTAGCTCAATTGGATAGAGCGTTTGACTACGGATCAAAAGGTTAGGGGTTCGACTCCTCTCGGGCGCGCCATATCTTTTAATAGAATAGATAGGGAATCGGGAAGTAGCTCAGCTTGGTAGAGCACATGGTTTGGGACCATGGGGTCGCAGGTTCGAATCCTGTCTTCCCGACCATTTTTTATGGGGCCTTAGCTCAGCTGGGAGAGCGCCTGCTTTGCACGCAGGAGGTCAGCGGTTCGATCCCGCTAGGCTCCACCAAAAGTTTTTTAAAAAAGTTGTTGACTTTGAAGAAGTGACGTTGTATACTAATAAAGTTGCTTTAACAAAGCGGACAAACAAAATGATCTTTGAAAACTAAACAAGACAAAACGTACCTGTTAATTCAGTTTTTAAAAATCGCACAGCGATGTGCGTAGTCAGTCAAACTACTTTATCGGAGAGTTTGATCCTGGCTCAGGACGAACGCTGGCGGCGTGCCTAATACATGCAAGTCGAGCGGACAGATGGGAGCTTGCTCCCTGATGTTAGCGGCGGACGGGTGAGTAACACGTGGGTAACCTGCCTGTAAGACTGGGATAACTCCGGGAAACCGGGGCTAATACCGGATGGTTGTTTGAACCGCATGGTTCAAACATAAAAGGTGGCTTCGGCTACCACTTACAGATGGACCCGCGGCGCATTAGCTAGTTGGTGAGGTAATGGCTCACCAAGGCAACGATGCGTAGCCGACCTGAGAGGGTGATCGGCCACACTGGGACTGAGACACGGCCCAGACTCCTACGGGAGGCAGCAGTAGGGAATCTTCCGCAATGGACGAAAGTCTGACGGAGCAACGCCGCGTGAGTGATGAAGGTTTTCGGATCGTAAAGCTCTGTTGTTAGGGAAGAACAAGTACCGTTCGAATAGGGCGGTACCTTGACGGTACCTAACCAGAAAGCCACGGCTAACTACGTGCCAGCAGCCGCGGTAATACGTAGGTGGCAAGCGTTGTCCGGAATTATTGGGCGTAAAGGGCTCGCAGGCGGTTTCTTAAGTCTGATGTGAAAGCCCCCGGCTCAACCGGGGAGGGTCATTGGAAACTGGGGAACTTGAGTGCAGAAGAGGAGAGTGGAATTCCACGTGTAGCGGTGAAATGCGTAGAGATGTGGAGGAACACCAGTGGCGAAGGCGACTCTCTGGTCTGTAACTGACGCTGAGGAGCGAAAGCGTGGGGAGCGAACAGGATTAGATACCCTGGTAGTCCACGCCGTAAACGATGAGTGCTAAGTGTTAGGGGGTTTCCGCCCCTTAGTGCTGCAGCTAACGCATTAAGCACTCCGCCTGGGGAGTACGGTCGCAAGACTGAAACTCAAAGGAATTGACGGGGGCCCGCACAAGCGGTGGAGCATGTGGTTTAATTCGAAGCAACGCGAAGAACCTTACCAGGTCTTGACATCCTCTGACAATCCTAGAGATAGGACGTCCCCTTCGGGGGCAGAGTGACAGGTGGTGCATGGTTGTCGTCAGCTCGTGTCGTGAGATGTTGGGTTAAGTCCCGCAACGAGCGCAACCCTTGATCTTAGTTGCCAGCATTCAGTTGGGCACTCTAAGGTGACTGCCGGTGACAAACCGGAGGAAGGTGGGGATGACGTCAAATCATCATGCCCCTTATGACCTGGGCTACACACGTGCTACAATGGACAGAACAAAGGGCAGCGAAACCGCGAGGTTAAGCCAATCCCACAAATCTGTTCTCAGTTCGGATCGCAGTCTGCAACTCGACTGCGTGAAGCTGGAATCGCTAGTAATCGCGGATCAGCATGCCGCGGTGAATACGTTCCCGGGCCTTGTACACACCGCCCGTCACACCACGAGAGTTTGTAACACCCGAAGTCGGTGAGGTAACCTTTTAGGAGCCAGCCGCCGAAGGTGGGACAGATGATTGGGGTGAAGTCGTAACAAGGTAGCCGTATCGGAAGGTGCGGCTGGATCACCTCCTTTCTAAGGATATTATACGGAATATAAGACCTTAGGTCTTATAAACAGAACGTTCCCTGTCTTGTTTAGTTTTGAAGGATCATTCCTTCGAAACGTGTTCTTTGAAAACTAGATAACAGTAGACATCACATTCAATTAGTAATACAAGATATCACATAGTGATTCTTTTTAACGGTTAAGTTAGAAAGGGCGCACGGTGGATGCCTTGGCACTAGGAGCCGATGAAGGACGGGACGAACACCGATATGCTTCGGGGAGCTGTAAGCAAGCTTTGATCCGGAGATTTCCGAATGGGGAAACCCACCACTCGTAATGGAGTGGTATCCATATCTGAATTCATAGGATATGAGAAGGCAGACCCGGGGAACTGAAACATCTAAGTACCCGGAGGAAGAGAAAGCAAATGCGATTCCCTGAGTAGCGGCGAGCGAAACGGGATTAGCCCAAACCAAGAGGCTTGCCTCTTGGGGTTGTAGGACACTCTGTACGGAGTTACAAAGGAACGAGGTAGATGAAGAGGTCTGGAAAGGCCCGCCATAGGAGGTAACAGCCCTGTAGTCAAAACTTCGTTCTCTCCTGAGTGGATCCTGAGTACGGCGGAACACGTGAAATTCCGTCGGAATCCGGGAGGACCATCTCCCAAGGCTAAATACTCCCTAGTGACCGATAGTGAACCAGTACCGTGAGGGAAAGGTGAAAAGCACCCCGGAAGGGGAGTGAAAGAGATCCTGAAACCGTGTGCCTACAAGTAGTCAGAGCCCGTTAACGGGTGATGGCGTGCCTTTTGTAGAATGAACCGGCGAGTTACGATCCCGTGCAAGGTTAAGCAGAAGATGCGGAGCCGCAGCGAAAGCGAGTCTGAATAGGGCGCATGAGTACGTGGTCGTAGACCCGAAACCAGGTGATCTACCCATGTCCAGGGTGAAGTTCAGGTAACACTGAATGGAGGCCCGAACCCACGCACGTTGAAAAGTGCGGGGATGAGGTGTGGGTAGGGGTGAAATGCCAATCGAACCTGGAGATAGCTGGTTCTCTCCGAAATAGCTTTAGGGCTAGCCTCAAGGTAAGAGTCTTGGAGGTAGAGCACTGATTGGACTAGGGGCCCCTACCGGGTTACCGAATTCAGTCAAACTCCGAATGCCAATGACTTATCCTTGGGAGTCAGACTGCGAGTGATAAGATCCGTAGTCGAAAGGGAAACAGCCCAGACCGCCAGCTAAGGTCCCAAAGTATACGTTAAGTGGAAAAGGATGTGGAGTTGCTTAGACAACCAGGATGTTGGCTTAGAAGCAGCCACCATTTAAAGAGTGCGTAATAGCTCACTGGTCGAGTGACTCTGCGCCGAAAATGTACCGGGGCTAAACGTATCACCGAAGCTGCGGACTGTTCTTCGAACAGTGGTAGGAGAGCGTTCTAAGGGCTGTGAAGCCAGACCGGAAGGACTGGTGGAGCGCTTAGAAGTGAGAATGCCGGTATGAGTAGCGAAAGAGGGGTGAGAATCCCCTCCACCGAATGCCTAAGGTTTCCTGAGGAAGGCTCGTCCGCTCAGGGTTAGTCGGGACCTAAGCCGAGGCCGAAAGGCGTAGGCGATGGACAACAGGTTGATATTCCTGTACCACCTCCTCACCATTTGAGCAATGGGGGGACGCAGGAGGATAGGGTAAGCGCGGTATTGGATATCCGCGTCCAAGCAGTTAGGCTGGGAAATAGGCAAATCCGTTTCCCATAAGGCTGAGCTGTGATGGCGAGCGAAATATAGTAGCGAAGTTCCTGATTCCACACTGCCAAGAAAAGCCTCTAGCGAGGTGAGAGGTGCCCGTACCGCAAACCGACACAGGTAGGCGAGGAGAGAATCCTAAGGTGATCGAGAGAACTCTCGTTAAGGAACTCGGCAAAATGACCCCGTAACTTCGGGAGAAGGGGTGCTCTGTTAGGGTGCAAGCCCGAGAGAGCCGCAGTGAATAGGCCCAGGCGACTGTTTAGCAAAAACACAGGTCTCTGCGAAGCCGTAAGGCGAAGTATAGGGGCTGACGCCTGCCCGGTGCTGGAAGGTTAAGAGGAGCGCTTAGCGTAAGCGAAGGTGCGAATTGAAGCCCCAGTAAACGGCGGCCGTAACTATAACGGTCCTAAGGTAGCGAAATTCCTTGTCGGGTAAGTTCCGACCCGCACGAAAGGCGCAACGATCTGGGCACTGTCTCAACGAGAGACTCGGTGAAATTATAGTACCTGTGAAGATGCAGGTTACCCGCGACAGGACGGAAAGACCCCGTGGAGCTTTACTGCAGCCTGATATTGAATGTTGGTACAGCTTGTACAGGATAGGTAGGAGCCTTGGAAACCGGAGCGCCAGCTTCGGTGGAGGCATCGGTGGGATACTACCCTGGCTGTATTGACCTTCTAACCCGCCGCCCTTATCGGGCGGGGAGACAGTGTCAGGTGGGCAGTTTGACTGGGGCGGTCGCCTCCTAAAAGGTAACGGAGGCGCCCAAAGGTTCCCTCAGAATGGTTGGAAATCATTCGCAGAGTGTAAAGGCACAAGGGAGCTTGACTGCGAGACCTACAAGTCGAGCAGGGACGAAAGTCGGGCTTAGTGATCCGGTGGTTCCGCATGGAAGGGCCATCGCTCAACGGATAAAAGCTACCCCGGGGATAACAGGCTTATCTCCCCCAAGAGTCCACATCGACGGGGAGGTTTGGCACCTCGATGTCGGCTCATCGCATCCTGGGGCTGTAGTCGGTCCCAAGGGTTGGGCTGTTCGCCCATTAAAGCGGTACGCGAGCTGGGTTCAGAACGTCGTGAGACAGTTCGGTCCCTATCCGTCGCGGGCGCAGGAAATTTGAGAGGAGCTGTCCTTAGTACGAGAGGACCGGGATGGACGCACCGCTGGTGTACCAGTTGTTCTGCCAAGGGCATCGCTGGGTAGCTATGTGCGGACGGGATAAGTGCTGAAAGCATCTAAGCATGAAGCCCCCCTCAAGATGAGATTTCCCATTCCGCAAGGAAGTAAGATCCCTGAAAGATGATCAGGTTGATAGGTCTGAGGTGGAAGTGTGGCGACACATGGAGCTGACAGATACTAATCGATCGAGGACTTAACCACATTTTGAATGATGTCACACCTGTTATCTAGTTTTGAGAGAACACTCTCAATTTGTTTGGTGGCGATAGCGAAGAGGTCACACCCGTTCCCATACCGAACACGGAAGTTAAGCTCTTCAGCGCCGATGGTAGTCGGGGGTTTCCCCCTGTGAGAGTAGGACGCCGCCAAGCAATTGCACGTTAGTGTAATTTTTTAAAAAAGTTGTTGACTTTGAAGAAGTGACGTTGTATACTAATAAAGTTGCTTTAACAAAGCGGACAAACAAAATGATCTTTGAAAACTAAACAAGACAAAACGTACCTGTTAATTCAGTTTTTAAAAATCGCACAGCGATGTGCGTAGTCAGTCAAACTACTTTATCGGAGAGTTTGATCCTGGCTCAGGACGAACGCTGGCGGCGTGCCTAATACATGCAAGTCGAGCGGACAGATGGGAGCTTGCTCCCTGATGTTAGCGGCGGACGGGTGAGTAACACGTGGGTAACCTGCCTGTAAGACTGGGATAACTCCGGGAAACCGGGGCTAATACCGGATGGTTGTTTGAACCGCATGGTTCAAACATAAAAGGTGGCTTCGGCTACCACTTACAGATGGACCCGCGGCGCATTAGCTAGTTGGTGAGGTAATGGCTCACCAAGGCAACGATGCGTAGCCGACCTGAGAGGGTGATCGGCCACACTGGGACTGAGACACGGCCCAGACTCCTACGGGAGGCAGCAGTAGGGAATCTTCCGCAATGGACGAAAGTCTGACGGAGCAACGCCGCGTGAGTGATGAAGGTTTTCGGATCGTAAAGCTCTGTTGTTAGGGAAGAACAAGTACCGTTCGAATAGGGCGGTACCTTGACGGTACCTAACCAGAAAGCCACGGCTAACTACGTGCCAGCAGCCGCGGTAATACGTAGGTGGCAAGCGTTGTCCGGAATTATTGGGCGTAAAGGGCTCGCAGGCGGTTTCTTAAGTCTGATGTGAAAGCCCCCGGCTCAACCGGGGAGGGTCATTGGAAACTGGGGAACTTGAGTGCAGAAGAGGAGAGTGGAATTCCACGTGTAGCGGTGAAATGCGTAGAGATGTGGAGGAACACCAGTGGCGAAGGCGACTCTCTGGTCTGTAACTGACGCTGAGGAGCGAAAGCGTGGGGAGCGAACAGGATTAGATACCCTGGTAGTCCACGCCGTAAACGATGAGTGCTAAGTGTTAGGGGGTTTCCGCCCCTTAGTGCTGCAGCTAACGCATTAAGCACTCCGCCTGGGGAGTACGGTCGCAAGACTGAAACTCAAAGGAATTGACGGGGGCCCGCACAAGCGGTGGAGCATGTGGTTTAATTCGAAGCAACGCGAAGAACCTTACCAGGTCTTGACATCCTCTGACAATCCTAGAGATAGGACGTCCCCTTCGGGGGCAGAGTGACAGGTGGTGCATGGTTGTCGTCAGCTCGTGTCGTGAGATGTTGGGTTAAGTCCCGCAACGAGCGCAACCCTTGATCTTAGTTGCCAGCATTCAGTTGGGCACTCTAAGGTGACTGCCGGTGACAAACCGGAGGAAGGTGGGGATGACGTCAAATCATCATGCCCCTTATGACCTGGGCTACACACGTGCTACAATGGACAGAACAAAGGGCAGCGAAACCGCGAGGTTAAGCCAATCCCATAAATCTGTTCTCAGTTCGGATCGCAGTCTGCAACTCGACTGCGTGAAGCTGGAATCGCTAGTAATCGCGGATCAGCATGCCGCGGTGAATACGTTCCCGGGCCTTGTACACACCGCCCGTCACACCACGAGAGTTTGTAACACCCGAAGTCGGTGAGGTAACCTTTTAGGAGCCAGCCGCCGAAGGTGGGACAGATGATTGGGGTGAAGTCGTAACAAGGTAGCCGTATCGGAAGGTGCGGCTGGATCACCTCCTTTCTAAGGATATTATACGGAATATAAGACCTTGGGTCTTATAAACAGAACGTTCCCTGTCTTGTTTAGTTTTGAAGGATCATTCCTTCGAAACGTGTTCTTTGAAAACTAGATAACAGTAGACATCACATTCAATTAGTAACACAAGATATCACATAGTGATTCTTTTTAACGGTTAAGTTAGAAAGGGCGCACGGTGGATGCCTTGGCACTAGGAGCCGATGAAGGACGGGACGAACACCGATATGCTTCGGGGAGCTGTAAGCAAGCTTTGATCCGGAGATTTCCGAATGGGGAAACCCACCACTCGTAATGGAGTGGTATCCATATCTGAATTCATAGGATATGAGAAGGCAGACCCGGGGAACTGAAACATCTAAGTACCCGGAGGAAGAGAAAGCAAATGCGATTCCCTGAGTAGCGGCGAGCGAAACGGGATCAGCCCAAACCAAGAGGCTTGCCTCTTGGGGTTGTAGGACACTCTGTACGGAGTTACAAAAGAACGAGGTAGATGAAGAGGTCTGGAAAGGCCCGCCATAGGAGGTAACAGCCCTGTAGTCAAAACTTCGTTCTCTCCTGAGTGGATCCTGAGTACGGCGGAACACGTGAAATTCCGTCGGAATCCGGGAGGACCATCTCCCAAGGCTAAATACTCCCTAGTGACCGATAGTGAACCAGTACCGTGAGGGAAAGGTGAAAAGCACCCCGGAAGGGGAGTGAAAGAGATCCTGAAACCGTGTGCCTACAAGTAGTCAGAGCCCGTTAACGGGTGATGGCGTGCCTTTTGTAGAATGAACCGGCGAGTTACGATCCCGTGCAAGGTTAAGCAGAAGATGCGGAGCCGCAGCGAAAGCGAGTCTGAATAGGGCGCATGAGTACGTGGTCGTAGACCCGAAACCAGGTGATCTACCCATGTCCAGGGTGAAGTTCAGGTAACACTGAATGGAGGCCCGAACCCACGCACGTTGAAAAGTGCGGGGATGAGGTGTGGGTAGGGGTGAAATGCCAATCGAACCTGGAGATAGCTGGTTCTCTCCGAAATAGCTTTAGGGCTAGCCTCAAGGTAAGAGTCTTGGAGGTAGAGCACTGATTGGACTAGGGGCCCCTACCGGGTTACCGAATTCAGTCAAACTCCGAATGCCAATGACTTATCCTTGGGAGTCAGACTGCGAGTGATAAGATCCGTAGTCGAAAGGGAAACAGCCCAGACCGCCAGCTAAGGTCCCAAAGTATACGTTAAGTGGAAAAGGATGTGGAGTTGCTTAGACAACCAGGATGTTGGCTTAGAAGCAGCCACCATTTAAAGAGTGCGTAATAGCTCACTGGTCGAGTGACTCTGCGCCGAAAATGTACCGGGGCTAAACGTATCACCGAAGCTGCGGACTGTTCTTCGAACAGTGGTAGGAGAGCGTTCTAAGGGCTGTGAAGCCAGACCGGAAGGACTGGTGGAGCGCTTAGAAGTGAGAATGCCGGTATGAGTAGCGAAAGAGGGGTGAGAATCCCCTCCACCGAATGCCTAAGGTTTCCTGAGGAAGGCTCGTCCGCTCAGGGTTAGTCGGGACCTAAGCCGAGGCCGAAAGGCGTAGGCGATGGACAACAGGTTGATATTCCTGTACCACCTCCTCACCATTTGAGCAATGGGGGGACGCAGGAGGATAGGGTAAGCGCGGTATTGGATATCCGCGTCCAAGCAGTTAGGCTGGGAAATAGGCAAATCCGTTTCCCATAAGGCTGAGCTGTGATGGCGAGCGAAATATAGTAGCGAAGTTCCTGATTCCACACTGCCAAGAAAAGCCTCTAGCGAGGTGAGAGGTGCCCGTACCGCAAACCGACACAGGTAGGCGAGGAGAGAATCCTAAGGTGATCGAGAGAACTCTCGTTAAGGAACTCGGCAAAATGACCCCGTAACTTCGGGAGAAGGGGTGCTCTGTTAGGGTGCAAGCCCGAGAGAGCCGCAGTGAATAGGCCCAGGCGACTGTTTAGCAAAAACACAGGTCTCTGCGAAGCCGTAAGGCGAAGTATAGGGGCTGACGCCTGCCCGGTGCTGGAAGGTTAAGAGGAGCGCTTAGCGTAAGCGAAGGTGCGAATTGAAGCCCCAGTAAACGGCGGCCGTAACTATAACGGTCCTAAGGTAGCGAAATTCCTTGTCGGGTAAGTTCCGACCCGCACGAAAGGCGCAACGATCTGGGCACTGTCTCAACGAGAGACTCGGTGAAATTATAGTACCTGTGAAGATGCAGGTTACCCGCGACAGGACGGAAAGACCCCGTGGAGCTTTACTGCAGCCTGATATTGAATGTTGGTACAGCTTGTACAGGATAGGTAGGAGCCTTGGAAACCGGAGCGCCAGCTTCGGTGGAGGCATCGGTGGGATACTACCCTGGCTGTATTGACCTTCTAACCCGCCGCCCTTATCGGGCGGGGAGACAGTGTCAGGTGGGCAGTTTGACTGGGGCGGTCGCCTCCTAAAAGGTAACGGAGGCGCCCAAAGGTTCCCTCAGAATGGTTGGAAATCATTCGCAGAGTGTAAAGGCACAAGGGAGCTTGACTGCGAGACCTACAAGTCGAGCAGGGACGAAAGTCGGGCTTAGTGATCCGGTGGTTCCGCATGGAAGGGCCATCGCTCAACGGATAAAAGCTACCCCGGGGATAACAGGCTTATCTCCCCCAAGAGTCCACATCGACGGGGAGGTTTGGCACCTCGATGTCGGCTCATCGCATCCTGGGGCTGTAGTCGGTCCCAAGGGTTGGGCTGTTCGCCCATTAAAGCGGTACGCGAGCTGGGTTCAGAACGTCGTGAGACAGTTCGGTCCCTATCCGTCGCGGGCGCAGGAAATTTGAGAGGAGCTGTCCTTAGTACGAGAGGACCGGGATGGACGCACCGCTGGTGTACCAGTTGTTCTGCCAAGGGCATCGCTGGGTAGCTATGTGCGGACGGGATAAGTGCTGAAAGCATCTAAGCATGAAGCCCCCCTCAAGATGAGATTTCCCATTCCGTAAGGAAGTAAGATCCCTGAAAGATGATCAGGTTGATAGGTCTGAGGTGGAAGTGTGGCGACACATGGAGCTGACAGATACTAATCGATCGAGGACTTAACCATATTTTTGAATGATGTCACACCTGTTATCTAGTTTTGAGAGAACACTCTCAATTTGTTTGGTGGCGATAGCGAAGAGGTCACACCCGTTCCCATACCGAACACGGAAGTTAAGCTCTTCAGCGCCGATGGTAGTCGGGGGTTTCCCCCTGTGAGAGTAGGACGCCGCCAAGCAAGCTTAAACTCAGCTCATTGAGCTGGGTTTTTTATTTTATATCTGTTGAGAGTCATAAATAATCAAAATGCAGGTTGTACGGGAGACTCATCCAGACTCCATCCGACTGCGATTGGCAGGATAGAGCCGCCAATCCATTGGCAACGAGTAGCATGCCTGTCGTTTGTTCGGAAACCGGCTCGGGTTGCCAAATGAGAGAAAAGATATTACTGTCATTAAAACGATTCTTGGTTTCATCCGGATATGATAAAATGTCTCAGACTATATTTGAGCCATTTTTTTCTTCAGCATTCATCTTGCGTAATTGATAAAAATTTATTATGATACTCTTTGTATGACAACTCCTTGCCTCAATACAATATACTCAACGTTTCCCCTTTTTCCCCGGTCGTTTTTCTTTTCATTTTCTCCCGTAAAATAAAAAAAGCTCCCAATACAAAAGATATGGTGCGGATTTATTTTTTACTAAAAAGGAGTCGTTATATTTGAATAATAGTTTTACATTAAAACAGCAATGGTTCGGGAATATCCGAAAAGACATTCTTGCTGGCATTTTAGTTGCGTTAGCGTTAATACCTGAAGCGATTGGCTTTTCTATTATAGCGGGTGTGGATCCGATGGTCGGTCTTTATGCGTCATTTTGTATAGCCATTATTATTTCTTTTTTTGGCGGCAGACCTGGCATGATTTCAGCTGCGACAGGCTCAATGGCAGTCGTTATGGTGTCGCTGGTTGCTGATCATGGGCTTCAGTATTTATTTGCGGCTACGATTTTGACAGGTATTATTCAGGTGATTTTAGGTATCAGTAAAATTGCAAGATTAATGAAATTCATCCCGCGTTCTGTGATGATCGGTTTTGTGAATGCGCTGGCGATCCTTATCTTCTCTGCGCAGCTTCCCCAGTTTGAAGGTGCTTCTTGGAGTATGTATGCGATGCTTGCCGGGTCGTTGGTTATTATTTATGTGCTGCCAAGGTTTACGACTGCTGTTCCGTCTCCGCTTGTGGCGATTATTGTGATGACAATTATTGCGGTCACTTTCCATGTGGATGTGCGGACGGTTGGTGATATGGGCAATATTTCTAGTTCATTGCCTCATTTCTTAATCCCTGATGTTCCGTTTACCTTTGAAACACTGCAAATTATTTTTCCTTATTCAATTGCTTTAGCGTTTGTCGGGTTGCTTGAATCTTTGCTGACAGCACAGATTATTGATGAAATGACGGATACGGACAGTGATAAAAATAAAGAGAGCCGCGGACAGGGAATTGCGAATATCGTGACTGGATTCTTTGGCGGAATGGCAGGATGCGCTATGATCGGACAATCTGTCATTAATACAAAAGCGGGTGGTCGCGGACGTTTGTCAGCATTTGTTGCCGGTGCTTTTCTGATGTTTTTAATTGCGGTGTTAAGTCATGTCGTGGTGAAAATCCCAATGGCGGCGTTAGTGGCTGTAATGGTTATGGTGTCTGTCGGCACATTTGATTGGTCTTCCTTAAAAGGTCTCAAAAAAGCGCCGCTCACGGACTCGATTGTCATGGTTGTGACTGTGGTTACGGTTGTTGTGACGGATGACTTATCTAAAGGTGTATTTGTCGGTGTTCTTTTAAGTGCCGTGTTCTTTGTGGCAAAAATCTCGAAGCTGAAAATCGTTTCTCATGCAGAGGATCAAAAGCTTAGAACGTATCAAGTGAAGGGGCAAATCTTTTTTGCGTCAGTGACGGATCTTGCAAATGCGTTTATATATCAAGAGGATATTGAGCGGGTTGTGATTGACTTAACTGAAGCTCACGTATGGGACGATTCTGGTGCGGCCGCACTTGATAAGATTGTTGCGAAGTTTAAGGAACAAGGCATTGAAGCTGAGTTAAAAGGTTTGAATAAAGCGAGTAAATCTCTAATGAAACAGATGGCATAAAATAGAGAAGCCCAGATTAATGAGATCTGGGCTTTTTTATATAACATACACTTAAGCAGCATTGATATAATAGAGAGAAGAGAAATTTTAAATAGGGGACTTGCATATGATGCTTCAGAAGCTGAACCGTGTATTGGGGAGGGTTATGCCGCTGTTGACGCCGACTAGTGTGGTGTTGGGCGTGCTGCTGTCTCAGTTTTTACATGGGTATGAATGGGCTGTGCCTTGGATCTTTGCTTTTATTACGTTTGCAGGCAGTTTGAGCGCGAACTTTCAATCTTTGAGACATGCATTGTCTCACCCTCTCCCTATGATTCTTGCACTATTCGTTCTTCATATTTTTATGCCGCTTTTTGCTTGGGGCAGCGGCCATCTTATTTTTAAAGGTGATCCTTTGACGATTACCGGTTTAACATTGGCTGTTGTGATTCCTACGGGGATTACAAGCTTGATTTGGGCAGCGATGTACAAAGGGAATGTCGGTTTGACACTTTCGATTATTCTAGTTGATACTGTGCTGTCACCGCTAATCGTACCGCTGAGTCTTTCATTGCTGGCCGGCGCTCAGGTTCATATGGATGTGTGGGGAATGATGAAAGGTCTGATTATAATGGTCGTGATTCCTTCTTTTCTGGGCATGCTGTTTAATCAGATGTCATCTCCAGAAAGAACTGCGTCTGTGAGCAGTGCGCTGTCGCCTTTTTCAAAGCTTTGCTTGATGGCAGTGATTGCGATTAACAGTTCAGCGATTGCTCCTTATTTCAAATCCATTGATTTGAGATTTGCAGGAATAGCTGTAACGGTATTCTTTATCGCGTTAACAGGCTATGCCGCTGCTTGGCTGATCGGAAAAATGATGAAAAGGCGGCAAGAGGAAATAGTCTCTCTTATATTTACGGGAGGCATGAGGAATATTAGTGCCGGCGCAGTTCTTGCCGTTACGTTCTTCCCGTCTCAGGTTGCCGTTCCTGTTGTGATCGGCATGCTGTTTCAGCAGATATTGGCTGCTTTGTTTGGCTATATGCTGAATCGTTTTGAATTAAAACCAATGTTGCAGAAAGCATAAAAAAACCGCTCATAGGGTTGAGCGGTTTTTTCCGTATAGCCATTCGAGCGCGTTGATGAACTGTTTGCAGAAATACTTGCGGTGGTGCACCGCTCCTTTTTCAATTGAAAGACACAACTGGTCTTCAGTGAAGCCTTTTTCTTTTAGACTTTGATGAACTTGCTTTGTTTTTTTCAGCATATGTCGCTGAATGGATTGTTTTTCACGGCCTTCTTCACTCCCGACAGACATGAAAACACGTGCAGTGACGGGCTTTAAAAAAGATATATGAATGGTTTCCGCTGCTTTCTCGTACCAGTATGAACCTGATATAGAGCCTATTTTCCCGAACATTGACGGATATTTTAATAAGGCGAACATTGAGATGAGGCCGCCTAATGAGGCACCGATCATTCCTCTTGACTGCGGTTCCCTGGTGACGTTCCAGTTTTCTTCGATTAGCGGAATGAACTGGTTCGTTATATCAGACAGATAGTGATATCCCATTCCGCCGAAGTCCGTGAACCGATCACTGAGTGATGCAGCCGGCCATGGGGTGTATTCATCAAGCCGGTTTTCGGGTTCGATACCAATTAGCAGGAGTTCAGGGAGCCTTTGCTGTTGAAACATGCTTTCTAAAAATTCAATTTCGTCGTGAAACAAAGAATTGCCATCCTGCACATAAACAGCAGGAAATCCCCCGCTGTCTGTGCTGTAGGAAGGAGGGAGGTACAGCGTGAACCTCCTGTTGCCGGCTTTGTGTTCTGAAAGAGATCCTTTCAAGCATTCTCCCCCTTTTTTTGCTTGAAAAGCAAATATAAGAAATAAGGAACTCCGAGGATCGCCAAAATGATGCCTGCGGGCACTTCTGCGGGCTGAAAAAATAGTTTTCCGGCAAAGTCTGCGCTTATCACAAGAAGCATCCCGATTAAACCGCTCAGTGGCAGGATATAGCGATGTTCGACGCCAGCCAGTCTCCGTGAGATATGGGGAGCAATTAAGCCGACAAACGCCATGCTTCCCGCTACGGAGACACAGGCGCTGATGATTGCTACACAGGCTACGAGCAGGATGGTTTTTTCTTTATTTGATGAAATGCCGAGGCTTCTGACTGTGTCTTCATCAAAACGAATGGTGTCGAGCAGGCGGGATTTGCCGATAAGAATCGGTATAAACAGCAGCATCCATGGGAGTACGGCTGTGATATACGTCCAGTTGGCAGACCAGATGCTTCCGTTTTTCCACACCATGGCCATTTGATAGTCTTGCGGGTCCATTTTTAAAGATAAAAACAAAGACAGGGCGCTGAATCCTGAATTGATCGCAATCCCTACCAGAATAATTCTTCCTGAATCTAAATTGCCTCTGTGCCATGCAAATATGTAAATCAGGATTGCCGCGATGAGCCCGCCTATCAATCCAAAGAGCGGCATTCCCATCGCTGCCGCTATGGATGTCACTTCCTTCTGGCCTTGGAATAAGAGCATAAACGCTACAATGCCGGCTCCTGCCCCTGCGTTGATTCCGAGAATTCCAGGATCAGCAAGCCCGTTTCTCGTGATGGCCTGGATAACAGCGCCTGCAATGCCAAGACCGAGTCCAATAATAGCAGCCATGACAACCCGCGGCAGTCTTAAATCGAACAGCAAAATTTCATACTGCGGATTCGGGTCGATTTGAAAAAGAGTGGAGAGCAGCTCAGCAGGACGAACAGAAAATGATCCGCTCGTTAAGCTGAAATAGCTGACAACAAGAATCAAAGCGATGAACAATGCATATTTTTTAGCCATTTTGCTCCCCTCCTTTTCGTTTAATTAAATAAAGGAAGAAAGGTACGCCGATAATGGATGTTACGACCTCAATCGGTGTTTCAAACGGATAGTTGATAAATCTGCTTGCGAGATCACACAGGGTTAAAAAGATTCCGCCCAAAATACAGGAGCACGGAATCAGCCTGCTGTAATCAGAGCCGACGAGAAATCTCGTGATATGCGGAACAACCAACCCGACAAACGCAATTTTTCCGGCCAGCGCTACGGCACTGCCGGTTAGAATGATGACGGAAAGCATCGCCATGATTTTAATGGTTTTTTTCTTTTGCCCCAGGCTTTTAGAAATGTCGTCCCCTAATGATACAGCGGTTACCTTTTTGCTGAGAGAAATGGCCATTATGATGCCAATCAGGAAAAACGGAGCGGCAAGCTTCAGGAAATCTGGACTCATTTGATGAAGTCTGGCACTGTACCAGAAACTGAGATCCTGAGAAATTTGAAAATAAATCGACATGGCCGCTGATAAGCTGCTGAGCAGCATGCTTGTGACTGTGCCGATGATGGCGAGTTGCACGGGGGTAAATCCGTTTGGCATCATGGCGGCAAGGCCGAATACTAACACAGCTCCTAACGCTGAGCCGATAAAAGAGTATATCATCATTTCAATCGAAGATGATTGCGGGAGCAGAACCATGCAAAGCGTAATGATAAACGCTGAACCATCTGAAACACCCATAATGGATGGCGAAGCTAAATAATTGCGCGTAATGCCCTGCATAAGCGCTCCAGAAACAGCAAGGGCTGCCCCTATGAGCAGAGCGCCGGCAGCCCTTGGAATCCGGGAATGCCATATAATTTGATGGTCTGTGTTTCCCGGATCGAAATGAATAAGAGATGTAAAAACAATATCTGTGCTAAGATGCTTTGCCCCATAAAGGATTGAAAGCAAAAGTGACAGCGCTATAGCGAATGGAGAAGTAATCAATATGATACGTGTCCACTGTTTTGAATACATACAAAAACCTACTCTGAATTAGTTTTGTGTCAATTTTTCAGCAGCCGCTTTCAGGAAACGGACTTTGCTCCAAGCTGTGCCGCCTTGTGCGAGAGGGTCCACTGAGTTGACATACACATGGTCTTCTTTGACTGCTTTAAGGCTTTTCCAGATTGGATTTTTCTCTAAATCTTTTAAGGCATCAGGTTTGTCTGCATTTTCATCATCAGAAAATTGAACGAAAATATGGTCCGGGTTCATTTCACTTAATTTTTCTAATGAAATCAGCTCTTGCGCTTTTGCAGCTTTTACTTCGTTCGGCGCCTTAAGGCCTAAATCACCGTATAGTGTGGAGTTGAAATACACCTGTTCAGGGTAAATGTAAATGTTGCCTTGTCTGATTCTGATGACAAGCGCTTTTGAATCTTTCGCTTTATCGTTGATTTTTGTTTTTGTTTCTTTTAGATCCTGTTCATAGTCTGCAATAATTTTCTTTGCTTTTTTCTCTTTTCCAGTCAGCTGGGCAAGCAGCATCATGTTTTCCTTCCAGTTTGAAGAGATATGAGAAACTGGGATCGTCGTGCCTGCTGTGCTGATTTTTTGAAGCGTTTTTTCCGGAAACTTTGTTGAAGCAAGGATAACATCTGGCTTCATTTCAAGAATCTTTTCAATATTTGGCTCCATTTTTTCTCCGGTTGGTTTGGCTTTATCAGTGATGTCTTTGAACATATCAGGGAATTTGCCGGAGAATGAAATTGCGCCTTGCGGATGAACGTCAAGCAATTTCGCGTCTTCCATTGATTCAACGCTTCCCGTAATGGCGATTTTGTCTGTCGGTACAGTTACTTCATATGTTTTATCAAGGTATTCAATTTTCTTCTTCTCAGATGCTGTACCGCTTGCCTTGCTGGCAGTTGATTCATTTTTGCTGCCGCAAGCTGCCGCCGTCAGCGCGAGAAGCAAGATTAATAAGGTAAGAGATATCTTTTTCATCTATAGAGCCTCCTGTTCAATTGATAACTATTATCAATTGGAATTATAGAGAATGAACAGATATAACACCATGGACAAATTCCTGATTTATCATGGACAATCTCCGGATAATAAAGAAACAGTTTGCTGAACGATTCGTTCGTGCCCGCAAGCTGAGTATTCATTCCACGGGTCAAGGGATAGAAGATAAACACGGTTATTCCGTACCGCGCTTAGGTTTTGCCATGCTTCTGTCTGCTGTAATTGCTGGTAGTAAGCTATGGTCTCCGGCTCTTTAAAAAGAAAAAGCATCATACAGTCAGCTTGGTAATTTGCGATATTTTCTAACGAAATCGCTTGTTCTGAAGGTGTGTCAGCCGTTGTTGCCGAGCTGAATCCTAAATCCCCAAAGAAAACTTCGCGGACACTTCGGTTATGTGCCAGATAGAAGTTTTGCTTATGCAGCCTCAAAAAGAGAAAACGCAGCCCTTGAACGTGCTGAAGTGTTTTTTTGGCGGCTGTTGTCTGCTGGTCATAATCCGCTAGCCACTTTTCTGCTTCGGACTCCTCCTTTAAAAATGAGGCAGTTTGCAGAAAGTGGGTTCTCCAGCTTTCTTCTGAAGGAAGGTACATGACTTCTGCGATGCGATTCAGGCGATCTTGTTCTTCTGGAGAAATAGAATCCATGCTGACAATCACATCTGGTTCTGCCTGTGATAACGTGTACAGGTTTTCTTCCCACTTTTCATTAAACCGGTATGCACTGAGCTGGACAGGTATATCTGTCGAATAATGCTGATAGTAGTAAGACGTCCATTTCGGATGCAGAGCGGCCGCAAAAGGTATGTGGTGAAGAGGGATGAGATGGCCCATTGTGCCCCTTCCGTATGCGGCGATTTTCTTTCGGCGTTTTTTCATATAGCTTGTAGGTGAACAGCCTGTATGTTTTTTAAAGATTCTGCTGAAATAAAATTCATCTTGATAACCGGTTTGGTGTGCGATTTCTTTCAATTTGCAGTTTGATTTTGCCATGAGCCGTTTTGCCTTTGTGATTCGTGTTTTCGTAATAAATTCTGTTACGCTCTGTCCTGTCCATTTTTTAAAGCTTTCACTGTAGTGTTTGGCACTGATTCCTGCCATTTGCGACAGCTGGGCAAGCGTGATTTTTGTATCGGCATGGGTTTCGATATAGTGTTTTGTTTTTTCGATTGCTGAATGTGTATCCGTTTGATCAGATAAACTGGCAGTAAAAAGGTCATAAATCAGGCTTTGTACTTCAATCACACATTTTAGCTGAGAAAGCTGAGACGATTCATTCCATAGTGCGGCAAGCTCTTGAAGCCGGACTGCAAGATTCTCGATATGTGAAACATTCATAAGCTTCAGGTTGGCTAATTCCGATTCTGTGCACGGTGTGAAAATATCTTGTCCGGTTTCCTTGATATAGCTTTGAAGCCTGATCAGACAGGCATCTATATGTCCATCGGCTGTTGGCGTGAAGCCAAAGGTCTCGTTAGGCGGACAAACATAAAGTGTCTTATTTTGCAGAGGATTGGTGTTTGTTCCGATCGAAATATAGCCGTTTCCTTTTAAATGAAAAATCAGCACGAATGAATCGGCTAATTGCTGTTCTGAGAAGAGATCACTTGTCTTTTTTAGATATTCAATTTGTACCGGTTGATAAATCACTGCATTTTGCACGAGTAGACCACCTTTTCAGAAACGTTCAATTGATAATCATTTTCAATAAAAATTGTACCAAATAAATGAAAGTTTTCCTATATAAAGCGAGTGGGTTTTTAGCATGAAAAAACCCTTACTCGTGTGTAAAAGTAAGGGTCTTTCGTTCGATAAGAATATGTTACACGTGTAACATACGATGCTTACGTTTTAATAAATGAGATATTTTTTTCTTGTTTTGCTGAATTGTTGGAGTGTTTTTTCATAGCTGTCTATGATGTTTTCAATCGAAGTTCCATTTTCAATTTTTGTCCTGATCCAGCCGTTGCCTGCCAGTTTATCAAATGAACCTGTTGACAGGAACTCAAAATCCTCAGGATAGAGATCGTGTATGGTTTTAATGACTGAAAGACCTGTTTTAACGGCTTCAAACTTATCTCTGTCTGTCACATAGAGCTGCACACCGTGGCAAAGTGTTCCTTGATGTTTAGAAAACGTGGGTGTGAAGGATGCTGCCCTAAATGTAACGCCCGGCAAATGGAGGCTGTTTAATGTTTCTTCAAGTTCTGTGCTTTTGATAAAGGGAGCTCCGATCAATTCGAATGGCTTTGTTGTCCCTCGCCCTTCGGATATATTTGTTCCTTCAATCAGCCCGGTTGCAGGATAAACAAATGTGCTTTCCACCGTCGGCATGTTAGGCGAAGGGAGGACGAAAGGCAATCGGGTATCGTCAAAATCCATTTTTCGTTTCCAGTGTTTCATTTTTACCACTGTAAGATCGGCATCAATATCAAATTCTTTGTTGAACAGTAAAGCCAATTCGCCTATCGTCATCCCATGCTTCAATGGAATGGGATACAATCCGACAAATGAGGCGTATTCAGGTTCTAAGATTGGCCCTTCAATATGATTCCCGCCTTGAGGATTCGGACGGTCCAGCACCATAAATGGAATGCCGTTTTCTTTAGCGGCTTCCATTGCGTATGCCATTGTATAAATGTACGTGTAGAAACGGGTCCCGACATCCTGAATGTCAAACATTAGAATATCGACATTTTTTAGCATTTCTGGAGTCGGTTTTTTCGTTTTTCCGTAGAGGCTGTATACGGGAACCCCAGTTTTTTCGTCAATGTAAGAGCCTACTTCGTCTCCAGCCTGGGCGTCACCGCGGACGCCGTGTTCAGGGCCGAATAAAGCTGTCAGTTTGATATCTGGGTTCTCGTAAAGAATATCGACACTGCTTTTCAGAGATGCGTTTACTCCGGTTGGATTGGTGATCAGTCCGATACGTTTTCCCTTGAGCTGTTTTTTATAGTCTGGCAAGAGCGTGTCTATACCAGTTTGGACTTTAGGCTTTTTAGCCGTTTGATTCTTTGGATCGGGTGAAGAAGAGGCAGCGGTTATCGTTCCGAACATCATGAGCCCTGTCAGAAAAGCGAATATTGTTTTTCTCATGTGTCCCTCCTTATTAAAGCGGTTTTCCCGTTTTGATATTTAATCCGTAGCCATATGGATAAAGGGTGTCCCCCGGGTTCGTGACTGATGGGATGTCAACTGGAAGTGTGCCTTTAGGTTTTGCCTGGCCGAATATCGCCATCACTCCGGCCGGAATATTAGGTTGAAGATAACGGCCATTTGCGTATCCTTTAAAGCCATAGACTGCAATCAGTGCCTTTGCTTCTTCGAAATTGGCGGCATCATAGGGGTTGCGCAGGCTCATTAAGACAAATGGTTTGTTGTGCTGCAGTGCGGCTTTCATGACAGCTCTCGGAAACACGGTGGCCCATTTGCTTGAATCTGATATTGTGTCGTCGATGACACCGTCGTTGACGACAGGGTCATTTTTGACGACATAGGAGCCGGTTATGATATAATCAGCCTTTTTTACTTGTTTTGCATGCTCGGCATTAAATACTTGATTGGCAAAATTCATTTTGCTGAGGGATACGGATTTGATTTTCTTTCGCTTGATGAGATCGTGAATGGTTTGTTCGATTGAAGCAGTTTGTTCTTCGTAAGGTGCCACAATTAAGATTCGGCTGCCTTTTTTGGGCTTGAACGGCAAAGTGTGCTGTTCATTTTTTAATACAGTTACTGCTTTTTCAGCTATTTTTTTCTCTGCTTTCAGGTGCTGCTTGCTTCCTACGATTTTTTTGGCTTTGGCTATTTTTTCTTTTGTACTGTCGCTGTTTCGCGCTGGATACATGCCGCGTTTTATTTTCAGGGAAATGATTCTTTCAACTGATTTGTTGATTTGTTGTTCAGGAATATCCCCGTTTTTCACGGCTTCTTTCAAAGCTTGAATAACACGTGCGAATTTCTGTTCTTCTTTCATTGAAGTAACTGAGGCTGGCATTAATGCAATATCGACACCAGCTTTTACGGCCATGACCACAGCCTCTTCCTGTCCGAAATGATCTGCGATTGCCTTCATATTGAGCGCATCGGTAACGATCACACCATTAAAGCCCATTTCCTGACGAAGAAGACCTGTCATCACTTTTTTTGAAAGTGTAGCTGGAACCAGAATGTCCGATCCATCGAGTTTGCTTTTGTATGTGGTGTCGTCGAAGGCAGGGAATTGAACATGGGCTGTCATTACCATATCAGCACCGGCATCAATTGCTTTTTGAAAAGGATAAAGCTCGACCTCACGAAGCCGTTCTTGGCCATGGGAAACGAGCGGCAGTCCATAATGGCTGTCAACGTCCGTGTCTCCATGTCCCGGGAAATGTTTGAGGGCAGACGCGATATCCTGCCGCTGCAACCCTTTCATCGTGTATAAACCGAGGCGTGATGTCAGTTCTCGATTGGAGCTGAATGACCGTACGCCGATTACAGGATTATCAGGATTATTGTTAATGTCCACGACAGGGCTGAAATCTGTATTGATGCCTAAGGCAGAGAGCTCTTTCCCGATGATGCTGCCGGTCTGATACGCATTGATTCTGCTTCTGGCTGCGCCCAGCGCCATATTCCCTGGGAAATTAGTGCCTTCCCCTAACCTCGTTACAATGCCGCCTTCCTGATCAATACTCAGCATGAGCGGGATTTTTGGACTTGCCTTTTGGTAATCGTCTGTCAGTTGGACAGTTTGTTTTGTTGTTTTTACATTTTCTGCAAAAAGGATGATGCCTCCGAATTGATATTTCTTGACGAGGCTGGCGACTTCATCATTCATTTCTGTAAGGGCTTGCGGAGAGGACTCGCCTTCCTTTTGCCAGTTTCTAAAATCAGGCATCAGCATCTGGCCGAGTTTTTCGTCTAACGACATACGATTGACAATCTGATTGGCATCGATTGCACGTTTGGATGCAGAGGCTTCTGTCTGTCTGGCCCCGAAAAAGCATGAAATAAAGAGAACGGCTGAAAGGATAAGCGGAAAGACAGGTCTCATAGAAACTTCCTCCTATCGTCTAATCATTCATTCCATCGCTTCATAAATCGCGGTTATGACACTTCCATAACTGCCTGTTGCAAATTGATCACCCTCAAAGACGTTTGGATTTTCTTCCGGATCAATAACTGGTGTATGCTTTTTATTTGTTAACAATGCGATGCCTAAATTGTATGCTGGATCAATAATTGTAACTGTCCCTGTCCAGCCGGTATGCCCGTAAGCATTTTCACTGGCATGAGGGCCAAACATCCATTCCATGCTTTTACTTCCGTTCCGCCTCCAGCCAAGAGCGAATGTCGGATCTGTTGCTGAAGGTGCTGTAAACAGGTCGGCTGTTTTCTGATCAAATAAAGAAATATTTCGGTATGAACCTTTGTTTAACATGACTTGCAGCAGTATGGCCATATCATCTGCATTTGAGAACAATCCGGCATGCCCAGACACGCCATCCATTGAGTAAAACGCTTTTTCGTCATGCACTTCTCCTTGCAGCGAGTTTGTGCGGATGTTAGGGAATTGAATAACGCCGTCACGTGTATTGCCCATGCGTTCAGTAGCTGCGAACTGTTTCGGTTTAAAGCCCTTTTGCAGCGGATTGTACAAGGTATGCTTCAGCCTGAGCGGTTTGTAGAGCTCTTGCTCCGTGTAGACATCAAGCGGTTTGCCGGTGAGTTTTTCGACAATACATCCGAGTAGCATATATCCAATGTCACTGTATACGTGCTTTGTCCCAGTTTGATAATCGAGTGGAATTTTCGTCAAATATTCAATCGTTTTGTCCCGTTCTTGGGAATAGTACTTGCCGGCTTTTTCCGGCGTGTAAAAGTAAAAGCTTGATGGGAGCCCTGATTGGTGCTGGAGGACATCGATGACACGTATCTTGTCTTTTCCTTTTATGAGGTCACCCGGCTGATCCTTGAAACCCGGCAAATATGCAGAAACTTTTTCATAGACGTCAAGTTTTCCTTGGCTGACTAAGCGCTGCAATGCAAAATTTGTTGCGTACATTTTTGTATTTGAGGCTAAGTCAAACATCGTGCGGGTTTTCATTTTGGCCGGACGGCGCAGCAGTTCTGATCCTTCGTACTTTTTACTGTAGCCGTATGCTGCTTTTTTTATGATGCGTCCATCCTTCACCACCACAAGAACGGCGCCTGGGAATCCTGCTGCAATATCCCGTTCTATCATCTGATCTACCTTCCTTAGCTTCTTCGTCGAGAATTGTGCAGTTTCTGCATTTATGGTTTTCAGCTCAACCAAGTTGTCTGCTGTTTGTGCGAAGGTTTCATTTGGCGCAAATATCGACAGGGTTAAAATGGCACTGAATATGAACCGTGTCTTTGTTTTCACAGGCTAGCCCCTTTCTGTGCTTCTATCCCGTTTACTATCCCTAATACAGAAACAATTTAATCGAACTGTGAAGCCATTTCATCTTTATATCCGAATGCATAGGTCAATAAAAAGCCGGCCGCGTAGGAAATAAAGAGCCCAACGATATACAGGATGATTTGCGAAGGCAGGACTAGAAAAGAAAGCGGCAGTCCGGAGACACCAATCGCAATGGTGGCTACTTGAAAATAAGCTTGAAAGGCGCCGCCGATTCCAGCTCCTAAACATGCTGTTAAAAACGGACGGCCAAGCGGCAGCGTGACTCCGAAAATAAGCGGTTCACCAATGCCGAGCAGTCCCGATGGAAGCCCGCCGGCGATTGCTTTCCTCAGTGTTGTTTTTTTCGTCTTCACGAAAACGGCAAAGGCCGCGCCTACCTGTCCTGCACCTCCCATAGCCAAAATAGGGAGCAGAGGATCATTGCCAATTGAATTGATCAGTTCCATGTGCACAGGCGTCAAGCCTTGATGCAGTCCGGTTACGACGAGAGGGAGGAAGGTTGCGCCCAGAATAAAGCCCGCAGCGATGCCGCCGATGTCCAGGATGGACAGAAGGCCGGATGTAATGGCATCAGAAATGAATCCGCCTAAAGGCATAAATACGACATACGTTACGATTCCGGTGATTAACAGTGAAACGGTGGGTGTGACAATGATATCGAGTGATTGAGGAATAAAACGGCGAATAAATTGTTCGGTGTAAGCAATGAATATGGCTGCGAAAAGGACGCCGATCAGACCTCCCCTGCCCGGGAGAAGCTCTTCTCCAAATAAACTGATTTTTGCGATCTCCGGATTGATAATCAAGATCCCGGCCAAAGCCCCAAGTGCGGGTGTCCCGCCAAATTCTTTCGAAGCGTTAATACCAACGAGAATGCCGAGATAAGTGAACAGCCCTGATCCGATGACTGTCAGGATAACCGCAATTTGTGAGTCTGCAGAGAGCCAGCCTGCTTGAATAATTGCTTTGGTAATCCCAGTAATTAAACCGGAAGCGACTAGAGCGGGAATAAGAGGGATAAAAATGCTGGCAATTTTACGTAAGAAAAGTTTAAAAGGAGTGGCGTTTTTTCGATTGATATCGGCTTTCTTTTTGGCCGCTGCTTCTTTGACATCGGCACCTTCTTCTGCTGCTGACACGAGCTTCGAGAAAACAGCTGTAACATGATTGACGACTCCTGTGCCGAGGATAATTTGTAAGGTTTCAGCTTCAACGACCCCCAATACGCCGTCAAGCTTTCTTAAAGCCTGAGCATCCGCTTTGCTTTCATCGTAAGGCGTAATGCGCAGGCGTGTCATGCAATGCGTATATGAAGAAATATTGGATTTTCCTCCGCATAGCTCAAGGATTTTCTGTGCGAGATGATGGTAGTTATTTTCTTTGCTCATTAAAACCCCTCCCCTTCAAGATGCCTTATTTTATTCTCATAGATTGTATGGCTGCTCTCGTTTTATCGATATAACCGGTTGTCGTTTCATACTGCTCAGCCGCCATGCCTAAAAACAAAACATCAATTATAAAAAGCTGGGCGAGGCGGGAGGAAGTGGCTGCACTTCGAATCAAGGCTTCATTGGAATGGGCTGTATACAAAGGGACATCAGCCAGTGCGGAGACGGATGTCTGACTGAATTGTGTGAGGCTGATCGTTGTGATGCCTTTTTCCTTGGCCATGGCGAACAGTTCAATGATTTCCTGTGTCTCTCCTGAAAACGAAATGGCAAATACGATGTCGTCTTTATCTGCATTTGCGATTAAAGATGCCACAAGATGAGTGTCTGTAAACGCGGTTGCTTGTTTATGAATGCGAAGCCACTTTTGCTGGGCGTCCTTGGCGACAATGCCGGAAGCCCCGAGGCCGATAAAATGCACGGTATGAGCTTTGAGAAGCAGAGAAACCGCTCGTTCAAGCTCTTTGTAGTCCATCAGGTCTGAAGTATCCTGAATGGCTTGAATGGCATTGCCGGCCGTTTTTTCGGAAATGGAGGGCAGCAGCTCGTGGGGAACAATATCCCGGTAGCCCTGAAACGTAGGCTTTGCCAGATCGCCCGCTACTCTCATTTTTAAATCTTGAAATCCTTTTAAACCGAGTGATTTGCAGAGCCTGATGACGGCAGCGTCACTTGAATTGGCTAAGGCGCTAATTTCGTTGACCGTGCTTTCGATTGCTTTGTGGGGATGGGCTAGGATATAATCTGCAAGTTTGCGCTCGGATGGAGGGAGCTTATGCTTCATTGATTGGATGATCGCTAAACCGCCTGTGGCCATTCTAGTTCTCTCCTTATCATGGATGGTAATGTTCGATTGCTTTGTCAATGAAACCGTTTGCTTCATCGAGTAATGTCTTTGCTTGTTTCTGATCTGTGCTTGTTTTGAGCATGACGATTGCTGTTTTGACGTGATGATCGGCTTGTTCCAGGGTGTGCCTGGCTGTGTCGTATGAAGCATTTGTAAGGCTTTGGATGATACTGATGGCGCGTTCTTTTAGTTTTTTGTTGCTGACGTTGACGTCTACCATCAAGTTTTCGTAAACCTTGCCGATTTTGACCATTACAGCGGTAGATATCATGTTTAGAATCATTTTATGAGCGGTTGCGGCTTTCATACGTGTTGATCCTGTAATGGCCTCAGGTCCGACGACAACCTCAATGCTGTGATCCGCATCCTTGCTGATGGCGGAATTTTCATTGCAAGTAAGGGCGATGGTGTGTGCTCCGACTTTGCGGGCGTATCTTAGGGCGCCTGCGGCGTAGGGTGTGCGGCCGCTTGCTGCGATGGCAATGACGGTGTCATTTGAAGTGAGCTGTATGTTTCTTAAATCTTCAGCTCCTGCTTCTTCACTGTCTTCAATGCCCTCTGCTGCCTGTAAAAAGGCTTTGGGGCCTCCAGCCATGATTCCGATGACCTGATCTGGGCTTACGCTGTAGGTGGGAGGACATTCAACAGCATCCATGACGCCGAGTCTGCCGCTTGTACCGGCGCCTGTATATATGAGCCGGCCTCCATTTTGAAACGATTCATATGCGCAGTCTACAGCTGTTTTGATGTCGGGGAGAACCTCCTGAACGGCTGCAGCGACTTTCATATCTTCGTTGTTGATCATTTTGAGGATGCCGAGAGTGTTTGCTTTGTGGATTTCAACTGTTTGGCTATTGCGTGATTCCGTTGTAAGACGGTGAATGTTTAATGGTTCTGACATGAGGATGCCCCCTGTTTTAAAATGATATATCTCAATATTCAGTATATTCATTTCTGTTATGATATTTCAACTATGTTTTTTAATTTTTGAAATTTTATTTCACTCAAGACTATAAGAAATGATGAAGGATCAACTGTTCTCCAAGCGGCCCGATTCTTCGCCGTCCTTTATCAAGGAACCCGCTTTTCATATAAAGGTGTTTTGCGCGTATGTTCAGATGATTGACGGCCAAGATGATTTCGTCGCACCATGGAAAATATCCGCTCACAAAAGCGGGAAGCAAAATCATGGCTTTTTTCGCATAGCCTTTTCCGTGGTGCACAGCGTTTAAAGACAGGGAGCTGAGCAGTAAAGCAAATGGATTGTTAGAATAGGAAGCAAGCGTTTCTTTTGATGCATGTAAAATGAAAAAACCGACCGGAAGGTCGTCTTTTAAGATGACAACCGGGTATCGGTCCTGTATGCCCAGAGCCTGAGACAGCACCTCTTTCGGGAGGGAGGTAAAGCGTTTGTCATCGTTGGTGAGCGTGAATGCTTGAAGCTCGGGCAAGTGTTCAGGCTTATAGAAGGATAAAGAAATGTCTTGAGTCATGGGGTGGCCTCCTTACAAGATGTCGTCAAGCTTGTTTTCCGAAATGACCTGGTAGCCCGCTTGTTTTAACAATGCGGCGGTTACTCCGTTGCCGGTGATTTTTTTGCCAGAGAAGGTGCCGTTATAGATAAACCCGCTTCCGCAAGATGGACTGTTTTCTTTTAATATGACGGCAGAAGCGTTGATTTCTTTTGCGTAAGCCAATGTTTTCGCGGCGCCTTCCATATATAGTTCTGTGACGTCTTCTCCTGAAGCTGTCACGATTTTCGCTGTTCCATTGAGGACATCCTCGCCGGTGCCTCCTATGATTTCTGCGGGTTCGCGTGGGGTAGAGAAGCCGCCGAGAAGTTCAGGGCAAGCCATGACTGCTTTCTTTTCATCGACGAGTTTTCTGATTTTCTCCGACGCTGCGTGAGAGCCGTTATATCTGCATTCAATGCCTCCAAGGCAAGAACTGACTAGAATCATATTGGTTTCTCCTCTCTTGCTTTGCTTGTCTCTATCATAAAATAAATGGCTTTAGTTGGGAGGCTTTTTCAGTTAAAAAAGGAGTTAAAAAGTTTGAAAATAAAAAATTTAATTTTCCTCTTTACAAACAGGGGGTGACCTGTATATAATAACTTTTGTCAGCTCGACGAGAACACAACGGCCCGTTGGTCAAGCGGTTAAGACACCGCCCTTTCACGGCGGTAACACGGGTTCGAATCCCGTACGGGTCACCATTTGGAGGATTAGCTCAGCTGGGAGAGCATCTGCCTTACAAGCAGAGGGTCGGCGGTTCGAGCCCGTCATCCTCCACCATCTTGCCGGTGTAGCTCAATTGGTAGAGCAACTGACTTGTAATCAGTAGGTTGGGGGTTCAAGTCCTCTTGCCGGCACTGTTTTTTCAAAATTTTATGTGGAGGGGTAGCGAAGTGGCTAAACGCGGCGGACTGTAAATCCGCTCCCTCAGGGTTCGGCAGTTCGAATCTGCCCCCCTCCACCATTATTGGGCTATAGCCAAGCGGTAAGGCAACGGACTTTGACTCCGTCATGCGTTGGTTCGAATCCAGCTAGCCCAGTCACAGACACCTTTGATCAAAAGGTGTCTTTTTTCTTTTCGGAAAAATCATTCCAACTTCTAACTGTTCAGTCTGTATAATAATTTTAAAAATATGTTAAGGTAGTTTATTCACGAATTACCATCTACACCCTGCCAAAAATTTGATAAACTTATTTTATAAAAAAATTGAAACCTTTTGAAACGAAGCTCGTATACATACAGACCGGTGAAGGCAGAGGTTAGATAAATATGGAAATGATGATTAAAAAAAGAATTAAACAAGTCAAAAAAGGCGACCAGGATGCATTTGCGGACATCGTAGATATTTACAAAGATAAAATTTATCAGCTTTGCTACCGTATGCTTGGCAATGTGCATGAGGCGGAGGATATTGCACAGGAAGCTTTCATCAGAGCGTACGTTAATATCGACAGTTTTGATATTAACCGGAAATTTTCAACTTGGCTTTATCGAATCGCGACCAATTTGACCATTGACCGCATTCGCAAAAAGAAGCCGGATTATTACCTCGATGCAGAAGTGGCTGGTACGGAAGGCTTGACCATGTATTCTCAAATCGCCGCAGATGGTGTTTTGCCTGAAGATGCAGTTGTGTCGCTGGAGCTCTCAAACACGATACAGCAGAAAATTTTAAAGCTTCCTGACAAATACAGAACAGTCATCGTATTAAAGTATATTGACGAACTCTCATTAATTGAAATTGGGGAGATTCTAAACATTCCTGTGGGGACTGTGAAAACGCGGATTCACAGAGGCAGAGAGGCTCTTAGAAAACAATTAAGGGATCTTTAAGTGGGGTGATGAAATGAGCTGTCCTGAACAAATTGTGCAGCTTATGCATATGCATCTTGATGGAGATATCCTTCCAAAAGATGAACACGTATTAAATGAACATCTGGAGACATGCGAGAAATGCAGAAAGCATTTTTACGAGATGGAGAAATCCATAGCGCTCGTACGGAGCACATCGCATGTCGAAGCCCCCGCGGATTTTACCGCTAATGTCATGGCAAAATTGCCTAAGGAGAAGAAAAGAGCTTCTGTAAAAAGATGGTTCAGAACCCATCCCGTTATCGCAGCTGCTGCGGTATTCATCATTTTGATGGGCGGAGGTTTTTTTAACAGCTGGCATAATGACCACAATTTCAGCGTATCCAAGCAGCCGAATCTTGTGGTTCATAACCATACTGTGACCGTGCCAGAAGGTGAGACGGTCACAGGTGATGTCACTGTCAAAAACGGCAAGCTGATTATTAAAGGCAAAATAGACGGGGATGTAACCGTCGTAAACGGCGAAAAGTATATGGCCTCTGCTGGACAAGTCACCGGTCAGATTGAAGAAATCAATCAATTATTCGACTGGACATGGTACAAGATGAAGTCTGCGGGGAAAAGTGTACTCGATGCATTCAGTCCGAACGGAGAAGAGTAAAGCGCGTTAGCCGCTTTGCTCTTTTTTTGCGGGCTGAGAGGGCTGGCACATTTCACTTGCTAAATCGAAATGTGGTATAATGGGCTCGCTATGTAAAGTACATATGCGTAACACGTAAAACACAAAATACGAAATGACTGAAATCTTGGAGGACGAGGAAATGGCTTTTGAGGATATCCCTTTTTTGCAGTACCTCGGCAATGCCGTTGATATTCTCCTTGTTTGGTATGTGATATATAAATTGATTATGGTGATACGCGGCACGAAAGCGGTTCAGCTGTTAAAAGGAATTGTAGTCATCGTGCTTGTTCGTATGGCCAGCCAATATTTGGGCCTCAGCACACTTCAATGGCTGATGGACCAAGCGATAACATGGGGATTTTTAGCAATTATTATTATTTTTCAGCCTGAGCTGAGAAGAGCGCTTGAACAGCTAGGCCGCGGCCGCTTTTTTTCGAGGAGCGGCACGCCTGTTGAAGAAGCGCAGCAGAAAACGATTGAGGCCATTACAAAAGCGATCAATTATATGGCGAAACGCCGTATAGGCGCCCTGCTGACCATTGAGCGGGATACTGGAATGGGGGATTATATTGAAACCGGCATACCACTGAATGCCAAAGTCAGCTCTGAGCTGCTGATCAATATTTTTATCCCAAACACCCCGCTTCACGACGGTGCGGTGATTATGAAAAATAATGAAATTGCCGCGGCCGCCTGTTATCTGCCGCTTTCTGAGAGCCCGTTTATTTCAAAAGAACTGGGCACGCGGCACAGAGCAGCTGTCGGTATCAGTGAAGTAACAGACAGTTTGACGATTATTGTGTCTGAAGAGACCGGCGGCGTCAGTGTGGCAAAGAACGGCGACCTTCACAGAGAGCTTACAGAAGAAGCGCTGAAAGAAATGCTTGAAGCCGAGTTTAAGAAAAACACCAGAGACACTTCTTCTAACCGCTGGTATTGGAGGGGCAAGAAAAATGGATAAATTCTTAAACAACCGCTGGGCTGTGAAAATCATTGCTCTGCTTTTCGCGCTCTTGCTTTATGTGGCGGTTAACAGCAACCAAGCACCGACTCCGAAAAAACCGGGTGAATCTTTCTTTCCGACATCAACAACTGATGAAGCAACTCTGACTGATATTCCGGTTAAAGCGTATTATGATGATGAAAATTACGTCGTGACGGGTGTTCCGCAAACGGTTAATGTCACGATAAAAGGCTCGACAAGCGCTGTGAAAAAGGCTCGGCAGACCAAAAACTTTGAAATATATGCCGATATGGAACATTTGAAAACCGGCACACATAAGGTTGAGCTTAAGGCCAAAAACGTGTCGGATGGGCTGACAATCTCAATTAATCCGTCTGTTACGACAGTGACCATTCAGGAACGGACGACCAAAAGTTTTCCCGTAGAAGTGGAGTACTACAACAAAAGCAAGATGAAAAAAGGCTATTCTCCGGAGCAGCCGATTGTCAGTCCAAAAAATGTGCAGATTACCGGATCGAAAAATGTCATCGATAATATTTCTCTTGTAAAAGCTTCAGTGAATTTGGAAAACGCAGATGAAACGATTGAAAAGGAAGCGAAAGTGACTGTCTATGATAAAGACGGAAACGCGCTTCCTGTCGACGTGGAGCCCTCGGTCATCAAGATTACCGTTCCGGTGACAAGCCCGAGTAAAAAAGTGCCCTTTAAAATTGAACGGACAGGAAGCCTTCCTGACGGTGTCAGCATAGCGAATATTGAATCCAGCCCCAGTGAGGTAACGGTTTACGGCTCACAGGATGTGTTGGATTCTCTTGAATTTATTGACGGCGTCAGCTTAGATTTAAGTAAAATTAACAAGGATTCCGATATCGAGGCAGATATTCCGCTTCCTGACGGTGTCAAAAAAATCTCACCGTCAAAGGTGACTTTGCATATAGAAGTCGATAGTGAAGCGGATCAGAAGTTCGAGAATGTCCCTATCAAGACTGTAGGGCTGAGCAGCTCACAAAACATTGAATTTCTTGATCCTGAATCACAAGCGATAGACGTAACGGCTAAAGGCTCTCCCGCGAATATAAAAAAACTGAAAAAATCAGATATTGAATTGTATGTGAATGTTTCAGATTTAGAGGACGGGGAGCATAGCGTGAAGCTTGAAGTGAACGGGCCACAGAATGTAACCTGGTCCTTGGGGCGGAAAAACGCCAAAATCAAGCTGACGTCTAAGAAAAGCAATACATCAACGAATGATAACAGCAGCAATACATCAGGGAATCAGGATGACACAGATAAACAAACAAATGATCAAAAGAACAATCAGCAAGAAGATACAAAGAACACTGATAAAAACAGCAACGATCAAAACCAAGACGAAAATAAAGATCAAAACCAAGATCAGGATGAGGATGAATCCACTGCGAATTCACAATCCTCATCGGAATAAAAAAGGAGCGATTATAAAATGGGCAAGTATTTTGGAACAGACGGTGTAAGAGGTGTCGCCAATAGTGAGCTTACACCTGAGCTGGCCTTTAAAGTCGGACGTTTCGGCGGTTATGTGCTGACAAAAGACAAACAACGTCCAAAAGTGCTGATAGGCCGCGATACACGCATCTCCGGCCATATGCTGGAGGGAGCCCTTGTCGCCGGACTTTTATCCATTGGCGCAGAAGTCATGCGCCTAGGTGTCATTTCTACACCAGGTGTATCTTATTTGACAAAAGCGATGGATGCAGAGGCGGGCGTCATGATTTCCGCTTCTCATAACCCAGTGCAGGATAACGGCATCAAATTCTTTGGGGGAGATGGATTTAAGCTTTCTGATGAACAGGAGGCTGAAATTGAGCGCCTGATGGACGAACCTGAGGATAAGCTGCCAAGACCTGTCGGAGCAGACCTTGGACTTGTAAACGATTATTTTGAAGGCGGACAAAAATATCTGCAATTCTTAAAACAGACAGCTGATGAAGATTTCACAGGCATTCATGTGGCATTGGACTGTGCCCATGGCGCAACGTCATCCTTGGCGACACACCTGTTTGCTGATTTAGATGCAGATGTTTCTACAATGGGGACTTCCCCGAACGGATTAAACATTAATGACGGCGTCGGTTCGACTCATCCCGAAGCGCTCAGCGCGTTTGTCAAAGAGAAAAACGCGGATCTCGGTCTTGCGTTCGACGGTGACGGCGACCGCCTGATTGCTGTAGATGAAAAAGGAAATATTGTAGACGGCGACCAAATCATGTACATATGCTCAAAACACCTGAAATCAGAGGGCCGTTTAAAGGATGATACTTTGGTTTCAACCGTGATGAGCAACCTCGGCTTCTATAAGGCGCTCGAAAAAGAAGGCATCAAAAGCGTGCAGACAGCTGTCGGCGACCGCTACGTAGTAGAAGCAATGAAAAAAGACGGCTACAACGTCGGCGGAGAGCAGTCAGGACATCTTATTTTCCTTGATTACAACACGACAGGGGACGGATTATTGTCTGCTATTATGCTGATGAACACTTTGAAAGCCACAGGCAAGCCACTGTCAGAGCTTGCAGCTGAAATGCAGAAGTTCCCGCAGCTGTTAGTCAATGTGAGAGTGACTGATAAATATAAAGTTGAAGAAAATGAAAAAGTAAAAGCAGTTATTTCTGAAGTTGAAAAAGAAATGAACGGCGACGGCCGGATTTTGGTGCGCCCTTCAGGAACTGAACCGCTCGTCCGTGTCATGGCTGAAGCGAAGACGAAAGAGCTGTGCGATGAGTATGTCAATCGCATTGTTGAAGTCGTCCGGTCAGAAATGGGATTAGAGTAACGAAGTCTATTATCAGAGAGTGAACAAGACAAGCGAGGTTTACATAAGATAATTGTGAGACATACGGCAAAGTTGTTTAAAAAACAATTGACCGTTTATGCCACATGTTGTAAAATCAAGCTTGTCTTGTTCTTATTTTCTCAATAGGAAAAGAAGACGGGATTATTGCTTTACCTATAATTATAGCGCCCGAACTAAGCGCCCGGAAAAAGGCTTAGTTGACGAGGATGGAGGTTATCGAATTTTCGGCGGATGCCTCCCGGCTGAGTGTGCAGATCACAGCCGTAAGGATTTCTTCAAACCAAGGGGGTGACTCCTTGAACAAAGAGAAATCACATGATCTTCCAAAAAACATGTAGGAGGGGACGATTGAAAGTCCCCTTGAAATTTGACTTTCTTCGTCTCCTTTTACAATCTTAGGAGGAAGAAAAATATGTGTGGAATCGTAGGTTATATCGGTCAGCTTGATGCGAAGGAAATTTTATTAAAAGGGTTAGAAAAGCTTGAGTATCGCGGTTATGACTCTGCTGGTATTGCTGTTGCCAACGAACAGGGAATCCATGTGTTCAAAGAAAAAGGACGCATTGCAGATCTGCGTGAAGTTGTGGATGCCAATGTAGAAGCGAAAGCCGGAATTGGGCATACTCGCTGGGCGACACACGGCGAACCAAGCTATCTGAACGCTCACCCGCATCAAAGCGCACTGGGTCGCTTTACACTTGTCCATAACGGCGTGATCGAGAACTATGTTCAGCTGAAGCAAGAGTATTTGCAAGATGTAGAGCTCAAAAGTGACACCGATACAGAAGTAGTCGTTCAAGTAATCGAGCAATTCGTCAATGGAGGACTTGAGACAGAAGAAGCGTTCCGCAAAACACTTACACTGTTAAAAGGCTCTTATGCAATTGCTTTATTCGATAACGACAACAGAGAAACGATTTTTGTAGCGAAAAACAAAAGCCCTCTATTAGTAGGTCTTGGAGATACATTCAACGTCGTGGCATCTGATGCAATGGCGATGCTTCAAGTAACCAACGAATATGTTGAGCTGATGGATAAAGAAATGGTTATCGTCACTGATGACCAAGTTGTCATCAAAAACCTTGATGGTGACGTGATTACACGTGCGTCTTATATTGCTGAGCTTGATGCCAGTGATATTGAAAAAGGCACGTACCCTCACTACATGTTGAAAGAAACGGATGAGCAGCCTGTTGTTATGCGTAAAATCATCCAAACGTATCAAGATGAAAACGGCAAGCTGTCTGTGCCTGGCGATATCGCTGCCGCTGTAGCGGAAACGGACCGCATCTATATCATTGGCTGCGGAACAAGCTACCATGCAGGACTTGTCGGTAAACAATATATTGAAATGTGGGCAAACGTGCCGGTTGAAGTGCATGTAGCGAGTGAATTCTCCTACAACATGCCGCTTCTGTCTAAGAAACCGCTCTTCATTTTCCTTTCTCAAAGCGGAGAAACAGCAGACAGCCGCGCGGTTCTCGTTCAAGTCAAAGCGCTCGGACACAAAGCCCTGACAATCACAAACGTACCTGGATCAACGCTTTCTCGTGAAGCTGACTATACATTGCTGCTTCATGCAGGCCCTGAGATCGCTGTTGCGTCAACCAAAGCATACACTGCACAAATCGCAGTTCTTGCGGTTCTTGCTTCTGTAGCTGCTGACAAAAACGGCATCGATATCGGATTTGACCTTGTCAAAGAACTCGGTATCGCTGCAAACGCAATGGAAGCTCTATGCGACCAGAAAGACGAAATGGAAATGATCGCTCGTGAATACCTGACTGTATCCAGAAATGCTTTCTTCATCGGACGCGGCCTTGACTACTTCGTATGTGTCGAAGGCGCACTGAAGCTGAAAGAGATTTCTTACATCCAGGCAGAAGGTTTTGCCGGCGGAGAGCTGAAGCACGGAACGATTGCTTTGATCGAACAAGGAACACCAGTATTCGCATTGGCTACTCAAGAGCACGTAAACCTAAGCATCCGCGGAAACGTCAAAGAAGTTGCCGCTCGCGGAGCAAACACATGCATCATCTCACTGAAAGGCCTAGACGATGCGGATGACAGATTCGTACTGCCGGAAGTAAACCCAGCGCTTGCTCCGTTGGTATCTGTTGTTCCATTGCAGCTGATCGCTTACTATGCTGCACTGCATCGCGGCTGTGATGTTGATAAACCGCGTAACCTTGCGAAGAGTGTTACTGTGGAGTAATAAATGTTTAACCCCTTTGGATAAGATTGTCTAAAGGGGTGTTTTTATGTCCAAAAGAGAAAGAACATCTACAGTGGAAAAATGGATTAAAGAAGTTGATGGTACAGGACCCGACTATCGATCGGCCATGGCTATAGATTTGAGATGTTTCCTCATAAGGCCAGTTAACGAGCTTAAAAGGCTTTAAAACTAGTAGACTGCATGAATTTTTCAGTGGAGCGAAATTGCTTTTACTTTCACCTGAATTTTCTTATGTAATAGCAGACCGGAGAGCCTATTGTAATGACAACAGATTTTTTATGACATTTAATAAGGGGCGAGAAATTCATGACATTAAAATGAAAGATGAAAAGAGAATGTACTTGTGGGCCTTAGGTTTTAAAATTCATTCTTTTGTTATTGAGTACATTCCGGTTTAAGTTGAAATGATTCAGTAAAGGACACGCCATAAATAAAAGGTAGCGTATGACTCCCATTTTTTCCATGAAAACGATATTTCTAAGATTTCATCTTTCGTAGGCTTTCGATTCATATTACGTAATATTTTTATCGAATGAATTAGACCCACATCATCGATTGGAAAAGCTGTCGGGAACCTAAGGCAGCGCATTAGAACATAATTGGCTGTCCAAGGACCGATTCCTCGTATTTTAATTAAGTTTTTTTCAGCATCTTTAAAGTTCATTTTCATTAATTTTTCCCTCGATAATTCTCCACTTGCCATTAATCTGGCTATTCCAATGATATATTCACTTTTTTTTACCGTCATTTTAATATCCGCCAGGTCGATAGGGATTAACTGTGCAATTCGCTCGTACGGTGGGAACACCCAATACTTTTTACCATTCCATTCAATAGAATCGCCAAATGCTTCTACAAATTGCTTCTTTAAGGAGTACGCGAAGGCTAAGTTAATTTGTTGTCCTAAAACTCCCCAACATAAAGCTTCAAATAAATCGGGAATGCCGATAACTCGCAACCCATAAAATTTTCGGGCAGGCATTTTAAGTAATGGATCTGCTTTTGCCATTTCATAAAATGATGTTAAATCGTTATCAAGATCAAACCATTCATGAATATATTTTACAATCTCTTCCCGTTTCCACTGCTCAACAGGTCTAGAATCGTTTAGGAATTGAACAACCATTTGTTTATTATTGATTACGCTTACCTGCACTAAGCACCGAATTTCCCCAATGGCTATAACTTTTGTAATGATATTGTTCTCTATCTCATACATGCATTCATTTTTTTCCCTGGTTAGATAGCCTAGGTTAGCATTCATGTCGAAAATTTCAGGTAATGTAATGACAATAACATCATTGACTTCATGCCATGTCACTTTTTCATTCTCCTTATCTTAAATAATTATAAGAAAACTCACGCTGGTTGAAATTAGTTTATCACATAATCATCTTTACTCATTTTGTTATCTTGCTATTACATTCTAACCGCCTTATTTTTTTCTATTTATGAGGTTATAGTGTAGTTATCAAGAATGCTAAACGGGAGTAGATAAAAATGGCTCATGATATAAAAAACGCGTGTCGAAAATTTAAATTGAGATTCAATTCAAAATGAATTAGATGAGCCATGTAAGGAGAGGTGAGATAAATGCCGGATAGTATCAATAACGGACATAAAGAGAGCCATGATCATAGAATTTCGAATGATGTAGAAATGATAACAGATGAAAAGTGGGAAGCAATTATAAATAATGATGCAGCGTACAATAATCAATTTTTCTACGCTGTAAAATCGACAGGGATATTCTGTAAACCATCCTGTAAATCTCGCGTTCCGAAAAAAGAAAATGTATGTATTTTTCCAAACGCAGAACAAGCTCTCCGCGCAAATTTTCGCCCTTGTAAACGTTGCAAGCCCACTAATGAAAAAATGCCTGATAGCGAGTGGGTTGATTTAATTACTGAATACATTGATAAAAATTTCACAGAAAAATTAACGCTAGAATCGTTAGCAGATATTTGTCATGGGAGTCCGTATCATATGCATCGAACATTTAAAAAGATTAAAGGCATTACGCTGGTTGAGTATATACAACAAGTTAGAGTGCACGCGGCTAAAAAGTATTTGATTCAGACAAATAAAGCGATTGGAGATATCGCTATATGTGTGGGTATAGCTAACGCGCCTTATTTTATTACTTTATTTAAAAAGAAAACTGGACAGACACCAGCACAATTTCGTGAAATGAGTAAAATGGAGGAAACGTACAATGGAAACAAAGAATAAACCAACCCTTTATTGGTCTTTACTAATGTTCAAGGATTGGAATTTTTATATTGCTTCAACTTTAAAGGGGCTTGTGTTTGTAGGTTCACAGAACAAACCAATCGAGGAATTGTTCGAATGGGCTAAGAAACGCTTTCCAGGAAGTCTTCTTGTTGAAGATGATGATAAGCTTGAACCCTATGCCGTTGAAATCACTCAATATCTAGAAGGAAAGCGGAAAAACTTTACTGTTCCAGTTGAGTACGCCGGTACGCAATTTCAGCTAGCAGTTTGGAATGCACTTTGTGAAATTCCTTATGGACAGACGAAATCCTATTCCGACATTGCAAATGATATAAATAAACCAGCAGCTGTTCGTGCTGTAGGTGCGGCTATTGGGGCTAATCCGGTATTAATTACTGTACCGTGCCACCGTGTAATAGGAAAGAATGGCTCATTAACTGGCTATCGGGGCGGATTTGAAATGAAGACACTGCTCCTTGATCTGGAAAAGCGAGTTTCATCTGAAATGAAGGTTCCTCATTGAAAGTGAATCATCATCTATAATGGGTTGGATTCTTTTAGAGGAAAGTAAAGACCAGTTTACTGATAAACTTGACAACTTTTAAAATTTAGCATATCTTATACGTAACTTAATAATCGATGCAGATGTTTATTTTTCCTTTTAATATGTAGGCCTTTAGCATTCTTTTCATATTTCATTTTAAATATTGATAGGATGAAAAAGTATCCTAATAAAAAAGGAAGAGAACATGAGTCGATTTATTTGATAATCAGGACTGTATTAAAGGAAATGAAATCATAGCATAAAGTAAAGACAAATAATAAGGTAGCTCTTCAAAAAACTTCCCAGAAGTTAGTTGAAGTGAAGCCGACAATTTTCAGGATTCAATGATCTAACATAATCATTGAAATTTTGAAGTTGTCGGCTTTTTTGTTGGAAAAAAATAGAGATAAATAAAAATTGAAATAAATAATAAACAAATATGATCTGATTGAAAGGTCTTTTGACCAATAATGAGTTTTAAAAAAGGGAGAATTTAGAATGTTAGTTTCGCTGAGTTTGTCATCATTATTAACATTATTTTTTATTATGCTTATGGCTTCTGGGATTAGTGGACTATTGTTTTTACATCCGCGAGTACCCTTGAGTTTTGTTCGCATTCATATTGGGATCTTGGCTTTACCACTTTTGGTTTCCTTACTGATTCTTGCCAATAGTGGTGTGAGTGGAAATGTTGGCCCTTGGCACTTAGATTCCTTAGCTTGTTTAATGACTTTTTTTGTTCTTGCAATTGGATTCATCATTCAGCGTTTTTCTGTACGTTACTTAATGGGGGATCGATCTTATCGAAAATATTTTATGCTTTTTACTTTCACAACAGGAGCTGCTTCAATGACATGGTTAAGTGGTGATCTCCGCTTGATGGTTCTATTTTGGGGAGCAACTCTTGTTGGTTTAACCTTACTTATTAGGTTAAACAGTGCTTGGCAAGTGGCTAGTGAAGCAGCCAAAATTTCTGGACGGTTATTTTTGTTAAGTTGGTTTTCTTTGTTTTTTGCGATGATGTGGCTTTTTCATGCCACAGGTCAATGGCAGTTATCATTGGTTGTAACAAATGAAAGTTTAGCTGGGCTGGGAGAATGGGAGAGAACAGGGATTCAGCTATTGATTGTACTGGCGGTGATCATTCCTGCAGCTCAATGGCCATTCCAAAGATGGTTGGTTGAGTCTATTGTTGCTCCAACCCCTGTTTCTGCAATTATGCATGCAGGTTTAGTAAATGCTGGAGGAATAATACTAACTCGATTTTCACCGCTATTTCATGGTGGTATCGCTTCGATTATCTTACTTCTGCTTGCTGGCATTTCTGTATTGATTGGAACTGGAATTAGTTTAGTCCAGGTTGATTATAAACGCCAGTTAGTAGGCTCCACGATTGGACAAATGGGGTTTATGCTCATTCAGTGTGCATTAGGCGCCTATATAGCAGCCATTATTCATCTTATTTTACATGGTTTATTCAAAGCTACGTTGTTTCTACAAGCTGGTTCAGCAGTAGGGCGTCATGAAGTATCGGCTCGTACTAATGAAAGAACATCCTATATATGGGTCATGGCTGGTCGGATTTTATCCTTAGTTATAGGCGTTGCTTTTTGGCTCGCTGCTCCTGGAGAGGGGTATCAATTCATTAGTGCGCTGATCTTAGGGTGGTCATTGTCCGTTTCTTGGACTCAGCTTGTCGCTTTTGGAGAGGGCCGAATTGGCCGAATTGCCGGCTTAACTGTTTTAGGAGGAGCAGCCCTCGTATATTTTATCATTCATAACCTTTTCTATAAGTGGCTGCATACAACCATTTTTCAAAGTGTTCAACCTCCAATGTCAGCTGTCATGATTGTCGTATGTCTCTTACTATTTGGCAGTGCTTTAGGTACGTGGGTTGCTCGTCATCGTTCTTCCGTTTTTTTCGCGGTACTCTATCTTTGGTTAGTTCGATTAGGTGAAGCAAAACCAAAGTCAGTAGAGAGTCACCCAGACTACCTTAAACAATATATTTCATAAGGAGCTAATCTGAGATGGGCATTACATCCGTATTAACGAAAGATAATGTAAAAAAGATAGATACAGATATTGATGTTCAAGAAAGGGATCTTAACGTTTTCATTACATCTGCCAGCCGGGTGATTGCGCCACTTTGGCCTATTTCTACATTTGCTGCACGTAATCCGTGGATGGGACTTGAAAACCAACCTTTTGATCAGGTTGCAAGTTGGTTGAAAAACACTCGCGATGTTGATATATACCCTAGTGCGTCTATGATCCGTTCAGCAAAGAATAAAGGTGAGATTGATGAAGATTTTGTGGAAATGGGGCTGCAGCATTGGCTTGATTCACATTCCTATCACATCCCACGGGACGTGGCAGATCGATTTTGTCATGCTGCATTAAAGTTAGATCCCCTGCCTTCCGACCTTTTATCATCACATGAGCTGGAGAAATTAGTAGATGAATGTAGTGGATTGGATCATATCGAGAATGTTTTTATGCAACCACTAAGTTCGCATATAGAGAATCAAGATGGTGAAAGGCTAGTCAATATACTAGATCATCATGTCATTAAGTGGAGTAAATTATATCTTGATGACTCTCAAGCAGGCTGGACAATGCCTAATCGTGAGGAAGGTTTCTATCGTGCTTGGCAGCATCTCATTCAATATGATCCAGCACTTAGCAAAAAGCAGCGAGAAAGGGTAAAGGGTTGGCCGAAAGAGGCACATTTGGCTTTACAGGAAGCTTTATTCGCACTAGAAATCCCAGAGTCAGAAATCCAGACTTATCTTGAAGGTCATTTACTTTCATTACCTGGATGGGCAGGGATGATGCTTTGGCGCTCCCAGCAATCGAGCCACGAACATGCACTCCTAACAGAATATTTAGCGGTTCGAATATCCATGGAGTGGGCTCTTATAAAGCCATACTTACCTTTGACTAATGAACGATCTAAGAAAACAATTTCAATTGCTCCCCTTATAGCAGCTTGGATTCATTGGGGTGGGCTTACATTAGAAGAATGGTCACAGATGACGGCCATTGAACAAAACGAATATTTATCATTTGCCTACAGCTTTGATGAGAAACTTCGCAAGAAACTTTGGTTAGAAGCTTGGGAACAAACATACACTGATCGATTAAGCCAGAAGATCATCTCGAAACAACGTGAAACCGGCCGTAAAAAATCTGCATTAGCTCAATTAGCATTCTGCATCGATGTACGATCAGAACCTTTTCGTCGTCAACTAGAAAAAGAAGGCCCGTTTGAAACGATTGGTATTGCTGGTTTCTTCGGGGTGCCGATTGCAACTTGTGAACTTGGCAGTAAACACAGTCATGCTTCCTTGCCGATCATACAAAAACCGCAAAATAAAATAAAAGAGTTCGCAGATGAGGATGTATTCAAAAAATACAATCAACGGAAGCAAGCAATTCATTCCTTAAGCCATACCTTTAAAACGATGAAGCAGAATGCGCTCTCGAGCTTACTACTGCCTGAGCTAAGCGGACCTTGGCTTACTCTGCAAATGGCAGCCCGTAGCTTTGTGCCAAGAAAGGCGGGTCATTTCATTCGTAATCTCCGTGAGGCTTGGTTGCGCAAACCTGATACAAAACTCTCGCTTCATCATGATGCTACAGAAGCAGAAATACCTGTGGGTTTTACTGATGAAGAAAAAGTGAACTATGCTCGCCAAGCATTAAAAATGATGGGATTAACGGAAAACATCGCACCATTGGTCGTGATTTGCGGGCATGGCAGTCAAAGCACTAATAATCCTTATTCTGCAGCCCTTGATTGTGGTGCCTGCGGTGGAGCGGCTGGTGGATTCAATGCAAGAGTTTTAGCTGCTTTATGTAATCTTTCAGAGGTACGGGAAGCTCTTTTAACTGAAGGAATTAAAATCCCTGAGGATACGGTTTTTGCAGCAGCTGAACATAATACAACGGTGGATGAATTACATTGGCTTTATGTACCAGAGCTTTCCGAAGCTGCACAAGAAGCATTTGAACAAATTGAAGCCGTTATGCCGAAAGTGAGACATCATGTAAACGCAGAACGTCTGGCCCAATTACCGAATTTCCAATCGAAGCTAAAAAATCCGAAGGCTGAGGCAAACCGATTTGCGGAAGATTGGAGTGAGATACGTCCGGAATGGGGACTGGCTCGTAATGCCGCTTTTATTATCGGTAAACGTGAACTAACTCAGGATTGTGATTTGGAAGGCAGAGCCTTTCTCCATAATTATGATTGGAAGCAGGATGAAAGCGGTGAACTCCTAGCAAATATTATTGCAGGACCTGGAACTGTAGCCCAATGGATTAATTTACAATATTACGCATCAACGGTAGCGCCTCATTATTACGGCAGCGGAAATAAAGCAACTCAAACCGTTACTGCAGGTCTCGGCGTTATGCAGGGGAATGCAAGCGACTTGTTAGCCGGACTGCCTTGGCAATCGGTCATGGAATCAGATCACGAGGCCTATCATTCTCCTCTTCGTTTATTGATACTCATCCAAGCACCTAGAGAATATGTAGAACGGTTATTAAATCATGACTCAGCATTTCTGCAAAAAGTTCAAAATGGATGGGTCCGACTGGCTAATATTGATCCAGAAGGATGTTGGGAAAGCTGGTAATGATGAATCTAAGCATTTATCAAATGGATTTGTTATTCAAAATAAAAATGATAAACATAAGGAAGAGGTGTGCTGTATGAATGTAAACCAAAATAAAAAAGTATTATTTTTGACGGATATTGAAAACGGTTTGGAGCCTATTTTACAAGAAGCGACTAACACTTCTGCAGAGAATATGTTGACTATACAAAGCTATGGTGCCAGTATTTCACATCCTTATGGAGAAATCATGAGGTCTGTTATTTTTGCGATTTACCAGGAAGATGTTGAGGAGATTTTTGTAGTAGGAACAAAAGACAAGAAGACTTCCGCAGGTAATGGACTAACTCAACTTGAAACAATGAAAGATAAAATACAAACATTGGATTATCTCTTTCAAAATTGCAAGCCTGAATTTTTAGGTGGTACGGTCGATGAATGGCTAAATGAAAATAACAGTGACACCATTGAAAAAAGTGTTGATATGATTCGACATCATCCCCTAGTGCCGTCATATGTTAAAGTTAGAGGTTTATTCGTTCATCATAAGGATGGAAAACCCTCAATCGTGGAGGTTCCTGATGTTAAAACAGGTCAAGCCTTACCTGATCATTGCTTGTCATGATGAAATACAGGTTCAACTTCTAAACGCACCCATATATGGAGAAAGCAGTTCTAAGGAGATTGTATGAGCGCTAATTTAACTGATTTTGTCACGAAAACAATAGAGGACATGAACTCGTTTGATCGTGAAAATATGGAATGTATGAAAAAACTAATTAGAAAAGCAATTGATTTTTATCATCTAAAGTCTTATGAAGAAGTTGAGGAAACCCATTCAGGAAACGTTCGATTTTTGCATGTCCACTCTATGATGGAAGAAAATATGTTATCCAAAATGATAGTGGTCACAAGAAACGGTAAAACTGATTTGGATATTGAAGGTGTATATGAAGGATATGTTGTAAGAGAATATTAATGAGACGAAATCACAAATAGAATATGCCAATTTTTTTGCTCAGGAGATGTATTAGATATGAAAAAGTCGAAGGGTTCTATTGAATCAGAGATCAGTAAGTCCATTACTCAATGGGAGAAGGATTATCTTGGGCGGGGGTCTGTATCTGTTAAGACTGATATACTGCGGGACATGATCATCGTCAATTTAAAAGGGATTTTAACACCAGCCGAATATGTAGTTTGTGGATCAAAAGAGGGTATGTTATCTATCAAACAAACTCGTTCGGAGTTAGTCGAATCAGGTATAGAAGGCCTTAAGGATATTATCCTTAAAATAACCGGAGAAAAAGTGAAAAGTTTTCATACTGATTTAAGCTCCCGGACAGGTGAACGAGTGATGGTGTTTAAATTATGTAATGATCTAGAGAAAAATTTGGAAAAGATCTTATAATCTAAAGAAATTAAAATGTTTTGACGGTATGGAATCTGTTGTGAATTGAACATAATGAACTGCCGCTTCTTTTGTTTTACAATTATGGCATCATTGATAACTTTTATTCATATCCTAAGCGGACAAAGAGATGTCAATTCATAGTATACTGTTTTGTTATTCCTGTCGAAAGATCTAACATCCGCTGTTGTTATGAGCGGATGTTTTTTCACATCTATTTTAAATACATGAATTTGATGATGGTAATTAGTCACTTGAACAATACTAAATTCATTTTAATTGCCTGCCGGGTTCCTCCAAGTGTTTAGTGACATGATTATGAGACCAATTTCGTAAAGCTTGATGATAAATTTAAGCGGTGAACAAAATTGATATGCTGTCTTCAGTTTCATTTCACGGAATTGTCAGAGATAAACCTTTAATTAAATATATCCAAAAACGGATTGACATATCGGAATATAACGATATAATAATCGATATGGAACCAATTGAAGTATTCAAAGCCTTATCAAATGAATCAAGGCTGCAAATTTTGCAATGGCTGAAAGAACCGGATCGTCATTTTGCACCCCATGAAGGGATTGATATGAACACAATCGGGGTATGTGTCAGTCAAATAACAGACAAATTGAAAATGACGCAATCGACGGCTTCCCAATATCTTACCATCCTTTTAAGAGCCGGCCTAATTAAGGCGGAGCGAATCGGAAAGTACACGTATTACAAAAGAGATGAAGAAGCCATTGGGAAACTTGCTGACTTTCTTAAAACAGAGATATAAAAATAAACATCAAAAGATGTTTATTTTTACACCATACATATCGACATATTACGATGTGTTTATTTTTTATAATAACATATCGATAATTCGTGATATGTTTATTAATAATTAAGGAGTGAATGTTTTATGTCTAACACTTGGAAAATTTATATTTTAGCCATTGTCAGCTTTTTAGTTGGAACCTCAGAGTACATCATTTCCGGAATTTTGGATCAAATTGCTCATACTCTCGGGATCACTTTAGCTGCCGCGGGCCAGCTTATTACCATTTTCTCACTTGTATATGCTCTTTCTACACCCGTACTTATGGCGTTGACAGCAAGTATGGATAGACGCAAATTGATGATGTATGCCCTAGGTTTGTTTGTGTTCGGTAATGTCCTGGCTTTTGTACTGCCTGGTTATGGATGGTTTATTGCAGCGCGGATCATTATGGCGATGGGAGCAGGTGTGGTGGTTGTCACCGCCTTAACGATTGCCGCTAAAATTGCATCGGAAGGGAAGCAGGGAAGTGCCATCGCTACGGTCGTGATGGGATTTACCGCTTCTTTAATCATTGGTGTTCCGCTTGGAAGAATGATAGCAGTAGCATTAGGCTGGAAGTCTGTATTTGGAGCCATTGCTTTGTTGGGATTGATCGCAATGGTCGTTATTTTCTTTACTCTTCCGCATACTGAAGGGGATAAGCCTGTGCCTTTGCTTCAACAGCTTGCTCTTTTCAAAAAACGGAAAGTGGCTATGGGATTATCAATCACTTTCTTCTGGCTCGGGGGATATTCTGTTGCTTACACTTATTTGTCACCGTATCTCTTGAACATCTCAGGTATAAATGGCAAGCTGCTCAGTGGTGTTTTGCTTATATTTGGAATTGCCAGTTTGGTTGGATCAAAGTTTGGGGGATATAGCACCGATAAATGGGGAGTGTCCTTTACACTCGTTGGCGGGATGACGTTGCATATCGTCACACTGATTCTGCTGTCACTTGTTACTCATTCCTATATCGGAGTGTTGGTGATTCTCATATTATGGTCGTTTGCCGCATGGTCCACCGGTCCGACACAGCAATTTCACCTGGCTACAATAGAACCGGAAATGTCAGGTGTTTTGCTTAGCATGAATCAGTCAATGATGCAATTCGCCATGGCGGTCGGCGCAGGAATAGGAGGGGTTTTTGTGGAAAACGTATCATTGGCCTCGATTACCTGGGTTGGTGCGTTAGGGGTTATGATTGCAATTATTACATCATTGACGATTTTTCATTCACAACCGAAACAGACGTTAAAAGATATCAATCAATAATTTCGAAAGATCTAACATCCGCTCGTTATACAAGCGGGTGTTTTTTTAAAAAGCTCAAGTAGAAGGCACACTGAAGCTGAAAGGGATTTTTGCCGACAGAGAGCTGAAGCACAGCAAGTTATAATATACTAGGAAGGGAAATAACGGTATGGCGGAAGGGTTCTAGCGCTTCCCGCCTGTAAGATCATTATTTTGAAGATGTGTCATCGTGAATAATCAAGAGAAGTATATTGAAATTAGCAGGATATCACAGTACGTCAATAAATTGAGAGGGTATTCTGTGCTAATTGATGGTACCGAGGTGGGAAATATCAAAGATAGAGGGAGGCTGCGAATTGATTTGCAGCCTGGTGAACATGTTATTCAAGTGAAAGTTGATTGGTGTACAAGCCAAATATTGAGGTTTAACTTAGCAGAAGGAGAAGTGTTGAAGTTTAGGTGTGGAAGTCCGATCCGAGGATGGAAGTTGCTTTTGGTGCTTTTTACTGTTTTGGCACGTCCTGAAAATTATCTGTTTATCGAGCAGGAAGAAGAGAAAAAAGCTTTGTGGTGACTTTGTTGTGTGAATAAATAGGAATAAATAGATTAAATACCCCTGAATTATGTTTTGTGAAAGATTGATATAAGCGGTAGCCTTCTCAATGTCGTTCTCGGTTGGAGAAGGCTGCGTATAAGAAATTCTCGGACTTTGCGGATAGACCTTCCGATTTCAGGATTAATGTCTTCTGGGTGGATGAGTCCGATTTCATCATGGTATCGCAGTGTTTTTGTTGATACTTTGCATATCTTTGAAAATTCGCCGATCGATAGCCGAGTGATCACCTCTATGCTCCAAATGTACACCTTTCCGTAAGGGCAAAGTTAAATGTGAAAATAAAACTGTTCCAAAGTTAATCAGAAATTTATTTTCATATTGTATCCTTTCAGTATCAAGTGAAAGGAGCATCATATGAAAACATTATGGAAAGTCCTCAAAATTGTTTTTGTCAGCTTGGCTGCTTTGGTTTTGCTTGTATCCGTCTCGGTATTTATTTATCACCATTTCCAGCTAAATAAGGAGGCGGCACTGCTGAAAGGTAAAGGCACATTAGTCGATGTTGACGGTAAAAAGATGAATGTGTATCAAGAGGGAAGCGGGAAGGATACGTTTGTGTTTATGTCCGGTTCGGGGATTGCTGCGCCTGCTTATGAAATGAAGGGGCTGTACAGCAAGTTTTCAAAAGAAAATAAGATTGCTGTTGTAGATCGGGCAGGTTATGGATACAGTGAAGTGTCTCACGATGACAGAGATATTGATACGGTATTGGAACAGACGAGGAAAGCGCTTATGAAAAGCGGAAATAAGCCTCCTTATATTTTAATGCCTCATTCGATATCCGGGATTGAAGCGATGTATTGGGCACAGAAATATCCTAAGGAAATCAAGGCCATTATTGCGATGGATATTGGATTGCCCCAGCAGTACGTCACGTATAAATTGAGCGGAGTTGACAGATTGAAAGTGAGAGGGTTCCACCTGTTAACCTCGATTGGTTTTCATCGGTTTATGCCTTCCGCTGTATATAATCCTGAGGCGATTCGGCAGTCGTTTTTAACTGATGAAGAAAAAGAAATCTATAAAGCCATTAACTTTAAGCAATTTTTTAATGCAGATATGGAGCATGAGCTTTTACAGTCTTACCAAAACGGCAGCAAATCTGTGAATCTGCCGGCACCAAAGGAAACTCCCGTCTTGATTTTAGATGCGGTCTCTGACCAAAATAGACATTCAAAGTATGCTATACAAAACCGAAAAGATTATGAAGCGTTTGCGGCTCAATTCAATACTGCCGATATAAAGGAACTGAGGGGAACACACAGTATTTATTTATATCAGCCTGATCAAATATATAAACTGTCCATGGAGTTTATGAGAAAGGTTCGCTAAGATGAAGGGTTATCATATTTTAATCGTTGAAGACGATGAGATGATTGGTGATTTGCTGCAAAAGATTTTGCAGCGTGAGGGATATCGTGTGATATGGAAAACAGATGGAGCGAATGTGCTTTCGGTGATTCAGAAGGTGGATTTGGTCATTATGGATGTGATGCTGCCGGGTGAAGACGGGTATCAAATGTCTGCAAAAATCAAAGAGCTGGGGCTGGGCATTCCGGTTATTTTTCTTTCGGCCCGTAATGATATGGACAGCAAGCTTCAAGGTTTGCAGATCGGCGAGGATTATATGGTAAAGCCCTTTGATCCGAGAGAGCTGCTATTAAGAATGCGGAATATGCTTGAGCATCATTATGGCACCTTTACGCAAATCAAACATTTGTATATTGATGCGGTAACGAAAAAAGTGTTCAATGAAAGCCTGCATGATGAGGTATTGTTTACTGCGATTGAGCGGAAAATTTTCTTTTATTTATATGAAAATAGAGACAGTATCCTGACAAAGGAACATTTCTTTGAATATCTATGGCAGCTCGAAGATAGAAACCCGAATATTGTCAATGTGCATATTAAAAAAATCAGAGCTAAAATCAATGATCAAGCGGGTGAGATGATTGAAAATATATATGGAGAAGGGTATCGGCTGAATACCGTTGTGAAGAAATGAAGCTCAAGACAAAATATCAGTTGTTATTGTTTACGGCCGTCATTAGTGTTCCGATGCTATTGCTGGCGGTCAGTGTTTTGATGTCGGTGATTTATGACAGCATGTTTAAAACGATGAATCATGGTATGCCCTTTCACAGGTCGTTTGCGTACCCGGCAATGATCGTTGTATTTTTGATATCACTCTTATTGTTAGCTTTTTTATTTTCAAAGTCGATTCATTCTCTATTGCATAAAATCAATCTATTAAATCAAACCATTCGGCATTTGGCAAGTGATCAAAGGGTGCCCGATAAAATTGAAGTGAAGCGTGCTGATGAAATCGGGGAACTGATCAAGTCGGTCAATTTGTTAATTGAACGGACGACATATCGTGAACTGGAGCTGAGACAGCAAGAGGAAATCAAAAAGGAGCTTTTGCAAAAACTGCGGCATGACATTAATACACCTTTAACGGCTCTCAGGCTGCAGTTATTTTATTTGGAAGACCAATGTCATGGTCAGGCTGTATTCGAATCATTGTACCAGCAAATCGAATATATCTCGGAATTAACCAATGAATTCAATCTATATTCCGCTGAGACGCTGGAAAGCTCTTATATTGTAAATGAAGAAGTGCGTCTAAACGAGCTATTAGAAACAGCGGTGAAAAAGTGGGATTATTTATACAGTATGAGTGGGATTGAGCTGCACTATAAGCCGGCAGATTCAGATGTGATATGGATGAGCAACGCGTTATGGATGCAAAGGCTGTTTGATAATATTTTTCAAAATACGTTAAAGCATTCAAAAGCTGAAAAGATGGAAGTCACGATTGAACATGGCGATGTTTTTATTCGTGATGACGGCATTGGATTTGATCGGAATGAGAGCAGTGAGGGACTTGGGTTAAAGATTATTGAGGATACATGCAGGCTGCTTGCGATTACTTATGAGCTGCATACAAATGATAACGGAACGGGGTTCTTGTTTTCAAAAGAGTGACCCCGCTGATGTTTTTCTTTCTCCTATAAAATTTATATAATAGGGAGAAAGAAATGGGGTGAACATCATATGTTTAAAAAAATCATCAAAACGATTAAGTACCTCTCAAGCAGTTCTAGTGACCGATATCGCAGACACCGGCATTACAGCAGCAGCCGGCGCAGACATTATCGCAGCTACAGCAGCAGCTCAGGCAAAAGAAGACACTACGACCGTTATGGCGGCAGTCATCGTTACAAACGCCGGAGCTACAGCAGCAGTTAATCGAAAAAAGTTCTTGTTCCGCTATTTGGGACAAGGGTTTTTTTATGTGACCGATTGAATGGCCCGGTTTAGATCCTCGCGAATGGAAGCGGTGTGCTGATACTCTTCCTCGATGCCCAATAATCTTTTCAGCAGCAGGGTTACTTCCTTTGTCAGTGTTAATTCCTCCAGCCAAGTGCCGTTTTTCTTCTTTTTTCCTTTATATTGAGAGTACAGCAGGAATAACAGCGTTTCTCCGAGATCGAAGAAGTCATCCTGTTTTCGTACCTTTATTTCCTCCATTTCTTCAGGCGTCAATTGTTTGGCAAGGCCGAAATCGATGAGGCAGAGCCTGCCGTCATTGATGATGATATTAGGCGTTCTGATGTCGCTGTGGAAAATAAGGCGATCATGCAGGTATTCTATAATCTCAAGCAGCTGCGAAATCAGTTGTAACGCCATAAGCTCTGTGAACGGCTGTTTTCGAAAAAATAATAATTCTTCTATATTTTCTCCCTCAATGAACTGCATGACATAATAAGCCTGTCCGTCTATGATGAACTCATCTATGAAGCCCGGAATTTGCGGGTGGTGAATGCTTTTGAGCAGTTTTATTTCCTGCTGGAACCGGACTTTTTCTTTTTCCTTTTTCGCTTTTGTCGTCCGAAGCTGTTTTAAGACATATGGTGTTTGAGTTAGGATATCGGTGCACAAATAAACCAAACCGTAGCCTCCCATACCGAGGCACTCTTCGATTTTGTATTGATGATTTAAGATAACGCCGTTCTTTAGAGGGCGGTCAAATAGCAGTTTTTTTAGAAGTTTTAATGCCATGTCTGCACTTCCCTTGGTTGTACTGACTATAGTTTACCTTCTAGACGGAGAATAAAAAAGAGCCGGATAACCGGCTCGGTATAAGTTAAAACTGCTTTGTCACGTCGTATTCATAATCTATTTTTGCTTTTACGTTGCTCATCGTCGATCTGGCTGTCGCTAATGTATTATATTTAAAACTCCATACCTTTGCCACACTGAGTTGATCTGACAAAGAGATATCATAAGACCCTGAAGTCGAGCTGTTTACAAGAGCACGGCGCCATTCGTTGTTTTCGCTCGTCATGATCAGGTGGCGTGTATTTCCCTGGCTTGGTGTTTGAGTGGCGGTGGTTTGAACTCTGGTTACAATGGCATCACGCGGTATCCCGGATTGGTTTGTTAAATCAACCTTGATCACGCTGGAGTCAGAACCTGAGAGGCTAAGGCTTGTATTTCCTTTATTTTCAGCAACGCCGCTGAATTGGAATGTTCCGCTGCCTGATTTGATTCGGTCTTCAATTGAAAGTGTAAAATACATGTTTCCGGTATAGGTGCCTCGTGACACTTTCACATAAAAGGTATCTGTCGTGTTTTGGGCGTCTGCATTTGCATAAATAAAAGAAGAAAACGTGTTAGGGTTAATGACTTCTGTCCCTTGAGAAACAGGTATTCTATTCTTATCATAAATTTCAATCTTCATCCCTGTATACGCGCTCTGGTATGTACTCCTCACGTATACTTTTTCTCCCTTATTAGCCGTAAAAGTGAAATAGGCTTCATCTTGACCAGCTTCCAGTATTGTTGTATCGATATTTTTATATTTCCAATAACCGATCGGCATTGCGGTATCAAATGAATTGTTTCCTGTGATAGCAGTGACTCCGACAGCTGATGCCGAATACGTAAAGGTGAATAAGACAGACAGCATAACAGCGAATGGAATAAGCCATTTTTTCACCATGCAAACAACCTCCTTTTATTTCCATCATACATAATAACGATTTAGGTGTAAATAAATGTTTTTTGAGGTTAATATATACATTATCTTTGCCGATAAAAAAGAATAAGAGAGAATACTCGGGAGGGAATTCAATGCGTCTGAATCGGCAATTTATCCGCACTCAGCTGATGGCACAGAACATATTGAGCAAGAATGCGCCTGCCAAACGGGAGAATGCGACTGAAAATCCAGCGGCAGTTCTGGAAAAGGCATACAGCAGGCTTAAGTCACAATCTTCAACTGGGGGAATCAATCAGTTCAATTATTCTAAAACCAGCGTGTCGGGAAACAGCGGGACGTTCAGCAAAGTGTATCAATCAGTGAATGATCGAACAGTGACAGACACAGGGGAAGAAACAGTGATTCAATCCCAAAACCCCTATGAATCTGAGAGTGATATCAGAATCAAAATACTAGATGAAAAATACAGCAGGATGAATGCGATTAACAAAACAAAGTCTGATCCATTAGGCTATATTAAGGATAAGTACCAAAATTCAAAGTCTCCTTATTTCAGAAGTGATCTGTCAGCTGCAGAAAGACAGGCCGCTTACGATAATGAAACAGAATGGTTATTCAAAGGGAAGGCGCAAAACTATAACCTTCAGGATGCTGCGTTTCGGAATGTCACATTTCATGGGGAAGTGGAAGCTGAGAATGAAAAGGTGTATCAGCGGGGACAGGTTAACCAGCAGCTGCAAGTGCTGTTGAATCGAAACCATATTCATATTCCAGAGGGGACAGAGCTGACGTTTACGATTACGCCGATTGACTATCAGGTGCGGGTGAGCGGGACAGACGATCAGGATCTGATCAAGCAAATTGAGCAAGTGCTGCAATCTGGAGACAACAGCAAAGAACTATTTTTACACATCATGAAAAGCCAAAGCAGTGATTCGACACAATTTTCCGAAAAGGCCTATCAAAAGTATCAGGCAGCTCGTGAGATGTACGAAGTCACAGGCTACCATTTGAAGGATTTAGAAGTGATTGATGGGCGGTACGTCACGCCTGAGGGACGTGACTTAATAGATGTATATAAGGAAGAGCTTGAAAAAGATCCAGTGCAGAAACAAACGGCTTCTTATGCTATATCTTACTATCGTTCAGAGCTCAGTAAAATCGCGGAAGCCGGGTATAATGCCATTCCGGATTTCATCCTCTCAATTGATTACAGCAATGGATCTCTGAGAGATGTGGGACAAAGCAAGAGCTACGGGACCGGAGATACCGGGTGGCTTGAAGCATTAAAGCGTCAAACGGGTGTGAATTATTAAGTAAGCTGTTCATGTAGAACAGCTTATTTTTTATGAGAATCTAAGGGGGGTATTAATTTCAATATTCAAACAATTTTATTATTTTTATATAAAAGATTTTAAAAGAAGTGAACGATTCAAAACTCTGAACAAAGGTGTTTACCTGAAAAAAACAATTGTATTTTCCAGAGAAATTTATTATGATGAAATAAGTAATTTAGGAGATTATATAACAATTTTAAGTTTGAATTTTCTGATTGTTATCACTGATTCATGTGAAGGCAAGCAGGTCTGCTGTTTTCTCATTTATGAGTATTTTGTTAGGAGGAGGAAGAGGAGTGGCAAATAAAGAATTAAAGAGGGGCCTGGGTGCGCGCCATATTCAGATGATCGCCTTGGGCGGTACGATCGGTGTTGGCTTGTTTATGGGTTCTGCCAGCACGATTTCATGGACTGGTCCATCTGTCCTTCTGGCCTATGCAATATGCGGAATTTTTATCTTTTTTATTATGCGTGCGATGGGTGAAATGCTGTATGTCGAGCCGAGCACAGGTTCTTTTGCGACGTTCGGCCATCAATATATTCATCCGATGGCAGGTTATATAACAGCATGGAGCAACTGGTTCCAGTGGATTATCGTCGGCATGTCAGAAATTATCGCTGTCGGTTCTTATATGAAGTATTGGTTCCCGGATTTGCCTGCTTGGATACCTGGTATCGTGGCAATGGTGATTCTTGGTGCGGCGAATTTAATTTCTGTTAAGTCGTTTGGGGAATTTGAGTTTTGGTTTGCGATGATTAAAATCGTGACAATTATCTTGATGATTATTGCGGGAATCGGAATTATTTTCTTCGGTTTTGGCAACGGCGGAGATGCGATCGGTTTGTCGAACCTGTGGTCTCACGGGGGCTTCTTTGCAGGAGGTTTCTCAGGTTTCTTCTTTGCACTGTCTCTTGTCATTGCGGCCTATCAAGGAGTTGAGCTGATCGGGATTACAGCGGGTGAAGCGAAGGACCCGCAAAACACGCTAAGAAATGCGATTCAAAGTATTATCTGGCGTATTTTGATTTTCTACATTGGCGCTATTTTTGTGATCGTGACGGTGTATCCTTGGGATGAGCTCAACTCACTCGGAAGTCCGTTTGTGTCTACGTTCTCGAAAATCGGAATTACGGCAGCGGCCGGCATAATTAACTTTGTCGTGATTACTGCTGCAATGTCCGGCTGTAACAGCGGTATTTTCAGCGCGGGCCGCATGCTGTATACACTGGGTGTCAATGGACAAGCACCGAAATTCTTTAAGAAGATTTCACGCAATGGTGTGCCGCTGTATGGCACAATTGCGGTGCTGATCGGTTTGGCTGTCGGTGTTGTACTGAACTATATCGCGCCGCCGAAGATCTTTGTCTATGTATACAGCGCAAGCGTGCTCCCAGGGATGATTCCTTGGTTTATCATTTTGATCAGCCATATCGGATTCAGAAAAGCGAAGGGTGCTGCATTAGATAAACATCCATTCAAAATGCCGTTTGCTCCTTTTACAAACTATTTGACGATTGCTTTCTTGCTGATGGTTCTGGTTGGCATGTGGTTTAACGATGATACTCGTATCTCCCTGATTGTAGGCGTGATTTTCTTAGCGCTTGTGGTCATTAGTTATTATGTGTTTGGGATTGGCAAACGCACGCAGGCCAATTTGACAAAAAGCGAACAAGCAGCTGAATAACGATAAAAAAGAGACATTCACGGATGTCTCTTTTTTTATTTTTCACGTATGGATTTTCCCTATTTTAGCAAGCTATAGGGTAAAGATAGCAGAAGGAAAGGTGTTCATAAAATGGATGTTACACTCGGTTATTTGCGCGAATCACTTTCGAATCATCTAGAAAATGAAGTCTGCCAGCGTATTTGCAAGAAGATGCTGGCGAAGCGTTATGCAAATGAAGAGGAATTTGTAAAAGACTTAGATGATAATGAAATGTCTTTTTTGAATCATGTATTAGAAAAAGAAATTAAGTATGCCCAGAATGAACAGGATCAAAAACGGGCCAAGGAATTAAACGAGGTGTATGAATTACTGCTTTGAGAAAGGCGGGTAAGAAATGGGAGCAATTGAACGAAGCGGATATACATTTCAGCCGGAGTTTAGCGTTGTCCGTCAAAACGGAGCCATCCATGTGTACCATCAAGGAGAATTTGTGGAAGAAATCGAATTTGAATTTAACGGGGAATATCCCGATCATGATTTGATTGAAGAGCTTGTGAATCATTATTGTTTTGAGCATGAGATTTAGAGCCCTGCCGTGCAGGGCTCTTTTATTTAGGATCTGATCAGGCCATACTTTTTCAGGATATCCACGGTGATGTTTTTGGCTTTTGTGCCGGAATCATCGACATTGGTGACAAAGACATAAGAGCCATGCTCTGTTTTGATGAATCCGACAAACCATCCTAATCCCATATCTGTCAGGCGGGTTCCGGTTTTCCCGTAGAGCGTGTAATGATCGCCTTCCTCTTGAATCATCATGCGCTTGACGGTTTTCATTACCGGCTTGTCAAATGGAAGCTCCTCTTTAAATAGTTTCTCCAAAAAGGTTTCTTGTTCCAGCGGAGATATTGTGAGCGAGCTTTGCAGCCAAAACTGGTCGATTCCCCCGCTGATATCCTCGTTGCCGTAAGATAGTGTATGAAGCCATGTTTTCATTCTTTCCTCGCCGATATCTCTCGCTAATGCCTGATAATACCAGATTGCGGATTCGCGCATGGCCGAGCCAAGCGTATGGTCGCGGTTCCATGATTCGAATTCACGCTTGACCCCGTCCCATCGTTTAACATCGTATTCATCTCTTACAGCTTTGACCTGCAAACCGATTAAAGCGTTCACGACTTTAAAGGTGGATTGCGGAGTTTGTCTTTGATTTGCCCGTTTTCTGTTATAGACAAATGTCTGATCCTTTTGTAAATCGTGAAGAATGAAGGTTCCATCCGTATCCTTGAATTCGTCATCGACATTCATTCTGCTGACATTCAAGTGTTTTTCATGAGCAGATGATGCTGCGTGGACGGAGAAGCCGCCGATCCCTGCAATACTCAGCACAAGCACAACATATATCCATTTTTTCATTTTGTTCTCCCCTTCGTTTTGATTAACTACCTTTTCTCTATTTGGTTTGTTCTTCCTTTAAAAAATAATCAAAAAGCGCTTAAATTTGGTTTTGTAAACAAATACTGTTACTGGGTTTATAGTCGGAAGATAACGTGAAAATAGAGGGTAAAAAGGAAGGCAGGGTAAGCGGATGAATGAGCAGATTCCACATGACAAAAGTCTCGATAACAGTCTGACACTGCTGAAGGAAGGGTATTTATTTATTAAAAACAGAACAGAGCGCTACAATTCAGATCTGTTTCAGGCCCGTTTGTTGGGAAAAAACTTTATTTGCATGACTGGCGCTGAGGCGGCGAAGGTGTTTTATGATACGGATCGATTCCAGCGACAGAACGCTTTGCCTAAGCGGGTGCAGAAATCGCTGTTTGGTGTTAATGCGATTCAGGGAATGGATGGCAGCGCGCATATCCATCGGAAGATGCTTTTTCTGTCATTGATGACACCGCCGCATCAAAAACGTTTGGCTGAGTTGATGACAGAGGAGTGGAAAGCAGCAGTCACAAGATGGGAGAAGGCAGATGAGGTTGTGTTATTTGAAGAAGCAAAAGAAATCCTGTGCCGGGTAGCGTGCTATTGGGCAGGTGTTCCGTTGAAGGAAACGGAAGTCAAAGAGAGAGCGGATGACTTCATTGACATGGTCGATGCGTTCGGTGCTGTGGGACCGCGGCATTGGAAGGGAAGAAGAGCAAGGCCGCGTGCGGAAGAGTGGATTGAAGTCATGATTGAAGATGCTCGTGCCGGGTTGCTGAAAACGACTCCCGGAACAGCGCTGCATGAAATGGCTTTTCACACACAAGAAGATGGAAGCCAGCTGGATTCCCGCATGGCAGCCATTGAGCTGATTAATGTACTGCGGCCTATTGTCGCCATTTCTTACTTTCTTGTGTTTTCAGCTTTGGCGCTTCATGAGCATCCGAAGTATAAGGAATGGCTGCGGTCTGGAAACAGCCGGGAAAGAGAAATGTTTGTGCAGGAGGTCCGCAGATATTATCCGTTCGGCCCGTTTTTAGGGGCGCTTGTCAAAAAAGATTTTGTATGGAATAACTGTGAGTTTAAGAAGGGCACATCGGTGCTGCTTGATGTATATGGAACGAACCACGACCCTCGTCTATGGAATCATCCCGATGAATTCCGGCCGGAACGATTTGCGGAGCGGGAAGAAAATCCGTATGATATGATTCCTCAAGGCGGGGGGCACGCTGAGAAAGGCCACCGCTGTCCAGGGGAAGGCATTACAATTGAAGTCATGAAAGCGAGCCTGGATTTCCTCGTCCAGCAGATTGAATACGATGTTCCGGAACAAACACTGCATTACAGTCTCGCCAGAATGCCGTCATTGCCTGAAAGCGGCTTTGTAATGAGCGGAATCAGACGAAAAAGTTAAATTAAAAAGCTCTCTTCCTTTATCGAAGAGAGCTTTTTGATTACTTCTTTTTTTCATCGTAGTATTGGACGGGATACATGGAGCCTTCTGATACCATTTTGTTGTCCTCGATATCTTGCGGGTCCGGGTGGCCGGCTTTATCGACTGGGAACGTTTCCATGTCTGGCTGTTTTGTTATTTTCATCTTCATGCTGTGAATGAATTCTCTTGCCTTTTGGCGATTTGACGGGTCTTTTAATAGATAAGAAGTGATGCCGACAGTTGAAACAGCGAGACCTGAAAGTAACAGCTTTTGTTTCATGGTGATACTCCTTTCTATTTTAAGAATAGTGTTTCCTGTATCATTCCCGTTTTGGAAATAGCTAAACCTATTGTGTTTTTATCATTGGGGTTCACAGTAAATTCCATTTAAGAAGAAACTAGTGACTTCATTCCTGTATTGGAAGGTAATATACATTGACTTATTATAGTTTCAGTCAAAATTCGATAAATATTGACAAAGTAAAGTAATCAGAATAATAATATAATTGGCAAGAGAATGTCATCATACATGAAAGGTGTTTACGATATGAATCAATTGCATCGAAGAATGGGAACGTTTTCCCTCATGATGGTCGGGCTCGGATCGATGATCGGTTCAGGCTGGCTGTTCGGGGCTTGGCGTGCGGCTCAAATAGCAGGGCCAGCTGCTATTATTTCATGGGTTATTGGAATGGTCGTCATTTTATTTATTGCTCTTTCTTATAGTGAACTAGGTTCTATGTTCCCTGAAGCGGGGGGAATGGTAAAATATACGCAATATTCACACGGTTCGTTTATCGGTTTTATTGCGGGCTGGGCCAACTGGATTGCGATTGTGTCCGTCATTCCGGTTGAAGCGGTGGCCTCCGTTCAATATATGAGTTCTTGGCCTTGGGAATGGGCGAAATGGACAAGCGGTTTGGTGAAGAATGGAACGCTGACTGGGGAAGGACTAGCATTTGCCTCTGTATTGCTTCTCATTTATTTTCTGCTGAACTACTGGACAGTCAATCTATTTTCGAAAGCGAATTCATTAATTACGATTTTTAAAATTATTATTCCGGGTCTTACGATTGGAGCTTTGCTGTTTGTCGGATTCCACGGAGAAAACTTTACTGGCGGTCAAAGCATTGCGCCGAATGGCTGGGCAAGTGTGCTGACGGCGGTTGCCACTTCAGGTATCGTTTTTGCGTTTAATGGTTTCCAAAGCCCGATTAATATGGCGGGAGAAGCAAAAAATCCGGGGAAATCAATTCCGATTGCGGTTGTCGGCTCTCTTTTCGTTGCAACAGTGATTTATGTCCTGCTGCAGATCGCCTTCATCGGAGCGGTGAATCCTTCTGATATTGCTCACGGCTGGAGCCATCTGAATTTTAATTCTCCTTTTGCTGATCTGGCGATTGCGCTGAATATTAACTGGCTTGTTATTGTGTTATATGCAGATGCATTTGTATCACCGTCTGGAACAGGGATTACGTATACGGCGACAACGTCCCGAATGATTTACGGAATGGAAAAAAACAAATACATGCCGAGTATATTCGGGAAGCTTCATCCGATTTACGGCGTTCCGCGACAAGCAATGTTCTTTAACTTGATTGTGTCGTTCATCTTTTTGTTCCTGTTCAGAGGGTGGGGCGTATTAGCGGAAATTATTTCCGTTGCTACGTTAATTTCTTATATCACCGGCCCGATCACAGTGATGACATTGAGACGGACGGGGAAAGACCTGTACAGGCCTCTTCGTTTAAAAGGCTTAAGCGTGATTGCGCCGCTTGGATTTATCTTTGCGTCACTGGTGCTGTATTGGGCACGCTGGCCGTTAACAGGACAGGTTCTGTTTATTATCCTGATCGGTCTTCCGATTTATTTCTATTATCAGGCGAAGGCGAAATGGAAAGGGTTTGGCCGGAACTTTAAAGCCGGCGTCTGGATGGTGTTTTATCTGCTGGCCATGATGGTCATTTCTTATTTGGGCAGTGATAAATTCGGCGGCCTGAATGTCATTCATTATGGCTGGGATATGGTTCTGATTGCGATGGTATCACTTGTATTCTATGTGTGGGCGCTGAAGAGCGGCTACCAGACAGAATACTTAAAGGATGCGAAAGAGATAAATTCTCAGCTGCATAATGGACAGTCAGAAGCTGCTGCCGGAAAAGAATAAAATATAGAAGAAAACCTTGCGATAGTTGTCGCAAGGTTTTTTTCGTTTAATAACCCTTTTTTACTTTGTGGAAAAGATCAGGATAGTTGGTGAACACTCCTGTTACGCCCCAATCAAGGAGGCGATGCATATCTGCTTCATTATTGACTGTGTAAGGATGAAGCAGGAGGCCGTGGCTGCGGATCATACGGACGTTTTCTTGATTTAAAGCTTTATAATCCGGGCCCGCACCGACAGCGTATGTTTTGATTTCTTCCAGGGCAGCATCTGTCATTGACGCCATTTGTTTGGCTTCCAGCAATTGAACGGTCGGCAGGTTTGGCTGTAATTGATGGACTTTTACCAGACTTTCTTTGCTGAACGATTGAATGATCACCTGGCCTGGCTTAGAATGCTTCCCCAGTAATTTATGTTTCTGCAAAGAAGCGATCAGTTTTTCTTCCATACCTGGGTAGGTGTCAGGCGATTTTGTTTCAATGTAGTAGTTCGCGTGCTTTCCGAAACGGTCTAATACCTCTTCTAATGTAGGAACTTTAAGGCCGACGTACTGCGGCTTTGCTTTTTCCGGATAGGCTTCATTAAACCAAGAACCGGCGTCAAGCTTCTTAATGTCTGCGAGCGTATGGTCTTTCACCCAGCCCGTTCCGTTTGTGGTGCGGTCCAGTTTTTCATCATGCATGACAATCAATTTTCCGTCTTTTGTCATTTGCAGATCCAATTCAATATAATCAGCTTTCATTTTCTGAGCGGTTTCGTAAGACAGAATCGTGTGCTCAGGCACATATCCAGAAGCCCCTCTGTGCGCGACGGTCAGGATACGGTCAGGTGACAGCAGGTTTCCTTTTGACGCTGCCGACACTGGCGTTACCATAAATGAGAGTAAGCCCAGCGACAGAACAAACAAGGCCAGTATTCTATTTTTTCTCATGATTTCTCCTCCTTATAGATAAGCACTACCTGTCTTTCATATTAAAAAACGGATGTAAACGGCGTGTTGGAAAACTATTAATCTTTTATGTGTCTTTCTTAAACATGCTCTGCCCGTTTTCCTGTATTCCACGTCAAAGCCAAGAAGACGATGGCAAGAATGCAGGAAGAGATCAGCATGATAAAGCCGCCGTTCCAGTTAAAACGGTCAACGACAAAGCCCATAATGGCGTTTGCGAAAGCGGATCCGCCGATGTATCCGAAAAATCCGGTCAAACCGGCTGCAGTTCCGGCTGCTTTTTTCGGTGCTAGATCGATCGCTTGCAGGCCGATTAGCATAACAGGTCCGTAGATTAAGAAGCCAATGCTGATTAAGGCGATATTGTCTACGAGCGGATTGCCGGCCGGATTCAGCCAGTACACCAATACGGCAATGAAAACACCCGCCATAAACAAAACGCCTGCCGGTGCCCGGCGGCTTTTGAAGAATCGGTCACTGATCCAGCCGCACAAGATCGTTCCCGGTATGCCTGCGTATTCGTAAAGAAAATACGACCAGCGCGAGTCTTCAGGAGAAAAGCCTTTGGCTTCTGTTAAGTAAGTAGGCGCCCAGTCAACCACGCCGTACCGCACGAAATAAACAAATACATTGGCAAAAGCGATGTACCAAAGAAATTTGTTGTTCAGCACATATTGAAAAAGAATTTCTTTTGTTGTTAATTCTTTTTCCTGATTTTTAAAAGCGTGTTTTGGATAGTCATTCCGATACTCTTCAATTGGCGGGAGTCCGCAGGATTGAGGCGTATCACGAACCAATAAAACAATTAAAAATGAAATGATAATGGCGATGATGGCAGGGAAGAAAAACACGCTTTTCCAAGTGACGAACATCGCGATCCCAAGAGTGACAAGCGGAGCAAGAATACCGCCGCCTATGTTATGGGCGACATTCCAGATCGACATTTTTGTGCCGCGTTCACTTATGGAGAACCAATGGGCCATCGTCCTGCCGCATGGCGGCCAGCCCATTCCTTGAAACCATCCGTTGATAAACATAAAAATAAACATGATGGTGACGCTCGAAGTCACCCAAGGCATTGAAACGAATAGAATATTAACGATTGCTGATAAAAATAGGCCTGTCGCCAGAAAATATCTCGGATTACAGCGGTCAGACACCATTCCCATGATGAATTTGCTGAAGCCGTACGCAATGGACACAGCGGCCAGCACCAAACCCAGTTCTGTTTTCGAAAATCCCTGTTCCTGCAGATAAGGAATGGCAAAGGCAAAGTTTTTCCGCAGCAGGTAGTAGCCTGCGTAGCCAATGAAAATACCAATGAATACTTGCAGCCTGAGCCGTTTGTATGCCGCATCCATCTTTGAATCATCCAGTCTCTCAATGTGAGGAGCCGGTTTAAATATATTAAGCATTAACAATTATCCCCCTTTGCTGTTTGTGCTGGATGTGTGGCGTGCCTCCTTTCCCGAAAAACAAAAAGAGCCAGAAAACACCCCTTGTCAAAAGGGGTTGGATTCCTGGCTCTCCTCATCTCCATCCAAGCTATTAACTTATCATGATAGCGCTTTCTTAAATTATCATAGTCCGGAGCGAATGTAAACGGGTAATTTTCAAATTGGACCTTATGGAAGTAAATATTATCCTTTTACTAAATGCAGTTATGTTTTTTTACTAGTAACATAAAAATCTGGAGGGAGGCTGTTTAAAGGTGGATGAATTAGATATCGCATTCTTTATTTTACCGTTAGGAATTATGCTGCTATCGATTGTCGGGACCTGTATTTGTAAAAACCCGTATCTGATGCCAATGCTTAGTTTGGTGATTTCTCTTGTGCTCACCTTTACCATTTTTAATGAATCATTTTTGGGATGGGCTGTTGTCTATAGCTTGTTTTCTCTGGCTTTATCCTATATCACATTGATTGTGGTAAGGAAAAGGAAGGAATCAGGAAATTAAAAAGACCTCACTTTCTAACATATCGTTGACTAAAGCAACTATATGTGATTATAATTGCCTTAGTCAACAATATTAGAAAGTGGGGATTGATTTGAAAACAAGAGAATCATCTGTCGGGTTAAAATTCAGAAAGTTCAATCGATTTTATACAAACGTCCTTGGTTTCCTTAATGAGCACATTTACGACAGCCCGTTTTCCTTAACAGAAACACGGATTTTATTTGAGATTTATAATACGCCTAATTGTACGGCAAAAGCTCTTCAGGATAAACTGGGGCTTGACAGGGGATATGTCAGCAGGATTGTGAAGCAGTTTGAAAAAGAAGATTTGATCTATAAACAGAGGAGCAAAGATGACGCCCGCCACCATTATATTTTTGTCACAGAAACAGGAAAAATGATTTATAAAAAGCTGGAGGAGAAAGCCAACGAACAAGTAGAACTGATGCTGAAGGAAATCAACCAAAAGGAGCAGCACAAGCTTACCGAGGCGATGGCAGAGATTGAAGCGATCCTTTCACAGTCGCTTTCTGCCAGAACATCAGAGATATCGATTAGAGATTATTTTCTTTCGGAGGATCTACAACTCCTTATTGAGAAACAAAGACAATTTTACGCGGAGGCTCACGGTTGGGATGACACGTTTTTAGCTTATCTTCAGGAGACATTTGATGCTGACATCGAAAAAATATGGATTGCGGAAAGCGGCGGGAAATTTGCCGGCTCTGTCGGATTGGTCAAGCATGATGAAAAGACAGTCCAGCTCAGATGGTTTCTGGTTGATGCGGATTTTCGGGGCAGGGGGCTCGGCACGCAATTGCTGGAGCATCTGGTTGCATACTGCCAAGACATGAAGTTTGACCGCATTTTCCTTTGGACGGTGAGCACCATGGCTGAGGCTCGTCCGCTCTATAAAAAATTTGGATTCAGGATAAGTGAAGTAAAACAAGAAGCGCCATTATGGGGACAGCAGCTGACAGAAGAACGGTGGGATTTGGAGCTGTCATGAAAAGACTGCATTATGCGTGGATCATCGTCTCCGTCACCTTTTTGATCTTATTGGCGGTTCAGGGGGTGCGGCTGTCATTTGGTGCGTTTGTGGAGCCGTGGGAACGGCAGTTTTCAATGGATAGAAGCACCATCTCGCTGATTTCGACGATGAGTTTTATTGTTTATGGCATATCACAGCCTGTGATTGGGCGGCTTGTGGACAAATGGGGTGCCCGGGCTGTTTTGGCATGGAGTGCGTTACTGACAGGAGTCAGCATTTTCTTAACATACCTTGTGACTTCGCCTTGGCAGCTGTTTCTGCTTTATGGGCTGGGTGTCTCACTTGGAGTGGGCGGAGCATCGAATGTGGCGGCAAGTGTATTGGTCGTCAATTGGTTCAGCAAAAAGCGGGGACTAGCCTTTGGGATCATGGAAGCAGGCTTTGGCGCGGGGCAAATGCTTCTCGTTCCCGGCTCACTCATGTTGATCCATTGGTTTAGCTGGAAGCTGACGGTTGTGGTGTTGGGACTGCTGTTAATCGTGATTGTCTTTCCGGCTGCGCTGCTGATGCTGCGGAACAATCCTTCAGAAAAGAATACAGAGCCGATAGGCGGACTGGCTGCATCAGAAAAAGAAACAGCACCCAAAACAACAGCTCTTTCAGTGACCGGGATGTTTCGGATGAGGCAATTCTGGTACTTGATTTTTCCGTTTTTGATCTGTGGATTTACGACCGTGGGGCTGATGGATACCCATTTGATTCCGTTTTCTCATGATCATGGCTTTTCAACGACAGTCACGAGTGCTGCTGTCAGTCTGCTGGCAGGCTTTAATATTGCTGGCATCTTGCTGTCCGGAATTGTAGCGGACCGGTGGAGCAGCCGGAAAATCCTGTGCTTTTTATATGCGGTGCGGGCGTTGTCGATCGTGATTCTTATTTACAGCCACGAGCCTTACTTGCTTTTAGCCTTTGCGATTCTGTTTGGATTAGTGGACTTTGCAACGGTAGCACCGACTCAAATGCTCGCCACCCAGTACTTTCAAAACTACTCGATCGGCCTCATGATTGGCTGGCTGTCACTCGCCCATCAGATCGGATCGGCACTAGGTGCGTATGTGCCCGGCGTCATCTATACGGTAACGGGTGAGTATACACTGGCTTTTTATTTGTCGATTGGAATGCTCGTGCTTGCGAGCGTAATGAATGTGATGCTGAGGGAGCCAGCTGCGGTTACGCGTGACAGTGCGGCTGTGGTAGACAAGTGATGAGGACAAAGGGAAAGCATCTCTGATGTGGGATTATTCAGAGATGCTTTTTTTGTATTTTTGTTCTAATACGAAGTCGATCATACCGACTATGCGGGCGTTTTCGGATTTTTGTTTGAAGCGTTCAGAAATTTGAACTCTTCTTGAAAATGGGTAAACACCAAATACCCATATTAGGCCAATTAACACAAAAAACATTTGTACACCCATTTCTATTAAATCATTATAATGAGAACTGAAAAAATAAATATATAACGTTATTAATGTTACTGTAAATACGATTTTGACAGTGTGTTTGAATGTGAGCTGTGGTTCAATTAAACACACTTTCATTTGGTTGAGTGTGAAAGAGTCTTGTTTCATTAGGTACGAAAGTAAATCATTATCGTTTTGACTGATAGGGTACAAGTCAGTTTCTATTTTTTTTGTGATCTCCTGATATTTATGTATATTACTTTTCATATAGAATCCTCCCTTAAGAATAACTCCATGAGTCCTCTAAAAGGACCCATGGAGATCAAGACTATTAATAATGGACGGAAGAGTACTGCAACTGCTCCTGCTTCAGGGCCTTTTTTAAATGTAATCGAAGTTTTAAGTCCAGAAGTAGCATTGTTATATATTGCAACGTCAAAAAGGTACAAATTAAGTATTCAATGTTTGAGTTATTGAATTACATAAAGTTCAGTCGGTAAGCAAAGACTGTTAGGTAGATTTTGATAAAGTCGATTTGGAACGCAGTGAGCGCCGTTTGTGTCTGCCCATACACCCCGTGTATAGATGCCGTTAAGCATCCATTTTACATCCGTTCTCCATCAGCTTCGCTTTCGGTTTCATCTCCGAGATGTAGAGGCCTAAAAGCGTAAGGGCGCCTCCTAGAAGAGCGATCCATGTCATGTTTTCATGCAGGATCAGGACGGAAGCGGCGATTGTGATAACCGGGACCATGTATATATACGCACTGGATTTGACGGCTCCGAGCACGCCGACTGAGTAATTCCAAGTGGCGAAGCACAGGGCCGAAGCGCCAATCCCTAAGAAAAGCATGTTGAGTATATTTGAAGCTGATGAAAATCGGCTTAGGTCAAAATGGAAGTCGAACAAAAATAAAGCGGGAACCATAAACAATAAACCATACAAAAATACTCTCTGTGTCAGCTCGATGATGTGGTGTTCGTAAGCGCTTAATTTTTTCATGAATATCGAGTATCCGCCAAACACGAGAGCAGCCCCGGCAGCCATGATGTCTCCGAGAGGATTTAGACGCAGTACGATATTGCCGTTGAACGTAATCAATAAAAGCCCGATCAGTGCCGAGCCAAATCCAATGAAAAAAGTCAGCCGCAGTTTTTCGCCTTCAAGCAGAAAATGGGCCAAAACCGCAGTGATCATCGGAATAATGGACACGATCATGCCGACATTGGATGCGTATGTATAGGTGAGAGCTATATTTTCTAATAGAAAGTATAAGGTTACGCCAAATAAACCAGCCCCGGCAAATAACAGCTCCTGTCGCCAATTCCTGAAAGGAATCATGTTGGGACGGACGAGGATAAGAGCGATAAAGCCCATCAAAAACCGATAAAATAATATTTCCATTGGAGAGAAGTCAGCCAGCAGAACTTTTGTCGAAATAAAGGTCGTCCCCCAAATCAGAATGGTCACAATGGCTGCGATATGCCCCGCAGTTTCTCTTTGTATGTTCATCTGTGAAGCTCCTTTTCAAAAATCTTCATGTATTGCTTCGGCGTCAGCCCCACCTGCCGTTTAAAAAACTTCGTCATATGGCTCTGATCGCTGAATCCTGTCTGAAAAGCCGCATCAATCGGCCTTACCCCTTGTTCAAGGAGTTTTTTCGCTTGATTAATCCGGATTGTTTCCATGTAGCTATTAGGGGTAATGCCTTTTTGTTTTGTAAATGAACGCAATAAATGATACTTGCTCCAGCCTGTTAATTCACTCAAATCATTGAGCGTGACATTTTCTGCATAATGCTCTTCTAAAAATTCACAAACCATTTTGACTTCGTCTGATGGTTCTGGAACGCTGCTAAGGAACGTGACATCTGAATAATGGCGGATCAGCTCCTCTAATAGATGAAGAAACAGCTCCTCCTTACGCAAAGCTTGTTTTTCCTCGGATATCAAAATATGCAATTCCTGCAGGCTGGCTGTCAGCTCATGGCGGAATAACACATGCTGGGAGAAATAAGGGAGATGCCCGGCGCCAGTAATCTCTTTCACCGCCTTCTCCATGATATCCGGCATGACATTGATACACCGATAATCAAGCGTCCGGCCGTCAATCTGTTCACAGCTATGCGTGTCACGGGGGTTAAAGAGGAGAAGATCACCAGGATTGATGATATATTCTTGATCCTGACAGGCCAGATACCGTTGCCCTTTTTCAATAAATCCAATCACATAATAATCGTGAAAGTGGTTCGGGAACTTTTGCATAATTCCCTTGAAACGGTAGGCTTCTATATGAAGGTGTGGGTCAAGCTGCAGTGTGCGGGTTTCGTTTTGCATGGGATGCCTCCTGTCGGTGTGGTGGTCTTGGATTAAGTGTAGCATGATTTAGGGGGATTTCTTGTATGATGTTGCTGTTTAGGAATAGAGAAAGCAGACCGTTATTGGTCTGCTTTCGTTTAAAGAATTTAATTAACCCTCAATAATAATTTTATCTTTTTTAATAAAAATTTATTTTTCAAATATTTCAGTTATAATGGTTTGGAACAGATAGGAGGGGCAAAGATGTATCAATCAAAGAAGGTTTTATTGTTAGGTTCAGGTGAGTTAGGTAAAGAGGTAGTGATTGAAGCCCAGCGTCTTGGGGTACAGACGGTGGCAGTTGACAGTTACGAGCATGCTCCGGCGATGCAGGTCGCACATAACAGTTATGTCGTTGATATGCTGGACCCAGAGCAGATCAGAGCCATTATTGAGAAAGAAAAGCCGGATTTGATTGTGCCTGAGGTGGAGGCGATCGCGACGGATGAATTGCTGAAGCTTGAAGAGGAAGGATTTCATGTCATCCCGAATGCCCGTGCGGCCAAGCTGACGATGGATCGGGAAGGCATCAGACGGCTTGCGGCGGAAACGCTCGGACTTGCGACGGCTGGCTATGAATTTGCGAATACATATGATGAATTTATACAAGCGGCAGCACAGATCGGTTTTCCTTGTGTCGTTAAACCATTGATGAGTTCTTCTGGAAAAGGCCAAAGTATCTGCCACTCTGAAGCGGATTTAGAGAGCTGCTGGGAGACGGCGATGGAAGGCGGACGGGTGAAAAACGGCCGCGTAATCGTTGAGGAGTTTATCCCATTCGAATCAGAAATCACACTCTTAACCGTACGTGCGGTTAACGGTACGGCATTTTGCGAGCCGATCGGTCATGTGCAAAAGGACGGGGATTATATCGAATCATGGCAGCCGCATGATATGACAGAGCAGCAAATAGAAGAAGCGAAGCATATTGCGAAAACGATCACGGATGAGCTTGGCGGATACGGCCTGTTTGGTGTTGAGCTGTTCCTTGCGAAAGATAGGGTATATTTCAGTGAGGTATCTCCCCGTCCGCATGATACAGGCCTTGTCACGCTGGTGACGCAAAATTTGTCAGAATTTGCACTGCATGTCCGGGCGATTCTAGGCTTTCCGATTACAGAAATCACACAGCTTTCTCCTGGCGCCAGCAGGCCCCTCAAAGCGCCGGAAGAATTAGCGGATTACACTGTTGAAGGATTGGAAAACGCACTGGCAGTCCCAAAGACTCAAGTGCGCGTCTTTGGAAAGCCGATAACGAAAGCCGGACGTCGTATGGCAGTTGCGCTCTCTGCTGCTGATTCAGTTGAAACGGCAAGAGAGAATGCAAAGAAAGCGTTGGACCAGCTAACGATAAAATAGAGTTTGAACAGGCCTTGTCATGGTACAAGGCCTGTTTTTTTCTTTCTCCGTAAAAGTTTTATCATAAGAATCAGAAACCTGATTATAATGTAAAAGTCTTCCATCGATACGGGTGGTTGACACTAAAGGAGGGAGATGACAAAATGAAATTAGTTCCAAGATTCAGAAAACAATGGTTCGCTTACTTAACGGTTTTGTGTTTGGCTTTGGCAGCAGCGGTATCTTTTGGCGTACCGGCAAAAGCGGCAGAGAACCCGCAAACTTCTGTATCGAATACCGGTAAAGAAGCTGATGCCACGAAAAACCAAACATCAAAAGCAGAACAGGTTTCCGCCCCTTATGAGGGAACCGGAAAAACAAGTAAATCGTTATACGGCGGCCAAACGGAACTGGAGAAAAACATTCAAACCTTACAGCCTTCGAGCATTATCGGAACTGATGAACGCACCAGAATCTCCAGCACTACATCTTTTCCATATAGAGCAACCGTTCAACTGTCAATCAAGTATCCCAACACTTCAAGCACTTATGGATGTACCGGATTTTTAGTCAATCCAAATACAGTCGTCACGGCTGGACATTGTGTGTACAGCCAGGATCATGGATGGGCTTCGACGATAACCGCCGCGCCGGGCCGCAATGGTTCGTCCTATCCGTACGGTACTTATTCAGGCACGATGTTTTACTCCGTCAAAGGATGGACGGAAAGCAAAGACACCAATTATGATTACGGAGCTATTAAATTAAACGGTTCTCCTGGAAACACGGTTGGCTGGTACGGCTACCGGACTACAAACAGCAGCAGTCCCGTGGGCCTTTCCTCGTCAGTGACAGGATTCCCGTGTGACAAAACCTTTGGCACGATGTGGTCTGATACAAAGCCGATACGCTCCGCTGAAACGTATAAGCTGACCTATACAACCGATACGTACGGCTGCCAAAGCGGCTCGCCTGTTTATCGAAACTACAGTGATACAGGGCAGACAGCTATTGCCATTCACACGAACGGAGGATCGTCATATAACTTGGGAACAAGGGTGACGAACGATGTATTCAACAATATTCAATATTGGGCAAATCAATAAATACAGCAAACTAGCCATATTCATGTCTATTTTGTTTTTATGCGGATGCAGTTCGCAGACGCATTCTTCTCAAAAAGAAACGACTATTCCTGTCACTCTTCATGTGGAGGATGCTAAGGGGCTGCCGGTCGAAGGGGTTCAAGTGACGATTGTCAAAGCGCCCTCTTCAGATGAGGAGCCGAGTACAGAGATTGGCGAGATACTCGGTAAAACAGACAAAAACGGAGATATCAAATGGGATACCGGCAGAAAAGGCGATTACTCAGTCGCGTTGACGAAGGGTGAAATATCAGTAACCCATCACATCTCGTTAACAGAGGATAAGAAAGATCATGCCATTCCGTTAGTCTTCAAAGAATAGCAGTTTCCTTGATTTTAAGGGAACTGCCTTTTTTTATTTATTGCAGGAAACCAAACTATATACTGGAAATTTATTATGTGAGATAATAAGAAATAGGTATTTTTTCTTACGAGACAAAAGGGGCGCTATCCCTTATTTTATATTAATCAAACCCGGAGGAAAAAGAAGAAGATGATACAAGATTCAATGCAGTTTGCCGCGGTTGAAAGTGGTCTGCGCTTTTACCAGGCATATGATCAAAGCCTTTCTTTGTGGCCGATTGAGTCGGAAGCATTCTATGTTTCTACTCGTTTTGGAAAAACACATATTATTGCAAGTGGGCCAAAGGACGCACCTTCGCTCATTTTGCTTCACGGGGGCCTTTTCAGCTCTGCGATGTGGTATCCGAATATCGCGGCGTTGAGCCGTCAATTTCGTACATATGCGGTCGATATAATAGGAGACAAAAATAAAAGTATACCATCAGCAGCCATGGAAACGAGAGCTGATTTTGCAGAATGGATGAAAGATGTCTTTGATTCTCTTGGACTTGAGACGGCACACCTGGCCGGTCTTTCGCTTGGCGGCTCCCATATCGTGAATTTCTTACTCCGCGCGCCTGAAAGAGTAGAGCGGGCGGTTGTTATGAGTCCCGCTGAAGCGTTTATTTCATTTCATCCGGATGTCTATAAATACGCTGCAGAGCTTACAGGGGCAAGAGGAGCTGAATCATATATCAAGTGGATCACAGGCAACAGTTATGATCTGCATCCTTTACTGCAAAGACAAATTGTGGCGGGCGTGGAATGGAAGGAGGAACAAAGGAGCCTGAAGCCGACAGAAAACGGCTTTCCGTACGTGTTCACAGACCAGGAATTGAAATCGATACAAGTCCCGGTACTTCTGATGTTCGGTGAGCACGAGGTCATGTACCATCAGCAAATGGCCTTTGAGCGGGCTTCGGTATTGGTGCCGGGAATTCAGGCTGAAATCGTAAAGAACGCCGGACATCTGTTATCTCTGGAGCAGCCAGAGTACGTCAATCAACGCGTCTTGTCCTTTTTATGCGGGGGGATAAAATAGTAAGGAACATGAAAAGATTGGCATTCATTTTTCAAAAGGTAACAAATGTTGTATAATAATAGAATTTGAATGCTGCTTTTTTTGGAGCATTCTATGTTATCATGCTTATTGGAGAAAAATTTTTCCTGTAACGCTATTCGATCACTATCGTCAAATAATATAGATGGTTTTACAATTGGAGGTTTGGTTACACTGTGAATTACATCCCCTGTATGATTACGATAGGAAACTTCATTTGCGGATTGCTGGCGATTCATTCCTTGCTATATCACAACATTCATTCAGCAGTGCTTTTTATTTTTACAGGCATGTTCCTTGATTTCTTTGACGGGATGGCTGCTCGTAAGCTGAATGCCGTTTCTGATATGGGGAAAGAACTGGATTCGTTTGCCGATCTGGTTACGTTTGGGGTGGCTCCTTCTATGCTTGCTTACAGTGTCGCGTTGTATACCCTGCCATTTATCGGGATCTTATGCGCATTGACGTACAGCATTTGCGGAATGCTTCGCCTCTCTAAATTTAACATTGAACAAAGCAAGCTCCCGACATTTATCGGTATGCCGATTCCGTTTGCGGGCATGTGTCTCGTTATTTTAAGCTTTACCTATAACCCGATCCTTCTGGCAATCGGCACTTGCGGACTTTCATATTTGATGGTGAGTAAAATAAAATTCCCTCATTTTAAAAAACATGCGGCAGAAAACCTGGAGTCCGGGAGATGGAATTAGTTCAGCAGCTCATAGCGGATTACGGTTATCTCGCTATTTTTTTGATGCTGGTATTAGGGATTGTAGGATTGCCGATTCCAGATGAAGTGATGATGACCGTTGTTGGCTATTTCACGCATACCGATGTATTGAATTATGAGCTTTCGATATTGATCAGTTTTGTCGGGGCTTTGTTAGGTATGCTGATCAGCTACATGATTGGCAGAAAAGCCGGACGCCCGTTTATCGACAAGTACGGCAAGTGGGTCGGCTTAAAAGAAAAAAGAATGATGAAAGTGGAGAAGTGGATGAAGAAATACGGTCCATATTCTCTTATTTTAGGTTATTTTATTCCCGGCGTCAGACATGTGACGTGCTACTTTTCGGGGATCGGCAAAATGGATCTGAAAACGTATGTTGCGTTTGCGGCAATCGGCGCCTTTTTATGGTGCTTTGTTTTTATTACAATCGGAAGGGTTATAGGGATTATTCATGTTTAATACGGCTGTAAAGATTCTGTATCGATCATTGATAGAGCTGACGAATCATCGTCTGTCATCCTATCTGATTAAAGGATTTTGCGAGTCAAAAATCAGCAAACCGGTCATTCCGCTTTTCTCAAAACATTTTCGGCTGAATTGGGATGATGTGGACGGTACGGCTGCTGATTATGGATCGCTGTCCGAATTGTTCATTCGACAAATAAATCTGGAGCGGCGCCCTGTATCAAAAGAGGCGCATGCGGTGGTCAGCCCTGTTGACGGTGTGGTTCAGACGGTAGGAATCATCAACCCGAATCAAACCTTTACGGTGAAGGGGAAAGATTACTCATTCGCTGAGCTGACCGGCTGTAAAAGCGCAGACCATCAATACAATGGCGGTTACTTCGTCGTGCTGTATCTAAGCCCGAGGCATTATCACCGTTTCCATTCTCCGATCAGCTGCAGGTATCAAAAGCTGGCCGAGCTCGGAAATCGCTCATACCCGGTAAATCAACTAGGCTTAAAATACGGGAAAGATGTGCTGTCGAAAAATTACCGGTTTGTGTACGAGCTGAATAGCGGCAGCCGAAATGTCCTGATGATTCCTGTCGGCGCGATGAATATTAATTCTATCGTGCAGACGAATACTCGTGCTGAATTGGAGATCGGCGAGGAGCTGGGATACTTTTCATTCGGGTCAACCGTCATTTTGATTTTTGAAAAAGACGCGTTCCAGCCGTCCGCCAATTTAACAGAAGGCCAAGAAGTTCAAGTCGGAGAACTGATAGGTTACGAAGAGTAAAAAGAGGAGCTTGCATAAACGCAGCGCCTCTTTTTTTGAAGAAAGGTGAGACTCATGGAGAAACAAATCATCAGCTGGATTACAGATTATCAGAACACCGGAGATGAAGCCGTCCTGCGGCAAGTGCGAGAAGTATGCTGGCCGATCGTTGAAACAGTTTTGCATGAGAAGGCAATAGATGAAGAGCAAGCGAACAATTTGCGCGAAAAAGGAATTGAGCGGTTTCCATTCATCATCAGCAAATACCAAGCGGATGTGCAGCTTCCGGTTGAGACATTTTTACGAAATACGTATCGGTTTTACTTTCATCAGGTGATGAGAGAATCCAGCTAAAGCTTCTTTCAACAGAGAAGCTTTTTTTGTTGGTAGGAAAAGGAAACTTTTTCTATATCTATCTCGTAATGACTAGAGAACCTAGCAGAAAAGGAGAGATAGAATTGAAACGAATGATAGTGAGAATGACCCTGCCGCTGCTGATCGTTTGTCTGGCGTTTTCTTCTTTTTCAGCCTCTGCCCGTGCTGCTTCTGAAGAAAAATATTGGGGTCCATGGATTGACCGACATGCACAGCCGCTGGATGCTTCCAATGCTTCAAACAAAGACCTTCGCTTTCTGAAGAAGGTGCTGAAGGGAAAACGAATCGTTCAGTTAGGAGAAACCACACACGGCGCTGGTGAAATCAACGCCACAAAGGTCAGAATGATCAAATATCTCCACGAAGAGCTGGGATACGATGTATTGGCCTTTGAGTCCGGCTTTCCTGATACAAATGCATCCTACCTTAATATGGACCAATTAACCCCTAAAAGCACGATGAAAAACTCTATTTACGCTGTATGGCACACAGAAGATGTCGTTGAATTGTTTGATTACATGAAAGAGCAAAAAGAGAAAGGCGATCCGCTGATCCTTACCGGTTTTGATATTCAAAGCATGAAGAATTCATTCAATGATGCTGCGACTCAATGGGTAAAAGCGGTGGACCCTGAGAAAGCAGAGTTGCTCTCCCAATCAGAAAATGAGTTTTCAACATTAGTGACAGACAGCAATACGTTTGATGAATTTTCGCAAAAGAAGGAAAAGCTTGTGAAAAACTATCAGAAGCTGATCAAGTTCGCTAAAACACATGCTTCAGAGCTAAAAGATAACCTTCCAAAAGAGCCGAAAGCTTATGAGATGTTTATGCATTCTCTTCAGCTGAGAATTGACGTAATGGAAACGTATATGCTGGAAGAAATGAAAGAAAAACTAGAGGAGTATCCGGAGAATATTGAGGATTTTTCATTCTTTATGAGAGACCGCATGATGGCTGAGCAATTTCAGTGGGTAGCTGACACCCTTTATCCGAAAAAGAAAATCATTGTCTGGGGCCACAATTACCATCTGCGCAAACAGAATACGAAGATGATAAAGGACTGGGTACAGCTAAACGGCCCTAACATGGGTGATTATTTGCCGGAGCGGCTGAAAAAACAAACATATACGATTGGCATTTATGCTTACTCAGGTGCAAGTCTTGATAGTTCTGATAATAAGACGGTTATGCCGGTTACAAGCCCGCCGCCGTCTGGAAGTCTTGAAGCTTTGCTGAAAGCTGCGGATCATCCAGTTGTTTTTGTTGATTTTCTCCATACAAACAAGAAAGGCACTTCGTGGATGTATACCCCGCGGACTGCGCTCTATTGGGGGTACATGGAAGAGCAGATGATCCTTAAGGAACAATATGACGGTGTCATTTGGCTGGAGCATATCACGCCGTCAGTCATTATCAAGTGAGCGGTGTCCCCTGTGGTAAACAGGGGATTTTTACATATCGCAAAAATAATCAAAACATATAATCCGTGATCCATTATTCTAAAACAGAAAGGAGATTGGAGCTTGCAATGTATTATGAAAAAGCTGTCCAGAAAACAATCAATTGGATTGAATCACATTTACATGAGCAAATATCAAACGAGGATATTGTTAACGTTTCAAGCTTTTCAAAATTCCATTTTCATCGGATTTTTCAAAAAGAAGTCGGCATGTCGGTTGCTTCTTATATTCGGTTAAGACGTCTTGCGAATGCGGCGGCAGCTTTGCTTTATACAGATCATCGTATTATCGATATTGCTTTGTATTATCAGTTTGAATCTCAAGAAGCATTTACGAGGACGTTCAAAAAGATGTATCACATGCCGCCAGGAGCATACCGAACATTTATGAAACGCTTTACTTCAAAAAAGGAGGAATCTTACATGGAGAAAAAAATGAAAGGCTGGGTATTGAGCGGGAGCCATCCGTTCCAATTCGAAATGGGGATTGACCGGGAAAATGTACATCAGGGAAAAGCTTCAGGGTATTTAAAGTCAACGATGGTGCAGGATATCGGTGAATTTGCGACGATGATGCAGCAATTCAAAGCAGATCGCTATCTAGGAAAAAGGCTTCGTCTATCAAGTTTTATCAAAACAAAGGGGGTGCAGCATTTTGCCTCACTTTGGATGCGGGTTGACAGTGCTGCTGATGATGTTCTCCAATTTGATAATATGAGCAACAGACCTATTACCGGAACAACCAATTGGAATCATTATGCTATCGTTTTAGATGTCCCTGAAAATAGCGCTGTGATATCTTTTGGCGTTCAATTATCTGGGCCGGGTCAGGTGTGGATGGATCATGTTGTTTTTGAAGAGGTAGATGAGAGCGTTCCTTCAACAAACCTTGAAATGCCGGGAGAACTTTTAGATGAACCGGTAAATTTATCTTTTGAAGAGGAACTACAAAAATAGTTTTCAGACAACTACATTTATTAGTAAGTTAATGGAAAATACTATTTGTTATTGATAAACCCTTGTGCCGCTTAGGTTTGTAAGAGCTTGGATATTTTTATCAGTCTGGGCGGATCTGTTCATCTTTGCGGCATTTTCCTGTATGATATAGTAAGAGTGTGCATAGCAACTAACTATAATTGAACAGGGTGTTTAAAACATGGAAAAACAATACAGAGTATTACTTTACTATAAATATGTTCCGATTGAAGATCCAGAGGCGTTTAGAGAGCAGCATCTGGCTTTTTGTAAGGAGCTTGGTTTGTTAGGCCGTATCCTTGTTTCTTCTGAAGGAATTAACGGTACGGTATCAGGTACGGTTGAACAGACTGAAAAATATATGGAAACAATGAAAGCTGATCCTCGTTTTGCGGACATGGTATTTAAAATTGATGAAGCAGAAGGCCATGCCTTCAAAAAAATCTTCGTCCGCCATAAAAAAGAGCTTGTAACGCTTCGTCTTGAAGATGATGTCGATCCGAACGAAACAACAGGCCAGCATTTGAAGCCTGCAGAATTTTATGAGAAGATGCAGGATCCAAACACAATTGTCATCGACGCGCGTAACGATTACGAGTATGACCTTGGCCATTTCAGAGGTGCAGTCCGTCCTGACATCGAAGCCTTCCGCGAATTACCTGAATGGATTGAAGAACACAAAGATATGCTTGAAGGCAAAAAGATTTTAACATACTGTACAGGCGGCGTGCGCTGTGAAAAGTTCTCAGGGTGGCTGGTGAAGCAAGGCTTTGAAGATGTAGCACAGCTTGACGGCGGAATCGTGACATACGGAAAAGATCCTGAGGTGCAAGGCAAGCTTTGGGACGGCCAGTGCTACGTATTTGATGAAAGAATCAGCGTGCCTGTCAACCGTGTCGAGCATGTGATTGTCGGCAAGGACTATTTTACAGGAGAACCGTGTGAGCGTTATGTGAACTGCGCAAATCCATCTTGCAATAAAAAATTGATATGCACACCGGAAAATGAGTATAAATATATGCGCAGCTGCAGCCACGAATGCCGCACGAACCCAAGAAACCTGTATGTGAAAGAGCATAATATGACAGAAGAAGAAGTAAACGCAAGACTGGCAGCGATTGAAACAGAAGATCACGCTGCTGCTGAATAATAAAAAGAACACCTCGGATTGAGGTGTTCTTTTTTCTATATGCTTTCAGTTTGGCTGTTTGCGGAAACCCATTCTTTTTGGCGGAAGGCCTTTTCCCATTTTGATACCACGATACAGGCGATCGCATGTCCCGGTACGTTCACGCCTGTTCTCGCCATGTCCATGACGCGGTCAACACCCGCGATAATGGCAACGCCTTCAGCCGGCAGTCCTACAGCATTGGCAGTCGCCAGAAGAACTACAAGTGATCCTGAGGGTACAGCTGCAATGCCTTTACTCGTCATCACAAGCACAAGCATCATGAGCAGCTGCTGGGACAATGTCATGTCTACTTGAAAGGCCTGAGCGAGAAAGATACAAGAAACCGATAAATATAAGCTGGAGCCGTCACAGTTCAATGACAAGCCGGAGGGAACGACAAATGATACCACTCGTTTTGGACAGCCGTATTTCTCCATTCTATCCATCAGCTGAGGGAGAATGGTTTCAGTGCTGGTGGTGGAAAATGCAATTAAAAACAGATCCCATATCATTTTCAATACTTCGAAATACTTAATCTGAAAGATGAGACCGACAAGCGGAAAGAGGACAAAGAGGATCAGGAACAGGCCAAGGAATACGGTGCCAACCAGCTTAAACATAGGGAGGAGGAGTTCAATGCCATATTGGCCCACAGAAGCTGCCATCAGGGCTAACACGCCGATAGGAGCAGTGACCATGACGATTTGCGTAAGCTTGAACATAATCTGAGCGGTAGATTCAAAGAACTTCATTACTGGTTCAGAAGCTTTGCCGATACCAGCCGCGGCGACACCAAATAAAATGGCGAAGAAAATAACGGCAAGCAAATCATTTCTGGCCATGACATCAATAATGTTTGTAGGGATAATATCCAGGATCATTTGCTTGAAATCAACAACTTTGTCTGTGTAGCCGGAAAGTTCATGGATATCTTTTTTTGCCAAATGGGAGAGGTCAAGCCCGACACCTGGTTTTAAGACATTCGCTAATAAAAGTCCAAGCCCTAATACCAACGTTGTAATCACTTCGAACCAAATGATCGTCTTGATGCCGAGGCTGCCCATTTTTTTCATGCTTCCGCTTCCTGCAGCTCCAATGACAATGGTAGAAAACACAATCGGCACAACAATCATTTTAATCAGGCGGATAAATCCATCTCCGACAGGCCTCAGTGCCATCCCGAAATCAGGAAAAAAGTGGCCGATCACCGCGCCGACAGCCAAAGCGATTAAAATTTGAAACGCGATTAATTTTTTCAAATGAATCCCCCTTTAGAACGATAGAATGTAGGCATATTCATATCATTCGTGATTCAAATGCAAACACCTTTTTTCAAGTTATTTTATTTTGATAGCGCTTTCATTATGTTGGCGAAAAAGTCCCCCGCAGCAGGGGGGACTTTTTTACTTCATTTGAATGTGCTTTAGACCTTCTTCAGAGGTATTTGTGAAAATAACCGGTGTTATGGCTGAAGCGGCATGCTGCTTGATGTAATTGAGATCAAAGGTGAGAAGCAGTTCGCCTTGTTTGACCGCTTGTCCGCTTGTGACATGTGCTTCAAAGCCTTCCCCATTTAGTTTGACGGTATCAACGCCGACATGAATCAGGATTTCAGTGCCGCCGGCGCTCATAAAGCCGATGGCGTGTTTTGTCGGAAAAATCGAGACGATCTCGCCGTCCGCAGGTGCAACGACTTTTCCTTCTGATGGTATAATCGCAAAGCCCTCGCCCATCATTTTTTCTGAAAAGACTTGATCAGGCACATCCTCTAAAGAGACTGTTTCTCCTTTAATCGGATAAATAAAGGTCTCACCGGAATCGGGCTTCTGCTGTTTGTCAGTTACCGTGTCCAGCGCGGCGGCGGTGGCAGGGACGCCCCCGGCCATGATTGTTTTGATATCGTCTTTTAAGGCATCGGACTTGGTTCCGAATATTGCCTGGAAGTTGTTGTTGACCTCCAGCACACCTACTGCACCAAGCCGTTTTAATTCATCCTTGCTGACTTGGCTTGGCTGATGAACGGTCACACGAAGCCTTGTGATACATGCATCCAGGTTAGCGATATTTTGCTGTCCGCCCAAGGCCTGCAACACGTGAAAGGCAAGTTGGTCTTTTGCAACTGGAGCTTTCTCCTCATTCTGACCGTCTTCATCTGTCTCACGGCCGGGCGTTTTCAAATTCCATTTCAGAATCGCAAATCGGAACAAATAATAATAAATGAAAGCAAACACGATCCCGACAGGAATGACAACCCAGCCGTTTGTAGACAGTCCGTAGTTCAAGACGTAGTCAATTCCGCCGCCTGAGAACGTATAGCCGTGGCGGACATGGAATAAATCACAAACGACAAAGATGACGCCGGCAAGAATAGAGTTAATCAAATAGAGCACGGGCGCAACGAACAAGAAAGAAAACTCAACCGGTTCTGTAATTCCGGTCAGCATAGATGTGAGCGCCGCAGAAATCATCACGCCGGAGATCATTTTTTTCTTTTCCGGACGCGCGGTATGGATAATGGCAAGAGCAACTGCCGGCAGACAGAAAATCATGTAAGGGAAATCCCCCATCATAAAGCGCCCGGCTGTCGGGTCTCCCGCAAAAAACCTTGTCAGGTCGCCGGTTACGGTGTTGCCTGTTGATGGGTCTGTGTATTCTCCCATCATAAAATAGAAAGGCGTATAAAAAATATGATGCAGGCCAAAAGGAATCAGCAAACGATAGATCGTTGCATAAAAGAACAGTCCGACTGTTGAATCGGCAATTAAACTGCTGGCTGCGTTAATTCCGTTTTGGATCAGCGGCCAAACGAATGAGAAAATGACACCGATCACCAATGAACTGACGGAAGTAATAATCGGGACAAAGCGTTTTCCAGAGAAAAATCCAAGGACCGGATGCAGCTCGATTGATGAAAATCGCTTATATAAATAGGCGGCGAGAAGCCCGATGATGATTCCTCCGAAAACCCCCATATCAATCAGGTGCTCGGCTCCTTCATACGGAGGCTGAAGGCCGAGTAATTTTCCCATATTGTCGAGGGTGACGGTTAAAATTAAGTATCCGATGACAGCGGCAAGTCCGGCTACACCTTCTCCGCCGGCTAATCCGATCGCGACCCCCACGGCGAAAATCAGCGGGAGATTATCGAATACAACGCCGCCCGCATCCTTTATAATAGGGATGTTCAGTAAATCCTTGTCTCCGAAACGGAGCAAAAGACCTGCTGCTGGCAGGACCGCAACCGGAGTCATCAACGCGCGGCCAAGCTGCTGCAGAATTTGAAATGCCTTTTTAAACATGACAGTCTCCTTTTATTGTATTATGAGAATGATGCACTCTTTAATTTTTGAGCTGCTTTATAATCGGCGATAACGGTTACATGATTGTGTTTTTGAAGAATAGAGGCCGGTACATCTGTCGTGACAGGACCTTCAGCCATCTTTTGAATAGCGTCTGCTTTTTCCTCGCCGCTTGCTAAAAGCACAATATGTTTGCTGAATTCCATGATAGTTTTAATGCCCATTGAAATCGCGAGTCTCGGCACCAGCACCGGATCGCCGCCGAAGAATCTGGCATTTGCCTGTATCGTGCTTTCCGAGAGCTTCACAACACGTGTCCGGTCTTCAAAATCAGATCCCGGTTCATTAAAACCGATATGGCCATTGGCGCCGATGCCGAGAATTTGGACATCAATGCCTCCCGCCTGGCGGATGAGATCCTCGTATACTTTGCATTCCGCCTCAAGCTGCGGATTGTCTCCTTGCGGGATATGAATATGATCAGGCTGCATCTTGATATGCTGAAAAAGCTGCTCATGCATAAAATGGTTATAACTTTGCGGATGAGATGGAGAGAGACCAGCGTATTCATCCAAATTAAATGTAGTAACCTTTGAAAAATCAATTTCGCCTGTCTGATAGTCTGAAATCAACTGCTTATATAAGCCGACCGGTGTGCTTCCTGTTGCCAGGCCGAGAACGGCATCTTTCTTAGCTTGTATTTGTTCTTTAATAATGGCAGCGCTTAACTTACAGAGTTCTGCGTAGTGCTCAGCGATCAGAATCTTCATGTGACACCCCCTCAAAGAGATAGACAATCATCATATTTGTTATGACCAATTTATGATACTTGTCATTACGAATTTAGCACCGTCCTTATCAAACTGTCAATATTAATTTCTGAAAATTTGTTATAAAAGAAGGATACAAATCTTTCATATTGGGATGGCAAATGGTATTATGGTCTCAATGAAAAAGAACGGATTGCATACAGAATGGGGAGAATGAAATGACAGCTTTATATTCTGTTATCAAGTTTAAAATCATTGAGTTAATTAAATCGGGCAAATATCAGGCGAATGATCAGCTGCCGACGGAGAGTGAGTTTTGCGAACAATATGATGTCAGCAGAACAACTGTGAGACTGGCTCTGCAGCAGCTAGAGCTTGAGGGATATATTAAAAGAATTCAAGGAAAAGGGACATTTGTATCGGCGGCAAAAATACAAACGCCGATTCCGCATAAGATTACGAGCTTTGCAGAACAAATGAGAGGCCTTCGTTCTGAATCAAAAGTGCTTGAGCTTGTGGTGATTCCTGCCGATCACTCCATTGCCGAGCTTTTAAAAATGAAAGAGAATGAACCTGTCAACAAGCTTGTCAGAGTCAGATACGCCGAGGGGGAACCTTTGCAGTATCATACCTCATATATTCCCTGGAAGGCGGCACCGGGGCTGGCGCATGAGGAATGCACCGGCTCGCTGTTTGAATTGTTAAGGACAAAATACAATATTGAAATCAGCAGGGGCACGGAATCGATCGAACCGATTTTAACGGATGAAACGATCAGCGGCCACTTATTAACCAATGTCGGAGCGCCTGCGTTTTTATCAGAATCCCTTACCTATGATAAAAATGAAGAAGTGGTGGAATATGCGCAAATTATTACCCGGGGAGACCGAACGAAATTCACCGTAGAACAGTCATATCATTCATAAAGCAATACGTGATAAGAAAGGAATGGTCGTTCTATGTTTCTATTGACGAATGGAAAAGTGCTGTGGGGGGCTGTCATTGCTGCTTTTATCCTATCAATCGTGTTTTACCCTTTTCTACCGGCCGAAATGCCGATTCATTATGATGTTGCGAACAGTCCGGATCTGACGGTTAACAAGCTGGCGGGGATTGTGATGCTGCCTGTTTTGATGGTGGTGTTTGCATGGGCGCGGAAGATCAATTGGCAATTTGTATTCGCGGTGTATATTTTGCTGATTTGCCACATTGTCGTCCTTTATTTAGCGCTCTAAATCAAACAGCCAGAATAAAACTGGCTGTTTTTCTTTAATTTCAGCTTCATCTGACAATGAATGTGGTGTATAATAGCTGATGATCCTAAAGAATATTCTGAAATTTATAGGTGTGAAGCGGCGTATGATCAAAGGAAAGGCTGTATACTTTTTGCAGCTTTAAAAAGACTGAATATTTAAACAATTATGTGAAAGGTGTGCTGATTAGATTGAATAAGCTTATTGAACGAGAAAAAACTGTATTTCATAAGGAAAAGCCCGACCCGTCATCCTTGGGATTCGGTCAATATTTTACAGATTATATGTTTGTGATGGACTACGAAGAGGGAATTGGATGGCATCATCCGAGAATTGCGCCGTACGCACCGCTTACGCTTGATCCGTCTTCATCTGTTTTTCATTACGGCCAGGCTGTTTTTGAAGGATTAAAAGCATACAGAACAGACGACGGCAGGGTGCTGCTGTTCCGTCCGGATCAAAATGTCAAACGGCTGAACAGATCGTGTGAGCGCATGAGTATGCCTCCTTTAGACGAAGAGCTGGTGCTTGAGGCATTGACGCAATTAGTTGAGCTGGAGAAAGATTGGGTTCCAAAGGAAAAAGGAACGTCACTGTATATTCGTCCTTTTGTGATTGCCACAGAACCGAGTCTCGGTGTGAAGGCATCCAAGAGCTATACATTCATGATCGTGCTTTCGCCTGTAGGCTCCTACTATGGCGACGATCAGCTGAAGCCGGTAAGAATCTACGTCGAAGATGAGTACGTGCGGGCGGTGAACGGCGGAGTCGGATGTGCAAAAACGTCTGGAAATTACGCGGCCAGTCTTCAGGCACAGCGGAAAGCGAATGAGCTGGGTTATGACCAGGTGCTGTGGCTGGATGCCATTGAAAAGAAATATGTGGAAGAGGTAGGGAGCATGAACATCTTTTTCGTCATAAACGGGGAAGCTGTCACACCTGCTTTAAGCGGAAGTATTTTAAGCGGGGTGACACGTGCGTCTGCGATTGAACTGATTCGAAGCTGGGGCATTCCGGTTCGTGAAGAGAGAATATCGATTGATGAGGTGTATGCGGCCTCTGCACGCGGAGAATTGACAGAGGTCTTCGGCACAGGCACGGCAGCAGTCGTTACGCCTGTCGGTGAACTCAACATTCATGGAAAAACGGTGATTGTAGGCGACGGGAAAATCGGGGAGCTCTCGAAAAAGCTGTATGAAACGATAACAGATATTCAGCTTGGCAAGGTGAAAGGCCCGTTTAACTGGACAGTGGAAGTGTGAAAATCGAAAAAGAACCTGCCCGGAGGCAGGTTCTTTTTATTTTGAATGAGTCATATCAGCAGCCGGCTGGCTTTTGCGGTTTTTCACATAATATGTTGCATAGCAAATGGCCATAAATGGAACGCCGCAATAGAGTGCGATTCTTTGATTCGGATCAAAGGCAATGCCAACAACGGAAGCCAGGCATAACAGGAACGCGGCAATCGGCACGAACGGATACAAAGGGGTTCTGTATTTCAAATCAGTAACCTTGTTTCCCGCTTCGATATAACGTTTTCTGAACATGAATTGAGAAGCAGCGATCCCCATCCACACGACAACGACGGCAAAACCGGAAATCGACACGAGCACAACGTATACAGTGTCTGGCGCAAATACGCTGGACAGCAACGACAGAATGCCGCCGATCATGCTGAACACCAGCGCGTTAAAAGGGGTTCCTTTTGACGTCAGCTTTGCAAATGTCGGATGAAGCGTTTTTTCTTTTGATAAAGACCACAGCATCCGGGAAGAAGCGTAGAGTCCGGAATTAGCCGCTGACAGGATCGCTGTCAGGATAACAAAGTTCATGATATCGGCTGCGTATGGTACACCGACTCTGTCAAAAACAGCGACAAACGGGCTTTTGATGACACCTGCATCTTGAATCGGAATCAGCCCTGACAGCACAAAAATTGTTCCGACAAAGAAGAGTGAGAGACGCCAGACCGTTGTTTTAATCGCTTTTGGTATTGTCTTGTCAGGATCAACGCTTTCACCGGCTGCGATTCCGATTAGTTCCGTTCCCGAAAAGGCAAAATTAACGGACAGCATCGTCATCAAAATCGGGACAAATCCATTTGGAAAAAGCCCGCCTTCCGCCATGAAGTTGGACAGCATCGGAGCGGCTTCTCCGCCTTTGATCGGGATGATGCCGAACATGGCAGAGCCGCCTAAAAGAATAAATAATACAATGGCTAACACTTTGATGCTGGAAAACCAAAATTCTGATTCAGCGAAAAACTTGACCGAAAATGCGTTAAGCAAGAAAATGAACAGCGCAAAGACGGCACTCCACATCCAAACCGATGTATGGGGGAACCAGCGCTGCATTAACAGGCCGGCTGCTGTGAATTCTGATCCCAATGCCACGGTCCATGTCAGCCAGTACAGCCAAGCGACCGTAAATCCGGTGCCCGGCCCTATGTATTTGGCTGCATAGGTGTGAAAGGCGCCGGTCACAGGCATGGCGACTGACAGCTCACCGAGGCATAGCATGACCAGATAGACGATGCCGGCCCCGACTAAGTAGGCAAGTATCGTTCCGGCCGGGCCTGCTTGCTGAATGGTATAACCTGAGCTTAAAAACAGCCCGGTTCCGATGACACCTCCCAAGGAAAGCATAAAGAGGTGCCGGCTTTTCATACTTCTCTGAAAGGTTGTCTCATTCTTGTTGTGGACAGAGTTCATCTTTTTCCAACTTTCTATCAGCGATTTATTTCCTCCTAATATAAAAAATCTCATGTCAGGAAGTGACACGAGATTCCGGCGAACCGGCTTTAAGTTAGAATATACAAACTATTCCGATAAGTCAAGTTGTTTTTAAAGAGCGGGCCCAAGCCGCAATTTCTTGAATATCTTCGGGTTTTGTCCGGCAGCAGCCGCCAATCAGCCTCGCCCCTTTTTCATGCCAGGTGCGGGCGCTCGCCCCGTAAGATTCTGCGCATGCTGCGCCGTTCCACGTTTTTGTTTCCGGATCATATTGCTCACCTGAATTCGGATAGACAATGATCGGTTTTGACGTGTTCTTTTTTAACTCCTCTATCAAGGAAGGGATATGCTGAAGCGGCGTGCAGTTGATGCCGAGTGCTGCAATTTGGCGGTGTTCATCAAGCCACGATGCGCAGTCAGCGGCAGGTGTTCCGTCACTGATATGCAGGCCGTCTTTAGCACTGAAGCTGATCCATGCATACGTTTCAGGAAATTCCTTCAACAGCCGAACAATCGCTTTGGCTTCAGTCAGACACGGAATCGTTTCGCATGCCAAAACATCAGCTCCGGCTTCAATCAGCGCCTTCATCCGGGGACGATGAAATTCAATCAGTTCATCTTCTGGTATTGCGTAGTTGCCGCGATATTCAGACCCGTCTGCAAGATAAGCGCCATAAGGGCCTACAGAAGCCGCAATGATCGGTTTTGGCCGATTCAAACGGTTCTCTTCAAGCGACCAAAATTCATCACGTGCTTCAGCTGCGATGCTGACGGATAACTCGATGAGCCGGCGTGCTTCCGCTTCGCTCAGCCCGCGTGCGGCAAAGCCTTCAAATGTAGACTGATAGCTGGCGGTGATTGTACAATCGGCGCCTGCCGCGAAATAATCAGTATGAACTTGTTTAATCAGATTTGGCTCTTCCATCAGGATTTTTGCCGACCACAGACTGTCGTTCAAATCACAGCCCTTGCGTTCAAGCTCGGTCGCCATGGCGCCGTCTAGCACAATAAGCGGGTATGTATCTAATATGTGTTGGATAGGATTCATAGAATGTACCGATGCCTTCTTTCAGATTTTTTTGAAAAAGATATGAAAATCGTAATGGAGGCTTACGTGTTTGTCAATAAACGCAAAAAGGAAAAGGTGTTCAGCCGATATGTCTGAACACCCTTTTCTTATGATATTTGTTTGTTGTGCGTGTCAGTCTTTGTGTCTGAAACCGGCCAGCACTCAATGCCATTATGGTTTTTGAGCACATCTTTATAAAAGACCGGATCCTTGCCTGCTTTTTTCTGGCGTGTATAGTCTTTCAGCGCCGTAAAAACGACCTTTGATAGTAAGAAAATCGCGATTAAATTCACGACGACCATCAAACCCATGAACAAATCAGCAAGATCCCAGACGAGCTGGACTTTGGCAACACAGCCAAACACGATCATTGCCAGCACGCCGATACGGTAGACAAAAATCAGTTTTTTGCTTTTGTTCAAAAAGCCGATATTGGTTTCGCCATAATAATAGTTTCCAATTAGAGCACAGAATCCGAATAACAAAATCAGAATGGCGAGAAAGCCTGATGCCCATGATCCGACATGGGAGCTGAGGGAGGCTTGTGTCAAGGCGATTCCGCTCAGACCCGGAGTATGATAGGCGTCCGAAAACAGGATGATAAAGGCGGTGCTTGTACAAATGATTAGCGTATCTGACAGGACACCAAGCGCTTGAATCAGCCCCTGTTTGACAGGATGGCTTGTTGTGGCGGTGGCAGCGGCATTCGGTGCGCTCCCCATTCCCGCTTCGTTTGAAAAAATTCCCCGTCTAACGCCTTGCATGAGTGCCGCGCCCAAAGCCCCGCCGGCGGCCTGGTCAAAACCAAACGCATTTTTCACGATTAGCGCAAGCACACCTGGCAGCTGCGTAATGTTGGTAAAAATGACGAAAAACGCAACTCCGATATACAGGACAGCCAATACGACGACAATGGATTCAGCCAGCTTTGCAATGCGCTTGACTCCGCCAAAAATAATCGTGCCGAATACAGCAATTAAAATGAGTCCCAATGTCAGGCGGTTTGTGCCAAACGCGTTTTCAAAGGCAAGGCTGACTGTATTGGATTGAACCGAGTTGAAGACGATACCGAACGATAAGGTGATTAACACAGCGAACAGCGCGCCCATCCACCTTTTGTTCAGCCCTTTTTCCATGTAATACGCAGGCCCGCCGCGGAAGCCGTTTACATCTTTTACTTTATAAATCTGAGCCAGTGTGCTTTCCACAAAGCTAGATGCTGATCCGATAATGGCGATAATCCACATCCAGAAGATTGCACCGGGCCCGCCGAGTGCAATGGCGATGGCAATGCCCGTAATATTTCCCGTTCCGACACGGGCCGCCATGCTGATGCAAAAGGCTTGAAACGGAGAAATGCTGTTTTTCGATCGGGAAGCAGCACCTTCTCTTAATACCCTGACCATTTCTTTCAGCATGCGAACCTGTAAAAACTTCAGCCTGAACGTAAAATAGATTCCAAAAGAAAGGAGCAAAACAATTAATAGCTTTGACCACAAAAGATCATTTGCAATACCGACGATATGTTCCAGGATTTGCTGCATAGAATCACCTCTTTTTTCATATTTAAAAAATGCTGAGCTCCCATTCCTGCGCCATATGCTTCAGCAGCATACCGCCAGTGAGGCTGTTGCCGTATTCATCAATGGCAGGCCCGTAAATGCCGATGCCGCATCCGGATTGAAAAGGCTGTTCTCTTCTGGCGCTTGGAGGCACCAGCGCCATGATGCCGCCGGAGACGCCGCTTTTGGCCGGCACGCCGACAAACGCCGCATATTTGCCTGAAGCGTTGTACATGCCGCACGTCAGCATTAATGCCTTGGCCAATTTTGCGACATCTTTTGGAATCACCTGCTCGCGTCGAATCGGATGATACCCGTCATGAGCAAGGATCAGGCCGATCAACGCAATATCTTCTGTAGTGCTCTCCATAGCGCATTGCTTCAAGTACACCTCAAGTGTTTCTTCTACTTCAGCTTCTAAAAAGTTTGTTTCTTTTAAATAGTAGGCCAGCGCTCTGTTGCGGTGGGCGGTTTCCCATTCAGAACGGAATACTTCCTCATGAATTCTCGGCCGTTTTCCTATCAAAGTTTCCATCACCGAGTAAAGAAACACGAGCTTTTCGTATGCCGATTCTCCGGGAAGAATCGAAGCGATGGTAAGGGCGCCCGCGTTGATCATGGGATTGAAGGGCTTTCCCGGCTTGTTGATTTCGAGCCGAATGATTGAATTAAAGGCGTCGCCTGTCGGCTCGACATCTACGCGGTCCAGCACATAGGGAATGCCGCGGCTCATGCAGGCGGCAATAAAGCTAATCACTTTTGAAATGCTTTGCAGGGTAAAAGAGACGTTCCAGTCGCCGGCGTGTATCATCGTTCCATCAGGCTCCAATACACAGATGCCGAGCTGTGAATCATTGATTTTTCCTAATGCGGGGATATAGTTTGCACTTTGTCCATTGGCGGCAAAAGGGCGATAGTACTCAACCCAATCATGCAGCTGTAACGCCGGGTTTATGTCTTTCTGGTGCTCTTTTATCAATTCTTTCATCGAATTCCTCCTCACTGATTTTTTTCTTAAAGGACTGAGGTGTATCAAAACGAAGGCTAAAGGGGCGTTAAACGCTTTCATGATAGCGGAAGGTATAATTACTGTATAATGGCGACTACAGAATCATACAAAATACGACAAAAACATTTTGAAAATAAGCAGTAAGATTTATAAAAACCTTATTTTCTGGGTCAAAAGCAATTTGCAGGTTTTCGCCCGATTCCCCAAAATAAAAAGCGAGGATGTGATCAACATAAAACTGGAACGGTTTATTGAAAAAGACGGATATATACTGGCCCTCATGCTGATAACGGTGCCGCTGGCCGGTGAACTGAAATTTTATCCCCTTAATGAAGAATTCCGGGTCAGCTTTGGGGCACCGGTTTTTTTCTTCTTTTTATCGTTGTTGCGGCATGTGCCCGCTGTGCTGCCGGGTTTTCTGACTGGAGCGGCTGTTTTCATCTTTCGCGTCTTACTGGAATTATGGGGCGGAGGACACAATGGACTGACTCCGATTCTGTATGATCAAGCGTCTGGCTTTTTCTTTTATATGACTTACGCCTGTCTGTTTTCCATATTAAAGGCCAATCGTTTCCGTGAACGGCCGATTATGCTCGGTTTCATTGGGTTTATGATTGAAGTTGTGTCAGATTGTGTCGAGCTGGCTGTGCAATTTCTCATTTTTCATACGGTTGTCACGCCTGAGAAAATCACTGACATTGCGGTGATTGCGATTTCTCACACATTTATTGTGATGAGCTTTTATAGTGTGCTGAAGCTGTATGAAACACAATCGAGAGAAAAACAGACAAGGCAGCAGCACGAGCACATGCTGATGATCGTTTCCAATTTATATGAAGAAACGGTGCACCTAAAAAAGACATTGAAAACGACAGAGAAAGTGACAAACGATTCGTATCAGCTCTATCGGGAAATGAAGGGCAAGGATGTTCAGCTGAGCGGCAGAATCCTGAGACTGGCCGGAGAGATTCATGAAGTGAAAAAGGACAACCAGCGGATATTCGCAGGGCTTTCAAAATTGATTTCGAATGAGAGTTTGAGAGATTATATGAGGGCTTCTGATTTGCTGCAGCTCGTGATTCGAATGAATGAAAAGTACGCTGAAGCACTAGGGAAGCAGATTGATTTTTACTGCTCGATCGAGGGAGAGCATGACGAATATCACGTATTTATCGTGCTTTCGATCATTAATAATCTAACAGCAAATGCGGTAGAGGCTATGGATGAAGAGGGAATGGTCAGCCTGAGGCTCCGTAAGCCAAATGAGAGTATGGTAGAATTCCAGGTGGAAGACAATGGCCCCGGGATTTCTGAGAAAATCGGAGACATTGTGTTTGACCCGGGCTTTACTTCAAAATATGACGAATTTGGCACGCCTTCTACGGGTATCGGACTTTCCTACGTAAAGGAAATCGTGACAGAGCTAGAAGGGGATATCACGTTTGATAATCAGCAGCGGGGAGTGGTGTTTGCCATCAGGCTGCCTGTCCGGCATTTGATTCAGAAAGGGTGAACCAAAAGCTATGCGTTTTTTTATTGCAGATGATGACCGTGCGGTGCGGTCAATTTTAAGGCAGATCATTGAGGACGAAGATCTCGGGGAAGCTGCTGGTGAAGCAGACGACGGAAGCCAAGTGGAAGGGCATATGCTGCAATTTAAGCAGATTGATATTTTATTAATCGATCTGTTAATGCCCGGAAGAGACGGCATTGAGACGATTCGTCAGATCCAGAATACGTACTCCGGCAAAATCGTAATGATCTCTCAAGTGGAGGCGAAGGAAATGGTCGGGGAAGCGTATTCGCTCGGCATCGAATATTTTATCCATAAGCCGATTAACCGCATTGAAATTGTCACGGTTCTCCAAAAGGTGAAGGAGCGGATCGAGCTTGAACACTCGATTGGAGCCATTCAGCATTCTCTAAGCCGGCTTGTCAATCGGACTGAACGGAAAGCGCGTCCCCAGCAGAAGAGTGACAGCGGTTTAAAAGAGGCAGGAACATTCCTGTTGTCCGAGCTGGGCATGATGGGAGAAGGCGGCGCACATGATCTCATGGCGGTCCTGCAGTATTTAGCAGAACACGAGCAATCCGAGCCGCACGAAAAACAAAGCCCTTCGCTAAAACAAATATTCACCCAAGTAGCGGTACGGAAGCTGGGGACAGGGGCCTCACAGACGGAAGTCAATCGCGAAATGAAAGCCTCGGAGCAGCGTATCCGCAGAGCGATTATTCATTCGCTGCACCATTTTGCTTCACTGGGCACAACTGATTTTTCGAATCCAAAATTTGAAACCTATGCATCGAAATTCTTTGATTTTCCGGTTGTCAGCCAGAAAATGAAAGAACTCCAATCCAAGGATGCAAAACCCCTTGCACCTGCTAGAATAAATATGAAAAAATTCATCCACGTGTTTTTTTTGGAAGCAAAGCTTTTGCATGAAACGATGAAACAAAGAAGGATATAAACCAAACAGCCGGCTGACCAGGCTGTTTTTTTGCTGCGCAGAATCCCGGCCGGACAGTGATTTACCGCTTTTTTATAAAATATCAGAAAATAAAGATATTGACTTATTGTTTATTTGTCTTACAATTAAACAAAAGGATATACGGGAAGGGGCGGTTGTAAAAGAAAAATTAATAAAAGCGCTTTCAGTCAAGGGCTGTATACACAAATAACAGGAGGTTATGTTGATGAGCCGTATCAGAAAAGCACCCGCTGGAATTTTAGGTTTTCCGGTTGCTCCTTTTAACACACAAGGAAAACTGGAGGAAGAAGCTCTTTTTCAAAACATTGAGTTTTTGCTGGAAGAAGGATTGGAAGCGATATTTATCGCTTGTGGGTCTGGTGAATTCCAATCTCTCAGCCAGAAGGAATATGAGCAAATGGTGGAAGTCGCAGTCTCGGCAGCCGGAGGAAAGGTGCCGGTCTACACGGGGGTGGGCGGCAACCTCAGCACAGCGCTTGATTGGGCGCAGCTGTCGGAGAAAAAAGGCGCCGACGGCTACTTGATTCTGCCTCCGTATTTGGTGCATGGCGAACAGGAGGGGCTGTACCAGTATGCGAAAACGATTATTGAAAGCACTGACTTGAACGCGATTCTTTATCAGCGCGATAACGCCGTTCTCTCAGTTGAACAGATCAAACGTCTGACCGAATGTGAACAGCTTGTCGGTGTCAAAGACGGGGTAGGAAATATGGATTTGAATATCAACCTCGTCTATACGATCGGCGACCGCTTAGGATGGCTCAACGGAATGCCGATGGCTGAAGTGACGATGCCGGCTTATCTGCCGATCGGGTTCCACTCTTACTCTTCAGCGATTTCAAATTATATCCCGCATATTTCGCGAATGTTCTATGATGCATTGAAAAACGGAAATGACGAGCTTGTGAAGGAACTCTATCGGCATGTGATTCTGCCGATCAACGACATTCGCAAACAACGGAAAGGCTACGCCGTATCCTTGATTAAAGCCGGTATGGAAATCATGGGTTTGAATGTAAGGAATACAGCCAGACCGCCTGTCGGCCCGGTTGAAAAAGATCATTATCAGCAATTGGAAGCAATTTTGAAGCGGGCGGCTGACCGTTTTCCGAAAAAAGCCGCGACGGTTTGACCAGAAAAAACACGAAAGGGGCAATGGGCATGTCTGTGATCACGGAACAAAACACGTACCTCAACTTTATTAACGGAGAGTGGGTTAAGTCTCAATCAGGCGATATGGTCAAGGTCGAAAACCCTGCCGATGTGAATGATATTGTCGGATATGTACAGAATTCAACGGCTGAAGATGTGGAACGTGCCGTCGTCGCCGCCAATGAAGCCAAAACGGCTTGGAGAAAGCTGACGGGTGCCGAGCGCGGCCAATACTTATACAAAACAGCGGATATCATGGAGCAGCGCTTGGAGGAAATCGCCGCCTGTGCAACGCGTGAAATGGGTAAAACATTGCCGGAAGCGAAGGGAGAAACAGCCCGGGGGATTGCCATTCTGCGCTATTATGCCGGAGAGGGTATGCGAAAAACGGGTGACGTCATTCCGTCTACTGACAAAGACGCGCTCATGTTTACCACCCGTGTTCCGCTCGGTGTGGTCGGCGTGATTTCTCCGTGGAACTTCCCAGTGGCGATTCCGATTTGGAAAATGGCGCCGGCATTGGTATACGGCAATACCGTTGTCATCAAACCGGCGACAGAAACAGCTGTGACATGCGCGAAGATCATTGCCTGCTTTGAGGAAGCGGGGCTCCCGGCAGGGGTCATCAATTTGGTGACAGGCCCGGGTTCTGTTGTCGGGCAGGGGCTTGCTGAGCATGACGGTGTAAACGCCGTTACGTTTACCGGTTCAAATCAAGTCGGAAAAATCATCGGGCAAGCCGCTTTAGCGAGGGGAGCCAAGTACCAGCTTGAGATGGGCGGCAAAAACCCTGTCATCGTAGCTGATGATGCTGACCTTGAAGCTGCGGCAGAAGCTGTCATAACGGGGGCCTTCCGTTCAACCGGCCAGAAATGCACCGCGACAAGCCGTGTCATTGTACAAAGCGGAATTTATGAGCGCTTTAAAGAAAAACTGCTTCACCGCACAAAAGATATTACAATCGGAGACAGCTTAAAAGAGGATGTCTGGATGGGACCGATTGCCAGCAAGAATCAGCTTGATAACTGCCTGTCATACATTGAGAAAGGCAAACAGGAGGGCGCTTCCCTTTTAATAGGAGGAGAAAAGCTGGAGAACGGAAAGTATCAAAACGGCTATTATGTTCAGCCTGCCATCTTTGACAATGTGACATCTGAGATGACAATTGCCCAGGAGGAAATTTTCGGTCCGGTGATCGCCTTGATCAAGGTGGACTCGATGGAGGAGGCGCTGAACATCGCCAATGATGTGAAGTTCGGTTTAAGTGCATCCATCTTCACGGAAAACATCGGCCGAATGCTTTCTTTCATTGATGAAATCGATGCCGGGCTGGTTCGGATCAATGCAGAAAGCGCAGGTGTTGAGCTGCAGGCGCCTTTTGGCGGCATGAAGCAGTCGAGCTCCCACTCCCGAGAACAGGGTGAGGCAGCGAAGGACTTTTTCACGGCGATTAAAACCGTTTTTGTGAAGCCGTAATGGTGCTGGAAAGAGGCGTGCGTCTCTTTCCCGGCTTTATCACAGCCAGCATATGATTCTCTACTTTGAAAAGGAGAAGATACTATGAAAAAAGACTTTGCGAGTGTTACACCGGCGGGCAAAAAAACGTCCGTGCGCTGGTTCATCGTGTTTATGCTGTTTCTTGTGACCTCTATTAACTACGCGGATCGAGCGACGCTTTCCATCACCGGAGATTCCGTCCAGCATGATTTGGGATTGGACTCGGTCGCCATGGGATATGTCTTTTCTGCCTTTGGCTGGGCCTATGTTATCGGACAGCTTCCGGGCGGCTGGCTGCTGGACCGTTTTGGTTCAAAGACTATCATTGCGTTAAGCATCTTTTTCTGGTCGTTTTTTACGCTGCTGCAAGGGGCGATTGGCTTTTTCTCCGCCGGCACAGCGATTATCCTGCTGTTTGCACTGCGTTTTCTGGTTGGTTTATCAGAAGCGCCTTCATTTCCCGGAAACGGCAGAGTTGTTGCCTCATGGTTTCCAAGCTCCGAGCGCGGGACAGCTTCAGCCTTTTTTAATTCAGCACAATACTTCGCAATCGTCATTTTTTCTCCTTTAATGGGCTGGCTTACCCACTCTTTCGGCTGGCATTCCGTCTTCGTTGTCATGGGTATTGCGGGCATTCTTCTGGCTGTCATCTGGCTAAAAACGGTGTATGAACCGAAAAAACACCCAAAGGTTAATGAAGCTGAGCTTGCGTACATCGAACAGGGCGGCGGGCTGATTTCCATGGATGACAGTAAAAGCAAACAAGAAACAGAATCGAAATGGCCGTATATCAAACAGCTGTTAACGAACCGCATGCTGATTGGCGTGTACATCGCGCAATACTGTATTACGACTCTCACCTATTTCTTTCTCACATGGTTTCCGGTATATTTGGTTCAGGCCCGCGGCATGTCTATTCTTGAAGCTGGGTTTGTCGCTTCCCTGCCGGCGCTGTGCGGATTTGCCGGCGGCGTCCTTGGGGGCATTGTGTCAGACATCTTACTCAAAAAAGGCCGTTCACTGACCTTTGCAAGAAAAGTGCCAATCATTGCCGGCATGCTGCTGTCTTGCAGTATGATTGTCTGCAACTATACAGATTCAGCGTGGCTTGTCGTTGTTATTATGTCGCTCGCGTTTTTCGGAAAAGGCTTCGGCGCATTGGGCTGGGCTGTCGTGTCGGACACGTCTCCGAAAGAATGTGCAGGATTAAGCGGCGGTTTGTTCAACACTTTCGGCAATATTGCCTCGATTACAACACCGATTATTATCGGATACATTGTTAATGCCACTGGATCTTTTAATGGCGCGCTTGTGTTTGTCGGCGCTAACGCGATTGCGGCGATCCTCAGCTATTTGCTGCTGGTCGGGCCGATCAAACGGGTCGTGTTAAAGAAACAAGAACAAGACCCCGATCAATCGTTGCCTGTCTAATATTTATGAAAGCGCTTTATAAAGGGAGGAAAATGCATGAGTTCACCGATACAAGAGCAGGTTCAAAAAGAGAAAAGATCGAATATTCCCTCAATTTCTGAAATGAAGGTGATTCCTGTTGCGGGACATGACAGCATGCTGCTGAATCTAAGCGGAGCACACAGCCCGTTTTTTACCCGGAATATCGTAATCTTAACGGACAGCAGCGGAAATCAGGGAGTCGGCGAGGTGCCTGGCGGAGAGCATATTCGCCGCACACTGGAGCTGTCAGAGCCGCTTGTTGTCGGAAAATCTATCGGTGCGTACCAAGCGATATTGCAAACGGTCAGAAAGCAGTTTGGCGATCAGGACAGGGGAGGGCGAGGAAACCAGACGTTTGATTTGCGCACCACTGTGCACGCCGTCACCGCACTGGAAGCGGCTTTGTTAGATTTGCTTGGAAAGTTTCTTCAGGAACCGGTCGCGGCTTTGCTGGGCGAAGGGAAGCAGCGTGATGAAGTAAAAATGCTCGGTTACCTCTTTTACATCGGCGACCGAAAGCGGACGACCTTGCCGTATCAAAGCGATGAGCAGTCAGATTGTGCGTGGTTCCGTCTGCGCCATGAGGAAGCGCTGACGCCGGAGGCCATTGTGCGTCTTGCCGAATCAGCACAGGAGCGCTATGGCTTTCAGGATTTCAAGTTGAAAGGCGGGGTGCTGCGGGGAGAAGAGGAAATCGAAGCTGTTACCGCATTATCGAAACGTTTTCCAGAGGCAAGGATCACTCTTGATCCGAACGGGGCATGGTCATTAGAGGAAGCTATTGCATTATGCAAAGGAAAGCAAGATGTGCTCGCGTATGCGGAAGATCCGTGCGGGGATGAGAATGGCTACTCCGCTCGTGAAGTAATGGCTGAATTCCGCCGTGCGACAGGGCTTCCGACTGCGACAAATATGATTGCGACTGACTGGCGGGAAATGGGTCACGCAATTCAGCTCCATGCGGTGGATATACCGCTGGCTGATCCGCATTTTTGGACGATGCAAGGGTCGGTGCGGGTTGCGCAAATGTGCCATGATTGGGGTTTGACATGGGGCTCGCATTCCAACAACCACTTTGATATTTCCCTAGCGATGTTTACCCATGTGGCAGCAGCGGCTCCGGGGCGGATCACGGCGATTGATACCCATTGGATCTGGCAGGACGGGCAGCGATTAACGAAACAGCCTTTTGAGATTTCTTCTGGCTGTGTCAAGGTGCCGGATAAGCCTGGACTAGGCGTCGATATTGATATGGAACAAGTGGAAAAAGCGCATGAGATCTACCGGAAAATGAATTTAGGCGCACGGAATGACGCGATCCCAATGCAGTTCCTGATCCGCAACTGGGAATTTGACCGGAAGCGCCCGTGTCTTGTGCGATAAGTTTGTTTGTAAATATTGTCATATCCGCTATTTTGTCTTACAATTGAACAACTGAAGGGAGAGTTGTTCGTGTACGAAGGTTTAGAGGATTTGAAAGTCGATACAGTCAATCGGAAAACATTAGCCAAGCAGGTCATCGAACGGATTGTCCATTTATTATCGAGCGGACAGTTGAGGGCCGGAGACAAATTGCCGACAGAAATGGAACTGATGGACATTTTGCATGTCAGCAGGCCGGTGCTACGGGAAGCACTCAGTTCACTTGAAACGCTGGGCGTCATTACGAGAAAAACACGAGGGGGCACATATTTCAACGATAAAATCGGCATGCAGCCATTCTCCGTCATGCTTGCTTTGGCCACTGATAATCTTCCGGCTATCATTGAAGCGCGGATGGCGCTAGAACTTGGACTTGTGACAATTGCCGCGGAAAAAATCAATGAGGAAGAGCTTCAGCGTTTGCAGAAGACGATCGACGATATTGCCAACAGCACTGACAATCATTATGGTGAAGCGGATAAAGAGTTCCATCGAATTATTGCGTTAAGCGCCAATAACCCCGTCGTTGAAGGGATGATTCAGTCCCTGCTGATCACCCATGCGAAAATTGACAGCCAAATTCCGTACAGGGAGAGAGATGTAACGGTCGAATATCACAAAAAAATATACGACGCCCTTGCCAAAAGAGATCCGTACAAAGCACATTACCACATGTATGAGCATCTGAAATTTGTCCGTGACAAAATTCTAAAAGGAATGGATGAAAAATAATGGTGAGCAACCGCAGTTGAAACGTAAGAGCTGCGGTTTTTTTAAAACCAATTTAGAAAACGCTTACTAAGATATGAGGAGTGATTTTCATATGGCGATGAACCTCAGGAAGAACCAAGCGCCCCTTTACATCAAAGTGCATGAAATAGATAACACCGCGATTATTGTAAATGATGGAGGACTGCCAAAGGGCACTGTTTTCTCATGCGGGCTCGTACTTGAAGAGGATGTTCCTCAAGGCCATAAGGTGGCCCTCACCGATCTCAATCAAGGGGACGAGATCGTGCGTTACGGAGAGGTGATCGGATTTGCTGATGAGACGATCAAACGCGGGAGCTGGATACGGGAAGCCCTCGTGAGAATGCCCGCTCCTCCGGCGTTAGACGATCTTCCTCTCGCAAACAGGGTGCCGCAGCCGCGGCCGCCTCTTGAAGGCTACACGTTTGAAGGATACCGAAATGCGGATGGCAGTGTGGGGACAAAAAATATCCTCGGCATCACGACAAGTGTTCAATGTGTTGTTGGCGTTTTGGATTATGCAGTCAAACGAATAAAAGAAGAGCTGCTGCCGAAATACCCAAATGTCGATGACGTTGTGCCGCTGCATCATCAATACGGATGCGGCGTGGCGATCAATGCGCCCGACGCTGTTATTCCGATCCGCACGATTCAAAATCTCGCGAAGCATCCGAACTTCGGCGGAGAAGTAATGGTAATCGGATTGGGATGTGAAAAGCTCCTCCCGGAAAGAATTGCCTCCGAAAATGATGATGACATTCTATCGCTCCAGGATCACCGAGGTTTTGCGGCGATGATCCAATCCATTTTGGAAATGGCGGAGGAACGGTTAATCAGGCTGAACAGCAGAACCCGGGTGTCATGCCCTGTTTCGGATCTGGTTATCGGCCTGCAATGCGGCGGCAGTGATGCGTTTTCCGGCGTGACGGCGAACCCTGCCGTGGGGTATGCGGCTGATTTATTGGTTCGCGCAGGTGCAACGGTTTTGTTTTCTGAAGTGACAGAGGTGCGGGATGCCATTCATTTATTAACGCCGCGGGCTGTCAGTGAAGAGGTCGGACAATCGCTGATCAAAGAGATGAAGTGGTATGACAGCTATCTCCGGCGGGGAGACGCAGACCGAAGCGCAAACCCGTCACCAGGCAATAAAAAAGGCGGATTATCCAATGTGGTGGAAAAAGCGTTAGGCTCGGTAGCGAAATCAGGCACAAGCCCCATCTCCGGCGTGCTTGGCCCTGGTGAAAGAGCAGAGCAAAAAGGCCTGCTGTTCGCGGCGACACCGGCAAGCGATTTTGTGTGCGGCACCCTGCAGCTGGCTGCGGGCATGAATCTGCAGGTGTTTACGACAGGGAGAGGAACACCATATGGCCTGGCTGCTGCGCCGGTGCTGAAAGTATCGACGCGGCATTCCTTATCAGAGCATTGGGCAGATTTAATCGATATCAATGCCGGCCGAATCGCGACAGGAGAGGCCAGTATCGAAGATGTAGGCTGGGAAATCTTCAGGACGATTTTGGATGTGGCAAGCGGCCGCAAACAAACGTGGGCAGACCGTTGGGGTCTTCATAATGATTTGTGCTTGTTTAATCCTGCTCCAGTGACTTGATTTATTGTTCTAGTAGATTGAAATTGGAATATGATGTAAAATGATAATCAACAAACAAAGAACGGAGGGGTTCCAGCATGGCATTCATGAGATTCCGAGTGACACGAATTCAATAGTGAACAACTCTCGCCTGAATGCGAGAGAATCGGGATGAATCCGCCTATGTATGAGCCCTTACATGATTATCAAAAAAGAGGGTGGCGTGCCTGCCCTTTTTTGTGCCTTCAAGCATCCCTTCTCTCTACTGCAGGCCGGAGCATGAGAAAGGGGAAATGGGATGACAAACCTTAACGAAAAACAGCTTATCACTGAGATTGTCGGGCTTGCACGCAGCCAAGGTTTGACGGTTCATTCTGAGAACGCGCAATTGAATGAAACCGGAATGGACTTTCAAGTTGTATTTGCCAAGGACGACACAGGTATGCCATGGGTGCTGCGAAAACCGCGGCGAAGTGATGTTGTGGAAAGAGCATCCGCGGAAGGCAGAACGCTTGCCTTTCTCCGCGCGAATCTGACTGCTGATGTGCCGGATTGGAGAATTCACACGCCGGAATTGATCGCTTACCCCATGTTAAAAGGAACGCCGGCGGCCGGGATTGATTTGGAACAAAAGCAATATGTTTGGAATATGAATCATCAGCCGCCGTCAGACGACTTTGTCCGCACACTTGCCGACATACTGGCTGAATTACATGGCACGGATCAAATATCTGCTGGGCAATCCGGAATAGAAGTGATAAGGCCAGAAGATTTCAGGCAAATGACAGCAGACTCTATGGTTGATGTGAAGAATAAGCTTGGCGTATCTACGACGCTTTGGGAAAGATGGCAAAAGTGGATAGATGATGATGCATACTGGCCGGGTTTCTCTTCTTTGATACACGGCGATCTCCACCCGCCGCATATCCTTATCGATCAAAATGGACGTGTCACAGGACTTCTGGATTGGACAGAAGCGAAGGTTGCTGACCCAGCCAAGGATTTTGTTCTTTATCAAACCATTTTCGGAGAAAAAGAAACTGCCCGTTTGCTTGAATACTATGATCAAGCAGGCGGCCGGAAATGGGCAAAAATGCAGGAACACATCTCAGAGATGCAAGCGGCATATCCGCTGGAAATAGCTAAATTCGCTCTGCAAACACAGCAGGAGGAGCACGTCAATATGGCGCTAGAAGCACTCGGTGTAACATCGGATTAAGAATTGACTTCGTTTCATGAACCGATTATTATAAACTCTACAAATAATAGAACGGATCAACAATCGTGAGGAAGAGCAAGTACGCATCAGAATGGAGGTTCAGAGAGTCGGTGGCAGGTGTGAACCGATCCTCCCCTGATGCCGAATGGGCTTCTGAATTGCTTTGCTGAACGGATAGTAGGCGATGCCGGGTTTCTCTCCCCGTTACCAAGAGAGGAGTATCGAATCATAGGTTTTCTGTACTTAGAGTGAATGGCTGTATAGCTGTTAATAAAGGTGGTACCGCGAGACCCTCGTCCTTTGCATAGGACGGGGGTTTTTGTGTTTCTTAAAGGAGGTGACGGCCAATGGACGATGGCTGGTGGTGGCATAGCAGATGAGTTAGAAAGGAGGATATCAAATGGTCATTGCAACTGATGATCTTGAGGTCGCATGTCCTAAATGTGAAAGAGCGGGAGAAATCAAAGGAACACCTTGCCCGGCCTGCAGCGGCAAAGGTGTTATTCTGACTGCTCAAGGATATACGCTTCTGGATTTTATCCAAAAGCATTTGAATAAGTAAAGGAGAAAAGCTGAGCTGAGATGAGAGCAGAAGAGCAGAGTAAGATTCGTGAGGCCGCAGCAGGTACGATTTTTTTGCTGATCGGAACAGTTTGTTTTGCGTCTAAATCGATTTGGATAAAATGGGCATACCAAATGGGTGCTGAGCCAGATGCCGTGCTGCTATACAGGCAGCTGCTGGCTGTTCCGCTGTTTTGGCTGATTTTTTTAATATACCGACCTCCAATGCCAGACGGTAAGAAAAAAGGAGACCTATGGAAGGCTTGTGGCGCGGGAGTGTTTTGTTTTTTTCTGTCTCCCTTGCTTGATTTTATCGGGCTGAACCATGTATCCGCAATGGTTGAACGTATATTGCTGATGAGCTATCCGTTGTTTGTGTTTGGATTCACCGCGTGTCGTGACCGGAAAATGTCCTCAATTCAGGACCTTTTCGCAGTTCTGGCGGTCATGTTTGGGCTTTTCTTGGCGCTGGGCGGCTGGAATGCTGAGCTTTTCCAGGCGAATATGATTGGAGCTGTATTCATTTTGTTATCTTCGGCGGTCTATGCTGCTTATCTTGTCCTTTCCGGGCATCTCGTCCATCAAATCGGGGGGATCCGTCTCAATGCATACGGGATGACAGCTGCTGGAGCTGCCATGATGCTTTACACAGGGATAAAATCGGCGGCTGGCATGAATACGCCAATGGCAGCATATCCGCTTTCTATGTATGGTTTGTTCGCGGTAATTGCAGTCGTGACCACAGTGATTCCATTTGTGCTAATGCTTGAGGGCATAAAACGAATCGGGGCACAGCGAGCCGCCGCCATTTCAATGGCAGGGCCTATCCTGACGATTTTCTATGGAGCTTTATTTCTCGGTGAACGGCTCGGGCTTATTCAAGTCATTGGATGCGCTGCTGTATTCTTTGTCATTACGGGCATAGAATACAGGAAGCTGAAAATAGGAAAATAGGAAAAAAAGAATAATTTTCATAAAACACACACGTTTTTCAATTACAATAAGTGTAATTACGTGTGTGTTTTTTGATTTTGTAAAGGTTAGGTGAGAAGATGCAGCGCATATTGCTTGTAGAAGACGACCACTCAATCAGTGAAATGGTGGATCATTATTTAACAAAAGAAGGCTTTGGAATTGTGCATGCTTTCGACGGAGAAGAGGGCATCCGGCTGTTTCAGCAGGATTCATACGATTTGGTCCTCCTTGATATCATGCTCCCGAAGCTGAACGGCATGGATTTTCTGAAAATCATCCGGGAAAAAAGCAATATACCGGTCTTAATGATTTCGGCAAAAGACGGAGATGTAGACAAGGCATTGGGACTGGGTTTTGGGGCGGATGATTATATCGCCAAACCGTTTTCGATGATTGAGCTGACAGCCAGAGTAAAAGCCGCGATACGGCGGGCGACGCAATATTCGGCAGAGGAGCCGGCTGTGAATAAGGTGATCCGGATTCACCAGCTTGCGATAGATATAGACAATGTTTCCGTTTTGAAAAACGGAGAGCCGCTTCAGCTGACGTCAACAGAATGGCAGCTGCTGTGCTTATTCGCATCAAATCCTAAAAAAGTGTTTACGAAAGAACAAATCTACCGTTCCGTTTGGAATGAAGAGTACTTTGATGATCAGAACATCATTAACGTACATATGCGGAGGCTCAGAGAAAAGATTGAGGATGACCCCTCCTCCCCTCAATATATTAAAACGCTATGGGGCATCGGTTATAAATTAGGAGAGTTTTAGAATGACAGTGCTATGGGTGGCCGCTGTCATCGCTCTGGCGTGTCTGAATGTGATTCAATTCATAATGAAAAAGAAGCGGGACGGGAATCTGGCTTACACGGCTGACCAGCTTAGCTACATGCTCAGCCGGGATTCGGCAGGACAAATTTTGCTTCCTACAGACGATCATGCGCTCAAAGGCTTGCTTGTTAACATCAATCTTATCGTTGAGAATCGTCAGCAGATCAGCGCCCAATTTGCCAAAACAGAGCAATCCATGAAGCGGATGCTGACCAATATGTCGCACGACCTGAAAACGCCGTTAACGGTCATTCTCGGTTATATCGAAGCCATTCAAAGTGACCCGAACATGCCGGACGAAGAGCGGGAAAGATTGCTGGAGAAGCTACGCCAGAAAACGAATGAACTTATTCAGATGATCAATTCCTTTTTTGATTTAGCGAAATTAGAATCTGAAGATAAAGAGATCCCGATCACCAAAGTACATATGAACGACATATGCAAACGAAATATCCTGCACTATTATGACGCTGTTCAGTCAAAAGGCTTTCAAGCAGCCATCGATATACCGGATACGCCGGTGTATGCGCAGGCGAATGAAGAGGCTCTGGACAGAATCCTGCAAAACCTATTGTCCAATGCGATTCAATATGGCGCGGCCGGCAAGTTAATCGGGCTGACGCTGTCTTATGATGAGAGGAACATCGCCATCACCGTATGGGATCGCGGAAAAGGGATTAGTGAAACCGATCAGCAGCGGGTGTTTGAGAGGCTGTACACACTTGAAGAATCCAGAAATAAAGCATTTCAAGGAAGCGGACTAGGTTTAACCATTACAAAACGGCTTACAGAAAAAATGGGAGGCACCATATCCGTCCAAAGCAAGCCGTACGAACAGACTGCATTTACGATCACATTGAAACGCATGACATATTAATCGTAAGAATTTCTTAAGGTTTGAGAAATAAAAATGACAGGGCTCGCCGCTACAATAGAAAACAGGAAAAGAGAGGGAAGGAGAAACAAAGTTGACTTATATCGTACAAACAAACGGGCTGACCAAAACGTATCAGGGCAAAGAGGTCGTATCCAATGTCAGCATGCATATTAAAAAAGGTGAAATCTATGGCTTTCTCGGCCCGAATGGCGCGGGGAAAACAACCATCATGAAAATGCTGACGAGTCTTGTCAAACCGACAAGCGGTGAAATCATCATTCTTGGGAACAAGTTCACCCACACGTCATATGAGGTGCTGGGGAACATCGGCAGCATGATTGAATATCCGATTTTTTATGAAAACCTGACAGCTGAAGAAAATTTAGATCTGCATTGTGAATATATGGGATACCACAATAAAAAAGCCATACAAGAAGTGCTGGATATGGTGAATTTAAAACAAATCGACAAAAAACCCGTCAAAACCTTTTCCCTCGGGATGAAGCAGCGCCTTGGAATTGCGCGTGCCATCCTCACGAAGCCGGATCTGCTCATTCTGGATGAGCCGGTGAATGGTCTTGACCCTATCGGCATTAAAAAGATCAGGCAATTGTTTCAAGTGCTGAGCAAAGAGTACGGGATGACACTGCTGATCTCAAGCCACCTGCTGGGTGAAATCGAACAAATTGCGGACACGATCGGCGTCATTCGGGACGGCAGACTGCTTGAAGAGGTATCAATGGAGGATGTCAGGGGCCAGAACACTGAATACATCGAGCTTGTTACATCGAATCAGACAAAGGCCTGCTTCGTTCTTGAGAAAGAGCTGCAATTAACCAACTTTAAAATTTTAAATGAGAAAACAATCCGAATTTACGAAGCCGAAGCCTCACAGGCTTCTATATCCAAAGCGCTGATTTTAAATGATGTAGACATTGAATCAATGAACAAAAAGTATACGTCGCTGGAGGATTATTTTATCAAATTGATCAACGGCAATAGCATCAGTGCGTAAAGGAGGAGAGACACGTTGATGAATTTGATCAGAATCGAATTAAGAAAAATGAAAATGGGCTGGTATATCAGAGGTGCCCTCATTGCCAACGTGATCATTATGGGCTTTATGTGGCTGATCAGTTATTCCGAAAAAGCCGATGGCGGGGTTTCGTTCCAAAGTACGGATGAAGCATTCCTCATCATCGGCACCTTCGTCAGAGCGGTATTTATCGTATTTGGCGCTGTGCTGATCGTAAAATTGGTGATTTCGGAATATAAAAACAAAACCATTCTTGTGATGTTCACGTACCCGATCAGCCGTAAAAAGCTGCTCACCGCTAAGCTCATGATCGCGAGCGGACTGACGTTTATCACGATTTTACTTTCAAATATACTCATAGCCGCTGGTTTCTTTTGGCTGAACTCGATCTACCATTTCATACCGGGAGAGCTTACTTCCGAGATCATTTCTCAACAGGCGGTCAAAATGGCGGTTTTCGCTTTTGGCGCCGCTGGAACCAGTTTAGTTCCCATCTTTTTTGGGATGCGTAGACACTCAGTTCCGGCGACCATCATTTCATCTGTAGTAATTGTGATGCTCATCAGTTCAACAAGTCCGGGCTTCTCGATTTCATCTGTTGTGTATATCCCGTTATCGTTAGCGGCATTCGGATTGTTCTTTTCCTACATGGCGATCAGGAATGCGGACAAGCAGGATGCGTAAACAAAGGCGCCCAATATGTATAAAAGGCCGATGCTGTCAGCACCGGCCTTTCCATTATGAGTCTGTTCTTGTTTCAAGATAATGCTTCTTGCCAATCTCTTTGCTCATCATATAGAAATGGAAGCAATATTCACCGATTGCCATGACGATCGCGCCGAATAAAGCCGCCAATGCAACTTCACCGCCAGTCATCCCCATAGAAAGCGGCATGCCCATCAGCCAAATCACGAGAAAGGCCAAGCCAAAATCAGCCAAAGTTGCAATCATATTATTCCATTTCGGCAATACATAAAGATCGCCCAGCAAATAAGAAATAACCCCTAACACAATCGTCATTAGCAGCGTATCACCAAACGTGAAACCAAAGCCCAGACCAAGCACCAGATACAACACAATAATCGTCATAATACCTTTAATAGCGAGCGCTTTCACATGTGTCATTGCAATTCCTCCTTTTGTCATTTGATTTGTTATGTATAATTCCTCAAATGTAAAAAGTTAAACCTTATTTCTTTTCGGAGGCGGGTGCAAATCTGCTGGGGAGGGGTCAATGATGTGAATCCAGGAATTGAGGCTGCGGCGCTTCGACAGCGGAAACATGAAGCTTGTACCGCACCGGACGCTGCTTTGACGTTAGATGAATGAATTTAAAAACTTCTCTGTCCCTCCGTCATCACTTTTGAAGTAATGAAATATGATGAAAAGAGATGAAGGGGAGGTGACGTGATGGCGGTCGTGAGAGCAACGAGTGCGGATGTTGATTTGATGGCAAGGCTGCTCAGAGCGGAAGCGGAAGGTGAAGGCAAGCAGGGGATGCTGCTTGTCGGCAACGTTGGAATTAATCGGCTGCGGGCGAATTGCTCAGATTTTAAAGGCCTCCGCACCATCAGGCAGATGATTTATCAGCCACACGCGTTTGAGGCTGTGACTCATGGATATTTTTATCAAAGGGCGCGAGATAGCGAGCGTGCCCTTGCACGGCGGTCGATTAACGGTGAAAGACGCTGGCCGGCAAAATTTAGTTTGTGGTACTTCAGGCCGGAGGGGGACTGTCCAGCCCAGTGGTATAACCAGCCGTTTGTGGCCAGATTTAAGTCACACTGCTTTTATCAGCCGACGGCGGAGACGTGTGAAAATGTATATAACACATTTTAGAGACAGGACACCGTTCAAATTGAACGGTGTTTTTCTTTGAAAAGATGCAATGGAAAATATGCCTGTGAGATAATCGAAAAAAAAAGAGTTGACGGAGATGACAGAATGGCAACAATTGACCTGCAAAAGAAAAGTGTAAAGATCGTACTGGAGAAAAAGCAGTTAACGAAGGTGACGGCTCGTGTCGGACTGGTTCTTGATATGACGGGATCGATGAGACCGCTCTACAAAAACGGGACGGTTCAAAATGTGGTGGAGCGGATTTTGGCAGTGGCTGATCAGTTTGATGATAACGGTTTGCTGGATGTATGGGTGTATGATAATGAATTTTCCCGATTAAAGCCAGTTTCAGAAAAGGATTTTTCGGGCTATGTCGATCGTGAAATTTTAAATAATGACAGCTTGCATAAATTCGGCAGAAATGATGAGCCGCCAGTCATGAAGGACGTGCTGCGCAAATATGTTGCGGAGGAACCGAGCTCGTATCCTGCTTTCATTGTTTTTATCAATGACGGGGGCTGTAAAAAGTCAATCAAACCGATAATTGAAGCTTCTTCTGATAAACCGGTGTTCTGGCAGTTTGTCGGCATCGGAAACGGAAACTTTGATTTTCTCAATAAACTAAATACGTTAGAAGGGCGTGTCATTGATAACACGAACTTCCTGCATATCGAAGAGATTGACCGCATTTCTGATGATGAGCTTTATGATGCTCTGCTTGCTGAATTTCCATTTTGGCTGAAAGAAGCGAAGGAAAAAGGGATTGTAAGAGAACAAGAGCCTCCTGCTGAAAAGCCGAAAAAGAAGGGCTTTTTCAGCAGATTGTTTTCGAAATAACTGATAAGGCACTGAGTCATTCTGCGAAATGGCTCGGTGTTTTTGTTTTTTTAAGATCATGTGAAGAAAAATAGTCCGAATGGGCGGCTTGCAAACGACAGGATATGCAGAAAACGCGTCATTCAGCCAGCTTTCGGCATGTTTCAGCGGCAGGCTTGTGAGGGAAGACCTGTTTTTGATGTTCAGCGCTTACAATCGGTTCACACTTCTTCACAGTCGTTTAACAATGATTTCCTATAATGGAGACGATCAATGAGGAGAGAGGGGATCTTGAATGGCATACGACAGTCGTTTTGATGAATGGGTACAGAAACTGAAAGAGGAAAGCTTACAAAACAATACGTTTGACCGCCGTAAATTTATTCAAGGAGCGGGGAAGATTGCAGGACTTTCTCTTGGATTAACGATTGCCCAGTCGGTTGGGGCCTTTGAAGTAAATGCTGCGCCTAAATTCTCAAGCTATCCGTTTACATTAGGGGTAGCGTCAGGTGATCCGCTTTCTGACAGCGTCGTGCTTTGGACACGCCTGGCACCAGATCCGCTGAATGGCGGGGGAATGCCGAAGCAAGCAGTGCCTGTCAAATGGGAGGTCGCAAAGGATGAGCATTTCCGTAAAATCGTAAGAAAAGGCACTGAAATGGCTAAACCGAGTCTTGCCCATTCCGTTCATGTGGAAGCGGACGGGCTTGAGCCAAACAAAGTGTACTATTACCGTTTCAAAACCGGCCATGAACTAAGCCCTGTCGGAAAAACAAAAACACTGCCTGCCCCTGGCGCCAATGTGCCGCAAATGACCTTTGCATTTGCTTCCTGCCAGCAATATGAGCACGGATATTATACGGCCTACAAGCATATGGCAAAGGAAAAGCTTGATCTTGTCTTCCATCTCGGTGATTACATATATGAATACGGCCCAAATGAATATGTATCAAAAACAGGCAATGTCCGCACGCACAACAGCGCGGAAATCATTACGCTGCAAGACTATCGGAACCGTCACGCTCAATACCGTTCTGACGCCAATCTTAAAGCTGCACATGCGGCATTCCCTTGGGTTGTAACTTGGGATGACCATGAAGTTGAAAACAACTATGCCAATAAAATACCTGAAAAAGGACAGTCGGTTGAAGCATTCGTGCTCCGCCGCGCGGCAGCATACCAGGCATACTATGAACATATGCCGCTCCGCATTTCCTCTTTGCCGAATGGCCCAGATATGCAGCTGTACCGGCACTTTACGTACGGAAACCTGGCGTCCTTCAATGTGCTTGATACCCGCCAGTACAGGGACGACCAAGCCAATAACGACGGCAATAAGCCGCCTTCTGATGAATCGCGCAATCCGAATCGGACCCTGCTTGGAAAAGAACAGGAGCAGTGGCTCTTCGACAATTTGGGCAGCTCGACAGCCCACTGGAATGTGCTGGCGCAGCAGATTTTCTTTGCAAAGTGGAATTTCGGGACAAGCGCAAGTCCGATCTACAGCATGGATTCGTGGGACGGCTACCCGGCTCAGCGCGAACGGGTTATCAATTTCATTAAAAGTAAAAATCTGAATAATGTTGTCGTACTGACAGGTGATGTACACGCAAGCTGGGCATCGAATTTGCATGTCGATTTCGAGAAGACAAGTTCAAAAATATTCGGAGCCGAATTTGTCGGAACCTCGATCACATCCGGAGGGAACGGAGCGGATAAGCGGGCGGATACGGACCAAATTTTAAAAGAAAATCCGCACATCAAATTCTTTAACGACTATCGCGGATATGTCCGCTGTACAGTGACGCCTCACCAGTGGAAAGCCGATTATCGGGTGATGCCATTTGTGACCGAGCCGGGCGCAGCCATTTCCACGAGGGCTTCATTCGTTTACCAGAAAGACCAAACTGGGTTGAGAAAGGTATCATCCACAACAATCCAAGGCGGGGTGAAGCAATCCGATGAGGTCGAAGAGGATCGTTTCTTTGCGCACAACAAAGCCCACGAAAAACAAATGATTAAGAAGCGGGCAAAAATCACGAAATAAGGAGTGGAAATTATGTTTTCAAACATTGGAATACCGGGCTTGATTCTGATCTTCGTCATCGCCCTCATTATTTTTGGCCCTTCCAAGCTGCCGGAAATCGGGCGTGCGGCCGGACGGACACTGCTGGAATTTAAAAGCGCCACAAAATCACTTGTGTCTGGTGATGAAAAAGAAGAGAAATCAGCTGAGCTGACAGCGGTAAAGCAGGACAAAAACGCGGGCTGAATGCTGATGAGGCAGACACCGGGTCTGCCTCTTTTTTTATGAAAGGGAGGGCTTTTTTGAATGGATAAAAAAGAAACCCATCTGATCGGGCATTTAGAAGAGCTTCGCCGCCGGATTATCGTCACCCTTGCGGCATTTTTACTATTTCTCATCACGGCTTTTTTGTTCGTACAGGACATTTATGACTGGCTGATCAGGGATTTGGATGGAAAGCTGGCTGTGCTTGGGCCGAGTGAAATCCTCTGGGTGTATATGATGCTTTCCGGCATTTGTGCCATTGCGGCTTCTATCCCTGTTGCCGCGTACCAGCTGTGGCGTTTCGTTGCACCGGCGCTGACGAAAACGGAACGCAAGGTAACGCTCATGTACATACCAGGTTTATTTGCGTTGTTTTTGGCGGGCATCTCCTTCGGATACTTTGTCTTGTTTCCGATCGTGCTCAGTTTTTTGACTCATTTATCCTCCGGCCACTTTGAAACAATGTTTACGGCTGACCGCTACTTTAGGTTTATGGTGAATTTGAGCCTGCCGTTCGGCTTCTTGTTTGAGATGCCCTTGGTGGTGATGTTTTTAACAAGGCTGGGCCTCTTAAATCCTTACAGACTGGCCAAAGCGAGAAAGCTTTCCTATTTTCTGCTGATAGTCGTGTCCATATTGATTACACCGCCTGATTTTATTTCTGATTTTCTCGTGATGATCCCGCTTCTTGTCCTGTTTGAAGTGAGTGTCACCCTATCGGCGTTTGTCTATAAAAAGAGGCTGAGGGAAGAAACAGCGGCGGCCGCTTAGTGCAGCGTACCGCCCGGTGACTTCACATCCTCATCATATTGTGCGGCCGTAACAGCGGCGATTCTCAATGCCCGGACAATCGTGTCCAGGCTGAGGCTCGGCGCTGTTTTGTCGATTGTTTGCTCCGGAATGTAAGGAATATGAATAAAACCGCCGCGAATGTGCGGGGATGTCCGGCTAATGTGATCCATTAACCCGTAGAACAAATAGTTGCATACAAAGGTCCCCGCTGTGTAGGAAACCGCAGCTGGAATGCCGTGTTCCTTCATCTTAGCAGTCATTCGTTTCACGGGAAGCCCTGTCCAGTAAGCGGCGGGTCCGTCTGGAGAAATCTCTTCATCAATCGGCTGATGTCCTTCGTTATCGGGGATTCGCGCATCTGCAAGGTTGATCGCCACTCGTTCCGGTGTAATCTGCATCCGTCCTCCTGCTTGGCCGACACAAATCACGATATCTGGCTGATGTTTTTGAATGGCTTGGCGCAGAGTGTCCAGAGCGGATCTAAAGACGGTTGGAATTTGTTCCGCTGTAATAATGGCTTCTTCCGTCTCGAAGCCATTAAGCCGTTTCGCCGCTTCCCATGATGGATTGACGGTTTCTTTGTCAAAAGGGTCAAAGCCAGTGATCAGCACTTTTTTTCTCATTTTCTCATCTCCTTTTTCTTTCATTCTATTGTTTATTTATGGGTTTTTCATCAAAATAATGTAAAGGAGTGAATCATAATGGAGCATTTGCCGCAGCAGTATCGTCATTTATTCCCAACCTTGCAGACGCATACGATGCTTGCCAGCTGTTCTCAGAGCGCATTGGCAGAGCCAGTATCAAGGGCGATCCAGGATTATCATGATAGCCTGCTGTATATGGGGACGAACTGGAAAGAAGCGATCGAAAAAACAGAGTTTGCGAGAAACGAGTTTGCAAAGCTGATCGGGGCTGAACCGGATGAAGTGGCGATTGTGCCGTCAGTTTCTGATGCGCTGGTTTCTGTAGCATCGTCCTTAACTGCATTTGGAAAGAAGCACGTTGTATATACAGATATGGATTTTCCGGCGGTGCCTCATGTTTGGCAGGCACACTCGTATCCGTCATTCCATCAATAGACGGCGTGCTGCCGCTTGAACAGTATGAAACGCATATTTCGGATGAAACAGTACTGACGTGTGTTCCTCACGTTCATTATCGTGACGGCTATGTTCAGGATATAAAAGTGATTGCCGAGATTTCTCAGAGAAAGGGCTCTTTATTGTTTGTAGATGCTTATCAATCAGCCGGGCATATTCCCATTGATGTGAAGGAATGGGGCGTAGATATGCTGGCAGCAGGCACCCGGAAGTATTTGCTCGGCATACCGGGTGTGGCGTTTCTTTATGTGAGAAAGGAGCTGGCTGACGCACTGAAGCCGAAAGCATCAGCTTGGTTCGGCAGAGAGAACGAATTTGATGGGGTTTATGCAAAAGACGCGCGTCGTTTTCAAACGGGCACCCCAGCTTTTATCAGCGTATACGCAGCTGCAGCGGCTTTATCGCTGCTGAATCATATTGGGGTTTCTCATATCCGGGATCATGTGAAAACGATCTGTGCCGATGCAGTTCAATATACCGCTGAAAAAGGCCTGAAGCTGGCGGCGGGACAAGAGGGGATTCAGCCGGGCATGGTTGCGATCCGGGATGAGCGGGCATCGGAAACGGCGGCGTTGCTGAAGAAGAAAAAAGTGATTTGCGCGCCGCGGGACAATGTTATCCGTCTCGCTCCCCATTTTTATAATACGAAGGAGGAATTGCGGCACGCGATTGATGAAATCGCGGCGAAAATGGTCTATAAGTAAACATAGAAAAACCCCTGAACACTAGGTCAGGGGTTTTTCATATTAATGATCTACCTTCACGCGCTTCATAAAGAAAGCGCCAATTAAACCGATAATGGCAACAATCATTGCAAACACAAATGCGTGCTGTACACCCGTTGTCAAAGCTTGCGGGATAACTGCCGGATCGGCAGGGTTTTTAACTGTACTCATATAATCATGCTGGCCTGCAGCCATAATGCTGACCGCAACCGCTGTTCCGATAGCGCCGGCCATTTGCTGCAGCGTGTTCATAATGGCGGTGCCGTCTGGATAAAATTCGCGCGGCAGTTGGTTTAAACCGTTTGTCTGTGCAGGCATCATGATCATAGAAATCCCGATCATCAAGCAGGTGTGCAGGATGATAATCAGCACAGCCGTTGAAGTGGTCGTGACATTTGAGAAGAACCATAGTACAACGGTGACAATCACAAATCCCGGAATGACAAGCCATTTCGGCCCGTATTTATCGAACAAGCGGCCTGTAACAGGGGACATAAATCCATTTAAAATACCGCCCGGCAAGAGAACAAGACCAGATGCAAATGCAGTCAGGACTAAGCCGCCTTGCAGATACATCGGCAGAAGCAGCATAGATGACAGAATGACCATCATACAAATGAACACCATGATCACACCCAAAATAAACATCGGGTATTTGAACGCACGGAGGTTCATCATCGGCTGCTTCATTGTCAGCTGGCGGATTGAAAATAGGATAAGGCCGACAACGCCGACAATCAGCGACACGATAACAGTCGGGCTGGACCATCCCCCGGAGCCTTCACCCGCGTTGCTGAATCCGAACACAATGCCGCCGAAGCCAATCGTCGACAGGATGATAGACAATACATCGATTTTCGGCTTTGTCGTTTCAGATACATTCTGCATATATGCGATACCGAAAACAAGCGCCAGCACAAGGAATGGAAGAGAGATCCAGAAAATCCAGTGCCAGTTGAGATGCTCCAGAACCAATCCTGAGAAAGTTGGGCCGATGGCGGGCGCGAACATAATGACAAGACCGATCGTTCCCATTGCGGCGCCCCGTTTATGAGGCGGGAAAATCACCAAGATTGTGTTAAACATTAGGGGCAGTAAAAGACCGGTTCCAAGTGCCTGAACGATCCTTGCCGCTAATAAAAACGAGAAGCTCGGCGCAAGCGCCGCAATGAATGTACCTAAAATTGAAAAGATAAGTGACACGGTAAAAAGCTGTCTTGTTGTGAACCACTGCAACAGCAGTCCTGAAACAGGAACAAGGATACCGAGTACAAGCAGGTAGCCCGTCGTTAACCATTGGACGGTTGCCGCTGTAATGTTCAATTCCTTCATAAGGTCGGTTAACGCAATATTCAGCGCTGTTTCACTGAACATGCCGATAAAACCGGCCAACAGCAAGGAAATCATAATCGGCATCACTTTGTATTGCTGAGATGCTTTAGCTGTTGTTTCCAAAATTATTTCCCCTCTCTATCAACTGCATGTAGTATGTCGTTTTTTTATCTCTTCAGCAGGTCAGGAATGCAGCTGGAGATATGAAGGAGCGGCGTACTGTTTTTTGCCGTCAAAGATAAAAGGATGCCGCCTTCAATCATCGCATTAACCACAGTGCTGGCTTCTTTTGCACGGCTCTCGCTGCAGCCAGTCTGCCGCAGTTTTTCCTCATACACAGAAGCCCATTCTTTGTAGGCTTCATGACAGGCTTCGCGCAACGGTTCGCTTTTCAATGACGTCTCAGCCGCTAGCAAGCCCACAGGCAAGCCTTCAATGTCTTCCGTACATGAAAACTGGCAGGAGAGCTCCTTCAAAAAGGCTTGAATGCCTTCCGCTGGATCGGTGTAGGCTTCCATGCAGTCCGCGATCTTCTGACGGATATACTCCTTCATCTCATTCACGGCTTCGATCGCAAGCTGTTCTTTACCCCCGGGAAAGTGGTAGTAAAGAGAGCCTTTAGGCGCGCCGCTTTCCTTTATAATCTGGTTCAGCCCCGTGCCGTAATACCCCTGCAGCTGAAAAAGCCGGGTAGCTGCCGAAAGGATTTTCTCACGGGAATCTCCATAACTCATAACATTCCCACCTTACTGAATTGCAATCAAAAATATAGTGACTGGTCTATTATCCTGATTCAATCATCAATTGTCAAGAAAAAATCATTGTATGAAAAGACAAAAAAAGAAGGATATAACAACAAAAAATACTGAGAGAAAAGCTGACTGATCTTTTGACTGAATAGATAAAATATTCAATGATTAATCATCATATGGATGTAAGGAGAGAAATAGATGAAAAAACAACGAATGCTCGTACTTTTTACCGCACTATTGTTTGTTTTTACCGGATGTTCACATTCTCCTGAAACAAAAGAATCCCCGAAAGAAAAAACGCAGACACAAAAAGTCTCTTCGGCTTCTGCATCTGAAAAAAAGGATCTGCCGAATATTAGAATTTTAGCGACAGGAGGCACGATAGCTGGTGCCGATCAATCGAAAACCTCAACAACTGAATATAAAGCAGGTGTTGTCGGCGTTGAATCACTGATCGAGGCAGTTCCAGAAATGAAGGACATTGCAAACGTCAGCGGCGAGCAGATTGTTAACGTCGGCAGCACAAATATTGATAATAAAATATTGCTGAAGCTGGCGAAACGCATCAACCACTTGCTCGCTACAGATGATGTAGACGGAATCGTCGTGACTCATGGAACAGATACATTGGAGGAAACCGCATATTTTTTGAATCTTACCGTGAAAAGTGATAAACCGGTTGTTATTGTCGGTTCGATGAGACCTTCCACCGCCATCAGCGCTGATGGGCCTTCTAACCTGTACAATGCAGTGAAAGTGGCAGGTGCACCTGAGGCAAAAGGGAAAGGGACGCTTGTTGTTCTTAACGACCGGATTGCCTCAGCCCGATATGTCACCAAAACAACCACAACCACAACAGATACATTTAAATCAGAAGAAATGGGCTTCGTCGGAACAATTGCAGATGATATCTATTTTAATAATGAGATTACCCGTAAGCATACGAAGGACACGGATTTCTCGGTTTCTAATCTTGATGAGCTGCCGCAGGTTGACATTATCTATGGATACCAAAATGACGGAAGCTACCTGTTTGACGCTGCTGTAAAAGCCGGAGCAAAGGGGATTGTATTTGCCGGGTCTGGGAACGGGTCTTTATCTGATGCAGCCGAAAAAGGGGCGGACAGTGCAGTCAAAAAAGGCGTCACAGTGGTGCGCTCTACCCGCACGGGAAATGGTGTCGTCACACCAAACCAAGACTATGCGGAAAAGGACCTGCTGGCATCGAACTCTTTAAACCCCCAAAAAGCACGGATGTTGCTGATGCTTGCGCTTACCAAAACAAATGATCCTCAAAAAATCCAAGCTTATTTCAATGAGTATTGAAGAAAAGAAGGCGAATAAGCCTTTTTTTTTGGCTTTTTAGGACTAATAATGACCTCTGAATCTTAAAATTCCTTTAAAAATAAGCCAAAATTACCCTTTACTTAATTAATTTGGTAACGTAATATAATTGGAGAATTTGTTACAAAAAAAGGAGGATATTATGAAATTTGTAAAAAGTAAGTTCATTGCACTTGTAACAATTTTGATGCTGTCTGTTACATCGCTGTTTGCGTTGCAGCCGTCAGCAAAAGCCGCCGAACACAATCCAGTCGTTATGGTTCACGGTATTGGAGGGGCATCATTCAATTTTGCGGGAATTAAGAGCTATCTCGTATCTCAGGGCTGGTCGCGGGACAAGCTGTATGCAGTTGATTTTTGGGACAAGACAGGGACAAATTATAACAATGGCCCGGTATTATCACGATTTGTGCAAAAGGTTTTAGATGAAACGGGCGCGAAAAAAGTGGATATTGTCGCTCACAGCATGGGGGGCGCGAACACACTTTACTACATAAAAAATCTGGACGGCGGAAATAAAATTGCAAACGTCGTAACGCTTGGCGGCGCCAACCGTTTGACGACAGGCAAGGCGCTTCCGGGAACAGATCCAAATCAAAAGATTTTATACACATCCATTTACAGCAGTGCCGATATGATTGTCATGAATTACTTATCAAGATTAGATGGTGCTAGAAACGTTCAAATCCATGGCGTTGGACACATCGGCCTTCTGTACAGCAGCCAAGTCAACAGCCTGATTAAAGAAGGGCTGAACGGCGGGGGCCAGAATACAAACTAATGAGATCAAATAACCTTGAAGAGTCCTATTCTTCAAGGTTATTCTGCTTTTAGCACAATGGTTTTCGCCGCCATATCATGAACGGTTTGCTTTTTCTTCGTAAATGCGGCTGTCAAATAGATCAGGCGGGAGAATACATGCACCCACGCTATCAGGTAACGGACAATGGCTTGCGGGAAGGATATTTTTTTATATGTTTCGTCCCTCACGATTTGCAGCCCGATGATTTTTTTGCCCAGTGTGCCCTTCCAATTTGTCAGCGGCATCAGCAAAGGATACACAAGCAACATGAGTATGGCGACAATAATGACGCCTGCGGAGCCGTCGCCAAACGTAAATCCGGCAGCCAAAATCACTGCTGCGGCAATGATTACATCAAGTACAAGAGCGCAGGCGCGCAGCATAAAACCAGCTAGTTCCAACTTAAACACTCCTTAAAATTTTAGATAAATACCTAATGATTGTAAAAAAGAAGGGCCTAAAGTGGGAATAGGTGATAAGCCTTAATTCACAAAAGATGATGAAAATGTCATAGGTAAATTGGCATAATCAGCCGGATAATCATATTACCAAATTCTTTTTTAGCCCGAAACCAAGCCCTCAGAAGTTATTTTTGTTAAAATAGAAAAGTTACAACAGAATTCGGAGGGTTTATTGTGGGAAAAGTGAAACGAAATGCCCCTTGCCCGTGCGGCAGCGGCAAGAAATATAAAAAATGCTGCGGAAGTAAAGTTGTCGACTTCCCGGCGGAACTAGCGGCAAAAGAAGCGAAACAAATTCAGGAAGACTTAGTGGAGTACGCCTTCACAGTACATAGAGAAAGCATTTCAGGCTTTATCAACCAGCATGATTTTCTTTCTGCTATGGACAGACAGACGAAAGACATCAGCGTATTTAACTTAGGAATCTGGGGAATTTTCTTCCACCCGCTTGCTGGTGAGAAGACAATCTTCGAAGAGTACCTTCAGAAAAAAGGCGATTCGATCACTCGTCCGAAAACGCGTGAGATCGTAGAATCATGGCAGAGCATGACGCCTGCTTTATTGCTGCTGAAGGACCTGAAGGAAGGTATCATTCACTTTGAAGATGTCATTACGGCAAAACAATTCGAAGTGGAAATGGACGCCAGCAATCAAGACCTTCCTCCAGTGGGAAGCCTGATTCTTGGATACCCAATCCACGAAGCGGAAAAAGCAGAATTCTTCATGCAGTTCACGATCTTCCCGGTGAAGAGAACAGAAGCTCTGATCAGCAAGGTGAAGAAATATGCGGATGCCGCTGTGAAGGACGGCAAAACGCCGGAGGACTTCATGAAGCAGGAATTCAACAACGTTCTGTTCGCGTTGTTAGCTGAGAAAGATGAAGAGCCACAAGCAGAGAAAGCGGAAGTAAGCACTGTTGAGTGGGCAAACGACTTGGAGAAAGAAACCGCTGCGGCTATTGAAGAAGGCATGAGCGGTGAAGAGTATCCGACTGAATTGATCCCAGCTGTTATTGACATCTGGAAAACATTCTGCGAGAAAAAATCACCTGTCATCAGAAAGCCGGAAGCTTTTGCGGCAGCAGTTGAATATTATGTAAACGCGATTTCTCTTAACGGCGCGTCCGTTTCTCAAGCTAAACTGGCGAAAAAATACGGCGTTAGTGCATCAACGATTTCCAGCCGTTACAAAGAAATTGAAAGCACGCTGCAGGATGAAGCGGATCGTTTTGCCCAAGCGTTATCCTCATAATGAAAAAAACCTTGAAAAGCCAGGCTTTTCAAGGTTTTTTTATTTCTGAAACGGAATTTTGATTTCTAACCGGAAGACGGGGTGGCGGTAGGTAAAATCCAGCCTGCCAAAAGCGCTCTTCACCAGTTTTTGAATGATATATGTGCCCATGCCTTCATGAGCGCCGTTTTTCGTTGAGCGGCCAAACGATTGATAGATTGTATCGAGCACTTTTGGGTCCATCCCGGGAGTGCTGTTTTCACAAGTCAGTACATAAAGTCCGCTGCGCAGTGAAGTCTCCAGTTTAATCTCTGCTTTTTCTCGGGCCTCCGCCGCGCTGTCGAGCGCATTTTCTAATATGTTGCCGACCAAGCTGACCTGATCAGCAGGCGAAAACGGAAGGGAAGAAAGCGGTGTATGCATATGCAGCGAAACACTCACATTCGAGGCGCGGGCTTTTTCTAAAAAATCATAAAGCACCCCTGCAACGTACGCGTTCTCTCCTTTCAAAAAACGGTCATATTGACTGTATTGATCCGCCCAGTTTTGAATATATGCTTGTGTATCTGCCTTGGGCTGAGCTGATTTGATTGCAGTGATATGTTTCATTGTGTCATGATTCCGGCTTCTGACATCAATCAGCATTTGATTGGCGTGCTGTTCAGCCTGAGTCAGCTTATCAATTTGATCAGAAAGCCTTGCCTGCAAAGCAGACTGTCCGATACGGAGCCCTTCACACCCTGCAAATATCGCGATTACACATAATGCCGGCATGATGTTTGTGCCGATCAGCACCACTCCCGCCGACATCACTTGAATCACGGCAATCCATGCACAAAGACCTGAGGAACAGTGTTTCCACACCCGCTTCGTTTTCCAAATGTACAATCCTGCAGCAGCTGCGCCTAAAACAGCGGTGAGCCAAGAGACGGCTGTGCTGTGTGAAAGAGCAGCAGCTCCCTGATAACATATGAAACTAAATAAAATCAGATAAAGACATTGAAAAAGGGTAATCACGTACTAAACTCCTCAAAAATAGTAGTTTTGAAAATAATCAAGCTGCTGCTTGGTGATCATCGCTTTTTTAGACGTTCCCTCAAAGGAAACTGTAAATGAATGCTTGGTATAAGCGGAAAAATGCTTTATGTAATGAATGTTGATAATAAAGGAACGATGCGAACGAAGAAAATCTTTTTCGGGCAGGTCGCCTTTAATATCATTTAATGTTTGATACGTTTGCACCTCTTCGGCGGTTGTCACAATCGTCGTCGAACGTCCCGTCCGTTCTGCGAAAATAATATCCTTCTTTTGCAGGACATGCATTTCAGACTTTTGCTTTATCAATATACGCCCATTTAAACTCGTTTCCGTTTTCTTTTTCAAGTACCGGTCGAAGGAAGCGGCCAGACGGTCGGCATAGTACGGCTTCATAATATAATCATGGACGTTCAGGTCAAAGGCGTGAACCGCATAACCGCCGTGGCCGGTAACAAAAATCACATCCACATCAAGTGAATGGGATTTGATCAAATCAGCAAGCTCGTAGCCAGACATATGGGGCATCTCGATATCGGCAAGCAGCAGATCAATGTCTCCGTTCTTTACCCGCCTGTAGGCTTCCTTCGCTGAATCGGTGGAAAAGACAATTTCGACGTCCTGCATTCTGGACACGATCGCTTCCAGCTTCTCTAAATCTACTCGATAATCATCTACAAGTCCGACTTTTACCATTATCATTCCCCTAGTTACATAGAATCATCTTTATTCTATCCCATTTCGCGACATAAAAAGAACTCTTCGCGACAACTTTATCCAACTAATCCAGCTTTTCGTATATAGTCATTACTAGAAATAAAGATAAGGGAGATTGTGACATGATTACACTGACCGATTGCAGCCGCAGGTTTCAGGATAAGAAAAAAGTAGTCAAAGCGGTGCGAGATGTAAGTTTAACAATTGAAAAAGGAGAAGTCGTCGGCATTCTCGGAGAAAACGGTGCCGGCAAAACCACGATGCTGAGAATGATTGCTTCCTTGCTTGAACCATCACAGGGTGTAATCACAGTAGACGGCTTTGACACGGTCAAGCAGCCGGCTGAGGTCAAAAAAAGAATCGGTGTCTTATTCGGAGGAGAAACCGGGCTTTACGACAGGATGACCGCTAAAGAAAATCTCCAATACTTCGGCAGGCTGTATGGGCTGAACCGCCACGAGATCAAAGCAAGAATAGAAGATTTATCGAAACGGTTCGGCATGCGCGATTATATGAACCGGAGAGTGGGCGGGTTTTCGAAAGGCATGAGGCAGAAAGTCGCCATTGCCAGAGCGCTGATTCACGATCCGGACATCATTTTATTTGATGAGCCGACAACTGGGCTTGATATTACGTCAAGCAACATCTTACGCGAATTTATTCAGCAGCTGAAAAGAGAACAAAAAACGATTCTTTTCTCCAGCCACATTATGGAGGAAGTGCAGGCGCTCTGTGACAGTGTCATCATGATTCACAGCGGAGAGGTGATTTACCGAGGAGCGCTTGAATCCCTATACGAGAGCGAGCGCAGTGAGGATTTGAATTACATCTTTATGTCTAAGCTTGTCAGGGGGATTTCTTAAATGCTGAGCCATATTTATAAAAAAGAAATGATCGACGCTTTGCGCGACAGAAAAACGATTTTACTCACAATCTTAGTGCCGATGATTATGATGCTTGGACTTGTCTTCTTTTATGAAAGCATGCTGTCCGACAAAGGGGAGCAGTACACGCTGGCTGTCGGCCATTCGCTTCCGCCCGCACTGGAAAGCAAGCTTAATGAGATTGACGAAATCAGCGTAAAAACATTTGCAAAGCCTGAAGAGGCAGTTGATGAAGGAAAAGCAGATGCCTATCTGAACGTCCCGAAAGAGTTCGACTCTTATGTCAACAGCATGACACCTTTTAAGGTTGATGTTTACGGCAATTCAATCGATCAAGGGTCGTCAAATGCCATGCAGTTTGTGCAGTCTGCCTTAGATCAGTACAAAAATGAAATTGTGCAGCAACGTTTAACAAATAAGCATATTGATCAATCGGTGATCCAGCCGTTTACGATTCAGCAAAAGGAAGCGGATGAGGAGAAAGGGACTTCCGCTATTATGCTTTCCGCCATTCTGCCCATGCTGATTCTGACTTCCATTGTTTCCGGCGCAATGCCGATCGCTCTTGATATCATGGCCGGTGAAAAGGACCGGAAGTCAATCGAGGCGCTGCTATTAACGCCAGTCAGCAGAAACAAAATGCTGGTCGGCAAGTGGCTTGCGGTTTCCACTTTTGGCGTGGCTTCAGGTGTATTGGCTTTGGTGTTTTTGATTTTGTCCACCGTGTTATTTACCGAAAATTTAAAAACGGCCTTCCAGCTGGGAGATCATATGTGGATTGTAATCGGCGCTTCAGCCTTAATCATTGTGCTCTCTGCATTGCTGATCTCTGCGATGGAGCTTTTCATCAGCATCATGTCCAGCTCGGTAAAAGAAGCGCAAAGTTATATGTCTCTCGTCGTCTTTCTGCCTGTGTTCCCGATGTTTTTCATCTTCAGCAAGGCACCGAACCAATTTGACTTATCATACTTTCTCATCCCGTTTCTGAACCTGCATGCGTTATTTAAACAGCTTTTATTCGGGATGGTTGACTCGGCTGCCATTTTGTCTACGTCAGGAACCATCGCCGTGCTCATCGCCATCTTCTTTTTACTAGCCAGAGCCTGCTTCCTGAAAGACAAATGGGTTCTTCCAAAATAAACTTGCGAAAGGAGAAATACACTTTCTCCTTTTTGTATATCCTGAAAAAAGAAGGAAAATAGAAAAAGGATATCTAATACAAAAAGTGACCCTGCACTATTTTTCATCAAAATTGGTTTCAAAGGAGAAGGAACAATGGATCAAACACGTACACTCGGCAAAACGAAGCTGAAGGTGAAGCGGATCGGATTCGGCGCGAATGCGGTCGGCGGGCATAATCTATTTCCAAATCTAAATGATGAAACAGGGAAGGATTTAGTGCGCACGGCATTGGATGGCGGCGTCAATTTTATCGATACCGCCTTTATATATGGATTGGGGCGATCTGAAGAATTAATCGGCGAAGTCTTACAGGAACGCGGCGTGCGGAATGAGCTCATCATCGCCACCAAAGGAGCTCATAAAGAAGTGGACGGCAGCATTGAATTAGACAATAGCCGGGAGTTTCTTCGCAGCGAGGTCGAGAAGAGCCTGAAGCGGCTGAAAACAGATTACATTGATTTGTATTATGTTCACTTTCCGGATGGAAAAACACCTCTCGCTGAAGTGGCGGGCACTTTGAAAGAGATGAAGGATGAGGGGAAAATCAAAGCAATCGGCGCTTCGAACCTCGATTATCAGCAATTGCAGGAATTTAATGCTGACGGCTATTTGGAGGTCTTCCAGGCCGAATATTCTCTCATACAGCGTGATGCCGAGAAAGAGCTTCTTCCGTACTGTGAAAAACAAGGCATCTCCTATATTCCTTACTTTCCGCTTGCGTCCGGACTGCTGACAGGAAAATTCACGCGAGACACCGTCTTTGATGATTTCAGAAAGGATAAACCTCAATTTCAGGGTGAAACGTTTATCCACAATCTCAAAAAAGTAGATAAGCTGAAAGCAGTAGCGGAGGAAAAACAAGCGGATACGGCACATGTCGCCTTGGCGTGGCTGTTAACGAGACCGGCGATTGATGCCATTATTCCAGGAGCTAAACGACCTGAGCAATTACAGGATAACCTGAAAACCTTGAACATTGAACTGACCGAAGACGAAGTGAATTTCATCAGCGACATTTTTAAATAAAAAGGAAATAGCCGTCAAGGCTATTTCCTTTTGGTGTTTTATTCTTTGATGAATGCTTCGACTAATTCTGCTGCTCTGTAATCATCCATATCAAGCTGCCATTGGTCGATGTCATTTTTCTTCATTTTCACTTCAACTGTTTTTTCAGATGAAGCAGGTCCAAGCTTTTTGAATTCCTCAGGATAGACTTGAAGCGCGTATTTCACTGCCTCTTCATAGCTGGCACTAGAGTTTTTACTGTAGTAGTCTTTCACTTTGTCTTCGATACGGTCTGAAAGAGAAGATGCATCTACAGGTTTAACTGTGGCTTCAACAATTGCTTCGTCTTTAGAGATTGAAGTCGTTTTTGCCTGAATGGAAGAGTTTTTGCTTAATCCCTCTTTAATGCCGTTCACGATATTATCAAGCGCTTTGCTGTCTGCATATGTGCTGGAAAGGCCAGAAGCTGAGAGATAACCGTCTTTGGCTGATTCATTAAAATCATTTACAATTTCATTTTTGTTAGCGCCGGTGATTTTTTCGAAATCGGCGTTATCTTTGCCGAAAAGAAGGACATCAACATAAGCTGATAACGCTTTTGCAGAATCTTGGAGCTTATCTGCCGTCGCCAGGATTTTTTTGTCTTTTCCGTCAATTTTAAAAGTAACTGATTTTGGCTTTTTATCACCGTAAGATTCCGGCGTATAGTTAAGCTCGTATTGCTTGCCTTTATCTACAACGAAGAAAAGATTTCCTTCAACGGATTTGTCAGCGTTAATCGTGCTGCCTTGAAGCTTTTCGCTATAGTCTTCAGGGTCTGTGTCAGACATTTTGGTATCACCTTGATACAATGTGAAATCCATACTGTCTACATTCAGCGGGTCTTTTCCTGTGTTTTTCACCGCGACATTGACTTTTAACACAAGCTGGTCATCTGAAGTGGACTTATCATATTTAGACGGAAGCGTGTAAGAGACATCCTTGATTTTGACTTGAGCTATATCTGAGCTTTTTTCTGTTTCTGATTCTTTCTTCTCCGCGCTTGTTTTGCTGCCGGAACAAGCAGCTGTAAACATCATCAGCAGAAGAATTAGGAAAACAGCGTACGTTTTTTTCTGAAACATTCATTTTTCCTCCTCAAATGGTTTAGGAAAGGGGAGTCTTTTGTCTTTGAGAAATGGATCTTTTTGAATGGATTAGCATCATATAACCAAAAAAATCAGTTCTTTTCTCACGGTTTTCACCGGATTTTCTGGAAACTCCGCCCTCCTTTGTCATGAATGGACCTATAAAAAGTTACAACGGAATTAATTTTAAGATTATTAGCTTTTATATTGAATAGGTTCATCATCCTATTTTTGGTGAAAAATGTTCTGGTAAAACTGGTAAACTCAGAAAACTGTGTATTTTAGACTATTACTTTTTGATTAGTTGGAGGGAACTTAAGAAGGATGAAAGGGGCTGCCTTTGTGAAGAAAGAGGGACTGAAACAAAAAGCACTGGAAATCGGCCGGGTGCCGACACACTTAAAACTGGAAATTGAAGATTATGGCGGTGATGACAAAAGAGCTCATTTTTGTTGGGCAGATCCTCAGGATGAGAATATCGGCATTATCGTGGAACTTGGACCGGACGGAGAGCTGGAATCTCTTTCCCGTGATATTGAACCTGAAAGCGGAGAAAGGCTGTCTGAGGAGAAACTAGAGGATATCATGCGCCAATTTGTCGAGACTCATCATCCGGGGGCACTCTCTGGCTTTGTTCGTGAAGAAAATGACCGTGCATACGGCAATAAAGTGAGATTTTCATATGTTCAAATGGAGGCTGGGCTTCCTCTCCCCATGAGCGGATTTATGGCTGATGTTTCCTTATCAGGTGAGATCGTTTACTTCCGCTATTACGGCGAAGCAGGCAGCATCATCAAGCCAAAGAGGGTCGCGGATGTTGAAGAGGCACTTGCCTTTATCAAGAAGGACGTGGAGTTCGACCTTTTGTTTCAGGTTCTCCATCGTTCTGTTTACGAAAATGGAGATGATCAGCCGCATTTGGTGTATGAGCCTGAATGTAGGGCGATTACCGTACCTGCGGATTTGGTTCAAGAAGAACAAGGAGAAGTTGATGATGACGATAATTACAGGGAGCCTGAGAGCTTTCCTCTCCCTTTATTCGAGGGCATCCACGAAAAGGCCGATCCTGACAGCATGATTGGTATTGAAAATGGGTTTGTCAAAGAGCGGGAAGCGGATTTGGGAGATGGGAGAATCGGAATCGTTTGGCGGAATCCGGATGACCCTGTGTATCAGCCGGCGGATAAAAGCATGGACAGCTGGTTTAAGGGACGGACTCATCAAGTGCTGAAAACCATCTATAATAAAGAAACCGGAAAACTCGAAGGCGTCATGTCATTTATGGAGGAAAAAGGGCCGCTGACAGTAACTTTGGCAGAGTGCGAAAAAATCGCGCTTCGCTTTCTGTTTGCTTTATTTCCGAATGCCGATCAATATTTTAGGATCAGATACGACGAAAAGGATGAAGAAGAAAACGCAGTCGCTGTTTTTACATTTGAAGCGCATTGTCACGGAGTTCCGATCCGATTTGGGCAGATCAAAATTTGTGTCAGCCGCCAGACAGGGTATATCACCGTTTATATGGGACCGGATATTGACCCAAATGAGCTGGCAACCATTAATCCTGTGCCGGCCATTTCAGTTGAACAAGCCAAGTCTATCTTTTGGCAGCATTTTAAAGTTGAGCTTGGCTGGGAAAGAGAATATCACGATAATGAAGAACACAGCTACCGGCTCGTCTATAGGCCGGTGTATCCGCGTTTTATCGATGCACATACAGGAGAGGCTGTCTTCAGCTTATGGTGAAACAGTCAAAAGTCACGCAATTGCCTCGGATATAGAAGAGAGTATGTGATGAAAGTAACAGAAAGAATCTCGAAAAACAATGACAATAATAGAAAAGGACCTTTCTTCACTTTAAATGAAGAAAGGTCTTTTTATATAATAAACAGGATTCTCTTTGTCGTAGACTCTTTGAAAGGGATGACTTCATTGGTTAATAAACAGCTGAAAAAGAAGGCGCAGGAGATCGGAAATGTACCGACGCATTATGAGCTTGAGATAGAAGATTACGACCAAAAGCAAAAGAAGAACGGGCAGGCATATTTTATCTGGAAGGACCCTAAAGATCCGGAAAAGCACATTACAGTTGAACTTAGAAATGACGGCGCTTTGCTCACCTTTTCAACAACTGTCCGCTCCGAGACAGACAAACAACTTCCAGATGCCGAGCTGAAGCTGATGGCTCTTCAGTTTGCCGCTGCCAATCATCCCGGCACATTTATGAATTTTCATTTTCAAGGTAAGGAAGAACGGGGGCAGCACATCCGGTTTGTCTATACCAAAATGGAGCTGGGGCTTCCGATTCCCAATTCAGGTTTTTTAATTGATATGACACGCAGCGGTCAGATTGTCCACTTTCTATATTACGGGGAAGGGCATAAAGCCGAAGTTCCGACAGAATTTGTAGCAAAAGAGAAGGTTGTGTCCCATTACTTAAACACAATGTCTTTTGAGCTGATGTATGATGTCATTGATGGCGAACAGGAACCAAGGCTTGTTTATGAACCGATTCTCCCGGGATACAGCTATCCCGCAGATATAGACGAAATTGTGCCCGACCAGCATATCGCAGATGAAAGAATAGAAAACACGGCGCCACTGCCGCCGCTTCAGAACAAGGAAGAAGTTGATATATTTGCCTTGCTGGGTTTTACCTCTGATATGCAGAAAGTCAGTGAAAGAGACTTTGGAGAACAAATTGGAAGCACATGGCGCAGGGGCGCTGCGCCGGAGCGTAAGGATTTAAGCATCGGAAGCTATTTTGAAACGAGAAATAAAAACACAATCAAAATGAAGACGGATAAAAGAACTGGAAAATTAAAAGCAGCGCTTTCTTTTATGGAGCGGCCGAACAACCGCCAATGCTCCACGGAAGAATGCCAAGAGATAGCGCTTCAATTTTTGTATGCCCTCTATCCGAGAGCGGCTGAGTTTTTCAGGGTGAATCCCGTCCGAATTGATGAGAGAGGGAGAGTCCGCAACCATTTTTCTGTCTGGTATAAAGGAGTGCCGCTGCGGTTCGGCGCTGCCCGCATCATTGTCAATCCGGAAACTGGGTTGATTGACGCTTTTATGGCGCCTGATATTGAACCTGAACAATTGGAAGCGATAAATCACAGGCCGGATGTTTCCGCTGAAGAAGCGAGAGAAGCGTTTTTAGCCGCTTTTGATGTGAAGCTGGAATGGCAGCCTGATTTTACTGCAGGCAGTGACCAGCACTACAAACTTGTCTATAAGCCGGTTTACCCTTCCTATATTGATGCGCACATAAGGAAAAAGAAAAGGCTGTGAGGGGTGTCTAGTTAGGAATCATCTCCAAGTGGGGGTAGTCCTTGAATCGTTTCCAATCCCCGCCCCATTCAAAACCGAGTGTCTTAGCGATCTCGACAACCTCCAGCCAATCTGATTTTCCGTTTTGATTGCCGTCATATTCCATATCCCATATGATGCTTCCATCCTTTTTTTGAAGGGCGAAATCAATCGCTAAACCATAGTTATGATACGATTCCCCTCCTCTTGCATAGGTGACAATATTCCCTTTTTTTGTACGTCCCTGTTTATATAATTCATCTTGTTCCTTAAAGGACCTGAATCCTTCAGTAATGACGACGGTAATGCCTTTATTCGCTGCAGCGGCTTTGAGTGCATCGGCATTCTGCTTCACAATCGGATGAAGATCCGAAGGGACAGGCATGTCCTGCAAGGCGTTTTGAGAATGCCATTCATGCCGAATATAACTAAAACAAAGATCTAGAAGAAATAGAATACATAAGATGACAAATGTTTTTGCGGGTAACTTCATATCGGTCTCACTTTCTCAAGATGTGCTGAATGTTAACGCTTTTAAGTGATTGACTCTCTCTAAAAGCGAACAGCTATGATAAAATATAACATAAATAGTAGCAGGAGGAAGGAGGCAGACCGATGAGAGCAAAGATTCCATCAGAAGAAGTAGCAGTAAAGCTGAATGAATGGTACAAGCTCATTCGCGCATTTGAAGCAGATCAAGCAGAAGCGTTAAAGCAGGAGATTGAATACGATTTAGAAGATATGGAAGAGAACCAGGACTTGCTTTTATATTTTTCTTTGATGGAATTCCGCCATCGAATCATGCTTGATAAGCTGATGCCGGTGAAAGACAGCGACACCAAGCCTCCGTTCTCTGATATGCTGAACGAAATTGAAAGCAATCAGCAAAAACTCACGGGCTTATTGGAATACTACTTTTATTATTTCAGAGGAATGTACGAATTCAAGCAAAAAAATTTCATATTAGCGATCGACCATTATAAACATGCCGAGGAAAAGCTCGAGTATGTCGAGGATGAGATCGAAAAAGCTGAGTTTCTTTTTAAAGTCGCAGAAGTGTATTATCACATCAAACAAACGTATTTTTCCATGAATTATGCGAGCCAGGCGCTTGATATCTATACGAAATATGAACTGTACGGTCGCCGCCGAGTTCAGTGTGAATTTATCATCGCCGGAAATTTGACCGATGTGTATCATCATGAAAAAGCACTGACCCACTTGTGCAGCGCTTTAGATCATGCCAGGCAGCTTGAAGAAGCATACATGATCGCCGCTGCCTATTATAATGTCGGACACTGTAAGTACAGTCTGGGTGATTACAAAGAAGCGGAGGGCTATTTCAAAACAGCCGCCGCCATTTTTGAGGAGCACAACTTTCAGCAAGCTGTTCAAGCTGTATTTTCACTGACCCATATCTACTGTAAAGAGGGAAAATACGACAAGGCAGTAGAGGCGTATGACCGCGGGATAAAGAGCGCGGATGAATGGGAGGATGACATGTACTTGACGAAATTCCGCCTCATTCATGAGCTGTATCTTGGAAGCGGCGACCTGAACGTGCTTACAGAATGCTTTGACCTGCTGGAATCCAGGCAGCTTCTTGCCGACGCCGAAGATCTGCTGCATGATACAGCGGAACGTTTCAATCAGCTGGAACATTACGAGTCCGCCGCTTTCTTTTACCGCAGGCTGATGAATATTAAAAAGAAGCTTGCCGAGCAGCGTTTTCAATAGGAAATGGCAGAGAACTACAGGTTCTCTGCTTTTTTTGTGCTGTTTTCAACTCGGAAAAACAGGGTATTTTCCACTGCATAGTGAGAAATCAGAGGAGGATATCAAGTATGTACAAAGATTTAACCGGAAAAACAGCGATTGTGACAGGGTCTTCAAAAGGAATCGGGAAAGCCATTGCGGAACGGTTCGGACAGGAGAAAATGAATGTTGTTGTAAACTACCACAGCGACCCGTCTGGAGCCGATGAAACTCTGGAAATCATTAAGCAGAACGGAGGGAAAGCCGTCGCAGTTGAGGCGGACGTGTCAAAAGAAGAGGGGATTCAGGCGCTCTTGGACACAGCTTTAGAGCATTTCGGCACGCTCGATGTGATGGTAAACAACTCCGGTTTTAACGGAGTTGAGGCGATGCCGCATGAGATGAGTCTTGAAGATTGGCAGAGAGTGATTGATGTCAATGTTACCGGAACCTTTCTGGGAGCAAAAGCAGCACTTAACCACATGATGAAAAACAATATCAAGGGCAATGTGCTGAATATCTCAAGTGTTCATCAGCAGATTCCGCGCCCAGTCAACGTTCAGTATTCCACATCCAAAGGCGGCATCAAGATGATGACGGAAACGCTGGCGCTCAATTATGCGGATAAAGGAATCCGCGTCAATGCGATAGCGCCCGGCACCATTGCCACAGAATCAAATGTTGATACGAAAAAGGAAGAGAGCAGGCAAAAACAATTGAAAAAAATTCCGATGAAAGCCTTCGGAAAGCCTGAAGAAGTGGCGGCAGCAGCAGCTTGGCTCGTATCTGAGGAAGCAAGCTATGTGACCGGCACAACACTTTTCGTCGACGGCGGAATGACACTTTATCCATCTCAGCTTGAATAGAAGACAAAACAGGGGGATTGCGGGATGAAAACAGACTGGTGGAAGGATGCAGTGGTGTACCAAATTTACCCGAGAAGCTTTCAGGACAGCAATGGAGACGGAATTGGGGATTTGCGGGGGATTATTTCCCGTCTTGACTACATAAAGGAGCTCGGGGCAGATGTGATTTGGATTTGCCCGATCTATCCTTCTCCGAATGTTGATTACGGCTATGATGTGACAAACCATAAGGCGATTATGGATTCTTACGGAACAATGGACGATTTTCACGAGCTGCTGGACCAGGTTCATCAGCGGGGATTAAAGCTGGTGATGGACTTTGTGTTAAATCACACCTCGGTCGAGCATCCGTGGTTTAAAGAAGCGGAGCTGGACAAAAACAGTAAATACCGCAGCTATTATTATTGGCGTCCCGGCACAAAGAAAGGTCCGCCGACGGACTGGCTCTCAGACTATGGATGCCCGGTCTGGCAATACGAGGAGCACACCGGAGAATACTATCTCCATATGAATGCCGTCAAACAAGCTGATTTAAACTGGGAAAATCCCGAAGTTCGCCAGGCGGTGTATGACATGATGAAATTTTGGCTCGATAAAGGGGTCGACGGTTTGCGAATTGATCAGCTTCATCTCATTTCTAAGAAAGAATATCTTCCTTCGTATGAGGACTATATCAATCAGCAGGCAGAGCCGAGGCCCTTTCAGCCAAATGGCGAAAGAATCCATGACTATTTAAAAGAAATGACAGATGAAGTGTTTTCTCAATATGATGTCTTGTCTGTCGGAGAGGTCGGCAGTGTCACACCGGAAGAAGGCCTGAAATATACGGGAACAGATAAGCATGAGCTGAATATGATTTTTCACTTTCAGCATATGGAGCTTGATCAGCAGCCCGGAAAAGAACATTGGGATTTGAAGCCCCTTGAGCTTTCTGATTTAAAATCGGTTTTGACAAAATGGCAAAAGAAGCTTGAACATCAAGGCTGGAATACATTGTTTTGGTGCAACCACGACCAGCCCCGGATTGTGTCCAGATTCGGAGACGATGGGGAATACCGTAAAACATCAGCGAAAATGCTGGCAACCGTACTTTATTTTATGAAGGGCACGCCGTATATTTATCAGGGAGAAGAAATCGGGATGACAAATGCGCCGTTTACCCGGATTGAAGACTACAAAGATATCCAAACGATCAATATGTATCATAAACGGGTGTTTGAAAAAGGCTATGATCCAAATGATGTGATGAGATCGATCTTAGCCAAAAGCCGGGATCACGCCCGGACCCCGATGCAGTGGAACAGCGGCAAAAATGCCGGATTTACTGACGGCACGCCTTGGCTGAAGGTCAATCCGAACTTCACCGCAATCAATGTGGAGGAAGCGCAAGGAGATCCTAATTCGGTCTTAATCTATTACAAAAAGCTGATCAGCCTGAGAAAGCAGTACGCTGACCTCATGAAAGGGAGCTTTGATCTTTTGCTTCCGGACGATCCGCAGTTGTTTGTATACATGAGAGAAAACAGTAAACAGCAGCTTTTGTCGGTCAATAATTTTTCAAAAGAGCAGGCTGTTTTTCAGTGGCCTAAGAACTGCGGCAAAGCTCAGGCCTCTCTGCTTCTCAGCAATTATAACAACGATGATCTTGCTGACGAAATGGTGTTCCGGCCTTATGAGAGCAGGGTCTATCTTCTGGACAAAACAAACTAATGATTGAAGTAGCCCGGCATTCTTAGCCGGGTTTTTTTAGTACATATATTCGCTCTGCAGGCGGGAAGAATAAATGAAAATGAAATTTATTCTTGCAAAACGTAATGACTTCGGTTTATTATGATATAGGATTACAAAATCGTTATCATTTTGATTTAAAGTTACTGAAAAAGAGGGGATATACGATATGTTTAAAAAATGGAGCGGTTTGTTTGTGATTGCAGCGTGCTTTTTATTAGTTGCAGCATGCGGCAACTCATCAACAAAAGGGTCGGCGGATCCAAAGGGTGATAAACTGCACGTTGTCACAACGTTCTACCCGATGTATGAATTCACAAAACAAATTGTAAAAGACAAAGGCGATGTGGATCTGTTAATCCCATCTTCCGTTGAACCGCATGATTGGGAACCGACGCCGAAAGACATTGCCAACATTCAGGATGCTGATTTGTTCGTTTATAATAGTGAATACATGGAGACATGGGTTCCGTCAGCTGAAAAAAGCATGGGCCAAGGCCATGCCGTTTTCGTTAATGCAAGCAAAGGCATTGATTTAATGGAAGGCTCTGAAGAAGAACACGAAGAGCATGATCATGGGGAGCATGAGCACAGTCATGCAATGGACCCTCACGTATGGCTCAGCCCTGTTCTGGCACAGAAGGAAGTTAAAAATATTACGGCGCAAATCGTGAAGCAGGACCCGGATAACAAAGAATACTATGAGAAAAATAGTAAAGAATATATTGCAAAACTGCAGGATCTTGATAAACTATATCGTACAACCGCAAAAAAAGCGGAGAAAAAAGAATTTATCACGCAGCATACAGCTTTTGGCTATCTGGCAAAAGAATACGGCTTGAAGCAGGTTCCGATTGCAGGGCTTTCACCTGACCAAGAACCGAGCGCAGCCAGCTTGGCAAAGCTGAAAACATATGCCAAAGAACATAATGTAAAAGTCATTTACTTTGAAGAAATTGCATCCTCAAAGGTCGCAGATACGCTCGCCAGTGAAATCGGCGCGAAGACAGAAGTGCTGAATACACTGGAAGGCTTGAGCAAAGAAGAACAGGATAAAGGTTTAGGGTATATCGACATTATGAAACAAAACCTCGATGCCCTGAAAGATTCACTATTGGTTAAATCATAAGATAGTGTGCGCCGGAGGGTGCACACTATTTCTTTGTGAGAAAGGAAGATTAACATGAATCTCGTCTCATTGAAAGATATCGTTTTCGGCTATTCCCATACGCCTGTTTTAGATAAAGTATCACTTGATATTGAAAGCGGTGAGTTCGTCGGCATCACTGGACCAAACGGCGCCTCTAAATCGACGCTCATAAAGGTAATGCTCGGCATGCTGAAACCGTGGGAAGGCACAGTGACGATCAGTAAAAGGAATACAGAAGGGAAACGCCTGACCATAGGGTACGTCCCGCAGCAAATTTCTTCATTTAATGCCGGCTTTCCGAGCACGGTGCTGGAGCTTGTTCAATCAGGCCGCTACACAAAAGGGAAATGGTTTAAACGTTTAAATGAAGAAGATCATCTTGAAGTAGAAAAAGCACTGAAAATGGTGGAAATGTGGGAGCTCCGCCATCGTAAAATCGGTGATTTATCAGGCGGACAGAAACAGAAAATCTGTATCGCCAGAATGCTTGCCAGCAACCCGGATCTGCTGATGCTGGACGAACCGACGACAGCTGTTGATTACGACAGCAGAAAAGGATTTTACGAATTTATGCATCACCTAGTGAAAAATCACAACCGCACAGTTGTGATGGTTACTCACGAACAAAACGAAGTACAGCAATTTTTAGATAAAGTGATTCGATTAGAGAGAGGAGAAAAAGGCGGATGGAAATGTTTGACTTGGAATTCATGCGACGAGCTTTTCTAGCAGGCGGCATGATCGCCGTCATGGCTCCGATACTAGGAGTGTATCTCGTTCTCAGAAGACAGGCCTTAATGGCTGACACACTTTCACATATCTCATTGTCAGGTGTTGCCATCGGCTTTTTTCTCAGCACCAATATAACCGCAGCAAGCATAGTCGTCGTGACCATCGGCGCGATCGGAATTGAATACATGCGGCGGGCGTATCGGACTTATTCAGAAGTGTCCATTGCGATCTTGATGGCAGCTGGTTTGTCCTTCGCGATGTTTTTAATCAGCCTTTCCAAAGGCACAGCCAATATGAGCATCGATCAATACCTATTTGGATCGCTTGTGACAGTAAACCAGCAGCAGGTCTATATTATCAGTATTATCACACTGCTGATCCTGCTTTATTTTATCGTACTGAGAAGGCCGCTCTACCTGCTGACGTTTGATGAAGCAACAGCCAAAACATCGGGAATCAATACAAACGTTCTTTCATTGTCATTCAGTATTGTCACAGGCCTTGCGATTTCAGTCATTATTCCGATCATCGGGGTCCTTCTTGTCTCGGCCCTGCTCGTATTGCCGGCAGCATTCGCCATCAGAATTGCAAAAGGCTTTAACATGGTTTTCATTACAGCCATACTCATTTCGTTATTCAGCGTATTTACGGGACTGACATCATCCTATCAGCTCGGGACGCCGCCAGGTCCGTCTATTACCCTGCTATTGATCGTTTTGCTATTAATCGGATTTGCAGTTCAGGGAGTTTGGACGTTTATCAAAAAAGAAGCTCAGCGCAAAAAAAGGCGCCGATAACATGAAAAACAGTTTTCCCCAGGGAAAACTGCTTTTTTTATAGAAACAATCCGGCAAGGCGCTCATACGATTCTTTTTTCGCCTCAAAATCAAATACATTGCACAGAACCATGATTTCATTTGTTTCATAGCGGTCTGTGAGGTCTAACAGCTGTTGTTTGACAGTGGTTGGAGAACCGATCACCATCCGCTTTCTGTTTTCTTCTATGAGTTTTTTATCGGACGCTGTGTAGAGATGGGCTTTCGCTTCCTCGATGCTTGGCACGCGGCTGTCCAAGCCTTTTCCGACGCGAAGAAGCCACAAATCCTGGCTTAATGCGAGTTCTTCTGCCTCTTCATCTGTTTTTGCGCAAATGACAAAAATCGTAAACAGTGCGGATGGATTCGAAAAATGGGCTGAGGGCCGAAAGCTTTCCCGGTAGATGCGGAATGCATTTTCTCCTCGCTCGGGATTAATGAAATGCCCAAATACATATCCAATCCCCTGTTGCGCCGCGCGTCTTGCGCTGTTTTCACCAAGACCGAGCACCCATAGCTCGGGTGCCGTGCCAATAAGGGGCGCCGCTTTGATTCCGGCATACGGATGGTCGGGAGGAAGGGAATCTGTTAGAAAATAAGAGACATCCTGCAGCTGTCTGTTAAATTCGGTTAAGCTTTTTTTCACCCCGTCCGTTAATGCAAGCCTGGTTTTTGTCGTGCCGCCGGGAGAACGACCGACGCCGAGGTCAATCCGGTTTGGATACAGGGCCTCAAGCTGGCGAAAGGTTTCAGCCACTTTAAATGGGCTGTATTGGGGCAGAAGCACGCCGCCTGATCCGACACGAATTGTGTTTGTCTGTGCTGCGATGCGGGCGATCATGATTTCAGGCGCTGTGCTTGCCAGTCCTTTCGTGCTGTGATGCTCGGCAAACCAATAACGCTTATAGCCCCACTCTTCGCTTAATTGAGCAAGCTCAACCGAATGCTGAAGAGTTGTCACAGGGCTTTCTCCTTTAGAAACAGGTGCCTGATCAAGTATGCTTAAATGAATCAAAAGGCCGCTTCCTTTCTGTCTGTTTTTAGATGGTGACACCAGAATAGGCAAAATGACTTGCCCGCGTCAAATGGTTTGTTTAAGAAGCGCACTTTATAGCATTTGCAAATCATATATCAAATATGGAAGTTTTTTTTCGAGGTTTTTCGTCAATTATTCTTAACTTTTACGAAACTTTGATATAATAACAAACGTATATATTAGTAATTTACGGCTTATTTTCCTTGTGAGCGTAAAAATAAATGTGACTATCTTCACATTTCGATGAGTAGGAGTGAATCGTGTGGCAATTTCTTTAGAAAAAGGTCAACGAATTGATTTAACAAAAGGAAAAGCCGGTCTGTCAAAATTGATGGTCGGTCTCGGCTGGGACCCAGTGTCCTCAGGCGGAGGATTCTTCAGCAAACTGCTTGGCGGAGGCGGTCCGAATATCGACTGTGACGCTTCAGTGCTGATGCTGGAAAACGGAAAATTTACCGATAAGAAAAACCTGATTTATTTCGGCAACCTGAAAAGCCGCTGCGGCGGTGTACAGCATACAGGCGACAACCTGACGGGTGACGGTGCGGGCGATGACGAGCAAATTATGATAGATTTAGATAAAGTGCCTGCAAACATCGATAAGCTTGTATTTGTAGTAAACATTTACGATTGTGTCAGAAGAAAACAAGATTTCGGCATGATTCAAAATGCGTTTATCCGCGTAGTTGATCAATCTCATCATGAAGAAATGCTCAAGTACAATTTGAGAGACAATTATGCCGGCAGAACAAGCCTGATTACAGCAGAAATCTACCGCAGCGGCAGTGAGTGGAAGTTTGCGGCGATCGGTGAGGGCACAAACGATACGAGATTAGAAGATATTATCAGCAGATACGTATAAAAGAAAAGGAGTGGATGAAACATGACAATTTCATTGGCAAAAGGACAAAAAGTAGATTTAACAAAAACAAATCCGGGTCTTTCAAAGGTTGTTGTCGGTTTAGGCTGGGATACGAACAAGTATGACGGCGGGCACGACTTTGATCTTGACTCAAGTGTGTTTCTGTTAGACGCTGCAGGCAAATGCGCATCTCCAAACGACTTTATTTTCTACAACCAGCTTGAAGGCGGCAACGGTTCAGTCGTTCATTCAGGCGACAACCTGACTGGTGCTGGCGAAGGCGACGATGAGAATGTAAAAGTAAATCTCAGCGCTGTACCGGCAAACATTGATAAAATCTCATTTGTTATTACCATTCACGATGCAGAAGCGCGCAGCCAAAACTTTGGACAAGTATCAAACGCGTTTGTCCGCATCGTAAATGAAGAAACAAATGAAGAGCTCATCCGTTACGATCTTGCAGAAGATTTCTCTATTGAAACGGCAATCATTGCAGGGGAGCTTTACAGACATAACGGCGAGTGGAAATTCTCCGCAATCGGCTCAGGCTACCAAGGCGGCCTTGCCCGCATTGCAACAGACTACGGTTTGCAAGTCGGTTAAGACAAATACGAAGAGCAGAAAGGAGAGAGGCAGTATGGCCATTCAATTATCAAAAGGACAGCGCATTGATTTAACAAAAACAAATCCGGGACTGACAAAAGCGGTGATCGGCTTAGGCTGGGATACAAACAAGTACTCCGGCGGACACGATTTTGACCTGGATGCTTCGGCCTTTTTAGTTGATGCGCATGATAACTGCGTAAATGATCTCGATTTCGTCTTCTATAATAACCTTGAACATCCGAGCGGCGGTGTCATCCATACGGGTGACAACCGCACGGGTGAGGGCGACGGAGATGATGAGCAGATTATCGTTGATTTCTCAAAAATCCCTGCTCACATTGAGAAAATCGGCATCACAGTGACCATTCACGACGCTGAAGCACGCAGCCAAAACTTTGGACAAGTTTCCAATGCATTTGTCCGCGTTGTGGATGAAGAAACGCAGAATGAGCTTCTTCGCTTCGATTTGGGAGAAGACTTCTCCATTGAAACAGCTGTTGTCGTTTGTGAGCTTTACAGACACGGCGGCGAGTGGAAATTCAATGCGATCGGCAGCGGATTTTCCGGCGGGCTGGCTGCATTGTGCCGGAATTACGGTTTGCAAGTGTAAGCGAGTGACAAATAGAGAAGTCACCGTTTCAAATTAATAGGAGGAAAAAACTTGGACTTTTTACATCATATTTTGTCTACGTATGCTTCATTTTTCGATTGGAAAATGTGGGGGGAAGTTCTGACTGATCCTGTTTCCTGGGGTTTAATCGGTTCCCTTGTTGTTCTGGAAGGCCTTTTATCGGCCGATAACGCGCTTGTTCTTGCGGTCATGGTTAAACACCTGCCGGAAAAACAGCGGAAAAAAGCGTTAACATATGGTTTGTTTGGAGCTTATATTTTCAGGTTTATTTTCATCGGGCTCGGTATGCTTCTCATTAAATTCTGGTGGATCAAGGTGCTTGGCGCGCTTTACCTGGCTTGGCTCGTCATTAAGCACTTCTGGATAGGCGAAAAAGAAGAGGAAGCGGACGGCATGAAGAAAAACTCTTGGATGGTCCGCACGTTCGGGATCTTCTGGGCGACTGTCATTTCAGTAGAATTAATGGATCTTGCCTTCTCTGTGGACAGCATCCTGGCCGCGTTTGCAGTATCTGAAAAAGTATGGGTGCTTCTGATCGGCGGTATGCTTGGTATTTTAATGATGCGTACAGTGGCAAAAGTGTTCCTTGTGCTGATTGATAAAATTCCTGAGCTGGAAAACACAGCATTCGTCTTAATCGGCATTATCGCGCTGAAAATGGCGGGGAGCGCTTTCCATTACGAAATGCCGCACTCCGTATTCTTCATCATCATTATCGCTGCATTTGCGGTAACATTGATTATTCACTACATCAATAAACAAAAGCAGGTGCGCGAACAAACAGCCGCTTCAAAAGAAGAATAAAACAAAACAAGGAGGGAGGTTCAATGTCCTTCCTTTTTTGTTACCGAAATATCGTTCAATGACAAACCGGAAAGGAGGATATGATGAGACAAGAAGAACTAACCATTCATAAAGCACTTCCGGCTGATGGCGATTGGAAAAGCCTGCTGTTTCAGCCATTGCCGGAGCGGGATCACTATGAAACTGCACAAGGCCTTTCTTTTTCTCGTCTTGCCGGTCAGATATTGGGCACGCCTATTGATGAGACGGACTACTATAACGAGCTGTATGAGCTGTCTGTAAACGACCGCATAACGATTTTGAGTGAAACGCTTGATAAAACAATCGAACCGGAAACATTTCAAAAGCTTCAGCATATTCATTCCATCAATCAGAAAGAAAAAGGGCTGTCAGTCAGCCGCTTTGTTGCCTTTCTGGACGGGGAAAAGCTGATTGCGAAGCACTCAAATCCCTTGATGCACCGCCATTTAAGAAAAGCGCTGATGACGCTTTTACATACCTTTGCGGACAGTCATGAAAAGGGGTTGAATCATCCTGATTTTCGCAGAGTGCTGCTTGATGTCTCGAAGTTTTCCTTAAACCACCTGAATCCTTGGCTGGAAAAAACCGATATAGAGCGGGAGATGCCGAAGGTTGTTTGGTATGGAGATGCGACGAAAAGCCAGCTCTATTTCTTATATTATCTGATGCTAGTCGGCTGTGATGTACTACTGTTCCATCCGGCGGGAACGGATCAGCTGGCGCTTGTCGACCCGAAGCAGGAGCTCGGTTTTACGGAAAAGCTCCCGGATGTTTCGGAGCTTCAGCCGTTTCCGAAAGAAAAACCAGACCGGAAATCAACAGTGGCTTACCGCTCAACAAAGGAAATTGAACATGTGCTGAATCACGAGGAATCTTTGCTGTATAAGCCGTGGCAGTTCAGAGATCACACACCGGTGTCCGTTACGCTGAAAACGACCTATGATGAATTGTTTTTAATCACGAAAGAACGCGCCTTTATTCGGCCGAATTTCAAAGCAGATAAACATTCAATTGAGATTCCGAATGTATTCGCCAAAATTATGGGCGTGTCGAAAGACAATAAGGAATATTGGAACAGGCTTCATACTCTAGCGGATTATCAGGAAACAGAAATGGTAAGAAGCTTTCCATTTACAGAAGAAATAAAGTCGAACTATCAATTTCACTACAGCCACGCACTTGATCAAGAAGGGAACATTGATCCGGACAAGCTGATGGCAAGCAATGTGTGGCAGTACAAACAGCTGCCGGCGGGCGTTCAGACTGCCATTGCCAAAACGATTTCGAGAATGTGCAGGCACCCGCGGCTTAAGGCTTTGCATCAGGAACAAGTCAAGGATGTTCAAATCTATTTGTTTAAACAAACAACAAACCTGCCTGCTAATCTGCTGAAATTGATTCAAATGTTCGACTATGCGCAAACCGTTCCGAAACTCGTTTTATATCATACGGAAATGAGCGGCGGACTCACGCGATCGGATGCTGCCGCCCTGCTGTTCCTGAATGAAATCGGAATCGATATCATCACTTATAATCCGCCCGGACACCAAGATATTGAGCAGTTTATTGAAGAGGACCAGTATGATATCCACTGGCTGGACGACATGGTGTTTCAGCAGGACTACAAAGAGCCTTCGCTTGTAAAAAGGCTCTTCAGAACCATTACCCAAAAATAAGGAGAGAAGAAAAGCATGACAACAGAAAATCAAAATCCGCTTGTTCTCGATAAAAATGAAGAGATTTCCCAGCAAAAAGCTGACGATATTCGTCTTCAGCTCCGTCAGGAACCAGAAGTAAAGCGGCTTGCTCAACAAATTGACGTCAAAAACCAAATGGAGCTGCTTGAGTATGGCAAGGAGCCGGCCGTTGAAATATCCAAGTTCTCTGACCGCATCTTGGGGATGATGAAAACAACAAGCGTGACAGACTCCGGCACAATGCTGACTCAGCTTGGGAAAATCATGGACCGCTTCGACAAAAATGATTTTGATGAGCCAAAGGGATTAATGGCGAAAATTTTCAAACGCGGCGGCAGCATGATTGAAAAAATCTTTAAAAAGTATCAGACACTTGGCGGAGAGATTGAAAAAATCCACGTTGAGATTTCAAAATACAAAGATGAGATGACGAAGACGAACTACACGCTCGATGAAATGTATGAAAACAATATCAAATACTATATGGAGCTTGAAAAATACGTCGTTGCCGGGCAGATGAAACTGGAAGAGATGCAGTCGATCCTTCCTTCATATGAGGAAAAAGCGGCAAGCGGGAACCAGCTGGCGCAAATGCAGCTCGATACGTTGCGCAACGGCATTCAGGCGCTTGAGGAACGGGTGTATGATCTGGACATGGCACGGATGGTGGCGCTTCAAACCGCACCTCAAATCCGTCTCCTGCAGCGAGGAAATGCAAAGCTGATCGGGAAAATCAACTCCGCGTTTATCATTACCATTCCGATTTTCAAAAACGGCATTATTCAGGCTGTTACGGTAAAGCGGCAAAAGCTTGTGGCTGATTCCATGAGCGAGCTTGACCGCCGGACAAACGAGATGCTGAAACGAAATGCTGAAAACATCTCGAGCCAAAGTGTTGAAATTGCCAGAATGGCCGGCAGACCGAGCATAGATATTGAAACGATCGAATCGTCTTGGAACACGATTGTCAGCGGCATGCAGGAAACAAAACAAATCGAGGAAGAAAACAAACGCCTCCGCGAAGACGGCGCGAGACGAATTGCACAGCTTCAGGATAATATTAAAAAAGCAGCATTGCAGCAATAATAAAAACCCCGCTTGTGGAACATAAGCGGGGTTTTTCAATTACATCATTTAGTTAATGACAATGTGTAAAGACAGGTGTAAACTTAAACGGTAATCATTTTGCATATCAGAGGTGTTGGCAATGGGAAAACAACAGCCTATATCCCAGCGTAAACTGCTGGGCGTCGCCGGTTTGGGGTGGCTGTTTGATGCAATGGATGTCGGAATATTATCGTTTATTATCGCCGCGCTCCATGTAGAGTGGAATCTGTCGCCCGAGGAAATGAAATGGATTGGAAGCGTCAATTCCATCGGCATGGCTGCGGGTGCGTTTTTGTTTGGTTTGCTTGCTGATCGAATTGGCCGCAAAAAAGTGTTTATCATTACCCTTTTATGCTTTTCCATCGGAAGCGGCATTTCTGCTTTTGTGACGAGCTTATCGGCATTTCTAATCCTTCGTTTCGTGATTGGTATGGGACTTGGCGGCGAGCTTCCAGTCGCTTCAACACTCGTTTCGGAAGCGGTTGTGCCTGAAAAGCGGGGCAGAGTGATTGTGCTTTTGGAAAGCTTTTGGGCCGTGGGCTGGCTCGCAGCGGCCTTGATTTCTTACTTTGTGATACCAAGTTTCGGCTGGCAGGCTGCCCTGCTGTTAACTGCGCTGACTGCTTTTTATGCGCTGTACCTGCGGACGAGTCTGCCTGATTCGCCGAAATATGAATCGCTTTCTGCCAAAAAGAGGTCGGTGTGGGAGAATGTAAAAAGCGTCTGGGCAAGACAGTATATACGGCCGACCGTAATGCTGTCGATCGTTTGGTTCTGTGTGGTGTTTTCTTATTACGGCATGTTCTTATGGCTGCCGAGTGTCATGCTGCTGAAAGGCTTCAGCATGATTCAAAGCTTTGAATATGTCCTGCTGATGACGCTTGCTCAGCTACCGGGCTATTTCTCTGCCGCCTGGCTGATTGAAAAAGCAGGCCGGAAGTGGATACTCGTCATTTACTTGATTGGTACAGCAGGAAGCGCCTATTTCTTCGGAACGGCGGATTCCTTAAGTCTTCTGCTTACGGCTGGAATGCTGTTATCGTTTTTTAATCTCGGTGCGTGGGGCGTGCTGTATGCTTATACCCCGGAGCAATACCCGACTGCGATTCGAGCAACAGGTTCAGGAACGACAGCAGCGTTTGGAAGAATCGGCGGCATCTTCGGGCCTTTGCTCGTCGGAACCCTGGCAGCCCGTCATATTTCGTTTTCGATCATCTTTTCAATCTTTTGCATTGCAATCTTACTCGCGGTTGCTTGTATTTTGATTATGGGGAAAGAAACGAAACAAACTGAGCTGGAATAGGAAAAGCACCTCTTGAAAGAGGTGCTTTCAGCGTGTCGACAAACCCTCGCATTCGGTGTCAGGACTGCGCTTCGGTGCTCAATGCGAAGTGGATCAACGGCTAAATTCTCAGGCGTCCTGCCTAAACGCCGTCGTCATCACATCCTGTGAATGTCCGCTCCTATGCTCGTCCTTCCTAGACTTCAAGGGTTTTCAATCACGCTGAAAAGATGACAAAATCCTAAAATGAAAACCATTTTAGGATTTTGTCAACAATCTGAGGCACCTCTTGAATGAGGTGCTTTTTTTACAATTGCGCCCGGGCTGCGGATTGGCGTTTCCCGGTTTTACTGATTGTCTGGTAGAGCGTCATAGAAAGTATGAACAGAATGGCAGTAAATCCTGTGACAGCTCCGAAATGCTGTGTGCTTTGATATAAAAAACCTGCAATACTTGTACCGACAGTGGTTCCGGCATACATAGCGGCATTGGAAAGGGAAGCGATGGTTCCTCGCGCATTTGGTGCAATGGATTGAAAGACACCCATCATTAACGGAAAGATGATGCCAGCTGTAAAGAACGTGAGAAAAAAGCCGGCTTCTACTAAAAACAAGTTTGGAAAGAACGGAAGAGCGAAATAGAGAGCGCACATTAGCAGCATCCCGCTGATCAGTGTTTTAAACATGCCCAGCTTTTCTGAAACCCGGCTGCCGATAAGGCTCCCGAGCATATTTCCCAGTCCGAGTACAAGCATAGCTGCGCCAATTTGTGACACGGTTAAATGATAATCTGCGGAAAGCCAAGTACCCAGAAAGCTGAACGAAGCGAAGTTTCCGGTTTGAAACAGAAAATAGGCAAGCAGAATAACCGATGTTTTCGGCAATGAAAAAAGCTCCCGATAGGGGTTTACAATTGATGGGCGTATCAATTGTTCAGAAGGCCGGATATCAGGCATGACCGCCGCCAGGAGCAATAGAAGAATGAGCGAGCACGCTGACAAAACGAAAAATGGCGTATGCCATGTAAAGGAAGCGAGAAACCCTCCAATAGGAAGTCCGAGCATTTGTGAAGCGGCCAAACCTGCTGTCGCAATCCCCATGCCTTTTATGATCTGAGAAGGGTGGACAATGACTGGGATGGACGCCCAAATTTGAGGCGTCACAAACGCAGCGCTAACGCCTGCGGCAAAACGGAACAGGCACATGGCGGCAAAAGAATGAGCGATACCGCATAAAAACGTGGATACGATAAAGCCTGCAAGTCCCCACAGCATGACTGTTTTCCTGTTCAGCCGGTCTGAGATTGGGCCTGCAATGAAAGCGAAGAGCGCATAACCGAGTGCATAAGCACTGACCATCCAGCCTGACAAATCAGTAGAAACATGAAACTGATCCTGTAAAAGGGGGAGAAGCGGCGAAAGCAAAAAGGTATCCGTGCCAATGACAAACATGACACTGAAGAAAAGCCAAATGCGATTCAAATTTTATCACTCCTATTGTTTTATAACTTTGAAACTATGAAACAGATATGTATAGAGAAAACCCTTTGTTAGAGGGTTTCCAAAAAGCCAGGCAGGTAAGTTTGAAATGTGTCTTCACGCAGACTGACGTATTTTGTCCGCGAATCTTTCCGAGTTGCCGTCAATCCCGCTTCACGCAGCGTTTTAAAATGATAAGATGCCGTGGTTTTGACAATATTGCACTTTTCACCTACTTCACCGCAGCTGAGTTCTTTTCCGCTGACATAAAGCGTACGAATAATGGCAAGCCTTGATTCATCAGACAGTGCTTTGAAAATTTGCGCTCTGATTTGATCATCTGATTGTTTCATAGTCATGAAACTATAATACATAATGGGTGTTGAAAAAGCAACTTATTTTTCCAGTAAAGGAGCAGGAAGTCATAAGAGGAAGGAGGAATTCAATTCCAATAAAAGCGTTTTCAACTAAAGATAGGCGAAAAATCACCCGTAAAATACAATCATATAGGAGGATTACAGAGCATTTAGAAGCATAAATAAGATTATGTGGTCACATGGATGTTTATAAAGAAATGGTACAGAATAAAAGAGAATATGCTGTTTGTGCGGGGAGTTACATAAATGTTACGGTAATAAAGATTGCTTAATATGGAGGGAAAATATGAGTGTAGATGAGAAACCAATTAAGATAAAAGTCGAGAAAGTCTCTAAGATTTTTGGAAAACAAACAAAGAAGGCAGTTCAAATGCTTGCCAACGGAAAGACAAAAAAAGAGATCCTGAAAGCAACCGGATCAACCGTTGGGGTTAATCAGGCAGATTTTGAAGTATATGATGGTGAGATATTTGTCATCATGGGTCTATCAGGGAGCGGTAAATCAACTTTAGTACGGATGTTAAACCGGCTTATTGAACCGACTGCCGGAAGTATTTACATTGATGGTGACATGATAACAAATATGTCAAAAGACCAGCTCCGGGAAGTCCGCCGGAAAAAAATCAGCATGGTCTTCCAAAAGTTCGCTCTGTTCCCGCACAGAACGATACTTGAAAACACAGAATACGGACTGGAGCTTCAAGGCGTAGACAAACAAGAGCGGGAGCAAAAAGCGCTTGAGTCTCTTAAGCTCGTCGGGCTCGAAGGATTTGAACATCAATATCCAGACCAGCTCTCCGGCGGGATGCAGCAGCGTGTCGGCCTTGCCCGCGCGTTGACGAATGATCCTGACATCCTTCTGATGGACGAAGCGTTCAGTGCGCTTGATCCATTGATTCGTAAAGATATGCAGGATGAGCTCCTTGATCTTCACGATAATGTTGGAAAAACAATTATCTTTATTACGCACGACTTGGATGAAGCGTTGCGGATCGGCGACAGAATTGTCCTAATGAAGGACGGTAACATCGTTCAGATTGGCACGCCTGAAGAAATCTTGATGAATCCATCTAACGAATATGTTGCAAAATTCGTCGAGGATGTTGATTTGTCTAAAGTCCTCACAGCAGGCCACATTATGAAACGCGCTGAAACAGTGCGGATTGATAAAGGGCCTCGCGTAGCATTGACGCTGATGAAAAACCTTGGAATTTCTTCGATTTACGCAGTGGATAAACAAAAGAAATTGTTAGGTGTTATCTATGCGTCTGATGCGAAAAAAGCGGCTGAGTCTGATTTGTCACTTCAAGACATCTTGAATACAGAATTTACGACTGTACCAGAGAATACGTATCTGACAGAGATTTTTGACGTTGTGTCTGACGCGAATATTCCAATTGCGGTTGTAGATGAGAAGCAAAGAATGAAAGGGATTGTCGTAAGAGGCGCGCTGATTGGCGCACTTGCCGGCAATAACGAGTATATCAATGCTGAAGGCACTGACGGACAAACTCAAGATCCTTCTGCACAGGAGGTGAAGTAAGATGGATAGACTGCCTAGAATACCTTTAGCAGATATCATTGACCGTTTTGTTGACTGGATTACGATGACGTTTGGCGGATTCTTCGACGGAATTGCAAACGGATTGGCCGCTTTTGTAAATGGAATTGTCACTGGTCTTGGATTTATTCCATCTATTTTGTTAACGATTATTTTCGCCGCACTTGCGTGGTGGATCAGTACAAGGGGAATTGCGTTATTTACATTGATTGGATTCCTCCTGATCGATTATTTAGGATATTGGGACCCAATGCTGCAAACATTGGCGCTTGTTTTGACATCTGTGATTATTTCGATTGTGGTCGGAGTTCCGATCGGAATTTGGGCGTCCCAGAAAGAAACGGTTCGCCGTATTGTAACGCCAATTCTTGATTTAATGCAGACAATGCCTGCTTTCGTATATCTATTGCCGGCGATTTTCTTCTTTAACATCGGTGTTGTGCCGGGTGTTGTTGCATCTGTTATCTTCGCGATGCCGCCGACAATCCGCATGACTGTTCTCGGTATTAAACAAGTGCCGGCGGATCTGATTGAAGCGACTGAGGCATTCGGTTCTACAACAGCTCAGCGTTTGTTTAAAGTTCAGCTGCCGCTTGCGACAAAAACCATTTTGGCCGGAATTAACCAAAGCATCATGCTTGCGTTATCAATGGTTGTTATCGCCGCAATGGTCGGTGCACCGGGACTTGGTTCTGAAGTATACAGTGCCGTTACACAGCTGAAAACCGGGGTCGGAGTAGAGGCCGGTATCGCCATCGTTATCGTTGCCATTACCCTGGACCGTATTACTCAAAATATTAAAGTGAAGAAGAAAAGCAGGGGGAATGCCTGATGCTTAAAAAAATCATCGGCATCGGCGTTTCCGCCATGCTGGCGCTCTCACTTGCGGCCTGCGGTTCAGAAAACGATGAAAATGCATCCGCAGCAGAACAGGTGAATAAGACCATCATCGGGATTGACCCCGGTTCAGGGATTATGTCCCTGACTGACAAAGCGATGAAGGATTATGACCTGAATGACTGGACATTGATTTCAGCGTCAAGTGCTGCGATGACCGCTACACTTAAAAAGTCATACGACCGTAAGAAACCGATTATCATTACAGGATGGACACCGCACTGGATGTTCTCCAGATATAAGCTGAAATATCTCGATGATCCGAAACAATCTTATGGCAGCGCAGAGGAAATCCATACGATCACACGCAAAGGCTTCAGCAAAGAACAGCCGAATGCCGCAAAGCTTCTGAGCCAGTTTAAATGGACGCAAGACGAAATGGGCGAAATCATGATCAAGGTGGAAGAAGGCGAGAAACCTTCCAAAGTTGCTGCTGAGTACGTCAATAAACACAAGGATCAGATTGCCGAATGGACAAAAGGCGTTCAAAAGGTGAAGGGAGACAAAATCAACCTTGCCTATGTTGCGTGGGACAGTGAGATTGCAAGTACAAACGTCATAGGCAAAGTCTTAGAAGACTTGGGCTATGAGGTAACACTTACTCAGGTAGAGGCTGGGCCGATGTGGACTGCAATTGCGACGGGAAGTGCGGATGCATCCCTTTCCGCATGGCTGCCGAATACCCATAAAGCATACGCCGCTAAATATAAAGGCAAATATGATGATATTGGCACCAGTATGACTGGTGTGAAGATGGGGCTTGTTGTTCCTCAATATATGAAAAATGTCAACTCAATTGAAGATTTGAAGAAGTAATCAAAAAAGCAGCCTGTGTCAGGCTGCTTTTTTTGCGTTATTTTACGTAAGCGGCAGCGGGTGAATCAGCCTTTTGAAAAGTTTTTAATACGGCATTCGCTAAAATGTGAATGCCGTTGAACATCGCATTTCTGTCAAAGGTCATGTGCGGATGATGGAGCCCCGGCTGGAGCCCGCAGCCTAGTCCGAGCATCGTTGTTTTCAGATTCGGCACCTTCACGGCGTAAAAATGAAAATCCTCGCCGCCGGTGGTGACAAGCGGGTCATCAAGCCGCTCAGCCCCGATGATATCTGTAATGGCTTCTGCCATGATCGCTTCAGCTTCTTTGTTTTGTGTTGCTGCAGGAAGGCTGTGTTCTTTTTGCAGCTCGATTTTTGCGCCGAATGCAGCGGCGGCCGCTTCACAGGCTCTTTCTGTTTCGGCGATTAACGCCTCCATGGCTTCATTGGTCTGTGCGCGCAAATCAAGGCTGAACGATGCTTTTCCTGGAATGATGTTAGAGCTTTCACCGCCGGCTTGAAGTTTTGTCATTTTGACGGTATGCGGGATTTGCGGGTCAATATGAATGAGTCCGAGCTTATGTACAAGAAATGCCGCAATTTCAATGCTGTTTTTCCCGAGGTGCGGACGGGCGCCATGAGCCTCTTCCCCGATGATCGTTCCCTCAATGTGCTGGCTTGATCCGTGCAGAATAGACGGAGCGCAGCGGCCGTTCTGTGTTTCCTGAATCGGACGGACGTGAACGCCGTACAAATAGTCGACATCATCAAGCACGCCTTCTTCTATCATTTTCAAGGCGCCGCCGCCTTTTTCTTCTGCCGGCTGAAAGATAAAACGGATTGTGCCCTTCGAAAGCTCAGGTTGTTTTTTGAGCAGAATTAACGTGCCCAATGCCATTGTCATATGTGAATCGTGTCCGCAGGAATGGTTGGCGCGAAATGTGCCGTTAACCTCCTGCCACAGCGCGTCAATATCAGCGCGTACCGCTACAACAGGTGAGCCTGAGCCGATTTCGCCGACAACCCCGGTGCAGTCTGAAAACGTGCGCGTCCGGCACCCTAAATCCTCCAGCTTTTGTTTCAAAAATGAAGTTGTTTCATATTCCTTCCAGCTGACTTCAGGGTTCGCGTGCAGATGCTCGAAGATATCCATAATGGTTTGTTTCATGTCTTCTGAAAGCTTTTGCATGGTAAGAAATACCTCCTTCTATCAGAATGAATTTTTACCTTCTTTACTTTATTTATATTGAAACAGGAAGATAGGCTGTATATAATATAGCACATATTGATACTTTTCAGAATAATTAATATTTTCAAACAGAGGGGATGGATCGAAATATGAGTATGCCAGCAGCCGAAACACAGCCTAAGAAAAAACGTATGACATTTAAAATGCCTGACGCTTATGTCCTCTTATTTATGATTGCTTTCATTTGCGCAATCGCTTCATATATTGTGCCGGCAGGTGAATTTGACCGCGTGACAAAGGGGGATGTCACGACCGCTGTTCCAGGAAGCTATCATTCAATTGAACAGTCTCCGGTCAGCTTGATCAGCTTTTTTACTTCTCTACAGGATGGAATGGTTGGATCAGCACCCATCATCTTTCTGATCTTATTCACAGGCGGCACCATTGCTATTCTAGAAAAAACGGGTGCCATCAATGGCCTGATTTACAATGTCATCAGCAAATTCCGCACAAAGCAATTATTATTTATTTGTATTGTCGGCGCGTTGTTCTCCATTCTCGGAACCACCGGGATTGTCGTGAATTCAGTTATCGGTTTTATCCCCATCGGCCTCATTGTGGCACGATCCTTAAAATGGGACGCAGTCGCGGGAGCCGCTGTTATTTACATCGGCTGCTACGCTGGATTTAACTCCACCATATTGTCACCGTCACCGCTCGGTTTATCACAATCAATCGCGGAGCTCCCTCTTTTTTCTGGAATCGGCCTGCGAGTTGTGATATACATATGCTTTTTGCTGTCTTCTATTATTTATATCTATTTGTATACGAGAAAATTAAAAAAATCAAAAGATGCCAGCGTGTTAGGAACAGATTGGTTCCCTGCGGCAGGAATGGGCGAAGCCGGTAAAGAAGAAGATCAGTCAGTGCCGTTTACCGTTCGCCATAAGCTGATTTTGGCTGTGGCGGGACTCTCACTTGTCGGATTTTTATACGGCGCTTTGAAGCTTGGCTGGTCAGATTCCCAAATGGCTGCGACATTTATTTTTATTTCTGTCCTTGCCGGTTTAATAGGCGGGCTTGCGGCGAACGATATTGCCAAAACCTTCATTACGGGCTGCCAAAGCCTTGTATACGGGGCGCTGATTGTCGGGATGGCACGAAGCATTTCCGTTATCCTTGAAAATGGAAAGCTCCTCGATACTGTCGTCAATGCTTTGGCTTCACTTTTGGACGGATTCAGCCCGATTGCCGGGGCAATCGGCATGTATATCGCCAGTGCGCTGCTTCATTTTCTCATCTCTTCAGGGTCTGGCGAAGCCGTTGTATTTATTCCAATCCTGGCGCCGCTCGCTGATTTGATGGGAATCACGAGACAGGTTGCAGTGGAGGCAGTTATGCTTGGAGAAGGGGTCGTCAACTGTGTGAACCCGACATCCGGCGTTCTCATGGCAGTGCTTGCCGCCAGCGGTATTCCGTATGTCAAGTGGCTGCGGTTTATGGTGCCGCTTGCTCTGATTTGGTTCTTGATCGGGCTTGTCTTTATCGTGATCGGCGTCATGATCAATTGGGGGCCGTTTTAACGATTGCTGCCCGCCGGCTTGTACGGCGGGCTTTTGAGTTATTCATTGCAGAAGCGCAGGCTGTTATTGTAACATGTAAGCCATAAGCCATTCGTAAAAGTGCGGGAGGAAGGTCATGAATAATCTGCGTAATAGACTTTCAGGCGTGAATGGGAAAAATAAGAGAGTAAAAGAAAAAGAACAAAAAATCTGGTCGGAGATTGGGATGATAGCGGGAGCATTTGCGCTGCTTGATGTGATCATCCGCGGCATTATGTTTGAATTTCCGTTTAAAGAATGGGCTGCAAGCCTTGTGTTTTTGTTCATCATTATCTTATATTACTGCATCAGGGCTGCGGCATCCGGAATGCTCATGCCGAGAATAGACACCAAAGAAGAACTGCAAAAACGGGTGAAGCAGCAGCGAATAGAATCAATTGCGGTCGCCTTTGCGGTAGTGGTGCTTACGATGTACGACAGGGGGATTCCCCATACATTCTTCGCTTGGCTGAAAATGATTCTTCTTTTTATCGTCTGCGGAGGCGTTCTGTTTCTGCTTCGGTATGTGATTGTGAAGCTGGCTTACAGAAGAGCGGTAAAAGAAGAAATAAAAAAGAAACCATCTTGAAAAATAGATGGTTTCTTTTTTTGTTTGGAAAGCGAGGGAAGCGTTCACAGTTTCGGGCTGCTTTTTTTATAGGAACATTGATTTGTATTCACTCTGCCAAGTTGTTTTGATAGAGTGATTGTGATAATTTAAAATGTAAGCGTTAACAAAATTCTCCAGTCTTCACATCAGTTTGAAAGGAGGAAGCGGAAGAATGAAGTAAGAGGGATTTTTGACTCCGAAGTAAGTCTTCAAAAATCAAATAAGGAGTGTCAAGAATGTTTGCAAAACGATTCAAAACCTCTTTACTGCCGTTATTCGCTGGATTTTTATTGCTGTTTCATTTGGTTCTGGCAGGACCAACGGCTGCGAATGCTGAAACGGCTAACAAATCAAATGAGCTTACAGCGCCGTCGATCAAAAGCGGAACCATTCTTCATGCTTGGAATTGGTCGTTTAATACGTTAAAACACAATATGAAGGATATTCATGATGCAGGATATACAGCCATTCAGACGTCTCCGATTAACCAAGTAAAGGAAGGGAACCAAGGAAATAAAAGCATGTCGAACTGGTACTGGCTCTATCAGCCGACATCGTACCAAATTGGCAACCGTTACTTAGGAACTGAACAAGAATTTAAAGAAATGTGTGCAGCCGCTGAAGAATATGGCATAAAGGTCATTGTTGACGCGGTCATCAATCATACCACCAGTGACTATGCCGCGATTTCCAATGAGATTAAGAGTATTCCAAACTGGACACATGGAAACACACAAATTAAAAACTGGTCTGATCGATGGGATGTCACGCAGAATTCATTGCTCGGGCTGTATGACTGGAATACACAAAATACACAAGTACAGTCCTATCTGAAACGGTTCTTAGAAAGAGCATTGAATGATGGAGCAGACGGTTTTCGATTTGATGCTGCCAAACATATAGAGCTTCCGGATGATGGGAGTTACGGCAGTCAATTTTGGCCGAATATCACAAATACATCTGCAGAGTTCCAATACGGAGAAATCCTGCAGGATAGTGCTTCAAGAGATGCTGCCTATGCGAATTATATGAATGTGACAGCGTCTAACTATGGGCATTCCATAAGGTCCGCTTTAAAGAATCGTAATCTGGGCGTGTCGAATATCTCCCACTATGCATCTGATGTGTCTGCGGACAAGCTAGTGACATGGGTAGAATCGCATGATACGTATGCCAATGATGATGAAGAGTCGACATGGATGAGCGATGATGATATCCGTTTAGGCTGGGCGGTGATAGCTTCTCGTTCAGGCAGTACGCCTCTTTTCTTTTCCAGACCTGAGGGAGGCGGAAATGGTGTGAGATTCCCGGGGAAAAGCCAAATAGGCGATCGCGGGAGTGCTTTATTTGAAGATCAGGCTATCACTGCGGTCAATAGATTTCACAATGTGATGGCTGGACAGCCTGAGGAACTCTCGAACCCGAATGGAAACAACCAGATATTTATGAATCAGCGCGGCTCACATGGCGTTGTGCTGGCAAATGCAGGTTCTTCCTCTGTTTCTATCAATACACCAACAAAATTGCCTAATGGCAGATATGATAATAAAGCTGGGGCGGGTTCATTTCAAGTGAACGATGGTAAACTGACAGGCACGATCAATGCCAGATCTGTGGCTGTGCTTTATCCTGATGATATTGCAAAAGCGCCTCATGTTTTCCTTGAGAATTACAAAACAGGTGTAACACATTCTTTCAATGATCAACTGACGATTACCTTGCGTGCAGATGCAAATACAACAAAAGCCGTTTATCAAATCAATAATGGACCAGAGACAGCGTTTAAGGATGGAGATCAATTCACAATCGGAAAAGGAGATCCATTTGGCAAAACATACACCATCATGTTAAAAGGAACGAACAGTGATGGGGTAACGAAGACCGAGGAATACAGCTTTGTTAAAAGAGATCCAGCTTCGGCCAAAACCATCGGCTATCAAAATCCGAATCATTGGAGCCAAGTAAATGCTTATATCTATAAACATGATGGGGGCCGGGCAATTGAATTGACCGGATCTTGGCCTGGAAAACCAATGACTAAAAATGCAGATGGAATTTACACGCTGACGCTGCCCGCGGACACGGATACAACCAACGCCAAAGTGATTTTTAATAATGGCAGCGCCCAAGTGCCCGGTCAGAATCAGCCTGGCTTTGATTATGTGCAAAATGGTTTATATAATGACTCGGGCTTAAGCGGTTCTCTTCCTCATTGAGGGCAATGCTAGACGGGACTTACCGAAAGAAACCATCAATGATGGTTTCTTTTTTGTTCATAAATCAGACAAAACTTTTCTCTTGCAAAAGTTTGTGAAATGTTGCACAATATAAATGTGAAATACTTCACAAATAAAAGACATCAAAGAGAAACATACCCTGGAAGGATGATTAATGATGAACAAACAAGTAAATAAAGTAGCTTTAATCGGAGCGGGTTTTGTTGGAAGCAGTTATGCATTTGCGTTAATTAACCAAGGGATCACAGATGAGCTTGTGGTCATTGATGTAAATAAAGAAAAAGCAATGGGCGATGTGATGGATTTAAACCACGGAAAGGCGTTTGCGCCACAACCGGTCAAAACATCTTACGGAACATATGAAGACTGCAAGGATGCTGATATTGTCTGCATTTGCGCCGGAGCAAACCAAAAACCTGGTGAGACACGCCTTGAATTAGTAGAAAAGAACTTGAAGATTTTCAAAGGCATCGTCAGTGAGGTCATGGCGAGCGGATTTGACGGCATTTTCTTAATCGCGACAAATCCGGTTGATATCCTGACTTACGCAACATGGAAATTCAGCGGCCTGCCAAAAGAGCGGGTGATCGGAAGCGGCACAACACTAGATTCTGCGAGATTCCGTTTCATGCTGAGCGAATACTTTGGCGCAGCGCCTCAAAACGTGCACGCGCATATTATCGGAGAGCACGGCGACACAGAGCTTCCTGTTTGGAGCCGCGCGAATGTCGGCGGTGTGCCGGTCAGTGAACTCGTTGAGAAAAACGATGCGTACAAACAAGAGGAGCTGGACCAAATTGTAGATGATGTGAAAAACGCAGCTTACCATATCATTGAGAAAAAAGGCGCGACTTATTATGGAGTTGCGATGAGTCTTGCTCGCATTACAAAAGCCATTCTTCATAATGAAAACAGCATATTAACTGTCAGCACATATTTGGACGGGCAATACGGTGCAGATGACGTGTACATCGGTGTGCCGGCTGTCGTGAACCGCGGAGGGATCGCAGGTATCACTGAGCTGAACTTAAATGAGAAAGAAAAAGAACAGTTCCTTCACAGCGCCGGTGTCCTTAAAAACATTTTAAAACCTCATTTTGCAGAACAAAAAGTCAACTAACCGCAACTTTAGAGTAAAGGGCTGATTGTCAATGTGGGAGCAGTTGTATGATCCGTTTGGAAACGAGTATGTGAGCGCACTTGTGGCGCTCACTCCGATTCTCTTTTTTCTTTTGGCTTTAACTGTTTTGAAAATGAAAGGAATTCTTGCGGCATTTCTTACCCTAGCCGTCAGTTTCTTCGTCTCCGTTTTGGCATTTCATATGCCGGTTGAAAAAGCGATTTCTTCTGTTTTGTTAGGAATCGGGAGCGGGCTGTGGCCCATTGGCTACATCGTCCTGATGGCGGTGTGGCTGTATAAAATCGCAGTGAAAACCGGGAAATTTACCATTATTCGGTCCAGCATTGCCGGCATTTCGCCTGACCAACGATTACAGCTATTATTAATTGGTTTTTGTTTTAACGCGTTTTTAGAAGGCGCGGCCGGTTTTGGTGTTCCGATTGCGATTAGTGCGGCGCTGCTCGTCGAACTTGGTTTTAAACCGTTAAAAGCGGCAGCGCTCTGCTTGATTGCAAACGCCGCCTCCGGAGCCTTTGGGGCGATCGGGATTCCTGTCATCACAGGGGCGCAGATTGGTGATTTGTCTGCTCTTGAGCTGTCACGGACATTAATGTGGACACTGCCGATGATCTCATTTTTAATACCATTCCTGCTTGTATTCTTATTAGACCGAATGAAAGGAATCAAACAGACATGGCCCGCTCTTCTGGTTGTGAGCGGTGGGTATACAGCGGTTCAGACACTGACAATGGCGGTGCTCGGGCCGGAATTAGCAAACATTTTGGCGGCCTTATTCAGCATGGGCGGGCTTGCCCTCTTCCTCCGCAAATGGCAGCCGAAAGAGATTTACCGCGAGGAAGGGGCCGGCGATGCTGGTGAGAAAAAGGCATACCGTGCCGCTGATATTGCGAAAGCATGGTCTCCTTTCTACATTTTAACTGCGGCGATCACCATCTGGAGCCTTCCTGCCTTCAAAGCGCTTTTCCAAGAAGGCGGACTGTTATATCAATCAACGCTCCTGTTCAAAATGCCTTTTCTGCATCAGCAAATTATGAAAATGCCGCCGATCGCGCCATCTGCCATGCCGTTAGATGCAGTCTTTAAAGTTGATCTGCTGTCAGCGACTGGTACAGCGATTTTAGCGGCGGTCATCGTGACAGGGCTGTTCAGCAAAAAGTTCTCCTCCCGGGATGCCTTTGCTTCCCTGAAGGAGACAGGAAAAGAGCTGTGGGTGCCGATTATGACGATCTGCTTCGTGATGGGTTTTGCCAATCTGGCCAACTTCGCAGGGCTCAGCTCTTCAATTGGGTTAGCATTGGCGAAAACAGGAGACCTGTTCCCGTTTGTCAGTCCTGTTCTCGGCTGGATTGGCGTGTTTATCACAGGTTCTGTTGTCAGCAATAACGCTTTGTTTGGCCATTTGCAGGTTGTCACCGGAGCGCAGATCGGTGCGGGTTCAGACTTGCTGTTAGCCGCAAATACGGCGGGCGGTGTCATGGCGAAACTTGTTTCTCCTCAATCTATCGCCATCGCTGCCGCAGCGGTCGGCCAAACAGGCAAGGAATCTAAACTGTTTAAAAGGACAGTGGCGTACAGCCTGATTCTGTTATTGATCATTTGTATATGGACGTTTATTCTTGCAAGATTAGGAGTGTAATAGAAAAAAGCAGTACATGCCCAGCATGTACTGCTTTTTTTATGTTAATTTGCTTTCTTTGTCATTTCGGCTGTTGTTTTCACTCTGGCTTTTCCCATAAACAAAATGGTAACCGCCGCGAGGACAATTGGAATCAAAGCGAGCAAAAAGACATACGTAATACTTGATGACATCGCGTCAATAATGCGATTCAGGATCGCATCAGGAATCTGGGAACGTGTTCCCGCTTGGAATATCTCCTGCGGGTCGCCAATATTTTGCGCAGCGCCTGATCCCGCTGAGCCTTTCATACCGCTGAAGGCGTCACTCAGCTTGTTCGTGAATACGTTTGTTTGCACCGTTCCGAAAATGGTGACGCCTAAGGTCATGCCAAATGATCGCAAAAATGAATTTGTAGAGTTTGCTGTTCCCCGAAAGCGAGGTTCAAGATCATTCATCGATGCCGCCGGCAGCAGGGAGAAGTTAAAGCCTACACCAAAGCCTGAAATCATCATAAAGACTGTCAGCCATACCCGTGCTGTGTCAGGCGTCATATTGGAAAGAAGCAGCATGCCGATAAAGAAAGCTATAACAGATATCAGCATCAAATTGCGGAAGCTTGCCTTCGTTTGGAAGATTCCGCCGATCATGCTTCCGATGACTGATCCAATCATCATCGGCGTCAGAATGAAGCCCGCGCTTGTCGCCGAGCTGCCGTAGACCGCCTGAACGAAAATCGGAATAAATACCGCTAAAATAATAAATGTTCCGCCATACAGGAAAGCGAGAATCTGTGCTGTGGCAAACAAGCGGTTCTTAAACATCCAGAAAGAAATAATCGGCTCTTCTGCTTTTCTCTCCACAATAAAAAAGGCAATGAAGAAAACGGCGAATACAATAAACAGCCCGATGATCTGAATGGAATTCCAATCGTATGTTTTGCCGCCAAGCTCAAGGGCGAACATCAGGCATACAATGGATACGATTAATGTAATCGCGCCGCCCCAGTCTATTTTCTGCTTTCTGTGCTCCAGAGATTCTTTGTAGTAGCGAATAATGAAAAACAATGACAATGCGCCGATCGGCACATTGATGTAAAACACCCAATGCCAGCTGATCGAATCTGTTATGATCGCGCCTAAGAGCGGACCAAGAACACTGGATAATCCAAATACAGCACCGAACATGCCGGACATTTTTCCGCGTTTTTCCGGCGGAAACAAATCAAAGATAATGGTAAAGGCAATTGGCAGGAGCGCGCCGCCTCCTATCCCTTGAATGGCCCGGAAGATGATCAGCTGATTCATCGTCTGGGCAATCCCGCATAAAGCCGAGCCGATTAAGAAAAAAATAAGTCCAAACAGGAAAAACCGTTTTCGGCCGTACATATCGGAAAGCTTGCCGTAAATCGGCATGCCAGCCATAACCGCCACCATATAGGATGCCGTCACCCAGGCAAATTTATCGAAGCTTCCAAGATCGGCTACGATATTGCCCATCGCGGTGGCAACAATCGTATTGTCCATTGCAGACATCAAGATGCCCAGCAGGAGACCGAGGACCACAAATTTGGTGGAAGCCTGTTTTGCTGTTGTTGTGTCCATTTGTTCTACCTCCTCTTACTTTTCTATGTAAGTTCTGATATCATGATAATAGTTTGAATGTTGAATATCTCGATTATCAAGATAAACTCGATTTTATAGGGAGGACTGTCAGTTGTCAACAAGAAATTCCAGAAGTGAGTTGGAAAAGACTGCTGTTCAGCTTTTTCGAAAACTGGGCACAAGAACGGTTCTGTTTCATCAGGCAGCCGCTCAAGCTCTCGGTCTGTTTCCCACCGATTTGAAATCAGCTGACATTTTAAATGAAGCAGGTCCGATGACGGCCGGAGAACTGGGGAAAAAAACCGGCCTCAGCACGGGGTCAGTCACGGCACTGGTTGACCGGCTGGAAAAAGCGGGGTATGTGGCTCGTGAAAAGGACCCGAACGATCGCAGGAGAGTCGTAATCGTCCCTTTGACTGCTTCGAAAAAACATATAAAGGATTTGTTCCGTCCTTTGTCTGAGTCGACGATGGAGTTGTGCCGCGAATATACGGAAGAGGAGCTGGAACTCATTTTTAGTTTTGTAGGCAAAGCCGCCGATATTATGGAGGAAGAGCTTGAACGTCTGAAACAGTAAGTGAATTTGTGCATAGCTTGGCCCGTTCCCGAATAAATTGTACAAGTTACATAAGAGAAGGGAGTACGGGCCGGTGAACATTTTTTTGAGCTATATTGTGCTGGGGCTGTCCTTGTCTGCGCCTGTGGGGCCAGTGAATGCGGCGCAAATAGACAAAGGAATTAAAAACGGTTTTTGGCATGCATGGATTTTCGGTTTAGGCGCGATGACAGCGGATGGGCTGTACATGCTTTTTATCTATTTCGGGCTGTCACAGTTCTTGACTGCTCCATTTGTGAAAACATTTTTGTGGCTCTTCGGCTTTTTTGTCCTGACCTATACCGGAATTGAAACGCTGAAAAACGTCAGAGAACCGATGGATGTGCGAAGCTCGCGGGGGAAACCGTCATACAGGAAAACATTCGCATCGGGTTTTCTCATTTCATTGTCAAACCCATTGAGCATCCTTTTTTGGCTTGGAATTTACGGAAGCATTCTTGCGAAAACAGCAGAGGCCTACAATATGAATCAGCTTCTAATCTATAGCTCCGGCATCATGATCGGCATTTTAATCTGGGATTTCTGCATGGCTATCACAGCCAGTACGTTCAGAAACCTGCTTCATGAAAAGCTATTGAGAGGATTGACCGGAATCGCCGGTGTATCCCTCCTCGTGTTTGGCTTTTACTTTGGTTATCAGGGCATCAAACAGTTATTGGGCTGATTCATGAAGGACAGTCACCTGCCGCTTCCAGTTTTAATATAGTATTCAGATGATACTGGAGGTGGATCAATGGTGAATGGGATTTACACCAAAAGTTTTCTGGAACGTATTCAGGAAGAGCTTCCTGAATGGCAAAGAATCGCTTTTGAGCTGCTGGCAGAAACTCTGGCGGACGACGCGGATACGTTTCCGTGCATTCCCGGACGCCAGGCGTTTCTGACTGATCAGCTTCGGATTGCTTTTGCCGGAGATCCGCGGGAAAACCGTACAGCGGAGGAACTGGCTCCGTTGCTTGCGGAGTACGGCAAGATATCGCGGGACACGGGAAAATACGCATCCCTCGTTGTGTTGTTTGATACACCGGAAGATTTGGCGGAGCATTATTCGATTGAAGCATATGAAGAGCTGTTTTGGCGCTTTTTAAATAGACTGAGTCATCAAGACGAAAAAGAATGGCCGGAAGACATTCCGGCCGATCCCGAGCATTATAAATGGGAGTTTTGTTTTGACGGCGAGCCGTATTTCATTCTGTGCGCTACACCGGGGCACGAGGCAAGAAGAAGCCGGAGCTTTCCTTTTTTTATGGTCACGTTTCAGCCAAGGTGGGTGTTTGAGGACCTAAATGGATCAACTGCATTTGGCCGTAACATGAGCAGGCTGATCCGATCTCGTTTAGAGGCCTATGATCAGGCTCCGATTCACCCGCAATTAGACTGGTACGGAGGAAAGGGTAATCGTGAATGGAAGCAGTATTTCCTCCGTGATGACGAAAAACAGGTATCGAAGTGCCCGTTTTCTTATTTAAAGAACATGTTCAACAAAATGAAATAAATAATCAAGGACTGGCAGGGCGATCTTTATGACCCTGCTTTTTTTGATAGATCATGGTTACAATGGCGATGATCACGAGAAAACCTATGCTGACGAAAAAACCGGGCCGGCTTGATTTTTCAAACAATGTACCGGACACAGCTGCAGCAATCAGAACCATCGCTAAATAAATTTGCGTTTTTCCCATGCCCTCGGGATCAGTCAGCTTTTTGCTGGAGAACAGGATAAACAGCCAAGTGTATAAAAGCATAAGCCCCGCAGCTGTTGTCATATGCTCATAAATGTTTTTAGGCAGCACTAACGACAGAATAATGGAGAGAACAAGCCCCGCAAACGTCAGCCCAAGTGCCGGCCAGCATATTTTTTTGCCTTCCTTTAGAGTAAAGCATTTCGGCGCGTCGCCGTCATCAGCCATTGTACAAAGCAATGTCGTAACGGCAAAAAGCGAAGCGACAAGGGTCGAGAACCCGGCGATGATGAAAATCCCGTTAAATATATCAAGGATGATCTCAAGGTTATATCCTTTTAATGACGTAATGAACGGACTGTCCTGTTCAGTAAACGCGTGTAACGGAACCAAAAGCAGAGCAAGCCCGATTGAAATGATATAAATAATCGCCAGCGTCGCCAGCATCAGTTTCCCTGATTTAGACGCTTCCTCAGGTTTTTTTAAGTGAACCGCCATCAACCCCATGACCTCAATTCCGCCAAAAGCGTAAAACGCATAGATTAAACCTGTCCACAGCCCCATGGCGCCGTATGGGAAAAGCTCTCTCGTCTTATTTGGAACATGTATGCCATGATTTCCGCCGGACAGGATACCGCATAATGCCAGGATGGCAATGACAATAAACATAAAAATAGCAGCTGTTTTAATGACTGCCAGCACGTTTTCTGTTTTTTCAAAGACAGACAGGCCGGTGAAAATAATAAGGAGCCCCAGTACCGCGTAGATTGAGGCAAACACCCATAGCGGCACTTGAGGAAACCAATGCTTCGTAAATAGCGAAATGGCTGTCAGCTGGCTTCCGGTAATCAACATTTCTGATGACCAGTACACCCAGCCGTTGCTGAAGCCTGCCCATTTGCCGAATGCTTTTCGGGCATACGCACAAAACGAACCTTTCTCCGGCTGCTTCGCCGACAGCTTGGCGAGCTGTTCAAAGACAAAATACGTACCGATCCCTGCGATCAGAAATGAAAGGAGAACGGAAAAACCGCTTTTTACAATAGCGATGCTGGAACCGAGAAAGAAGCCTGTTCCAATCGTGCAGCCGACTCCGATCAGTGACAGCTGCCACCAAGCCAGATTCCCTTTTGGCTGGTCTTTTTTTGTTTGGCTCATTATTTATTCAACCCCTTTTATCTAAGGTTAGATTGTGATCTGTCCGAAGCTTATATACATCGGATTTTTGCCTCTTTTTACATGGAGAAGGAAGCGGACGCTCATACTAATGAAAAAAGGAGCAAACCAATGACACAGCAATATATTGTGGAGCCGAAAAAAGGGCTTGGGCTGAAGCTGAAAAAGGGGCAGATTTTAAAGGTGGTTGATGTAGAAGGGCAGCAGGTGGCTGATTTTGTCGCATACCATGCCAAGGATTTTTATGAACACCTTGATCAGGGAGCGACGATAGATGCCAATCACTCCATTCATGTGAAGGTCAACGACCATCTCTACTCCAACCTGTATAAGCCGATGTTAACCCTGATTGAAGATACGGTCGGCAAGCATGATCTGCTGCTGCCCGCCTGCCGTCCTGATATGAACAGGCTCTTATATGGGAAGCAAAAGGATGAGTTTCAGGATACGTGCTATGACAATATGAACCGTGCGCTTGAGCAGTTTGGCGTACCGAAGCCTCACATGCATTACCCATTTGCGATTTTTATGAATACTGTCCTTGATGAGAAAGGGAATCTGTCTGTGGAAACGCCGCTTTCGAATGCCGGAGATTATGTAAGGCTCAGGGCGGAGATGGATTTAATTGTCGCGTTTTCTTCCTGCCCGATTGAAAAAGGGAAATGCAATGGCGACAGTGTGACATCCATACGGGTTGAAGTCAGCTGATCTCTCTTGTTCACTGTGAATGAAGACCTGTGCTATATTTAATAGGGATACATAACAGTCATGATTCATTTTCATTGATTTGGGGAAATGATCAGTAACAAGGGAAAATGTACAGGAGGAATGATTGGGATGAGCATGCAGGAAAAGATTATGCGTGAGTTACATGTGAAGCCCTCAATTGATCCAAAGCAAGAAATTGAGGACCGAGTCAATTTTTTAAAACAATATGTAAAGAAAACCGGTGCTAAAGGCTTTGTATTGGGAATCAGCGGAGGCCAGGATTCAACACTTGCGGGAAGACTCGCTCAGCTTGCGGTGGAGAGCATTCGCGAGGAGGGCGGAGACGCTCAATTTATCGCGGTCCGTCTTCCGCATGGCACACAGCAGGATGAAGACGATGCCCAGCTTGCTTTAAAGTTTATTAAGCCGGATAAATCATGGAAGTTTGATATTAAATCGACAGTCAGCGCTTTTTCTGATCAGTATCAGCAGGAAACAGGCGATCAGCTGACTGACTTTAATAAAGGAAACGTAAAAGCAAGAACAAGAATGATCGCGCAATACGCGATCGGCGGCCAGGAAGGCCTTCTTGTGTTAGGAACAGACCATGCTGCTGAAGCAGTGACTGGTTTCTTTACGAAGTACGGTGACGGCGGAGCAGACCTCCTGCCGCTGACAGGCTTGACGAAGCGCCAGGGAAGAACACTGCTGAAAGAGCTGGGTGCACCGGAACGCTTATACTTAAAAGAACCGACTGCCGATCTGCTCGACGAAAAACCGCAGCAGTCGGATGAAACAGAGCTTGGCATTTCCTACGACGAGATTGACGATTATCTCGAAGGAAAAGAAGTATCAGCGAAAGTATCAGAAGCGCTGGAAAAACGCTACAGCATGACTGAACATAAACGCCAGGTTCCGGCGTCTATGTTTGATGACTGGTGGAAATAAGTTGAAGAAAGCCCGCTCTCGGAGCGGGCTTTTGTCGTGTACAGAAGCTTTATTTGATGCGGATATGATTCAGCTTTACCATTAATCTGTCGGTGAACCTTCGGAGGCTGCCTCTCGTATCAGGATCTAATGGGAGTTCGGCTCTCGCGGCAATGTTCTCTGCCACATCCTGAATCGACAGGTGGTCTGTTTGAATGTGGTCCTCAAAAATGGGTGATGATAAACCTTCAACGCAGCGGTCAATTTGTTTGGCGGCCCATGAGTTTTTTCCTTCTGCTCTGGTTTGCAGCCTTTTTAACAAGGTTTCCTTTGAAGCCATTAGTGTAAAGTGGTGAACGATCCTGCCTTCATGTCTGAGCCTGCCGATGATCTCATTGAAGTATTCAGGATGTACAATCGTCATAGGCACAATAATGATGCCGCGGTATGTATCTGTCAGAGAAGCTAGCAAACTGTAATTGAACGCCCGCCATAAGGGATAGCTTTGAAAATCGTCCTTTGCGATCTCCTGCGGCACCATGGAGCGCAGCGCAAAACCCATTTTCTCGGGATCATACACGTAAGATGGGTTCAGCCTTCTGTGCAGTTCGAAGGCTGTTTGTGTTTTTCCGGAACCGAATGCCCCGTTTATCCAAATGATCATCGCCATTTCTCCCTTCCTATTTATCATACAGAAAAAGACCCTTCCATCGAAGAGTCAGCTGGAAAAACAATAAAGGCGGAAGGTTTTAATGCTTTTTTGCGTCGAAGTATTAAAATACCTGCAGAAATGTTGTACAATGAATGTCATTCAGGCAAAAATGGCTAAACAACAAAGCGCACTATAAGCTTGACCAGTAAAGCCGGTATCTATATAAATATTCGCTAATTAAGCATATAATGAAGATAAACTTTCATTCCTTAGGAGGATTTCGCCGAAGATGAACGCTAAACGAGCCATCCCAGTAAGAGAAAGAAATATCGTCCTGATTGGATTCATGGGTGTAGGAAAAACGACAATCGGCCAATTGGTCGCTAAAAAATTATATAGAGATTTTATTGATATTGACCAAGAGATCGAAAAGGATTTCAATATGTCAATTCCTGAGATATTTGAGAAAAAGGGAGAAGACTTTTTCCGGAAAACGGAGAAGGAATATATTTTAGACATCTGCCATCATAAACGATTCAAAATCGTATCTCTGGGCGGGGGATCTTTTAAACAAGAAGAAATCAGAAATTGCTGTCTGGAAAACTGTCTCGTGCTTCATCTTGACCTGTCATGGGAGAATTGGAAGCAGCGCGCGGATTTATTGATCGAAAGCCGCCCTGTACTGCATAACCGTTCAATGGATGAAATGGAACAGCTGTTTAACGAAAGAAAAGTCATTTATGACAAGCACAATTCAAAAGTGGCAACAGACAACCTTTCCCCGGAAGAGGTTGCCGATTACATTGTTGAGACATTAAAAATTGGCTGGGATCTTTATCAGCCGATGTAAAAAGCCGTGCGCAGCGCACGGCTTTTTTTATCGTTTTATCCCTTGTATCAAAATCGCTTTTAAACAAAAGGAGACGGGCTGTCCGTTTCGGTTTAATGTAATACAGAACGTGTCGCGTGCTTCGTCTGATGTGTGGTTCAAGTGGGCAATGATTTGTTTTTCCCGGTCAGCGGGGGTTCCGCCTCGTTTGATCCAGCTATCGTATTGAATCGGCAAGTTCCACTTTTGGATGTCTTGATAAGCCAGTTGATTGGCGCTGAACATCGCCTGCCATTCTGATAATGAGCTTTCTCGAACATGGGAAGGGTCTCGAAGCCGGTTCAACTGATTGACAAACTCATCAAGAATGGGATCTTCAGGCGCGTAATGATCAACTAAGAGAAAACGTCCGTCCTGTTTCAGTACGCGTGCAACCTCGCTGACAGCTTTGCGGACATCTGAAAAATGGTGGGCTGCGTATCGGCAGGTGATGATATCAAATGAATCGTCGGGGAAGGGGAGTGACTCTGCCGTTCCTTGCTGAAAGCGTACGTTTTCAGCTCCTTTTTCTTGCGCGAAGGAGGACGCAACCTCTACCATCTCTTTCGTTGCATCAACACCGATGCACTCCTGTACATAAGGAGAAAATGCCAGGGCCGTATGGCCGGCGCCCGCTCCGATATCCAGCACCCGATGCTCTGCCCGGCATTCCGCTGTTTTGATCATCAACCCCAAATCTTCCCCCTCGGCAAATACCTTTTCATCCCGATACATCTCGGCGTTTTTAGAAAACGGTGTTTCATTTGTCATTTGAACCAGCTCCTTCTTTTGTAAATGATGATATGGATTATGTTAGCAATTTCTGTTATGATTCGTCCAAGATATAAAAATGATGAAAACGATAGGTTCAACCTATGGAGGCTGAAATGGATATTAAAGTGATGGAATATGCAGCGGAAATTGCCCGGCGCCAAAGCTTTACAAAGGCGGCGGAACATCTTCATATCGCACAGCCGTCTCTCAGCCAGCAAATCAAAAAGCTTGAGGCTGAGCTGGGGCTTACCCTTTTTCACAGATCTCATGGCTCTGTTACACTGACACCTCACGGCAGGCGTTTCATTGAAAAAGCCGAGGACATCATTCGTTCCAGAGATGATTTGCTTCGGGAAATGCAGGAGCGATCACAGGGAATCGGTCATAAATTATCCATCGGAATTCCTGCTGTAACAGGGAGATATCTCTTTCCTCCGCTGCTGAAGCAGTTTTTGGCGCGCTATCCTCATGTGGAGGTTCAGCTTGTTGAAAAAGATCCGGTTTCATTAGAGGAGATGACGGCAAAGGGAGAAGTTGACCTTTCTGTTTTATCCTTGCCGATCGAGGATGAACGGCTCTCCATTACACCCTTGCTCACGGAACCGGTTGTTCTCGCGGTGCCGAAGGAAAAACAAAGGTGGATGCCGCCGGAAATGGTCGCGCTGATTGAGAAAGCGCTGGAAGAAGATGAGGGCCGCCATCCGTGTGTGCCGCTTGCCATGGTAAGGAACGTGCCCTTTATTCTGTTAAAAGAAGGCTTCGGCTTTCGCAGGACAGTTCTCGATCTCTGTGCAGAAAGCGGCTTTAAGCCGAATGCTGCCTTTAAGACGAGCCATATTGAAACCGCCCAATCTCTTGTGGCTAACGGATTAGGTGTGACAATGGCACCGAATATGGTCAAAAGGGATAAAGATCCGGGTGTAATCTATTTATCGATTCAATCCGCGCCATCACGAACCCTCGTCTTTGTCTTTTTAAAGAACCGCTATGTCAGTCTGACCGCCCAGGCCTTTATGGAACTAAGCCGGGAAAGTCTTAAACAAACGTTTGATGAAGGCTGTCTGGGAAACAAAGCTGAAAATATTTAGAAAACAAAGCCGAAACGTGGTAGTATAGGAATACAAACTAAATCTTATAAAACAAAGGGGAATAATCGGAAATGCAACTATTCGATCTGCCGCTCGACCAATTGCAAACATATAAGCCTGAAAAAACAGCACCGAAAGATTTTTCTGAGTTTTGGAAATTGTCTTTGGAGGAACTTGCAAAAGTCCAAGCAGAACCTGATTTACAGCCGGTTGACTATCCTGCTGACGGAGTAAAAGTGTACCGTCTCACATATAAAAGCTTCGAAAACGCCCGCATTACCGGATGGTACGCGGTGCCTGACAAGGAAGGCCCGCATCCGGCGATCGTGAAATATCATGGCTACAATGCAAGCTATGATGGTGAGATTCATGAAATGGTAAACTGGGCACTCCATGGCTACGCCGCATTCGGCATGCTTGTCCGCGGCCAGCAGAGCAGCGAGGATACGAGTATTTCACCGCACGGTCACGCTTTGGGCTGGATGACGAAAGGAATTCTTGATAAAGATACATACTATTACCGCGGTGTTTATTTGGACGCCGTCCGCGCGCTTGAGGTCATCAGCAGCTTCGACGAGGTTGACGAAACAAGGATCGGTGTGACAGGAGGAAGCCAAGGCGGAGGTTTAACCATTGCCGCAGCAGCGCTGTCAGACATTCCAAAAGCCGCGGTTGCCGATTATCCTTATTTAAGCAACTTCGAACGGGCCATTGATGTGGCGCTTGAACAGCCGTACCTTGAAATCAATTCCTTCTTCAGAAGAAATGGCAGCCCGGAAACAGAAGAGCAGGCGATGAAGACACTTTCATATTTCGATATTATGAATCTCGCTGACCGAGTGAAGGTGCCTGTCCTGATGTCAATCGGCCTGATTGACAAGGTCACGCCGCCGTCCACCGTGTTTGCCGCCTACAATCATTTGGAAACAGAGAAAGAGCTGAAGGTGTACCGCTACTTCGGACATGAGTATATCCCTGCTTTTCAAACGGAAAAACTTGCTTTCTTTAAGCAGCATCTTAAAGGCTGATAAATGTGAAAAGCCGCCGCATATCATCAGGCGGTTTTTTTCTGCGAACTGCCGGAATGAGAACAGACTGGAGACGAATAGATATGAAACAAAGAATCATTGATGAATTAAAACGGATCGAGCAGTCATACGGAGTCAAAATCGTGTATGCCGTCGAGTCAGGAAGCCGCGCATGGGGATTTCCCTCGCAGGATAGTGATTACGACGTCCGCTTTATTTATGTGCCGAAAAAGGAGTGGTATTTTTCAATTGAGCAGGAGCGGGATGTGATTGAGGAACCGATTCACGATTTACTGGATATCAGCGGCTGGGAGCTGAGAAAGACGCTGCGGCTCTTCAAAAAATCAAACCCGCCGCTCCTTGAATGGCTGTCCTCAGACATTGTGTATTACGAAGCATTTACGACCGCAGAGCAGTTAAGAAAACTGCGCACGGAGGCATTTAAGCCTGAAGCAAGCGTGTATCACTATATCAATATGGCGAGAAGGAACGTCAAGGATTATCTACAAGGACAAGAGGTCAAAATTAAAAAGTACTTCTACGTTCTTCGGCCTATTTTGGCCTGCCAATGGATTGAAAAGCACGGAACCATTCCGCCAATGGACTTTACTGTTTTGATGAATGAACTTATTGCTGAACCCGAGCTGAAGGCTGAAATGGAAACTTTGCTTGAACGGAAAAGAAGAGGAGAAGAGCTTGACCTCGAAGCAAGAATCGATGTTATTCACCAATTCATTGAAACGGAAATCGAAAGAATCATGGAAGCGGCAAAAGAACTGAAGGCAGAGAAAAAAGATATGACACCTGAGTTGAACCGTTTGCTTTTGAATACGGTTGAAGAAGTGTGGAAGGATGGAGGAAGCTGATGTTTTTTGTCGCTTCCTTTTCTCCTTTATTCGACAGAATCCCCCCCGACTTTCTAACTATCTGATTGTGGCAAATCCACAAAAATAATCAGAATCTTTGTATTTTGAGAATATTGTGAACGCCGGTTTTGTCCATTTACAATAAACTCATACAAATACTTCTTAGATTGCGGGGTGTTGAGGTTGGAAGTGATCACAAGAGATTTTTTCTTATTTTTATCCAAAAGCGGCTTTCTCAATAAAATGGCGAGGAACTGGGGAAGCCGGGTAGCAGCGGGTAAAATTATCGGCGGGAATGACTTTAACAGTTCAATCCCGACCATTCGACAGCTTAACAGCCAAGGCCTGTCAGTTACTGTCGATCATTTAGGCGAGTTCGTGAACAGCGCCGAGGTCGCACGGGAGCGTACGGAAGAGTGCATTCAAACCATTGCGACCATCGCGGATCAGGAGCTGAACTCACACGTTTCTTTAAAAATGACGTCTTTAGGTTTGGATATAGATATGGATTTGGTGTATGAAAATATGACAAAAATCCTTCAGACGGCCGAGAAACATAAAATCATGGTCACCATTGACATGGAGGACGAAGTCAGATGCCAGAAAACGCTTGATATTTTCAAAGATTTCAGAAAGAAATACGAGCATGTGAGCACAGTGCTGCAAGCCTATCTGTACCGGACGGAAAAAGACATTGACGATTTGGATTCTTTAAACCCGTTCCTTCGCCTTGTAAAAGGAGCTTATAAAGAATCAGAAAAAGTAGCTTTCCCGGAGAAAAGCGATGTCGATGAAAATTACAAAAAAATCATCCGAAAGCAGCTCTTAAACGGTCACTATACAGCGATTGCCACACATGACGACAAAATGATCGACTTTACAAAGCAGCTTGCCAAGGAACATGGCATTGCCCATGACAAGTTTGAATTTCAGATGCTGTACGGCATGCGGTCGCAAACCCAGCTCAGCCTCGTAAAAGAAGGTTATAACATGAGAGTCTACCTGCCATACGGCGAGGATTGGTACGGCTACTTTATGAGACGCCTTGCAGAACGTCCGTCAAACATTGCATTTGCTTTCAAAGGAATGACAAAGAAGTAAAAAAGGAGAGATTATCATGACAACACCTTACAAACACGAGCCATTCACAAATTTCCAAGATCAAAACAACGTGGAAGCGTTTAAAAAAGCGCTTGCGACAGTAAGCGAATATTTAGGAAAAGACTATCCGCTTGTCATTAACGGCGAGAGAGTGGAAACGGAAGCGAAAATCGTTTCAATCAACCCGGCTGATAAAGAAGAAGTCGTCGGCCGAGTGTCAAAAGCGTCTCAAGAGCACGCTGAGCAAGCGATTCAAGCGGCTGCAAAAGCATTTGAAGAGTGGAGATACACGTCTCCTGAAGAGAGAGCGGCTGTCCTGTTCCGCGCTGCTGCCAAAGTCCGCAGAAGAAAACATGAATTCTCAGCTTTGCTTGTGAAAGAAGCAGGAAAGCCTTGGAACGAGGCGGATGCCGATACGGCTGAAGCGATCGACTTCATGGAGTATTATGCACGCCAAATGATCGAACTGGCAAAAGGCAAACCGGTCAACAGCCGTGAAGGCGAGAAAAACCAATATGTATACACGCCGACTGGAGTGACAGTCGTGATCCCGCCTTGGAACTTCTTGTTTGCGATCATGGCAGGCACAACAGTGGCGCCGATCGTTACTGGAAACACAGTGGTTCTGAAACCTGCGAGTGCTACACCTGTTATTGCAGCAAAATTTGTTGAGGTGCTTGAAGAGTCCGGATTGCCAAAAGGCGTAGTCAACTTTGTTCCGGGAAGCGGAGCGGAAGTAGGCGACTATCTTGTTGACCATCCGAAAACAAGCCTTATCACATTTACGGGATCAAGAGAAGTTGGTACGAGAATTTTCGAACGCGCGGCGAAGGTTCAGCCGGGCCAGCAGCATTTAAAGCGTGTCATCGCTGAAATGGGCGGTAAAGATACGGTTGTTGTTGATGAGGATGCGGACATTGAATTAGCGGCTCAATCGATCTTTACTTCAGCATTCGGCTTTGCGGGACAAAAATGCTCTGCAGGTTCACGTGCAGTTGTTCATGAAAAAGTGTATGATCAAGTATTAGAGCGTGTCATTGAAATTACGGAATCAAAAGTAACAGCTAAACCTGACAGTGCAGATGTTTATATGGGACCTGTCATTGACCAAGGTTCTTATGATAAAATTATGAGCTATATTGAGATCGGAAAACAGGAAGGGCGTTTAGTAAGCGGCGGTACTGGTGATGATTCGAAAGGATACTTCATCAAACCGACGATCTTCGCTGACCTTGATCCGAAAGCAAGACTCATGCAGGAAGAAATTTTCGGACCTGTCGTTGCATTTTGTAAAGTGTCAGACTTTGATGAAGCTTTAGAAGTGGCAAACAATACTGAATATGGTTTGACAGGCGCGGTTATCACAAACAACCGCAAGCACATCGAGCGTGCGAAACAGGAATTCCATGTCGGAAACCTATACTTCAACCGCAACTGTACAGGTGCTATCGTCGGCTACCATCCGTTTGGCGGCTTCAAAATGTCGGGAACGGATTCAAAAGCAGGCGGGCCGGATTACTTGGCTCTGCATATGCAAGCAAAAACAATCAGTGAAATGTTCTAAGCGGGACTAAATGGGCATCCTCCCTGCGGGGGTGTCCATTTCATCCATATACTATAAAAAAGAGGAGGAAGTGCCATAGAAAACACACAGCTGATTATTTCGATTTGTATTTATATGGCGGGAATGCTGCTGATCGGCTACTTTGCTTATAAGCGTACGTCGAATCTGACGGATTACATGCTGGGAGGACGCTCTTTGGGTCCGGCAGTAACCGCTCTCAGTGCCGGCGCTGCCGATATGAGCGGCTGGCTGCTAATGGGGCTCCCGGGCGCCATGTTTTCAACAGGTCTGAGCGGAGTTTGGATTGTGTTCGGACTTTGCCTTGGAGCATGGGCGAACTGGCTCTACGTTGCGCCGCGGCTGAGAACCTATACTGAAAAAGCGGGGAATTCAATTACAATTCCCGGATTCCTGGAGAATCGCTTCGGAGATCAAACAAAGCTTCTCAGACTGTTTTCGGGAATTGTCATTTTAGTCTTTTTCACGTTTTATGTATCGTCCGGAATGGTGTCCGGCGGCGTCTTATTCAACAGCATCTTGGGGATGGATTATCACACCGGCCTGTGGATTGTGACGGGTGTTGTTGTGGCATATACCCTGTTTGGCGGCTTTTTGGCAGTCAGCTGGACAGATTTTGTTCAGGGGATCATTATGTTTGCCGCACTCATTCTTGTGCCGATCGTTACGTTTTTCCACACAGGAGGAGCAGGTGATACAGTTGCTGAAATCCGCTCTGTAGACCCTGATATGTTTAATATTTTCAAAGGAACGAGCGTCCTTGGCATTATTTCTTTGTTTGCCTGGGGGCTGGGATACTTTGGCCAGCCGCATATTATTGTGCGTTTTATGGCGATCACGTCTGTCAAAGAGATCAAAAGAGCGCGCAGAATCGGGATGGGCTGGATGATTTTGTCTGCAGTAGGCGCAGTGCTGACCGGTTTGGGCGGAATCGCTTATTACCATCAGCGCGGCATGACACTGAAGGACCCTGAGACGATTTTTATTCAGTTAGGGAATATCTTGTTCCATCCGATTATCACGGGTTTTCTGATTTCAGCGATTTTGGCTGCGATTATGAGTACCATTTCTTCTCAGCTGCTTGTGACATCAAGCTCTCTGGTAGAAGATTTGTATAAGTCGATGTTCAGACGCTCAGCTTCAGATAAAGAACTGGTGTTTTTAGGCCGACTGGCTGTTCTGGCTGTTTCAATTGTCGCGTTGGTTCTGGCTTGGGAGAAAAATAACACCATCCTTGGATTGGTCAGCTACGCGTGGGCGGGCTTCGGTGCATCATTCGGGCCAGTTGTACTGCTCAGTCTGTTTTGGAAACGAATGACCAAATGGGGGGCACTCGCCGGCATGATTGTGGGAGCAGCGACTGTAATCATTTGGGCGAATGCCGGTCTTTCGGACTTTCTGTATGAAATGATACCTGGTTTTGCTGCGAGTCTATTATCTGTCTTTTTTGTCAGCATATTGACGCAGGCTCCGTCACAAGCTGTCACAGACCAGTTCAACGACTACCAAGATACAATGTCACAATAAAGATCGAAAGGAGGAGGAAGGGGCTGTCCCTTTTTCCTCTTTTCTCCTTTTAAGCGGCCATTTTTTTCTTTTGGAAACAAACGTATTTTTTTCTATACAAAAAGACCCCGTATGGATATGATTAAAGTAAAAAAGTATAGGAGAAAAAGGTATGGAAGAGCTTTTAGAGAGAGTTTTTTCATTTTCAGATGTTGATAAGCTGATTGATTTTATTAGCTATGAACTGCAAAAGCCAGTGATACTGGAAAGCGCGGATTTCTTTTTGTTAGCCTATAATTCTTACTATATTAACCATTTTGATTCTGCCAACCAGCAGACTATTTTTTCGAAAAAGTGTCCGGTCCAGATTTTTGAGAGGTTTCTGAAGGACGGAATTATTGAAAAATTGAAAACAGAGCCTGAGCCTTTTCGCGTCAATAAAATTGAAAGCATCGGGTTAAACCAGAGGGTGGTCGTGAGTGCAAAGCACAAAGGGGAAGTCATGGGCTACATCTGGATACAGGAGCTGGACCAAAATCTGACGGATGAAGAGCTCGACTTTTTGTACGAGACCTCCTTCCATGTCGGGAAAATCATTTATAAAACGAATAAATTGAAACAGGAAAAGGAAGAAAAAGCAGAGAATCTCATCAAACGGGCGATCTATCAGCAATTTACCTCTGAGAAGGAACTCAGACGGGAAGCTGAAAGGATCAACACCGTGCTGCCTTCCATGTTTTCAGTTGTTATCCTGCACGCCGCAAATGGGGATGGGGAAGCGGTTGAGGATCTAAAGGAAAATATCAGGTCGTACCTGAATTTACGGGATAAGGTCAGTCATGTCTTAACGATCGAATCAAATATTGTCATCGTCGTAGCGAGTTTTTCCCAAAAAAGCTCCGTCTCCTCAGCAGCTTCTGAGTTTATTAACAAGCTGTTAACACATTTTCACTTTCAAAAAATACCTACCCCTATTTATATCGGTATCGGAAACGAATATAATCACCTATTAAAACTTGGCAAGAGTTACACAGAAGCACTTGAAGTCATCAAAGCCGCAGAAATCACCGGCAATCAGGAAAACATTCCATATGAATATGCCAAACTCGGCATTTACCGCTATTTAGAAAGCATCGAACAGAAAAATGAATTTTTAGAATACGAGAATAAAGATTTAGCTTTATTAAAAGCGAAAGACGAAGAAAGCAGCACTGAGCTGCTCAAAACCTTGGAAATCTATCTCCTCAACAACTGCAAAACAAAACCAGCGGCAGAACAGCTGTTTATTCACCAAAATACATTGAATTACCGCATCAAACAGATTACTGAGATGACGTCGATCGATTTAAGCGATTTCAGAACGCGGTGCCAGCTCTATCTCGATTTGATGCTGATGAAAAAGAAATAAAAAAGAAACCAGTACTTGTACTGGTTTCGTCTTCACTTAAAATCCTCTGTAAACATACGGATCATCAGGTTTTTTTATGGTATTCCAGTCAGTTACTTTGACGACAGGGAGAGTTGACTTAAATGGCTGGTAATATTCTGAGGCCAGAGTGCCCTTAATGTGAATCCATTCATCATCCTTGATGTCCATGTCCTTCGGAAATTCCACAAGCATCCCGTACACGCCGGAATCAGCGATACAGTGAATGATGCCAAACCTTAATACGAACAGCTGATTTTTGTTAATTGCGTTTCCTTTGTAAGCAAATCCATGGAATTCAATCGTCCGTCCGAGAAATTCACCCGGATAGTTATAGATGGTTTCCATTCCTTTTAGGAAATCGTCATCGGTCAGAGAAATCTCTTTTTTGCTGGAATACTTATTAAACAGCTGTTTCATTTGTTTGTCATAGCTGTCTTGCGCGTAATACAGGCTGGCATCAGGACGCAAATACTGTGTTTGGGAGTAGTGATCTCCGCTCTCCATCGCCTTAAACGAGAACCCTTTTGTTTTAACAATGGATGAGTCAAGCGTCGCAATCGGGAAGAAGATGCCTGACACTAAAGGGAAAATAAAAACAAGATAAATCAAATAACGCTGATAAAATGGCTTGTTTTGTTCATGGTCATGCTCGTGATCATGGCCGCACCCGCAATCATGGTCATGGTGATGCCCGCCTTTTTCAGGCGACTTGATAAATAGATATGCTTGAACGACTGTCAGAATGGCCAGCAGGAAGATCGCAATAAAGGAAAGATAGGCATATTTCATATTGATATATTTTGTTAGATTTCCTGAGGCATGCAGATGATAAAAGAAAAACGTAAATCCCATCAGCACCAATAGACGAAACATCCAATCACCCCTTTACCAGTAGTGATCCCGCTAAGACAATCACGACAATGTACGTAATCAGCAGGAAAACAAATCGTTTTTTGAAGGCCGCAAGCATCATCAATAGATTCTTAATATCCACCATCGCGCCAAAGACGAGAAAGGCGATTAACGAGCCTAATGAAAATGTGCTGCTGAAGGAAGACGCGATGAACGCATCGACCTCTGAACAAAGCGACAAGACAAACGCCAGTCCCATCATCACGAGTGAAGAGGATACATCATTCTGCCCGATCGCAAGCAGAGTGGATGTTTTGACATACGTCTGCATAGCGGCTGCGATAAAGGCGCCGATGATTAAATATTTTCCCACGGAGAAAAATTCATCAATGGCGTGACGCAAGGTCCCTCCCAGCTTTTGAAGCAGGGTGTGGTGATGATGATGGTGGTGCCCGGGTTCATCAGGCTTTAAAAGCTGGGTATCCTTAAATTGATAGGATAAGATGACCCCGATGATCAGCGAAACGGCGAGAGCCAGTCCGCCTCTGTAAAAGACAACGCTCCATCTATTCCCAAACGCAATATAAGTAGAAAATAAAACGATAGGATTAATGATAGGCGCGGTCAGCATGAAAGCAACGCCCGCATGCAGAGGAACTCCCTTTAACAGAAGCCGCCTCGTAATCGGGATGATGCCGCATTCACAGGCGGGAAATAAAACGCCGGCCAGCGCACCGAATAAAACGGCGAGAAAACGGTTTTTCGGCATGATTCTTGCAATCATTTCTTCAGAAACAAACATTTGAATGATTCCGGAAAGTATGACGCCAATCAGAATAAACGGAATGGCTTCTATTAAAATGCTGATAAAAATAGAATTCAGCTGAAGAAAAGATGATTGTGCTGTCACAATAAAACCTCCGCTCATGTTAAGCTGCCTTTCTTATGATACCAGAAAAAAAGGCACTGCTTGTTTGACGGAGGAGGGGAAAGGATCGTTTCACTTTGGTTAGGATTCCAAAAAGCCGAGCAGGATACTGTCTGTTTCTGCAGCTTCTTTTCCGAGCCAAATCAGATGCCCCCATGAGTGAAGCAAACAGAGAGAAGCGCCACGAATGTGCTCTTTTGCATGATGTGCATGTGACAAGTCAACCAATCCATCATAAACACTTTGCATAATCAGCACCGGACATATGATGGCTTGCAGCTCTTTTGAAGAGACAGCGGCGGTTTGTGACAAGTCAAGCAGAAATCCTTCACCCGAGCGCTGCCGGCTGTTCATTTTCCGAAATGCTTCTATGTCTTTTTCATCCATCAAGGACTTGATTCGCTGAAACGGAATGGTGCTGAATTGGGGGCTCATAGCTCGAAACATCAAACGCGGGAAAGCGTTATTCAAAGAAGAAATCAGCTTCCATATCCACTTTTCCACCGGCGGGCGGAAGAGAATTCTCCCCAATTTATATTCAGTGTCTTTTGGGGTGAGCCACTCTTTGGTGACCGCGGATTGCAGGGTCAATGTATTTACTCTTTCCGGATAATGTGAGGCAAAGCATATGCCGCTCGGCCCTCCTGCTGAGATGGCGATCACATGGACACTATCGATTTGTAGATGATCTAATAATTTCACATAGAAACGGCAGGCGTTGGCAAGACTTTTTCCAATTTCTTTTGACGTTCGTCCATAGCCGGGCCTTGAAGGCGTAATGATGGAATACCCTTGCAAAATCAACGCTGTGTATCCGAATTCCTCGTAACAATTTGAATGCCCGCCATGCATGACAAGGATTGGGGTTCCCTTGCCTGTCACAGAATATTCTAGTGTACGGCCATCGAAGGTGATCGTTTCGACTCGTCTTTTCATCTGTTTCACCCATTTGTTTTTTGCCTATTATAGAGTTTTCAGCAATTGACCACAAGGTAGAAGAAATGAATAAACAAAGGCCCTTGAAATATGATATACTTTGTATTGATATTCATTCTCAATTAAAATTTTAATATAGATGTGAACGAACGGGAGGCAGGACGCATGGCTGAGAATCAAGAGGTATATGACGTTACGATTATAGGCGGGGGGCCGATTGGGCTGTTTACTGCTTTTTACTGCGGGATGCGGGAGCTGAAAACAAAGGTAATCGAATTTTTGCCGAAGCTCGGAGGGAAGGTGTCTTTATTCTTTCCTGAGAAAATCATTCGCGATATCGGCGGCATACCGGGGATTGCGGGAAAGCAGCTGATCGAGCAGCTGAAGGAGCAGGCGACAACGTTTGATCCTGATATCGTATTGAATCAGCGTGTGACCGGGTTTGAACGCCTGGATGACGGCACCATTGTACTGACGGGTTCTGAAGGGGAAAAGCACTATACAAGAACTGTGATTTTGGCTTGCGGCATGGGGACGCTTGAGGTCAATGAGTTTGACAGCGAGGATGCGGCCCGATATGCGGGCAAAAATCTTCATTATGGAGTGGAGAAGCTCGATGCGTTTAAAGATAAGCGCGTGGTGATATCAGGCGGCGGAGATACTGCGGTTGATTGGGCTAATGAGCTTGAACCGCTCGCGGCGTCTGTGACTGTCGTTCATCGCCGCGAGGAATTCGGAGGAATGGAAAGCAGCGTGACGAAAATGAAACAATCATCGGTGCGGGTGCTTACTCCTTATTGTCTGGAGCAGCTGAGCGGCGATGAAGAGCGCATCAAAAGCGTGACGATTTGTCATACTGAATCAGGCCAAAGGGAAGATATAGAGGTTGATGAGCTGATCATTAATCATGGTTTCAAAATTGATCTCGGGCCGATGATGGAGTGGGGGCTGGAGATTGAAGAAGGCAGGGTGAAAGCCGACAGACATATGCGAACGAATCTTCCGGGCGTTTTTGTGGCGGGCGACGCGGCTTTTTATGAAAGCAAGCTGAGATTAATTGCCGGCGGCTTTACTGAAGGCCCGACAGCAGTCAACAGCGCTAAGGCTTATTTGGATCCTAAGGCTGAGAATATGGCGATGTATTCAACCCATCATAAAAAATTGGTACATAAATAAAACAGCCCTTGGGGGAAAGGGCTGTTTGCCATCAGCTGTGAAGGAGTTTTCTTTCCGCTTGTTGGTTTTGGATGAAAGCAAACAATTCATCCTGTTCTTGGATGGCTGTGAATCCATAAGCCCCGGCAGCTGAGTCATCGCCTAAACAGACGATAGGAGGCCGGCTTGCTGACGGTTCCGGCGACATGCCAATTTGTTCGCCAGTATTGATCAATTGCTGAACGGACAGCTTGTTCGGGCAAATGACCATGTGCAGCGGGGATTCACTGATGGTACGCTGAATCATGTGGGTGAACCGGTCATCTATGACGTTTTCATGAGTGATATAAAACGAACAGGATTCATGCTTTTGCATGTTTTCCACTGCATGGCGGCTCCCGACAACAAGACGTTTCTCTGAATCAGGCTCAATGGCGGTGACAAGAAAGCCCCGTTTCTCAAGCTCTGTCTTTGCTTGCTCAGATGCTGCACTCAGTTTGGCTGTCAACTGGCGGATATCGATTTTCTGAGAAGCCAGTGCTCTGAAAAATTCACAAACCGCCCGGCGCGATGTGAAAAAAACGTCTTCAAAGGTGCCAATCTTTCGAAGAATTTCTTCATTGACTGGCATGTTTTCGGTCCGCCATTTCGGCCACTCGATGACATCGGCGCCGGAATCGCGCAGCTTGTCTGCAAGCGGGTCTTCATCTTCGCCATGAGTCACAACCATCAAATGCCGTCCGATGAGCGGTTTGCTTTCAAACCAGCTGTGTGTTTGAAAGTTGACGATGTCTCCGATGACGATAATCGCGGGGTTTGTAATCTGGTGTTCCTGCACTTTTTGCTGGATGTTCTCAAGTGTTCCTTTCACACTCCGCTGGCGGCCCCACGTTCCCCATTGGATGACAATGACAGGGACAGAAGGTGATTTCCCGTATGAAATAAGCTGCTGGCAAATATAAGACAAGTTCTTGACACCCATGTAAAAAACAAGGGTTTGTACGCTTCGTGCAAGCCCTTCCCAGTCAAGGTTCGGCGTGCCTTTTAATGATTTATCATGCGCTGTAATCATGGCAAAAGACGATGCAAAATCCCGATGCGTGACGGGGATGCCCGCATATAGCGGCGCTGCAATTCCAGAGGTGATTCCCGGCACCATTTCATAGCGAATGCCGTGCTCATGAAGAGCATCTGCTTCCTCGCCGACTCTGCCGAATACGCTCGGATCTCCGCCCTTCAAGCGAACGACGGTTAACCCATTTAATGCTTTTTCAACCAGCAGGGCGTTAATTTCTTTTTGTTTCATAAAATGGCGGTCTGGCAGTTTTCCGCAATAAATAAACTGACAATCCGGTGATGCAAATTCGAGCAGCTTCGGGTTGGCGAGCCGGTCATATAAAATCACATCTGCTTCCTCGAGCGCCTGTTTTCCTTTGATGGTGAGCAGGCCTGGGTCGCCGGGTCCGGCTCCCACGAAATATACGATTCCGTTCTTCATGATCATGTCATCCTTCCGTCACTGTAAAAAATGAAGGACCACTAGAAAAGTGATCCGGTCTTTTGATCAATATACGAGATAAACATGTTCTCCTTCGATCAGCGTTTCATATGTTTTGACACATCCGTGGTCAGGTTCTTGGACGATTCCGTCTTCTAAGGAAATTTTCCAGTCGTGCATCGGGCAGAAAACATATTGACCGCTGACGATGCCTTCTGCCAGGACGCCGCCTTTATGCGGACAGCGGTTTTCGATGGCGCGGATGCTTCCGTCTGAAAGCTTGAAAACCGCGAGCTCCTTATCTTCAATATACACTGTTTTGCCTAATTGTTCAGGCAATTCTTCAATTTTTCCGATACATACTTTTGTTACGTCTTTGTTTACCATGTCCATTCCTCCTCAATGATTGTTTTTGTCATTATGATGTGGTCACGACATTTTCAAATAATTCTTTAGAGGTTTGTTTATCCTCTAAAAAGTCTTTCCACGGATCCTTGTGGACAGAGAGTGTTTCATTCATTCGGTCGTTAAGCTCCTGCCGCTTTTCCGGATCGTTTAACACGGATTGGACATGGGATAAACCGACGCGCTCAAGCCATGCGGACGTACGCTCCAGATAGTTTGCGGTTTCCCTGTAATATTGCAGGTAAGCGCCTGCGTATTCTAAGACTTCTTCATTTGTTTTCACCTTCATCAGCAAATCGCCGGCACGCAAATGGGTTCCGCCGTTTCCGCCGACATAAAGCTCCCAGCCTCCGTCGATGCCGACAACGCCAAGGTCCTTAATGCCGGATTCCGCACAGTTTCGCGGGCAGGCAGACACGGCCATTTTGACTTTGTGCGGCGTGTTCAGCCCTTCGAATTTTTTCTCAAGCGCAATGCCCAGTGCCATGGAGTCTTGTGTGCCGAAGCGGCAGAATTGCTCGCCTACACATGTTTTCACTGTGCGGAGCGTTTTTCCGTACGCATAGCCCGACGGCATATCAAGATCTTCCCATACCTTCGGAAGGTCTTCTTTTTTCACGCCGATAAGATCAATTCGCTGGCCGCCTGTCATTTTCACGAGCGGGATCTCATATTTGTCAACGACATCGGCGATCTTGCGCAAATCTGTGGAGTTGGTCACGCCGCCGTACATCCGAGGAACGACTGAGTATGTTCCGTCTTTTTGAATATTGGCGTGCATTCGTTCATTAACAAAGCGGGATGTCCGGTCATCCTCGTATTTGGTTGGATTGATCATGCCTAAGTAGTAGTTCAGAGCCGGCCGGCATTTGGAACAGCCTTCTGGTGTTTTCCAGCCGAGCACATTCATGATTTCTCTTGTATGTGACAGCCCTTTGGCTTTGATTTCTTCTACGACTTCATCTCTCGACAATGTGGTGCAGCCGCAAATGGCTTCTTTTTGCGCTGACGCATCAAAGTCTGATCCGAGCGTATGCTGGAGGATTTCTTCTACGAGCGGCTTACAGCCTCCGCATGAGCGGGATGCGCCAGTGCATGCTTTGATTTCGTCCGTTGACGAGCAGCCCTTTTCCTGTATGGCTTGAATAATCGCACCTTTTGACACGCCGTTGCAGCCGCAGATGATTTCATCGTCGCTCATCGCTGCGGTAATGCTTGTGCCTGCTTCTTGGCTGAGAGGCTGTAAGATTGATATTTTAGAGGTTTCAGAGATATCGGCTTCTTTTTGAATCATAGAAAACAGGCGATTGCCTTCACTGCTGTCGCCGAATAAAACAGCACCGACAATTTGATTGCCTCTCAGGACGATTTTTTTATAGATGCCGTCCTGCTCATCGAAGACTTTAATCGCTTTTTTCTCCTCTGATTCGTTAAAGTCACCGGCAGAGAAGACCTCGACGCCTGATACCTTTAACTGTGTGGAGAGAACGGAGCCCTCATACGGTTTTGTTTCGATGCCGCAAATATGCTTTGCCAGCACTTTTGCCTGTTCATAGAGCGGCGCCACAAGCCCGTAGGCGATTCCGCGGTGCTCGGCACATTCGCCGACCGCGTAAATGTGCGGGATTTCAGTCTGCATATAATCGTTGACGATGATGCCGCGGTTAACCGGAATGCCGCTCTCGGCCCCGAGTGTTGTATTCGGACGAATGCCGACAGCCATGACGACTAAATCAGCTTCAATGCTTGTGCCATCTTTGAAGCGGAGGCCTTCGACACGGTCATCACCGACAATTTCTTCGGTTTGCTTTTCAAGTAAAAAGGTCATACCTTGTTTTTCTAACTCGTTTTGCAGCAGGCGTCCTGCCGTTGCATCAAGCTGGCGCTCCATCAGGAATGGGGCAAGGTGGATGACGGACACATCCATGCCAAGATTCAGCAGTCCGCGAGCTGCTTCCAAACCAAGAAGTCCTCCGCCGATGACGGCTGCTTTTTTATATTGTTTTGACGCGGCGAGCATTGTGTCTGTATCTTTTATATCCCGGAAAGCTGTGACGCCTTTTTTGTCTGCGCCCGGAATCGGAAGGATAAAAGGGAGCGAGCCTGTTGCCAGGATCAATTCGTCGTAAGGCTGGATTCTGTCTGCATCTGTGATGACTGTTTTGTTTTCCGTGTCCACTTTGATGACTGTTTCATTTGTATACAATTGAATGTTGTTTTCTTTGTACCAGTCCCAATCGTTTAACGTAATATCTTTAATATCTGTATCGCCTTGAAGCACTTTTGACAAAAGGATTCGGTTATAATTGGGATGCGGTTCGGCACCGAAAATTGTGATCTGAAACTCGTCTTTAGCAACACTCAGTATCTCTTCAATGGCCCTTACCCCGGCCATTCCATTACCAACAAGAACTAGCTGTTTTTTTCCCATCAGATGATCCGCTCCTTATCAATGTTTTTTCCAGCGTAGCACAGCAAAAAGGAATATTTAAGATACATGTTATAAAATGTAACAAAATATACGAAAAGTTCTAAAAATTTTATGAAAAATTTAAATAGGTCTGATTCGGACGGCACATACCTTAAAACCGGGCATTTTACAGGCTGGATCTAAGGCTTCCCCGATTAAATCATTCACATTTTGAGCGTCTGCCCAATGGATGGGAACAAAAACGGTATCTTTTCTGATTTGTTCTGATAATTTGCTGCGGACGGTGATGCTTCCCCGCGGCGATTCTATTTTTACCAGTACACGGTCCTCGATATTGTAGGTCGCTGCTGTTTGCGGATGGATTTCCATAAACGATTCAAAATGTCTCGCGGCAAGGGCGGCGCTTTTTCTTGTTTGGACGCCTGTTAAGTAGTGAGACATGACTCTGCCTGTCGTTAAATAAAGCGGATAATCGGCTGTCGGCTTCTCTTTTGGAACAGGCGGTTCGTTTGGAATCACACTTAATGCCGCTTTTTGATCCGGATGAGCAAATGATTCTGTAAACAAGCGCCGAGTTCCGGGATGATCAGATTCCGGACACGGCCAATGAATGCCGCCTTCACGTCTGAGCCTGCCGTATGAGATGCCTGAATAATCGGCAATCCCGCCTCGGCTCGCTTCTCTCAATTCATTAAAAATATCCTCCGCTGACGTATAAGAAAAGTAGCGGCCCTTGCCGAGAGCGGATGCGAGATCACAAATGATCTGCCAATCATGCTTTGCTTCGCCGGGACATGGCCGGCTTGCTTCTCTTAATGTCACGCGTCCTTCTACATTTGTCATGGTGCCTTCATCTTCTAAGTAAGAGGAGGCGGGTAAAATCACATCTGCGTATTTCGCAGTCTCAGAAATAAACAAATCGATTGCAACAAAGAATGTCAGTTTCCTTAAAGCCTTTTTCACGAGATTCGCATTTGGGCTGGAGACAGCAGGATTGGAGCACATGAGGAACAATCCTTTGATGTCGCCGTCGTTGATTTTTTCCATCATTTCATAGGCTGAGACACCTTTTCGCGGCAGATCATCCTGATGGATTCCCCACACTTTCGCAACATGTGCCCGGTGTTGTTCGTTTTCAATAGATCGATAGCCCGGAAGCTGATCGGCTTTTTGGCCATGCTCTCTTGCACCTTGCCCGTTGCCTTGTCCGGTGATCGCCCCGTAACCTGAGTAAGGCTTGCCGATTTTCCCTGTGATCAGCACCATGTTTAAGAAGCCTTTCACAGCCGCTGTTCCATCGGTTTGCTGTTCAATCCCGCGGGCTGTAAACAGCATGCCGGACGTTTCCTTGGCAAACTTTACAGCAGCTTTTCTTATATCCACCAGCGGGACACTCGTCTGTTCGGCGATGTCATTCAGGTCCAACGAGTCAGTATGCTGCTTCAGCTCTTCGAATCCATTTGTTCGTGATTGAATGAAATCCTCGTTTATAAGCTGTTCGTCAATGATGATTTTGACGAGGCCGTTGGCAAGAGCGGCGTCTGTGCCGGGTTTGATTTTCAGATGAAGATCGGCGATTTTTGTTGTCGCTGTTTCACGCGGATCAATGGCAATGATGTAAGCTCCGTTTTCTTTCGCTTTTTCAAAATATGGCATAATCGTAGGCTGGCACTCCGCGATATTGGTGCCGGCCAGAATGATCACACGGGTGTGGGGAATGTCTGATAAGGGATTCGTTAAGCCTCTGTCCGCGCCGAATGTTTGGTTGGCTGCGGTTGCTGCGGCGGACATACAAAGCCTCCCGTTGTAGTCGATGTATTTTGTCTGTAAGCCCACCCGTGCGAATTTCCCTAACAAATACGCCTCTTCATTTGTAATCGAGGCGCTTCCGTATAGCGCCATGGCATCATGGCCGTGTTCTGCTTGGATCATTGTCACTTGGTCTTTCATGTAATTCAATGCTTCTTCCCAGGAAACAGGGATAAACTCGCCGTTTTTCTTCAGCAGAGGGCGGGTGATGCGAGAGGAGTTCAAGGCATGCTGGTGAGCATTCATGCCCTTCATGCATAGCCGACCCTGTGTTGTAGGATTATCAATCCCGATCGCAGTGTATTTTTTGCGCGTGACGATGGTTTGTTCCACGAGCTGCATTTTGCACTGCATGCTGCAAAACGGGCATTGAGTGTCATATGTTTTTTCTGATTGGACGTCTTGCTGTTTATCACGGAAATATCTAAGCAGTCGTTCAGTCAAAATGCCTCATCCTTTCTTATATGCGCCGTCTCTACAGTCGGGTTTTGAATCAGTGACAGATCTGTTTGGAGGCTTTCCAGCAGCTGTGCCCTTAGGTCTTCTTCGAATAGCACTTCTCTGATATGAACGATCCCGAGACGGTCTATCCACTGATGAACAGCTTCTAAGTAATGAGCCGTTTCCCGATAATACTGGATCAGTCCTTTGATCATGCCGGCAGTGCTGTCTTCATTCTCAGTCACGCAAAACAGAGCTCCTGAACGGGCATGAGTTCCCCGGACGCCGCCGATGTAAATGTCCCAGCCAGCTTGTGTCCGAATTGCGCCGACATCTTGCAGGGCGGCATGGGTGCAGTCTGTTTCACATGATAAGCTGATAGAAATGGGAGCGGGTAAGGGAAGCATCTCAAGTTGTCTTTCGATTTGGGCTGCCAGCTGCTGAATCGATCGATTTTGCCCGCATGTACATGCTTTGATGCTTTGCAGCGCGTGTCGGTGTTCATTGGTGTAAACGGGCATTTTCAGGTCTTTTTTTATATTCGGGAGATCCGCAGGCTTGATCCCGGAAAGCTTCAGCCTTTGGCCGTGAGTGATGGATACGTCGGGAATGCTGTATGCCTCAATGATGTTGGCGATGGTTCTTAGCTGCTCCGCGTTTGTCCGTCCGCCGTACATTTGCGGAATCAGGATGCATGCCTCTTCAGTGGCTGGCTCCGGCTGGACAAACCCGGGGTACAGCATTTCCAGATAGTATTGAATCGCAGGAACACAAGTACTGCATCCTTTTTTTGTTTTCCAGTCAAGCTGGTTCATCACTTCTGCCGGATTAGTGAATGGCCTGCGCTGAAGCTCAGCGATGATGTCGTCTTCTGTAAAATCAGTACAGCTGCAAAACGAAGGTGTGCCGGCGGGCTTCGTATATTCGCTGTTGGTCATGTGCCTCAAAAGGTCTTCAACGAGCGGTTTGCATCCTCCGCAGGACCCAGTGGCTTTGGTGCAGTGCTTGACTTCCTCAACAGTTGTTAAGCTATTCGTGTGCACCGCGTCTTCAATCGCGCCTTTCGTCACTGTGTTGCATTGGCAAATCGTTTCACTGGAAGGCATGGATTCAAATAAAGGGCCGCTTGTCTCTGGTTCGATGATCTGCTTTTTGACAATGGAGATGTCTCGTTGTTTAAGCAGGCTGTCGAGAAGCCGCTGCTTGTCACGGGTGTCTCCGAATAAAATAACGCCGGCCAGTTTGTCATCTACAAAAAGCGCTTTTTTATAAACGCCTGCTTGTTCGTCGTAGATTTTGATGCTCGTCGTGCGTTCATCCTCTTGGATCTTTCCTGCTGACCACACATCGATTCCAGCTATTTTTAAAGCCGCAGATGGTGCTGAGCCTTGATATTCCTCACATGGAACGCCGCAAATATGACTGGCGAGAGCTTTTCCCTGCTCATAAAGCGGTGCCACCAATCCGTACACCGTTCCGTTATGTTCGGCGCATTCACCGACGGCGTAGATATTCGGTTCGCTTGTCTGCATGAAGTCATTCACGATGATCCCGCGGTTCACTTTGATTCCAGCGGATACAGCTAATTCAATATTCGGTCTGACGCCGGCCGCCATCACAATCAAGTCTGCTTTTAATGAAGAGCCATCTTTAAAATGGATTCGGTCTGCCTTGGTGGCGCCGGAAATGGAGACGGTGTCTTTCTCCAAAAGAAAGGTTAGGCCTTTTTGTTCCAGCTCTGTTTGCAGCAGCCGCGCCGCTGTTTGATCGAGCTGTTTTTGCATAATGCCGGCGGAGTGGTGAATGACGCTGACATCCATACCGAGATGCTGTAAGCCGACTGCAGCTTCCAGTCCTAATAAGCCGGCTCCGATTACCGCAGCCTTTTGAAAGTGCTGAGTCATCTTCATCAGCGCTTGGCAGTCTTCTATTGTCCGAAATCCATAGACACCTTTTTTGTCTGCCCCGGGGATAGGGAGAATATGAGGGGAGGAACCTGTTGCCACAATGAATTTGTCATAAGACAGGATGCGCTTGCGATCCGTTATGACCTGCTGCTGATCTGTATCAATTTGAATAACCGTTTCGCCTGTGTAAAGCGTGATCCCGTGCTTGTCGTACCAATCCTTGCTGTTCAGTGTAATGTCATCGAGTGACGCTTCACCCTGCAATACAGAGGATAAGAGAATGCGATTGTAATTGGGATGCGGCTCGCTTCCGAAAATGACAATCTCAAACATGTGGCGATTCAGCTTAAATACTTCTTCAATACAGCGGATTCCGGCCATGCCGTTTCCCGCTAACACCAATCTTTGTTTCTTCATGTATCAGACCTCCTTTGGCGAAGCTCGTAAGTTTTCTCCTATTAAAAATTATGTCACAATGCACTGTTAACGCATTAAACGTGTCACAAAAACTTACACATGTCTTTTCCAGAAAATAATGGTCCTATATCCTTGATTCAGAAAATGTAAAATAATGAGGGTCTAGAAAGGGGAATCTTATGAAGCTGTCGGAACTGAAAACTAGCGGTCATCCACTCACGTTGCTCTGTTCCTTTTTATACTTTGATGTCAGTTTTATGATATGGGTTATGCTTGGGGCGCTGGGTGTTTATATTTCTCAGGATTTTGGCCTGTCTCCTTTTGAGAAAGGGCTTGTCGTAGCTGTGCCGATTTTATCTGGATCAGTGTTTCGTATCATTCTTGGTATTTTAACGGACAGAATCGGACCGAAAAAAACGGCAGTGATCGGGATGCTGGTGACGATGATTCCGCTGCTTTGGGGGACATTCGGCGGCCGTTCCCTGACTGAACTGTATGCCATCGGGATTCTGCTTGGCGTGGCGGGGGCAAGCTTTGCTGTAGCGCTGCCTATGGCCAGCCGCTGGTATCCTCCTCATTTGCAGGGACTTGCGATGGGGATTGCTGGAGCGGGGAACAGCGGCACGTTGTTTGCAACCCTGTTTGGCCCTCGTCTGGCAGAGCAGTTCGGCTGGCACATTGTCATGGGAATTGCGCTTATTCCATTATTGATCGTCTTTATTCTTTTTGTATCCATGGCAAAGGATTCTCCTGCACAGCCGTCTCCGCAGCCGCTCAAAAGCTATCTGCATGTGTTCGGGCAAAAGGAAACATGGTTTTTCTGCCTGCTGTACAGCGTCACATTTGGCGGATTTGTCGGGCTCTCAAGCTTTTTATCAATTTTCTTTGTTGATCAATACCAGCTGTCAAAAATTCACGCGGGCGACTTCGTTACATTATGTGTGGCGGCGGGGAGCTTTTTCCGGCCTGTCGGGGGCTTGATTTCGGATCGTGTCGGCGGCACGAAAGTTCTTTCTGTACTGTTTGTCATCGTGGCACTGTGTATGGCCGGAGTCAGCAGCCTGCCATCTCTTTCAATGGTTATTGTTCTATTGTTTGTCGGAATGATGGGGCTCGGAATGGGTAACGGTGCAGTATTCCAGCTCGTGCCGCAGCGTTTTCGCAAAGAAATTGGCATGGTGACGGGAATCGTCGGTGCGGCCGGAGGAATCGGAGGGTTTTTCCTGCCGAACATCTTAGGATCTCTCAAACAGATGACAGGCACATATGCTATCGGTTTTATCACGTTTTCCTGTATCGCGCTGCTGGCGTTTGCACTTGTCCTTGCCGCAGGCTATTACTGGCGGAAAAGCTGGAGCGCGGAAAGCAGCCCGGCGGATGTTTAGGATTTTGACGGACACGCATTTGTGCGTGTCTTTTTTATTTTCTCTTGATTTTCAACAGTGAACCGATCAAAATAAATAGTAATTATTACGATTTGTTAGTGAGAGGAGTTTTCTGAATGAATCAACATACGCTGCTCCCGAAAAAAACGGAGCGTCTTCAATACTTTGGATCGGTCAGTCCGATCAAAGGCGAGAAACCAGTGGAAAAAGAGAAAATGAAGGACCTGCAAAATATCAGGAAGGATTATTTTTTTGACATTCAGCATGTAGGTGTCGCTAATGTGTCCCATCCAGTCACAATCACTTCTGCCATGATGCCTGCCGAGCAAACAACGGCTGCGAACTTTACAATGACTTGTAATTTGCCGAGAAATCAGAAGGGGACTAATATGAGCCGGTTAACAGAGCTGCTGCAAGTCTATCATCAAAACGGCTGGGTTCTCTCATTTTCCTCTCTTCAACAATTTGCGAAAGAGCTTGCAGAAAACATGGACATATCATCTGCCACAGTTGAAGTGAGGTTTCCGTGGTTTTTCGAACGGAAAAGCCCGAAGCTTGAGAAAGCGGGTTTGATGCATGCTGATATATTCATGTCTGTCACCTATCGCAAAGATCAGCCGTTTAAACAGCGTGCCGGCATCTCAGCAAAAGTAACGACTCTGTGCCCTTGCTCCAAGGAAATCAGCGAATACAGTGCCCATAATCAGAGGGGAACGGTCAGCATTTGGGCGGATATTCATCCGGCCGCATCGCTGCCAAGTGATGTTAAAGCTGATTTGCTTCACGCCGCAGAATCAAATGCTTCTGCGAGACTGCATCCGGTATTGAAGCGGCCTGATGAAAAAGCCGTGACAGAAACGGCCTATGAAAATCCGAGGTTTGTTGAGGATCTCGCCCGGCTGATTGCTGCAGATTTGTTTGAGCTTGAATGGGTGTCAGCCTTTGAGATTGAATGCCGCAATGAAGAATCGATCCATCTCCACGATGCCTATGCGAAGCTGTGTTTTTCGAAGGAAGTGGATAAAATATGAAACTCTCATTATTCATTATTGCAGTTCTTATGCCAGCCTGCCTGCTGTCAGCCTGCTCCGATCATGCAGAAGAACACGCAAGTATCAATACAAAGAAAACGGTCGAAAACATAACGGACGTTCGAAAAACAGCAAAAACAAGCATTGATTGGACAAAGCCTTCGGGCGGAGAATACCCGGATATTAAACAGAAGCATGTCTGGATTGATGTGAATGTGAAGGAGCAGAAGGCTTACATCAAGGAAGGAAGCAACACCATCTATACAATGATGATCTCTTCTGGTCTTGATCAAACAAAAGATGATGCTACGCCAAAGGGCACCTTTTATGTAGAGCCTGAACGGGGAGAATGGTTTTTCTCCGAAGGATACCAGGAAGGCGCAGAATACTGGGTATCATGGAAAAATCACGGTGAATTTCTATTTCATAGTGTGCCAATGACTAAGGATCAAAAAGTCATCAAAACGGAAGCAGAAAAACTAGGAACGAAAGCATCTCACGGATGTATCAGGCTGACCATTCCAGATGCGAAATGGGTATATGAAAATATCCCTGAACATACAAAAGTGGTGATCAGCTGAATTGAAAACCGTTGACAAAAAGGAAAAAAGACCATACAATTTAAATCGTAACAATTACGTTTTGTGAGAAATGGCTTATCATTGGCTGTATCTGTGAAAAGCGGAAAGGCTAAGGATCTTGCTGTCATTGATCCCCATGAAGCGTCTCTTGAAAACTGGAAACGAAACCCAAGCTACTTTCTGATGAGATATTTGCGCTTTCCATCGGTTCAGCAACGCAAGTGGAGCAATTGCCTTATGCAAGCTGCGGTTTTCCGATTGTAGGCAAGTATTTGCGATGGGGAAAAGGATTAAACGCGGTTGGAGCCTTTACTGATTTATAAATCGGGCGGCAGCGAGAAATGAGCGCGAAAAGCTGCTCTACACCATTGTACATACGGCGAAGTATTCAATTTAAATCGTAATCATTCTATTTTAATGGAGGCATTATTATGAAAAAAATTCCGGTTACCGTACTGAGCGGTTATCTCGGTGCGGGAAAAACAACATTGTTGAACAGCATTCTGCAAAATCGCGAAGGCTTGAAAATAGCGGTTATCGTAAACGATATGAGCGAGGTGAACATTGACGCGGGTTTGGTTAAGCAGGAAGGGGGCCTTTCCAGAACAGATGAAAAGCTTGTGGAAATGTCAAACGGCTGCATTTGCTGCACGCTTCGCGAAGACTTATTAATAGAAGTTGAGAAGCTGGCAAAAGACGGACGGTTTGATTATATCGTCATCGAATCGACCGGAATCAGCGAACCGATCCCGGTGGCCCAGACTTTCTCTTATATCGATGAAGAGATGGGAATCGATCTTACAAAATTCTGTCAGCTGGATACGATGGTGACAGTGGTTGATGCCAACCGTTTTTGGCATGATTATCAGTCAGGCGAAAGCCTTCTGGACCGCAAAGAAGCATTGGGGGAAGAGGATGAAAGAGAAATCGCCGACCTCTTGATCGATCAAATTGAGTTTTGCGATGTACTGATCTTAAATAAATGTGATTTGGTCAGCGAGCAAGAGCTCGAACAGCTTCAAAACGTTCTTCGTAAACTGCAGCCAAGAGCCAGGTTCATTCGTTCCGTCAAAGGAAATGTAAAACCGCAGGAGATTTTGCATACAGGATTATTTAACTTCGAGGAAGCGAGCGGATCGGCCGGCTGGATTCAAGAGCTGACGGCAGGCCATGCGGAACACACCCCGGAAACAGAAGAATACGGTATCTCTTCATTTGTATATAAGAGACGTTTGCCGTTTCATTCTACACGGTTTTATCAATGGATGGATCAAATGCCAAAGAACGTGGTTCGTGCCAAAGGAATCGTCTGGTGCGCATCTCATAACAACCTCGCTTTGCTGATGTCGCAAGCAGGTCCTTCGGTTACGATTGAGCCTGTATCTTATTGGGTGGCGGCGCTGCCGAAGCTTGAGCAGGAGCAAGTCAAACAGCAGGAGCCGGAAATCCTGGAGGAGTGGGACCCGGAGTTCGGCGACCGCCTAACGCAGCTAGTTTTTATCGGAACTGACCTGGATGAAGAAACGATCACGAAAGAGCTTGATCAATGCCTGCTGACTGAGTATGAATTTGATTCCGACTGGTCGCTGTTTGAGGACCCGTTTAAATGGAAGCTGAATCAATAGAAAAAAAGCCGTCCCCTGGGGGAGCGGCTTTTTTTAATGAAACGTTTGTTTAAACATAATGAGCGTATTTTTTCTCAAGGATATTCTGAAAGACCGCGGCAATGGAGCAGATGGCCCAATAAATGAGAGCGGTCAGAATATACATGGTCATATAATCAAACTCTCTGCCCCCGATGATTTTCGCATGCTGGAGCAATTCCGGCACTGTAATCATCGCAGCGAGAGAGGACGCCTTGATTAAGTCGAGCAATACATTGGCAAGCGGAGGCAGCGCAATACGTATCGATTGCGGCAAAATGATGCCCCTCATCGTCTGCCAATAGGAAAGACCCAGCGAGGATGCGGCTTCCCACTGCCCTTTTTCGACGGATGAAATGGCTGAACGGTTAATTTCCGCAATGTAGGCGGCGCTGTTTAGGCTAAACCCGATTAAAGCAGCCGTGACAGCGGAAAATTCAATGCCGATATAAGGAAACCCGAAATAAAGGATAAACAAAATCACCAAAATCGGAACGCCCCGCATAAATGAGATATAGAGCTTCGCCGGCCATCTTAACAAAGCAAGTTTAGACATTCTGGCGAGTGATATAAACAGGCCGATCACAGTTCCCGCAAACATGCTTACAAAAGAGATGAGCAGTGTATACCCAATGCCTTTTATGACATAAGGGAACGATTCAATAGCCAGCTTCGTGTTGAAAATATATTCCCATTGAATGCTACTAATCATGGCGTCCGATTACAAATCAACGTCCTGAACGTCGGCATCAATTTTTTTTGATACATCTGCTTTATTGAAGAATTGTTTCGACAGTTTAGTCAAAGAGCCATCCTTGCTCATCTCTTTCAATGCTTCGTTCATCTTTTGCTGAAGTGCCGCATTGCTTTTTTTCATGACAAGGGCCTGTTTGTTCGGCATGTACTTGATGTCAGGATGAATTGTAATGTTGAGATCCGGGAATGCCGCGAGCGCAAGTGTCTGCAGGTAATAGTCGTTTAAAATGACGTCAGTGCGTCCGTTGGCAACATCTTTTAAATATTGCTCATTCGTCGCATTATCATAAATCACTTCTTTGGCGCCGTATTTTCTCGCGACATCCATGTAGACGGTGGTAGCAGCGCCAGCCGCTTTCTTCCCTTTTAAATCCTTAAGCGTTTTAATCCCTGATAAATCGTCTTTACGGACGATTGCTGTGCCGTATGAATATTTATATGGAGTAGAAAATGCGAACTTCTTCTCGCGGTCCTTCGTGACATCGATGTCATTTGCGGCTGCGTCAACCTGTCCGCTGTTCACCGCTGTCAGCATCCCGTCAATGCCCATCTCCTTGAACTCAACCTTCAGCCCCAAGCGTTTTGCCGCTTCACGAACAACTTCAACCTCGTAGCCCGTCAGCTTATCGGAGCCTGAGTCAGTATCGTGATAAGAAGTGGGATAGAGCGTGCCTGATGTAGCGACTACGATTTTCCCTTTGTCCTTGATTTGCTCCCAGCCTGTATCCTTGGAATCGGATTCATTTTTGCCGGAACAGGCTGCCAATATAAGAAAGAAAGCCATTGTGAAACTGAATATAACGGCTTTGGAATGCATGAATGATTTCACCTATAGTTCCCCCAATCTGTTAATCAACTAAAAAGATAGCATTGAACATAAGGGGTTGCAATATGTTGATGACGTTTTCAAAAAGTTCGAATTGTGTATACAAAAGGCATGGGTGGGTGTTTAAAAGCGTCTATGAAGGGAAGAGGTGATGAAAAAAGGAGTTGTCCAAGGATGAATGCCAGGCGTACCAAGGAAACGCATGTGAAAGTGAAGGATGCAGCAGACCCGTCACTCATCTATGCCAATACCGGAAGAAATGGTCAAGAGGCATGAAACCGATCTTCAGAATAAATTTAAGTTTTGCTGATGCCCCTAAGGCATATGATATATTCGATGAGAAAGAAAATGGAAACATTTAAACCATAATGGGGGAGTCAAATGAATATTTACAAACCAGCCTGATTTTGGATCAGACTTGGAGCTGCATTGTTAGACTACATTATAGTCTCCGTGCCTCTTTTGCTGATCTATTGGCTGATTACAGGAAAAGACCCGAACGACAGCATGTTCATCAGTTTGGTTGTTCTGCTGTACTCTATTTTGCTGCCAGTGTTTTGGCGCGGTTATCTTATCGGAAAAAGGATATGCGGAATCAGAATCGTAAAAAAAGACGGATCACAGGTCAGCCTGTTAACAATGTTTTTACGGGTTATTGTAGCCGGCCTGGTTTACGGTATAACCTTCGGACTCGGCTTGATCGCCAGCCTGATTCTGATTCTGATTGCCGTACGAGAAGACAAACGGACCCTGCATGATTTAATCGCGGGAACATATGTCACTTATGCGACACCAGGTGAAGAAGAACTTAATGCTGACGAAGAGATTAGAAAGAGCGAATAATGGTTCGCTCTTTTTATTTTTATGCATAAAAAATACAAGGCAGCAAACCATATGAAAAATAGGATTGGAGGAATAAACTGGATGAAACGAATAACCATCAACATCATCACAATGTTCATTGCAGCGGCTGTCATTTCTCTGACCGGTACAGCTGAGGCCGCTGAAAAACAGCAGCAGCCTCCCGCAAATGTTACACTGACAGATCAGCAAAAGAAAGAGATTGAACAACTGGAAGCAGAGATTCTTAAAAAGCGCAAAGACGTGATCTCAAAGTATGTACAATACGGTATCCTGCCTAAAGAAAGAGGAGAACACATCAAAAATCACTTGGACAAACACTTTGAAATGATGAAACAAAACGGCTTTGTTCCAAAGCACCATCCTCATCCGCATAAATTTGAAAAAAGACATTAAGATGGTAAGCATCCAATGGGAATTGGGTGCTTTTGCGTTATTTACAGGTAGACAATATTAGCTGAGCTGTTCCGCGACTAACATCGAGTTGATATGAAACGCGTTTCATAGCCTATGATAGGTTTATCAATAATTCAGGAGTGATAAACACTATGATCCACCAGCATCCAGAATCTTTTCCGAAACATTTTTTGTGGGGCTCTGCTTCTGCAGCGTACCAGATTGAAGGCGCTTGGAATGAAGATGGCAAGGGCCCCTCTGTTTGGGATGTGTTTACGAAAATACCGGGCAAAACGTTTAAAGGAACCAATGGCGACATTGCGGTTGACCATTATCACCGATTTAAAGAAGATGTCGCTCTGATGGCTGAGATGGGGTTAAAAGCATATCGATTTTCCGTCAGCTGGCCACGGGTTTTTCCAAAAGGAAAAGGAGAGATCAATGAAGCAGGTCTAGCGTTTTACGATAGTCTGATTGATGAATTGCTTTCTCATCACATCGAGCCGGTTCTGACTTTATATCACTGGGATTTGCCTCAAGCGCTTATGGACGAATACGGCGGGTTTGAATCCAGAAACATCATAAAGGATTTTAATCACTACTGTATTACTCTTTATAAACGTTTTGGAGACAGGGTGAAATATTGGGTTACGTTAAATGAACAGAACTACAATTTTAATCACGGATTTATTACAGCCATGCATCCGCCTGGAGTGAAAGACAGAAAACGATTTTACGAAGCAAACCATATTGCGTTTCTGGCTAATGCAAAAGCCATCGAATCATTTAGAGAATATGTGCCTGAAGGCAAAATAGGTCCTAGCTTTGCTTATTCTCCGGCTTATCCTTTATCAAGCCATCCAGAGGATATACTGGCATTTGAAAACGCCGAAGAATTTATGAACAATTGGTGGCTTGACATGTATTGCTGGGGAACCTACCCGCAAATTCCATTCCGCTACTTGGAAAAACAGGGATGGGCGCCAACAATCGAAGCAGGAGATATGGAGCTGCTTGCCAAAGGGAAGCCTGATTTTGTAGGTGTCAATTATTATCAGACAATCACCTATGAACGAAATCCGCTTGATGGTGTGTCTGAAGGGAAAATGAATACGACAGGCCAAAAGGGAGCCAATCAGGAGACGGGGATACCCGGAGTGTTCAAAACGAAAAAAAATCCGCATCTGACAACGAGCAACTGGGATTGGACAATTGACCCAATTGGGCTGCGTATCGGTCTTCGCCGAATTACAAGCCGCTATCAGCTTCCAGTGTTTATAACAGAGAACGGTTTGGGTGAATTTGATAAAGTTGAGAACGGCACTGTACAGGATGATTATCGAATTGATTATTTACGTTCGCATCTTGAGCAATGCAGACAAGCCATCAGTGACGGTGTCGATTTAATCGGCTATTGCAGCTGGTCGTTTACTGACCTGTTAAGCTGGCTGAACGGCTACCAAAAAAGATACGGATTTGTATATGTCAATCGTGATGAAGAAAGCACATGCGATTTAAAACGCTTGAAGAAAAAAAGCTTTTATTGGTATCAAGGTGTCATCAAGACGAACGGAGAAAGTTTATAAAGAGTCCCTGAGAGTTATTCTCTCAGGGGTTTTTCATTACACAGAAACAGCATCAATAATATAAGTGTCGGCGTGCAAATCTGACATTTCAGCCGGCACAGTCCAGCATGTCAATTGATAGTCTCCTTTAGGGAGATCAAAGGACAGTCTTTTAGACATGATGCTTTCAATATGAATTCCGTTTTCTGTGACATGAAAAGGAACAGTCACTTTTGTTTCGTAGGAGCTTACTGTTTCTGAACTGTTCAGGCGCAAAAGAATAAAGGCCTTTGTATTTCGCTGTGCCTCAAAGGAAATGGCTCCGTCTGCCGCAGCATATCCTTTTTTAATCGTTTCGTCAGTCCAATCCATTACAGGAGGTGTAGAATCCTTTTGAAATACAGTAAATTGATGATATGAAATCGAAAGTTCTTGCGGCTTCCATGATTTGATCAATGTGCTGTTCCTCCTCTATGTACTGTTTACTGAATTGTGAATAAAACCTTTGTGCCGTCTGGGTAATCGGTAAGCTGATGCCCGACCCAAGAGCCTGCTCCGCGGTTGTCAGCGGGAGAAATGTATTCTACAGAAGCTCCCTCACCGCCTTCTTTGCACATGGCCATTGGCCATTCATCTCTGTCATACCCCTTTTTGGAAGGTACGTCCTTTAATGATTGCTCGCGGCGTTCCTCAGCTCCGTCTCTGTCGATAGTGCACACCTCTGAGTGCCCCTCATTTATCGCATCCTTAATATGCTTGGCAGTTTCGGGATACCGGTCAGATGGGAAGGCGATTGTTTCATCATATTCTTTCGTTTGAGACGTTTTTTGATCAGCTGAGAAAAAGTCTCCTTTTATCAGACCGACAGCTGCAGCTGCTATGATGACGATGACGAGAAGTATCGTTTTTATGATGTCCGTCGTGATGTTCACCTCCCGCTTTTAAAACTGACACAAGAGTAATCCAGAAAGCATTTGGTGTAAAGGTTTAAATTTTATGTTTTACGCTCAGTTTATTGCAGAAATCGTAATTTTAGCAGATCGAAATATTTGTTTTCAGCAAAATACGATTGCCAATTTACAATAATGATAGTAAGTCATCAGCCGTTTTCGGCTTGATTAATCATTTTAAATTGGCTTATGATACCGGTAAGCTCCTCAGCTAATTGAGAAAGTGTTTCAGAAGCTGCGGTAATCTCCTCCATTGCAGCAAATTGCTCCTCTGTTAATGCAGCCGCTTGCCGGGTATTTTTAGTAGATTCTTTAATGTCGGCCGTATTGGCTGCAAAGGAATCATTTATATGATGTGCACTGGCTGAAATGTTTGTTACAGATGCTGATAAATCACTAATCTCGGCGCTGATTTCACCTGTTGCAGCTGCAATTTCCTTAAATGCATCTCTGGTGCGCTGGATCATGGTGACTCCTTCTGCAGTTTCTGTTTTCACATGCTCAACAGATCTTGCAGACCGGTTCATATCCTTTTGTATTTCTATGATCAGTTTTGAAATCTGCCCTGCAGACTGTTGAGACTCTTCTGCTAATTTCCGTACTTCATCAGCAACAACAGCAAAGCCTTTTCCTTGTTCACCGGCTCTGGCAGCTTCAATCGCTGCATTCAGCGCAAGCAGGTTTGTCTGATCGGCAATTTGGGTGATGACCGATAAAATTTGCTCAATTTGTTTAGAGCGGCCGTCTAACTGGTGTATGATTTCTCCGCTTTTCTGAATTGACTGGTGAATCGCATCCATTTGCGCCTGTACATTTGCAATTTCCTTTTGCCCAATGTCTGCTTTTGATTGAGCGAGCTGCCCTTTGTCAGCGATAGCGGCAGTATTTGCAGAAATATCCCGGATGTCTGCTGAAGCTTGTTTTAATGAGCTTTCACTGTTTTCAATTCGGGTGATCTGATCTTGGGCTCCATTTGCAATCTGCTGTACAGCTTCTGTGATTTTTTCTGAAGCTTGATTTGTTTCCTCTGCTCCGGCTGAGAGCTGCTGAGAGGCTGACGCAAGCTGAAGGGCTGATTGTTGTACGGTTTGTATGGTATCGTTCAGCTTCATTCTCATCTTATTATAATAGACGCTTAGTTCTGAAAGCTCGTCACCGGTTTTGTCTGACACCTCTATTGTCATATCTCCGTTTCCGGCACTTTCAAAGGCGCTTTTTAAAGCGTTCAGCCGCTTGTTGATTTTTCTGGTGAAAACCAAAACAAGGATGACTGATACTATAATGACGATAACAAGAACAATAGCGAATTGAGTGAAAAGTGATTGTGTAAGTGATGCTAAAATACTTTGATTAGCTCCGGTATACAGCATGCCGATGATGTTCCCATTTTGATCTTTTAACGGCATGTATGCAGTCTGATAAGAAGAACCTGCTACATCTGCTTGTCCGTAAAAACGCTTTCCTTTCTTTAAAACAGCGGCAATAACTTCAGAAGAAGCCTGGGTGCCGACAGCTCTTTCGCCATTCTTCATGACATTGGTTGCAACACGAGTATCGTCTTGGAAAATGGTAATGGTATCACCTGTTTTTTCACCAAGCAGATCAACAATATCTTCATTTCCATTGATTTGTGTTTGCCCTTTATAGAGCTTATTGTTTTTCACCTGCCAGTCGCCTGACATGACATCATCAATATATGTGCTGCTTAAAGCGAGATCACCTTTCGCTTTTTCAGTTGCCATTTGTTTCATGCTTTCTGTAATTTCTTTAAGCATCACAGTGCCAACTGATGCCGAAAACAAAAGAATCACCACGAAAACGAGGCAAAGAATTTTAGTTCCTAGCTTCATCTTAAATCGTTTTATCAACATAATTCCTCCTTTTATGATTTATAGGTCATATTACTTATCGGGTTTTTAGGTTTAAAGTTTTATTTTTAAAAAATAAAACCGGCCTGATCTTCAGGCCGGTTGTGTGATGCTATTCAAGGTTTGCGTGGTGAGTGAACATAGTTTCAGAATCGAGTCCTTTTTTCTCCATGAGTTTTAAAATCACTGCATCATAGAAGAGCAGCAAAGTTTGTTCAAATAATGATCCCATTGGCTGAATGGTTTTATAGCTTCCGTTTGACTGGTCTTTAGGAGAACCAGGCATTCTGATGATGAGGTCCGCTTGTTTTCCGATGCTTGATTCCGGATTGATGGTTAAAGCGGCAACAATTCCGTGTAAGCTTTTTGCTTTTGCTGCGGTATGAATCAAGCTTTTTGTCTCGCCTGATCCTGAGCCGATAATAACTAGATCTCCTTCGCGGAGCGGCGGAGTGAGAATCTCACCGACAATATGGGCGTTGAAGCCCATGTGCATCAATCTCATTGCGAAGGATTTTGCCATCAGGCCAGAACGACCTGCGCCCGCAGTGAAAATTTGATTGGACGAAAGAATGTGATCGGCAAGCTGGTCAGCTTCTTTATCAGAAATATAAGCCGCTGAACGGTGTAACTCATTGAGAATTTCCGCTACGTATTCAGTCGTTTTCATCGGAGTTATCCTTGGACAATCAGCTGCTTCATTTTTGAAGCTGTTTCCGCCTTATCAGCTGCGCTTGTAATTCCGCCCCCGACAATGACAAGGTCAGGCTTTTGCTGGATCACTTCTGGCAGTGTATCAAGTTTGATGCCGCCCGCGATTGCGGTTTTTGCGTTTTTTACGGTGTTTTTGATTGTCGTTAATTCTTCGAAAGAGTTCTTGCCCTCTGCTTGAAGATCATAGCCAGTGTGGACGCAGATGTAGTCAACACCGAGTGCGTCAATTTCTTGCGCACGGGACTCGATATCTTTCACGTTAATCATGTCCACTAAGATTTTCTTCTTTTGTTTTTTGGCTTCTTCTACTGCGCCTTTAATCGTTGCGTCGTCTGTAGCCCCTAAAACGGTTATGATGTCAGCGCCTGCTTCCGACGCTTTCATAATTTCGTAGCCTCCGGCATCCATGATTTTCAGGTCTGCAAGAACCTTCAATTGAGGAAATGCTTCTTTTATTTCTTTAACGGCTCTTAGGCCTTCGTTAATGACGACCGGTGTTCCGATTTCAACTACGTCGATGTATTGTTCTACCTCTTTGACAAGCTCAATGGCTTCTGGAATGTTGACGAGGTCTAATGCAAGCTGTAATTCCATTGTTGATCCACTCCCTTTTTCGAATTATTGTTCATTCTATAGGTTCCCTCTTTTGTTGAGAAGTAGGCACTTTAAAGTCAACAAGTTACTTGGAGGATACTGTGAGGAGAGGCAATCAGATTTCTTTCGCTTAATTTTATGAGTGAGTATAATGAAAAAAGAGTCTGCAAAAAAGTAAGTAAGTGATGATACGTATCTAACATACAAAAAGGTTACTAAGGGGGGATTCTATTGAGCCGGATGGACGACAAAAGGTTTAATTGTGAGAAGGAATTAACGCTTGCAGTGATTGGCGGTAAATGGAAAATGCTCATTTTGTGGCATTTAGGAAAAGAAGGCACAAAACGGTTCAATGAATTAAAAACATTGATTCCTGATATTACGCAGAAGATCCTCGTGAATCAGCTGAGGGAGCTTGAGCAGGATATGATTGTTCACAGGGAAGTGTATCCGGTTGTCCCGCCGAAGGTTGAATATTCTCTGACCCCGCACGGAGAAAGCCTCATGCCTATTCTTGAAGCCATGTATGAGTGGGGGAAAGGCTATATGGAATTGATTGATATCGACAAAAATATCATGAAAGAATCGTTGTAAGACGCTCTTCGCAAGGGTGTCTTTTTTTGGCCTTTTTTTCGGTTTTTGCGCGGTACACATAGTCATGTAAAGATTGTAAATTGCAGTCAGCAATAAAAAAAGATTAAACGCAAGAGTTTGGTTTAAAAATTTTTATTTTTCTGTAAATAATGTTTAGTGGAAATGATTGCGGCATCCCGCAAAAATATCCCTGTAAATAATCTGGAATCTTTCGGCATCCCGCATGAAACTTTTCACCCATTTTTCGGTGATAAAAACATTTTTTTCATTTAAAGTGAACGGTAGTAAGATAAAAAATATTGAAAACAATGAATAAATAGCCAAAATTGTTTCCTATTAGGATAGGGGATCTTGCGGTCTTTATCCGCTTATGTTAAACGCCGCAATGCTGACTGACGGCTGCCCGTTTTAATAGCGGCAATCTGTTTTTTTGTTTGGAAGCATTGCTTTTTAAGTGTAGTACTTTGGGCTATTTCGGCTGTTAGTTCATAAGCATTAAAAGCTGATATGGATAAGAAAGAGAAAATGCGTTGCACATGTTCACTGCTTATAAAGATTAGGGGAGGTATGACAATATGGAAATAACTTTTTACCCTTTAACGGATGCACAAAAACGAATTTGGTACACAGAAAAATTTTATCCTCACACGAGCATTTCAAATCTTGCGGGGATTGGTAAGCTGGTTTCAGCTGATGCGATTGATTATGTGCTTGTTGAGCAGGCGATTCAAGAGTTTATTCGCAGAAATGACGCCATGCGCCTTCGGTTGCGGCTAGATAAAAACGGGGAGCCTGTTCAATATATTAGCGAGTATCGGCCTGTTGATATAAAACATACTGACACTACTGAAGATCCGAATGCGATAGAGTTTATTTCACAATGGAGCCGGGAGGAAACGAAGAAACCGTTGCCGTTGTACGATTGTGATTTGTTCCGTTTTTCCTTGTTCACCATAAAGGAAAATGAAGTGTGGTTTTACGCAAATGTTCATCACGTGATTTCTGATGGTATCTCCATGAATATTCTCGGAAATGCGATCATGCACATTTATTTAGAATTAGCCAGCGGCTCAGAGACAAAAGAAGGAATCTCGCATTCATTTATCGATCATGTTTTATCTGAACAGGACTATGCTCAATCGAAGCGGTTTGAAAAGGACAAGGCGTTTTGGAACAAACAATTTGAATCGGTGCCTGAACTTGTTTCCTTGAAACGGAATGCTTCCGCAGGAGGAAGTTTAGATGCTGAGAGGTTCTCTAAAGATGTGCCTGAAGCGCTTCATCAGCAGATTCTATCGTTTTGTGAGGCGAATAAAGTCAGTGTTCTTTCGGTATTTCAATCGTTGCTCGCCGCCTATTTATACAGGGTCAGCGGCCAGAATGATGTTGTGACGGGAACCTTTATGGGCAACCGGACAAATGCGAAAGAGAAGCAGATGCTTGGCATGTTTGTTTCTACGGTTCCGCTTCGGACAAACATTGACGGCGGGCAGGCGTTTTTAGAATTTGTCAAAGACCGGATGAAGGATCTCATGAAGACGCTTCGCCACCAAAAGTACCCTTATAATCTCCTGATCAACGATTTGCGTGAAACAAAGAGCTCTCTGACCAAGCTGTTTACTGTTTCTCTTGAATATCAGGTGATGCAGTGGCAAAAAGAAGAGGACCTTGCCTTTTTGACTGAGCCGATTTTCAGCGGCAGCGGATTAAATGATGTCTCGATCCATGTAAAGGATCGATGGGATACTGGGAAACTCACCATAGATTTTGATTACCGCACTGATTTATTTTCACGTGAAGAAATCAACATGATTTGTGAGCGCATGATTACAATGCTGGAGGACGCGTTAACGCATCCAGAACATACAATTGATGAATTAACGATGATTTCTGATGCGGAGAAAGAGAAGCTGCTTGCGAGGGCCGGCGGTAAATCTGTGAGCTACCGTAAGGACATGACGATCCCGGAACTGTTCCAAGAAAAGGCTGAGCAGCTTTCAGATTATCCAGCGGTTGTATTTGAAGATCGCACATTGTCCTATCGAACGTTACATGAACAATCTGCACGTATCGCCAATGTGCTGAAACAGAAGGGGGTTGGCCCGGACAGTCCTGTCGCGGTTTTGATTGAACGTTCTGAACGGATGATTACAGCTATCATGGGGATTTTACAAGCCGGCGGAGCCTATGTGCCGATTGATCCGGGTTTTCCTGCTGAGCGCATTCAATATATTTTGGAGGACTGCGGGGCGGACTTTATCCTGACTGAATCGAAGGTTGCGGCGCCTGAAGCCGATGCTGAGCTGATTGACTTAGATCAGGCGATTGAGGAAGGTACAGAAGAAAGCCTGAATGCAGATGTGAACGCTCGGAACCTTGCCTACATTATATACACATCGGGAACAACCGGACGCCCGAAAGGCGTTATGATCGAGCATCGCCAGGTTCATCATTTGGTTGAATCTCTGCAGCAGACGATTTACCAAAGCGGCAGCCAAACCCTGCGGATGGCATTGCTTGCGCCGTTCCACTTTGATGCGTCAGTGAAGCAGATCTTCGCGTCGCTTCTTTTGGGGCAAACCCTTTATATCGTACCGAAGAAAACAGTGACGAATGGGGCCGCCCTTGCAGCATATTATCGGAGAAACAGCATTGAGGCGACGGATGGAACACCGGCTCATTTGCAAATGCTGGTAGCAGCGGGCGATTTTGAAGGCCTAAAACTGAAACACATGCTGATCGGAGGAGAAGGCCTGTCATCTGTTGTTGCGGACAAGCTGCTGAAGCTGTTTAAAGAAGCCGGCACAGCGCCGCGTTTGACCAATGTGTACGGGCCGACTGAAACGTGCGTTGACGCGTCTGTTCATCCGGTTATCCCTGAGAGTGCAGTTCAATCAGCGTATGTGCCGATCGGGAAAGCACTGGGGAACAATCGCTTATATATTTTGGATCAAAAAAGCCGGCTGCAGCCTGAAGGCGTGGCGGGCGAGCTTTATATCGCGGGAGACGGTGTGGGCCGAGGCTATTTGCATTTGCCTGAATTAACGGAAGAGAAGTTTTTACAAGATCCATTCGTGCCGGGCGATCACATGTACCGGACCGGGGATGTGGTGCGCTGGCTTCCAGATGGAACAATCGAATATTTAGGCAGAGAGGACGACCAGGTCAAAGTCCGCGGATACCGGATTGAGCTTGGGGAAATTGAAGCCGTGATTCAGCAGGCGCCAGACGTTGCAAAAGCCGTTGTTTTGGCACGCCCTGACGAACAGGGAAATCTTGAGGTTTGCGCATATGTTGTGCAGAAGCCTGGAAGCGAATTTGCGCCAGCCGGCTTGAGGGAGCATGCGGCCAGACAGCTTCCTGACTATATGGTGCCGGCTTACTTTACAGAAGTGACAGAAATTCCGCTTACGCCAAGCGGCAAAGTCGACCGCCGCAAGCTGTTTGCACTAGAGGTGAAGGCTGTCAGCGGCACTGCCTATACAGCGCCGCGAAATGAGACTGAAAAAGCAATCGCAGCCATTTGGCAGGACGTACTGAACGTTGAGAAGGCGGGGATCTTTGACAATTTCTTTGAAACCGGCGGGCATTCATTGAAAGCCATGACCCTTTTAACAAAGATTCATAAGCAAACAGGCGTCGAGATTCCGCTTCAATATTTGTTTGAGCATCCGACGATTGCGGCTCTTGCAGAGGAAGCTGATCACAGAGAAAGCCGGGCATTTTCGGTGATTGAACCTGCTGAAAAACAGGAACATTATCCGCTTTCTCTGGCACAGCAGCGAACATATATCGTCAGCCAGTTCGAGGATGCGGGAGTCGGCTACAACATGCCGGCAGCAGCAATTCTAGAAGGGCCTTTAGATATTCAAAAGCTGGAGCGCGCATTTCAGGGGTTAATCCGACGCCACGAGTCGTTGAGAACATCATTTGTTCTTGAAAACAGCACGCCGAGACAGAAAATTCACGATAGCGTTGATTTCAACATCGAAATGATTGAAAGAGGCGGCCGCTCAGATGAGGCAATTATGGCTTCATTCGTTCGGAAATTTGATTTGGCGAAAGCGCCGCTGTTCAGAATCGGTTTGCTGGAGCTTGAAGGGAACCGTCATATGCTGCTGTTTGACATGCACCATTTGAATTCTGACGGTGTATCCATTGGCATTATGCTGGAGGAGTTAGCACGCATTTATAAAGGCGAACAGCTTCCTGAGCTTCGTCTTCAGTATAAGGACTACGCTGTATGGCAAAGCAGACAGGCTGCTGAAGGATACAAGAAGGACCAGGCTTATTGGAAGGAAGTCTTTGCAGGCGAGCTCCCGGTGCTTCAGCTTCTGTCCGATTACCCAAGACCGCCTGTTCAGAGCTTTGAAGGGGATCGGGTGTCAATCAAGCTGGATGCGGGGATAAAGGATCGCCTCAATCGTTTGGCTGAACAAAACGGCGCCACTTTGTATATGGTGATGCTGTCCGCTTACTATACGCTTTTGTCAAAGTATACGGGACAGGATGACATCATTGTCGGGACGCCGTCAGCCGGCAGAAATCACTCCGATACAGAGGGCATTATCGGGATGTTCGTCAATACGCTTGCGATTCGCAGTGAGGTGAAGCAGGATGAGACGTTTACCCAATTGATCTCGCGTGTTCGTAAACAGGTGCTGGATGCCTTTTCTCATCAGGACTATCCGTTTGAGTGGCTTGTTGAAGACTTGAATATCCCGCGTGATGTTAGCAGGCATCCGCTGTTTGACACGATGTTCAGCCTTCAAAACGCGACAGAGGGCATTCCGGCTGTCGGCGATCTGTCCTTGTCTGTTCATGAGACCAATTTCAAGATTGCCAAATTTGATTTGACGGTGCAGGCGAGAGAAACCGATGAAGGCATTGAGCTTGATTTGGATTACAGCACGAAGCTGTTTAAACAAAGCACGGCAGACAGGCTGCTTACGCATTTTGCGCGTTTGCTTGAAGATGCTGCGGCTGATCCGGAGAAGCGGATTTCCGAGTATAAGCTTCTTTCTGAAGAGGAGGCTGCTTCGCAAATTCAGCAGTTTAACCCGGGCAGAACACCTTATCCGAAAGACAAAACAATTGTTCAGCTGTTTGAGGAGCAAGCGGCGAAAACGCCAGACCAGCCGGCACTTCAATATGAAGGTGAAACACTCACTTATCGTGAGCTGAATGAACGGGCCAATCGTTTAGCCCGCGGCATTCTTTCTCTTGGAGCTGGCGAAGGCAGAACTGCGGCTGTCTTATGCGAGCGGTCAATGGATATGATTGTGTCGATCTTGGCAGTATTAAAATCAGGTTCGGCTTATGTTCCGATTGATCCGGAACATCCGATTCAGCGGATGCAGCATTTCTTCCGTGACAGCGGAGCAAAGGTGCTTCTCACTCAGAGGAAATTAAAGGCTTTGGCGGAAGAAGCGGAATTTAAGGGCGTTATCGTGCTAGCCGATGAGGAAGAAAGCTATCATGCCGATGCGCGCAATCTCGCACTGCCTCTTGATTCTGAAGCAATGGCAAACCTGACGTATACCTCTGGAACGACTGGAACACCTAAGGGGAATATCGTGACACATGCCAATATTCTCCGCACGGTGAAGGAAACGAATTATCTCAGCATTACAGAACAGGATACGATTCTCGGTCTTTCCAATTACGTGTTTGACGCGTTTATGTTCGATATGTTCGGCTCTTTGTTAAACGGAGCCAAGCTGGTGCTGATACCGAAGGAAACCGTTTTGGACATGGCTCGCCTGTCCCGCGTCATTGAACGGGAGAACATCAGCATTCTCATGATTACAACCGCTTTGTTCCACTTGCTTGTGGACTTGAATCCGGCGTGCTTGTCAACGCTTCGCAAGATTATGTTTGGCGGGGAACGGGCTTCGGTTGAGCATGTCAGAAAAGCTTTGCAAACGGTTGGAAAGGGCAAGCTCCTTCACATGTATGGGCCGTCTGAAAGCACGGTTTTCGCGACGTATCATCCGGTTGATGAATTGGAGGAGCACACGCTGTCTGTTCCGATTGGAAAACCGGTCAGCAATACGGAAGTATACATTCTTGACCGCACGGGACACGTGCAGCCTGCCGGGATTGTCGGAGAGCTTTGCGTCAGCGGCGAAGGACTCGTGAAAGGCTATTACAACCGTCCAGAACTGACTGAGGAGAAATTTGTTCCCCATCCGTTTACATCTGGCGAACGCATGTATAAAACGGGAGACCTTGCGAGATGGCTGCCGAATGGCGACATCGAATTTATCGGGCGAATCGACCATCAGGTGAAGATTCGCGGACAGCGCATCGAGCTTGGAGAAATCGAACATCAGCTGCAAACCCATGATCGTGTTCAGGAAAGTGTTGTGCTTGCCGTTGATCAAGGAGCGGGAGATAAACTGCTTTGCGCTTACTATGTCGGAGAGGGAGACATCTCATCACAAGAGATGAGAGAGCATGCTGCGAAGGACTTGCCGGCATATATGGTTCCTGCGGTGTTTATCCAAATGGACGAGCTGCCGCTGACAGGGAACGGAAAAATTGACCGAAGAGCGCTGCCGATTCCTGATGCCAACGTTTCAAGAGGTGTTTCATATGTGGCGCCACGCAATGAAACGGAACAAAAAGTCGCAGACATTTGGGCGCAGGTGCTTCAGGCTGAACAAGTCGGCGTTTATGACCACTTCTTTGACGTTGGCGGACATTCATTAGCAGGCATGAAGATGCTTGCCTTGGTTCATCAGGAACTGGGCGTTGAGCTGTCACTCAAGGATCTCTTCCAGTCACCGACGGTTGAGGGCTTGGCACAGGTGATTGCCTCTGTTGAAAAAGGGACAGCCGCCAGTATCAGCCCAGCAGAGAAACAAGATACGTATCCTGTTTCTTCACCGCAAAAACGGATGTACGTGCTTCAGCAGCTTGAGGATGCGCAAACGAGCTATAACATGCCTGCGGTTCTGCGCCTGACAGGTGAGCTTGATATTGAAAGGCTTAACAGCGTCATGCAGCAGTTAATGCAGCGTCATGAAGCCTTGAGAACCACGTTTGAAATAAAAGATGGAGAAACGGTGCAGCGGATCTGGGAAGAGGCTGAGTGTGAGATAGCCTATTTCGAAGCCCCGGAAGAAGAGACAGAGCGGATCGTTTCTGAGTTTATTAAGCCTTTCAAAATCGACCAACTTCCACTGTTCAGAATAGGGCTGATCAAGCATTCAGACACTGAGCATGTGCTGCTGTTCGATATGCATCACATTATTTCTGACGGTGCGTCTGTCGGTGTGCTGATTGAGGAGCTTTCAAAGCTGTACGACGGAGAAATCCTTGAGCCGCTCCGTATTCAATATAAGGATTATGCCGTGTGGCAGCAGCAGTTCATTCAGTCTGAGCTTTACAAGAAGCAAGAGGAGCATTGGCTGAAGGAGCTGGACGGAGAACTGCCGGTGTTGACGCTTCCGACTGATTACAGTCGGCCTGCCGTTCAAACATTTGAGGGAGACCGCATTGCATTTTCATTAGAAGCAGGCAAAGCTGATGCTCTGCGCAGGCTTGCAAAAGAAACGGATTCCACGCTTTACATGGTGCTTCTGGCTTCATACAGTGCGTTTTTATCAAAACTTAGCGGGCAAGACGATATCATCGTCGGTTCACCTGTGGCCGGACGATCTCAAGCGGACGTCAGCCGTGTCATCGGAATGTTTGTCAATACACTGGCGCTCCGCACGTATCCGAAGGGTGAAAAGACGTTTGCTGACTATCTTAACGAAGTGAAAGAAACGGCACTAAGCGCTTTTGATGCGCAGGATTATCCGCTTGAGGACTTGATCGGAAATGTTCAGGTTCAGCGTGACACAAGCAGAAATCCGTTATTTGATGCAGTTTTTTCAATGCAAAATGCGAACATAAAGGATTTAACAATGAAAGGGATTCAGCTTGAGCCGCATCCGTTTGAACGGAAAACAGCCAAGTTTGACCTCACGCTGATGGCTGACGAAACCGACGGAGGGCTTACATTCGTACTCGAATACAATACAGCTCTGTTTAAGCAGGAAACGATTGAACGATGGAAGCAATATTGGATGCAGCTTTTGGATGCTGTTACTGGGAACCCGAACCAGCCGCTTTCCAGCCTGTCATTTGTCACTGAAACAGAAAAACAAGCGCTTCTTAAGGCATGGAAGGGCAAATCGCTGCCTGTGCCGACAGACAAAACGGTTCATCAGCTATTCGAAGAGACTGTCCAGCGCCACAAAGACCGCCCGGCTGTCACATACAACGGCCAGTCTTGGACGTACGGCGAGCTGAATGCGAAGGCAAATCGTCTTGCGCGGATTCTGATGGACTGCGGTATCAGCCCGGATGACCGCGTCGGCATTCTCACGAAGCCGTCGCTTGAAATGTCCGCCGCGGTGCTCGGTGTCTTAAAGGCGGGAGCGGCGTTTGTGCCGATTGATCCTGACTACCCGGATCAGCGGATTGAATATATTTTACAGGACAGCGGCGCGAAGCTTCTCTTGAAGCAAGAGGGGAATTCAGTGCCGGACAGCTATACGGGAGATGTCATTCTTCTCGACGGAAGCCGCACGATTCTAAGCCTGCCGCTTGATGAAAACGACGAGGGAAATCCAGAGACGGCTGTAACCGCGGAGAACTTGGCGTACATGATTTACACGTCTGGAACGACCGGACAGCCGAAGGGTGTCATGGTCGAGCACCATGCGCTTGTGAACCTGTGCTTCTGGCACCACGACGCGTTCAGCATGACAGCGGAGGACCGCAGTGCGAAGTACGCAGGCTTTGGATTTGACGCTTCCATTTGGGAGATGTTCCCGACCTGGACGATCGGTGCCGAACTTCACGTCATTGATGAAGCGATCCGCCTCGATATCGTCCGCCTGAACGATTATTTTGAAACGAACGGCATAACGATCACGTTCCTGCCGACACAGCTTGCGGAACAGTTCATGGAGCTTGAGAACACATCGCTACGCGTATTGCTCACAGGCGGAGACAAGCTGAAGCGCGCAGTGAAAATGCAGTACACACTCGTCAATAACTACGGGCCGACAGAAAATACGGTCGTTGCCACAAGCGCAGAAATCCATCCGGAGGAAGGCTCGCTTTCCATCGGACGGGCGATCGCCAATACGAGAGTATACATCCTCGGCGAGGGCAATCAGGTGCAGCCGGAAGGCGTAGCCGGAGAGCTTTGCGTGGCGGGGCGCGGATTGGCACGCGGCTATCTGAATAAAGAAGACGAAACCGCGAAGCGGTTTGTTGCTGATCCGTTTGTGCCGGGTGAGCGCATGTACCGTACCGGCGATTTGGTGAAATGGACGGGCGGCGGCATTGAGTACATCGGCCGGATCGACCAGCAGGTCAAGGTCCGCGGCTACCGGATCGAGCTCTCAGAAATTGAAGTCCAGCTCGCCCAGCTTTCTGAGGTGCAGGATGCGGCGGTGACAGCTGTCAAAGATAAAGGCGGCAACACAGCGATCGCGGCGTATGTCACACCGGAAACAGCTGACATAGAAGCACTGAAATCAGCACTGAAGGAAACCCTGCCGGATTACATGATCCCGGCGTTCTGGGTGACGCTGAACGAGCTTCCGGTTACGGCAAACGGCAAAGTGGACCGCAAAGCCTTGCCTGAGCCGGACATCGAAGCGGGAAGCGGAGAATACAAAGCGCCGACGACCGACATGGAAGAGCTGCTTGCCGGCATCTGGCAGGACGTGCTTGGAATGTCTGAAGTCGGTGTCACCGACAATTTCTTCTCGCTTGGCGGAGATTCCATCAAAGGAATTCAAATGGCGAGCCGCTTGAACCAGCACGGCTGGAAGCTGGAAATGAAAGATCTCTTCCAGCATCCGACGATCGAAGAGCTTACCCAATATGTAGAGCGTGCCGAAGGCAAACAGGCAGACCAAGGCCCGGTGGAGGGCGAAGTCATCCTGACGCCGATCCAGCGCTGGTTCTTTGAAAAGAACTTCACGAACAAGCACCACTGGAACCAATCGGTGATGCTTCACGCCAAGAAGGGCTTTGATCCTGAACGGGTGGAGAAAACATTGCAGGCGCTGATCGAGCATCATGACGCGCTCCGTATGATCTACCGTGAGGGACAGGAAGACGTCATTCAATACAACAGAGATCTTGAAGCTGCTTCAGCTCAATTGGAGGTCATCCAGATTGAGGGCCAAGCTGCAGATTACGAAGACCGTATAGAGAGAGAAGCGGAGCGTTTGCAAAGCAGCATCGACTTGCAGGAAGGCGGCTTGTTAAAAGCAGGCTTGTTCCAAGCGGAAGACGGAGACCACTTGCTTCTTGCCATTCATCACTTAGTGGTTGACGGCGTGTCGTGGCGGATTCTACTGGAGGATTTCGCCGCAGTATATACACAGCTTGAGCAAGGCAATGAACCGGTTCTCCCGCAGAAAACACATTCATTTGCAGAGTATGCAGAGAGATTGCAAGACTACGCGAACTCCAAAGCTTTTTTGAAAGAAAAAGAGTATTGGAGACAGCTTGAAGAACAAGCAGTCGCGGCAAAGCTTCCGAAAGACCGCGAATCTGGTGATCAGCGAATGAAACATACAAAGACAATTGAATTCTCGCTGACTGCTGAAGAGACAGAACAGCTCACCACAAAGGTGCATGAGGCATATCACACAGAAATGAATGATATTTTGCTGACGGCATTCGGATTGGCAATGAAGGAGTGGACGGGTCAAGATCGAGTAAGTGTTCATTTAGAGGGGCATGGACGTGAAGAAATCATAGAAGACCTGACCATTTCCCGCACAGTCGGCTGGTTTACAAGTATGTACCCAATGGTGCTCGATATGAAGCATGCGGATGATCTGGGCTACCAGCTGAAGCAAATGAAAGAAGATATCAGACATGTGCCGAATAAGGGAGTCGGATACGGCATTCTGCGCTATCTGACGGCACCGGAACATAAAGAAGATGTGGCGTTCTCGATTCAGCCGGATGTCAGCTTCAACTATTTAGGTCAGTTTGACGAAATGTCGGATGCAGGTTTGTTTACGAGATCAGAGCTGCCATCAGGACAGTCATTAAGCCCTGAAACAGAAAAACCGAATGCGCTGGATGTTGTTGGATATATCGAAAACGGAAAACTGACGATGTCACTGGCCTATCATTCTCTTGAATTTCATGAAAAAACAGTACAAACATTCAGTGACAGCTTTAAAGCGCATCTTCTCAGAATCATTGAACATTGCCTATCTCAAGACGGTACGGAACTGACCCCGAGTGATCTTGGTGACGACGATTTGACGCTGGATGAGCTGGATAAATTAATGGAAATTTTCTAATAGAGGTGGCATATGAGCAAAAAATCGATTCAAAAGGTGTACGCACTGACACCAATGCAGGAGGGAATGCTGTATCATGCGATGCTTGATCCGCATTCTTCCTCGTACTTCACACAATTAGAGCTTGGGATTCACGGCGCTTTTGATCTTGAAATCTTTGAGAAAAGCGTCAATGAACTGATTCGGTCATACGATATTCTCCGTACGGTATTTGTGCATCAGCAGCTGCAAAAACCGCGTCAGGTCGTGTTAGCGGAACGCAAAACAAAGGTGCATTATGAGGATATCAGTCATGCAGACGAGAACCGCCAGAAAGAGCACATTGAGCGTTACAAACAAGACGTTCAGCGCCAAGGCTTTAACCTGGCAAAAGACATATTGTTCAAGGTAGCGGTTTTCCGCCTTGATGCAGATCAGCTGTATCTTGTCTGGAGCAATCATCATATTATGATGGACGGCTGGAGCATGGGCGTCCTCATGAAAAGCCTGTTCCAAAACTATGAAGCGCTCAGAGCAGGCAGGACACCGGCAAACGGTCAGGGCAAGCCTTATTCCGATTACATCAAGTGGCTTGGAAAACAGGACAATGAAGAAGCGGAGAGCTACTGGAGCGAGCGCTTGGCGGGTTTTGAACAGCCAAGCGTGCTCCCGGGCCGCCTGCCTGTAAAAAAAGACGAATACGTCAATAAAGAATATTCCTTTACATGGGACGAAACATTGGTTGCCCGTATTCAGCAAACCGCAAATCTCCATCAAGTGACAGGGCCTAACCTATTTCAGGCCGTTTGGGGCATTGTTCTCAGCAAATACAACTTTACGGATGATGTTGTCTTCGGAACGGTCGTCTCAGGAAGGCCGTCTGAAATCAACGGAATTGAAACGATGGCGGGGCTGTTTATCAACACCATTCCGGTGCGGGTGAAAGTTGAACGAGATGCTGCATTCGCTGATATTTTCACAGCTGTTCAGCAGCATGCAGTAGAGGCAGAGCGTTACGATTACGTGCCGCTCTATGAGATTCAAAAACGCTCAGCCCTTGATGGCAATCTCTTAAACCATCTGGTCGCGTTTGAAAATTATCCGCTTGATCAAGAGCTTGAAAACGGCAGCATGGAAGACCGCCTCGGGTTTTCGATTAAGGTAGAAAGCGCATTTGAACAAACGAGCTTCGATTTCAACCTGATTGTGTATCCAGGCAAAACATGGACCGTCAAAATTAAATATAACGGAGCCGCCTTTGATTCCGCTTTTATCGAACGGACAGCGGAGCACCTTACCCGCATGATGGAAGCAGCTGTCGATCAGCCGGCCGCTTTTGTGCGTGAGTACGGGCTTGTTGGAGACCAAGAGCAGCGGCAAATTGTCGAGGTGTTTAACAGCACGAAAGCCGAATTCCCTGAAGGAATGGCTGTTCACCAAGTGTTTGAAGAGCAAGCGAAACGGACGCCGGCGAGCACTGCCGTCGTATATGAAGGAACCGAGCTGACGTACCGCGAGTTGAATGCAGCGGCTAACCGTCTGGCGAGAAAGCTTGTCGAACAAGGGCTTCAAAAAGGGGAAACAGCAGCGATTATGAACGACCGCTCAGTAGAAACCGTTGTCGGCATGCTGGCTGTGTTAAAAGCAGGCGCCGCATATGTGCCGCTTGATCCAGCGCTTCCTGGGGATCGTCTTCGTTTCATGGCAGAGGACAGCTCTGTTCGAATGGTTTTGACCGGAAATTCTTATACAGGGCAGGCACATCAGCTGCAGGTGCCGGTTCTTACACTGGACATAGGCTTTGAAGAGAGTGAAGCGGCTGACAATCTCAACCTGCCATCCGCCCCGTCTGATTTGGCGTACATCATGTACACATCCGGTTCAACGGGCAAACCGAAAGGCGTCATGATCGAACATAAAAGCATTCTGCGCCTCGTCAAAAATGCCGGGTACGTTCCTGTTACTGAAGAGGACCGCATGGCGCAAACGGGAGCTGTCAGCTTTGATGCCGGAACGTTTGAGGTATTCGGCGCACTGCTGAATGGCGCAGCGCTTTATCCGGTCAAAAAAGAGACGCTGCTTGATGCGAAACAATTTGCTGCATTTCTGCGTGAGCAAAGAATCTCGACGATGTGGCTGACGTCACCTTTATTCAACCAGCTTGCCGCAAAGGATGCTGGTATGTTCGGCACACTGCGCCATTTAATCATCGGCGGAGACGCACTTGTCCCGCATATAGTCAGCAAAGTAAAACAGGCATCGCCGTCACTTTCATTGTGGAACGGATACGGCCCGACAGAAAACACGACGTTTTCAACCAGTTTTCTGATCGACCGTGAGTATGGCGGCTCTATCCCAATCGGGAAGCCGATCGGAAATTCCACTGCCTACATCCTGGATGAGCAGCAATGTCTGCAGCCAATCGGCGCGCCTGGTGAGCTTTGCGTAGGCGGAATCGGTGTAGCGCGAGGATATGTGAATCTCCCTGAGCTGACGGAGAAGCAATTTCTCGAAGACCCGTTCAGACCGGGTGAGAGAATTTATCGCACTGGTGACTTGGCAAGATGGCTGCCGGACGGCAATATCGAATTTTTAGGCAGAATCGACAACCAAGTGAAGGTGCGCGGCTTCCGAATTGAGCTTGGCGAAATTGAAACAAAACTGAACATGGCTGAGCATGTGACAGAAGCTGCGGTGATCATCCGCAAGAACAAAGCGGATGAAAATGAAATTTGCGCGTACTTCACGGCGGATCGTGAAGTGCCTGTGAGTGAGCTGAGAAAAACACTGTCTCAGTCTTTGCCTGACTATATGGTCCCTGCCCACCTGATTCAAATGGAAAGTCTGCCGCTCACGCCAAACGGGAAAATCAACAAAAAGGAACTGCCTGCACCGCAATCAGAAGCCGTGCAGCCGGAATACGCAGCACCAGAAACAGAGAGTGAAAAGAAATTAGCGGAGATCTGGGAAGGAATACTCGGCGTCAGAGCAGGCGTTACCGATAACTTCTTTATGATCGGCGGTCATTCTTTGAAAGCGATGATGATGACGGCGAAAATCCAAGAGCATTTTCATAAGGAAGTTCCGATAAAAGTGCTTTTTGAAAAGCCGACTATTCAAGAACTGGCACTGTATTTGGAAGAGAACGAGAGCAAGGAGGAGCAGACGTTTGAACCGATCAGGCAAGCACCTTATCAGCAGCATTATCCTGTATCCCCGGCCCAGCGGAGAATGTATATCCTCAATCAGCTTGGACAAGCAAACACAAGCTACAACGTCCCCGCTGTACTTCTGCTGGAGGGAGAAGTAGATAAAGACCGGCTTGAAAACGCGATACAGCAATTAATCAATCGGCACGAAATCCTCCGTACATCGTTTGACATGATCGACGGAGAGGTTGTGCAAACCGTTCATAAAAACATATCGTTCCAGCTGGAGGCTGCCAAGGGACAGGAAGAAGACGCGGAAGAGATAATCAAAGCATTTGTTCAGCCGTTTGAATTAAACCGCGCGCCGCTCGTCCGTTCGAAGCTTGTCCAGCTGGAAGAAAAACGCCACCTGCTGCTCATTGATATGCATCATATTATTACTGACGGCAGTTCAACAGGCATTCTAATCGGTGATCTTGCCAAAATATATCAAGGCGCAGATCTGGAACTGCCACAAATTCACTATAAAGATTATGCAGTTTGGCACAAAGAACAAACTGATAATCAAAAAGATGAGGAATACTGGCTCGATGTCTTTAAAGGCGAATTGCCAATACTGGATCTTCCCGCGGATTTCGAGCGGCCTGCTGAACGGAGCTTTGCGGGAGAGCGCGTGATGTTTGGGCTTGATAAGCAAATCACGGCTCAAATCAAATCGCTCATGGCAGAAACAGATACGACAATGTACATGTTTTTGCTGGCGGCGTTCAATGTACTCCTTTCCAAGTACGCGTCACAGGATGATATCATTGTCGGCTCGCCGACAGCTGGCAGAACACATCCTGATCTGCAAGGTGTGCCGGGTATGTTTGTCAACACGGTGGCACTCAGAACGGCACCAGCGGGGGATAAAACCTTCGCGCAATTCCTTGAAGAGGTCAAAACAGCCAGCCTTCAAGCATTCGAGCACCAGAGCTATCCGCTTGAGGAGCTGATTGAAAAGCTTCCGCTTACAAGGGATACAAGCAGAAGTCCGCTGTTCAGCGTGATGTTCAACATGCAGAATATGGAGATTCCTTCATTAAGATTAGGAGATTTGAAGATTTCCTCGTATTCCATGCTTCATCATGTTGCGAAATTTGATCTTTCCTTGGAAGCGGTCGAGCGTGAAGAGGATATCGGCCTAAGCTTTGACTATGCGACTGCCTTGTTTAAGGACGAGACGATCCGCCGCTGGAGCCGCCACTTTGTCAATATCATCAAAGCGGCCGCGGCTAATCCGAACGTTCGGCTGTCTGATGTAGATCTGCTTTCATCTGCAGAAACGGCTGCTTTGCTAGAAGAAAGACATATGACTCAAATTACCGAAGCAACCTTTGCCGCTCTTTTTGAAAAACAGGCCCAGCAAACACCTGACCATCCTGCGGTGAAGGCTGGCGGAAATCTGTTGACCTATCGCGAGCTTGATGAACAGGCGAACCAGCTGGCGCATCATCTTCGTGCCCAAGGGGCCGGAAATGAAGACATTGTCGCGATTGTTATGGACCGGTCAGCTGAAGTTATGGTATCCATTCTCGGTGTCATGAAGGCGGGGGCAGCTTTCCTTCCGATTGATCCTGATACACCTGAAGAACGAATCCGTTATTCATTAGAGGACAGCGGAGCAAAAATTGCGGTCGTGAATGAAAGAAACATGACGGCTATTGGGCAATATGAAGGGACAATCGTCAGCCTTGATGACGATAAGTGGAGAAATGAAAGCAAGGAGCGCCCATCATCGATTTCCGGGTCTCGCAATCTTGCATACGTCATTTATACGTCCGGCACGACCGGAAAGCCGAAGGGCGTGCAGATTGAGCATCGCAATCTGACAAACTATGTCTCTTGGTTTAGTGAAGAGGCGAGCCTGAAGGAAAATGATAAGACTGTATTGCTTTCATCTTACGCATTTGACCTTGGCTATACGAGCATGTTCCCCGTACTTCTGGGCGGGGGCGAGCTCCATATCGTACAGAAGGAAACCTATACGGCGCCGGATGAAATAGCGCACTATATCAAGGAGCATGGGATCACATATATCAAACTGACACCGTCTCTGTTCCATACAATAGTGAACTCAGCCAGTTTTGCAAAAGATGCGAACTTTGAATCCTTGCGCTTGATCGTCTTGGGAGGAGAAAAAATCATCCCGACTGATGTTCTCGCCTTCCGTAAGATGTATGGACACACCGAATTTATCAATCACTACGGCCCGACAGAAGCAACAATCGGCGCCATCGCCGGGCGGGTTGATCTGTCTGAGCCGGATGCATTTGCGAACCGCCCGACAATCGGACGGCCGATTGCGAATGCCGGCGCGCTTGTCTTAAATGAAGCATTGAAGCTTGTGCCGCCGGGAGCGAGCGGACATCTCTATATCACGGGACAGGGGCTTGCGAGAGGGTATCTCAACAGGCCTCAGCTGACAGCCGAGAGATTTGTGGAAAATCCATATTCGCCGGGCAGTCTCATGTACAAAACCGGAGATGTCGTACGAAAACTTTCTGACGGTACGCTTGCATTTATCGGCCGGGCTGATGATCAGGTGAAAATCCGCGGCTACCGCATTGAGCCGAAAGAAATTGAAACGGTCATGCTCAGCCTCAGCAGAATTCAAGAAGCGGTTGTATTAGCGGTTTCCGAGGGCGGCCTTCAAGAGCTTTGCGCGTATTATACGTCGGATCAAGCTATTGAAAAAGCAGAGCTCCGGAACCAGCTTTCCCTAACACTGCCGTCTCATATGATTCCTGCTTTCTTTGTGCAGGTTGACGCGATTCCGCTGACGGCAAACGGAAAAACCGACAGAAACGCTTTGCCGAAGCCGAACGCGGCACAATCCGGAGGCAAGGCCTTGGCCGCACCGGAGACAGCGCTTGAAGAAAGCTTATACCGCATTTGGCAGAAAACGCTTGGCATAGAAGCCATCGGCATTGACGACAATTTTTTCGATTTAGGCGGCCATTCATTAAAAGGGATGATGCTGATTGCCAACATTCAGGCGGAATTGGAGAAAAGCGTACCGCTTAAAGCACTGTTCGAGCAGCCGACTGTTCGCCAGCTGGCGGCTTATATGGAGGCGTCTGCCGTTTCAGGCGGCCATCAAGTCCTCAAACCGGCTGACAAGCAGGATATGTATCCATTGTCATCCGCACAGAAACGGATGTACGTGCTCAATCAGCTTGACCGCCAGACGATAAGCTACAACATGCCATCTGTTCTTCTAATGGAAGGCGAGCTTGATATTTCGCGCCTGCGCGACTCACTCAATCAGCTTGTGAATCGTCACGAATCATTGCGGACGTCATTTATGGAAGCTAATGGTGAGCCTGTTCAGCGCATCATTGAGAAGGCGGAGGTTGATCTTCATCTGTTTGAAGCCAAAGAAGACGAAGCGGACCAAAAGATTAAGGAATTTATCCGGCCATTCGACTTAAACGACGCACCGCTCATTCGCGCAGCTTTGCTTCGAATAGAAGCGAAAAAACATTTGCTGCTTTTAGATATGCATCATATCATCGCAGACGGCGTCTCAAGAGGCATTTTTGTAAAAGAATTGGCGCTGCTTTACAAAGGAGAGCAGCTTCCGGAGCCGGCGCTTCATTATAAAGATTTCGCCGTTTGGCAAAATGAAGCTGAGCAAAAAGAACGAATGAAGGAGCATGAGGCGTACTGGCTGTCGGTTCTTTCAGGAGAGCTGCCAGAGCTTGATCTCCCGCTCGATTACGCCCGTCCGCCTGTGCAAAGCTTTAAAGGAGATACGATCCGTTTCCGTACGGAAAGTGAGACGGCAAAGGCGGTAGAAAAACTGCTTACGGAAACCGGAACGACCTTGCACATGGTGCTCCATGCTGTTTTCCACGTCTTTTTAAGTAAAATTTCCGGACAGCGGGATATCGTCATCGGCTCCGTTACTGCCGGCCGGACGAATGCTGATATTCAGGACATGCCGGGAATGTTCGTCAATACACTTGCCCTGAGAATGGAAGCGAAAGAACAGCAAACATTTGCGGAGCTTTTGGAGCAAGCAAAGCAGACGAACCTGTCAGCGCTTGAGCATCAGGAGTATCCGTTTGAAGATCTGGTTAATCAGCTTGATCTCCCTCGGGATATGAGCCGAAACCCATTGTTTAATGTGATGGTGACGACAGAAAACCCTGATAAAGAACAGCTTGCATTGCAAAATCTGAGCATTTCACCTTATGAGGCTCATCAGGGAACTTCTAAGTTTGATCTGACACTGGGCGGATTTACCGATGAAAATGGCATTGGCTTGCAGCTCGAATATGCGACAGATCTGTTCGCGAAAGAAACAGCTGAAAAATGGAGCGAATACGTTCTGCGGCTACTAAAGGCTGTTGCGGATAACCCGAACCAGCCGCTTTCCAGCCTGTCATTTGTCACTGAAACAGAAAAACAAGCGCTTCTTGAGGCATGGAAGGGCAAATCGCTGCCTGTGCCGACAGACAAAACGGTTCATCAGCTATTCGAAGAGACTGTCCAGCGCCACAAAGACCGCCCGGCTGTCACATACAACGGCCAGTCTTGGACGTACGGCGAGCTGAATGCGAAGGCAAATCGTCTTGCGCGGATTCTGATGGACTGCGGCATCAGCCCGGATGACCGCGTCGGCATTCTCACGAAGCCGTCGCTTGAAATGTCCGCCGCGGTGCTCGGTGTCTTAAAGGCGGGAGCGGCGTTTGTGCCGATTGATCCTGACTACCCGGATCAGCGGATTGAATATATTTTACAGGACAGCGGCGCGAAGCTTCTCTTGAAACAGGAAGGCATTTCAGTGCCGGACAGCTATACGGGAGATGTCATTCTTCTCGACGGAAGCCGCACGATTCTAAGCCTGCCGCTTGATGAAAACGACGAGGAAAATCCAGAGACGGCTGTAACCGCGGAGAACTTGGCGTACATGATTTACACGTCTGGAACGACCGGACAGCCGAAGGGTGTCATGGTCGAGCATCATGCGCTTGTGAACCTGTGCTTCTGGCACCACGACGCGTTCAGCATGACAGCGGAGGACCGCAGTGCGAAGTACGCAGGCTTTGGGTTCGACGCTTCCATTTGGGAGATGTTCCCGACCTGGACGATCGGTGCTGAGCTTCACGTCATTGATGAAGCGATCCGCCTCGATATCGTCCGCCTGAACGATTATTTTGAAACGAACGGCATAACGATCACGTTCCTGCCGACACAGCTTGCGGAACAGTTCATGGAGCTAGAGAACACATCGCTACGCGTATTGCTCACAGGCGGAGACAAGCTGAAGCGCGCAGTGAAAAAGCCGTACACACTCGTCAATAACTACGGGCCGACAGAGAATACGGTCGTTGCCACAAGCGGAGAAATCCATCCGGAGGAAGGCTCGCTTTCCATCGGACGGGCCATTGCCAATACGAGAGTGTACATTCTCGGCGAGGGCAATCAGGTGCAGCCGGAAGGCGTAGCCGGAGAGCTTTGCGTGGCGGGGCGCGGACTGGCACGCGGCTATCTGAATCGAGAAGACGAAACCGCGAAGCGGTTTGTCGCTGATCCGTTTGTGCCGGGTGAGCGCATGTACCGTACCGGCGATTTAGTGAAATGGACGGGCGGCGGCATTGAGTACATCGGCCGGATCGACCAGCAGGTCAAGGTCCGCGGCTACCGGATCGAGCTCTCAGAAATTGAAGTCCAGCTCGCCCAGCTTTCTGAGGTGCAGGATGCGGCGGTGACAGCTGTCAAAGATAAAGGCGGCAACACAGCGATCGCGGCGTATGTCACACCGGAAACAGCTGACATAGAAGCCCTGAAATCAGCACTGAAGGAAACCCTGCCGGATTACATGATCCCGGCGTTCTGGGTGACGCTGAACGAGCTTCCGGTTACGGCAAACGGCAAAGTGGACCGCAAAGCCTTGCCTGAGCCGGACATTGAAGCGGGAAGCGGAGAATACAAAGCGCCGACGACCGACATGGAAGAGCTGCTTGCCGGCATCTGGCAGGATGTGCTTGGAATGTCTGAAGTCGGTGTCACCGACAATTTCTTCTCGCTTGGCGGAGATTCCATCAAAGGAATTCAAATGGCGAGCCGCTTGAACCAGCACGGCTGGAAGCTGGAAATGAAAGATCTCTTCCAGCACCCGACGATCGAAGAGCTTACCCAATATGTAGAGCGTGCCGAAGGCAAACAGGCAGACCAAGGCCCGGTGGAGGGCGAAGTCATCCTGACGCCGATCCAGCGCTGGTTCTTTGAAAAGAACTTCACGAACAAGCACCACTGGAACCAATCGGTGATGCTTCACGCCAAGAAGGGCTTTGATCCTGAACGGGTGGAGAAAACATTGCAGGCGCTGATCGAGCATCATGACGCGCTCCGCATGGTCTACCGTGAGGAAAACGGGGACCTCGTTCAGGCGTATAAATCGATCGGTGAGAGCAAGGTCAGCTTCGAAATCGTGGATCTGTACGGCTCCGATGAAGAGATGCTGAGAAGCCAGATTAAGATTCTCGCGAACAAGCTGCAAAGCAGTCTCGATCTGCGAACCGGGCCGCTTTTAAAGGCGGAGCAATATCGCACAGAAGCTGGGGATCACCTGCTCATTGCTGTACACCATCTCGTGGTCGACGGTGTGTCATGGCGGATTTTGCTTGAAGATTTTGCTTCAGGCTACATGCAGGCTGAGAAAGAAGAGAGCCTTGTCTTCCCACAAAAAACAAACTCCTTCAAGGACTGGGCGGAAGAACTGGCGGCATTCAGCCAATCAGCGCATCTTTTACAGCAGGCTGAATACTGGTCGCAAATTGCCGCTGAACAGGTTTCTCCTTTACCGAAGGATTGTGAAACAGAGCAGCGGATCGTCAAGGATACATCATCCGTCCTATGTGAACTAACGGAAGAAGACACGAAGCATCTTTTAACAGATGTTCATCAGCCATATGGAACTGAAATCAACGATATTCTTCTCAGCGCGCTCGGTTTGACAATGAAAGAATGGACAAAGGGTGCCAAAATTGGCATTAACCTTGAGGGACACGGCCGGGAGGACATTATCCCGAATGTGAATATCTCCAGAACGGTCGGCTGGTTTACGGCACAATACCCTGTTGTGCTCGACATATCTGAAGCAGATGCCTCAGCTGTGATCAAAACAGTCAAAGAAAACCTGCGCCGTATTCCGGACAAAGGTGTTGGCTACGGCATTCTTCGTTATTTCACAGAAACAGCGGAAACAAAGGGCTTCACACCGGAAATCAGCTTCAACTATTTGGGCCAATTCGACAGTGAAGTCAAAACCGATTTCTTTGAACCGTCCGCTTTCGATATGGGGCGCCAAGTAAGCGGAGAATCAGAGGCGCTGTACGCTTTAAGCTTCAGCGGCATGATCAGAAATGGCCGGTTTGTGCTTTCCTGCTCCTACAATGAAAAGGAGTTTGAAAGAGCCACGATTGAAGAGCGAATGGAACGGTTTAAAGAAAACCTCCTGATGCTAATCCGCCATTGCACGGAAAAAGAAGACAAGGAATTCACACCAAGCGACTTCAGCGCAGAAGACCTTGAAATGGACGAGATGGGAGATATCTTTGACATGCTTGAGGAGAATTTAAAATAAAACGCAAGGGAATTACAGAAGGCGGGAGCGAAACATATGAGTCAATTTAGCAAGGATCAGGTTCAAGATATGTATTACCTATCGCCGATGCAGGAAGGGATGCTTTTTCATGCCATCCTGAATCCCGGCCAAAGCTTTTACCTTGAACAAATCACGATGAAAGTAAAAGGCAGCTTGAATATCAAATGTCTTGAAGAAAGCATGAATGTCATCATGGACCGGTACGATGTATTTCGTACCGTGTTCATTCACGAAAAAGTAAAAAGACCTGTCCAAGTCGTATTGAAAAAACGGCAGTTCCATATAGAAGAAATCGATCTGACACACTTAACGGGCAGCGAGCAAACAGCCAAAATCAATGAGTACAAAGAACAGGATAAGATCAGGGGTTTTGATTTGACGCGGGATATTCCGATGCGGGCAGCCATTTTCAAGAAAGCTGAAGAAAGCTTTGAATGGGTGTGGAGCTACCACCACATTATTTTGGACGGATGGTGCTTCGGCATCGTCGTACAGGATCTATTTAAGGTATACAATGCTCTGCGCGAACAAAAGCCGTACAGCCTGCCGCCCGTCAAACCGTATAAAGACTACATCAAGTGGCTTGAAAAGCAGGATAAACAAGCATCACTGCGTTACTGGCGCGAGTATTTAGAGGACTTTGAAGGACAAACGACGTTTGCGGAGCAAAGAAAGAAACAAAAGGACGGCTATGAGCCGAAAGAGCTGCTCTTTTCACTGCCGGAGGCGGAAACAAAGGCCTTTACCGAGCTTGCAAAATCGCAGCATACCACTTTAAGTACGGCGCTGCAGGCAGTCTGGAGCGTATTGATCAGCCGCTATCAGCAGTCTGGCGATTTGGCCTTCGGTACAGTTGTTTCAGGGCGTCCCGCGGAAATCAAAGGCGTTGAACATATGGTTGGGCTGTTTATCAACGTCGTCCCGAGACGTGTGAAGCTGTCTGAGGGTATCACATTTAACGGCTTGCTCAAGCAGCTGCAGGAGCAATCGCTGCAGTCTGAGCCGCATCAATATGTGCCGCTTTATGACATCCAAAGCCAGGCTGATCAGCCGAAACTGATTGACCACATCATTGTTTTTGAGAACTATCCGCTTCAGGATGCAAAAAATGAAGAAAGCAGTGAAAACGGCTTTGATATGGTGGATGTTCATGTTTTTGAGAAGTCGAATTATGATCTCAACCTGATGGCTTCCCCGGGAGATGAGATGCTGATTAAGCTTGCCTATAATGAGAATGTGTTTGATGAGGCGTTTATCCTGCGCTTGAAATCTCAGCTTCTTACAGCAATTCAGCAGCTCATCCAGAATCCGGATCAGCCTGTCAGCACGATCAACCTCGTTGACGACAGGGAGAGAGAATTTTTGCTAACCGGCTTAAACCCGCCGGCTCAAGCTCATGAAACAAAGCCTCTGACGGATTGGTTCAAGGAAGCAGTGAACGGCAATCCGGATGCGCCGGCGCTTACGTATTCCGGCCAGACCCTGTCTTATCGCGAATTAGATGAGGAAGCGAACCGCCTTGCACGCCGGCTGCAAAAACACGGTGCGGGCAAAGGCTCTGTTGTAGCGCTGTACACGAAGCGCTCACTTGAACTGGTGATCGGCATTCTCGGTGTATTAAAGGCGGGAGCAGCCTATCTGCCGGTTGATCCGAAGCTGCCAGAGGACCGAATCTCGTATATGCTGGCTGACAGTGCGGCAGCCTGTCTTCTGACGCATCAGGAGATGAAAGAACAAGCGGCTGAGCTGCCGTATACAGGCACAACGCTCTTCATTGATGATCAAACACGGTTTGAAGAACAGGCAAGCGATCCTGCAACCGCGATTGATCCTAATGATCCGGCATATATCATGTACACGTCCGGCACAACCGGAAAGCCAAAGGGCAATATCACCACTCATGCCAATATTCAAGGATTGGTCAAGCATGTAGACTACATGGCATTCTCTGAGAAAGATACATTCTTATCTGTTTCCAATTACGCCTTTGACGCATTTACCTTTGATTTCTACGCTTCAATATTGAATGCGTCACGTCTCATTATCGCAGATGAACATACGCTGCTTGATACAGAACGGCTCACAGATCTGATCCTGCAAGAGAATGTCAATGTCATGTTTGCGACAACCGCACTATTTAATCTTCTCACAGATACGGGAGAGGATTGGATGAAGGGACTACGCTGTATATTATTCGGCGGAGAGCGCGCCTCAGTGCCTCATGTCAGAAAAGCGCTACGGGTCATGGGGCCGGGCAAGCTGATTAACTGCTACGGGCCGACTGAGGGAACAGTGTTTGCGACTGCTCACGTCGTGCATGATATACCGGATTCCATCTCCTCATTGCCGATCGGAAAGCCGATCAGCAATGCCAGTGTTTATATTCTGAACGAGCAAAGCCAGCTCCAGCCATTCGGGGCGATCGGTGAACTGTGCATCAGCGGAATGGGCGTGTCAAAAGGATATGTAAATCGTGCTGACCTCACGAAGGAAAAGTTTATTAAGAACCCGTTCAAGCTGGGAGAAACGCTTTACCGCACAGGGGATTTAGCACGCTGGCTGCCGGATGGAACGATTGAATACGCCGGCCGTATTGACGACCAGGTCAAAATACGCGGACACCGGATTGAGCTTGAAGAAATCGAAAAGCAGCTGCAGGAATACCCAGGTGTGAAAGATGCGGTCGTTGTGGCGGACCGCCCTGAGTCTGGCGATGCATCAATCAACGCATACCTTGTGAACCGAACGCAGCTTTCAGCTGAAGACGTGAAGGCGCACCTGAAAAAACAGCTTCCTGCTTATATGGTGCCGCAAACCTTTACCTTCTTGGATGAGCTTCCTTTAACGACGAACGGGAAAGTCAATAAACGGCTGCTTCCAAAACCTGATCAGGATCAGCTGGCGGAAGAATGGATCGGACCGCGGAACGAGATGGAAGAAACAATCGCACAAATCTGGTCTGAGGTTCTCGGCAGAAAGCAAATTGGCATTCATGACGATTTCTTTGCGCTCGGAGGGCATTCCTTGAAGGCCATGACCGCCGCTTCCCGAATCAAGAAAGAGCTCGGGATTGATCTTCCAGTAAAGCTTTTGTTTGAAGCGCCGACGATCGCCGGCATTTCAGCGTATGTGAAAAACGGGGGCCCTGATGGCTTGCAGGATGTAACGATAATGAATCAGGATCAGGAGCAGATCATTTTCGCATTTCCGCCGGTCTTGGGCTATGGCCTTATGTACCAAAATCTGTCCAGCCGCTTGCCGTCATACAAGCTGTGCGCCTTTGATTTTATTGAGGAGGAAGACCGGCTTGACCGCTATGCGGATTTGATCCAGAAGCTGCAGCCGGAAGGGCCTTTAACATTGTTTGGATATTCAGCGGGATGCAGCCTGGCGTTTGAAGCTGCCAAAAAGCTTGAGGAACAAGGCCGTATTGTTCAGCGGATCATCATGGTGGATTCCTATAAAAAACAAGGTGTCAGTGATCTGGACGGACGCACGGTTGAAAGTGATGTCGAAGCGTTGATGAATGTCAATCGGGACAATGAAGCGCTCAACAGCGAAGCCGTCAAACAAGGCCTCAAGCAAAAAACACATGCCTTTTACTCATACTACGTCAATCTGATCAGCACAGGCCAGGTGAAAGCAGATATTGATCTGTTGACTTCCGGCGCTGATTTTGACATGCCGGAATGGCTTGCATCATGGGAAGAAGCTACAACAGGTGCTTACCGTGTGAAAAGAGGCTTCGGAACACACGCAGAAATGCTGCAGGGCGAAACGCTAGATAGGAATGCCGGGATTTTGCTCGAATTTCTTAATACACAAACCGTAACGGTTTCATAAATGAAGTGATGAAAGGAGGAGACAGCCAATGAGCCAACTCTTCAAATCATTTGATGCGTCGGAAAAAACGCAGCTCATCTGTTTTCCGTTTGCCGGCGGCTACTCGGCGTCGTTTCGCCCTCTCCATGCTTTTTTGCAGGGGGAGTGCGAGATGCTCGCTGCCGAGCCGCCGGGACACGGCACGAATCAAACGTCAGCTATTGAGGATCTCGAAGAGCTGACGGATTTGTACAAGCAAGAACTGAACCTTCGCCCTGATCGGCCGTTTGTGCTGTTCGGACACAGTATGGGCGGAATGATCACCTTCAGGCTGGCGCAAAAGCTTGAGCGTGAAGGCGTCTATCCGCAGGCGGTTATCATTTCTGCAATCCAGCCGCCTCATATTCAGCGGAAGAAAGTGTCCCACCTGCCTGATGATCAGTTTCTCGATCATATTATCCAATTAGGCGGAATGCCCGCAGAGCTTGTTGAAAATAAGGAGGTCATGTCCTTTTTCCTGCCTTCTTTCCGATCAGATTACCGGGCTCTTGAACAATTTGAGCTTCACGATCTGGCCCAGATCCAGTCGCCTGTTCATGTCTTTAACGGGCTTGGTGATAAAAAATGCATACGAGATGCGGAAGGCTGGAAGAAGTGGGCAAAAGACATCACATTCCATCAATTTGACGGCGGGCACATGTTCCTGCTGTCACAAACGGAAGAAGTCGCAGAACGGATTTTTGCGATCTTGAATCAGCATCCGATCATTCAACCGTGATCAAAAGCGGACAGCTTCGGCTGTTCCGCTTTTTTTGTGTAGAATGCCAACTTTTGCATGGTATAATAGTCGAAATACTCAAACAAAGGCAGGTCGAAACATGCGCACGTCTCCCAGGATGAAATGGTTTGTATTGCTGTTTACGTTTGTTTTCGCCATCGGAATGAACTCATTCAGAAATTCCTTTCAATTTTTTATGCTGCCAATGGCGGATGCCTTCCATGCCGACAGGTCGCTGATCTCGGTTTCTGTCAGCATTTTTATGATCACAACCGGCATCGTCCAGTTTTTTGTCGGTTTTTTCATCGACCGTTTCAGTGTCAGAAAAATTATGGCGCTTGGAGCTGTCTGCATCAGCGCAAGCTTTTTGGTGCTTCCTTATTCACCGAATGTTCATGTGTTTTCCGCCATTTACGGTGTGCTTGGCGGAATCGGCTATTCCTGCGCGGTCGGCGTGACGACCCAGTATTTCATCAGCCGTTGGTTTGACACACACAAAGGTCTGGCGCTTACTATTTTGACCAATGCCAACTCTGCGGGCCTGCTGCTTCTCTCGCCCATTTGGGCTGCGGCTCCGTATCATGCCGGCTGGCAGAGCACCTATACGATTTTGGGAATCGTCATGGCGGCTGTTCTGCTGCCGCTCCTCGTCTTTGGGATGAAGCACCCGCCACATGCGCAAGCAGAGTCTGTGAAAAAATCTTATGATTGGCGGGGATTTTGGAACGTGATGAAGCAATCCCGCCTCATTCATATCCTGTACTTTGGCGTGTTTACTTGCGGATTTACGATGGGAATTATTGATGCTCACCTCGTCCCGATACTGAAGGATGCGCATGTCTCTCATGTCAACGGAATGATGGCCGCGTTCGGAGCATTTATCATCATTGGCGGATTATTGGCGGGCTGGCTGTCCGATCTCCTCGGCAGCAGAAGCGTCATGCTATCCATCTTATTTTTCATTCGGCTGCTCAGCCTCATTTGCCTGCTCATTCCCATTCTCGGAATTCATCACAGCGAACTTTGGTATTTTGGCTTTATCCTGTTATTTGGACTCAGTTACACAGGCGTGATCCCGCTGACCGCGGCGTCAATTTCGGAAAGCTATCAAACAGGATTGATCGGATCGCTGTTAGGCATCAATTTCTTTATCCATCAGGTTGCCGGAGCTCTCAGCGTGTATGCGGGCGGTTTGTTTTTTGACATGACTCATGGTTATTTGCTGATTGTCGCTGTGTGCATCGTGTTTGTGGGTTTATCGGCTGTAATAGAGCTGGTGCCGTTTTTAGATAAACAAAAGGCAAAAGAAACCCACCAATCAATATAAAAGGATCAGCACTGTCAATGCTGATCCTTTTTAAATTTGAGTTTTTTTGTTTCGGTATTTTTAAGGATAATCTCCTTGAATCTGTTCACTTCCTCTTTGGAATGAAAAAAACGTTTTGGGATCGCAATATATTGGCCGCTTGATGTATTGACCCTGAAGATATTTTTATATTCGAAAACAGCTGTGATTTCATCCCAATTGAAAATGAGGTCATATTTTTTAGAACATATACGAATTCCTTCTTGGTTCAGAGTATATGTTCTTTTAGATTTCATCCGTTCGTTCTTCTTGTATGCTCTGGAAAACTTCACATATAGAAGAAGGAGGAGCAGAAGTGTAAACAGAACGGACATCACGATAATCAACATACTGTTCATAAACAAGTTAAGCGCGTCACTGCCATAAACGATACGGGGCCATCCGTTAATGAAGTTAACTGCAGCAAATATGGCGCAAAACAACAGAAAGTAAAAACATGATAATTTTGCGATTTGATAAAAAAAGATTTCTCTTACATCCTTAAAAGTGATTTCTCCTGGAAGATTGATACTTTCACTAGCATATTGAACCATACGGTAAACCTACACCTCTAACCATGTTTTTCCTTTCAGTCTAGCATAATTTCTCATTTTTTTGCAGGCATACCAGGGCGCTTTGTTTTTTTCTCCAGATTGATATTGCTCCCCACCACGCCAATCATAATACAAACAGCTCCGGCAAGATGATACCAGGCCAGGCTTTCGTTGAGAATTACAACTCCTGCAATCATCGTCACAATGGTAGATACATGATTAAAAGCACTCATTTTAAACGCCTCAATTCGCGACAGCGTATAGTTAGACAGAAATGAAGTGACGAGTGAAGACAGCACGCCCAAATACACAATGGCGAGAACGAAGCCGGGCTCCCGGAACGGCAGAAAATAAGTGCCGACTGTTCCCGCCGCTCCGTGACGCACAAGGGCGATGGCGTTGAAGACGACAAAGCCGATGGCTGACATGATGTAGGTGAGCTCGGTCAGCTTGAACCGCTGCGTCATTTTTCTGGCAGCAGTATTGTACATCGCTGAAGACAAAGCGGACAAAAGGATCAGCAAAGACCCTTTTAAGCTGGCTGATTCCACGTCAACGCCTTTCATCACAAAAATAAACATGACGCTGGCAACGGATAAAACCGTGAACCCCTTTTGCGTCCACGTTGGGCGTTCCTTTAAAACATAAGCGGCAAAGACCATCGTGAAAATCGGAATGGCTGCCTGAATAATTCCCGCTTCAGAGGAGGAAGAGTACACAAGGCCGAATGCCTGAAAGCTGAAAAATAACGCGGGATACAGCAGGGCGAGCGGCAAAATGGCAATGACGTCCTTTACGCGGATTGATAGCTTTACCCAGCCGAATAAGATCGGTACAGTGGCCGCAGCAAACGCAATGGTGAACCGATGCGCCAAAATATCAAACGGCTCTGCTGTTTGCAGTGCGATTTTTACGAATAGAAAGGATAAACCGATAATGAACGAATATAAGATAGCCGCCGTATAAGCGGAGGCTTGCTGATGTTTAACCATAATGGGAAGTGCTCCTTTACCTGAATTGCAGCGCCGGTCGCTCTCTTTATTGTATGGCCGCGGTCAGAACGGTACAATGAGAAAAACAATGAACTGTACCGGTACAAAACAGGGGGAGAAGGCATGGAGAAATATATGAGTCTAGTAACGAGGATAGAGGAGATGATGCAAAGCACCGCCTATCAAGAAGGAGACAGGCTTCCATCTATCCGTCAGATGTCCGCCCGCTACCAAGTCAGCAAAAGCACAGTGATCCGCGCGCTGCAGGAGCTGGAAAAGCGCCACCTTATCTATTCTGTTCCGAAAAGCGGCTATTATATTGTGAAAAAGACAGGAAAAGCCAAAAGCGGGCAGCAGGGTTCCATCGACTTTGCCACATCTGCGCCGGACCCAGATGTGTTTCCGTATCTTGATTTTCAGCACTGTATCAACAAAGCGATTGATACATACAAAAACGATTTGTTTATTTATGGGACGCCAAAGGGGCTTCCATCACTCATCCGTGTACTCCGAAAGCTCTTGGCCAATCAGCAGGTATTTGCGGATGAACGGCATATTTTCATTACATCAGGTGTCCAGCAGGCGTTATCTCTGCTTTGTGCCATGCCATTTCCAAATGGGAAAGAAAAGATCGCCATTGAACAGCCGGGCTACCATTTGATGGTCGAACAGCTTGAGACGCTTGGGATTCCCGCCATCGGGGTGAAACGAACGGAAGAAGGGCTTGATATAGCCGAGGTTGAGCGGTTATTTCAAACAGAATCGATTAAATTTTTTTATACGATGCCCCGCTTCCATAACCCGCTTGGCTGCTCTTTGTCAGAGCGTGATAAACAGGAGCTTGTGAGACTGGCAGAAGCGTATGATGTCTATCTCGTTGAGGATGATTACCTCGGTGATCTGGAGGAAAATAAAAAGGCAGATCCGCTGTACGCATATGATCTGTCCACACATGTCATCTATTTGAAAAGCTTCTCGAAAATGATGTTCCCCGGCCTTCGCGTGGGGGCGGCTGTTTTGCCCGAAGCGCTGACTGACACGTTCTATGCGTACAAAAAGCTGAACGACATCGACTGTTCGATGATTTCTCAAGCAGCATTGGAGATTTACCTGAAAAGCGGTATGTACGGCAGGCATAAGGAGAAAATCAGAGATTCTTATAAAGAGCGGTCGCTGAGGCTACATCAAGCCATTCAAACACACAGGCAGCTGGGAAGCGGCCGCTTTACGTTCTCCAGCGGGCAGGCACCCTGTATGCACACCCATTTGGTGCTTCCTCAGGATCTGCCCGCCTCAAGAGTGATTCATAGACTGAAAAAACAAGGGGTGACCCTTGAGGCGATAGACCGTCATTATTTATCAGATTATCAGAAAGAAAATCTATTAAAAATCAATATTTCCAATGTGAAAACGGAAGATATTGAGCGCGGTGTCAAGCTGTTGATGAGCCATTTATAAAAGCTCTTCGTACGAGACCATTGTGATATCCTCGGGGAAATCAGGGTGTGCGGCGCATACAGCCATTTTGTAGTCGGGATCGACCTCAAACGTTTTGATATAGCATGGGGAATGGCTGTCCGGAAGCTCAATGGATACTTGTCCGTCCTGATGCAGGCGCACTGAAAAGGAATCAAGCGGAAGCGATAAGCCTTTGCCTTCCTGTTTGATAAAGCTTTCTTTCATTGACCATAGATGATAAAAATAGTCTGTCTGCTCGTCCTTGTCTTTTGCTAAAAGATCGCTGTACTCTGTTTTTGAAAAGAAGCGCTTGGCGATCTCAAGGCTGATCGGTTTCGTTTTTTCGATATCTATGCCGATCGGCTGTGAATCAAACGCGCAAATGACCCAGCGGCCGGAGTGAGAAATGTTGAAATGAGCGTCGGGAAGATCAGGGATGCACGGCTTCCCGTATTCCTGCGTGCTAAAGCGGATATCGGATTTGTCCAACTGATACTGCCTGCTTATGACTGAGCGAACGAGCACATCTCCCAGCAGGGTGCGGTGAGCATCTTCTTTATGATAAAATCTCCGGCATTTCTCCCGTTTTTCAGGTGATATGAAAGACATGAACCGTTCATTTTCTTCCTGTGAAAGCGGGCGGTCCATATAAATTCCGTAAATCTTCATTCTAGATCCTCCGTCTGCAAAAGATTGTCAAAACCATCCTATCATACTTCAACAAGACTCATATAGAGGAGAAAATAAAAAAACAAAGCCAAGGCGGCTTTGTTTTAGTGTACAGGCGGAGATGCTTTCACAGCGGCTGTCCGCCTTGCCACAGCATAATTCAGCAACTGGATTGACTGGGGCAATGAAAAGCGCAAAATAAGTCCGGTGAGGATGGCGGTCAAGATGGTGCCAAAACCGATCGGGCCGCCCATGCCCCATGCCGCAAACAAAATGGTTAATTCCATGCCGTTCCGCACCCATTGCACATTCCATCCGGTTTTTTCTGTAATCAGCATCATCAGTGAATCACGCGGCCCCGCGCCAAGGCCTGCTGATACATAAACACCGACGCCGTAACCGATCAGCACTACGCCGAGAGAGAAGACGATGACCGAGCCTGTGTAGGTCGAGGGGGCAGGCAGAATGAAATTGAAAAAATCTATAAATACACCAATGAGCACCATATTCAGGAGGGCCCCAATTTTCGGCCAAGCCCTCGTAAACAATGACGTGAATCCGATGATGAGCGCTCCAATAATGATGGACCACTGGCCGACGGTAAGCCCGAAGTGCTGAAACAGGCTGTAATGAAATGCATCCCACGGACTAATGCCGAGTGCTTTTCCTTCTATCGTCAGGGATACACCAAAAGCCAAAATGATCAAACCGGCAAAATAAAATGTCCAGCGCAGAACAAGTTCTTGCTTCACGTGAGGTCCCTTCTTTCGTAAAAATCAGTCGATTGTCATTGTAGCACATCTGACAGAAGGGCGGAATAGGCGAAAGGAGCTCAACAAAAAAACAGGGCCGCCGCGGTCGCCCTGTTTCAGCGTGTTGGAAAACCCTTGCATTCGTTGTCAGGCCTGCGCTTCGGTGCTCACGAATTTAACATTCGCTGTGCTCCAATGCTCGCCCTTCCTAGACTTCAAAGGTTTTCAATCACGCTGAAAATGACAAATCCTAAAACGAAAATCGTTTTAGGATTTTATCAACAATCTGTAACAGGGCGCAGGCGCCCTGTTTTTCTTATTACAGCGGGTTCAAAATCCGGTTCAAGAACCGCTGTGTCCGTTCTTCTTTTGGTGCGGAGAAAATTTGCTCCGGCGGTCCTTGCTCCACGATAACGCCGCCGTCGATGAAGATGACTTCATCCGCAACTTCCTGTGCGAACTTGATTTCGTGGGTCACGACGACCATGGTCCAGCCTTCATTGGCCAAGTCCTTGATAACCTTCAGCACCTCTCCGACAAGCTCGGGATCAAGCGCTGAGGTCGGTTCGTCAAATAGCATGAGCTCAGGCTGAATCGCCAGTGCGCGGGCGATGCCGACGCGCTGCTGCTGGCCGCCGGAAAGCTGGAACGGATATAAATCCATTTTGTCCTTCAATCCGACTTTATCAAGAAGCTGAATCGCTTCTTTTTTGACTTCCTCTTTGTTTCGTTTTTGCACCTGAACAGGGCCCTCCATCACGTTTTCGAGGGCTGTGCGGTGCGGGAACAGGTGATACGCCTGAAACACCATTCCGGATTTTCGGCGAAGCTTTAGGATATCCGCCTGTTTCACCTTTTTGGAGAAATCGATGGAGAAATCATCAAATGCAAGCTCTCCGCGATTCGGGATCTCCAGAGCGTTCAGGCAGCGGAGCAGCGTCGTTTTCCCTGAACCTGAAGGCCCAAGTATGGCGATGACTTTTCCTTTTTCAATCTTCATATCTATCTTTTTTAAAATTTCATTTTCACCGAATGATTTGTTTAATCCTTTAACGGTAAGCATACTCGGAACCTCCTTATTTGGCCACGTAGCGGTCAAGACGCCGTTCGATGACATGCTGGACGAGTGAGAGCAGGAAGCAGATAATCCAATAAATAAAGGCTGCTTCAATATAGATCACTAAAATTTGATCAAGATTCCGCGCGCCGATTTCCTGGGCTTTTCTGAACAGCTCAGCGACCAGAATTTGAGAGGCGAGGGATGTATCTTTAATCAGGCTGATAAAGGTATTGGATAATGGCGGGATCGACACACGAAACGCCTGCGGCAAAATGACGCGGAACAGCGTTTTTTGATGTGTCATGCCAATTGTGTAGCCGGCTTCCCATTGCCCTTTCGGCACGGATAAAATAGATGCCCGAATGATTTCAGATGCATAGGCGCCGACGTTTAAAGAAAAGGCGATAACTGCGCTTGGAAATGGATCTAATGTGACGTTAAAGGCCGGGAACAGATAGAAAATGATGAACAATTGAACGAGAAGAGGAGTGCCGCGTATTGCGGATACGTATACGCTGAACACCCATCTCAAAGGTCTCACTTTCGACATTCTGGCAAGCGCCGTAATCAGCGCCAGGATCATTCCGAATATAAAGGAAAGAATCGTAAGGGGAATCGTATAGTAGATTCCCCCTGAAAGTATCGGCCAGAATGACTGCTGCACCAGATCCCACGGGATCGCCGTGCCAAGCGTCAATGCCGGCAGATTATTTAGAAACATCTTCGCCGAACCATTTTTTAGATATTTTAGAAAGAGTCCCGTCCTCTTTCATTTCTTTTAATGCTTTGTTGACTTGATCAACAACCTCGCCGCTTCCTTTACGGAACGTGAAATATGTTGACTGAGGATCACCTGTTTCAAACGCGATTTTCACGTTTTTATTGCCAGATGTTTTTAAGTAGTTCAATACGGCAAGCTTATCGTTGTATGTCATATCGACACGGCCTTGCTGGATCATTTGAAGGGCCTGCGCCATGCCTTCAACGCCTTCTACTTTAGCGCCGGCATTTGTAGCTAATTTGTTGTAGTTGCTTGTCAGTGATTGAGCTGACGTTTTTCCTTTTACATCTGCTTCAGACTTAATATCGTTGTTGTCTTTTTTCGTTACGACAACGGCTCTTGATGTTGTGTATTTATCTGAGAAATCATATTTGTCTTCACGATCTGTTTTTCCGACTTGGTTGGCAACAACGTCAAACCGTTTGGAATTAAGGCCGGCAAACATACTGTCCCACTGTGTTTCCTTAAAGTCGACTTTAAGCCCGAGGCGTTTTGCGACTTCTGTGATAACTTCGACATCATAGCCAGTCAGTTTATCAGTGTCTTTGTCGTGGTAAGTGAACGGCTCATATGTTCCTTCCGTTCCGACTGTGAGCACACCTTTTTTCTTAATTGAAGCCCAAAGATCGCCATCTTTGGCATTATCTTTTGACTGATTGTCATTTCCTGCTCCGCAAGCTGCAAGAGCTGCAATACTTACGACCATGAATAAAGCCAATAATGCTTTTTTCATCTTATTCCCCACTTTTCTGGTTGATTTTATTGAAATAAAAAAATAGCTTACAAATCTAAAGGATAACTTTTTTTTAGTATGAGTCAAGTAATTGGTTTTCATAAGGCAAAATCTTTTAAAATAAATCCAAAAATTGCTGTGCCGGTTTAGGCAAATAACTGTCCGTTCTCCACATGACAGCCGGTGTCATAATGAAGGGATTATTTTCGATATGAACGGTGTGAACGTGATTTCTCATATGAACGGGAATCATTGTGACAGGCAAAATAGACGCGCCGAATCCGGATGACACGAGGCTGAGCAAAGTTGCAGAGTCGTGGCATTCACAAACAATGCGCGGCTCCAGGTTCAAACGATGAAATTCATTCATGACCTGATTATAGACGCCTTTTCCGTTGACAGGCCTCAGCAGGATCAGCGGAAATGAAGGAATGTCCTCCATCTTAATGGTGTCTCCGCACGGATATCCGGCTTCATCTGAAAGCACGAGCACACATGGAATGTCATCAAGCTGCTTGAATTGTACTGTGTCACTTTTGATCAGTGTTGTCGTGACCGCCGCATCGATTTGCCGGCTTTCCAGCAGTTCCAACAGTGTCGCGGGCTCATTTTCCCAAATATTAAAGGTGAGATGGGGGTATCTCTCTTTGATCTGTGTTACTTTTTCAAGCATCAGAGCCGCGCAATAAATCGTTGATCCCACGGCAAGTGTGCCGGCTACTTCCTCCTTCAGCTCCTGTACCTCAATGACTGCATCTTCAAACCTATGCAGAATCTCTTTTGCTCTTTTTAGAAAAACAGCTCCTTCATATGTAAGAGTCATTTGTTTTTTCTTGTTACGGTCAAACAGAACAACACCAAGTTCGTCCTCCAGCTGTTTGAGCTGCCTGCTTAAAGGCGGCTGCGCCATGTGAAGCTTTTTGGCTGCGGACGTAATTTTCTGTTCTTGGGCAATGGTAATGAAGTATCGAAGCTGGCGAATATCCAAAAGAAAGCGCCTCCTTATCATACCTTTTAGGTATTAAATATAGATTTAATAGATATTTTTCATATGGATATATCAGGAGTATGATTGAAATGAAAGCAGAATTCAAGCGTAAAGGAGGGGGCAAAGTGAAACTCGTTGTCGGAATGACAGGGGCAACAGGGGCCATTTTCGGGGTCAGGCTGCTGCAGTGGCTGAAGGCCGCCGGAGTGGAAACCCATCTCGTTGTGTCTCCTTGGGCAAACGTCACGATCAAACACGAAACAGGCTATACCTTACAAGAAGTAGAACAACTGGCCACATACACTTACTCACATAAGGATCAGGCGGCAGCCATTTCAAGCGGGTCGTTTGATACCGATGGAATGATTGTTGCGCCGTGCAGCATGAAATCTCTCGCAAGCATTCGCACCGGAATGGCGGATAATCTGCTGACACGTGCGGCGGATGTCATGCTCAAGGAGAGAAAAAAACTCGTCCTCTTAACGAGAGAGACGCCTTTGAACCAAATACATCTCGAAAATATGCTAGCGCTTACGAAAATGGGCACCATCATTCTTCCTCCGATGCCGGCATTTTATAATCAGCCGAGCAGCTTAGAGGAAATGGTTGACCATATTGTATTCAGAACGTTGGACCAATTCGGCATTCGGCTTCCTGAAGCGAAACGCTGGAATGGGATTGAAAAACAAAAAGGAGGAGCTTGATCATGGCTTATCAAGATTTCAGAGAATTTCTCGCAGCCCTTGAAAAAGAAGGACAGCTGCTTACAGTGAATGAAGAGGTAAAGCCGGAACCGGATTTAGGGGCCGCCGCACGGGCAGCCAGCAATCTTGGCGATAAAAGCCCCGCGCTCTTATTTAACAACATTTACGGCTATCATAACGCGCGAATTGCGATGAATGTCATCGGCTCTTGGCCAAACCATGCCATGATGCTGGGCATGCCGAAAGACACACCGGTAAAAGAACAGTTTTTTGAATTCGCAAAGCGTTATGACCAGTTTCCGATGCCGGTCAAACGTGAGGAAACAGCGCCATTTCATGAAAATGAAATCACAGAAGATATCAATTTGTTCGATATACTGCCTCTTTTCAGAATAAACCAAGGAGACGGAGGCTACTATCTAGACAAAGCGTGTGTTATTTCCCGTGATCTTGAGGACCCTGACAACTTCGGCAAACAAAATGTCGGCATTTACAGAATGCAGGTCAAAGGAAAAGACCGTCTCGGCATTCAGCCTGTCCCGCAGCACGATATTGCAATCCATCTGCGCCAAGCTGAAGAACGCGGCATCAATCTTCCGGTCACCATTGCACTCGGCTGTGAGCCGGTCATTACAACGGCGGCATCGACTCCGCTTCTCTATGATCAATCAGAATACGAAATGGCAGGTGCGATTCAAGGCGAACCATATCGCATCGTCAAATCAAAGTTGTCTGATCTTGATGTTCCGTGGGGCGCTGAAGTGGTGCTTGAAGGTGAGATCATTGCTGGAGAGCGCGAATATGAAGGGCCGTTCGGTGAATTCACAGGCCATTATTCCGGCGGACGCAGCATGCCGATTATTAAAATTAAACGCGTCTATCACAGAAACAATCCGATCTTTGAACATTTATACTTAGGCATGCCTTGGACAGAATGCGATTACATGATCGGCATTAACACATGCGTGCCGCTTTATCAGCAGTTAAAAGAAGCGTATCCGAACGAAATTGTGGCAGTGAACGCCATGTACACACACGGTTTAATCGCGATTGTTTCCACAAAAACCCGCTATGGCGGATTTGCGAAAGCGGTCGGCATGCGTGCACTCACAACGCCGCACGGACTTGGCTATTGCAAAATGGTCATTGTCGTTGATGAGGATGTCGATCCATTCAACCTTCCGCAGGTCATGTGGGCGCTTTCGACCAAAATGCATCCGAAACACGATGCGGTCATCATTCCGGACTTATCTGTCCTGCCGCTTGATCCGGGATCCAATCCATCAGGAATCACTCACAAAATGATTCTTGACGCCACTACACCGGTTGCGCCGGAAACAAGAGGCCATTATTCACAGCCGCTTGATTCTCCGCTAACAACGAAAGAATGGGAACAAAAACTAATGGACTTAATGAATAAATAAGGAAAGGATGTTCGAAATGCATACATGTCCTCGATGTGACTCAAAAAAGGGAGAAGTCATGAGCAAATCGCCTGTAGAAGGCGCATGGGAAGTTTATCAGTGCCAAACATGCTTTTTTACATGGAGATCCTGTGAACCGGAAAGCATTACAAATCCCGAAAAATACAATCCAGCGTTTAAAATTGATCCAAAGGAAACAGAAACAGCAATTGAAGTTCCGGCGGTGCCGGAACGAAAGGCTTGATCCGCGTGAACTGTATGTCAGACCGTCTCTTTGAGCTGCTTGACGGGAGCTGCCTGAATGAGAAGCAGCATGAGGCCTTCGTTCTGCAAACAGTATCAGAGGATGGCTGGCCGCATGCCGCTATGATCAGTGCAGGTGAAATCATCGCGCTGAGCCGAACTGATATCCGAATCGCTCTGTGGAAAAACACAATGACTTCGGCCAACATCCTTCGTACAGGAAAAGCACAGTTCACGGCATGGTGGAAGGGAGCGGCCTATTATGTAAAGCTTGAATGCGCGCCTTTACCGCCTTTGAAAGATGCCGAATATGATAGAGACCGTTTTTCCTGCCGCATCGTTTCAGTGAAGGAGGACGTTGCGAAATACGCTGATTTGACTTCTGGTGTCCGTATACAGCTTCATAGCGCTGAAGAGGTGCTGGGCAGATGGGAAAAGACCCTGGAAGATTTAAAGCGGTAATATCGATAGCCTGACGCAATGCGTCAGGCTTTTTTTATATAATGAAAACAAAGGGGGCGTGAAAAATGGAACGTGCGGGGATCTGTCATTCGGACGGCTTTGATTTAGCTTATCGAATTGAGGGCGAGGGTGCACCCATCCTTGTGATCGGGAGTGCGGTTTACTATCCGCGCCTTTTTTCCTCAGATATCAAACAGAAATATCAATGGGTCTTTGTCGACCATAGGGGATTTGCTAAGCCTAAGCGGGAGCTTCGTGCGGAGGATTCGAGGCTTGATGCCGTCTTGGCTGATATCGAAAGGATGAGAACATTTCTTCAGCTTGAGGATGTTACTATCCTGGGACATTCCGGGCACGCTTTTATGGCTTTAGAGTATGCCAGGACATATCCCAAACAAGTTCGGAAGGTGGCGCTCTTCAATACTGCGCCTGATAACAGTGAAGAAAGACAGCGAAAAAGCGAATCATTTTTCATGGAAGCAGCCAGTCTTGAGAGAAAGAAACGCTTTGAAAAAGACATCGCGAATTTGCCGCAGGACATCGACAAAGATCCTGAAAGGCGCTTTGTGCACATGTGTATTCGCGCTGAAGCGAAAAGCTTTTATCAAGAGCGGCCGCATGCAGCTGCCTTATGGGACGGTGTATTCACGAATATGCCGATCATTGATGAATTATGGGGCAATACATTTGCCCGGCTTGATCTTATTCAGCGGTTAGCTGATGTTCGTATGCCGGTGTATATTGGATTAGGGAGATATGATTATTTGGTTGCGCCCATTTCGCTATGGGATGCAGTTGACGGTTTATATCCCCATGTGGATAAGGTTATTTTTGAAAGGAGCGGCCATCAGCCGATGCTGGAAGAACCGGAAGCCTTTGATCAAAGCTTCGGCAAATGGCTGGATCAATAAAAAAACAGCCCGCAGATCAAAATCCGCGGGCTGTTTCTGATTATAAGACCCCTTTCATCGCGCGTTTGATCATCGGCGAGAGCAGCAGGAGAATGCCGCCAAGAACGATAGAAATCAAACCGATGGTGCCGAAGTACATTGTTTCAGGAATTTTATCAAACAATCCGGCTACTTGGGCATTGATCGCTTGGGCTGCTGCGTTAGTCAGAAACCACATACTCATTGTCTGTGCAGAGAATGCAGCTGGCGCCAGTTTCGTTGTTACGGATAAACCGACTGGAGACAGGCACAGCTCTCCAAGCACGACAAGCAGGAAGCTGAGAACGAGCCAAAGCGGGCTTACGAGTGCTTCTTTTCCTTGCATAGCAGGGAATACCATAATGATAAAAGACAATCCGGCTAAAATAATTCCGATTGAGAATTTAACTGGTGTAGACGGCTGGCGTTTGCCAAGCTTCATCCAGAGCCATGCGAATATTGGCGCAAAAATGACAACAAACAATGGATTTAATGATTGGAACCATGATGACTGAAGTTCGAATCCGCCCAATGAAAGTCTAATGCGTTCATCAGCGTATACCGCAAGAATGGTCGCTCCCTGTTCCTGAATGGCCCAGAACATGACAGCACCGATAAACAAAGGAACGTAAGCGGCAAGACGGGATTTTTCTGTGCTGTCCGCTTTTTTGCTTGTAAACATGATGATGAAATAAATGACAGGAATCAAAATACCGAGAATACTTACAAGGTCGATAAAACGATTGATCGTCAGCACGCCTGTTTGTACAGAGATAATCACTGCGATCGCCACGATGATAACACCGATTCCGGTGCCAATCGCAGATTTTTTAGACAGCGGATTTGGCACATTGGAACCTGCAAGCCCGAGGTTTTTCTTCCTTGTCAAAGCAAATACGATAAGTCCGAGAAGCATTCCGACTGCGGCAGCTCCGAAGCCGAGATGATAGTTGTACTTCTGTCCGAGTGTTCCGACAATTAATGGCGCAAGTAAACCACCGAGGTTAATCCCCATGTAGAAAATACTGAAACCTGAGTCGCGGCGCGGGTCTTCTTTCGTGTAAAGATCCCCAACCACGCTTGAAACGTTTGGTTTTAATAAGCCTGTTCCGACAATAATAAGCACCATGCTGATATAGAATGCGATCGCGCTGCCCGGATAGGCGAGTGCAATGTGGCCGAACATAATGAATATGCCGCCGTAAAACACGGTGTTTGCGGTACCGAATACCCGGTCAGCGAGCCATCCGCCAATAATGGTGGACATGTATACGAGTGATCCGTAAATCGACATAATGGCAACCGCAGTGCCCTTATCAAAGCCGAGCCCTCCGTTTACCGTCTCTGTATACAAATAGTAAAGTAAGATTGCTCTCATTCCATAGTAAGAGAAACGCTCCCAAAATTCGGTGAAAAATAGTGTAAATAGTCCTCGCGGGTGACCAAAGAACCCTTTTTGCGGGACGCTTTTAATGATACTTTCGTTATCAATCGAAGCCATGTCAGCCAAACCCTTTCTAAAAAAAGTGTATTATAAAAATCATATTCTTATATAATACTTGTGTCAATATAATTTATACTCATTTCAAATAGTTCCATATTGGAAAAATTATAAATACCTAAAAATAGTGATTTCCTCCTAATTTTTAAACTTTTTATCGTGAGATTTTCTTACATAACTCTTCCTTTATATTTTTTTAATAAAATTTTAGAGAAATGTACAAGCAGATCGGGCCTTTGTGAGTAACATGATAGTAATCATAGAGAAGGAGGCTCGCAATTGGCTGAATTCATATTAAATGCAGCGGATTTCGGTGTTCCTGGAGATGGTAAAACGGATTCTACAGAACGGATTAATCAGTGCCTCAGTACAGCTGTATCGAAAGGCTATCATACTGTCTGGTTTCCAAAGGGAACATATTTAATAGACGGAACGCTTGGCGGAGATCTTAATCAGAAGTTTCGAAACGCGGGGATCATTGTTCCCGGCAACCTTGAGATTATGATGGACCCCGAATGTATCATGAAAGTGATACCGAATAGTTCGTGGGGTTATTCCGCATTTTATGTAGGCAAGCAAGAGAATATAACCATTTCCGGGGGACAAATTATCGGCGAACGGGATGAGCATACGTATGCTTCGGCGGGGATAAGATCAACCCATGAATGGGGCTTTGGCATATGTATTGAAGGATGCTCGAATGTTGTCATTGATGATGTGAAAATTTCTGATTTTACCGGCGATGGGATCATAGTCAGCCCAAGGGGATTAAAGACCAATCAAGACTATCGAACGTCAGAGCAAATTATCATCCGCCGCTGTGAGGTTCGGCGGTCAAGGAGAAATAACATTTCCATTACCGGATGTGACATGGTCACGGTGGAGGAATGCTTGATTGAAGATGCCGGAACGGGGAATGGAACAGCCCCGAAATTCGGAATTGACATTGAAGGATATGGCGAAGGTGACGTTGATTATGAAGAACCGATTAATGTATCAATTCGCAATAACCACTTTGTTGGAAACGTTTCAAGTTCTGTGACCAATTTTAACGGGTATGGCATTTTAATAGAAGGAAATCACTCAGACAATACAATCAGCTACGGATATGGGACGCAAACAGTGATCAAAGGAAATATACTGAGACGCCCTGAAGACGCGGCGGCTGCGCCAAGAGTCGGGATAACCGGACTCGGTGTATCACAAGGAAAAGAGTCCAGTGATGCAGTGATCGCTGGCAACCTCATTACCGGATTTTCAACAGGAATTGATGTCAGGGGAAAGAGCGTTCTTGTGACGAACAACAAAATCAGCAACTTTGAAAACACAGGGATATTGGTTTATCAGTCCTCCGACGTAAAGGTAGACGGAAACCAAATTCAAAACGGACTGTCTGAAACAAGGCGCAGCATCGGTCTTCGCGCAGTGCTGTCAGATGACATCGCTTTTCTGAATAACTGTCTCATTCAAGTCGTTGACGGTGTGAACGTTTCCGGCGGAAATATGATCATTAAAGATAATCTCCTGAGAAAATTCAGCCGGGGCATTTGGATTGCTCAAGGGAACGCGGTGATTGAAGGGAATACACTGAATCCTGATGCGTTTGAAGCAGTGCCGGAATCATATTCTGTTTCCGTCACAAACAATGCCGGCGCTATCATCAAAAACAATACATTTAAAGAGTTCAAAAATTACCCCATTTATTGCTCCACAAGTGCAAAAACCTCAATTATCGGCAACCACTTAGAGAGATCTCCGCTTTTGGTCACCATCTATATCAGCGCCGGTGTGCATGAGATTTTTGATAATACCATTTCAGTCAACAGAACAGCCGGGAATCCGATTGTGATTTATATCAATGGCTCGGCAGGCTCTATCATCTCAGGAAACACCATCAATAACCTCTCCGCGGGCACTGCGATAGCTATTCAAACAAACACGGCAACCAATTCTAAAATCATCGGCAACCGCATTTTTAAAGGGACCATCAACAAACACAGCAGTGACACAATAGACGGCAATATTATTGTCTGAAAAAAGCGCCCCCTCTAGGGGTTCTTTTTTTTTCGATTTATAGATCACGTACATTTCTCTCACAAGTACTAAAACAAAAAATAAAAGCACGACCCATTCCGCAAATGTTGTCATCTTAAAGCTGGACATATTGTTATAAATGGCTTTTGTTAAACTGAACCCTTGAAGCATGTCCATCAATACAGAAATAGCTAATAAACAAATTAATATAACTCCTGTCACGCCCAATATCTTCATGCTTCATCATCCTCCGTTTTTAGTGTCTATCGTTGGCGGAGAAGTTATACCGCATCTAAACCTAATGCATAATCTCAATTTTAAAAGGAAGAATATGAGAAAACGACAAGGAAAGGTATTTGTGTATGCCTTTATTTTTTAAGCAAAAGAACAATACCGATTCAAAAGACAAGCAGAATACAGACGAAAGGAATCAGGAACGGCAGCAAGAAAAAGAAAGGCCGGTTCTCATTTCTCCAAGTTTGGCAAAGAATATAGCGGAAACGAAAAAGGAAGTCGGAAGCAGCTCTGACGTCATCATTCGTGAGATTAAAATCGGGGAGCAGGATCATGTCCATTTGGCTGTTATTTATATTGCAGGCCTGGTCGATAATAACACAATCCATGAGTCGTTAATCGATCCTTTGGTACAGGATGAGTCTATCCAGAATTCCCATGCGATCCAGCAAATTCTTGAAAAAACGCTCCCCCTGGGCGGAGTGAAAGCGGAAAAGAGCTGGGACAAGCTTTTTTCCGAGTTAATGCTCGGCAATGCGCTCATTTTTGCCGATGGCTATGATGAAGCTTTGATTTGCAGCACTCAAGGGGGAGAGCAGCGCTCCATCCAAGAGCCGAGCACCCAGGTGTCATTCCGCGGCCCGCGCCAAGGGTTTACAGAGTCTCTGCAAACCAATATTTCCATGATCCGGCGATACATTAAAAATCCGAATTTATGGGTTGAAAAAATGAAAAAAGGTTCTGTTACGAATACGGATATCGCTCTCATGTACATTCAAGGAATATGTGATGAAAAGGTGCTGAAGGAAGTGAAACAGCGCCTAGAAAAAATAGATATTGACAGTATTTTGGAATCTGGATATATTGAGCAGCTGATTGAAGATGAAACCTTTACGACATTTCCGACCATGTATCATACAGAACGTCCTGATGTTGTAGCGGGAAATCTGTTAGAAGGAAGATTCGCGATAATTGTGGACGGAACACCGTTTGTGCTTATTGCTCCGGCCTTATTTGTTCAATTTTTTCAGTCTGTTGAGGATTATTATTCACGTTTTGACATTGCGACAAGCATACGGATTCTTCGTGTTTTAGTCTTTTTCATTTCGCTTGTGGCTCCGGCTGTATACGTGGCAGCCACGACGTTTCATCAAGAAATGATACCGACTCAGCTGTTAGTGGTCATTGCGGCCCAGCGGGAAATTGTTCCGTTTCCGGCTGTTGTGGAGGCGCTGACGATGGAGGTTGCTTTTGAGATTCTGAGGGAAGCGGGAGTCAGGCTGCCCCGGGTTGTCGGCTCGGCAGTATCAATCGTAGGCGCGCTCGTAATCGGCCAGGCTGCCGTACAGGCTGGCATCGTCTCTCCGGCAATGGTTATTGTCGTTGCACTCACCGCGATTGCGAGCTTCGCAACACCTGCGTTCGCGATGGCCATTTCAGCCCGGCTTATTCGGTTTATTTTTATTATTGCCTCAGCTGTTTTGGGTTTTTACGGGCTGATTTTAGGGATCATTATGATGTTTGTCCACTTATGCAGTCTTCGTTCATTCGGCGTTCCATATATGTCGCCGCTTGCACCTTTTTCTTCACAAGGCGTAAAGGACGCGCTTTTCCGTGTTCCGTGGTGGGCCGATGAAAAAAGGCCGGAATCGGTCAGTAAGGAAGATAAGGTGCGGCAGGGGCAAGATCAACGCCCAGAGCCGGCCGCTTCACGAGGAATGGTGAACAAAGATTTGGAAGAAGGGGATCAGAATGGTACGTAAATGTCTATTAGCCGTTCTCATGATTTTGAGCGTCATTGTGCTGCCCGGCTGCTGGGATAAGCGGGAACTGACAGATCTTGCGATTATCTCGGCAATTGGCATCGATAGGACAAACGAAGGCAACTACGTGCTGCATCTTCAAATTATCAATCCCGGAAATGTCGCCGGCGGGCTTCAGGGAGGCGGTGCTGGAGACAGGCCGCCTGTATCTGTCTATTCGATTGAAGGCGACAATTTGACGGAAGCACTCAGAAAAGCCTCCATGAAGGTATCGCGGCGGCTTTATTTTGCCCATACCAACCTGGTCGTAATCAGCGAAAAGCTGGCGAAAGAGGAAGGGCTGGATTTTGTATTAGACAATCTTGACCGGGACACGGAATTCAGGACAACGGCGACCTTCGTCGTTGCCCATAAAACAAAAGCAGAAAATATCGTGAAAATCCTGACTCCGATTGATAAAATTCCGTCAAACAAAGTCAATAAAACACTCGATTTCACGGAGGCGCAATACGGACGGGTGGTCAAAACCAATATTCAGGACGTTTTGAAAACACTTGCCAGCGACACAAGGGCACCGATTATTCCGGGTTATTTGATGATTGGCGATGATAAAAAAGGAGTCAGCATGGAAAACACGCAGGCGACTGACCCGAAAGCCATTCTTCAGGCAGACGGTTTGGCGGTTTTTGATAAGGCCGGGTATTTAAAGTATTGGATTGAAGATGATGAAAGCGTGGGGGCAGTCTGGCTTATGAATAAGGTCCAGCATACGTTTATTAATGCTGATTGGGGCAAGACGAAAGATGCGGTCAGCTTGCAGGTTACCCATCAAGATACAAAGCTGGTACCTGATATGCGGAACGGACGTCCGCACATCCATGTGAAAGTGACGGTTGAAGGAATTATAGATGCTGTCAAATACCCTTTCCAATTATCTAATCCGAAGGTGCTGGCCGCTATTGAAAAAGCGCTCAACAAAGAGCTTGAAATGGAAATTAGCCATACTGTGAAAAAAATCAAGAAGAATAAAATAGATTTTATCGGTTTTGGTGACACGATATATAGAAAGTATCCGGAGCAGTGGGAGAAAATGAAGGATACATGGGACAAAGAATATTTGCCCGAACTGCCTATCGATGTGAAGGCCGAGACGTATATCAGAAGAACGGGATTGCGAAACAATCCGATCAAACACCAGTTTAAAGATGATTAGGTCTGGAGAAAGGGGAAGTGACAGATGGAAAAAGCCAGAATAAGCATCAGGCAGCTGTTTGTCATGATTATCATTTTTGAGCTGGGCAGCTCCTTATTGATTACACCGGGATCAATGGCGGGCAGGGATGCTTGGATCGCAGTTCTGTTGGGGTGTGCAGCCGGTTTGTTTCTTTTCTATTTGTATCAAGGCATTTATCAATGTTACCCGAATTCTTCTCCGAAAGAATATATGGATGATATGCTGGGAACCAAGCTGAGCTGGCTGTTTTCATTTCTCTATATCTTGTACTTTGCCTATATTGCCGCAAGGGTCCTGCGTGACTTTGGAGAAATGCTGCTGACATTTGCTTATCATGATACACCTATCATTATTGTAAATGGTTTGTTAGTGGTAGTTAGCATATACGCCGTAAGAAAAGGAATCGAAGTGCTCGCCCGCGCGGCTGAGCTGCTTTTCGGAGCCATGTATTTACTGGGCGCAATCGGCCTCTTGCTGATTGTTGTCTCAGGTTCTATAGACCCGCATAACTTAAAACCGGTTTTGGCAGACGGCATTTCTCCTGTCCTTTACTCTGTTTTCACTCAGACCATGTACGTTCCGTTTGGCGAAGTCGTTTTATTTGTGATGATTTTCCCTAACCTGAATGACAGAAAAGATGTGAAAAAAGTGGGGATGATCGCCATGGCTATTAGCGGATTGGTTGTGGCGCTCACCGTGGCGATTAATATCAGCGTGCTTGATGTTGATCTTACACTCAGATCCCAGTTTCCGCTTTTAAGTACGATCCAGACAATCAAGGTCGAAGAATTTTTAGACCGGCTCGATGTCTTTTTTATGCTGGCGCTGATCATCGGCGGCTTCTTTAAGGTCAGCCTCTACTTATATGCCACTGTGGTTGGGACATCTACGCTCTTTAAGGAAAAGAACCCCTCTCAATTGGCTTATCCGATGGGATTGGGCATCTTAATCCTTTCTATAACGATTGCGACTAACTTTTCAGAGCACTTGAACGAAGGCTTGAAAGTGGTGCCGCTGTATATTCATTTGCCTTTTCAATTATTGTTTCCGCTCTTTCTGTTTATTGTGGCTGTTTGGAAAAAGAAACGAAGAGAGAAGTCAAAAGGGGCGGAAGCAAAAAAATGATAAAAAGAGCGGGGGGATGCAGCCACCGCTCTTTTTATGTTCACTTCTATATAAAAGGGGGATATAGGGTGCGCCCCTGTCTGCACTGGCAGAGGCGCGTTTTGTTATACGACTGCGACGTTTTCCTTCACAGTAAAGCTTCCTCTTGAAAGTCTGATATTGATGTCTGACACTTTTGCAATTTGTTCATCGTGCGTCACCATAATGACGCATTTATTTACCTTGTGCGCCAGATCTTGAAAGAGGCGTACGATCTCTTTTGATGTGTCCTCATCAAGGTTTCCGGTCGGTTCATCGGCTACGATAAGATCCGTGTCACAGCAGAAAGCCCTTGTAATTGATACCCGCTGCTGCTGTCCGCCGCTCAGTGTGAGCACTTTTTGCCGGGCTTGTTTTTCGTTGATGCCAACCTTCTGCAGCATGTCAAGCGCATATGATTCTTTGTTCTTTTCTTTAGAACCTGTGATTTCCATAGCGGTTGTGACGTTCTGCAAAGCCGTCATATACGGGAGCAGGTTGTACGCCTGAAAGACGATTGATACATATTGATTTCTGAAATTGGTTAAGCCGATTTTGGAAACAGCTTTTCCGTCGTAAAGGATGTTTCCTTCTTTTGGTGCGTCAAGTCCGCCTGCCAGAGATAGGAAAGTCGTTTTCCCCGTCCCTGATGTGCCGACGATTGTGTAGAATTTGCCTTTTTGAAAGCTGATGTTAATATCCTGAAACAATGGCTGGCTTTTGTCTTTATACCAGTAGCCGACTTGTTGAAATTCTAATAAGCTCATAGGTTCCGCCTCTTTCTATTCCTGTTTTGTCAATATCGTTTTCGGATGAAGCCGCAGGACTGAAATTGACGGCAGCAATATTGCAATGATTGCGATAAGGATGCCGATCCCGCCAAGAATAAGCATGTCGTTCATAGAAACCGCGACGTTCAGTGAATCGATAACGTCCACGTTTGATGAACTGTGGCCGAACATTCCGCCGCCCATGCCGCCACCGCCGCCGGGCATTTGTCCGCTTGCGGTTTGCGTTGAATCGGTTGATGAACTGATCTGCTGGGATAAAAGCTGATTACCAAGCTGATTCGCGACGAGATTTCCCGTCACAGATGCAAGGCCGATAGCGAAAACGGCCACAATCAGAATCTCAGTCAAGAACTGTCCAATCAATTTCCATCGTTTTTCACCGATGGCCATTAACACGCCCATTTCGTATTTGCGCTCCCTGATTGACATCATGACAATCAGGCCAAGGATGACGGCGCCTGCCACTGATACAAGATACACCACGTTTTTAGAGAAAGAAGCTACATTTTCAATCGGTCCGACCATTTGCTGGTAAAGCTGATCGTTTGTATTCAGTGTGTACGTATCGAAGTCAATTGATGTTTTCTTCGCTGCTTTTACGAAAGCATCCATATTTTTCGCGTCGTCCATATAGTAAACGGCTGAGTCAATCGTATTTTTATAGTCGTCGCCTTTCAGCGCCGCTGTTGCTGTGTAAGGCGTATAAAGCTTGTTATAAGGATTTAAGAAAGAGAAATTTTGGGCTTGGTCATCACCTGAAGATGTTGTTTTATAAATACCGACGATCTTCAGCTTTACTGTTGTATCCTCATCCGTTGCTGATTCAATTGTGATCGAATCGCCAACGCTTAAATCATTTTCTTCCGCTAATGTTTCATTGATCACTGTTACTTTTTTGCCGACATCTGATTTTGTAATCGCGCGTCCGTCAGTGATTTTTGAATCTCCGTCAGAGAAATCATCGACTAACGTTGTGCTGATGACACCTTCAATAGAAAGATCGGCTTGAACGATTTGTGGTCCGCCTTGTCCGCCGCCTTGGCTGTTTTTAGCGGTTGAGCTCGAACTGCTTGAGCTGGAATCACTTGAACTAGAGCTTGAGCTTTCAATCGCATCAAAGTTTCCCGCGTTGGCTGAAGCTGATGTGGTGTAATTGTAGCTCTTCACATGATCAAGCGCTGCAAGCTTATTCGCATCAGACACTTTGATCGGTGTGGATTCGAAGCTGCGCTTTTCACCGCTGTCCTGCTGTTTTTCCATTTGCTTTTGGCGGTCAACCTGAAGTGTCACGCTTCCGCCAAGTTCCTGTCTGGCCAGTTCGCTTGATTTTTGTGCTGCCGACTGGATGGTGAGGCCTGATAGCACAAAGACACATATGACTGTAAACACAAATAATTGCAATAACGTTTTTCCCTTTTTAGCCTTCATATTCCAAAAGGCTCGTTTGATAAAGTTCATTTATGTTCCTCCGCATTGGTATTTTTATTGATAAGACCGCCTCTGGGGCGCGTCCCCTTGCTGATAAATTAATAGTAGTCCAAAGGTATGAAAAAAATATGAACAATCTATTTCTAGTTGATGAAATAAAAACTAACAATTGTGAAACGCAAAACCTTCTGTTTAAAATGGTGCTATTATATAAAAAAGCATCAAAACAACCGGAGGATATAATGAAAATATTAATGATAGAAGATAATGTTAGTGTATGTACGATGACGGAGATGTTCTTTTTTAAAGAAGGTTTTGAAGCGGAATTCGTTCATGACGGGTTAGAAGGGTACCAGCGTTTTACGGAAGAAAATTGGGATCTGATCATTTTGGATATCATGCTTCCATCTATGGACGGCGTGACCATCTGCAGAAAAATAAGAGAGACAAGCACGGTGCCGATTATCATGCTGACTGCCAAAGACACTGAATCAGATCAGGTCATCGGCTTTGAGATGGGGGCGGACGATTATGTCACAAAGCCGTTCAGCCCGCTGACATTGGTTGCCCGCATCAAAGCCGTCATCAGAAGATACAAGGCGACAGGCAAAGCGGTTAATGATGAAGATATGATCGAAACGGGATGCTTTACCATTAATAAGAAGACGAGAGAAGTATTATTAAACGGAGAGCCTGTAGAAAATCTCACGCCGAAGGAATTCGATCTGCTTTATTACCTTGTCCAAAATCCGCGGCAGGTGTTCTCCAGAGAACAGCTGCTTGAGCAGGTATGGGGCTATCAATTTTATGGAGATGAGCGAACGGTTGACGTTCATATCAAACGGCTAAGGAAAAAGCTTGCCAGCGAGGACAAGCCTTTCCTGTATACTGTGTGGGGAGTAGGGTATAAATTTGATGAAGATTAAATATTTATATCAGCTGCTGCTAAGCCACATCAGCATTTTGATTTTAGCATTTGTCATTATCATTTCTCTGTTTTCCCACTTTGTGAAGGAATTTGCCTATCAGAACAAAGTAGAGGAATTGACGTCATATGCGGTGCAGATTGCAAATGAATTCCAAGCTGGCCAGGTGGACATGCGCAGGCTCTATCCTTATCAGGACATTTTGAGCACAAGAAAGACGCAGTTTATCATCTTTAATGAAGAGCAACAGCCTTATTTTCTTCCTGAAGGCTTTCATCACCCACCAAGGGAACAGCTGAAGAAATCAGAATGGAATAAGCTAAAAAAAGGGCAGACTGTCATGATCAGGGCAGATGGCCGTTTTGATGATGAAGTGTCACTTGTGGCGCAGCCTATATTTGTTCAGAACGAATTTAAAGGCGCCGTTCTGCTGATTTCTCCGATCAGCGGCGTTGAACAGATGGTCAATCAGGTCAATCTCTATATGTTTTACGCTGTGATCAGCACGCTTGTGATTACGATTCTCGTGAGCTGGCTTCTGTCCAAATTCCATGTCAAGCGGATTCAAAAACTGAGAGAAGCGACAGATAAAGTGGCTTCCGGCGATTATGACATCCATTTGGAAAACAGCTACGGGGACGAAATCGGCGTACTGGCGTCTGACTTTAATATCATGGCGAAAAAACTAAAGCAGTCAAGGGATGAAATCGATCGCCTTGAGAAGCGGAGAAGGCAGTTTATCGCTGACGTGTCACATGAATTAAAAACACCGCTGACGACGATCAACGGTTTGGTTGAAGGGCTGAACAGCCATACGATTCCTGAGGATAAGAAGGATAAATGCTTCTCGCTGATCAGTGAGGAAACGAAGCGCATGCTGCGGCTCGTAAAAGAAAATCTGGATTATGAAAAAATCAGATCCCAGCAAATTACCTTGAACAAGCTAGACGTTCCTCTGATCGAGGTGTTTGAAATCGTGAAAGAGCACTTGCAGCAGCAGGCGGAAGAAAAACAAAACAAGCTGATGATCCAAGTAGAGGATCACGTCATCGTACATGCCGATTATGACCGGTTCATTCAAATTCTCGTCAACATTACGAAAAACAGCATCCAATTTACGCAAAACGGTGACATTTGGCTGCGCGGAATGGAAGGTTATAAAGAGACGATTATTGAAATTGAAGACACGGGTATCGGCATTCCAAAAGAGGATATTGAGCATATATGGGAGCGATTCTATAAAGCAGATATTTCAAGAACGAACACGGCATACGGTGAATACGGACTCGGTCTCTCGATCGTCAAGCAGCTCATTGAAATGCACCAGGGCACAGTAGAAATCAAGAGTGAAGAAGGGAAAGGCACAAAGTTTATCATCCGCCTTCCTTTAACGGCAAAACAGCAATAGCATACAGGGCGGCGGCATCATCTGATGGAGCCGCCTTTTTTATACACCGCTTCGGTTTATTGCGTGCTCCCGAAAACAAAGATTGCGTGTTTTTCGGGTTGGGACGGTCTATAAACATGATAAAATATGACATAAACAGTTTTTGATGGGAGAGGGTGAAGGAATGAAGAGCGGGGTAATTCCTTCTTCAGCGGTCGGTCAAAAAATTAACGAGTGGTACAGATATATCCGGACATTCAGCGTGCCGGATGCCGAAGTGTTAAAAGCTGAAATCCAGCAGGAACTGAAACACATGCAGCATGATTCCAACTTGCTGCTTTATTATTCACTAATGGAATTCCGGCACCAGCTTATGCTGGATTATCTTGAGCCGTTAGAGAAATTAAATATCGAAGACCAGCCAAGCCTGTCTGAATTATCAAGAAACATTGACAGCAACCAGGCAGATCTCAAAGGGCTGCTCGACTATTACGTGAATTTTTTTCGCGGGATGTATGAGTTTGATAAGCGGGAATTTATTTCTGCCATTACATACTATAAACAGGCGGAGAAAAAGCTCTCCTTTGTCGCAGACCATATTGAACGGGCTGAATTCTATTTTAAAATCGCGGAAGCTTATTATTATATGAAGCAAACGTATTTTTCATTGATTAATATAAAAAACGCTTATGAAATTTACGTGGAGCAGGAAACCTATAATGTGAGAATCATTCAATGCCATTTCGTGTTCGGGGTCAACCTGATGGATGAAAGAAATTTCGAACAAGCTGCACGCCATTTCAAATTGGCGCTCAATATGGCCCAAGCGGAACAAAAAGCCCAGCTGGTCGGAAGAGCATACTACAATCTCGGATTATGCTATTACAATCAAGACCTTCTAGACCCTGCCATTGATTACTTTGAAAAAGCGGTCTCCACGTTTGAAAGCAGCAGGATCGTCAATTCTCTCCCGCAAGCCTATTTTTTAATCACCCTGATTTATTATAAACAGGGAAAACATGATAAAGCTTCGGAATATCACAAGCGGGGCTATGAATATGCTAAAGAAACAGACGATGCAGACTATGCCGTAAAATTCGAGTTTTTGCAATCCCTATATCAGGATCAGCCCAATGAAGAAGGAATCGAACGATGTTTCCAATACTTAAAAAATAAAAATATGTACGCTGATATAGAGGATTTAGCCCTAGAAGTAGCAAAATACTACTATGAACAGAAATGGTTTAAACTGTCTGCTTCCTACTTTCTACAAGTTGAAGAGGCAAGAAAACAAATACAAAGGAGTGAAGGTTTGTATGAAATTGAAATCTAAGTTGTTTGTTATTTGTTTGGCCGCAGCCGCGATTTTTACAGCGGCTGGCGTTTCTGCTAATGCGGAAGCACTCGACTTTCATGTGACAGAAAGAGGAATGACGTAAGAACAAGCCCCTTCTCATTAGCGAGAAGGGGTTTTTCTTTTCAAAAAAACACCGCAAGACATAGTCTTGCGGTGCCGCCTTCATGGAGATTACGTTTATTTAGTAGCCTCCTACAAATGCAGTTCCCACAATGATCAAGAGGATAAATAACACAACAATCAAAGCGAAAGAAGTTCCGTAACCTGACATTTTGTGCACCTCCTTGCGAGATTGCTTCAGCAAATGCTGCAAAACTGTGGCGGACAGGGTCCCGCAGAGACGGTCAGCAGCTTAGTAGCCGCCAACAAACGCAGTCCCTACGATAATTAAAAGAATAAACAATACAACGATTAAAGCGAAAGAACTGATGCCGCCGTAACCGCCGCCGTTAGAGTATCCTGACATAAGGTTTCACCTCCCTATGAAGGATACTATAAGATATGCTGAACCGATCCATTTGGCAGGGATAATAGTGGACAAGAGAAAAAATGAACAATCAGGCTATATGAAGGTGATATAAAAAATAGCGGGCGCTACCGCCCGCTATTTATGTACGATTAAGAGATCAGCACGCCCGCGAAAAATTCCTGGTATAACGCTTGAACGGCTTTTCTTTCTTCGGCTTCTTTTACGCCAAACATCATGCTTACTTCAGAAGATCCCTGATTGATCATTTCGATATTCACCTGTGCCTCTGATAATGCTTTGGCGGCTCTTGCCGTTGTACCGACATTGTGGCGCATCGCTTCCCCTACAACCATAATCAGGGCGAGATGATGCTCGACGATGACTTCATCGGCATGCAAATCCTCTTCGATCCGTTTGATGACGCTGCGCTCAGTGACGGCATCCATTTGCCCCTGCCGTAAAATGATCGTCATGTCATCGATTCCCGATGGAACATGCTCATACGTCAAACCATGCTCCTCCAGGATTTGAAGGGCTCTGCGGCCAAAACCGATTTCTCTGTTCATGAGATACTTGCTGATATAAATGCTGCAAAAACCAGTGTCGCTGGCAATGCCGACGACAGGCCCGTTTGTGTTATCCCGCTTGCTGACGACGCGGGTGCCTTCGGCTGAGGGGTTGTTCGTATTTTTGATCTGAACAGGAATCCCCGCTCTGAATGCCGGAATGAGCGCTTCATCATGAAACACTGAAAAACCCGCGTAGGACAGCTCCCGCATCTCTCTGTATGTCAGCTCGCTGATTTCCTTTGGATTCTGAACGAAGGACGGATTGACAGAATACACAGCGTCTACGTCTGTAAAGTTTTCGTACAAATCGGCTTGAAGTCCGTTGGCAAGAATCGAACCGGTAATATCAGAACCGCTCCGTGAGAATGTGATCACATCGCCATCCTTGCTGAATCCGAAAAAACCGGGAAAAATGATGAGTCCGTCACGTTCCCGAAGACGATAGAGGTTTTGATAGGATTCAGGAAGAACTTGCGCGTTGCCGGGTTCATTTGTCACAAAGAGGCCGGCATCCTTCGGGTTTACATATTCCGCTTTGACGCCTTTATAGCGGAAATAAGCGGCAATCAGCTTGGCATTGTTATCCTCCCCGCTGGCCTTGACTGTGTCAAGGTATTGCTCGGGATTGCTTTTATCTCCTTCTAAAAGCGTAAACAGATCATCTCTGATTTTTTCGATAATGCTTTGCCCCAGCTGAAGCTCATTGGCGATGAGAGCGTACCGTTCCACAACAGCTTCCGCCAGTTCAGGTGCGCTGCCTGTTGCCAAATATTGTTCTGCACATGCGATTAAGAGATCAGTCACTTTCGTATCCTCGGCATAGCGTTTCCCCGGAGCTGAAACGACTACAGCTTTCCGTGCCGGGTCTGAGGTAACGATGTGAAACACCTTGTCAAGCTGGGCACCTGAAGCAAGTGAGCTGCCTCCGAATTTAACGACCTTCATGTTTACATCTCCTAATGTTTAAAATTTTCACACAAATTTAGTATTTATTATCTCTCTTTCAGTCCTGTAAATCAAGGGTTAATTTCTTTCTGGAGAGAACATTTGTATTTTCCACGAGGAATAATGTCAAGTTTGCTGACCGTATACCTGCGTTATAAAGATAAATATGGTAAACAGCCTAACGTTTTGGGATGGAAAATGGTTAGAATGATTAGTAAAATGGATAAATGACTAGGTTAATATTTTTAAAGAATATTGACTAACCCTAAAAAAATGGTAACATGTAAATGATAATGATAATCAATTACTATATGGCCATATTGTTTTGAGTCCTTGCGGAGTAGGAGATACGTTCTTTTTGCTGTAAGGATGTAAGGAGGCAGCATGAAGCTACGTTACTTATTTATTCTACTTATCATATTAGCAGTCACATCTGTATTTATCGGTGTAGAAGATCTGTCGCCGCTTGATCTCTTCGATTTAAGCAAACAAGAGGCGTCAACGCTGTTTGCAAGCCGTTTGCCGCGATTGATCAGCATTGTCATCGCGGGATTAAGCATGAGCATCTGCGGTTTGATTATGCAACAGATCAGCAGAAATAAATTCGTGTCACCGACGACGGCGGGCACGATGGATTGGGCGAGGCTCGGCATTTTAATTTCCTTGCTGCTGTTTACATCCGCCAGTCCTTTAATCAAAATGCTGATTGCGTTTGTCTTTGCCCTTGCAGGAAATTTTCTGTTTATGAAAATCCTTGAAAGAATCAAGTTTAACGACACCATCTTTATTCCGCTTGTCGGTTTAATGCTCGGGAATATCGTCAGTTCAATCGCGACATTTATCGCATATAAATATGACTTGATCCAGAATGTGTCATCATGGCTGCAGGGAGACTTCTCTTTAGTCGTGAAAGGAAGATACGAGCTTCTTTATCTGAGTATTCCGCTCGTCATCATTGCCTATGTGTATGCGGATAAATTCACATTGGCCGGTATGGGTGAAAGCTTTTCTGTCAACCTAGGCCTCAAGTACAAACGGGTTGTGAACATCGGGCTCATTATCGTGTCCCTGATCACGTCCCTTGTCATTTTGACTGTCGGTATGCTGCCGTTTCTCGGTTTAATCATCCCGAATATTGTATCGATTTACAGAGGAGACAATCTGAAGAGCAGCCTGCCGCATACTGCGCTGTTGGGAGCGGTGTTTGTGCTGTTTTGCGATATACTGGGCAGAATCATTATCTTCCCTTATGAAATCTCGATTGGCCTGATGGTCGGAATCATCGGCAGCGGCATTTTCCTGTTTATGCTGTTAAGGAGAAAAGCCTATGCGTAACCAGATGAAAATAGCTTTGCTCGTTGGTTTAGCCATTGTATGTATCGGCTTGTTTTTGTTTTATGACTTAGGCAATTGGGATTACACCCTGCCGAGACGAATCAAAAAGGTCGCAGCCATTGTGCTGACGGGGGGAGCGATTGCGTTTTCGACCATGATCTTTCAAACGATTACGAACAACCGCATCCTGACGCCGAGCATTTTGGGCCTTGATTCTCTCTACATGCTGATTCAGACTGGCATTATCTTTTTGTTCGGTTCTGCGAATATGGTCATCATGAATAAAAACATCAACTTTATCATATCTGTTCTGCTGATGATCCTGTTTTCTCTTGTTTTGTATCAGATCATGTTCAAGGGTGAGGGGAGAAATATCTTTTTCCTTCTGCTTATCGGAATCGTGTTTGGCACGCTGTTCAGCAGCCTGTCTTCCTTTATGCAGATGCTGATTGATCCGAACGAGTTCCAAGTTGTGCAGGACAAGATGTTTGCCAGCTTTAACAATATCAATACGGATTTGTTATGGCTCGCGTTCATCATCTTCCTGCTGACAGGCGTTTATGTCTGGCGTTTTACAAAATTTTTCGATGTGCTGTCGCTCGGACGCGAGCACGCCGTGAATTTGGGCATTGACTACGACAAAGTGGTGAAGCAGATGCTGATCGTGGTTGCGATTTTGGTTTCTGTTTCAACAGCGCTAGTCGGGCCGATTATGTTTTTAGGCCTTCTGGTCGTCAACCTGGCGAGAGAATTCCTGAAAACATATAAGCATTCATACTTAATCGCAGGCTCCGTTTTCATCAGCATCATTGCGCTGGTCGGAGGGCAGTTTGTCGTTGAGAAAGTGTTTACCTTCTCAACGACGCTGAGCGTCATTATTAATTTTGCCGGCGGGATTTATTTTATCTACTTGCTGTTAAAGGAGAATAAATCATGGTAGAGGTCAGAAATGTAAGCAAACAATATGGCGGGAAAGTTGTCCTTGAAGAGACGTCAGTCACGATTCAAAAGGGCAAAATCACCTCGTTTATCGGTCCTAACGGCGCCGGCAAAAGTACGCTGCTGTCTATCATGAGCCGCCTGATCAAAAAAGATTCCGGCGAGATTTACATAGACGGACAAGAGATTGGAGCATGTGACAGCAAAGAGCTTGCCAAGAAAATGAGCATTTTGAAGCAGGCGAACCAAATCAATATCAGGCTCACGATCAAAGACCTCGTTAGTTTTGGCAGGTTTCCGTACTCACAGGGCCGGCTGACAGAGGAAGACTGGGTTCATATCAACCAGGCGCTTAGCTATATGAAGCTGGAAGACATTCAAGACAAATACTTGGATCAGCTGAGCGGCGGACAGTGCCAAAGGGCATTTATCGCTATGGTCATTGCCCAGGACACAGATTATATCTTTCTGGATGAGCCGCTGAACAATCTGGATATGAAACACTCAGTTGAAATTATGAAACTGCTGAAACGGCTGGTAGAGGAGCTTGGAAAAACGATCGTGATCGTCATTCACGATATCAATTTTGCTTCAGTCTATTCTGACTATATCGTCGCTTTGAAAAACGGCCGAATCGTAAAAGAAGGACCGCCTGAAGAAATGATAGAAACATCAGTGCTTGAGGAAATCTACGATATGACCATCCCGATTCAGACGATTGATAATCAAAGAATAGGTGTCTATTTTTCTTAATATATAGAAGAGGTGAAGAGCATGAAAAAGTTCGCATTACTATTCATCGCTTTGGTGACGGCAGTTGTGATTTCTGCATGCGGAAACCAAAGCACAAGCAGCAAAGGTTCTGATTCTAAGGAAGAACAAATCACGGTGAAACACCAGCTGGACAAAAACGGAACAAAAGTACCGAAGAGCCCTAAAAAAGTTGTCGTATTTGACTTTGGAAGCTTAGATACACTAGATAAACTTGGTCTTGATGATAAAGTAGCGGGACTGCCGAAACAAGCCCTTCCTAAATATCTGTCCAAATTCAAGGATGACAAATATGCTGACGTCGGAAGCTTAAAAGAGCCAGACTTCGAGAAAGTGGCAGATTTAGACCCTGACTTGATCATTATCTCAGGAAGACAATCTGAGTCTTACAAAGAATTCTCTAAAATTGCGCCGACAATTTACCTTGGCGTAGACACAGCGAAGTATATGGAATCATTTAAGTCTGACGCAGAAACAATCGGTAAGATTTTCGATAAAGAAGATGAAGTGAAGGATGAACTCGCAAAAATCGATCATTCAATCGCAGATGTAAAGAGAACGGCTGAAAAGCTTAACAAAAACGGTCTCGTCATCATGGCGAACGATGGGAAGATCAGCGCATTCGGTCCTAAATCAAGATACGGCCTGATCCATGACGTGTTCGGCGTGACACCGGCTGATAAAAACATCAAAGCGTCTACTCACGGACAAAGTGTTTCTTACGAGTACATTTCAAAAACAAACCCGGATTACCTGTTTGTCATTGACCGCGGTACAGCGATCGGTGAAACATCATCTACTAAACAAGTCGTTGAAAATGATTATGTGAAAAATGTAAACGCAGTGAAAAATGATCATGTCGTCTACCTTGATTCTGCTACTTGGTACTTATCAGGAGGCGGTCTTGAGTCTATGGCGCAAATGATCAAAGAAGTGAAAGACGGTTTAGAAAAGTAAAACCAAAAAGAGCCTCCGCTAAAAAGCGGGGCTCTTTTTAGTTGATCAGCGTGCCGGCTGCTGTTCGGCAGGGCGCTGAGGTTTCTTTAATGTGAATGAGAGAAGGAAGCCGACAAGTGCAATGACGGCAGCCACAATAAAAGCGGCGTTCATGCCGTGCAGGGCGGCGTGCTTCACATTTGTCGTGCCTGCATGTGCCGCCTGGTTGCTCATCACGGAAACCAATAGTGCGGTTCCGATCGAGCCGCCGACTTGGCGAATCGTGTTGTTCATCGCAGTTCCGTGCGGAATCAAGTGGCGCGGCAGCGCGTTGATTCCGGCTGTTGTCACCGGCATCATGATCATGGCGGTGCCTAAGAGACGAACGGTGTATAAAACGACAATCCAAGCGAGTGACGTATGGTCAGTCAGCTGCATAAACGGCAGAGATGTCAGGAAGATGATGCAGAAACCGGCAATCGCCAGCCCTCTTCCGCCAACACGGTCAAAAATTCTGCCGATAATCGGCGACATAAAGCCCATCACAACGGCTCCCGGAAGGAGCATAAGCCCTGTATCAAAAGCTGTGACGTCTCTGACATTTTGTGTATAAAGCGGTAGGATGGTTTCCGTACCGATCAATAATGCAAAGACGAGGGTTCCCAGCAGTGTTGTTAAACTGAAAACACCAAACGTGAAGACGCGGAATTCCAGCATCGGTTTTTCAAGCTTCATTTGTCTTGTGATAAACAAGAGCAGCGCGATGACACCCACCAGCAGTGAAATCAAGACGGTTGAACTGGACCAGCCGTAAGAGCCGACGCTTGAGAAGCCGTATAGAAGGCCGCCGAACCCAAATGTTGAAAGGATGACTGATAAAATATCAATCTGTGTTTTTCTTAAAGTCGTCACGTTTTTCATCAGGATGCTGGCAAGAATCAAATCAATCACAGCAAACGGAAGAATAATATAAAACAATGATCTCCAAGAGAAAGCTTCGACAGCCCATCCGGAAAGAGTCGGTCCGATCGCAGGCGCGAATGAGATGACCAATCCGACCATACCCATAGCCTGGCCGCGCTTTTCAATCGGAAAGATTGTCAGGAATACAGTCTGCATGAGCGGCATCATAATGCCGGCTCCAGCCGCTTGAATGATACGCGCTGTCAGCAGAACCGGGAAGTTCGGCGCGAATGCTCCGACGACTGTTCCGGCAGTGAAAATGCTCATTGCTGTGATGAGCAGCGCTCGGCTTGTGAATTTCTCAATTAAAAACGCGGTAATCGGAATTAAAATCCCGTTGGTTAACATAAATGATGTGGTCAGCCATTGTGCTTGGTTGGCATCGACATTGAAATCCCTCATGATATGGGGAAGTGCGGTAATCAACAATGTCTGGTTCAAAATCGCCACAAACGCTCCGGCTAACAAAATGCCGACAATGACAGAACGGTTAAAAGGTTTTTGTTCAATACTTGTGTCCAATACATATCCCTTCTTTTCTCTAAGTAATTAACAGTGTTTTTAACATGGAAACGGGCTGTGTTAAAACACCGGTTTGTTCCAGATAGCCAATCAGTGATTTGAGTAAAAAAGCGCGGGGTTCTTCCTTCTTCGCTTCTTCCTCCAGCATGGCGGCTGCGGATGTCAGTTCATCTACGTCATAGTCCGCGGCGGGCAGGGAAGAGATGCCTTTATGTAATTCCTTCAGGCTTTCCGATAATAGGACTGATTTATCCTTTGGCTTGTAGGAGGATGCTGAATGAATATAAAGCTCGATGGCTTCGGGCGGAAGAAGAGACTGGCGGGTTTCCCTGTTTTTGATAATCTGATTGAGGGTGCTGATGATAAACTCTGCGATCGGGTCAAGCTCAAGCGGTTTTTCCTCGATTTTGATCAGCATTAAAAACTCACGCATCATGCCGTGAAGAATGATGACCAAATCCCACACAAACGGGAGAATGGTTTCTCCATACGCCTGGATCAGCGAATCGCGGTGCCAGCAGATAATCGTCGATCTGGTCTGATGGATATGCTGTTTGACCCGGTCATTATGCAGCTTGGGGTTTCCGTAGGTCAGCATATTGAAAAACTGCTGATTCCGCCTGAAGCCCTCCAGTTCCATTTTGACCTTTTGCGTCAAACGCTCCTCCGGTGTAAGTGCGGTATTTTCCTGAAGTCTTGAGGCTGCGGCCACCATTTGCTTCTGGTTAAATGACAGCAGCTCCAAAAGCAGATCTTCTTTAGATTGGAACAGCTTATATATCGAAGCTTTTGACATCTTACATTCTTCTGCGATCGCCTGCATGGAAACCGACGTAAAATCCTTTTCCGAAAAAAGCTTTCGCGCGGCTAACAAGATATCTGTTTTTTTATCAAGCATCTCATGGCTTCCTTCTTTCTTGAACATTAGAAAACCCATTGGTTCACAGAAAACCAATGAGTAACTATGAAAAAATTTTACCAAATAAACAAAATAGAAGTCAATGGATTTTAACCGGGTAAATGAAAGGCCTGCCGGAAAATCCGACAGGCCGAATAAGAGCTTATTTTTCAACTTTAAATCCTTGTTTTTCAAGCATTTCACGGATGTGCGGATAGTACAGGCGCTCATAGTAGGAAGCGATGCTCTGTGACCAATTTCTTGTTTCTTTTCCGTTTGTCCGTTTATTCATGTATTCAGACATCTGTTCGTCGTATGCCTGAATGTGAGACGTCAGCTCATCCTGATTCAAATAAGTTTCCTGATGATTGACAGCTTCCTGCGGCAAGCGCGGTTTTTTCGCTGAACGGTCGGCAGGATGCCCAATGACAAGGCCGGATAAAGGGAACACGTATTTTGGAAGCTCAAGCAGTTCGATCAGCTCTTGAGGGTTTCCGCGAACCGCACCGATCGGAACTGTGCCAAGTCCGAGTGACTCAGCCGCTGCTGTTGCTGTGCCGAGGGCAATACCAGCGTCTACTGCGCCGACAAGAACAGATTCCAATCCATTTGTGATTTCCATTTTGAAATCATGCAGATCTTCAAGCGCAATTTTGGCCCGATTGAAATCTGCGCAGAACAGCAGGAAAACAGGAGCTTGATCGATCCATGGCTGGCCGCCTGCCAGCTCGGAGATTTTCTTTTTGCGCACTTTATCCTGGACTGTGATCACAGTCACTTGCTGTCCGTTGATAGAAGAAGGGGCTGATTGCACCGCTTCAATGATTTGGTCCAATTGCTCCTGAGCTACAGGCTCATCTGTGTAGCTGCGAATCGAGCGGTGGTCTGTTAAAGATTTAATCACTTCATTCATATGAGACACCCTTCCTTTACTCGCTAAGCTCTGTGCGGACAACATCAAGAGGAGCGCTCAGCAGTTCTTTTCCTTTTGCGACAAATCCTTGGAAATGCGCAGTTTCGTTATGGAATTTCATTGCCGCTTCATCTTTCCATTTTTCAAGCATGACAAATGTATTTTCTTCGCCTACTTTTTCAAATAGGTCGTATTGCGCGTTGCCTTCCTCAGCTCTTGAATGCTGAACAAGTGATTGAGCCTCGCTCAAAAATTCCTCGCGTTTTTCTGGTTTTACTTTGATGTAAGCTTGTAATACGATCATGTAAATCTCCTCCGTTGTTATGTGAATTTATTGTTCGAATTTCATCGAACTAAATGTAACATGTATTCTAAATGAGGTAAAGGAAAAACCCTTAAATAGTAAAATTGTCATTCTAATTGTTGTGTGATACATTTGTGTCATGAACATTCCAAACCATCCAGAAACAGAAACATTGCAGCTGACAAAGGTTCTTCATGCACTTAGTGATCCGCTTCGTTTAGAGCTCGTCAAGCAATTAGCTGAAGCAAAAGAAAAAACGTGCGGCACCTGTGCAGATGTGCAGGTTGCCAAATCGACTTTGTCGCATCATTTTAAAGTTTTGAGAGAATCAGGTATCGCTCAAGTTCGGATAGAAGGAAAGCGCCGGTATTATTCGCTTCGCGCTGAAGACCTTGAAAAGGCATTTCCGGGCCTGCTTGAAGCCGTGCTGAATGTAGACCAGGACCGCTGGTGAATCAATCCCCTGTAACGGGGATTTTTTTATGTCCGTAAACCGCTTTGAAAAGCCGCTGCACACCCTCCTGAATATCTTCTTCCTTCAGCCGTGCAAAGCCGATAATGAGAGCGGGCCTGCCCGTTTGCCGCTTGTTTTTCTTCAAGTTAAATCGGCTCATTCCGAATATTTCAAGCTGCAGCCCGGCAGCATGTGACAGGATGTCTTGTTCGGTGCGCCTGGTATCAAATTCGGTAACAAAATGCAGCCCCGCATTTGCCCCTTTTACGGTAACCTCTCCGCTGAACTCTGCTTCTAAAGCGGTGATCAGGCGTTCTCTCTTTTCTTTATAATGCTGCTTCATTTTTTTTATATGCTTCTGATATTCACCAGACTCGATAAATTCCTGCAAGGTGAGCTGTGTAAGTGATGAGCAAGTCTGCAGATCATAGCCCCGCTGTTTGTATGTCCTCAACAGCTCAGGCGGCAACACCATATAGCTGATCCGCAAGCCGGGGAGAAGGGATTTTGAAAAGGTTCCCATATAGATGACATTTTGAAAACGGTCGAGGCTTTGCAGCGCCGGAATACTGTCTACATCATATGTGAATTCACTATCATAATCGTCCTCAATGATATATCGGCGCGGCTCCTCGGCTGCCCAGTTCAGCAGCTGAATTCTTCTGGATACAGGCATAATCGTTCCGGCCGGAAACTGATGCGACGGGGTGGTCACCAGCACATCAGGCTGCTGTCTGGTGATTTCAGCAATCGACATGCCTTTTTCATCCAGCATGATCGTCTTTACTTGTTTTCCGGCATTCTTCAAAAGCTGATACATGCGCCTGTAGCCAGGCTCCTCCATCGCATACACGGCTTCCTTGGGTAAAAGCTCAGTCAACAGCTGCATGAGCACCTGTGTGCCTGCCCCTATGATCATTTGTTCCGGCCTGCATTTTACACCCCTCGTCAGGGAAATGAGCCTGGTAATGGCCGCTCTCACTTCATATATCCCTTGCGGATGTGACATATCGCCGAGCGTGCGGTATGAACGGGAGGCCGCTTTTTGCTCGCAGCGGAACCAGCTTTTGATCGGAAAATGGTCTGTATCGGAACTCATGTGTGAAAACGATATCCAATCGCTCTGATCGATGTGAATCTCTTTTAGGTCATCCGGCAGTGCAAATGGAGGGTGCTCCTCGGCGGAAAACATGTCTAGCTCCTCCACGAAGAAACCCTTTCGTTCAATGGCGTACAAATACCCTTCAGCCAGCAGCTGCTGATAGGCTGAATTCACTGAATTTACGCTGACCTTGAGATTTTCAGCCAGCTCCCGCTTGGAGGGAACCTTCGAGTGCGGCAGCAGATTGCGGCTGAGGATTTCTTTTTTCAGCTTTTGATAAATTTGCTGATAGATATAATCGGCTTGTTCTGAACGATCGAGTGTAATCGTGATATCCATTTGTAGTTTCTCCTTCTGATACCATCAAAAAGTTATAATTGGTACTTTTCATCATACCAAAGAGAAGTCAGAATGATAAGAAAATACCGACAGGGGGATATTCATATGAGTCAAACAACAGCAAGCATCACAACTGCACAATGGCAGCAAAAACGGGATCAATTTGTGTCAAAAGGTGTGAGCAACGGCAACCGCAGTCTGGCGGTCAAAGGAGAAGGGGCCGAGCTGTACGATCTGGACGGCCGGAGATTTATTGATTTTGCAGGCGCCATCGGCACGTTAAATGTCGGACACTCGCATCCGAAGGTGGTTGAGGCTGTGAAGCGGCAGGCAGAGGAGCTGATTCATCCTGGCTTCAATGTCATGATGTACCCGTCTTATATCGAGTTAGCCGAAAAACTATGCGGCATTGCACCGGGCAGCCATGAGAAAAAAGCGATTTTGCTTAACTCAGGGGCAGAAGCGGTCGAAAACGCTGTGAAAATTGCCAGAAAGTATACAAAGCGCCAAGGCGTTGTCTCGTTTACGCGCGGGTTTCATGGACGCACGAATATGACGATGAGCATGACAAGTAAGGTAAAACCTTATAAATTCGGTTTCGGACCTTTTGCGCCAGAGGTTTATCAAGCGCCGTTCCCTTATTATTATCAGAAGCCGGCCGGCATGAGTGATGAAAGCTATGACGATATGGTCATTCAAGCATTCAATGATTTCTTTATCGCTTCAGTGGCGCCTGAAACGGTGGCGTGTGTCGTGATGGAGCCAGTGCAGGGAGAAGGCGGGTTTATTATTCCTTCGAAACGGTTCGTGCAGCACGTCGCTTCATTCTGCAAAGAACACGGCATTGTTTTTGTTGCTGATGAAATCCAAACCGGCTTTGCCAGAACTGGCACTTATTTCGCAATTGAGCACTTTGATGTAGTGCCCGATCTGATCACGGTTTCTAAATCGCTTGCGGCAGGCCTGCCATTAAGCGGTGTGATCGGGCGTGCGGAAATGCTTGATGCGGCAGCGCCAGGGGAGCTGGGCGGCACGTATGCCGGCAGCCCGCTCGGCTGCGCGGCGGCTTTGGCAGTCTTGGATATTATCGAAGAAGAAGGACTGAATGAGCGATCTGAAGAAATTGGCAAAATCATTGAAGACAAGGCGTATGAGTGGAAACAAGAATTCCCGTTCATCGGTGACACCCGCAGACTCGGGGCGATGGCCGCAATCGAAATCGTCAAGGATTCAGACACGCGTGAGCCTGATAAAGCAAAAGCAGCAGCGATCGCGGCCTATGCGAATCAAAACGGATTACTTTTGCTGACAGCGGGAATTAACGGTAATATCATCCGCTTTTTGACACCGCTCGTCATCTCAGACAGCCTTTTAAATGAAGGGCTCAGCATCTTGGAGGCGGGCCTGCGAGCTTAATCATTGGAAAGAAAACGGCTGGGTCTGCTATCATTTTAAGTAATCATGAAAAGAAAGGAATGTTCAATATGCCAGATCAATTAACGGTCTACAACCCGGCTACGGGCGAGGAGATCAAAACGATTCCTCAGCAATCAGCCACAGAGGTAGAAGAAGCCATTGAACGTTCACATCAAGCGTTTAAAACGTGGTCTAAAACATCAGCGAACGAAAGAGCGTCTCTTTTGAAAAAATGGTATGAGCTGATTGTTGAACATAAAGAAGAGCTTGCAGATTTAATTACAAAGGAAAACGGAAAACCATACCAGGAAGCAGTCGGCGAGGTACTTTACGGCGCAGGCTATATCGAATGGTTCGCAGAGGAAGCGAAGCGTGTGTACGGAAGAACGGTCCCAGCCCCGACAACTGGTAAACGAATTGTTGTCACACGCCAGCCGGTCGGCCCCGTTGCTGCTATCACGCCCTGGAATTTCCCGAATGCGATGATTACACGCAAAGCGGCGCCTGCTCTTGCCGCTGGCTGTACATTTATCATCAAGCCGGCGCCAGACACACCGCTGTCTGCTTATGAACTAGCGCGCCTCGCATATGAAGCGGGCATTCCGAAGGATGTTCTTCAGGTTGTGATCGGTGATGGAGAAGAAATCGGAAATGTGTTCACAAGCAGTCCGAAAATTCGCAAAATCACGTTTACAGGCTCAACACCTGTAGGGAAAATCCTTATGAAAAACAGCGCGGACACCGTGAAGCACGTCTCAATGGAACTCGGCGGACACGCCCCGCTGATCGTAGATGAAGATGCAGACATTGACCTTGCCGTTGAACAGGCGATGGCGTCCAAATACCGAAACGCCGGCCAAACCTGCGTATGTGCCAACCGCCTGATCGTTCATGAGTCCATCAAGGATGAATTTGCTGCGAAATTGAGCGAGCAAGTGTCTAAGCTGAGAGTCGGAAATGGACTTGAGGAAGGCGTCAATGTCGGACCGATCATCAACAAACGAGGCTTCGAAAAAATCGTCAGCCAAATAGATGATGCGGTTGAAAAAGGCGCAAAAATTATTGCTGGGGGCACATATGACCGAAACGATGACAAAGGGTGCTACTTTGTGAATCCGACAGTGCTCACCGATGTCGATACGTCCATGAACATCATGCATGAGGAAACATTCGGCCCGGTCGCCCCGATCGTCACGTTTTCTGATATTGATGAAGCGATTCAGCTTGCCAACGATACACCGTATGGCTTGGCTGCATACTTCTTCACAGAAAACTACCGCCGCGGCATCTATATTTCCGAGAATCTAGAGTATGGCATTATCGGCTGGAATGACGGCGGACCGTCAGCGGTTCAAGCGCCATTCGGCGGAATGAAAGAAAGCGGCATTGGCCGTGAAGGCGGTTCAGAAGGTATCGAGCCGTACCTTGAAACAAAATATTTGTCCATCGGTTTATAAAAGAATGCAAGCTCCTGAGAGCTGCCGGATTTTCCGGCAGCTCTTTTTGTGTTCCGGCGAATAATCACAACAAATCCAGCCAAAATAACAGCAAATACATTTTGAAAGAAGGTTCCCCAACAATGGATTTATTATTGGCTCTTCTCCCGGCTTTGTTTTGGGGGAGCATTGTTCTCTTCAATGTGAAATTAGGCGGCGGGCCGTACAGCCAGACACTGGGAACGACGATCGGGGCACTCATTGTTTCTATCGTTATTTACTTTTTTGTTCAGCCCGTTCTGTCACTTCGCATTTTTATTGTTGGAATCGTATCCGGCTTATTTTGGTCACTTGGACAGGCCAACCAGCTGAAAAGCATTCAATTGATGGGCGTGTCGAAAACAATGCCGATTTCTACAGGAATGCAGCTCGTTTCCACCTCGCTGTTCGGTGTGATCGTGTTCCGCGAATGGTCAACACCGATTGCGATTACGCTTGGCGTTCTCGCTTTGATCTTTATCATTGTGGGAATCATTCTCACGTCCTTGGAAGATAAGAATGATAAAAAAGAGGGCGAGCCAAGCAATTTGAAAAAGGGCATTTTGATTCTCCTTGTTTCGACTCTTGGTTATTTGGTTTATGTAGTCGTGGCTAGATTATTCAATGTGTCCGGCTGGTCCGCGCTGCTGCCACAGGCAATTGGCATGGTGGTCGGGGGGTTAGTTTTAACCTATAGACACAAACCCTTTAACAAGTATGCGATCAGAAATATTCTCCCAGGGTTAATCTGGGCAGGCGGAAATATGTTTTTGTTTATTTCTCAGCCGCGAGTCGGCGTTGCAACGAGCTTTTCCCTTTCACAAATGGGAATTGTCATTTCTACGCTCGGCGGTATTTTCATCCTGCGTGAAAAGAAAACGAAACGCCAGCTTATAGCAATTGCGATCGGGATTATCCTGATTATTGCCGCTGCCGTATTCTTAGGAATCGCCAAAACAAATTCATAACAAATGGAGGAGGATGTATATGTATCCGGATTTAAAAGGAAAAGTCGTCGCTATTACAGGAGCTGCTTCAGGGCTCGGAAAGGCAATGGCCATTCGCTTCGGCAAGGAGCAGGCAAAAGTGGTTATCAACTATTATAGTAATAAACAAGATCCGAACGAGGTAAAAGAAGAGGTCATCAAGGCGGGCGGTGAAGCTGTTGTCGTCCAAGGAGATGTCACGAAAGAGGAAGATGTAAAAAATATCGTGCAAACGGCAATCAAGGAGTTCGGCACACTGGATATTATGATTAATAATGCCGGTCTTGAAAATCCTGTGCCGTCTCACGAAATGCCGCTCAAGGATTGGGATAAAGTCATCGGCACGAACTTAACAGGTGCCTTTTTAGGAAGCCGTGAAGCGATTAAATATTTCGTAGAAAACGATATCAAGGGAAATGTCATCAACATGTCCAGCGTGCATGAAAGGATTCCGTGGCCGTTATTTGTCCACTATGCAGCTAGTAAAGGCGGAATTAAGCTGATGTCTGAAACGTTGGCTTTGGAATACGCGCCGAAAGGCATTCGCGTCAACAATATCGGGCCAGGTGCGATCAACACGCCAATCAATGCTGAAAAATTCGCTGACCCTAAACAGAAAGCAGATGTAGAGAGCATGATCCCGATGGGCTATATCGGCGAACCGGAGGAGATTGCCGCAGTGGCAGTGTGGCTTGCTTCGAAGGAATCCAGCTATGTTACAGGCATCACGTTGTTTGCGGACGGCGGAATGACGAAATATCCTGCTTTCCAGGCAGGCCGCGGTTAAACATAAAAAGCGACCCAGACATGACATCTGGATCGCTTTCTTTATTAGGCACGCTTTTTCTTTACAAGTGCTGCTACAGATAAAATAATAGCAGCCGCAGACAGCACAATCGCTGTGATGTCCAGAGCTGAAGAACCTGAGTTTTCGGAATCGTCTTCTGTTTTCGTGGCGCCGTGCTCATCTGTCACTTGTTTTGCAGACGTGATGTTTGTAATGGAATGAGGTGTATCGGCATCCTCGTCACCTGTCCACTCAACAATGCTGCCGTCTTTGTAATATTGGTATGCGTCCCAAGCAGCTTCCCCCGCTTTATCAGGGTTTTTGGCAACAAAGGTAAACTGCTGGAACTGTCCTTCCTGAATGCCTCCGTCAGTCGCCTCCCATGTCACGGACACTGATTTGTCATCATGTTTTTGAGTGGAAACCTTCCAGCCCGGAATTGGCTCATATTGCTGGAATTCAACATCCTTCGGCATTTTGAGGACAACCTTCGTTGTCGGCAGATTTTTCTCAGAAGGAACCTTCATTGTATATGTTTCCCAAGAGCCTGCAGCAGACTCAGCCGGTTTTACAGAAACGTGCGCGCTGGCAGGGGCCGTAAAGAATAAGAGGGAGCCGACAATAGCCGGACATAGTGTCAATGCGATTTTTTTCAACAACGTAAACACTCCTTAATTGGTCTTTGTAAACATGATATTGATTTCGTTAAAGTCGCCGGTTAGGCCGTGGACTTTGATCTTCCAGTTTCCTTTTTCATTAATCGACAGGTTTTGATCCTGGAAGACGCCTTTTGTTTTTTCTTTTAATGTAAAGGTGCTTTTGTTTTCGCTGCCTGACAGGCCTGTTTTATAAACGGTTAACGTGATTTGCTGGATGTTTTTCACGGGATCTCCGTTATGGTCGGTGACCCGCAGCTCAAAAACATTTTTTCCGGGCTGGTTTGGGCTGATGCTGAGAGAAACGCTTTGTCCGTTCTCAATCGCTTTGGTTTGGTAGAACGGTTCCGGCGCTGGCTCAGGCGGGCTTGGCAGGCTTGTAAACACGGCCGCTGTGATCAATACAGCGATGCCGATTGCCCACTCCGCTTTCAACGTTTGGCTGATTCCTGTGCGGCGCTGCTTTCTGGTAAGCAGAAAATGAAACGCACCTAAGACCAGCATGAAAACAAACAGCCCGCTTTTCACTAAAAGAGCTTGGCCGTACGCTGTATGGAACAGTGAATCCATTGAACGAATGATGAAAAATCCATTGAGCAAGCCTGAAAACAAAATGACGCCGACTGCAGTGAGCGCCCATGGGGAGAACCGTCTGACCGTCTCCCACGCGAGCGTTTTGTCAGGCTGCCTCCATTCTTTTGAGAGCAGCAAAACAAGTGCCGCTATTCCGCCGACCCAGATGGAAGCGGAAGTTAAATGAAGGAAATCCATCAAAATGCCGACCGTTTTTTCTTCAACGACAGCAGCATGCCCTGTAAACGCCTTGGCAAGCAGGAGACCGAAAAAGAAAATGAGCGGCGCTGTCCAATAGCCAAAGGATAAAAAGCGGTTTTTCCGTATCGCAGGGATTACAGAAAATGCGAGCAGCACGAACAGCGCGGCCTGTATGATCCAAATGGAGCCGCCTGCTGTCTCAAACAGTGTTTCTCTGATGTAGCCCAGCTGGAATGCGCTGCCCCAGCCGCCGCCTGCGTTCGCTTTTGTCTGAATCGGAAGCTGAAGCAAAAGCGCCAGACCCAGTGCTGCGATCGAGCCGGTCAGGATACGTCTCGTCCGTTTGACGAGCTGTTCTGATTTCCCTTTATACCAGAAAAGATGGAAGAAAACCGTTCCGATAAACAGAGATAGGGCTGTATACAGAATCGCGCGATCTGCTGCTGTTCCCGGATTCAGCGCTGAATCGGCTGCTTTTTGGCTGCTGAATCCGCCATCCGCTTTCCCGATACTGAACGGAATGATGCCGGAAACAGGATGCCCGTCCGCGGATACGGCATTCCATTCCGCTCTGTACACATCTTTAGGCAGATTCTTCTTCAGCTTCACTGTCATGATGTGATGATTATCTTTTCTGATTTCAGTCTTGTCCGTATCCACACGGTCGCCGTTTGAATTATAGACTTTAATGTAATGAAACCCTTCTTCAACAGGTTCATTAAATTCAATCTCCACCTGTGCAGGCGCGCTTTTTAATTCGCTGTTTTCTCCAGGTGAGGATTTGACAATATAGGCGTGAGCAAAGCTTGTTTTCGGCAGGAAAACAAGAAAAAGCAGAAGGATGATCCACCATCTGTTTCGCTTCATCACTCAGACACCACCTTCCGCTGTATGTGTTGTGTTATTTCTTGGTGCAGGTGCAGCGTTTCTTTCTGTCTTGAAGCATGTCTTCCAGCGCTTGGTCGAAAGTGCGGACGGCTCCGCCGAATCCTTTTTGAAATCGTTCGGCATGGTCAAGTGTCGCAAACGGAATGGCCTGCGGCTGGCAACAGTGCAGGTTTAATTCAGCATTTACGACGAAATAAGCCGAACCGGCACTGACGGTTGTCTGTAACAGAAAGTCTCTGCAAATCAAGTGTGAAACCTCTTCCGTTTTATCCGCGTAACGCAAAAACGCGCAATGTGCGCAGCATAGCTGTTCAATGTCTTGGTTTACCGTAATCAGCTGAACCGAATGAGCTTGATTGACGGGCTTCAAGCAATAGCTGCACATATGATCCGTTTGAGGTGTTCTGGCGGGGAGCGTGATGCCGCCGGCCGTTTTAATGACCTGATTTGACTGAACCAGCTGATTGACATCTCTGTATACCGTCATTTCCGAAACGCCAAACTTTGCGCTGATGTCAGAAATTCTGAGCGCGCCTTCTTCTTTCAGCCACTTCAGTATGTGTTGCTGTCTATTAATCGGAAGCATTCATACACCCTCTTCATTAAGATCTATTTAAGCGTAGAGGATTTTAGAGACAGAGACAAGTAAGCTGATGATAAAAAATGTGAAAATGTGTTGAACAGCAACAAAACGAAACAGAAGGGACTCTGGTATAATAGACATATGGAATAGAAAGTGAGGAATACCCTATGAAAGAAACACCATGCCCGAACTGCGGCAAACCTTTGACAGGCGACATGGTCAGATCATCAAATGTGCCTTGTCAATTTCGCTGCGGACACTGCCGGGAACGGCTTTATGAATATAAAGTATCAGCTCCGATTATGCTGGTATCATTAGCGGCCATTGTGCTGCTCATTTATCTTTTGCTGCTCCTCCGCAATGCGGCAGGTTCAATGCTGCCGGCTGTACAGCACGTGCCAATGGCTGTTTTTGCGCTTGTGTGCGCCTATCCCGTTTTTATTGTGAGTGAGCGAATGATCGCAAAGTACGTGATTCAAAACGGCAACATTATTTATAGAGGAAAGAGAAAAGGCTCCTGAAACCAGGAGCCTTTTTATTTTTAAAAAATTGTCACAGTCATGTGCCAAAGTCCTCTTTACTTTCAATTGTATAGGGACTGTAAGCGTTTTAACATAGAGTCAAAGGGAAGCATCATTCTCTGAACATATTTTTGTATCTTGCAGCGACAAACAAAACAGGGAGGGTTTATATATGCAGCAGCAAGAACAGCAGCAAGGCGGCATGAAAGTGAAAGTGCAGCGCTTTGGGAGTTATTTGAGCGGAATGATCATGCCGAATATCGGCGCGTTTATCGCGTGGGGTATCATTACCGCGTTGTTTATTCCGGCAGGATGGTTTCCGAATGAACAGCTGAACACGCTGGTCAGCCCGATGATTACGTATTTATTGCCGCTTTTGATAGCGTATACAGGCGGAAAAATGATCTACGACCACCGCGGCGGAGTTGTCGGAGCGACAGCGGCAATTGGGGTGATTGTCGGATCGGATATTCCAATGTTTTTAGGTGCAATGATTATGGGACCGCTTGGCGGATACCTCATTAAACAGACTGATAAATTATTCAAGGATAAAGTCAAACAAGGCTTTGAAATGCTGATCAACAACTTTACGGCAGGGATTGTCGGCGCGGCTTTAACGATTCTCGCGTTTTACGCCATCGGCCCGGTTGTCCTGACGCTAAATAAATTGCTGGCGGCTGGTGTGGAAGTCATTGTACACGCGAATTTACTGCCGATAGCCAGTGTTTTTGTAGAACCGGCGAAAGTGTTGTTCCTCAACAACGCCATTAACCATGGAATCTTAAGCCCGATCGGAATCGAGCAAGCATCCCAAACAGGAAAATCAATTCTGTTTTTAGTAGAAGCAAACCCTGGACCGGGGCTCGGCATTTTGCTGGCGTACATGTTCTTTGGCAAAGGATCTTCAAAATCAACGGCTCCTGGTGCGGCGATCATCCATTTCTTCGGCGGGATTCACGAGATTTACTTCCCGTACATTCTGATGAAACCGGCCCTGATTCTCGCAGCTATTGCCGGCGGAGCAAGCGGACTCTTAACGTTTACGATCTTTAATGCCGGACTTGTCGCGGCAGCGTCACCGGGAAGCATTATCGCATTGATGGCAATGACGCCAAGAGGAGGCTATTTCGGCGTATTAGCGGGTGTATTGGTCGCTGCAGCTGTATCGTTCATCGTTTCAGCAGTGATCCTGAAATCCTCAAAAGCTAGTGAAGAAGACCTGGCTGCCGCAACAGAAAAAATGCAGTCCATGAAGGGGAAGAAAAGCCAAGCAGCAGCTGCTTTAGATGCGGAACAAGCCAAAGCAGAGGAAGCGTCTGAGCTGTCTCCTGAAAGCGTGAACAAAATTATCTTTGCATGTGATGCGGGAATGGGATCAAGTGCGATGGGGGCATCCATCTTAAGAAACAAGGTGAAAAAAGCAGAACTTGACATTAGTGTGACCAACACGGCCATTAACACTCTGCCAAGCGATGCGGATATTGTCATCACCCACAAAGATTTAACAGATCGCGCGAAAGCAAAGCTGCCGAACGCGACACACATATCAGTGGATAACTTCTTAAACAGCCCGAAATACGACGAGCTGATTGAAAAGCTGAAAAAGTAATCTTATAGAAAGAGAGTGATACTCATGCAAGTACTCGCAAAGGAAAATATTAAACTCAATCAAACGGTATCATCAAAAGAAGAGGCCATCAAATTGGCAGGCCAGACGCTGATTGACAACGGCTACGTGACAGAGGATTACATTAGCAAAATGTTTGAACGTGAAGAAACGTCTTCTACGTTTATGGGGAATTTCATTGCCATTCCACACGGCACAGAAGAAGCGAAAAGCGAGGTGCTTCACTCTGGGATTTCAATCATACAGATTCCAGAGGGCGTTGAGTACGGAGAAGGCAACACGGCAAAAGTGGTATTCGGCATTGCGGGTAAAAATAATGAGCATTTAGACATTTTGTCTAATATCGCCATTATCTGCTCAGAAGAAGAAAATATTGAACGCCTGATCTCCGCTAAAAGCGAAGAAGATTTGATCGCCATTTTCAACGAGGTGAACTGACATGATCGCCTTACATTTCGGTGCGGGAAATATCGGGAGAGGGTTTATCGGCGCACTGCTTCACCACTCCGGCTATGATGTGGTGTTTGCGGATGTAAACGACACGATGGTCAGCCTCCTCAACGAAAAAAAAGAATACACAGTCGAACTGGCGGAAGAGGGACGTTCATCAGAGGTCATTGGCCCGGTCAGCGCGATTAACAGCGGCAGTCAGCCCGAAGAGCTGTATCGGCTGATGAATGAGGCGGCGCTCATCACAACAGCTGTCGGCCCGAATGTGCTGAAGCTGATTGCTCCGTCGATCGCAGAAGGCTTAAGACGGAGAAACGCTGCAAACACACTGAATATCATTGCCTGCGAAAATATGATTGGCGGAAGCAGCTTCTTAAAGAAAGAAATATACAGCCATTTAACGGAAGCAGAGCAGAAATCCGTCAGTGAAACGGTAGGTTTTCCGAATTCTGCCGTTGACCGGATCGTCCCGATTCAGCATCATGAAGACCCGCTGAAAGTATCGGTTGAACCATTTTTCGAATGGGTCATTGATGAATCAGGCTTTAAAGGGAAAACACCAGTCATAAACGGCGCACTGTTTGTTGATGATTTAACGCCGTACATCGAACGGAAGCTGTTTACGGTCAATACCGGACACGCGGTGACAGCGTATGTCGGCTATCAGCGCGGACTCAAAACGGTCAAAGAAGCAATCGATCATCCGGAAATCCGCCGTGTTGTTCATTCGGCGCTGCTTGAAACTGGTGACTATCTCGTCAAATCGTATGGCTTTAAGCAAACTGAACACGAACAATATATCAAAAAAATCATCGGTCGCTTTGAAAATCCTTTCATTTCGGACGATGTGACCCGCGTAGCGAGGTCACCTCTCAGAAAACTGGGAGAAAATGATAGACTTGTAGGCCCGGCAAAGAAAATAAAAGAACCGAATGCACTGGCGGAAGGAATTGCCGCAGCACTGCGCTTCGATTTCACCGGTGATCCTGAAGCGGTTGAACTGCAAGCGCTGATCGAAGAAAAAGGATACAGCGGCGTACTTCAAGAGGTGTGCGGCATTCAGTCCCATGAACCGTTGCACGCCATCATTTTAAAGAAACTTAATCAATAACCGATCACCCGTGACACAATGTCACGGGCTTTTTTTTACTATCTCGCAATCTAGTATAATAGAAAGCGCTTACGAAAACAGGGGAAGGAGAATGACGATGAAACAATTCGAGATTGCGGCAATACCGGGAGACGGAGTAGGAAAAGAGGTTGTAGCGGCTGCTGAGAAAGTGCTTCATACAGCGGCTGAGGTACACGGAGGTTTGTCATTCTCATTCACGGCTTTTCCATGGAGCTGTGATTATTACTTGGAGCACGGCAAAATGATGCCCGAAGATGGAATACATACGCTTACTCAATTTGAAGCGGTTTTTTTGGGAGCCGTCGGAAATCCGAAGCTGGTTCCCGATCATATATCGTTATGGGGACTGCTGCTGAAAATCCGGAGGGAGCTTGAGCTTTCCATTAATATGAGACCCGCCAAACAAATGGCGGGCATTACGTCGCCGCTTCTGCATCCAAATGATTTTGACTTCGTGGTGATTCGCGAGAACAGTGAAGGTGAATACAGTGAAGTCGGCGGGCGCATTCACAGAGGCGATGATGAAATCGCCATCCAGAATGCCGTGTTTACGAGAAAAGCGACAGAACGTGTCATGCGCTTTGCCTTCGAATTGGCGAAAAAACGGCGCAGCCATGTGACAAGCGCCACAAAGTCTAACGGCATTTATCACGCGATGCCGTTTTGGGATGAAGTCTTTCAGCAGACAGCCGCTGATTATAGCGGAATCGAAACATCATCTCAGCATATTGATGCGCTGGCCGCTTTTTTTGTGACGCGTCCGGAAACGTTTGATGTCATTGTGGCGAGCAACTTGTTCGGTGATATTTTAACCGACATCAGCTCAAGCCTGATGGGAAGCATCGGCATTGCGCCTTCTGCGAACATCAATCCATCCGGCAAATATCCGTCCATGTTTGAACCGGTTCACGGCTCTGCTCCTGACATTGCCGGACAGGGCCTTGCCAATCCGATCGGCCAGATTTGGACAGCGAAGCTGATGCTCGACCACTTCGGAGAGGAAGAATTGGGGGCGAAAATTCTGGATGTAATGGAGCAAGTGACTGCCGACGGCATCAAAACACGCGACATTGGGGGACAAAGCACAACGGCTGAGGTCACTGATGAAATCTGTTCGCGCTTAAGAAAGCTCTGATGAATCAGGTCGGGGCAGATGGCTGCCCCGGCCTGTCCATTTCTTTACGAAAATTTCCACGAAAGTCTAACCAAGCAGTTCCAAATGCTGTATAATAATTTGGAATTCTTAGGAAAGCATCGGGTGAAGGAAGTTGAATGCAAAAACAATCACGTTAAAGAAAAAAAAGAAAAATCAAAACGATCGTTGTACTCAGTATCATTATGATCGCAGCTCTCATTTTTACGATCAGATTGGTGTTTTACAAGCCTTTTCTTATTGAAGGATCATCAATGGCCCCAACGCTTAAAGACTCAGAAAGAATTCTGGTTGATAAAGCAGTCAAATGGACTGGCGGGTTTCACAGAGGCGACATCATAGTCATTCATGACAAAAAGAGCGGCCGCTCTTTTGTCAAACGTTTAATCGGTTTGCCTGGTGACAGCATTAAAATGAAAAATGATCAGCTGTACATAAATGATAAAAAGGTGGAAGAACCGTACTTAAAGGAACAACAACAAGAGGTCAAAGAATCGGGTGTAACCTTAACGGGTGACTTCGAGGTTGAGGTTCCTACCGGTAAATATTTTGTGATGGGAGATAACCGTCTCAATTCACTGGATAGCAGAAACGGAATGGGCATGCCTTCTGAGGACGATATCATCGGTACTGAATCTCTCGTCTTTTATCCATTCGGTGAGATGAGACAGGCAAAATAAAACTCAGTGCAACAAAGAACATGGAACGTATGGAACCAAAACACGCGATAATAAAGCACTGTAAGCGATTAATAAATTTCTGATGAAACAGGGCGGAGCCGTTTTTCCGCCCCGTTTTTTATGATAGAAAGCGTTTGGAAGAAAAGGGTCCTGTTGAAATAAACAGAATCAGGATTGGCGAAACCGTGAAGCGCATCGAATTGATAAATCTCAAGATGGGTATGCTGTTTTTCCCGCAGTTTATTGATAAGAAGCGCTACGTCAAACGACGGCTCATAATTAGGGAAAAACAATAGGACCGGGCAGGCTGGCACGTGATGAAGAGAGTCGCGTATCCGGGAACCGTAATAACAAACCGATCCGCTCACCTCAGGCATACTGCTGCATTTCCATGCGATAGTAGCCCCTACGCTGAAGCCAATCACAAAGATGTGCCGTCCGGCGTTTTGCCTGATCACATTCTGGATGATGGTTTCTCCCGTTTTCAGCCGTTCGTGTTTTGTAAATTGTTCGTATGCCGTTTTTTCTTCTTGCAGTGTGTAGACTTCATCTTCGCCGAGCAGGTTGGGCGTCAACACATCATATCCAGCCATTTTGATCAGCCGGCCCATCTTTTTCATATGGCTGTTTACACCGTATATTTCGTGTGCGAGAATGACAAGCGGTTTTGGGGACATAGCGGCCTCCTTTTGTGTTTTTTCCATTATATCCTATCGTTTCGCTTTAGGCTGAGATATAATGGTCAAAAAAAGGAGATATAAAATGAACTCATTATCTTTGCCTCACCGCTATCCATTTTTGTTTATTGATGGCGTGACGGATAGCGAGCCCGGCAAACACGCGGCAGCTTATAAGCTGATTAGTGAGAACGACTGGTTTATCACTGATACGCAAACAGAAATGCCGTTTTCACTTGTGATTGAAGCGCTTGCGCAAACCGCGGCTTTTACAGGAATTACAGATGAGAACAGCTTGGGATTATTGTCTTCGGTGAAGAAAGCGGAAAAGCTGGGAGAAGCTGTGCCCGGTGACCGGCTTGATCTTACGTTTGAAGTCACGCGCAATCGGCGCGGGTTTGTGTTCGGACATGCCAAGGCATCAGTTGGAGAGCAGCCTGTTGCTGAAGCTGAAATCGGCATCTATATTGAAAAATGAAAAAAACCCTTCACAACATTTTGTGAGGGGTTCTATTTTGTGTCGTAATCCCGTTCGCTTTGAGAGTTATCTCTTTGCTGGCGTTTGTGTTTTTCATCATTCATATTTTCCTTCAGCTCTTCATTAGGAATCGGATCGGTTAAGTCGTTGTGCTCGGGGTTTTCATTTGGTTTGTTTTGCTGTTTTTTTTCTGTCATGTTTGATCACCTCATCGTTTGTTTTCCTCTTATCCGTTCTCCTCAAACATAGGAAATCGCTTTTTTGTCCCGCTGGGTATAATGTATTAGAATAGAGAGAAGCACAACAAAAAGATAAAGAGAGGTACATATATGTCTGTTCAAAGAGAAGATGTAGATATCAAGCTGATCGCAATTGATATGGATGGTACACTGCTGAACGACGAGCAGCTGATCTCGGATGAAAACCGCAAAGCCATTCGTGAAGCGGAGGATAAAGGTGTGTATGTGGTGATCAGCACGGGCCGGACGCTGATGACGTGCCGGGAGCTGGCGGAATCGCTAAAGCTGTCATCCTTTCTAATCACGGCAAACGGAAGTGAAATTTGGGATTCGAATTTTAATTTGGTGGAACGGAAGCTGCTCCATACGGACCATATTCAAATGATGTGGGATTTGCGGAATAAGCACAACACTAATTTCTGGGCCTCTACGGTGAATAAAGTATGGAGAGGCGAGTTTCCGGAAAACATTACGGATCATGAATGGCTCAAATTCGGCTTTGACATCGAGGATGATGATATCCGAAATGAAGTGCTGGAGGAGCTGAGAAAAAACAAAGAGCTTGAAATCACAAATTCAAGTCCGACAAACATTGAAGTCAACGCGCTTGGCATCAACAAAGCTGCAGCCCTTGCCAAGGTTACGGAAAAACTCGGCTTTACAATGGAGAATGTGATGGCGATGGGTGACAGCCTTAATGACATTGCGATGATCAAAGAAGCGGGTCTTGGCGTCGCAATGGGCAATGCGCAAGACATCGTAAAAGAAACGGCTGATTATATCACGGATACAAATATTGAGGATGGTGTCGCTAAAGCGATTCGCCATTGGGTACTATAAAAAAAAGAGAGTCCTAAGATGGACTCTCTTTTTTAGTTTGGCAGGTTTTCTTCTGGGACCATGGTAGGTTTTCTGACAAAAGTATTTCACAAACTGATATGATTCACTTATAATGAAATAAAGTTCAAAAATTCGGAATAGTCGTTCCGAATTTCGGGACAATAAATGACATAAAGCATATCGTTTGCTTTGGCAGGAGGGATTCTGTGTTTCAGATTGATTTAAACTGTGATTTAGGAGAAAGCTTCGGAGCCTACAAGATAGGCCTTGACCAAGATATTTTAGAGTATGTGACATCAGCGAATATCGCATGCGGATTTCATGCAGGAGATCCTAGTGTTATGCGAAAAACCGTCGCGCTTGCAGCGGAAAAAGGCGTAAAAATCGGCGCGCACCCGGGCTTGCCGGATTTACTCGGTTTTGGGCGCCGCAATATGGCGATTTCTCCTGAGGAAGCGTATGATCTTGTCGTTTATCAAATTGGCGCGCTCTCTGGCTTTCTAAAAGCAGAGGGACTTCACATGCAGCACGTCAAGCCGCATGGCGCTTTATACAATATGGCGGCAGTCGATCAAAAACTGTCGGATGCTATCGCGAAAGCTGTCTATAAGATTGATCCAGGCCTGATTCTTTTCGGTCTTGCTGAGAGCGAGCTTGTAAAAGCGGGAGAACGGATCGGACTTCAGACCGCAAATGAAGTGTTCGCCGACAGAACATACCAATCGGACGGCACGCTGACACCGCGCTCCCAGCCGGACGCACTCATTGAAAGTGATGATGCCGCCGTCACCCAGGTCATCGAAATGGTGAAAGAAGGGGCGGTCAAATCTCAGCAAGGACATGATGTGCCATTAAAAGCAGATACAGTCTGCATTCATGGAGATGGAGCCCATGCGCTGACATTTGCGCAAAAAATCAGAAAACAGCTCAAAGCGGCTGGAATTGAAGTGACAGCTATTTCAGAACAGAAGTCAACATAAAGGAGGAACAATAGATGGAGCAGCAGAAAAAGACAGCAGGAAAAAAAGCGGGCAGCTGGTCATTGCTGATGGGCGCCGCCTTTTTAATGGCGACATCAGCAATCGGACCGGGTTTCCTCACCCAAACCGCAACATTCACAAACACACTCGCAGCAAGCTTCGGTTTTGTCATCTTAATCTCTATTATTTTAGATATTTTCGCCCAAACCAATGTGTGGCGCATCATCGCAGTTTCTGGAAAACGAGGTCAGGAAATTGCGAATATGGTGCTTCCCGGATTGGGGTATTTCATCGCCATTCTCGTCGTGCTTGGCGGACTAGCTTTTAATATTGGGAATATCGGAGGGGCCGGGCTGGGGCTTCAGGTGCTGTTCGGCATTACACCTGAAACAGGCGCTTTAATCAGTGCCGTTATCGCCATTTTGATTTTTGTCATCAAGGAAGCAGGAAAAGCGATGGACCGTTTTACGCAAATCGCGGGATTCGTGATGATTATTTTAACGGTCTACGTTGCGGCGACGACAGCTCCTCCGGTCGGACAGGCAGTCGCAAATACATTCGTCCCGGAACACATCAGCATATTTGCCATTGTCACCCTAGTGGGCGGAACCGTCGGCGGTTATATCACATTTGCCGGGGGACACCGTTTGCTTGATGCCGGAATTAAAGGGAAGGAATCCATTCCGCAGGTGACAAAAAGCTCGGTTGTCGGCATTTTAATTACATCTGTCATGCGTATCGCTCTTTTTCTTGCGGTTCTAGGCGTTGTATCGAAAGGCCTGCACATCGATGAAAGCAACCCGGCGGCTTCTGTCTTCAAGCTGGCTGCTGGAAATGTCGGTTATAAAATTTTCGGATTGATCATGTGGTCTGCGGCGATTACGTCTGTTATTGGAGCAGCCTATACATCTGTTTCATTTTTCAAAACCTTTTCTCCAAAAATTGAAAAGAATTCACGGGGTATTATTATCGGATTTATTGTGGTTTCTACGTTAGCTTTTGTCACAATCGGCCAGCCTGCGAAGATCCTCGTCCTTGTCGGTTCACTGAACGGCTTAATTCTGCCGATTGCGCTCGGAACGCTGCTTGTTGCCGCCTACAAGAAAAACATTGTCGGTGATTATAAGCATCCGCTTTGGCTGACAAGCACAGGCGCGCTTGTAGTGATTGTAATGGCAGTTATGGGAATCTACACGTTATGTACACAACTTCCTCAATTGTGGAGCTGATATAAGTGGAGCAATTAAACAAAATGGCGCCAAAGGATGTACGCGCCCTGATACGAGAGGGGAAAATAAACGGGCCGACCGCTGGCATGTCCGGCGGCTACGCCCAAGCGAATCTTGTGGTTTTGAAAAAGGACCTTGCGTTTGACTTTCTGCTGTTTTGCCAGCGAAATCAAAAGCCCTGCCCCGTGCTGGATGTGACTGAAGCAGGTTCGCCCGTGCCGTCTCTGGCTGCGCCTGATGCTGATATCAGAACGGACTTTCCGAAATACCGTATTTACAGGCACGGTATCTTAACGGAAGAAGTATCTGATATTACGCCATACTGGGAGGACGATTTTGTCGGCTTTCTGATCGGATGCAGTTTCTCCTTTGAACAGGCACTGATCAATAATGGGATAGCTGTCCGGCATATTGATGAGGGGACAAACGTCTCGATGTATAAAACGAATATCGATTGTGTTCCGGCGGGGGCGTTTCACGGACAGATGGTTGTCAGCATGAGGCCGGTTCCTGAACGGCTGGCTGTACGTGCCGCACAAGTGACCTCGCGTTTTCCGGCTGTGCACGGAGGGCCGATCCATATCGGCAATCCGGGAGCAATCGGGATTCGCAATCTCGGGAAACCGGATTTCGGAGATGCCGTTTCCATTCGTGACGGCGAGGTTCCTGTTTTTTGGGCATGCGGGGTGACCCCGCAAGCCGTGGCTATGAATGTAAAGCCTGAAATGGTCATCACACATGCGCCGGGGCATATGCTCATCACAGATATTCGAGACGAGTCGCTTGCGGTGCTGTAACCTCTCGTCATCCTGATGAACGAGAAATAAAAGAGGTGAGAAAGATGACTGTACGATATCAAATCGAACAGCTCGGTGATTCTGCAATGATGATCCGATTCGGAGAAGAAATCAATGAACAGGTCAACGGCATTGTCCATGCCGCGGCCGCTTATATAGAAGAACAGCCATTTCCGGGATTCATTGAATGTATCCCGGCTTTTACAAGTCTAACCGTATTTTATGATATGTATGAAGTGTACAAGCATTTGCCTCAAGGCATAAGCTCACCTTTTGAGAAGGTCAAGCGCGATGTCGAAGAGCGGCTGGTAGAAATAGCCGAAGACTATGAGGTCAACCGCCGCATTGTAGAAATTCCTGTCTGCTATGGCGGTGAATTCGGTCCGGATTTAGAAGAGGTGGCGAAGATCAATCAGCTGTCACCGGAGGAAGTAATCGACATTCATACAAACGGTGAATATGTGGTGTATATGCTTGGCTTTGCGCCCGGTTTTCCTTTTCTAGGCGGGATGTCAAAACGCATTGCTGCTCCGAGAAAATCATCGCCAAGACCGTCGATTCCCGCAGGTTCGGTCGGTATTGCGGGATTGCAGACAGGCGTTTATCCGATTTCAACGCCGGGCGGCTGGCAACTGATCGGCAAAACGCCGCTGGCTCTTTTCCGGCCGCAGGAAAATCCGCCGACATTGCTGCGGGCGGGAGATACTGTGAAATTCGTTCGCATCTCAGAAAAAGACTATCACGCCTATAAGGAGGAGTCCAATTGAGCATGAAAGTATTAAAGCCCGGACTGCTCACAACGGTTCAGGATATAGGCAGAACGGGTTACCAAAAATACGGCGTTCTGGCCAGCGGCGCTATGGACACGGTTTCACTGCGCATTGCCAATCTGTTGATAGGAAACGGCGAAAATGAAGCAGGTCTCGAAATAACGATGATGGGGCCCGGTCCGTCGTTTCATTTTTCAAAACAGACACTGATTGCTGTGACAGGGGCGGACTTCACGCTGCGTATTAATGACGAGGAAGCGCCTTTATGGAAGCCTGTGCTCATCAAGGAAAACAGCACGGTCAGCTTCGGCCCCTGCAAACTCGGCAGCCGTGCTTATTTGGCGGCAGCCGGCGGCATCGAGGTGCCTGCCGTCATGGAAAGTAAAAGCACATACGTCAGAGGAAGCATCGGCGGACTTCATGGCAGAGCGCTTCAAAAAGAAGATGAACTGAACATTGGAGAGATGTCAGCTCTTTCGCAAACCATCCTTTCCCGCTTAAGTTCGCAGATTGGAAAACAGGGATTTGCAGCACCGAAGTGGTCAGTCAGCCGCGGCAGATTTCTGCCATTGAAGAAGAATCCCGTCATTCGGGTGCTGGAAGGAAAGCAATTTGCCTTTTTCACAGAAGAATCAAAAACGCGTTTTTATGAAGAAGCATTTCGTGTCACGCCGCAGTCTGACCGTATGGGCTACAGGCTCAAAGGAGAACCGCTCGAACTGAAAGCACCGCTTGAGATGGTGTCGGAAGCGGTTTCATTCGGAACAGTTCAGGTGCCGCCTGACGGCAACCCGATTATCCTGCTTGCAGACCGGCAGACGACTGGCGGCTATCCGAGGATCGCGCACATCATATCCGCTGATCTTCCGATTGTTTCCCAAATCATGCCGGGCGAGCACGTCCAGTTTGAGCCTGTGTCCCTTCAGGAGGCAGAAGCGCTTGCGGTAGAACGGGAACAGCATATAAAAGAACTGAAAACGAGAATGAAGATGGAATGGCTGACATAGCAAAGGGGATGAATGATGCAGAATAAAAATAAAACCGTAGTCAAATCTATGGCGCTGCTTAATTTGTTTTTGCATAAACCAAGCCTAACCTTAAGTGAACTGGTGTCGCTGACGGGAATGCCGAAGACCTCTGTTCACCGGATGGTCAGCTCTTTAGAGGAAATGGGGTTCCTCAGTCGGGATGTGTCCGGCGCTTATTCGCTGGGATTGGTGTTTTTGGAATTCGGACAGCTTGTCGCTGACAGGCTGGATATCAGAAAAATAGCGAAACCGGTGATGGAAGAGCTGTGCCGGGAAGTGGATGAAGCCGTGCAGTTGATCATGAGGGACGGCAATGAAGCGATATACGTTGAGAAAATAGAAGGGACACAGACTGTGCGGCTGTATACGGCGATCGGCAGGCGTTCCCCCCTATACGCGGGAGCGTGCGCCAGAAGCATTCTGTCCTTTCTTCCCCGTGAAGAAATCGAAGCATACATCAAACAAACCGAGCTCATTTCGATTGGCTCCGGAACGATTACCGATCCCGAGAAACTGCTTCAGGAGATTGATGCCTCTGTGCAAAATGGCTATACTGTCAGCTATTCAGAGCTCGAAAACTATACGGCGGCGATCGGCGCCCCGATCTTTAACCATAAGCATCAGGTGGCAGCCGGCATTAGCATTGCAGGCTTTGAAGCGAGATTTACAGAAGACAGGCTGCCCTATTTAACAGAAAAGGTGAAGGACGCCGCTTTACAGATTTCAAGAAAAATAGGATATACATAAGTAGCCAATCTTTTCTCTGCTGCGTACATTAACGTATCGACGTTCAAGAGTGGAGGAAAGAACATGGTGCTTCGATATACAGCTCTGGGCGATTCCTTGACGACAGGGAGAGGCTCCGGGCTGTTTTCACCCGGCTTCGTCCAGCGTTTTGGGGACATGATGGAAGCTGACTTGAAAACAAGAACGGCAATAAACATATTTGCCAGATCAGGCCTGAATACAGAAGAGATTTTGGGACTCCTCTCATATCCCTATGTGCAAAAATGCATTCGAGATGCTGATATGATAACGATCACAGGGTGCGGAAACGATCTCATCGATTCGGTCTTAGCCTACCAAACCTCTAAGGATGAAACGATTTTCAGCCGTGTATCCGCCCATTGCCATGAGAATTTTGAAAAGATGATTGCCAAAATCGCCGAGATTAAAGGAGAAAATCCTTCCCCGTACGCCATCCGAGTGTTCAACTTATACAATCCGTTTCCAGGCATTGAAATCGCCGGCAAATGGATCACATCCTTTAATTCACATTTAGAAACACTTGCATCAGCACCCCATGTCAAAATCGCAGATGCCTATAGTATCTTCAAAGGCAAGGAGCGGGAATATCTGTCCTTTGACGGTGTCCATCCGAACTGCAAAGGCTATCAAGCGATGGCTGAAGCCGTTCACAAGCTAGGCTATAAAGAATGATCAGTTTCATAAAAAACGCGCCTCATGACAGGCGCGTTTTTTATGTGTGATCGAAATATTAAAAGAAACTTAAAATTCTCTGTCTTCTGTTCTACAGACAAACAAAGTGCGCTAGAATAATGGAGGACGTAGGCAAATATAGCCATAACGTTCAATATTTCGTATATAAGGAAGGATGGTCCTTTTGTTTCGGATTTTTAAAATGTCTTTTGCGGTTATCATTATTATACTGGCGCTTATTGCTTTTAACTATACGGAACACACCTCTGTTATCCAATCGGTCATGCTCGTCTTTCTTGGCGCGGTCATGTTTATGCAGGGGCTTGAAGAACGCAAAAAAGAAAATGACGGCTCAGGCGCTTTTAATATTTATACCGCCGTTTTTGTATGGTCTGTCTCCCTTATCGGTTTTACACTTCATATTATATAAATCTATTACACATCCTGAAAATGCTCGACCGTCGGGAACGGGGTATAGAATCGATGAAGCAAGGCTTTCCACTCTTGATACTCTGAAGAACCGCGAAAGCCTTCCGTATGGTTCTCAAGTGTTTCCCACTCCACAAGAAGCAGATATTTATGCGTTTCCTCCATGCATTTTGATAACGAGTGAGTGATATAGCCCTTCATGCCGGAAATAATCGGCGCCGCTTGCCGGAATGCATCCTCAAACTCTTGTTCAAGGCCTTCTTTAATGTGAAGCATTGCTGCCTCTCTGACCATGCTATCCCTTCTTTCTGTCTTTTCAAATAGTCTACAGCAAACGATAGGAGATTTCTGCAAAATCGGTGAACTTTTCCTTCATTTTCAAAAAAATCTTGCACGCACCAATTCAATTAAGAGAAAATAACAAGTGGAAGGCAGGGGAAAGTCATGTTAAAAAAGTGTATTCTACTAGTATTTCTATGCGTCGGATTGATTGGGTTAATCGGATGCTCCAAAACAGATTCACCAGAGGATCGCATGGAAGCATTCGTGAAACAGTGGAACGATCAGCAATTCGATGACATGTATCAAAGCCTGACTAAAGATGTCAAAAAAGAAATCTCCAAAAAAGATTTCGTCAACAGGTATAAAGCCATCTATGAGCAGGCCGGCGTAAAAGATTTGAAAGTCACTGCGGGAGAAGTAGATAAGGACGATCAAGACAACAAGACGATGAAACATATCCCGTATAAAGTCAGCATGAACACAAATGCCGGCAAAGTCAGCTTCAAGAATACTGCTGTGCTGAAATTAGAAAAAACAGATGACGAGGAGTCATGGAATATAGATTGGGACCCATCGTTTATTTTCAAGCAGCTGGCTGACGACAAAACCGTGCAAATTATGAGCATTGAACCGAAACGAGGCCAAATTTACGATAAAAATAGAAAAGGTTTAGCTGTCAATACAGATGTTCCGGAAATTGGAATTGTTCCCGGAGAGCTTGGCGATAAAAAAGAGAAAGTTATAAAAGACCTCGCCAAAAAACTTGATTTGACTGAAGACGACATCAAGAAAAAGCTGAATCAAGGCTGGGTAAAAGACGATTCGTTTGTGCCGCTCAAAAAGGTCAAGCCTGACCAAGAGAAATTAGTTTCTGAAGCGACGTCATTACAAGGCGCAACAAGAACGAATGTCAGCTCCCGCTACTATCCGTATGGCGAAAAGACAGCCCATTTGACAGGCTATGTCCGCGCCATTACAGCGGAAGAACTGAAGAAAAAGAAAGAAGGAACGTACAGCGATACGTCTAACATCGGTATCGCCGGACTTGAAAATGTGTATGAAGACAAGCTAAGAGGCACAACTGGCTGGAAAATCTACGTGCCGCAAACCGGGGAAGTCATCGCTGAAAAGAAAGCAAAGGACGGCGAGGATCTTCACCTCACAATTGATATCAAAACGCAAACGAAGCTGTATGATGAACTGAAGGATGACAGCGGGGCGGCAGTCGCGCTGCAGCCGAAGACAGGCGAAACACTCGCCCTTGTCAGCGCGCCTTCCTACGATCCAAACGGATTTATTTTCGGCTGGAGCGATAAGGAATGGAAAAAGCTAAACAAAGATAAAAACAATCCGTTTTCAGCGAAATTCAATAAGACATACGCGCCAGGTTCTACCATTAAACCGATTGCGGCTGCTATTGGAATCAAAAACGGCACCCTTAAAGCCGATGAGAAGAAAACAATCAAAGGCAAGGAGTGGCAAAAAGATTCGAGCTGGGGCGGCTATTCAGTGACACGTGTGTCTGAGAGACTTCAACAAGTCGATTTGGAAAACGCCCTTATTACGTCAGACAATATTTATTTTGCCCAGAATGCGCTTGATATGGGAGCGGACATCTTCACAAAAGGCTTAAAAACATTCGGTTTTTCAGAGGACGTTCCGTATGAATTCCCGATCCAGAAATCGTCTATTGCAAATGACAAGCTTGATTCAGACATTTTGCTTGCGGATACAGGCTACGGACAAGGGCAAATGCAAATGTCTCCGCTTCACTTGGCAACTGCTTACACGCCATTTGTTGACAATGGAGACCTTGTCAAACCGACGCTGATCAAAAAAGATTCACAAACAGCTGATGTTTGGCACAAGCAAGTGGTCACCAAGGAAGGAGCGGCAGACATTACAAAAGGTCTGAAAGGCGTTGTGGAAGATGAGCGCGGATCAGCGTATAAGCCTGTCGTGAAAGGAATCACAGTGGCTGGGAAAACAGGAACAGCCGAGCTGAAAACATCAAAAGATGATAAAGACGGCACGGAAAATGGCTGGTTTGTCGGCTACGATTACAAAAACAAAGACCTGCTTGTCGCCATGATGATCCAAAATGTGCAGGACCGCGGCGGCAGCCACTATGTCGTTGAGAAAGCGAAAAAGCAATTTCAATCGAATTAAAATGTCTTTTTAAAAGGAGCGAAAGGAAAAAGGGGATCTGAGGCCGAATGAACTAGTAAGGGGCAAAACCCGGTTTATACAAAGAAAAGAGGGATTTTGCATGCAGCGTATTCAATTGGCGGAGGATCTTCAATTTTCAAGAGTCATACACGGGCTTTGGCGGCTGAATGAATGGAACTATTCAGATGCTGAACTGCTTAGCCTCATTGAATGGTGTATCGATCACGGCATCACGACCTTTGATCATGCGGATATTTACGGAGGCTATACGTGCGAAAAGCTGTTTGGAAACGCCCTTGCCCTTTCGCCTGGATTAAGAGAAAACATAGAGCTGGTCACAAAATGCGGTATCGTTCTTGAATCGCCTGAACGGCCCGCTCACAGATCGCATCATTATAACACAAGCAAATCGCATATTTTGGCATCCGTTGAGCAATCGCTTATGAACTTAAGGACGGATTATATTGATGTGCTGTTGATTCACAGACCGGACCCGCTCATGGATCCGGAGGGGGTAGCAGAGGCGTTTCAGGCCTTGAAATGCTCTGGCAAGGTCAGGTACTTTGGCGTTTCAAATTTTAAAGATCACCAGTATCGGATGCTGGAATCGTATTTGCCTGAGAAGCTTGTGACCAACCAGATTGAGCTTTCCGCATACGAATTAGAAAATATGCTCGACGGCACTTTGAACCTGTGCCAGGAAAAACGGATTCCGCCGATGGCTTGGTCGCCTCTGGCAGGCGGCAAAGTATTCACTGGAAACACGGATAAAGACCGGCGTGTCCGCACGGCGCTAGAATCTGTCCAAGGGGAAATCGGCGCCGCTTCATTGGGCGAGGTCATGTACGCATGGCTGTTCACGCATCCGGCCGGCACCATGCCGATTGTCGGAAGCGGAAAGCGCGAGCGGATTTCCGCCGCGATAAATGCGTTGTCATACAAGCTTGACCAGGATCAATGGTTCCGCATTTTTACAGCCGTACAGGGTTACGATATTCCATAAAAAGCATCAGCTTACCAGCTGATGCTTTTTCAATATTGTCACACCGCTTAGTGCCAAATTACCATTTATAAGTGATTGATTCTTTCTTGAAAGCGTTTTATATTAAAAGGAAACCTCTCTATATCCTCTACTGCATCTCCTTGCGACTTCATCCGCACATCAAGATTGTCTAGGAGGTCTTTTTTATGTATATGACTGCCAGAGAACAAAAGCTGTTAAAGCACTTATTATTACAAAACAGATATATAACCGTAACTGAGCTTGCTGAGCTGATGCAAGTCAGCACGAGAACCATTCACAGGGAACTCAAATCAATTAAACCGCTGATGGAAACCGTGGGGCTTACATTAGATAAACAGCCCGGTAAAGGGTTGAAAGCAGTGGGAAGTCCCGAGGATAAACAAAAGCTGCTTACTGATTTATCATATGAACAGCATGAATACAGCGCAGACGAACGGAAACTGCTCATTCTTTGTTCGTTATTAGAGTCTCAGGAGCCCGTCAAACTGTACACGCTTGCTCATGATCTCCAGGTGACGAATGCCACGGTCAGCTATGACTTAGATGAGCTCGAGAAGTGGATTTCTCCCTTCGGACTGACACTGATCCGCAAAAGAGGTTTTGGCATCCAGCTCATAGGGCCGGAGAATGCGAAACGGAAAATTGTCGGCAACTTGATTGTGAACCGTCTCGACATCCAAATGTTTTTGGAAGCGGTTGAATTAAACATCAAAGGAAAAACCGATTCTTCAGAGAAAATGTTCGGTGTTGTCAGCAAAGGTGAGCTGCTAAAAATGGAGCGCATCTTATTTCAGCTCAAAGAAAAAATCGCTTTTTCATTGTCCGACAGCTCCTATATAGCGCTTGTCGTCCATCTGACGTATGCGATCGAACGAATTAAGCTTGGGGAAACCATCACCATGGAGGAAAATGAGCTTGAGGAACTGAAGAATGCGAAAGAATACAGTTCGGCTCTTGAAATCGCGGGCGAGCTTGAACGTGCCTTCGGCGTGACGATTCCAGAGGCGGAGGTCGGCTATATTACAATCCACCTTCGAAGCGCCAATCGAAAATATAAAACAGAATATAAAGCGCAGGAAATTGAGCTGGAAACAGCCCTGCAAACAAAGCGGCTCATTGCTTTTATTTCAGACAAAATCAGAATGGATCTGACGAAAAACTACTCTTTATATGAAGGCTTGATTGCCCATTTGGAGCCGGCCGTCAGCCGCATAAAAGAAAATATTGAGATATACAATCCGATGAAGGAACAGATCAAGCGCGATTATTTTCTGCTTTATATGGCGATCGAAGAAGGCGTCGAAAAGTATTTTCCGGGCATGTCCTTTTCTGATGATGAAATCGCTTTTATCGTCCTTCACTTTGGCTCGGCTCTTGAAATCAAAAAAGAAGAAGCAAAAGTGAAAGCGCTTGTCGTCTGCTCAAGCGGGATCGGCTCCTCGAAAATGCTTGCCTCCAGACTGAAAAAAGAGCTGCCGGAAATTGAATCGTTTGATATGTCATCCCTGATCGAGCTAAAGGGGAAGGATGTTCAAGCCTATGATATGATTGTGTCCACTGTACCGATTCCTTATGAAAACATTGATTACATCATGGTCAGCCCGCTATTAAATGAGGAAGACGCAAACCAGGTCAAGCAGTATATCAAGCGGAAGATTCCCCTTATTCTTAACAAAAAAAGAAGCCCGAAGGAAGAGGCGCAGCAAGCTGATGTACCTGACATGCTAGAGGCGGCGGAAAGCATAGGGCGGTATATGGAGGTTATCCAAGATGTTCTGCACCATTTTACGCTAGCTCCACTCAAAACAAACCCGGATCATAGCATGCTTCTGTTAGAGCTTTTTCAACAGCTGAAAAAGGATGGCTTGATCCGTGATCCGGAAAAAGCTGCGGTTTGCCTGGCTGAGCGGGAGAAACAAGGGGGATTGGGAATCCCCGGAACAAACATGGCGCTCTATCATCTCAAAAATGATGAAATCGTCCTGCCTTTTTTCAAAATGTTTGATCTCAGCACCTCCTATGAAGTGGATGGCATGGACGGAAATACCCTCAGAATGACACGCATTCTCGTCATGATGGCGCCTAGCTCATTATCTGCTGAAGGCTCGGAGATTTTAAGCGCGATCAGCTCGGCAATTATCGAGAGCGGAGAAAGCATGGCGGGGTTTCAGGAAGAAGGAGAACAAGAATTGTATCAGCGGTTAAACCGCATATTTTTCACATGGATGAAAGAAAAAAACATACTGTAAACCTGCATGGCACACGTCAAAAATTTGGCGTGTGTTTTTCTGTGGATGGGGAACAAAATAAGAAAATGTGGGACTATTTTATCATTCAGTATTGGAATAATTCCAAAATGAAATAGTTTTACAAGTTATCTTTTTTGGGTTAAAATGGGTGATGCAGGGAAGAAAATCTAACAAATTATTGAAGATTCAAGAGAATATAGGAGATGACGATATGGAAACATTACAGCATCTGATTCTGCATGACATGCCGAATAGCGAAGAAATAGAGGCTGTAAAAAGCGGAGACCATACACTGACATATAAAGGTTACCGTAAACGGATTAATCAGCTGGCGAATGCCATGCTTCAAAAAGGAATTCAAAAGGGCGACCGTGTTGCATTGCTTTGCAAAAACGGCCATCCCGCATCAACTGTTATGTTCGCCGCACTTGAAATAGGTGCTGTTGTCGTACCTGTCAGCTGGCAGTTGAAACCATATGAAATGACAGGCATTTTAAAAGCAAGTGAACCGAAAGCGATGTTTTACGGAGCGGAGTTTAAAGAGACACTGGATGAAGTTCTTCCTGAATTGTCCTCACTGTGTGTAACAATGGAAACAGGAACAGCTTACGAAACATCGGCTGAATTTGAAGCGCTGTTTGCAGGTCCTGATCATTTGCCAGAGACGGAAATGGTTTCCCCTGATGATACAGCACTTCTGATGTTTACATCTGGAACAACGGGAAACCCGAAAAGATGCATGATTACACATGGCGGCATATACAGATACGTTAAAAAATCCAACAGCTCAATAGCACGCATGAAGGGCCTTCGTTTTCTCGCGTGCCATCCGATTTATCATACGAGTGCGCTCATTTGCATCATGCTTGGAACGTTTGCAGAAACAACCTTTGTGTTTACAAAGGATCAAGATCCTGTTCACATGCTGAAGGTCATTGAAGAAGAAAAAATTCAAACTGTGATGGCTCTTCCTGTGTTTTACACGTATTTGCTTGAAGCGTGGGAAACGCATCAAACCGACTTATCTTCGCTTGTGATTTTAATGACAGGCGGAACAAAAGTGCCGAGCAGCCTGATCCGCCGCTATCTTGATATCGGCATTCCGCTCGCGCACGGCTATGGAAGCACTGAGGCTTGGGGCATCAGCACATGGCTGCCTGAGATGGGAATGGATAAAGCGGCATCTGCGGGGAAACCTGTGGAAGGCGTTAAAGTCAAAGTCGAAGATCCTGAGACGGGAGAAGAACTCCCTCAAGGAGAAATCGGCGAAATCGTTGTTCACACGCCATTCTTATTTAAAGGCTATGAAGACAATCCTGAAGCAACAGCGAAAGTGCTGAAAAACGGCTGGTTCAAAACCGGAGATTCAGGATATGTAGATGAAGATGGCTTTATTTTCATCACGGGACGCTACAAGGATGTCATTATTTACGGAGGCGATAACGTCTATCCTGATCAGGTTGAAGAAGTTATCCAGCAGATCCCGGGAATCCTTGAAACGGCTGTGGTCGGTATTCCAGACCCGCTTTACGGTGAAAAACCGAAAGCTTTTATCGTGAAAAATGGCGGCCAGCGCATCACGGAAGAGGATGTCATCGCATTTTGTAAAGAACGCCTGTCCGCTTACAAAATACCTGAAGTTGAATTTGTTAACGAACTGCCGAAAAACAACCTTGGCAAGGTGAAAAAAGACGTCCTGCGCAATCAGGCTGTACATTCATAAAAGAAGAAGCCCGCCCAATTTATGTGGCGGGCTTCTTTGCAGTTGCACAGACGGAAAGCTCAGGCTTAATGTTCTTAAATTGTATATCAATGTCTTCGAAGCCGGCTGCTTTAAAGTCAGCAATCATCTGTCTTCCAAATGATTTGGTTTTCTCAGGACTGGCATCCGCTTCCCGCGGCTGCATCGTAATGGCTGCTTTGCCGCCTGGCTTTAATGCCCGATAAATCTGTTTCATGCCTTTTGTTTGGTCATTCCAAATGGTGTAGTTGTTAACGGAAATCACTTTATCATAAAACGAGGCGGGGAGAGGAAATGTCTCGATGCTTCCTTGTATCAGGCGTACGCCCTTTGGTTTCACTCTGCGGGCGGCCAGTTTCAGCATGGCCTCTGACACATCAATCCCATGAAGATGAACATCCTTCTCGCGTTTCAGCATCTGCTGCATGCAGTATCCCGGGCCAAACCCGACTTCTAAAATGCTGTCCCCGCGCGTGATACCCAACTGATTGATTGTCCACTGATTCAGTGTTTGATTTTCAGCAGCCATGATGTACCCGGCAATCATGCCGATGACGCCCTTTGGCCTGCTGAATCTTCTAGAAAGCATGTTAATCATTCAGCAACCAACCCCCTTTTTGAGTTAATTTCCTCCCAGCGTTCCATGTGAAACATTTTTCTGATAAAGCAATGCGAAGGTGCCAAGCCATGTTTATCCAAAGAGTGTGTGAGGTACACAACAAATAGACATGAAAACAAAGGAGGAGAATCATCATGGCAAATTATCCAAAAGAACTGCCGGCACAAACTCAAAGTCGCCAGCCGGGAATTGAAAGCGAAATGAATCCAAGTCCGGTGTATGAGTACGAGGATTATAAAGGGGCAGACAAATTAAAAGGAAAAGTAGCTCTTATTACAGGCGGCGACAGCGGGATCGGACGCGCGGTTTCCGTCGCTTACGCAAAGGAAGGCGCAGACATCGCCATTGTGTATAAGGATGAGCATGAAGACGCTGAGGAGACGAAGAAACGTGTTGAACAAGAGGGCGTAAAATGCCTGCTGATTGCTGGTGACGTAGGTGAAGAGGAATTCTGCAATGAAGCGGTTGAAAAAACAGTCAAGGAACTAGGCGGCCTTGATATCCTTGTCAACAATGCAGGTGAACAGCATCCGAAAGAAAGCATCAAAGAGATTACGAGCGAACAGCTTCACCGCACATTCAAAACAAACTTTTATTCTCAATTTTATTTGACTAAAAAAGCAATTGATTACCTGAAACCAGGCAGCGCCATCATCAATACGACATCCATCAACCCGTACGTAGGGAACCCGACACTGATTGATTATACAGCTACAAAAGGGGCGATCAACGCCTTTACAAGAACAATGGCGCAGGCGCTTGTCAAAGACGGCATCCGTGTAAATGCAGTCGCGCCGGGTCCAATCTGGACGCCACTGATCCCAGCTACGTTCCCTGAAGAAACAGTTGCTCAATTTGGGCAAGATACGCCGATGGGCCGTCCTGGACAGCCTGTTGAGCACGTCGGCTGTTATGTGCTTCTGGCATCAGATGAGTCCTCTTACATGACAGGACAGACCCTGCATGTCAACGGCGGAAACTTTGTGACGACATAAGAGGGAGTGAGACATATGGGCATCACGAAAGAAGAAGTGAACAGCTACTATCAAAAAGCAGGGATTGTATTAACGGACGAGGAAGTAGACCAAATCCAGCTGATGGATTACGGCTTAGGAAAAGAAAGAAAAGTCGGGCTCCAGCTCTTCGTCTACGTCAATACAGACCGTTATTGCTCAAAGGAATTGGTGCTGTTTCCGGGACAGACTTGCCCGGAACACCGCCATCCGCCGGTCGACGGCCAGGAAGGCAAGCAGGAGACCTTCCGCTGCCGCTACGGAAAAGTGTATCTTTACGTAGAAGGAGAAAAAACGCCGCTTCCAAAAGTTCTCCCTCCTCAGGAAGACAGAGAACACTATACGGTCTGGCACGAAATTGAGCTAGAATCGGGCGGGCAATACACGATTCCACCAAACACAAAGCATTGGTTTCAGGCCGGGGAAGAAGGTGCTGTCGTGACGGAAATGTCATCGACGAGCACGGATAAACATGATATCTTTACCGATCCAAGAATATAAGGATGGGCTTAAACAGCCCATCCTATTTTTGTATTGAAAAAAACAGAATCATCGCTATAATGGGTAAAAAAGGAAAGAGGGCGAGGCAATGTTCACTTGCAAGGTAAATGAGCACATCACCATCCGATTATTGGAGCCGAATGATGCGGAGCGGCTTGCCGAACTCATTATCCAAAATCAGCAGCGGCTCAGCCAGTGGCTGTTTTTTGCGGAAAATCCAAGCAGCGCTGAAACGTATAGAGAAACACTCATTCCAGATTGGCGGCGGCAATATGCCGACCTGAATGGCATCGAAGCGGGGCTCCTTTATGACGGCAGCCTATGCGGCATGATCGGGCTGCATAACCTTGATCAAGTGAATCAAAAGGCGGAAATCGGATATTGGATTGCCAAAGAATTTGAAGGTAAAGGCATTATTACAGCTGCCTGCCGAAAACTCGTTACGTATGCTTTTGAAGAGCTTGGGCTGAATCGTGTGGCAATCTGTGCGGCAGTCGGAAACAAAAAAAGCAGAGCGATTCCGGAGCGGCTCGGGTTTCTAGAGGAAGGAAGGGCACGGGATGGCTTATACGTAAACGGAAGGCATCACGACCTCGTCTACTACAGTCTGTTAAAGCGTGAATGGGAAGGCGAAAAATAAAGAGCACACTTTCTTGTTTAAATCTTCCCCGGATGTGGAAAAGTAACAGCGGAGACGTTAAAAAGGAGTGATTCGAGATGAATCAGCAAGACATTAAACAAAAAGTGCTTGATGTTCTAGATCACCATAAAGTAGGTTCGCTCGCAACAGTTCAAAAGGGCAAACCGCATTCCCGCTACATGACTTTTTTCCATGACGGGCTGACGATTTACACACCGACAAGCAAGGAAACTCATAAAGCAGAAGAAATTGAGAACAACCCCAATGTCCACATTTTATTAGGCTATGATTGTGAAGGTTTTGGCGACGCATATGTCGAAGTTGCCGGAAAAGCCAAAATCAACAATTCGGCAGAACTCAAGGACAAAATATGGAGTTCCAAATTAGAGCGCTGGTTTGACGGCAAGGATGATCCGAATCTGGTGATTCTTGAAATTGAACCGGAGGATATCAGATTAATGAATGCCGGGGAGAAAACACCGGTCTCACTCGAACTATAAAAAATTTGTGTTTTCAGGGGCAATATGTTATTATGAATAGCTAGTAAGAAAAATAAGCAAATAAAAAAGAAAGTAAACTTCTTTTTTCTGTTTTGAGAGAGAAGCTTACCGCTTCCCAAGCAGCATAACCAGCTGCCCTTATTCTTTTCCTTCATAACAAATCGCCCCTAACGATGAGATGGAAAAAAGACTTTTTTGTTTTACAATTCACACCGGCGCGGCTTCGGAGCCGCAGTGACGATTGAGAGGTAGGGCTTTCGTTGTCTTGTGTTCAAGAAATTTCCATGGTGTTTACTTTCCAGAATGATTCTTCGGAACAATGCTTTATGAATCTAACCCGCCTGACTTGGCGGATGATATAATCTTTATTTGCGTATAGAAAAGAATAAGACAAACCGCCCGGCGTACGCCGGACGGTTTTTTTATTGCAAAAAACACATCGTACTGAAACCTCCTTGTCTTCTTTCTAGTCTTATCTCTAGGATGAAATTGGAGGAAAAATAACGTGCATGTCATTACAACACAAGTACTTTTTATTTTTTGTTTTTTATTGCTGATTCACTCGATAGAAACCTTAGCCTATGCCACAAGGCTTTCCGGGGCCCGCGTTGGATTTATTGCGTCCGCGCTTTCTCTGTTTAATGTCATGGTCATCGTATCCAGAATGTCGAACATGGTGCAGCAGCCCTTTACCGGGCATTTAATTGATGATGCTGGAAAAAACGCACTGGCGATTGTAGGGGAGCAGTTCCGCTTTTTAATTTTCGGATCGACAGTCGGCACCATTTTGGGCATTATCCTGCTCCCGTCTTTTGTCGCTCTTTTTTCACGGGCGATTATTCACTTGGCGGGCGGCGGCGGCTCCGTTTTTCAAGTTTTCCGAAAGGGATTCTCGAAACAAGGATTCAAAAATGCCCTTTCCTATTTGCGTCTGCCGTCTATTTCATATGTAAAAGGATTTCATATGCGCTTGATTCCGAAGCGTTTGTTTGTCATCAACATGCTGATTACATCGATTTATACAATTGGCGTGCTTTCGGCTTTATACGCAGGCCTTCTGGCGCCGGAGCGCAGTACGACAGCCGTCATGGCTTCGGGTTTGATCAACGGAATTGCGACGATGCTGCTGGCCATTTTTGTTGATCCTAAAGTATCCGTTCTAGCTGATGATGTGGCAAAAGGAAAACGAAGCTATATCTATTTAAAATGGACCTCTGTCACAATGGTCACATCAAGGGTGGCGGGCACACTCCTCGCCCAGCTCATGTTTATTCCAGGGGCCTACTATATCGCTTGGCTGACAAAGTGGTTTTAATAAAAAAGGCTGGATCATAAAAATCCAGCCTTTTTTGCGTTCCCTTATTTATATTTCCTTAATCCGCGGTCGTACAAAAAATTTCCGAATGGGACGAAAGCGGCGACGAAGCCGGCAGCTGACCATTTCAGCGGCCATTTGACAGAGAAGGTTGCATAAGCCAAGACAAGCAAATACAAAATGAACAACCCGCCATGAACCGAACCGACAATTGTCACCGCAAGCGGAAGGCCTGCCCAATATTTAAGCGGCATAGCGATGAACAACAGGATTAAGAGTGACATTCCTTCAATAAAACCCATCGTGCGAAGTCTTCCGATCGGCGTGTGCAGCATAAATCGCCCTCCTTGTGGACACGTTTTCATTTTATACTATAAACAATCCGGAGGGGCATATGACAGCTTTCAAAAAATGTTCGGAAAACATTCATTTTTACATGCCTTTTCTAGGGAACTGTACTTGTCATTTACAAAAATACCCGAGATAATGTGTACAAAATCAAAAAAGAAGGATGTTGAAATGAAACTTGACCAGATTGATCTGAATATCATTGAGGAGCTGAAGAAGGACAGCCGTTTGTCGATGAGGGAATTAGGCAGAAAAATTAAACTGTCGCCTCCATCTGTAACAGAACGGGTAAGACAGCTTGAATCGTTTGGCATCATCAAGCAATACACGCTGGAGGTCGACCAGAAAAAACTTGGGCTTCCTGTTTCCTGCATTGTGGAAGCAACCGTTAAAAACGCGGATTATGAGCGGTTCAAAAGCTATATTCAAACATTGACGAATATTGAATTTTGCTACCGGATTGCGGGTGCAGCCTGCTATATGCTGAAAATCAATGCCGAAAGCCTCGAAGCGGTAGAAGATTTCATTAACAAAACATCGCCCTACGCGCAAACCGTCACTCACGTCATTTTCTCAGAAATTGACACGAAAAACGGGCGCGGTTAGAGAGTGCCGCGTGAAGTCTGTTATAATAACAGGATGAGTGTGAAAGAAAGAGAAGTGATCAAGCATGTCAAAAACAGTTGTATTAGCTGAAAAACCTTCAGTCGGCCGGGATTTAGCCCGGGTGCTGAAGTGCCATAAAAAAGGAAACGGTTATCTCGAAGGCGATCAATATATTGTGACCTGGGCTTTAGGCCATTTGGTGACGCTTGCTGATCCGGAAGGCTACGGAAAAGAATTTCAATCTTGGCGCTTAGAGGATCTGCCGATTATCCCAGAACCCTTGAAGCTTGTGGTGATAAAAAAAACCGGAAAGCAGTTCAATGCAGTCAAATCCCAGCTTACCCGTAAAGACGTCAATCAGATTGTCATCGCGACTGACGCAGGCCGGGAAGGTGAGCTTGTTGCGCGCTGGATCATTGAGAAAGCGAATGTCCGAAAACCAATCAAGCGGCTGTGGATTTCATCAGTGACGGATAAAGCGATCAAGGAAGGTTTTCAAAAGCTGCGCAGCGGCAAAGAATATGAAAACCTGTACCATTCTGCCGTCGCCAGAGCGGAAGCGGATTGGATTGTGGGGATCAATGCCACCCGTGCACTTACCACAAAATTCAATGCCCAGCTCTCATGCGGGCGTGTGCAGACTCCGACGCTTGCCATGATTGCAAAGCGCGAGGCAGACATTCAAGCGTTTACTCCCGTTCCATATTACGGCATCCGTGCTGCAGTCGACGGCATGACGCTGACGTGGCAGGATAAGAAATCAAAGCAGACGAGAACGTTCAATCAAGATGTAACAAGCCGTTTGCTAAAAAATCTCCAAGGAAAGCAAGCGGTCGTAGCTGAGCTGAAAAAAACAGCGAAAAAAAGCTTTGCGCCTGCGCTTTATGATTTAACGGAGCTGCAGCGTGACGCCCACAAGCGCTTCGGTTTTTCTGCTAAAGAAACGCTTTCTGTACTGCAGAAGCTATATGAGCAGCATAAGCTCGTCACATATCCGCGGACGGACTCTAGATTTTTATCCAGTGACATCGTCCCGACGTTAAAAGACCGTCTGGAAGGCATGGAAGTAAAACCGTATGCCCAATATGTCAGCCAAATTAAAAAACGCGGCATTAAATCTCATAAAGGATATGTCAATGACGCGAAGGTGTCAGACCACCACGCGATTATCCCGACCGAAGAGCCGCTCGTTCTCAGCAGTCTGAGTGATAAAGAACGAAAGCTGTATGACCTGATTGCGAAACGTTTCCTGGCTGTATTAATGCCTGCATTCGAATATGAGGAAACAAAGGTCATCGCAGAAATCGGCGGAGAAACCTTTACGGCGAAAGGCAAAACCGTGCAGTCGCAAGGGTGGAAAGCCGTTTATGATATGGCGGATGAGGATGATGAGCAGGAGGATGACAGAGATCAGACACTTCCTGCGCTTCAAAAAGGCGACACACTTGCCGTCCGCACGTTAACGGAAACAAGCGGCCAAACGAAGCCGCCTTCCCGCTTTAATGAAGGGACCTTGCTGTCAGCGATGGAAAACCCAAGCGCATTTATGCAGGGAGAAGAAAAAGGCCTCGTCAAAACGCTTGGAGAAACAGGCGGCCTCGGCACGGTGGCAACGCGTGCCGACATTATTGAAAAACTGTTCAACAGCTTTTTAATCGAGAAAAAAAACCAAGATATTTTTATCACTTCTAAAGGAAAACAGCTCCTGCAGCTTGTTCCGGAGGATCTGAAATCACCGGCCTTAACAGCAGAATGGGAGCAAAAGCTGTCTGCGATCGCGGCCGGCAAATTGAAATCGGCTGTTTTTATTAAAGATATGAAGGCTTACGCTCACCAAACGGTAAAAGAAATCAAAAACAGCAGCCAAACCTTCCGACATGACAACATCACGGGAACGGCATGTCCGGAATGCGGCAAAATGATGCTGAAAGTAAACGGCAAACGCGGGACGATGCTCGTGTGCCAAGATCGTGAATGCGGAAGCAGAAAAACGATTGCCCGAAAAACAAACGCACGCTGCCCGAACTGCCATAAACGAATGGAGCTTCGCGGCCAAGGCGAGGGCCAAACCTTTGCGTGTGTGTGCGGTCACCGTGAAAAGCTCTCTGTATTTGAAAAACGAAAAAACAAAGACAAAGCGCGTGCTACCAAACGGGACGTATCCTCTTATATGAAAAAACAAAATAAAGATGAGCCGATTAACAATGCGCTGGCAGAACAGCTGAAAAAACTCGGTTTGGATAAATAATAAAAAAACCTGTGCCTATCGCACAGGTTTTTTTATTGGACTTAGGTCCTGTTTTCTTAATGTTCAAAAAGGGGAAAAAAAGCTAGCAATCTGCATTTTTTTCTTTTATAGTAAATGTACTTTGTAACATGGCAGTCATATTTTCGTCTATAACTATTTGTGAGCGTCTGATTTGCTTCAGGCGACAAAGGGGGATTTGCCTGTGAGGCATGTACTAATTGCTGTCATCTTATTCTTCTTATCTATCGGACTTTCCGCAGGGTGTGCTGAAGCTGGAAACAAGACCCAAAATCAGTCGGCGACAGAAGTGAACGCCATCCCGCTCCAGCCGGCGGAATATTTCATTTATCACAATTTAATGAATGACAAAGGGCTGATCAAAACCGATTTTTCAGACCAGCCTTCTTACTTGTCGGAATCTCTCGGCCTGTGGATGGAGTTTCTGCTCAGCAAAAATGACGCACCGCATTTCCAGGATCAATATCAGCATCTGACTGATTCATTTCTGATGAGCAATCACTTGGTGACGTGGAAGATTCAAAATGGCCAAGCGAGCGGGACGAATGCGCTGATAGATGATATGAGAATTATGCTGTCTCTTGACCAAGCCGCCGCAAAATGGGGCCGCAGCGACTACGCGCAAACGGCTAGGGATATCGGCACGTCTTTGAAGACATACAATATGAACAACGGGTTTTTTACAGACTTTTACGACTCACAGGCCGCTTCAAAGGATGTGACAATTTCATACGTCATGCCTGATGCCTTAGCTGTCTTAAAGAAGAATGGAATCATAGACGAAGAAACAGAACAGCGGAATGCCAATGTTCTCTATTCAGCTCCTTTAAAAAATGGCTTTCTGCCGAAGACATACAGCTCGGAGACGAAGGAATACACATATGATAGTGAAATCAACCTGATTGATCAGCTTTATGCTGCTTGGCATTTGCCGGAAGGGGATGAAAAAGCATCTGTTTTAGCGGACTGGATCAAGCAGGAATTTCAGAAAAACGGAAAGCTGTACGGGCGGTATTCGGCAGATATCAAGGAGCCTGCCGTCCAATATGAGTCTCCATCCGTATATGCCTTAGCCGCATTGTTTTTGACAAAACAGCATGAAAACAGTTATGTCATCAAAGCCATATATGACAGAATGAATGACTTTGAAATTCATGATCCGGTGAAATCGTATTATGGAGGCTATATGAGCGGCACTCAGACGCATTCATTTGACAATCTGCTGCCGCTGTTAGCCGAAAGGAAGCTTTTTAATGAAAATATCATTCAGTGAATCACAAAAATTATTTGCTTATTTTTCAGGGCTCATCGCGGCCCTGTCTTTGTTTATTTATTATGTGCCAGCCCAGCAATCAGAAGGTGCTCTGATCCTTTGCATCACATTTGTCGTCATCGCCGCAGGCATCTGGTTCGGCCCGATTTACGCGCTGGCAGTGACCTTAATCGTACTCTTTGTTCTCGGCACCTTAATGATGTTTTTCCAGACTGGACAGACATCGCTCTTTCCGGCTGAGGAAGGGCTGCGAATGCTTGTCGTGTGGGGAATCGCGCTTTTGCTGTTTTCTTTTATTTCTGGAAGAATCCACGATATTACAGCAGAGCTTCGGCGCTCAATGACACGGCTTCAATCCGAAATTAAAAGCTATGTTGCTGTTGACAGAGTGACTGGTTTTGATAACAAGCAAAGGATGAAGCTGGAGCTTTCAGAAGAAATCAAGCGGGCGGAGCGCTACGGCAATTCTTTCGTTTTTTTGCTGCTGCATATGCATTATTTCAAAGAGTTTAAGTCTTTGTACGGTGAAAAAGAAACGGACCGCCTCTTCCAATATGTCAGTCAGCAAATCAGGACAAGCGTTCGGGAAACGGATAAGAAATTCCGTCCCTCTGACGAGCGTATCGGGATCGTGCTGACGCACACGCCTGCTGAACATATGCCGGCCGTTCTGACTAAGCTGAAGAAACAATTGGATACATATCAGCTGGAAAATGGAAAGTATGTGTCGCTTACGTTCCACGTTTGCTTTTTGCCTTACCGCAACGATATCAAAACAGCTGAACAATTTTTAGAAGAACTGGAAAACGAGATGATGATGAATGAACTATAAAGGGATCACACTGCTATGCGTCATGATGCTTCTATTTTTAGCTATTGCGTCTTTTCCCGTTTCTGCGCAAGCGAAAGATCAGGATGCCGGCATTCTCATCATCTATACAACCTTGGATGGCAAAGAGTCGTCACAAGTCAAAATGCTCGATTTGCTTGCGGGCCACTTTACATCCCATGTGACAGTCAAAAAAGATTCAGACGTTGAAGCGTCGGATTTCAAAGGGAAAGACCATGTGATTTATTACGGCCAAACGAAAAGAAAGCTCAGCAAAAAATTGCTGTCTCTTATCAGCGGCGTAAAAAAACCGGTTGTCGCCATTGGCTATAACGCAGGCCAAATCAGCCAATTTTCCTGGCTTTCATTAGCCCGCAAAGAAAATGTGTTTCAGGTTCACAGCAGGTCGGAAAAGGCCGATGTGTCTCTGGAAAGCGGGCTTAACGTGCTGAGTGTATCAGGCCTGAAAGGAACGGCGCTTTACACCTTCAAAGCCGATGACGGCACAACGCATTCTTTTATATGGAAAACAAAAAAAGGGAATGTGTACATTGGATTAACAAATTTGTTAAATGACAATTTAATCGTGGCGAAACAGCTCAGAGAAGCTTTCGGAGAGAAGGCGGGGACGACGTTATTGTATTTGCGTCTCGAGGATATCAGCCCGATGTCTGATGAAAAATTGCTGCTTCAAGCCGGTACATACCTGCATAAGCGGCATATTCCTTTTATCCTGGCGGTCATTCCGGTTTACTTGAATCCGGAAACAGGCGACAAAGTGTATTTGTCTGATCAACCGAAGATGGTCAAGGTGCTGAAAAAGCTGCAAAGCATGGGCGGCAGTATCATTGTTCACGGCTATACTCACGCTTATCGCTACAGTGAAACAGGAGAGGGCTTTGAATTTTGGGATGCAAAGGCGGATCAGCCGATTACATCCGGAAATGCCGAAGACCCCCCGTCCGTTTTGGAGAAAGAACAGGACTTCCCGAACGAACAAGCCTATCACAGCTATCTCGAACCATTTCGGGAAAAGGAAGAAACGTATACAAAACAAAAACTGACGCGTGCCATTGAGGATTTGACATCGTCGGGTCTTTACCCGCTGGCGTTTGAAGCGCCGCATTACACGATGTCCGATTATGGCTATCAAATCGCCTCGCAGTATTTTACAAGCATTTTCGGCCAGGTCCAGCTCAGCAGCACAACATGGAAAACATCCGGTGCACCTCCGTTTGTGACTGCTCCTTCGATGTTGCACGGAATGACGCTTTATCCGGAAACGATCGGTTTTGTCGACACATCAAAGCAAAACCCGCTCGGTGAGATGGAGGAGCACATCTCCCAGATGATTGATTTTGAAGGCGGAGTAGCCGGAGGATTTTATCACCCGTACCTTGGGATGAAATATCTGCCGGAGCTCGTTGATCAGATGGAACGCATTCCAGACAGTGAATGGCTTGATTTAAAGAAAACGAAACAAACCGTCAAAACAGACAAAGTGGAAATTCATACAAGCGGTGACGGAACGATTCAGGTGAAAAACGGCGTAAGCGCCATTGACGAGTTTTTCGATCATCACCGGCAAACCCCTCTTGAAAAGGCGTTATGGATTCTCTCCGCTGTTGTGCTCTTATTTGTCATCATGTTTGTCAGTTATACGTTTTACTTGAGAGCCACATTGAAAAAACGAATTTTTAAGGAGAGAAGAAGCCTTGGGTAATACGCTGTTCTTTATCTCGCTAAGTTTAATATGGGTGATGCTTCTCTACCACATGTTCCTCATGCAGGGCGGGTTCCGCCACTATATGACCTTCGAACGGAATATCCCGAAGTGGAGAGAAAACATGAAGGAATTGCCGAAGGTCAGCGTCCTCATCCCGGCGCATAACGAAGAGGTTGTGATTCGGCAGACGCTGAAGGCGATGGTCAACCTTTATTATCCGAAGGACCGGCTGGAGATTATCGTCGTTAATGATAATTCATCAGACCGGACGGGTGATATCGTCAATGAATTTTCCGAGAAATACGATTTCATCAAAATGGTGATTACGAAGCCGCCAAATGCAGGAAAAGGAAAATCCTCTGCACTTAACTCGGGTTTTGCCGAATCGAACGGCGATGTGATCTGTGTGTATGACGCCGACAACACGCCTGAGAAAATGGCCGTGTATTACCTCGTGCTCGGCCTGATGAATGACGAAAAGGCAGGCGCCGTGGTAGGAAAATTCCGCGTCATCAATGCAGCAAAGACGCTGCTGACAAGGTTTATTAATATCGAAACGATCTGTTTTCAGTGGATGGCCCAGGGAGGCAGATGGAAGTGGTTCAAAATCGCCACGATCCCAGGCACCAACTTCGCGATCCGCAGAAGCATTATCGAAAAGCTCGGAGGCTGGGATGACAAAGCGCTCGCTGAGGATACTGAGCTGACCATCCGGGTGTATAATCTCGGCTACCACATCCGCTTTTTCCCTGCCGCCATCACGTGGGAGCAGGAACCGGAAACATGGAAGGTATGGTGGCGCCAGCGCACCCGATGGGCGCGCGGCAATCAATATGTCGTGCTCAAATTTTTGGCGCAGTTTTTTAAGCTGAAACGAAAACGGATTATCTTTGATTTGTTTTATTTTTTCTTTACGTACTTCCTGTTTTTCTTTGGTGTGATCATGTCAAATGCGATTTTTGTAGTGAATTTGTTTTATGATCTGCATTTGTCTGTTGGATTTTTGGCAATGATTCTCTGGATTTTGGCGTTTTTCTTATTTATGACAGAGGTCATGATTACGTTGAGCATTGAAAAAACAGAAATGAACAAGCAAAACTTTTTTATCGTATTTCTCATGTACTTCACATACTCGCAGGCATGGATTGTGCTTGTTATCTACTCTTTATTCGTAGAAATCAAGCACCGTTTATTCAAGCAAGAGGTCAAATGGTACAAGACAGAACGATACAATCAACATAAAAGCGGGTGACCTTTTTGAAACAAATAATGATTTTTTTCACAAGCTTCATGCTGCTGGTGATGACTGGACAAACGGCTCTTGCCAAAGACGTACAGGTCAGCGGTTCGCTCCTCGGGAAAAGCAGCCAAGAACAAGCCAAACAGCAGGTGCTGACAAGCGAGCTGATTACACTGTATGGATCAAAAGACAGCGCAGAGCTGACGTATCAGATCCCGGCAGGCGCCTCTTCGGGCAATCAGCAATTGGTAATCGAATACGAGGCATCAAATCTTTTAATTTCTCCATCATCGTTAACGGCTGTCATTGATGATGAACCGGTCAAGACGTTAAAGCTTGATGGTGATTCCAAACGGAAAACAGTGAAGCTGAATCTGAATAAAAGCCAGTCTGCGCAAGGCTATCACAACGTTTCGCTGAAATTCTACGGCGTAATGAAAGAGGGCGTGTGCGTCAGACAGGATACATCAGGCAACTGGATCAAAATTTATCCGGACAGCCGGCTGACACTTGCTGACAGCAGTGAAGCGAAGGGAACGTCGCTGGACCATTATCCGTATCCTTTCGCCCAATCTGGAAATACAGCGGAAGAAACAGCCATCGTCATTCCGGATGACCCAAGTTCAGCAGAAATAGAAGCTGCTGTTAAAACAGAAGGCTATTTGAAAACGGTGGACAGCAGTGTCAGTATTGCGTATGTCACGGAATCTGAACTGAAAAAAATCGATAAGCCGACGATTGTTATCGGTGTGGACAAGCATTGGAACGGCAAAGTGAAAAAACTGTTGAAACAAGCCGGGCTACAGGCAAAAGGAGAAAACCTTCTGCTTGCGGAGCGAGTGCTGAAAGCAGAGGGCAAACAGCAGCCGGTTCTGTTTGCGCAAGCGGCGTCCGAGGACGCGCTCACTAAAAAAATCAGCGTGATGACAGATCAGACATATACAGGCCAGCTCAGCGGCGATACACTTTCAATCAGCAAGCTTCAGCAGACTGAAAAAAAAGAAAGCGATAAGCTGACCCTTGAGAATTTTGGAGCGGGCGATATCACAATTGGAGCCGACAAAACATCTTCAGCACATTATTTTTATCCGGCTTCGGCTGTTTTAGATGAAAACCAATCGGCGAAGCTGTCGCTTAAACTGAAAAAGTCTGAAACGATTCAAGCCTCAACGGCTGAAAACGAGTCAGCCTCTCAGGCCGCAGAACTGAAAGTGATGATCAACGGCCAGCCGCACTCGGTCCGACTTGATGAATTAGGAAAAGAAGATAAAAACGGATTCTATCATGTCACAGTGAAAGTGGACCCTAAGCTGCTGCAAAAAAACCGCTACATTGATATTCAGTTCGTCACGACCGGTTTAAAGGAAAACAACCCTTGCAACACCACTGATGAAGAAAAGTGGGTTTTTATCGATAAAAACAGTACATTATCATACGCCATCAAAGGCATGTCTCCGTCAGCGGATTTTCAAGAGTGGCCGCTGCCTTACGCCGGAAACCAGGATCAAACAACGTTAATCGTGCTTCCTGACACCGTAAGCCAATCGAAGCTAGAGGAGCTTTCTCTCGTAACGGAATCCTTTGGCAGCGAAGCACAGCATTCATATACGGTAAAGAAATCATCTGACGTTACAGCAAAGGATGCGAAAGGACGAAACCTCATTTTCATAGGGGGGATCAATCAATTTTCTCTTCTGAAGGAGAAATCATCAGATCTGCTTGTGCCGCAGGAAAAGAACGGCTCGTTTGATGTATCTGGTTTCGAGATGCTGAATGAGACGACAAAACAAGTGGTATTTACCCAAGCATCGGTTTGGGATTCACGCTATACAATGGCTGTCTTTGCACCGTCAAAAGGAGATGGCACGGCTGTCACAAAAGAGATCATCAGTTATCTGAACAGCAACGATGAGTCGGCAACCGTCCTTAATGAAACAAATAGCCAGCAGGTGTTTACAAACCACCAGCAGCTCAAATCGGAAACAAACAGTTCCGACGCAGAACAATCAACACAGGATCATAGCCAGAAATGGATGTATATTGGTGTGCTGGCACTCATTATGGTGATTGCGGCAGTATTCATTTGGATTGCTGTAAGACGCAGAAAAAGAAAGACAGATACAGAATAAAACAGAGGCGATTTTAGCCTCTGTTTTTTTATTTTTGGTAAGTAAATTCCATTTGTGGAACCTGTCATTTTATTTTTTTCTCTCAGCCAATAAGCCTCTTTACAACGTGCGGGAACGGGAGTATGATCTCTTTTAGAAAACAAATCGCTTAATCTGAAATCAGAGCGGGGGACCCAATAGAACGGCTTTTTGCCGTTGGGGTGAATCCTTTTTAGGTAGGGCTAACTCTCATATGCCCGAATCCGTCAGCTAACCTCGTAAGCGTTCGTGAGAGGAGATGAATGAAACCTGTGTTCGATGTTATGGCACAGGGGCATCCGTTTGCCTCTGTGTTTTTTGTTGTTCATTTTTGAATGCAAATCGCATACAGAGACATCATAGCAGAAAGGACTATCATCAACATGTGAGAGCAAGACACTGATGTTTTATTGTTTTAATTGAAAAATGAGAAATTAAAAGGGGAAGACATCGATGTATCATTCAATCAAACGTTTTTTGATTGGGAAACCACTAAAATCCCAAGCAGCTGGAGAGCAAAAACTGACGAAATTAAAAGCCTTGGCTATGCTTTCCTCAGATGCGCTGTCATCTGTCGCATATGGGACAGAACAAATTCTAATCATTTTGGCAACAATCAGTGCTGCCGCATTTTGGTACTCCATTCCGATTGCGGTTGGCGTTCTCATCTTGCTGCTCGCACTGATTCTTTCATACAGGCAAATTATTTACGCTTATCCGCAGGGCGGCGGGGCGTATGTCGTTTCTAAAGAAAATCTCGGTGAAAAACCGGGATTGATTGCGGGCGGTTCATTGCTTGTTGATTATATTTTAACAGTAGCGGTAAGTATTTCCGCAGGCACGGACGCCATCACGTCAGCCTTTCCTGCATTGCATGATTATCATGTGCCGATCGCTATTTTTCTCGTGTTAGTGATTATGATTTTGAACCTGCGCGGGCTTTCGGAATCGGCATCCATACTTGCCTACCCGGTTTATCTGTTTGTGGTGGCGCTTTTGGTTCTCATTGCAGTCGGGTTGTTTAAACTCATGACAGGACAAATAGACCAACCAGCCCATCATACACCGCTCGGCACACCTGTAGCCGGCATAACGCTGTTTTTGCTGCTTAAGGCTTTTTCCTCCGGCTGCTCAGCATTGACCGGGGTTGAGGCCATTTCTAACGCGATTCCTGCATTCAAAAACCCGCCTGCGCGAAACGCGGCAAGAACGCTTGCGATGATGGGGATTTTGCTGGCGATTCTGTTTTCCGGCATCACGGTGCTCGCGTACGGGTATGGTACGGCGCCGAAGCCTGATGAAACAGTGGTTTCACAAATTGCGTCCGAAACCTTCGGGCGGAATGTGTTCTACTATGTCATCCAAGGTGTCACATCGCTTATTTTGGTTCTTGCGGCAAATACGGGATTTTCAGCCTTCCCGCAGCTTGCCTTCAACCTGGCGAGAGACCAGTATATGCCGCGAATGTTTACAGTCAGGGGCGACCGCTTAGGCTTCTCAAATGGGATTATCTTTTTAGGCTTTGCCTCCATTGTTCTCATTATCTTATTCGGAGGACAGACGGAGCACTTAATCCCGTTATATGCTGTGGGCGTATTTATTCCATTTACGCTTTCACAAACCGGCATGTGCATGAAATGGATCAAGCAAAAACCAAAAGGCTGGATCGGAAAAATGCTGATCAACTCCTGTGGCGCTCTGATCTCATTTATGGTTCTATCCATTCTGTTTGTGACGAAGTTTAATGTCGTATGGCCTGTGTTAATCTTTATGCCTATCGTCGTTTTGCTGTTTTTTGCGATTAAAAATCACTATACAGCGGTTGGCGAACAGCTTCGCATCGTAGACAAAGAGCCGGAAGAAATCAAAGGCACCGTTGTGATTGTGCCTGTGGCTGGTGTCACCACCGTCGTGCAAAAATCGATTCACTATGCGAAATCACTGTCCGATCAGGTGATCGCCGTTCACGTGTCATTTGACAGAGAACATGAAAAGAAATTCGAAAAACGCTGGGAAGAGCTTAATAACGGCGTGCGTCTCGTGACGCTTCACTCCTCTTACAGAAGCCTTGTCCATCCGTTTGATAAGTTTTTGGAAACAGTTGAGGCAAAAGCGAAGAAGGAGCAGTTTTCCGTTATGGTGCTGTTTCCGCAATTTATAACGAAAAAACGCTGGCACACCATCCTTCACAACCAATCGGCCTTCCTCCTCAGAGTCCGGCTGTTCTGGAAAAAGGACATAATGGTTGCCACACTGCCGTATCATTTTAAAAAGTAAAGCACTAGGACCAAGGGAATCACCTTGGTCCTTTTTTGTTGGAATGGGAGGTATGGCGGTGTATACACAAGGTGCTTTTGTGATCGTACTGAACGAAAGTCAGCAAATTCTGCTGGTGAAACGAAAAGATGTCCCTCTATGGGATTTGCCGGGCGGCAGGGTTGATCCCGGGGAATCGGCTGAGGAAGCGGCAGTGCGGGAGGTATTGGAAGAAACGGGATACAATGCAGCGCTTTCTGCGATAATAGGTGTTTACCTAAGGCCAAAGTTTCAAGATGAACAGCATGTGTTTTTCGGAAGCATAACAGGCGGACAAGCAATGGCTAACGGCACAGAGACAGCGGGATTAAAGTGGGTTTCTCCGGGGCGTTTGCCGCTTTTTATGGTGCCGAACCGAAAAAGGCAGATCAATGATTTCAAAAACGGCGCTCAAGATGTAAATGACACCGTCAAGGATAGCGGGTTGCTCGCGGCGATCGACCTGTTGAAAAGAAGACTGGGCAAGCGATAAAGGTCTCCGGGTTTTAAAGCCTTTCTCCTGTGGTATTGAAAAAAGGAAAAAGGAGGATACGTTATGGCACACAAAACTGCAGGACAAGTAATGACAGAGCTGCTTGAGCAATGGGGAGTTGATCATGTATACGGCATCCCCGGAGACAGTATAAATGAGTTTATTGAAGAATTAAGACACGAAAGAAATCAACTGAAGTTCATTCAAACCCGCCACGAAGAGGTAGCGGCACTGGCAGCCGCGGCTGAAGCAAAACTCACCGGCAAGATCGGAGTCTGTCTGTCAATCGCAGGGCCGGGAGCGGTGCACTTATTAAATGGTTTATATGATGCAAAAGCCGACGGCGCCCCTGTGCTGGCGATTGCAGGACAGGTTTCTTCTGGCGAAGTCGGACGGGACTATTTCCAGGAGATTAAGCTGGAGCAAATGTTTGAGGACGTGGCTGTGTTCAACAGAGAGGTACATAGCGCAGAATCACTTCCGGATCTCTTAAATCAGGCGATCAGGACCGCCTACAGCAAAAAAGGCGTTGCGGTATTGAGCGTGTCAGATGATTTGTTTGCGGAGAAAATCAAACGGGAGCCCGTGTATACTTCACCAGTGTATATTGAAGGGAACCTTGAACCGAAAAAAGAACAGCTCGTCACCTGCGCCCAATATATTAATAACGCTAAGAAGCCGATTATCCTGGCAGGGCAGGGAATGAAAAAGGCGAAACGGGAGCTCTTAGAATTTGCGGACAAAGCCGCCGCTCCGATCGTTGTTACACTCCCGGCAAAGGGTGTTGTTCCCGATAAGCACCCGCATTTTCTCGGCAACCTCGGGCAGATCGGAACAAAGCCGGCTTACGAGGCAATGGAGGAATGTGATTTATTAATCATGCTTGGAACGTCCTTCCCGTACCGTGATTATTTGCCTGATGACACGCCGGCGATACAGCTCGATTCAGACCCGGCAAAAATCGGAAAACGGTATCCGGTGACAGCGGGCCTTGTCTGCGATTCGGCTCTCGGCCTGCGCGAATTGACAGAGTATATTGAACGCAAGGAAGATAGAAGATTCCTGAATGCCTGCACAGAACATATGCAGCATTGGTGGAACGAAATTGAAAAAGATGAGACAGAGGCAACAACACCGCTTAAACCTCAGCAGGTCGTGGCACGTCTTCAGGAAGCGGCAGCCGATGATGCGGTGCTCTCTGTAGATGTCGGCACTGTGACAGTCTGGATGGCGCGTCATTTCAAAATGAACGCGAACCAGGATTTCATCGTTTCCAGCTGGCTTGCGACAATGGGTTGCGGCCTGCCGGGAGCGATCGCAGCAAGCTTGTCCGAACCGGAACGCCAGGCGATCGCCGTCTGCGGTGACGGGGGATTTTCCATGGTCATGCAGGACCTCCCGACCGCCGTCAAATATAAGCTCCCGATCACAGTCGTTATTTTAAACAACGAAAATCTCGGCATGATTGAGTACGAGCAGCAGGTCAAAGGCAATATCGACTATGTCACAAAACTTCAAAATGTCGACTATGCCGCATTTGCAGAAAGCTGCGGAGCAAAGGGCATCAAAGTGACCAAAGCGGAAGAGCTTGCGCCGGCTTTCCATGAGGCGCTGCACTCTGACCAACCTGTCGTTGTGGATGTCATGATTGGAAACGAACCGCCGCTGCCTGGCAAAATCACCTACGGGCAGGCGAAAGGCTTTAGCAAGTACATGCTGAAAAACTTCTTCGAAAACCAAAAATTTGAAATGCCGTCACTGAAGAAAAGTTTGAAACGGTTATTTTAGTGAATATAACTAAGGGTTATTGGGATAACTCCCAATAACCCTTTTAATTAAATTGAAAAACCTATTTTTAGATTTAAATGTCGACTCATAGGATCATAGATGTATTGTAAGAAAGTGTTTACATATAAAAAAATGATATGTTATTATGTCCTTGTATTTCCATTTTTTTAAAAAGGAGGAACTATAAGGATAAGTGTTTCGGTCGATAAAAATAAGTATAAGGGGAATTAGATTATGAAAAAAAAGTTATTTAGTACAATTTCAATAGGGGTATTAGGAGTAACATTTTTTGCGAATTCTTATACAACGCAAGCTGCACCAGAGCATATTAAACAGGTAAAACATATTGAATTAAATACTGGTGAAGATGAATACACAACAAAAAATGCATTTGCTGCTGGAGTTGCTGCCGGTATTGTTAGTGCAGCAGTTTATGATGGCATTAAAGCCGCTGGAAATTGGTTGGGAAAACAAGCAAACAAAGCTAATGCACAATCTATATATAGTGCAGCTCCTGCTAGAAAATATGCATGTTATATAGTGAATCCTCAAGATCACAAGGATATTGATATTTCAGAAGTTGCGGAATTTGGTAGGTAAAAAGGAAGGGGCCTCCCTTCCTTTTCAAATGGAGGTTGTATAATTTGAAGACAAAGAGGAAATATAATTTACTTGTTTTGTTCCTTTCTTTATTAGTAGTATTCCATACAATAATAATGATAATGTATAACTTGCCGTTAAATCCTGTTAACTTTAAGCATGAGAAATTAATTTCAACTTATATGAATCCATTATTTACTCAAAACTGGCAATTATTTGCCCCAGATCCGGTAAGCACAAATAACAATATTATCTGCAGGGGGGTCTTTACAAATAATAAAGGACAAAAAGAATATACTGAGTGGATAGATATTACAGAAAGTTATAATGCAGATATTAAAAACAATTTATTTTCACCAAACAGATTAATGAAAACTGCGCTTTCTGGTGCTGTCTTTGAGGTTCAACCGTATCTAAAGCTGAATGATAAAAAGAAGAATAAACAATTAATTGAGAACGAGTACATCCAAATTATATCTAGTATAGCTGTGAAAAAAATAGAGAGAAGTAAGAAAGTAAAATTAGAATCATTAGATGTTAAGTTGTCTATAGAATCGTTTCCTGAGTATGGAAAGAAGGGGAAGTCAAAATTTAATGTACAGCAGTTCCCCCATATCAATTTACTAACAAAGGAATGAGATTTAATTTGAAAATTATTTTAAATAAGTTCAGAAATTTTAATCATTTAATGTCAAATAAAATGCATTATTTAATAGGTTCAAGCATCTTAAGGATATTTATTGGATTACATATTATGTTTACTTATTTAATTCACTTTGCTCAAAGGAATGAAATATGGGGACCTAATGCTTTTTATTCATTTGAAAAATGCTTTGAAGCTTATGGTTTTACTTCTCTATATCTTTTTAGTGACTCACAGTTATATTTTGAGTTTATTTTTATAAGTGGAATAGTCATTAATACTCTGTATATATTAGGGTATAAAATGAGAATAGTCAGCATCATAAATTTTATTTGGGTTTGGTCTTTATATCAAAGGAATCCTTATATACATGACGGTGGTAATAATATTCTTATTCTTATTATGTTGTATCTTATTTTTGCATCCTTAGGTGAGTTTTTTACTATTCATACTGAATCCCGTTCGAAAGAAAAGTCTAAAGTTACTATTATTATTCACAATTTCTCAGTGATGATTTCAATGATTCAAGTGTCTTTACTTTATTTTTTTGCGGGCTTTAACAAAGCGCAAGGAAAAATGTGGACCCATGGGACCGCACTTTACTATATACTACAGGTTGATGAATATAGTATAAACAAAGGGTTTACAAATCTCGTTATTGATAATCCTTATCTTCTAGTATTAGGAACATACTCAGCATTGTTTCTCCAGCTAATGTTTCCAATATTAGTTTGGAATAGGTATTTTAAAATTCCCCTGCTTATAGGTTCAATTCTTTTTCATTTATCTATAATTATATTTATGGGTCTTCTTCAATTTGGTGTTATAATGATAGCCCTTGATTTATTGTTTATAACGGATACGGAGTATAGGAAATTGTACAAGTTTTTATCACGAATTTATGATAAGTTTAAACTGAAGTTTAGGAATATTTTCAACCAAAAGTTAAGAAATCCCACCATTTAAAATATCGTTTAAATGTTAATGTCAGACTGTTATAATTATTATGTCTTTTCAATCCAATTTAGGGGGAAGGGGTTTTATGTTTGATTACATTAAGATTATTATTTATTTAATCGGATCAATTGGAATGATCTACGCTTGTTATCACGATTATAACTATGCAAAAAAAGGACAAAATGACAAGTGCATATTTTTCAAAAATAAACGATTAAGTGGAGTAGTGCTATTCTGTTATTTGTTTTTATTTTTAGCTAATCTTAAGGACTTCTTGTTTTTGTTAATTAACACGAAATAAATACAATTGTATAGTTAAAAGACTGTCGATGTGAGTCGGCAGTCTTAATTTTACCTAGTCAATTATTTTTGTCCTTGTATGTTTATTCTTATCAAATCTTACAGAACTCTTCTCATAATAGGGTTATTTCTCTTTTTTCTTCAGCCCGAAGAAGAAAGGAAAAGCAGAACCGACCAAGAAGGTGCCGAATAAAAACATGCCGCCGATAAACACGTGGAAATTTGTGTGTCCGGCCGTAAACGCCGTGATTAGGGAAATGATACTGAGCATGATCATGGCAATGCCGGGCGCGACTCTCATTTTTCCCTTGGATTTATGGGCAGCAACAGAACATAAAATGCCGATAACAATAGGAACAATCCACAAATAAAACAGAATAAATACTGACATCATCAAAACTCCGATTTTTCTTCTATCATAACAAATTTCTGTCAAAAAGGGTATCAATGAGCTTTTGCGAAAAAATAAAAACCGGCTTTAGAAGCCGGTCAGGCTGTCGAGAAAATCTCAACAGCCTTTATTTTTTCTTAAAATATCCATTCTTCTGTAATAAAATAAAAGAGAGACTTCAAAAGGACGGTGTCTTTCCCATGTTCCACACAAGAAATTCTTCTCAAAACGCAGCTGAATTTGTTCTTCTCGACCAACTTGTCGAAGAGGATCATCTGCTTCGAAAAATCGATAAATACATAGACTTTTCTTTTATCATTGAAAAGGTTAAACCTTACTACAGTGAAAACAAAGGCCGCCCCTCACTTGATCCGCTGATTTTATTCAAAATGATGTTTATCGGATACCTCTATGGTATCCGTTCAGAAAGACAGCTCGAAAAAGAAATTTACTACAATATGGCGTACAGATGGTTTCTCGGATTGAACATAAACGATCCAGTTCCGCACCACTCCACCATCAGCTGGAACAGACGCACACGTTTTAAAGATACAACCATCTTCCAAGATATTTTTGATGAGATCGTTCTTCAGGCCATCAATCATGACATGGTGGGCGGACGTGTCCTATTCACCGATTCCACTCACCTTAAAGCCAATGCCAACAAGCATAAATACACAAGAAAAACGATTGAACAGGATACACAAAACTATATCAAAGATTTAAATGAAGCCATCCAAGAAGATCGAGAGGAACACGGAAAAAAGCCACTAATAGTCAAAGAGGAGGTGAAAGCTGAAAAAGAGATCCGCCACAGTACAACTGATCCCGAAAGTGGATATCTGTATCGCGAAAACAAACCAGAAGGTTTTTTCTATTTAGATCACCGCACAACGGATATGAAATACAACATTATCACCGATGCCCACGTCACACCGGGAAATGTCCATGATTCTGTGCCTTATCTTGACCGATTAGATCACCAAATCGCACGATTTGGTTTTCAAGTAGAAGCTGTCGCCCTTGATTCCGGATATTTAACAGCTCCTATCTGTAAAGGATTATCTGACCGTCATATTTTTGGCGTCATTGCCCACAGACGATATCACCCTACTAGAGGCTTGTTTCCAAAATGGAAATTTCATTACGACATTGAAAAAGACAGGTACATTTGCCCGAACCAGCAAACACTCACATACTCAACAACTGACCGAAAAGGATACAGGTCATATAAATCAAATCCTGAAACATGTTCCTCATGCCCTTTTCTTGAAAACTGCACAAAATCAAAAAAACATCAGAAAGTCATCACCCGGCATGTATGGGAAGACCACAAAGAAAAGATCAGGCAAAATCGCTTGTCTGTTTCAGGAAAAAACCTCTACAAAAAAAGAAAAGAAAAAATAGAGCGAAGCTTTGCAGATTCAAAACAACTGCACGGGCTTCGCTATTGCAGGTTGAGGGGAAAACGGAATGTGAGTGAACAAGTTCTCCTCACAGCCGCATGCCAGAACATGAAGAAGATTGCCACATACCTAGCCAAGCAAAGCTAGGTATGTGGGAGCTCTTTTTCTGTTTTTGAAATCAGCTGAATACCTAAAGAAACAGCACACAACAAAAAAGCTTGTAGAAAAAACATCGTTTTCTCTACAAGCTGACCGGCTTTAGAAGCCGGTTTTTTTATCGAAACGTATCTACAATTAAAAACACATTCAAAGCGACGATCAATACAGCAATCAGCCAAGACACCACTGTGACCCATTTGGCGTTGATTAGAGATCCCATGATCCGTTTATTGCTTGTAAACATAATAAGCGGAATGAGGGCAAAGGCGATCCCGAAGGACAGCACGACTTGGCTCAGTACGAGAGCGGTCGTCGGATTAACGCCTGACGCGATGATCAAGATCGGCGGAATGATCGTGATAAAACGCCGTACATACAGCGGAATTCGGTAGTTGATAAATCCTTGCATAATCACGTCCCCTGAAAGTGTGCCGACAGACGAACTGGATAGACCGGCAACGAGCAGCCCGATCCCGAATAAAGCCGCAGACATAGGGCTGACTAGATGTCCGAATTGCTGAAATGCGACGTCGAGATCCTCAACAAACAGGCCGTTTTTGAAGAATAATGCGGCAGCCACAATCAGCATACTTGCATTAATAGCCCCTGCAATCAGCATCGCTATTAAAATATCAATAAATTCAAACCTAAAGATTTTTTTTCGTTCTGCATCAGTTTTGCCAATCACCCGCCGCTGTGTAAGGGCAGAGTGTAAATAAATGGCGTGCGGCATAACAGTTGCGCCAAGAATACCCGCTGCAAGAAGCACACTGTCAGTGCCATGAAACGCCGGGACAAAAAGGCCCTTCATCACTGACACGGCATCAGGCTTTGCGAAAAAGGTCTGCAGCGCAAAGGCGATCACGACCACAAACAGCATACCGGCAATACCGGCTTCAAGTGAGCGATAACCGCGGCGCTGAAGCTCCAATATCGCGAAAGAACCGATCGCAGCTATAATAGACGCTTCAAGCATCGGAATGCCGAACAGCAAATACAGTCCCAGAGCCGCTCCGATAAATTCCGCCAGATCAGTTGCGATAATGACCAGCTCGCCCTGAATCCATAATCCGATCGAAACAGGCTTCGGGAATTCTTCACGGGCAACCTCAGGCAGATTTTTGCCTGTCGCAATACCGAGTTTGGCGGATAGGGATTGAATTAAAAGCGCCATGATATTAGAAAATAAGATCACCCATAAGAGCATATATCCGTATTTAGAACCCGCCGAAATATTCGTTGCGAAGTTGCCGGGATCAATATAGGCAATGGCTGCTATAAATGCAGGGCCGAGAAAAGGGAGCAGCCCTCTGAATCCTCTGATTTTCCCGTCAAGCGCATCTTGGACGGCTTTGGAACGGGGAGATTGTGCTGTGATGTCCTTGTTCATCATGTCTCACCTGAATTCTGTTTGTTTTTGCCGTACAACAAAGAGTTTCCTTAAGGCAAATTATTTTATCTACATCATATGACCATCCTGGTTTCTTGTCAACCGAAAATGTTCAAAATACACTTCTGAATTTTTCCCTGTTATGTAACATGATATGTAGGGATTCGGGATAAGGTCCCATATAAAAAGACATCGTTTCAGTTCGAAACGATGCCTTCTGTATCTAATGAGTCTAGGCTTCCTTCCGCAGCCCGCGGAATATAAGGCCCAGCAAGAATACAAAGATGGCTGCCCCGATGATGGCCGGGAAAATAGCAAAGCCGGCGAGGCTCGGTCCCCATGTGCCAAGAAGTCCGTGCCCAATCCAAGCGCCGATCAGCCCGGCAATCATAGAGCCGAAAATTCCTCCCGGCAGCCGGTTTCCTACAATGGCGCTCCCAATTAATCCGATAACAATAGCAACAACTAATGAAACCAAAAAGCTAAGCATCATGATCACCTCTCATAAATGATTTACCAATCAATAACCGCTCCTGATCATTTCGAAACACTTAAAAGCATATTCCTTTATGATCCTGTTTTAATCTTTCTCTGCACACTGCCGTCAGCTAAATGAACAATGACCTCAGTGCCTTTATGCGCCGCGATTTCCTTTGCCCGTTCAATCGCTTCTTTCTTTGTATCCTTGATTTCAGACACACGTTTGGCGCCCTCGGCTTTGACTGCCCAGCCTTTTTTATGCTTAATAACATGCTCTGGCTTATTCATGAGCTCGGGGCCGCTGCCGCTGCTTGGATCAGCATCGCGTTCTGTCTCATCATCATGCGTCAGGAAATCATCAATTTCATCTGTAGAGGCGTTTTCCGCCCATTCCTTCGCTTTGCTTGTCGCAATTGGAATCGCGCGCCCTTCCCCATAGCCTTCATCAATCATCGCATTCGCAATGTCTATCGCCTTTTTTCTCACCGGCTTCTCAAGATTTTTTAATGAAGCAGGATAATCCTTCATCGACCAAGGCATGTCCATCACTCCTTTTCCTTTTATAAAAATGGTACCCGCAGGTGAAAAATAAAAACGCATCCGAAAAAATGAAGGTATACTATATAGTAGAAAAAACGGAAGGGAAGTGCGGGTTGGGTGACAACGGAACGAAAAGAAGACTTACATCAGCAATTAAAAGAGATAGAGAAATGGGAAAAAGATCAGCAAAAAATCTGGTTTTGGGAAAAGCTCAGCCGTCTCCCGTTTCAGCTGCTGGACAAGCTGACACCGGAATTCATCCAGAAAAAGATCGGCAAGCTCTTGGATGAGGTCGGCAGCTTTGTTCAAACAGGCGGACAGTACCTGACATCTGAAAAACAGATTATCAGGATGTTTCAAAAGAAACTGCCGGAGGAGATCTTTGAATCACTGGAGGACATCCGGAAAGCGCCTCTTCCTGTCATGGATGAAATTGCGGAAGGAATGGGCAAAAACAGAACCAACGCAGCAACCGTTCAAGGCGCGACAACCGGTGTGGGCGGCGTGTTTACGCTGGCGGCAGACATTCCGGCAGTGCTTGGCTTATCACTAAAAACATTACAGGATATCGCAGTCGCATACGGCTATGATCCAAAGGAGAAAAAAGAACGCGTCTTCATTGTGAAATGTCTGCAGCTGACGTCGGCTGATGTTGTCGGCAAAAGATCGATTTTGCAGGAATTAAAACACTACGATCAAGACCGTACATATAAGAATGTCGCTTCTCAAATCCAAGGCTGGCGAGAAGTCGTTTTGGGCTATCGAGACACGTTTGGCTGGAAAAAACTTTTCCAGATGGTGCCGGTTGCCGGAATGGTTTTTGGCGCCGCTGCCAATCGCTCAACATTAAACGACATTACCGAGACAGGCATGATGCTGTACAAAAAGAGGCGCATTCTTGAACGACTGAAAGAAACAGAACGAGAGATGGAATAGCAGAAAGCAGACGGACACCGCGATCCGCCTGCTTTTTTTAGTGGAAACATACCCAATGTGTTTTGTTTGTTTAAAAGAATTGTGAGCGGGAATACAACAACCAACACCAATTAAAGGAGGAATTCAAAATGGCAGACGATAACAAAATGAGCAGAGAAGAAGCAGGTAGAAAAGGCGGAGAAACAACAAGCAAGAACCATGACAAAGAATTCTATCAAGAGATTGGGAAAAAAGGCGGAGAAGCCACAAGCAAAAACCATGACAAAGAATTCTATCAAGAAATCGGTGAAAAAGGCGGAGAAGCCACTAGCGAAAATCATGACAAAGAGTTCTATCAAGAAATCGGCGAAAAAGGCGGAGAAGCCACTAGCGAAAACCATGATAAAGAATTCTATCAAGATATCGGCCGTAAAGGCGGAGAGGCTACAAGCAAAAATCATGATAAAGAATTCTACCAAGAAATTGGCTCAAAAGGCGGAAACGCCCGCAACAACGACTAATCAAAAGCATAAAGGCAGACAACCTGTAAATAAAAAAGCGATCCGGCACATCAGCTGGATCGCTTTTTTTTGGAATCTTCTCAATTTATGCCACTATTGCGATACAATAAGTGAAAAAGGGGTTTTCGCTAATGTCCAAGATGCAAAACTTGCTCGCCATCGCAAATGAAGTCAAAGAAAAGCACGCCAATTTTTCAATCTCAGAGGTCAACGACCATTGTGTGCGCCTTGCGGTGTTTACGGGAGAATATGACTGGCACCATCACCCTGACTCAGACGAATTGTTTATTGTTCTTGAAGGTGAGCTGCTGATCGATTTTAAAGACAAAGAAACCGCGGTGCTCAAAGCAAATGACAGCCTGCTGATCCCGAAAGGCACGGTTCACCGCACACGCTCTTACGTCAGGACGGTAAATCTCTGTGTAGAGCATAAACAAGCCGAAACCGTCATCATAGAGGAGTAGCCATGCTGATCAAAAGGATTGTATGTGAAGTAGACGCTGCAAACGCTGAAGCATTTGCAAAAGCGCAGTCACAATGGGGGGCGTTATCGCATATAAGCGGCTTCATCAAACAGGCCGGCGGCTGGCGAAAAACGATAGACGAGCCGCTCACTGCAGAAATCATCAGTGTATGGGAAAACAGAGAAGCCTACGATCATTTTATGGAGAACGAACATGACAGCATATACGAGGAAAACGATCAGAAGGCTGTAATTCTTTCGATAGAGGTGACGGTGTACGAAGAGGATAAACCGTTCGTTCACGATCTGTTACATAACCCTGATATCCGGTACGAACCAGACTGGACGGTTCTGAAGGCATAATCAAAGCCCAAAACATCATGTTTTGGGCTTGTCTCTTTACTCGCGTCCCGGAAGTGTATTATGAACAAAAGGCGGTGCTGGTTTTAATTCCGGTTTTTCTCCAAACGTTTTTGCTTCTTTCACATATTCAAAGGCTTCTCCGTCCGGCGCTTTTTCATTCAGCCAGTTTTGTTTGGCGCTTTCTTCGCCTTCAGAGAAATTGATAAGCTGATGTGAGAACTCTTGTTTTTCGAGCGCTTTCGGGAATGTACCCGGCACAACCGGACCTTCCTGTGCTTCTAATTCTTTAATGGCGGCGAGCCATTGATTTTGGTGCATCGTGTCACGCGCCAGCAGGAAGCTGAGCATATCTTTGACGCCTTTGTCATCCGTCATTTCAAACAGGCGTGCGACCTGCAGACGGCCCTGAGATTCCGCATTCAGGTTGGCGCGGAAGTCTGCCAGCAGGTTTCCGCTTGCTACGATATAACCGCCGCTCCAAGGTACGCCTGTACTGCTTTCCGGCATGGCGCCAAGTCCTGATACAATCGCATGGTGAGGGTTCATGCCGCCTAGGATGGAGCCGATGACCGGATCTTCAGCAGCTTTTTCCTGCTGATCAAGAGGGGCATCCTCAAGAAGTCTGGCAATCATCGTTGCGATCATTTCAACATGCCCGAGCTCCTCCGTTGCCGTATCCATCAGCAAGTCCTTGTATTTTTCATTTCCTCTTGTGTTCCAGCCTTGAAATAAGTACTGCATGGCAACTGAAATTTCTCCGAATTGTCCGCCTAAAATTTCTTGCATTTTTTTAGCGAATAATGGATCTGGACGATCTGGTTTAGCAGGATGCTGCAGCATTTTTGTGTGCTTAAACATGTACCCATCTCCTTTTTCGATTATCTCTTTTTATATTTCCTCTCGATAGAAAGATAAACGAAAAACAGCGTATCGAGATGGGAACTATGAATCTTTTCGCAGCTCCAACAGTTCCCGGATCAGATCCCGGCCAAAGATGGGCTCATACTGCCGGTAAACAGGGTCAAGACGCTTCATCCATTCTTGTTTCTCTTTATCTGACAGCTCATAAATATGTATAGCAGAATTCTTTTTGATTTCTTCCAGCTGCTCCTTGTTCATTTGTTCGGCATACGTTTCATTCCACTCCGTCGTCTCCTTCATCGCTTCAGTCAAAATGCGTCTTGTTTCTGGTGTTTGCGCCTTCCAGAAGTGTTCATCAGTCATGACAGCGTAGCCGAGGTAACCGTGGCTGCTTATTGTCAAATAGTCCTGAACATTATAAAATTTTTTAGAGTAGATGTTTGAAATTGTATTTTCTTCGCCATCGACTACATTGTTTTCTAACAGCTGAAAGGTAGAATTGAAGGATTCCTGATGAGGTGTTGCGCCAAGCAGCTTGAACTGATCCTCAATCACATCGCTTTGCATAATGCGCAGATCTTGCCCTTTTAAATCATCAGGTGTTTTGACCGGCCCTTGATTTGTTGTGATTTGCTTAAAGCCGTTCGTCCAATAGGCCAGTCCTTTTAATTGGTTTTTCTTTAGAGAATCAAACAGCTGTGTGCCGATGCTTCCGTTCAGCCCTTTTTTGACGGCGTTGTAATCTGTAAATGCATACGGCAGATCCAGCACTCCCCATTCAGGCGAGAGCATGCCGAGCTTCGATGTGGAGGGGGCGATAAATTGAACATCGCCGTTTTGCAATGCTTCAATTTCTTCAATGTCCGAGTACAGGCTTCCATTCGGAAATACTTCTATTTTTATTTTCCCGCCTGATTTTTCGTTCACCAGATCAGCGAATTTATTGGCGGCCAGCCCTTTTGGCGTATTTTCAGCAACCACGTGGCTGAATTTAAAGACGATTTGATCTTGCAGGCCTTCCTGGTCGTCATCATAAACAATCTCTTTATTGCCGGTATGATCATGGAATCCGATAAATAAAGCGGTTGCAATTCCAGCGATCATCAGTGTGAGACATGCAAGCAAACTCTTCATCAAAAGCCCTCCCCTATGTTAAGGATAATGGGGGCAATCACATTCGTAAAGACCTGAAAGGAGAAGCTGATGAACAAAAAGAAGCTCTCAATCCGTTGGAAAATCACGATCTTATCCTATATACTCGTCATTTTCTCCTTTTTGATCGGCGGAATTGTGCTCATCGGCAACATTCAGCATACAGAGGAGCGGGAGCTGAAAAAGCGGCTGATGAATACGGCTCGGACAGTGTCAGAGATGACAGAAGTGAAAGAAGCCTTGGCGCGAAAAAAACAAACAGAAGCTGTTCGCCATGCGGTTGAAGAAATCAGGATGATTAATGAAGCAGACTATATTGTCGTCATGGATATGAATCACATCCGATATACGCATCCTGTCAGCACAAGCATCGGCAAGAAATCAGAAGGTGCAGACGAGGAGGCAGCGTTTGCGGAGCACATTTATTTCTCTGAAGCAAAGGGCGAGATCGGTACGGCGGTTCGCGCTTTTTATCCGGTTAAGGATCAAGACCTGAACCAAATAGGTGTGGTGCTTGTCGGAAAAACGCTGCCGGGGATCGCTGACATCCTGCTTCATTTAAAGCGTGATATTGCATTCATCGTTGTGCTGACACTCGGCTTCGGCCTTGCGGGTTCCTTTTTGCTGGCCCGCCATATCAAAAAACAAATGTTTCAGCTTGAACCTCATGAGATTGTCCGAATGTATGAAGAACGGACAGCGACGTTTCACTCGATGAATGAAGGGGTGATCGCCATTGACAATCGTCTCATCATTACGATCTTCAATGAAAAAGCGAAACAGATCTTTGAAGTGCAGGGGGATCTGATCGGCAAGGTGATTTGGGAGGTTCTTAAGGATTCGCGCCTGCCCGAAATCGTGGAGCGGAACAAAGCGGTTTATAATGAAGAAATTCGTGTCAGCGGAAAAGTCATCATGAGCAGCAGAATTCCGATCGTCATGAAGAAAAAAGTGATCGGCGCCGTTGCGATTTTTCAGGACAGAACGGAAGCGGCCAAGATGGCAGAGGAATTGACTGGTGTCAGAAACTTTGTGGAGGCGCTCCGTGTCCAAAACCATGAGCATATGAATAAGCTGCACACGATCGCCGGTCTCATCCAGCTGGGGAAATCTGAAAAAGCCTTGCAGCTTGCATTCCAGGCGTCAACTGAGCAGGAAAATGTGACTGAATTTCTGCACCGCTCGATTCAAAATGACGCTGCGGCAGGCCTTCTATTAAGTAAAATCAGAAGGGGAAGAGAGCTCGGCATTGCTGTTCATATAGATGAAAACAGCAGTCTTCAGCAATTTCCCGAGCATGTTGATCAGCATGATATTGTGGTGCTTTTAGGGAATCTGATTGAAAATGCCTTCGGCTCATTTGAAACCGTTCAATCTGAAGACAAACGAATTGACATTAGTATCGAACAAACAGATGATATCCTTGCTATTTTAATAGAAGATAACGGCTGCGGAATTGATCCGGCACATATGCCTCGCCTTTACGACAAAGGTTTTACGGTCAATAAAACTGGCGGCACAGGCTATGGCCTGTATCTAGTGAAACAAATCATAGACAAAGGATCGGGCACGATAGAAGTTGATTCACATGCGGGGCAGGGGACATCTTTTTCTATCGTTTTTCCAATGAAGGGGGAGGAAGCACAGCATGGCTCGTAAAGAATGGAAGGTTCTGCTCATTGAAGACGATCCGATGGTTCAAGAGGTCAATAAGGATTTTATTACAACTGTTAAAGGCGTTACTGTCTGTGCAACGGCAGGAAACGGAGAGGAAGGCATGAAGCTGATTAAAGAAGAACAGCCGGATCTCGTCATTCTCGATGTGTACATGCCGAAAAAAGACGGCATCAAGACCTTGCAGGAGATCAGAAAGCAAAAGCTTGAAGTGGATGTCATTGTCGTCTCCGCTGCAAAAGACAAGGAAACGATCTCACTCATGCTGCAAAACGGGGCGGTTGACTATATCTTAAAGCCGTTTAAGCTTGAGCGAATGAGACAGGCGCTCGAAAAGTACAAGCAATATAAACAAAAAATCGAAGCGAATGATACGCTCTCCCAGGAACAGCTCGATGCGATCCTGAATATTCCGCAGCAGGCCGTACAGGATCTGCCGAAAGGGTTGAATCACTTCACGATGAATGAAGTCACTGCTTTTTTGAAACAGCAAACCGCATCCCTTTCTGCTGAAGAGGTTGCCAAGGCGCTCGGCATCGCCAGAGTGACAGCCAGACGATATCTTGATTACTTAGAAAAAACCGGGGCCATCAAATTGGACGTTCAATACGGAGGAGTCGGCCGGCCGGTCAACCGCTACGTGTTAAAAGGATAAAACTGAGACCAAAAAGACCAAAATGTCCGTTATGATCATAAACTTCCCCAGACGTTATGAAAACGCTATCATTCTAGTAAGAAAGACACAAAAGGCGAATAGGACAGGGGGATGAAGGATATGAAACTGTTTAAAAATTTAACAGTTCAAGTCATAACCGCGGTCATCATCGGGGTCATTGTCGGGCTGGTCTGGCCGGATGTCGGCAAAGAAATGAAACCGCTTGGCGATACATTTATCAACGCTGTTAAAATGGTGATCGCACCAATTATTTTCTTCACAATCGTTCTCGGGATTGCAAAAATGGGCGATATGAAGAAGGTTGGAAAAGTAGGGGGAAAAGCGTTTATCTATTTCGAGGTTGTCACCACCCTCGCACTCATTATCGGTTTATTTGTCGTCAATATTATGAAGCCGGGTGCGGGTCTTGATTACAGCAAGCTTGAAAAGGGAGATGTATCACAATACACGCAAAATGGCGGTCAGGGAATCGACTGGATTGAATTTGTTACACACATTGTTCCATCCAACATGGTTGATGCCTTCGCAAAAGGGGACATTTTGCAGGTCTTATTCTTTTCTATTCTTTTCGGAGTGGGTCTTGCGGCATTAGGTGAAAAAGGGAAAAGCGTCATTGATTTCTTCGACAAGGTTTCTCATGTTTTTTTCAAAATTATCGGCTACATTATGCGTGCCGCGCCAATCGGGGCATTCGGGGCGATGGCGTATACAATCGGACACTTCGGGCTCGATTCCATCAAACCGCTGGCAAGCTTAATGATGTCTGTTTATATTACGATGTTCCTGTTCGTATTTGTTGCTTTAAATATCATCTGCAAGCTTTACGGATTCAGCCTGTGGAATTACCTTCGCTTCATTAAGGATGAGCTTTTGATCGTGCTTGGCACAAGCTCTTCCGAATCGGTGCTTCCGCGTATGATGGATAAAATGGAGCGCTACGGCTGTTCCAAATCAGTTGTCGGGCTAGTTATTCCGACGGGCTATTCGTTTAACCTCGACGGCACATCCATTTATTTATCAATGGCGACTGTCTTTTTGGCACAGGTGTTTGGAGTAGACCTCAGCATCGGCCAGCAAATTACGATTATCCTCGTTCTGATGCTGACATCGAAGGGAGCGGCAGGTGTGACGGGAAGCGGATTTATCGTCCTTGCCTCAACGCTGTCAGCGCTGCAGGTCATTCCGCTGGAGGGTCTTGCACTCCTGCTCGGGGTCGACCGTTTCATGAGTGAAGGGAGAGCCATTGTGAACCTGATCGGAAACGGAATCGCCACGATCATTGTTGCAAAAAGCGAAAATGAATTTGATGAAGCAAAAAGCGTAGAGGCTGTTGAAGGCATGAAAAAAATGAAAACAGCAGTCTGAAAAAAGAACGGCCCATTCATGGGGCCGTTTTTTTAATTGTTTAAGAATTATTAAGGTAAGGACAGAGACCTCAGCATTTTTTTGTTATATAATTTACAAATGGATACTATATTGAATGAAGGACGTTTGTCCTAACAGGAGTGTATAAATGGCCGCTTTAGTTAAATTTTTTCAGCACCCGGGAGTAAGGCGTTTCTCCATCTTTGTCGTGTTAACTGGTGTGTTATATCTATTTAAGAGCATGATCAACTTAATATTGCTTACCTTCATTTTCACATTTCTAATGGATCGTTTGGAGCTTGTCGTGCGGCAGTTTGTAAGCCAGTTCTTCCGCGTGAGCCAGCGGGTTGTCATTACGTTTCTTTACATGTTGCTGGCTGTGCTGCTTACAGTCGGGGGCTTTGTGTTTTATCCGGTCGTCGCGGCGCAGATCCAGCAGCTGGTAAAGCAGATTAAACATATTGCGTATCATCCTGACAGCATCCCTTTCTTTGATGAGATCACCAGTGTCTTCGGAGATATTAACATCAGTTCATATGTCAAAGAGGGCTTCAATGTAGTGTATACGTATCTGGCCGATATCAGCACATTCGGTTTGCAGGTCGTGATGGCGCTCATTCTCAGCATGTTTTTCTTATTTGAGAAAAAACGGCTTTCTGAATTCATGGCGAAATTTAAAACGAGCAAACTGAGGGTCTTTTATGAGGAAATTGCTTTTTTCGGAAGCAAATTTGCAAGAACGTTCGGCAAGGTGCTCGAGGCTCAATTTATCATTGCGCTCGTCAACTGTATTCTGACGTTTATCGCGCTTTGGATTATGCATTTTCCGCAGCTGTTTGGGCTTTCGATTATGGTGTTCTTCCTTGGATTGATCCCTGTAGCAGGCGTCGTCATTTCCCTGATTCCGCTCAGCATTATCGCCTACAGCACTGGCGGTGGAATGTATGTGCTCTACATTGTCCTTGTCATATTCGCCATTCATGCGATCGAAACATATTTCTTAAATCCGAAGCTGATGTCGGCGAAAACAGAGCTGCCAATCTTTTTCACCTTCACTGTACTCATTTTCTCTGAACACTTTTTTGGCATATGGGGTTTAATTATCGGGATTCCGATCTTTGTGTTTCTCCTTGATATTCTGGATGTCACCAACAAGGAAGATAGGTCTAAAGGACCCCGAGAGAATAGCGATAAAAAGTAGTTTAAAATCGAATAATGAGTGTGCCTCGATCTGCCGGCCTGCCTGTTCAGGGCATGGAATTAAGGCTCGGGATCGGAGCTTGACATTGCTTCGCACAGTGGTGAACACAACAGGTGACAATGCCTGTCATCATTACAGAAACTGAAAAGAACAAACAGTCGGAGCAAACGCTCATCATCGGTTTAACCAAACATTTGGAAGCAACAAATGCTATAATACAAACAGTGCCTAATGTTGGGCACTGTTTATTTTTTGTCGAAAAAGGAGGAAGGCTTTATGGCTGAGCCGATTTTACATATTGAAGGCCTCGATAAAAAGATTGGGTCTAAACAGATTTTAAAACAGATTAGCATGGACGTCATGGAGGGTGAAATCATCGGCTTGCTCGGTCCGAATGGTTCCGGAAAAACAACACTCATCCGTATCATCGTCGGGCTGCTGAAACAAAACAGCGGAAGCGTGACAATCAGCGGATTCCAGCATGATACAGAGTTTGAAAAAGCGATGGAAGCGGTTGGAGCGATTGTTGAGAACCCTGAGTTCTATCCGTACCTGACAGGCTGGGAAAACCTCAAGCACTTTGCGAATATGCACAAAAAAATAGCGGATGAACGGCTTGATGAAGTGGTGGAACGTGTCGGGCTGACGTCAGCGATTCATGATAAGGTGAAAACCTATTCCCTTGGGATGCGCCAGCGTCTGGGAATCGCCCAGGCCATTCTTCACCGGCCGAAGCTTCTCATTCTAGATGAACCGACAAACGGCCTCGATCCTGCGGGGATGAAGGATTTTCGGGATCATATTAAGGAACTCGCAGAAATGGAAGGAACAGCTGTCCTGTTCGCCACTCATTTATTGCGCGAGGTTGAAGACTTGTGCGATCGTGTCATCATCATTCAAAAAGGTGAGATCAAAGCGGAAGTCAGCTTACAAGGAACTGATCAAACCACAGAAAAAGCGATTATAGAAGTGCAGCCGCAAGAAAAAGCGCTCAATTGGCTGACAGGCAATCAATATCAAGCTGAGAGCCAAGACGGGACGATTGTAGTTGAGGTGGCAAAAGAAAACATACCGGAGCTGAACCGATCACTTGTCGGACAAGATCTGAATGTATTTTCCATTACGCCTTACACGCAGTCACTGGAAGACGAATTTATAAAAGCGACAACAGCTCATCAAGAGGAGGGAGAAGAGCTTGTCTAAATTAATTTGGAATGAACATATGAAACTTTTTAATCGGAAGGTCACTTTGGTTTCCCTTATCCTGATGGCTGTCTTTCAATTCTTCATGGCATTGATCATTAAACGGATTGTCATCAGTGCCGGAACAGATGAAAACTTCATCGGCTATTTATCGTATACACCGAGCCTGAACATTTTGCTGCAGGCTTTAACGATCGTAATTGCAGCAACAATTGTTTCGATGGAATTTGATAAAAAGACGATCAAATTTTTGCTCATTCGTCCGGTTAAACGCCAAAAGGTCTTTTGGTCAAAATTAATCACAGTCGTGATGGTCAGCTTCTATTTGTATCTGGCATACTACATTCTGGCATTATTATTCGGTCTCGTGTTTTTTGGAACATCGGTGACTGCGGAATCAAAGACATTGCTGGTCAACACCTTGGCGCTGATCGGGTCAAACTGGCTTGAAGCTGTAATGATGGGATTATTCGGGCTGCTTTGTTCTTCGCTGTTCCGCAATAGCGCGGTAGCAGTTGTTGTTTCTTTTGTCGTTTTATACGGAGCGAGTACACTTGTTCAGCTCATGAAGTTGTTTGAAAACAAGTGGGGCAGCTTTTTGCTTTTTGCGAACACTGACTTTACGCAATACAGAAGCGGAGAGACAGCGTTGTTTTCAGGCATGACGCCATTGTTTTCAATTGGAATTCTCATCATACATGCCATATTCTTCATCGTTGTTGGCTGGTGGTGCTTCTGTAAACGGGATGTTCGGGTCTAAAGGCAAGGAATGACATTTTTGTGAAAAAGCTCACGTAAATCAATATCAAATGATATTTTGGTTTATACTAAAGGTACTGACGGAGGTGTCTCGATTGAGGAACTTTATTACCGCTTTACCGATTGTATTGCTGCTTGGATTCTCATTTGTGTCATTCATGTTTCAGTTTGAACATCTTGTTTATTTCAGGCTCGCGCTTGGGTTGTTTTCTCTCGTGGGACTGTACATGATATATAAAATGAAGACGGGCATCCGCTATTTTATCATCTATCTGTATGCCAGCTGGATTGTGTTGGCCGCAGTGACCGCTTTTGAAGAGCCGATTTTCTCAAGCTTTTTCTTTGGCGGCCTGGTGATGACGATGGGTTACCTGACATATATGCTGATTTATCTCGGCATGAAACAAGACCGGGATGCAAATCCTGTGTAATCGCGCTGTTCCCTTGGGGAACAGCGTGTTTTTCTATACTGGGCAAAAGATTAACAGTTGCGGAAAAATGGCAGGAAATCTATAATACATATTAAATTTATCGGAATTAAAACTGGGGGGCTGCCGGATGTCATTATTTATACAAAACGATCAACAGCGGCAATGGATGGAGAAAATCGGACGGATTGCGGATGAATTTCAGCAAACAGCTGCTGAAGATGACGAACAGGGACGTTTTCCTGCAGAGAAAATACAAAAACTGCGTGATGCTGGGTATACAGCATTAACATTGCCGGCATCTCATGGCGGAGGGGGCATTTCTGTTTACGATATGCTCCTGTTTCAAGAACGGCTTGCACGGGGAGATGCTCCTGCGGCTCTTAGCATCGGCTGGCATTTGAGTGTAATCGGGGAGCTTGGAGAAGGCAACAGCTGGGATGAAGACGTATTTGCATTTGTTGCCAAGGAAGTCCAAAACGGAGCCGTCATTAACAGGGCGGCGACTGAAGCGAAAACCGGAAGCCCGACAAGAGGAGGGCGCCCCGGTACACACGCCGTCAAAAAGGATGGCAAATGGGCAGTGAACGGAAGAAAAACCTTTACGACGATGTCACAAGCACTGGATTATTTTTTAGTAACCGCATGGATTGAGGAAAAACAAACAACAGGCGTGTTTCTCATTCATAAAGATGATCCCGGTTTGTCGATTGAAGAAACGTGGAATATGATGGCGATGCGGGCGACTGGAAGCCATGACCTCGTACTGAACGAAGTCATGCTTGATGAGAATAAGCTGGTGGAACTGCTTCAAGGGCCTCGCGGAGCTAAGCCGAATGGATGGCTGCTTCATATTCCGGCGATTTATCTTGGTGTTGCTCAAGCTGCTCGTGACTATGCAGTGCAATTTGCATCTGAGTATTCTCCAAACAGTTTGAATGGACCGATCAAGAATGTCCCGGCCGTACAGCAAAGAACAGGCGAGATGGAGCTTGAACTGCTCAATGCCAGACACTTTCTATTCCATATCGCTCAATTGTATGACGATCCGGAGCGGCGTCCACACTTGACCAGCGAGCTAGGTGCGGCGAAACATATCGTCACAAACGCTGCGCTGTCTGTTGTTGATAAAGCGATGAGAATTGTCGGGGCCAAAAGCCTGGAACGAACCAACCCGCTTCAACGCTATTACCGTGATGTGCGCGCCGGTCTTCACAACCCGCCGATGGATGACGCCGTGATACACAAGCTGGCAGCTGAAGCATTTGAGTCATAAAAAAAGAGCCTTACCGGCTCTTTTTATGTATTGTTTTGCTCCTGCAGATTTTTTTGATGCTTGCTGTCGATCCTGTCATAAATAACGTTCATCAGCTTTGGATTGCCCATAATCGCCTCTTTGTTTTCCTGGATCAGCTGTTGGTAAGTTTTCACTTTACGCTTCGGCATGCTCCGGCGCCCTCCTGACATGTTTGTATTCACTTTCTAACTCCGTCAGCGACAATTCATACAGATGACGCTTTGACTTTTTGTATATACCATTCTGTATTAACAGATGAATGAGCTGTTTTTTTCTGATTTCTGCAGACTGAGGTGTCATTGTGTCACCAACCTCCAATCAAACGATATTGATAATCATTATCAATTAACTTCAGTATACAATGTCCGCAATAGCCTGTAAAGATGAAAAGAGTCCTATTCTTGGCCAATTTACAAACATTCAACAAATCGACAAAAAGTTTCCCGGGCAATAATGTGCTGTCGAAATATTCCGCTTCATTGAACGCGTCCTGCTATTTTTCATGTTTTGAACCATACTATGTAATAGAATGGAGGCTGGTATTCAATGGAGCGGACAGAAAATCTGAAAAAGGGAGAAAAAGGGGCGCTCCTCAATATTTTTGCATATGTCATTCTTGCTGTTGTAAAGCTAGTCATCGGGATTCTATATCATTCTGAAGCGCTGAGAGCAGACGGGTTAAATAATGGAACAGATATTGTTGCGTCAGTAGCAGTGCTGATAGGATTGCGGATTTCTCAAAGACCGGCTGACAGCGATCATCCATACGGCCATTATCGGGCTGAAACAATTTCGTCTCTTGTTGCGTCTTTTATTATGATGGCAGTCGGCATTGAAGTGTTAATCGGCGGAGGAAAAGCGATTGCGGGCGGCACAACGGAAACGCCAAATCTTATCGCGGCATGGACGGCGTTAGGCAGTGCTGTGTTTATGTATGGCATCTATTTATATAACAAAAGGCTGGCAGCGTCCATTAAAAGCTCTGCCCTGATGGCAGCGGCAAAGGACAGCAGGTCAGACGCTTTTGTAAGTGCCGGCGCGTTTATCGGTGTTTTTTCGTCCCAGCTGAAGCTGCCGTGGATTGATCCGGTAACGGCTTTTATCATCGGCATCATCATTTGCAAAACTGCTTGGGATATCTTTAAAGACGCTTCACATTCCTTAACAGACGGCTTCCATTTAAAAGATCTTGAGCCTTACAAACAGACAGTCGGCAGGATTGAAAATGTGCATCGCCTAAAGGATGTGAAAGCGAGGTATTTAGGCAGTACAGTTCATATTGAGATGGTCATTACGGTTGATCCGAAGCTTACAGTAGAAGAAGGCCATGGAGTGGCGGATGAAGTAGAAGACAAAATAAAACATGAACACGATGTCACTCATGTTCATGTTCATGTAGAGCCTGACGACATAAAATAAGGCTGTTTAACGAATTAGCTTATATGTTCAGATAAAAATTCAGTCACTTCTTCAGGCGTTTTGGCATTGGCGCTGTGAAGGTGAGCTGTTTTTTCACCGTTTTTGAAGATAAGCAGGCTGGGAATGCCCATTACTTGGTATTTTTCAGCCAGGTCAGGAAGCTCGTCCTTATTCAGCTCATACCAATCGTTTTGGTTATACTCTTCCAAAATATCGCCGATGAACATATTCATGCGTGTGCAGTCTGGGCACCAATCAGCATAAAACTTTACAATGATTTCTTTATCGGATTGAATCAGTTCATTAAATTGTTCGTTTGTTGTGATTTTTTTCATATGTCACATCTCCTTTTCAATGCCATTTTAATATAAAATAAAAAGGAATTACATACAAATGCATTCAACATCAGCATGCCCAAAAATAATTAGATCATTTTCCGGTGAAAATGATAAGATAGTAAAGATGAATTGTAGTGGGGGGAGTATCCATTGAAAACAAGTCTAGGATTAGTGTACGGAGGAAAGTCGGCAGAACATAATGTTTCCCTGCAGACAGCTCTGGCTGTAATCAAAGCGCTAAATACTGAGAAGTTTGATATACATCCGATTTATATAACAGAAAAAGGCGAATGGGTTAGAGGCGCCCGTTTAACTGAGCCTGTTTCAAACGTGAAAATGCTTCAATTTGAGCAAGGAGGCAGTGCTTTTTCTCCAGCTGCCCTGAACCAGGAGATGTTTCCGCAGGAAGCGTCACAGCAAAATGAAGCCATCGACGTCGTATTCCCGCTCCTCCACGGACCGAACGGAGAAGACGGTACGATCCAGGGAATGCTCGAGCTGTTGAACATTCCTTATGTCGGCAACGGAGTGCTTGCTTCCTCAGCTGGCATGGATAAAGTTGTCATGAAACATTTATTTGCGCAGGCCGGCCTTGCTCAGGCTAAATACGCAGCTTTCCTTAAGAAAGACTGGACTCGTTCTCCGAAAGAAAGCTGTGAGCAGGTTGAACAGGAATTAGGCTACCCTTGCTTCGTAAAACCGGCGAACCTCGGCTCAAGTGTCGGAATCAGCAAATGCCGAAACCGTGAAGAACTGCAAAAAGCGTTTGAGCTTGCTTTCCAATATGATCGCAAAGTCGTCGTTGAAGAAGGAATTAACGGCCGCGAGATTGAGATCGGCGTTCTTGGAAATGACGATCCTAAATGCTCTGTTGTGGGAGAAATCGCACCGAAGACAGATTTCTACGATTACAAAGCGAAATATGAGGATGGAGATACTGATCTGATGATTCCGGCAATTGTGACCGATGAGGAATACGCAACAATCAGTGATATGGCGATCAAAGCGTTTAAAGCGATCGATGGTTCAGGACTCGTCAGAGCGGACTTTTTCCTGACAGCTGACGGCGAAGTTCTGATCAATGAAGTCAACACAATGCCTGGCTTTACACCTTTCAGCATGTTCCCGCTGCTCTGGAAAGAAGCCGGAGTGGAATATGCTGACCTGATTGAACAGCTTGTGGAGCTTGCAAAAGAACGCCACGCTGAAAAACAATTGATTAAGCATACATTCTAATGAAGAAGGACACTGCCGGTAAAAGGGCAGTGTTTTTTCCCGTATATACAAAAGAAAGAGAGGGACCTTACTTGATTAAGCGAACAGTAAAAAACATTGCCGAAATGGTTAAAGGCACACTAACAAATCCGCAATATGAACAAACAGTCATTCATGGAGTGGCAACCGATACAAGAAAACTGGAACAACATCAGCTCTTCATTCCGCTGAAAGGGGAACGTTTTGACGGCCACACTTTTGTGGAGCAGGCTTTTGAAGCTGGTGTAGCGGCTGTTCTTTGGGATCGGTCAGAACCAAATCCGCCCGAGAATCACGCCGTCATTTTAGTGGACGATACCCTTACCGCACTTCAGCAGCTTGCAAAAGCCTATTTGCAGGAGCTTGGCACGCGTGTCATCGGAGTAACTGGAAGCAATGGCAAAACGACAACAAAAGATATGATTCACGCCGTACTGGGGACCCAGTACCGTGTTCACAAAACAGGAGGAAACTTCAATAATCACATCGGTCTGCCGCTGACGGTTTTAGCGATGCCTGAAAATACGGAGATCGCCGTATTGGAGATGGGAATGAGCGCCAAAGGAGAAATTGACCTCTTGAGCCGACTGGCAAACCCGGATGCGGCAGTGATTACGAATATCGGCGAATCGCATATGCAAGACCTTGGCTCTAGAGAGGGCATCGCGGAGGCGAAGCTTGAAATCATTAACGGGCTTAAAGAAGACGGAGTGCTGATTTATATCGGGGACGAACCGCTTCTTCAAAATGCATACAGCTGCCAGACGAAAACGTACGGGACGGGAGCGCATAATGATTATCAGCTTCAGGATGTCAGCCAGAGTGAGGAAGGAACCCATTTTACAATCAAAGGGATAGAACACACGTTTTTTATTCCGATACTCGGCAAGCACAATGTGATGAACGCCATGGCTGCGATTGCTGCAGGGGCTTATTTTGGCATCACGCCTGAGGGTGCGGCAAAAGGACTGAGCAGCCTAAAGGTAACCGGGATGAGACTTGAACTCATCAAAACAGACAGCGGCCTTTCGATAATCAATGACGCTTATAATGCGAGCCCGACTTCCATGAAAGCTGCAATTCAATTGACAGAAAGCCTCGAAGGCTACGGCAAAAAAATGCTCGTGCTCGGTGATATGCTTGAACTCGGCGATCTTGAAGAAACGTTCCATAAAGAGTGCGGCGCTGTGATCAGCCCTGAGAAGATCGACCGCGTCTTTACGTACGGAAAACTGGGAGCTTTTATCGCGGAAGGCGCCCTGAAACACTTTGAGAAAGACCGCGTCAGCCATTACACTGAGAAAAAAGATCTCCTCCAAGCTGTGAAGGAAAACGCATCAAAAGGCGATTTGATTTTATTCAAAGCGTCCAGAGGTATGAAGCTTGAAGAAATCGTTAAAGATTTAATAGAGAGCCCGCTTTCATAAGAAAATATTTTGCGAAAAAACGCATATTGCATCATAAAATAACATGATATGCAAACACTAATGTATGCCGGCCGAAAATTATGTATATCTGGCCGGCTGCGGCTATGATACAATATATATAGGTTATTTCGCGATACGAACATATTCGTCCGGACTTTTCATCGTGACCCGAAGTTCTCCGCCGGATTCTTGGGAGCGGATGGAGCAGCAGCCGGCATATTCGAGATGCCGATCTGCTTCTCATCTTATTGAAAAACAAATAGTGTAATGGTAAGATAAAACTTAAAGTAATTCGGGCTTTGTATACGGATGGATCCTGTCCTTCTTGTCTAAAGGGCAGTTTTATAAGTGGTAAATCACGACATTACTGAAACAGCAATTAGAAGGAGTTTGAATAATTTGACTATAACGTTTCAAGATTTTAATTTAAGTTCTGATCTCATGAAAGCAATTAATCGTATGGGATTTGAAGAAGCAACACCGATTCAGGCACAAACGATACCGCTCGGACTTTCAAATAAAGACGTCATTGGACAAGCGCAAACAGGTACAGGTAAAACAGCTGCGTTTGGTATACCCCTTGTTGAAAAAATTAACCCCGAGTCTCCTAATATTCAAGCAATCGTAATCGCGCCAACCCGTGAATTAGCCATTCAAGTATCTGAAGAATTGTATAAAATCGGACAAGATAAACGTGCGAAGGTTCTTCCTATTTACGGCGGACAGGATATTGGACGGCAAATCCGGGCGTTAAAGAAGAATCCGAATATTATTGTCGGAACACCTGGACGTCTTCTTGACCACATCAACCGCCGCACAATTCGTTTAAACAATGTAAATACTGTTGTAATGGATGAAGCGGATGAAATGCTGAACATGGGATTCATTGATGATATTGAATCTATTCTTTCAAACGTGCCAAGCGAGCATCAGACACTTCTGTTCTCTGCCACAATGCCTGCGCCGATCAAACGCATTGCAGAGCGATTTATGACTGAGCCGGAACACGTAAAAGTAAAAGCGAAAGAAATGACGGTTTCTAACATTCAGCAGTTCTATTTGGAAGTGCAAGAACGCAAAAAATTCGATACATTGACTCGCCTTCTTGACATTCAGTCTCCTGAGCTTGCGATCGTATTCGGACGTACAAAACGCCGTGTCGATGAGCTTGCTGAAGCCCTGAACCTTCGCGGATATGCAGCTGAAGGAATTCACGGTGACTTAACGCAGGCGAAACGTATGGTTGCGCTTCGTAAATTTAAAGAAGGCGCAATCGAAGTTCTAGTCGCAACTGATGTTGCCGCTCGCGGACTTGATATCTCAGGTGTTACACACGTATACAACTTCGACGTGCCTCAAGATCCTGAAAGCTACGTTCACCGTATCGGAAGAACGGGCCGTGCAGGAAAAACAGGTATGGCGATGACGTTCATTACACCGCGTGAGAAAAGCATGCTTCGCGCAATTGAACAAACAACAAAACGCAAAATGGACCGCATGAAGGAGCCTACACTTGATGAAGCGTTAGAAGGCCAGCAGCAGGTTACTGTTGAACGTCTTCGCACAACAATCAGTGAAAACAACCTGAACTTCTACATGACAGCGGCAGCTGAGCTGCTTGAAGATCATGATGCAGTAACAGTGGTTGCGGCGGCTATCAAAATGGCTACAAAAGAGCCAGACGACACACCGGTTCGCTTAACAGACGAAGCGCCGATGGTCAGCAAACGCTACAAGAACCAGCGCTCTTCTAAACGCAGAGACGGTCAAGGCGGCGGCTACCGCGGCGGAAAAGGGAAAAGCAACAACCGTTCTTCCTATGACAAAAAGCGTTCAAACGATCGCCGTTCTTCAGGTGACAGACGCCAGAAAAAATCTTACTAATTTGATCGATTCAGAGCCCAAAACATGATGTTTTGGGCTTTTTTATGTTCGCGATTTGTTATTCAGCAAACTTTCAGCTGACGGAAGCCATTTTTCTCTGTATGCTTAAGAATGAAACCTTTCTGTAAAAGAGACGTATAAATAACGACGAAAAAAAGGGAGGTAGGTATTTTTGAGAGAGCAGCCAAAAAACCAAATCAGTCCAGACGGATTAAAGGTTTGGCGACTTCAAGAGATCATCATATCCGCTGTTTGCTTGCTTATTGTCATTGCAGTTGCAGTGTTAAGTTATTATTTTCATTGGCCGTACTGGATCAGCGGCGTGCTCGGCGCGGTTTGGCTGCTGGGATCGATTGTGACGGTCTTTATCATTCCGAAGGTCCGTCATAAGGTGTGGCGATATGAAGTCCATGAACATGAAATAGATATTCAGTCAGGTATTTTTGTGGTGACACGTGTGATTGTTCCGATGGTCAGAGTTCAGCACGTCGATACTTCACAAGGGCCATTATTAAAAAAATACAACCTGGCAACGGTGAAAATTTCCACGGCCGCGACCGTTCATTCGATCCCCGCTTTAGAGATGGAGGAAGCGGATCGGCTGAGAGACTCCATTTCCCGTCTGGCGAGGGTGACTGACGATGATGTCTGAACCGAAACGCCTGCACCCGGCGGCAGTCATTTTGAATTTATGCCATACCATTATTCAAACGATAAAAAATATCATTCTGCCATTCTTTTTTGTGTATATTGTCAATTCAAACCATACTGTCCGTTTTTACGGAGCCATTGCGCTCGGTGTGCTGTTCATCTGGCTTGTAGCGGCAAGCATTATCAAATGGAGAAGGTTTACCTATCGAATTGAAGATGATGAATTTAGAATCGAAGAAGGCTTATTTGTGACGAAAAAGCGATACATATCGATTGATCGGATTCAAACAATGAATACGAGCGCGGGCCTTGTCCAGCAAATCTTTAAGCTTGTGAAGCTGCAAATTGAAACAGCAGGCGGAGGCAAGGAGGCAGAAGCTGTTCTTTCTGCTATTTCTGTTGAAGAAGCCGAACGCATCAAAGAAGCTGTCTTTAAGAAAAAAGCGCAAAGACGAGAAAATGAACTTGATGAAGAACGGCTTGAAGCTGAAGAGGAGTTGGATCCGTCCGTTGAGGTGCAAGAGCACTATCGCATGAACGCGAAAGAATTGCTCATGGCCGCTTCTACCTCCGGCGGAATCGGAGTCATTATCTCCGCTGTATTTGCACTTATTTCCCAGCTTGATGAAGTGCTGCCGATGGATTGGTTATTCGATAAATTTTCCTTCCTTAAGCACGCCAGTATTGGTATTTACGCGGTACTCATTTTTATCGGTTTATTTATCGCCTGGATTTTCAGCATCGCGGGCATGATGTTTAGATACGCAAACTTTCAAATCATAAAAAAAGAACAGGAACTGGTGATTTCAAGGGGAATTATTGAAAAACATCAAGTCACGATTCCGCTGCGAAAAATACAAGCCATTAAAATCAAAGAAAATATCATTCGCCAGCTTTTCGGATTTGTAACGGTGTCCATCGTCAGCGCAGGAGGCGGCGACCGGGAAAAAGAAGAAGGCGCTTTGACCATTCTCTTTCCAATGATTCATAAAAAAAAGCTTCCGCACATGCTCCGAACATTTACGCCGGAATATACGCTGGAAGAAAACTGCCGCCGCCTGCCGCGGCGCGCGTTGAAACGCTATTTGTTCCGTTCTGTCATTTTTTCACTCTTTTTGATCATCCCGTTATGTATCTTCTTTCAGCCATGGGGCTATCTGTCAGTGATCCTGCTGCCGATAGAATTGCTCTTCGGCTATCTCGCGTATAAAGAGGCTGCATGGACGATCAACGGGGACCGTCTTCAGCTGACGTCTAGATTTATAGGCAGAACAACCGCCATTGTACTGAAAAAACGAATGCAGGTCTGCAAGTTCAGCCAATCCTATTTCCAAAAGAAAGGCCGCTTGTATACCATTTCTACTTCGGTGAAATCATCGAGCCATATGGAAGAGTTAACGGTGAGGGACGTAGGTGAAGAGGATGCAGCCTTCATTTTAAAGTGGTACTCATATGAAAAAGCGGACGGTTAATACCGCCGCTCCAGCGTGTCGGCAAACCCTCGCATTCGTTGTCAGGACTGCGCTTCGGTGCTCACGAATTAGAACATTCGCTCCGCTCCTATGCTCGTCCTTCCTAGACTTCAAGGGTTTTCAATCACGCTGAAAAGATGACAAAATCCTAAAATGAAAACCATTTTAGGATTTTGTCAACAATCTGAAGCGGCGGTTAATACCGCCGCTCTTTTTTTTGCACGCATAAAAACGAAAGAAGAAACCCGCCGCATAGTCCAAACAGATGGGCCATCATGTTAATATTGGAGTTGATAAACGACATGAGAACGGCAAATGCGAGCAGTGTGATGATCATTTTGGAATGCTCCTGCCCTATTAGCTCATTGCGAAAAAGAACCATAAACAGGTACACGCCGAATAGCCCGAAAATTGCGCCTGAAGCACCGACATGCACGTAATCAAGCGGCTCTGTAACATAAGTGCCGATATTGCCGATGATGCCGGAGCCGGCGTATACAAGAAGGAAACGCGCTTTTCCCAGCATGCGTTCCAAAGCCGGGGCGAATAAAAAGATGGACATGGAATTAAACAGCAGATGTGTGAAACCGGCGTGCAGCAAAATCGGTGTGATCAGCCGCCACCATTCACCGTTTGCGACACCTAGATTATAGCCTGTGACGGTATCCCTCCATAACACGACTGAATGGGCAGGAAGTGAAAAAAACAGCCAGAGAACAGCTTGCAAAGCCAATATAAAGGTGACAACGGGGTAAAGCCTGATAAATGTTTGAAAATTTTCAGTCCGTATAAACATTCCGAGCCCCTTTTCTTCATTTTGGTATATCTATAGTAACACGTTTATGAGACAAACCATTTAAATAGTACGTACGCAAAGGAGGTTATCATACATGATTTACGGCATTGGGCTGGACATTACCGAGCTTAAACGGATCGCCTCTATGGCTGGACGCCAGAAAAGGTTTGCCGAGCGGATTTTGACGCGAAGCGAGCTTGACCAATACTATGAGCTTTCAGAGAAAAGAAAAATCGAATTTCTCGCGGGCAGATTCGCGGCAAAAGAAGCTTTCTCGAAAGCGTTTGGCACCGGCATTGGGAGGCAGCTCAGCTTTCAGGACATTGAAATTAGGAAAGACCAAAATGGCAAGCCCTATATCATTTGCACGAAACTGAGCCAGGCTGCCGTTCACGTATCGATCACTCATACAAAAGAATACGCTGCCGCGCAGGTTGTGATTGAAAGGTTGTCAAGCTAGTCTGCATATTAGGGAAACCCCACTCATATATTTGATAGTGCATTAAGGGAGACAAGTTGTTTGAGGCTTTTATGGTACGCATCTGTTCTGCCTAAACGTGTACCGAGCGTACCGTTAAAGTCAAACAAGCGATTTCTTCCTTTTACATCAATTGAGAAAAAGGGGTTGAAAAAGGTGAGAAAAAGCTTTGTTTTGCTTTTAACGGGACTGCTTGCTGTTCTTATTCTTTCTGCCTGCGGGCAAAAAACACAGCAAGATATTGTGGCCGGGTTAGATGAAAAGGCGAAAGAATACACCTCGTACAAAGCAAAAGCGAAAATGACCATCGAGACAGGGAGTGAGCCTCAAGTATACAATGTGGAAATCTGGCACAAAAAGCCGTCTCTGTACAGGGTTTATTTAGAAAATCCGAAAAAGGACCAAAACCAAGTCATTTTACGAAATGAAAACGGAGTATTCGTTCTCACGCCGTCTTTAAATAAGAGCTTCAGATTTCAAAGCGATTGGCCGAACAACAGCAGCCAGGTTTATCTGTTTGAATCGCTCGTAAAGGATGTTCAAAACGATTCGGATGCAGTTTTCACAGCGAAAGAAAAGAAATACGTATTCGAAACAAAAACAAACTATCAGCATAACAAAATGCTGCCCACGCAAGAAATCACATTTAACAAAAAAGATATGAGCCCGTCATCTGTCAAAGTGATGGATACTGACCGGAAAGTGATGGTCAAAGTAGAATTCAGCAGCTTTGAATTTAATAAACAATTTGATAAAGAATCATTTGATGAAAAGAAAAATATGACCCTTTCTCAAATGGATGTCGCCACAAGCGCGAAGCCTTCCGATACATTTGCGGTCAAAACGCCGCTGGAACTGCCGCTTGGCGTCAAGCTGCTTGAAGAAAAAGATCTATCTACTGAAGACGGGAAGCGCATCATCATGACGTACGGAGGAGAAAAATCATTTACGTTAATTCAGGAAAAAGCCCAGATTGCCAAGGCTTCCTCCTCCGTTACGCTGAACGGCGAACCGGTAAATCTCGGCTACACCATCGGCGCCCTGTCGGATGCATCATTATCATGGACATATGACGGCGTAGATTACCTTCTCTCTTCTAAAGATCTTTCTAAAGAGGAAATGGTGACAGTAGCGAAAAGCATGCAGGGACAATCATCGAAATAACCGCCAAAGGCCAAACATGATTTGGCCTTTTTTTCGTTAGACATCGTTTCCCTTTAGCCTTTAATTTTAGTATGATATGTAAATGATATTGAATAAAAGCTAGGAAGTGTCGTAATGAGCACAAAACCTTTTTACAGAGATACGTGGGCGGAAATTGACTTGTCCGCGATAAAGGAAAATGTCAGCAATATGAAAAAACATATCGGTGAACATGTCCACTTGATGGCAGTTGTGAAAGCAAACGCCTACGGGCATGGTGATGCAGAAACAGCAAAGGCTGCTCTTGACGCAGGTGCTTCATGCTTGGCTGTGGCCATTTTGGATGAAGCGATTTCACTGCGCAAAAAGGGCTTGAAGGCGCCTATATTGGTGCTTGGCGCGGTTCCCCCAGAGTATGTGGCAATCGCTGCTGAGTATGACGTGACCTTAACAGGTTATTCTGTTGAATGGCTTCAGGAAGCAGCCCGCCACACGAAAAAAGGTTCTCTTCATTTTCATCTGAAGGTCGATACGGGGATGAACAGGCTTGGTGTAAAAACAGAGGAAGAAGTTCAGAACGTGATGGCAATTCTTGACCGCAACCCTCGTTTAAAGTGCAAAGGGGTATTTACCCATTTTGCGACAGCGGATGAAAAAGAAAGAGGCTATTTCTTAATGCAATTTGAGCGTTTTAAAGAGCTGATTGCTCCGCTGCCGTTAAAGAATCTGATGGTCCACTGCGCGAACAGCGCCGCCGGACTCCGGCTGAAAAAAGGCTTTTTTAATGCAGTCAGATTCGGCATCGGCATGTATGGCCTTCGCCCGTCTGCTGACATTTCGGACGAGATACCGTTTCAGCTGCGTCCGGCATTTACCCTGCATTCGACGCTGTCACATGTCAAACTGATTAGAAAAGGCGAGAGCGTCAGCTACGGAGCCGAGTACACAGCAGAAAAAGACACATGGATCGGGACGGTGCCTGTAGGCTATGCGGACGGGTGGCTCCGAAAATTGAAAGGGACCGACATCCTTGTGAAGGGAAAACGCCTGAAAATTGCCGGCCGAATTTGCATGGACCAATTTATGGTGGAGCTGGATCAGGAATATCCGCCGGGCACAAAAGTCACATTAATAGGCCGGCAGGGGGATGAATATATTTCCATGGATGAGATTGCAGGAAGGCTCGAAACCATTAACTATGAGGTGGCCTGTACAATAAGTTCCCGTGTTCCCCGTATGTTTTTGGAAAATGGGAGTATAATGGAAGTAAGAAATCCTTTATTGCAGGTAAATACAAGCAATTAACTTACCTAAATGGAGAATTCATAAAACAGCTTTGCTTGAAGAGTGAATAATGGTATCATTATCACTGGATGGATAAAAGAGTCGTATCCGTAAGTTTGGTGGAGGTGTATGTTTTTTGTCTGAATCCAGCGCAAGAACCGAAATGAAAATCAGCTTGCCCGAAAACCTAGTAGCTGAATTGGATGGTGTAGCGATGCGGGAGAAACGAAGCAGAAACGAACTGATATCACAAGCAGTGAGAGCGTATGTCAGCGAACGAACAACTCGTCACAACCGTGATTTGATGAGACGCGGCTATATGGAAATGGCGAAAATCAACCTGAATATTTCTTCTGAGGCTCACTTTGCGGAGTGCGAGGCTGAAACGACAGTTGAGCGCTTAGTCAGCGGAGGATAATCATTTGATTGTGAAACGCGGCGATGTTTATTTTGCTGATTTATCTCCTGTTGTTGGCTCAGAGCAAGGCGGGGTGCGCCCGGTTTTAGTGATCCAAAATGACATCGGAAATCGCTTCAGCCCAACTGCTATTGTTGCAGCCATAACAGCACAAATACAGAAAGCGAAATTACCAACCCACGTCGAAATCGATGCAAAACGCTACGGTTTTGAAAGAGATTCCGTTATTTTGCTGGAGCAAATTCGGACGATTGACAAGCAAAGGTTAACGGATAAGATTACTCATCTGGATGATGAAATGATGGATAAGGTTGATGAAGCCTTACAAATCAGTTTGGCACTCATTGATTTTTAGACATATTTGCAGGTTGCTCACATAGAGCAACTTTTTTTGTTTTCAAAAAACATAAACGATATAATAGTGAAATAACGAAAAAAATATGTTGTTTTTTATTGGGAGGTAAGCGAATTTGATGTCGAATCAGACTGTATACCAGTTCATTGCCGAAAATCAAAATGAACTGCTCCAACTGTGGACTGACACACTAAAAGAATTAAGCGAGCAAGAATCCTATCAGCTGACTGACCAAGTGTATGAAAATATATCTAAAGAATATATCGACATTCTGTTGCTGTCTGTTAAGGACGAAAACGCTGCTGAAAGCCAAATCAGCGAACTGGCGCTTCGAGCGGTCCAAATCGGACTGTCTATGAAGTTTTTGGCTACTGCGCTTGCTGAATTCTGGAAGCGTCTCTACACGAAAATGAATGATAAGAGATTGTCAGATCAAGAGAGCACGGAATTAATCTGGCAGATTGACCGCTTTTTCAGCCCGATTAACACAGAAATTTTTAATCAATACTCAATCTCATGGGAGAAAACAGTATCCCTGCAAAAAATCGCGCTGCAAGAGCTGTCTGCGCCGCTTATCCCGGTGTTTGAAAATATCACTGTGATGCCTCTTGTCGGAACAATTGATACCGAACGCGCGAAACGAATTATGGAAAACCTTCTTAATGGCGTCGTCAAACACCGTTCCCAAGTCGTGCTGATTGACATTACAGGTGTCCCTGTCGTCGATACGATGGTTGCCCATCATATTATTCAGGCATCAGAAGCTGTAAGGCTTGTCGGAGCAAAATGCCTGCTGGCCGGAATCCGTCCGGAAATTGCTCAAACAATCGTCAACCTGGGGATTGATTTATCCCAAGTTATAACTAAGAATACCCTGCAAAAAGGAATTCAAACAGCATTGGAAATGACGGATCGAAAAATCGTTTCATTGGGGGAATAACATTTTGAGACATCCGAAAATCCCGATCTTGAAACTGTATAATTGCTTATTAGTATCCATTCAATGGGAACTTGATGACCAGACAGCATTAACTTTTCAAGAAGACTTATTAAATAAAATATACGAAACAGGTGCTAACGGAGTCGTCATTGACCTGACATCTGTGGATATGATTGATTCATTTATCGCGAAAGTGCTGGGCGACGTCATTACAATGTCTAAGTTAATGGGGGCTAAAGTCGTCTTGACCGGCATTCAGCCTGCTGTGGCAGTGACGCTGATTGAACTTGGAATCGCACTTGAGGAAATCGAAACTGCGCTCGACTTAGAGCAGGGGCTTGAGACATTGAAGCGGGAATTGGGGGAATAGCGAATGAACGACCAATCCTGTGTAAGAATCATGACAGAATGGGATATTGTGGCCGCCAGACAGCTGGGACGAAACGTTGCGAAAGAACTGGGTTTCGGCACGGTAGACCAGGCTAGAATTACAACGGCTATTTCAGAATTAGCCAGGAATATTTATTTATATGCCGGCAAAGGGCAGATTGGAATTGAACAGGTCGCAGACAGAGGAAAAAAAGGCCTGAAAATCATAGCGGAAGACCAAGGGCCGGGAATTCCTGATATCCGAAAAGTCATGGAAGACGGGTTTTCAACGTCTGGAGGACTTGGTGCGGGACTTCCCGGGGTCAAAAGGCTGATGGATGAATTCAGCTTAAATTCCGTAGCGGGGGAAGGAACAGAGATACAAGCCATCAAATGGCTTCGGTAGGAGGTAAGAACGTGGATTTTAGGGAGGTTATTGAGCAGCGGTATCATCAGCTGCTTAGTCGATATATAGCCGAATTAACAGAAACATCTTTATATCAAGCCCAAAAATTCAGCCGAAAAACAATCGAGCACCAAATTCCTCCGGAAGAAATCATCAGCATTCACAGAAAAGTGCTGAAGGAGCTGTATCCAAGTCTCCCGGAAGATGTGTTTCATTCGCTGGATTTTTTAATAGAAGTCATGATTGGTTATGGAATGGCTTATCAGGAGCATCAAACCCTTAGAGGGATACAGCAGGAAATCAAATCAGAAATTGAAATCGCGGCAAATGTCCAGCAGACGCTGCTCGGAACTAAAGTTCCTCAGGAGGAAGCGCTGGATATCGGCGCCATCAGTGTTCCCGCTAAACAGATGAGCGGTGATTACTACCACTTTGTCAAAGACAAGGAATCCATCAATATCGCAATCGCGGACGTGATCGGAAAAGGCATTCCAGCGGCTTTATGCATGTCCATGATTAAATACGCGATGGACTCTTTGCCGGAAACGGGCATACACCCTTCTCAAGTGCTGAAAAATTTGAATCGTGTTGTTGAACAAAACGTTGATGCCAGTATGTTTATTACGATGTTTTATGCGAATTACAATATGGACAAGCATCAATTTACATATGCTTCAGCGGGACATGAACCGGGATTCTATTATTCTCAAAAAGACAACACGTTTTACGATTTAGAGGCCAAAGGACTCGTTCTCGGCATCTCGCAGGACTATGACTACAAACAATTCGATCAGCATCTGGAAAAGGGCGATATGATTGTTTTATTTTCTGACGGCGTCACAGAATGCAGAACGGAAAACGGTTTCTTGGAGCGTCCTGATCTGCAGAAGCTCATTGAGGAACATATGTGTTCCTCCGCGCAGGAAATGGTCAAAAACATTTATGACAGCCTCCTCAAATTGCAGGATTTTCAGCTTCACGATGATTTTACGTTAATTGTTTTGCGGAGAAAGGTTTAACGTCTGTCAGACGAGGGTATAAAGCAACTAGTGATTTGAAGGAAAATTTGAGGTGATACGAATGAATATAAATGTTGATGTGAAGCAAAACGAGAATGATATACAAGTAAACATTGCAGGAGAAATTGATGTATACTCAGCACCGGTGCTTAGAGAGAAGCTCGTTCCTCTGGCAGAACAAGGAGCTGACTTAAGAATTTGCCTGAAAGATGTCAGCTACATGGACAGTACCGGATTGGGCGTTTTTGTAGGGACCTTTAAAATGGTGAAAAAACAAGGTGGTTCGCTGAAACTTGAAAATCTTTCTGAACGGCTGATCCGACTGTTTGACATTACAGGCTTGAAGGACATCATTGATATTTCTGCAAAGTCAGAAGGTGGAGTGCAATGAAGAATAATGCTGATTACATCGAAATGAAAGTGCCGGCCCAACCTGAATATGTGGGAATTATAAGACTGACGCTGTCAGGGGTCGCAAGCAGAATGGGCTATACGTACGATGAAATTGAAGATTTGAAAATCGCAGTCAGCGAGGCATGCACAAATGCGGTTCAGCACGCTTACAAAGAAGATAAAAATGGGGAAGTGTCAATCCGATTCGGTGTGTTTGAAGACCGTTTAGAGGTTATTGTGGCGGATGAAGGAGACAGCTTTGACTTTGATCAAAAGCAGCAGGATCTAGGGCCGTACACACCTTCGCACACAGTTGATCAATTATCAGAAGGAGGGCTCGGTCTATATTTAATGGAAACGCTCATGGATGAAGTCAGAGTGCAAAACCACTCCGGCGTCACCGTAGCGATGACAAAGTATTTAAATGGGGAGCGAGTTGATCATGACACAACCATCAAAAACTACGAAACTAACTAAAGATGAAGTCGATCGGCTCATAAGCGATTACCAAACAAAGCAAGATGAACAGGCGCAGGAAACGCTTGTGCGGGTGTATACAAATCTGGTTGACATGCTTGCGAAAAAATACTCAAAAGGCAAAAGCTTCCACGAGGATCTCCGCCAGGTCGGCATGATCGGGCTGCTAGGCGCGATTAAGCGATACGATCCTGTTGTCGGCAAATCGTTTGAAGCTTTTGCAATCCCGACAATCATCGGTGAAATTAAACGTTTCCTCAGAGATAAAACATGGAGCGTTCATGTGCCGAGACGAATTAAGGAACTGGGTCCAAGAATCAAAATGGCGGTTGATCAGCTGACCACTGAAACACAAAGATCGCCGAAAGTCGAAGAGATTGCCGAATTCCTCGATGTTTCTGAAGAAGAGGTTCTTGAAACGATGGAAATGGGCAAAAGCTATCAAGCCTTATCCGTTGACCACAGCATTGAAGCGGATTCGGACGGAAGCACCGTCACGATTCTTGATATCGTCGGATCACAGGAGGACGGATATGAGCGGGTCAATCAGCAATTGATGCTGCAAAGCGTGCTTCATGTCCTTTCAGATCGTGAAAAACAAATCATAGACCTTACGTATATTCAAAACAAAAGCCAAAAAGAAACTGGGGACATTCTCGGTATATCTCAAATGCACGTCTCGCGCTTGCAGCGCAAAGCTGTGAAGAAGCTCAGAGAGGCCTTGATTGAAGATCCCTCGATGGAGTTAATGTAATGATCCAGGTTGAAGAAAACGAGCATATTCAAACTCTAGTATATCAACTGAATAAAGAAGGGAAATCGATTTGCGGTGACAGCTTTTTTATGAAAGCTGATGATAAGGAGTTAATTTGTGCGGTTGCTGACGGACTGGGAAGTGGATCACTTGCTAACGAATCCTCTGCAGCCATCAAAGACTTAGTGGAAAACTATGCGAATGAAGACGTAGAAAGCATTATCGAACGCTGTAATCAGGCGATGAAAAACAAAAGAGGCGCTACAGCATCTATCCTGAAAATCAATTTTGAGCAAAGGCAGTTTACGTACTGCTCTGTCGGAAATGTACGGTTTATTCTGCATTCCCCGTCTGGTGAAAGCTTTTATCCTCTGCCGATTTCGGGCTATTTATCAGGCAAGCCGCAAAAATACAAAACGCACACCGCCACCTATGAAAAGGGTTCAAAGTTCATTATACATACAGATGGACTCAACGTACCTGATATCCGCTCCCATTTGAAAAAAGGCCAATCGGTAGAAGACATATCGAATTCGCTGAAAATGTATACGACATCGAGAAAAGATGACCTGACCTATATTCTCGGACAGCTGTCCTAAGAGAATAAGAACAAGAAGAAGCTGGAATACCGGCTTCTTTTTTTATGTGTTTTTTTCGGTTTTTGATACACTAGAGAAAGAACGACAAAATTGGAGGCTTTGGTTACATGGAAACGTCAGCCCTTTTAAAACAGCAAATTGCGAAAGAAATAGGTTTATCACAAAAACACGTTGAAAGTGTCATCCGCCTGCTTGAGGACGGCAATACAGTCCCGTTTATTGCCCGGTATCGAAAAGAGCAGACGGGTTCAATGGATGAGGTTCAGATTCAGACGATTTCTGAACGCTGGCAATACATACAAAACCTGAATCAGCGAAAAGAAGAAGTCATCAGGCTGATTGCAGAGCAGGATAAACTGACAGATGATCTAAAACGTAAAATCGAGCAATCGGTGAAGCTTCAGGAAGTGGAAGACCTTTATCGCCCCTATAAACAAAAACGTAAAACAAAGGCGACAGTCGCCAAAAGCAAAGGCCTTGAGCCGCTTGCCGACTATATCCTGACACTTCCACAAGAAGATCGTCTGGCAGCAACAGCAGACCAATACATCAGCGAAGAAAAAGAAGTGTTCACACGAGAAGAAGCGATTGAAGGCGCCAAGCACATTATTGCGGAACAAATCTCAGACGAGCCGACTTTCAGAAAGTGGATTCGCCAGGAAACCTTCAAAAGAGGAACCATTAAGTCTGCAGCCGGAAAGTCGGCAAACACCGATGAGAAAAATGTGTATGAAATGTATTACGAGTATGAAGAGCCAATTGCAAAAGTCGTTCCGCATAGGGTGCTGGCAATGAACCGCGGCGAAAAAGAAGACATTTTAAAGGTGTCGATCGAACCGCCTGCGGATCACATTAAGGCGTATTTAGAAAAACAAATCATCAAAAATCGCTCAACATCCGTAAAAGAGATTTTGCAGGAGACAATTGAAGACAGCTATAAAAGGCTGATCCAGCCGGCAATCGAACGTGAAATCAGGAAAGAGCTCTCAGAAAAAGCTGATGAACAGGCGATTCATATTTTCTCAGAGAATTTGAGAAAGCTTCTTTTGCAGCCGCCGATGAAAGGCAAAACCGTTCTCGGTGTTGACCCAGCCTTTCGAACTGGCTGTAAGCTCGCTGTGTCAGATGAGACCGGAAAAGTCTTGAAAATTGATGTGATCTATCCGCATGCGCCAGTCAACAAAACAAAAGAAGCCCATGAAAAAGTAAAAAAGATTCTTGAGCAGTATCAAGTCGAGATGGTGGCGATCGGAAACGGCACAGCATCCAGAGAAACAGAGCAATTCATCGTAAATGTACTGAAAGACATGCCGCGCAAAATTTATTATGTGATTGTCAATGAAGCGGGAGCAAGCGTCTATTCGGCTTCAGAGCTTGCCAGAGAAGAATTCCCTGACCTTAAGGTTGAAGAGCGCAGTGCCGTATCTATTGCGCGAAGACTTCAAGACCCGCTCGCGGAGCTCGTTAAGATCGATCCGAAGTCTGTTGGTGTTGGGCAGTATCAGCATGACGTCAGCCAAAAACGCTTAAATGAATCTCTGCGGTTCGTCGTCGAAACGGTCGTAAACCAGGTGGGAGTAAACGTTAACACAGCCTCCGCCGCGCTGCTTCAATATGTAGCTGGATTATCGAAGTCTGTAGCAGGCAACGTTGTCAAAAAACGTGAGGAAATCGGAAAGTTTTCAAATCGAAAAGAACTGAAGGACATCCCGAGGCTCGGTGCGAAAACCTATGAGCAATGTATCGGTTTCTTAAGAGTGCAGGAAGGGACAGAGCCTTTGGATAGAACAGGCATCCACCCGGAAAGCTATAAAGAAACAAAAGCGCTTTTGAAAAAACTCGGACTTTCAACAGAACATATCGGCACGGCGGAATTGAAGGATAAAATCAATCAGCTGGCGCTTTCTGAAACGGCAAAAGAGCTGGGAATCGGAGAAATCACTCTGAAAGATATTTGTGAACAGCTGACAAGGCCGGAACGCGATCCACGTGATGAGGTGCCTAAGCCTTTGCTGAAAACAGACGTCCTTCAGCTGGAAGATTTGAAAGAGGGAATGGAACTGCAGGGCACCGTGCGCAATGTAGTGGACTTCGGAGCGTTTGTTGATATCGGAGTTAAACAAGACGGGCTTGTGCATATCTCAAAACTGAGCAATCAATTCGTTAAGCATCCTCTTGATGTCGTATCTGTCAGCGATATCGTGACAGTCTGGGTTGACGGCGTAGATGTACAAAAAGGCAGAGTATCGCTGTCTATGGTAAAATAAAAGCACTGCTTACGAGCAGTGTTTTTTCCTATAGAAATACCAGCATTGATTCAGCAGTTTAATTTGGTAATTATCTTTTTCAAGGAACGCTTTTTGCATCTGCTTTTTAAGCCAATTTGGCATAGGCTCATTCCTCCTCAGCTTTTATCATAAGAGGGACGGTGATTACCATATTGTATGCGAACGGTGAATTGTCCCGTTCAATGTTTTTTAAGTGAGGTGCACTATGGATAATATAGAGCTTCAAAAGCTGACAGAGGATATTTCTAAAACATATTTTAAAAAGCCGTTCCGCCATCAGGCGCTTTTTAATGACAGGCTTAAAACCACGGGCGGAAGGTACCTGTTAACCTCCCATAACATTGAATTGAACAGAAAATATTTGATTGAACACGGCAGGGAGGAACTGGTCGGCATCATCAAGCATGAGCTCTGCCATTATCATCTTCATCTTGAAGGAAAAGGGTACAAGCACAGAGACAGAGATTTTAGAATGCTTTTGCAGCAAGTCAACGCGCCGAGGTTCTGTACACCCCTTAAGAAAAAAGCGGAAAACAAAAAAACTTATATGTATATCTGTACGGCCTGCGGCCAACAGTATATAAAGAAGCGCGCCATGAACCCTGACAGATACAGGTGCGGAAAATGCCGCGGAAAAATAAAAAGAATTTTTTCGTGAAAAAGGTTGACGAATATGGCAAGCCTGTGTTACATTATAAAAGTCGTTACGAGAGATAAATAAAAACATTTACCTCTTGACACTGTAAATCAAGGCTGATATAATAAGTCTTGTCTCATTATTCCACAGTAGCTCAGTGGTAGAGCTATCGGCTGTTAACCGATCGGTCGCAGGTTCGAATCCTGCCTGTGGAGCCATATTGGAGAAGTACTCAAGTGGCTGAAGAGGCGCCCCTGCTAAGGGTGTAGGTCGCGTAAGCGGCGCGAGGGTTCAAATCCCTCCTTCTCCGCCATAAGATTTCGATATAAGTTCTCAACCATCGGCCCGTTGGTCAAGCGGTTAAGACACCGCCCTTTCACGGCGGTAACACGGGTTCGAATCCCGTACGGGTCATTCCATTTCGTTGGGCTATAGCCAAGCGGTAAGGCAACGGACTTTGACTCCGTCATGCGTTGGTTCGAATCCAGCTAGCCCAGCCATTTTTATTTTTTAAAATCTAATAGTAAGAGCCATTAGCTCAGTTGGTAGAGCATCTGACTTTTAATCAGAGGGTCGAAGGTTCGAGTCCTTCATGGCTCACCATTTGTCTTTTTGCGGGTGTGGCGGAATTGGCAGACGCGCTAGACTTAGGATCTAGTGTCTTACGACGTGGGGGTTCGAGTCCCTTCACCCGCACTTTATTTACAAAGTGCACGCAAATGGTTTTTACTAGGTTAAGAGCCTACTAAACCAGCACAAACACAATTTCATGATCACGCGGTCGTGGCGGAATGGCAGACGCGCTAGGTTGAGGGCCTAGTGGGTGAATAACCCGTGGAGGTTCAAGTCCTCTCGGCCGCATCAATGATACCAAGGGTTTTGACGCCCTTGGTATTTTTTTGTGTTTATTTTCAAATGATTTACTGCCCACAAACTGCCCACTTACCTAAAGTAAGTCATCTAATTTATCAGCCATTTCCTTTTGCTTGTTTGGATATAGGTGTCCATAAACATCAATTGTTGTTTTTACAGAACCATGTCCTAAACGCTCTTTAATTGTTATGTAATCTTCTCCTTGGTGTATTAATAGTGCAACGTGTGAATGTCTAAAATCATGTAAACGTATAGGAGTAAGATCGCTATCCTTGCAAAAGTATTTAATTTTCCGACTGAAAATATCTTTTCTTGAAGGTGTATCTTTATATTGAAAGATATAGGTATCATGTGAATGTCTAATACCTAATTCATTAAACAACTCTTCTTGTGCTTCTTTCCAACGTTCTAGTAGCTTAAGCAATTTTTTATTGATGCTAACTCGCCGAATCGAATTTTTGGTTTTTGGAGTAGTAACAACAAATTGACCATCAAGCCAGGTGCACGATTTATGCACATCTATTTCTAATAAGATTTTGTCAATATCTTTCCATTGCAGGGCGAGCATTTCACCACATCTTAGTCCAGTTAAAAAAGCAACAGTGTAAAAGGTTTTAAACAATAATTGATCTTGAGGAATTAAACTAATAAATTTTTTGAATTCTTCTGGTCTCCAAAACTTCATTTTCTTTCTTGTTAAAGGTAATCGTTTAACGTTGTCACACGGATTTCTTTTTAAGATTTCTTCATGTACAGCTGTATCAAAAATTTTGCTTAGACTAGTCATTATATTATTAACCGATTTATTGCTTAGACCTGTTTCCATTAAATGTTTTCTGAAATCAGTTACTTCTCTATGTGTGATTTTTTGTATATCAGATTTCAAAAAGTAATCAGATATATGTTTGTTTATAATGTACTTCTGATTCTGATAATAGTTTGGTTTACTATCTATTTCACAATTTGCTAAATAAATTGAAATTAGAGTCGGAAAGCTTACTGATCTGGACTTTCTTGCTCTTTCTTCTTGAAATTCTCTTCTTAATTTTGCTTCTAATTCTAAAGCCTCTTTTCTGGTTGATGCTACTGGTCTCGTCCTAATTCTTTCTCCAGTAATCGGGTCAAATCCAAAGCTAACGTCAACTTGATATTGACCATTTTCAAGTTTTTTTACAGACATTTTATTTCTCCTTTAACCAAAAGCGCTTATTTCGTGTGAATAGATTCTGTTACTAAATGAGCCAATTTGAGAAAGTTTATAATCAGTAACAAATGATGGTACGTTGAAGTATGCTGCTATTTGTTCTTTGCTAAAACCCTGTATATATGGAAGGGCTTCATTAAGCATTTTATCTGTCAGTATTAATTCTGATGCAAATAGGCTTGCTTGATGCTCAAGTTTATCTTTTAGAACTTTAGAGCAATTCACAACTTTAAAAGTGTTCAATCTTTTATGGAGAAAGTAATGCCCTAATTCATGGGCAATTACAAATTGTTGATGTTGGAGGTTCTCGTTGATATGAATTAAATATTGATCTGTGGCTTTGTCATGTTGTAGTAAACCGTTTGCTTGTCCAAGATCATTTTTGAGTATATAAATTTTTTGGATGTCACAAATTTCATATACATTATTTGTACCATGTGTCTTAATTACTGATTGGACTTTATGTTTAATTCCTTTGCTTGTATAAATTGTTATCACTCTTTCTTCTTTAATTCATCAATGAATTTAATTCCGTTTTTTAATGCTTTTTTAACAAGGCGTGCAGTTTCCTCATCAAATTCACCATCATTCATAAAAAGGAGTGTATCTTCATCCTTTAATTCCTGTATGGCTTCATTAATTGTTTTATTGAGTAAATCAGTTTCGTTTTTCTTACTTACTTCATCCTTTCCTAATAAATAGTCTGTAGATACGTTATATAAATTGCTCAATTTTAAGAGTGTGTCTGTATCAGGATCTCTGTAATCTCTTTCGTAATTAGACAAGTTATTGTTACCGATATTAAGTTTCTCTGCGGCTTCTTTCTGAGTGTATCCAGCTTTTTGTCGAGCTTCTTTTAATCGTTTGCCTAGGCTCATTTTTATCATCCATTTCACAAAGAGTTGATTTTTATAAAAATCATAACAACATTTTTTGGAGAATTCATTAATTTCACCTATAAGTTAAATAAATAATTAAAAATTCTCCTTTTAGGAGTGTTTGTTTCTTCTTTCTGGAGAGTTTAATTATCATTATTTCCATATATGTTCAAAAAAATACACTTTAAGGTGAATTTTGTGTTGACTTACACGAAAAGGAGTTTTATAATAAAGTTAATTCACAAAGAGTTGAGTTAACGAGGAGGTGATATTTTGAAAGGAGAGTTTTTAACTGCGAGAGATATTCAAAAAATTCTTGGAGTTAAACAGTCTAAATCTTATGACATCATTAGAACTTTGAATGCTCAAATGAAAAAAGATGGATATATGGTCATTCAAGGTAAGGTGAGTAGAGCTAAGTTTGAAGAGTGTTATTGTTACAAAGGTCCAAAATCTCAAACGGGGTGATTTTTATAAACATTGATATAACAAACTCGTTTATGAAAGAAGCTGTTCCTTTAGCCAAACAAATGGAAGGTGATTGGATAGCACGAATGAAAATTGCTCTGAATTCAGTCATCATAAATCATTATTTAAACCTTCCCTTAACAATTGAAAATGTTAATGAATTACTGCGAAAAGGCGTTTCATATCGCAGGATATGTAAGCATTACGGCATTGGAAGAAAAGACATTGAAAAGCTTCGGCAATCATCCATAGTGTGACGTTATATACCACTATAGGGAGCCGTTAAGAATCCTTTGAAAGGGGGGATGCGATGAAAATAAGAGTGAATGCAACAATCATTACTGATGTTGAAGCTTTAAAGGCTGATAAGGATTTAAATCATTTTAAAGAGTATGCCACTTGTGAAACATTCGTTGTTGAAGCTGATAATTATTTGAAGGCTAATAATGAAATATCTGAGCTGTTAAAAGGCTGGGATTGGTGGTGTATCTGGTCTACTCGACCAATGAGTAGAAAGGAAAATCAGGTGTTTACTTTATATAACGATGATCTGTATAACTTATGTCGCTAGGAGTGTTTGTTCTTTGAAAACTATATATAAACAAAAAAAGCGCCTTGACGAATAATCATCAAGAACGCCGGAAAATAAAAACTAGACACTTTTATTATACGGTATTCTTGTTGAAATGTCATGCGTGAGTATTTGAGTGATGAACAGCAATCACTTTAAATGCTGTAGCAGGCTAGAATAAGCGTGCGGAATAGCTGTAGTCAGCTTGATGGCTATAATTAGCCTACTAGGTTGCCATGAGGGCATTACGCCGTTAGCAACTGATAAGCGCCAAGATGGATACAGAACCGGAGCGAATCCAAAATATAAAATCGAAATTTAACGATCTTTTGAAAATAAATAATAAAAAATGAAATGGGGATATGAAAAATGAACTTAAACTTTATTGTACCGGATATCAATATGACTTTTGGGGACATGAAATTCATGGGACTTAACAAAGAAAGATATGTTTATGATCGGGAAAACAATAAGCGTACTGACGTACTGGAATCTAGGGTTTATAACATTGCTAGTGCGGTCCAAGGTGGTCAAATTGAGGTAACTATTCCTGAGTATGCTGGGGCAAAAGAAATTCCTCCTTTTGCAGATATTGAGTTGAAAAACCCGAAAATTAGCGCTATAGCAACTAGTCAAAGGGATTCAACCTTTGCCAATGTGATGTGGAAACTTGAAGCTGATGATATTGTTGTAAAAGGCGGTTCTTCTGTGAAACCTGCGGCGGCTACTAGTGGCAATGATAAAAAGTAAAATGCTCTCTTTAAGCCATATTTCGGGTGATGTGTATGAATGATTTCTTACAGAAAAGGATCTGGAAGTATAGAGGAAAACGAATTCGTCCATATATGAGGAATAACTTAATTTTAGCAGGCGCAATGATATTTGTGCCTGTTTTTTTGTTATCAATGTTTATCTTTTGGAGAGATCACCTTCTTCACTTTGATGTATTTCAATTGATTCATCACTTTAAATGGAATGTTTCTTTGATCGTTAAAAGCTTGATTTGTTCGTTGTCTATTGGTATTGGAAGTGTTTATGTTGCCTATATAGCTTTTAATGGACTATTTAAAAGGTTAAAGCACAGGCAAATGCTTGCAAGAATGATTTTGTCTAACAAGTTTTATGAAAAAGATAATGTGAAGGTTAAAAAGCTATTCTCAAATGATACAGGGACAAAGGAAAAAATCACGTATTTTCCTAGGATGTATTACCAAGTTAAAAACAATCACATTTATATCCGTATTGCTATGGATATGAGCCGTTTTCAGAATCGCTTCCTAGAGTTAGGAAAGGATTTGGAGAACGGTTTATTTTGTGACATGGTTGATAAAGAAATGGAAGAAGGTTTTATCTGCTTCAAGCTTCTTTACGATGTCAAAAAGAACAGTATTTCAATTGATGAAGCTGTTGCAAAAGATGGTGTTATGCAATTAATGAAGCATGTTTCATGGCAATTTGATAAGTTGCCGCACATGCTTATAGCTGGTGGTACTGGTGGCGGTAAAACTTATTATATATTAACTGTTATCAAAGCATGTACTGGCTATGGTGCAGAAATTAAAATATTAGATCCGAAACATGCAGATTTAGCAGACTTGGAAGAAGTGTTCCCAGGTAACGTTTATTCGAAGAAAATTGGCATCCTTAAGTGTTTAAGAGAATCAGTTGAAGGCATGATGAAGAGAATGGATGAGATGAAAAACATGCCGAATTATAAGACAGGTGAAAACTATGCTTATTACGGATTAAAACCTGTTTTCATTTTCTTTGATGAATATGTGGCTTTTATGGATTTACTCGACATGAAAGAGAGAAATCAAGCGCTGTCCCATATGAAACAATTAGTCATGCTTGGAAGGCAAGCTGGCTATTTTCTTGTTATGGCGGCACAACGTCCAGATGCAAAATATTTGGTTGATGGTATTCGTGATCAGTTCAATTTTCGTGTTACTGTAGGCAGAATGTCCGAGACAGGTTACGGAATGATGTTTGGAGACAGTGATAAAGCCTTTGGAAATAAAAAAGTGACTGGCCGAGGATATGCAGACATGGGAACCGGTACTGTATTTGAATTTTACAGTCCTCTTGTGCCACGTGGGTATGACTTTTTAGAAGAAATACGAAGGGCGAAGGAGGGAGCGCGGGGAGCGCAGGCGACGGCAGTCGCCAGCGGCAGCGTAAGCGAGCAAGCGACCGAACTGACGCCCGAGGAAGGAATGAGCGTAGCGAATGACTGAACTAAACCAACCCCCCCACGCTAACAGGGGGGTAGTAATCGTAAGAGAAAAAAATGAAACCGTTGAAAGCCCTTTGTTATCAATGGTTGACTATATTCGAGTCTCTTTTAAAACTCATGATGTTGACCGAATTATTGAAGAGGTTCTTCACCTTAGCAAAGACTTTATGACTGAGAAACAATCTGGTTTCTATGGCTACGTTGGCACGTACGAACTGGACTATATCAAAGTCTTTTATTCTGCGCCGGATGATAACAGAGGTGTTTTGATAGAAATGTCCGGTCAAGGTTGCCGTCAATTTGAATCCTTCTTGGAATGCCGGAAGAAAACATGGTACGACTTCTTTCAAGATTGCATGGCACAAGGCGGTTCATTTACTCGCTTTGATTTGGCGATTGATGATAAAAAGACGTACTTTTCTATACCGGAATTATTAAAGAAAGCCCAAAAGGGCGAATGTATTTCACGTTTTAGAAAATCCGATTTCAACGGCTCCTTTGATCTATCTGATGGCATTACAGGCGGAACGACAATATATTTTGGTTCTAAAAAGTCAGAAGCGTACCTTTGCTTTTACGAAAAAAACTATGAACAAGCAGAAAGGTATAACATTCCGTTAGAAGAACTGGGAGATTGGAATCGTTATGAATTGCGGCTTAAAAATGAACGTGCACAAGTGGCTATAGATGCTTTATTGAAAACAAAGGATTTAACCTTAATCGCTATGCAAATCATTAATAATTATGTAAGGTTCGTTGATGCTGATGAAAACATCACTAGAGAGCATTGGAAAACGAGCCTTTTTTGGTCTGAATTTATAGGTGATGTTGGAAAACTTCCTTTGTACGTCAAACCACAAAAAGACTTCTATCAAAAATCAAGAAACTGGCTTCGTAACTCTTGCGCTCCCACTATGAAAATGGTGCTGGAAGCTGATCAGCACTTAGGGAAAACTGATCTGTCAGATATGATCGCAGAAGCTGAACTGGCGGAAAAACATGAAAAAATGTTGAATGTGTTTATAGCTGATGTTGCTGACATGGTCGTTTAAAAACAAGCTGCTAAACCTTTATAAACACAGGTGATGCGATTAAATGTATGTGTCAACGGTACCGGAACGAAGTGAGGATAAGGAGTTGACATATTCAGCGCTACCAAAACCCTCTTGGCATTGAACAAACAACCGTTTGTTCCTGCCTACCGGCGAGGGAGTCCCCCGATGATTCGGGGGAATAGGGGGATAGATTAACAGCAATCCAACGGGCTTCCGTTGGTGGGTTTGGGTGAAACCCAAGAACTTAAATCGGAGGGATAAGATGTTTAACATTAATCTGTTGAATCAGGCCCGACTAGAGAGTGATTTGGAGTCTCTTGGCTGTTTGGATATTGCTGAGGAATTAATTGAAAAAATGATGGAAGATGTCTTTTACAGTGATGTTGCTCAAAGAGTCATAGTCCAAACTCTTGCGGTTATAGATAACGTGAATGCTAAACTTCAAGCCACATTCAACATACTGGAGGATGAAGATTTTGAGACAGATGAACGGAGCGTCGAATTTGAAGGAATAACCTACTATCACTGAGGGGTGAAAACATGGATTACAGGATTTTAAATGAGTCCTCCCTTATAAACACATTAGAAAGGCATCTTAATATACACTTGTTGGATGACGTACTCGAAAGATTAAGGGATGAAATTTCATCGGGATATGATCAAATGATCATTATTCATGTTAGAAAGGATAACGGCGGGGACATGGTTGCGAACTTGTATTTTCACTTTAGAGTCCTTGAAGAAAATGAAACGGAATCAGATGACGGGATAGTTCTTGTCGAATTTGTAATGTATGATCCTCATGTTATAAGAAAAGATTACGAAGAAAATCATCTTAAAAACGGAGGACGAATATAACGAGGTGATCAAGTGTCTGCGGTTGATAATCACTTCAAAAGACTGGGCTTTAATGTTGGTATTCCCTCTTTAGTTTTTGTAAGAAGTTTAAGTAGAGATTGCATGTTAGTTGTAGAAGGAGGAAGAGTAAAAGGATTTGCTGAATATCGTTACACATTTTACAAGACAAGATATTTGCCGGACGGTCGAATGACTAGCTTAAAAGTTTATATGGAGAATCAAAGCATAAAAAGGGTGTTACATCGTGTAGCATCCTTTTTATTATTCCTAGAAAAAACAAAGCAAATTATATAAGAAGGGAGTGGTAAAAAGGGGTATGTTATACTTATGATGGAAATGTAAATCAAGTTAGAGGGAGTTTTACTAATGTCTTGGTGGAAATGGATAAACATAGCTTGTATAGTAACGCTAGTCTTAATTATTGGTATTAAGTTATTAACCGAACAACAGATAAGTACACCTCTATTAGTATTTTCATCTATTGTTGTTCTAAGCAGTATATTAAGACTTATTGGGAAAAAGCCTTCTTTTGAAGCAAATTAAAAATCTATAATCATCAGTTCAAATGTGATGAACAAGTAAGGATGTTACAACATGTAGCATCCTTTTTATTATTCCTTGAAAAAACAAAACAGGTTTGAAGAAAGCGAGGTCTTTCATGAAACAGAGTGTTGAGGTCGTTGAAATTAAAGGTAAGCCAGTGGAAGTGATTGTGACGGAGTTAAACGAACCGAACTATGAAAAAATGGCGAGAGCCATTTTGAAAATGACAAGAAACATGAAAGTTAACCAGGAGGAAAGTGCTTAGAAATATATGAAAGGAGAGTGAATCGAATTGCTCCATAAAGAAATTGGCTCGGATAAAAAAGAAGAGTCTTTTTTTCGGTCTGCCTTTCAAAAACTGAAACGCATTGAAAGACCGGAAAAAGACAAACAAAAAGTACCTCGTGACAGGTCAAAGCTGATAGCCGTCACATTGTGGTCTTGTGTAGGGGGCTTGCTGTTTATCTTTATGCTTGCTGTGCTTCTGTCAATTAATACTCGCTCCCAACTTAATAACATGAAAGACGAAGCGAATAAGCCAACAAATGACGATAAACAAAAAATCTCGGTGACTGCTGCTGAAAACTTTCTGTCAGGGTTCATCAATGAATATGTGAATGTGAAAAACGATCAAGAGTCTATTGAAAAACGTATGGAGAGCCTTGAAAGCTACATGGTGAAACAGGAAGATAACCATTTTGAAGATGAAGAACGCTTCAATGTGGATGGTTTAAAAGGTGATCGAGAGTTAAAGGGTTACAGCTTATATAACGTGAAAGAAGGTGATAAAAACAGCCTTTTTCAATATAAGGTCACATATGAAAATCTATACCCTGTAGAAAAGGAAGTTGAAAAAGAAGTTAAAGACGGAAAGAAGAAAAAGAAGGTGAAAGAAAAGGTTAAAACAAACGAGAAATCTGAAAAACAAATGTTGCTGAATATTCCAGTCACAAATAAAGGTGATTCCTTTGCGGTGTCTGCTGTCCCTTACTTTACACAAATTTATGATCTGAAAGGCAATATTGCTTCTGAGAGTAAAGAAGAGACTAGAGACGAATATGCAGGCGAGAAAAAAGAATCTATCGAATCTTTCCTTCATACTTTCTTTGAGAAATACGCTTCTGAAAAGAAAGAAGAAATGGTTTATATGATGAAAAAGCCGGAAGCATTGGAAGGAAACTTGTTATTTGGGGAAGTTCAGTCAATGAAAATCTTCGAGACGAAAAAAGGTTTCGAGGTTTTTTGTGCTGTTCGATTTAAGGAAAAAGAAAATGATATTCCGGTAAATGAAAAATTCAGTTTAGAGATTACGGAAAACAGCGGTCAATATTACGTGAAAAAACTTAATCATCAATAGGAGGTTTAAATATGGATTTTATGAATTTCTTTATTCTTGGCGCAGACCTTCCAACACTTGGAGGGGTAAAAGGTTGGGCATCAGATGTTGTTATCCAATTCATTACGATCGTGGTCATGTTCATAGCCGCAAAGAATCTTATGAAATTAAAAATGGGCGGCATTATCTTTGTTTGCTGTATTGGTAGTGCGGTTACATGGATTATTAAGCACTGGCCAGAATTCTCCGGCTGGATCAATGCGCTAATGGAAAAACTGTAAGGGGGCATCTGAATGGGGCGTCTGGTGTTCAACTACCGGAAGGCAATGAGAGAGCCGAAAAAGATTCAGCAATTAACCGAAAATTATTCGTTACCCTTTGCAGTTGAGTTAATACCGGCTATTAACTATTTCATTTTTGTTGGTCTCTGCTTTGGATTTTGGTACGGCGTGAGGATGATTTTTCCTCACGCTTTTGATAACAGTTTCGTCATCGTGATTTTTGGAATACCGATTTTTTTAACAATGCTTGTTACGAAAATAAAGCCGGAAGGCAAAAACATCTATTTATACTTCATTGATTTTGCAAAGTATTACTTCTTTATCAAGCTTCCACAAAAGAAGTTTTGCAATGACCGAAAGGTTGATTTAAGTAATGAAAAACAAATTGAGTTTCGAAAACTTTTGAAGGTGGTGGATTATTCGAATGAGACTAAAAACGCCTATGAAGGCAATACACAAGAATTTGCTGTTAACAAGAACGGGCGACGTGTGGGCGTACTACCGAATAAAAAGCAATTCGATCCCTATGCAAAATAAAGAAAAAGTTGAATCGTATAAAAAGAAGTGGCAGCATCTTTTCGAAGAAATTACATCTTATGAGGATTTTCACTTGATGATGTATCCAAGTGAGTATGAATTAGAAAAACGATTTAAGGATTTAGAAACAGATATTTCGGCAGATGCAATGGATGTGGCACGTTACTACAATGAAGAAACGGTAAGACTGTTAGAACAGCGATTAGGAAGGCTGACAAAGTATGACTTCATATTAGGTGTAAAACTGAAAAGCAGTCTTGTAAATATTAGTGTCGAACTTAAAGACAATATACTATCTTTTTTCAATACAGCGACTGATACAGTCGTGAAAATGCTCGGGTGGGAACAAAATGTTTCCACCTCTTTTTTTGAAAAATATGAGGAAGTCGAAGAAACACTAGCGAATATCATGGCTTCTGTTCGCGGAGAACGGCTTTCAGAAACAGAAATGACATACATTAACCGTTATCACTTTGTACGTGGGTTAAAGCACCAAACGAATGAAGAAAGTGAGATAAAGGATGTTCGCTCTATTACAAACACGATCATAGACCCCACTGACCCATCAGTTTTACATCTGCATAGTGACCAAGATGAAGGCTATTCAGCTTTTGTCGTGATTGACGAATTTCTTCACAATATGTCGGAAAGTGATTTGTTTTATGAAGCGCAGTCTCTTCCCTTCCCTGTTGAAGTTCAGATGAAAATTCAAACGGAATCAAAGTCCATTACCAAGCCTGCCCTCAACCTCAAAAGACAGCAATTGAAAGAAGAACAAAAAGAACAACAAAGCACAGGCGATCGAAGTGATGTTTCCACTGTCACAAGTGCCACAATGATAAGGCATTTACAAGATGAAATAAAGAAAGAAGATGTGCATGTGATGAACTGGCTGTCGGTGATAGTCGTTCATGGAAAGACAAAAAAAGAGTGTGTGGGAAAAGCAACGATTGTCAAAAGGCATTTAAAAGGCGCTGGCATTACTTGTCGGCTTCCAGTGGCTGATCAACTGAACCTTTTTTATAAAATGCTTCCTGGTGAAAAGTTAGACATAACTGATAAGAACTGGATTCAAAAAACAACGCAAGACGGTGTGGCAGAAAGTCTGTTTGCTGTTAACTCTGATATTGGTTCGAAAATCGGATTCTTTCTCGGTTGGGTTGATCGTTTCCAAGAGCACACCGACTTAGAAAGTGCCATTATGTCCAGCCGTGATTTTGTCTTATTCCATCCTTTCTTAGCGAATCAGCAGTTAAAAGGTTCAAAGACACGTTCTCCTCACTGCTTAATCACAGGAGACACAGGAAACGGCAAGTCATATCTAGCGAAATTGATCTTTAACTATATCAGCATGTTAAACATCAAATCTCTGTATATAGACCCTAAAAAGGAAATGAGAAAGTGGATTCAAAGAGTCTTGAATGATGAGTACATTAGAGAGAACTTTCCCTTATATATTGCACATTTAGAGAAATACAGCTATATCACGCTAGATCATGAAAGCACGCACAACTGGGGGGCGCTTGACCCTATCTCCTTCCTCCCTCCTATGAAAGCAAAAGAGCTAGTTCAAGTCATTTTTGAACAAGTATATGACTTTAAAGGGAAGGACGACATAAACACAGCTTTCCTTCGTGCTACGTCAGAAGTGATTGATGCGAAACAAAAAGGTGAACAGGTCGGCTCACTTGATATTATTCGGAAGATGCAGAGTCATCCCGAAGAAGCTGTACAAAAAGCTGGTGACTATTTAAATGAGGTCGTGTCAGATTCCATTTTGAAACTTTGTATTCATGATGGTTCAAATCCTGCATTGTCACTAGAAAAGCGAATCACCATTTTAGAAGTTGAAAATATGGATTTGCCGGATCATGCTGAGCGACTCGAAAATTACACGATATCACAATTAAAATCTAGTGCCGTCATGTTTGCACTAGGTAAGTTTTGCGAACTATTCGGCATGAATCAAGATGAACAGACTGTTGAATTTATAGATGAAGCTTGGATATTTACCACGTCACAACAAGGAAAAAAAGTAGAAAGACAAATGCGCCGGATTGGTCGCTCATATAACAATGCGGAATACTTCATTTCCCAATCCACAAAAGATGCTTTAAAAGAAGAGGATTCTGGAAACTTCGGTGTTGCCTTTGCCTTTGATGAGCCGAATGAGCGTGAAGAAGTGTTGAAATGGATGAACATGGAGGTCACAAAAGAAAACAAAAAAATGATGGAATCCATGTTTCAAGGTCAATGCTTATTTAAAGATTACTATGGCCGTACCTCCAAAATTTCAATTGAATGTCTATTCGAAGAATGGCAAGGCGCTTTAAAAACAGTCGAGAAAAAAGCTGTCGCATATGCAGAAGAAAAATATTTGTAAAAGGGGTTGAATCGTACATGGAAATAGCTTTCTTAAACTCTCTTGTTGTCACAAGTCCTGGCTTTTATAAAGCTGAAAAAATCACATTGGATGAAGTGAAACAATGGCTGAATCATTATGACGGGCGATACAAAAGTTTTATCGGACATAAATCAACGGCACAGTTTCTGCAAAAATTATTAGGCATCAAGATTGAACAAAACCGAAAGACTTTTAGGCATATGAAATATCAAAAAGCAATCTGTTTCTCTCTGTATGAACGATATCCCGAAAACGTGCTGCTAACACAAAGAGACTTAGAGAAAGCCAGATACCAATTTTATTTATTAACTCGATTAGATTAGGAGGTGGCTGTAATGAAAAAGAAAAGGATACTGATTGTGTCGGCTATCGTGTTGTTGTTTCTAACTGTTGCTTCAGCTGTCACTGTTATTTCGGCTGATGGAGACACAACGACACAGCCAAAAGTCGAAAAAGCTGGCGGCGTGGAATTGAAGGTAAAAAGGTTTCCTATCTCACGCTATCAAGCGAATAATGAAGCATCTGACGATTTAATCAAGGGGGCGTTTGTTGGACTGACAAACGTCACTTTTTCTTTTGCAGGAAACATTGTCCGTGTGGTTGATGCGGGAATGGATATTTTGTATAACTTGCAACCAATTGACGAGTTCGCAAATTCTATTACAAACGTCTCTAAAACAGTTTATAAGACACTGAAAAAGAATTTCGGTGAAGCTTTATTTATTTTCACGTGCGCCTATGTTGTCTACCTATTCTGTGTGAGAGGTAGCGTAAAAGAAGCAATGCGGCGGAGTATTCTATTTATTTGTGTCATGGTGATCGGTGGGCTTTGGATGTCGAACGCTGGTTATTACATGAAAGCGTTGAATGCCTTGTCCGTAGAAGCGCAAGGAAAGCTTTTAACTGCGGGAAATGGATTGGTTGGCATTGTTCAAGATGAAGGCAATTTTGCAGACAGTTCAGCGATTGAAAAAGGAAAAGAAATGGAAGGCACAATTGCGGTTATGCGTAATCTTTACTTTGACATTGCTTTGATGAAGCCTTTTTTAATTGTGAATTTTGATGAAACAAGCGAAAAGAAAATCAATGAGAAAGATACAGATAAAGGCGGACTTAATCGTATAGATAAACTGCTTTCTTATAAGCTTTCAGAGGATGGAGAAAAAGATAAAAAAGATTATATAAAAGAGACTGAAATTGATGATTATAAAAATGAATCTATGACTTCTGGAAATGTGTTTAATCAGCTGGGAGAGTCTTTTATCGCTGTGGTCGCTTCTATTGTCATTGGGATACCATTTTTAGCATTAGCGTTCTTTAATTTCTTGCTTCAAATTATCGCTTTAGTGATTGTATTCTTTGTGCCATTTGCTTTCATCTTAGCGTATGTTCCCCAATTAGCTTATTCGGGATTTGTTACGCTTGGACGCTTGGGGAGTGTTTACCTACTGAAAGCAATGTTAGGGGTTATCGTTCTGTTTGTGTACGTGACTTGTTTTATCGTTGACAAATTAATACCGCCAAATGGTTTTGGAATGTATCTTTTAAATGTTGCTGTCCTTGCCTCAATTTTGTGGATTGGTTTTCACAAGAGGGATGCCATTATCAAGTTTGTGACTGCTGGAAAAGTTGTTTCAGTTGATAATAATATGATGGAAAACATGAGACAAAACATTGTTCAGCCTGCTTGGGAACAAGCAAAGAAAATAGGTGGAGTATGGGGTAACGGAGGCGGCGTATTTACTGACTTTACAAAGAATTTTGGGGGAAGAAAAGACGGTTCGAATGCTGATGGCGTAACTGGTCCTCCAAGTGGTGGCGGTAATTCACCGAGTGGGGCTGCTATGGGATATGATAATACTCATGCTATTTCAAGAACCCCGCAAAAAGAAACAGCTAACGGAATAGCTAATCATAACAGTCGAAGCTTAAAACGCAATCCTCAAACTCTATCGAAAGAACAAGAAAAGCAAAAACAAAAAGAAGCCTTTGCAAATGCAAAAGAAAATAAACAGCAATCCCATTTAGACAGATTGAGAAAAGACGGGATAAACTCTCCTATGCTGAAAGATGCTTTGAATGAAGGAAATGAGGATTTATCCAAACGAGCACCTATCTTGCAGGATAAAAAAGATGAATCAGCACGAACAGATCAAAAAGAATATGTGGAACAGCTTCTTAAACAGCCCAATAACCAGCAACAAACTGACGATGCATCATTACAGCATGAAGAAGAATCTACTTCTAATCGTGCGCCTGTCTTACAAGAGAATGAAAAAGATACAGAACGTACTGATCAGAAAGCGTATGTTTATGACGAACAAAATCAGAATCTTGAAACAGATCAGCAACAAGATTTTGAAGTCCAGAAAGATGATTCTGTTTCCAATAGTGAGCCTGTAGCACAAGAGAAAACAGCAGAAATCAAACGATCAGATCAAAAAGTCATGATGAATCAACCTGAAACGCAGCTCGGTTTTGAAAGTCCTCAATCTACAAAAGTAGAAAATCAACCTATTGCCAATAACGAACGTAAAATCAGACCATCTGAACCCGCAAAAGTTCATTCAGATGGTATTCGTGTTGATGAAAAACAGGCTGTTGCTCCTGCTGAAAATAAGACTGTATCAAGAGAAAAACAGCCTTCATCACAAACAATTAAACGGACTGAACAAAGCGTTAATTCATTTGACCAAGTGTCTTTGAATGAAATTGCAAGACGCTCTTCATCAAAAGTAGAAGATCGACTGAGAAGGGATGAAAGAACAAGATGATAAGTAAAAAGGTAGTTCTTCCTTTGGTATTCTCGGCTCCTTTTATCTTCTTTTTTGTTTTATGTATCGTAGTGGTTATGACGATTTCAAGAGAAAATCAAGTCGGGGACGATTTTATAGGCGGCGGGGATGGCGAATATGAAACAGGTGGAATTGCGCCGGAAGTGGAACGATTTAGAGCAGTATTTGAGAAATATGCCCGTCAAGAAGGCGTTTTTGACCAAGTGAATATTATTATGGCGCTCACCATGCAAGAAAGTGGTGGGCGTTCTTTAGATATCATGCAAAGTTCCGAAAGTATCGGCTTACCTCCCAACTCCATAACTGACCCAGAACGTTCGATTGAAGTCGGCATTAAACATTTTAAGAAGGTTTTTAAACAGGCTGGCGGTGATGTTCGTTTAACCCTACAGGCATACAACTTTGGTTCTGGATTTATAGACTATGTCAAAAAGAATGGCGGGAAATACACAAAGAAATTAGCACTTGATTTCAGCCGATTGCAAGCTTTTAAAATGGGCTGGAAAAGCTACGGTGACCCAAGTTATGTTGACCATGTCATGAGGTATGTGAAAGGCTCTGATAAAAATGTGAAGCCTGTGAATGGCTCTATGGATTTCTATGAAACGGTCATGAAAGAAGCTTTGAAATATGAAGGGCAACCGTATGCCTGGGGAGGTTCAAACCCGAAAACTGGATTTGATTGTTCTGGCCTTGTTCAGTGGTCTTTTGCGAAAGCTGGAATTACTCTTCCTAGAACAGCTCAGGAACAGCATGCGGCAACAAAGAAAATAAGTGAAAAAGAAGCGACTGCGGGTGACTTAGTGTTCTTTGGCGGCACATACGAAGGAAAAGCCATTACTCACGTCGGCATCTATGTAGGCAATGGCAGAATGTTTAATTCAAATGACAGTGGAATCGAATATTCTGATCTGAAATCAGGTTACTGGAGAGATCACCTTGTATCTTTTGGACGCATTAAATAACTAGGAGTGAAAACATGAAAACACATATTGCATGGGCTTCAGCTTGTTTATTATTGATATTGCTGACTGGATTTTTTACGAATGGACAGCAAACGTATAAGATTGAAAAGTTAAAAGATAAAAATGAAGTTTTGAGCGAAAAAATTAAGGAATTGAACCATATAGAATCAACAAGTAGCGCTTCGGAAAATAAGGCATTTTTTGAAGCGTTTTTTAATTACTCCGACATAGATAAACGATATGAAACAGTTAAGAAGCACACAACTGGAAAAGGGTTTGATTATGCATTCCCTTCTCGCTCTGATCAAAAGCACACAGTCAGCGTGCAAAGTGAATTACTTTCACTAGAGAGTTATTCAAAGCCGTTAGATGAGTCTCATGAATTGTTTTTAAACATTGTTGAAGTCGCCACAACTGCAAATTCAGTCACTACGAATCAAGTGTTAATTGTACAAACGACTATGAAGAAAGAAAAGGATGGTTGGTTAGTCGATAATGTGCAGGTTAAGGGAAATGGATAAAAGGTGGAAAAGATCAATTTGTTTGTTTATACTAAATATTGAAAAAGGAGGTAATGTTTATTTTGAAAAACATTTTTATTTTCCTTAGTTTGATGATGATGTTTGTTTTAACTGCATGTGGTGGAAGCAAGTATGATGATGCGATTGATGATGTAATTAGCCAATATAAAGAGCATAAAGGAAATGACACAGAGATAAATATTAAAAGAGAGAATGCGATTGTTAGAGTCTATGAAGGGGGCAAATATATTCAGTTTGCATTTTATATGCCGGATAACTCTTCACGTGAATTAACAACATTTAAGTATTATGAAAAATTAGGAGATAAATATGAAAAGATGACTGATATGCCGGGGAATGGAGAAAATGATCGACTTGGCTTATCAAGGAAAACACCAGATTATGAAGAAGCAAAAGGTAAAGAAACTAAGTTAGAGGAGTAAACCATGTGTTTACTCCTCTTTTTTTGTGTTTATGAAAGGGTTGCCGTGATGTTGGCGTCAAGTCGCAAAAGTATTGGTGTAACCGCAAAAAAACCGCAAAGGAGTAGATATAATGTACCTTTTTACAATTCATCTTTGTAAATAAAGGGTGTTCTGACATAATACAATTAATGTAAATATTCGAACAATTTATGTAAGGATGGGGGAATTTTCTTGCGGGGTGTTTTCTTAGATAAAGATAAAATTCCGTACGACATAGTCACAAAAAAGTTAAATGATTGGTATACATTAATAAAAGATGATCAAGTTGAGCATGCAGAGATTATAAAAATAGAAGTAGAGAAAGAATTGCTAAACATGGAAGAAAACCAAGATGCCTTGTTATATTATCAGTTATTAGATTTTAGGCACGAGATAATGCTGAGTTATATGAAATCTAAGGAAATAGAAGATCTCAATAATGCTTATGAGACTATAAAAGAAATTGAGAAACAAGGGCAATTAACTGGCATGTTGGAATATTATTTTTACTTTTTTAAGGGTATGTATGAGTTTAGGCGAAAAGAATTAACTTCAGCGATAAGTGCCTATCGAATAGCTGAATCAAAGTTATCGGAAGTTGAGGATGAAATAGAAAAAGCAGAGTTTTTTTTCAAAGTGTCCTATGTATATTATTATATGAAACAAACATATTTCTCCATGAATTATGCAAATCGTGCACTCAAAATATTTAGAGAGTATGAAGAGTATGCGGTACAAACTGTGCGTTGTCAATTTATTGTTGCAGGTAACCTGATCGATTCTTTAGAATACGAAAGAGCCTTGGAACAATTTCTAAATTCTTTGGAAATTGCCAAGGAAAGTAACATAGAGCATTTAATTGCAATGTCACACATGAATATTGGGATTTGTTATGATGAATTGAAAGAATATAAAAAGGCTTCACAACATTTAATTTTAGCGTTAGAAATTTTTGAAAAATCAAAACATAGTTTCCTAACAAAGACTTTATTCACTCTAACCTATGTAGAAGCAAAACAACAAAATTATGATGTTGCTTTGATATACTTTAGGAAAGGGCGATTTATTGCCGATAAAAGTGATGATAAGGAATACTCAGCGAAATTCAAAATATTAGAGGGATTATTTTTTTCTGATGGTGAGACTCAATTAATAAAGAATGCATTTTCATATCTGGCTTCGAGAAAAATGTTTGCTGATGTTGAAAATTTTTCGATTGAAGTCGCTGATTATTTTCATGAACAAGGAAATTTAATGCTCTCTAATGAATATTATCGTATGAGTATTGAAGCAAGACGAAAAATTAAAAAAGGGGAGATTATTGATGAAAATCAGCCGGATTCTATTGGCAGCAGTGATTTTAGGTAGTGTATTTTCAATGACTTATTTGCAAAGTGATCATAATACTGAGATCAAAGTGGCTGCAGATAGGGTAGGGGCATAGAGGTTGCTAAATTAATTAGAAAAAAGCTTAATCTTTTTGATTAAGCTTTTTTATAAAAAAAGATAAGAAAAGAAGGAAAACGAAATGGAATACTCTTTATTAGAAAATGGCATAGATTCATTAAAGAAAGCTAAAATTAACATAGTAGAATTTGAGAAGTATCATAAGGGAAGCAGTTATCACTTTTTAAAAGATGCAATTATATTTCTTAATCATGGAATAGAAATTTTATTGAAATACATATTGTCAAAGCAAAATGAATCGTTAATATTTACTGATATAAATTTATATATGGAAGCAAAAGAAAAGCTAAAGAATGAAAGTAAGGGTAAGAAAAACCCGTTTGAATTTAATAACAAGCGAAACGTTTTTGATGTTGATTTAGGTAACGGCAATAAAAAGAAACAATTGTTTACAATTAATTTGAACGAAGCAATTAAAAGAATTAAGTTTTTACTTGATATAGATATATCAGAAGATGTTGAGACGGCAATAACCCTTATTAATGACTATCGAAATCATATAACACATCATTCAATCATTTTAGATGAACCCAGTGTTAATGAGTTAGTTGAGAAGATAAAATTTTTATATAGTCATATACTTGATTTTTTCCAAGAACATATCACAGAAAGAAACGTAATGAAGGAAGTGGATGCGGAGAGATACCTGTATACAAAGCAAGAATGGGAACAATATCAAAGAGAATTGGAAGATTTTCATTATGAGAGGGCAATGAGTCGTATATCGCTAGATGCTGATGAAATGTAGTGTTAATTGGTCTCAGTAAGGTGCCCAATTTGTGCTCATAATTCATGATAAATGATGAAAATAGGTGTAAATAAAATATATAGATGCTTAGAATAAAGGCTTTTGTAACCCATGATATGTTTTTACTAGGTTGAGGGATTGAGGGGCTATCTAAAGAAGAAAACATACCAAATAATACTGGTATGTTTTTTTATGTTTTTAGTCTTATAATATTGACTTTTGTGTAACACAAAAGATTATACTGAAAAATGATTTTTAACAGAAAAGGGTGGAATCATATGAGTTTATGGTTTACTGAAAAACAAACAGATTCTTTTGGTATAACAGCTAAAGTGAAAAGAACTCTGCATTCAGAAAAAACGGAGTTTCAACAGCTTGATATATTTGAAACAGAAGAATTCGGAAATATGCTCACACTTGATGGAATGGTGATGACTACAGAAAAAGATGAATTTGTATATCACGAAATGATGGTACATGTTCCGTTATTTACTCATCCAAATCCAAGAAAAATCCTTGTAGTCGGAGGAGGGGATGGTGGTGTCATTCGTGAAATATTGAAACACCCATCAGTTACTAGTGTAGTTCAAGTAGAAATAGACAGTAAAGTAGTTGAGTACTCTAAAAAATATCTTTCAGGGTTTGCTGAGAATATAGCTGATACGCGTTTTGATTTGCGAATTGAAGATGGTTATATGCATATTCTTGAAAGTGAAAATGAATATGATGTAATTCTAGTCGATTCAACTGAACCGGTTGGACCAGCTGCTAATTTATTCACGAAAGGTTTTTATGCCGGTATATCAAAAGCATTGAAAGATGATGGCATATTAGTTGCTCAATCTGATAATCCATGGTTTAAAGGTGATCTCATTCAAACGGTTATCAAAGATGTAAAAGAGATTTTCCCTATTACTAAATTATACACTTGTAATATACCCACTTATCCAAGTGGTTTATGGACTTTTACTATGGGCTCAAAAAAGCATGATCCTTTAAATATTGATAAAGATAGATTTTATGACACTGGAAGCAAATATTATACAAAGGAAATTCATAACGCAGCGTTTGTTTTGCCTAAGTTTGTAAGTGATTTATGTAATGATTAAATCTAAAAACACTTAAACAGTGATTAAAAAAGGCATACTGTAACAAGTATGCCTTTTTTAAATGAAAATTTTAGACTAAGAAAGCAGTTTTAACCCAATAGCCGCACATAAAATCATTGAGATGAAGAGGATTCTCCGCCATTCTTTAGGTTCACCGTATATAAACATCCCGACTAATGCGGCTCCAACTGTCCCGATGCCAGTCCAGATAGCGTAAGCGGTACCCATAGGGATACTAGTCATAGCTTGTGAAAGGAAGAAGAAGCTTAATGTGAATGCTACAATGAGGACACATATGGATTTAATATCTTTCCGGATGACAAAGCGATTAATCCCGGAAACTCCAATAACTTCACATAAGCCGGCTAATATTAAAAGCAACCAAGCCATTATTCATGTCCTCCTTCCGGCTCTGTTGAGTCTTTAGTTATGAGTTTCAATCCAATTACTCCTGCCAGAAGCAATAAGATTAATAATATTTTTATGAGTTGAAAAGGTTCTCCAAATAAGAGCATTTCAGCTGTAACAGTACCAGCCGTACCTATTCCAGTAAATACTGCATATACAGTGCCTACTGGTAATTTATTTGAGGCAATAATTAATAGCCAGAAACTTAAAACGATTGCTACAATCGTTAATATCCATTCAATCAAATTTGTTGAATGTTTTAACCCAGACACCCAGCCGATCTCCAAAATTCCGGCAACTAATACATAGAACCAATTGCGATTCATAACGATCCTCCTTAGATATTTAATTAAAGATTTACTTAAGATCAAGTTATATCAAGATAACTGTTATTAACATAACCCTTTGTGTAACAAAAAAGTCAAGAAAGTCTGAACATATCATGATGAACAATAAAAGAAGGTGAAAAGACATTGTTAAAAGAGCTTTTATCAATTAGTGAGATGGCTAAATTAAGAAGAATAACTGCTGAAACGTTAAGACATTATGATCGTGTTGGGCTATTTAAACCTGCATATATTGACCCGAATACGGGTTATCGTTTTTATTCGATTTATCAATATGAGGTTCTTGGGACAATAAAAGAATTGCGTCAAATTGGTATGACTCTTGAAGAGATCAAAATTTTTTTAACAGAAAGAAATACGGAAAAATCAATCAGAATCCTAAAAGAAAAACATAAAGCATTGCAAAGAAATATAAAAGAATTAATCGATCTAGAAAAAAGTATAAATGAAAAGATAGAAAATTTTCACAGGGTATCTGAGGAAGGGGTGTTCCCGGGGATAAAAATCTATTCCTTAGAAGAACGGTTTTTCATTACGAAAAACACGAAAATATCAAATGATTTAGAACTAAGTTATGGGGTTATTGAAATTGAGAATCTGATGCTGGAGAAAGCACCACTTGTCGCAAGTAATCGTTTAGGGGTTTTAATTGAAGAGGAGGATCTTCTTTCAAATCATTATTCAGCGCCGACAACTTTAATTGCTAGAACCAATCATATAAAAGATATCCCTGAGGAATATGTGATTCGTATACCAAAGGGGGAATTTGTGTGTTTAAGACACTACGGAGAAATATGGGATAGAACGGATAGTTTAACCCAATTGATAGCCTTCATCAAAGAACAGGATTACAAACTTGCTGGGAATGCACTTCAAATGGTTCAAGTGGATATTTCAATAACAGATGAGCCGAATGAAGCTATGTTTGAAATTCAAATTCCTGTAGTGAAACATAAAAAACGTTAGTTAAAGTTGTATGGTTGACATTTGGGTCGCACAAGAGTTTATGCTATCAGCATATTAGCAAAGGAGGGATTTATATAATGGAAAAGAAACAATTTTTAGCGTACTCAGGCCTTCCGACTTTTTGGAGAACTCCACAAACAAGAGATGTAACAAACGTAGATATAGCGGTTATGGGGGTCCCTTTTGATGTAGGTGTTTCAAATCGTCCAGGCGCTCGATTTGGACCAAGATCTATTCGTCAGATGTCATTGCATGCGGGGAATTTTCTTTATCCTTATAAGTATGATGTCAAAGAAAAGTTGAACATTATTGATTACGGCGATGTTGGAGCAAATATCGGTGAAAATTCTACAAAATTAATGATTGACGAAACTTATTCTCATGCTTCTAAGATATTAAAGTCAGGAGCGAAATTACTAACATTAGGCGGAGATCATACTATCCCTTATGGTTTGGTTCGAGCTGCCTATGAGAAGCATGGTAAGATTGCGCTTCTTCATTTTGATAGTCATCAAGATTCTCTGTCTGGAAATGATGGTGAAATATTTCATGGTACATTTGCAAATGATATAGCGGAAATTGGTTATGTTGATGCTTTGAAATCAGTACAAGTGTTTATTAGGACCAATATGCCGAATGATCAAAATTATAATATCATATACGCAAATGAAGCCTTGGAAATGTCTACAGAAGAGTTAGCACAAAAAATTAAGAGCATTATTGGAAATATGCCTGTCTATATAACGTTTGATATAGATTCACTTGACCCAAGTGTTGCACCCGGTACAGGGACACCTGTTGTTGGTGGACCGGATACTTACAATATAAGACGGTTACTGCAGGAATTAGCTGGGTTAAATGTCGTTGCGGCTGATCTTGTGGAAGTCTCTCCAATGTATGATGCTGGCGAGGTCACATCATTAGCAGCTGCGACAATTGCCACTGATTTGATATATTTACTAGCGCAAAATATTAAAAGATAAATAGAATTAAAACATCTTAAGGCTGTTTTTCGATTTCTGGTCAGGAGCAAGTATAATAAGATGTTTAAAAAGTTTACTCTTAAAAGCTCATCGTGGGAAGTGCATAACAACCAATTATTCAGCGGTTTAATTATCCTAAAAACAGTGCCCAATTTGTGCCCAGAATTCATAAAAAATGATGAAAATAGGTGTAAACAAAATAAACAGATGCTTTGGTTAAAAGCTTTTGTAACCCATGATAGGTTTTTACTAGGTTGAGGGCCTAGTGGGTGAATAACCCGTGGAGGTTCAAGTCCTCTCGGCCGCATCCCAATAATACCAAGGGTTTAACCACCTTTGGTATTATTTTTTTATGCGGAAAATACGGCTATGGGAGAAGACTTGCTCACCAAAACTCACCAGTTACTTAAAGTAAGTCATCCAAACGGTCGGCAGTTTCCTTCTGTTTATTAGGAAAAAGATGTCCGTAAGTATTCATTGTGAAAGAAACGGAACTATGCCCTAATCGTTCTTTTATTACTAAATAATCTTCCCCTTGATGGATAAGTAAGGCTACATGTGAATGCCTCAAATCATGGAAGCGGATAGGATCAACATTTCCTCTTTGACAAAATAGTCTCTTAACATTTACTCATTTTGTAGATGGAGACAGTACTCCAAATGGTGGTTTCAAAATTGCCGCAGATCGAGTTGGTGCATAAAGAGGAAGGTGATTAAACCTTCCTTTTTTATTTGGATTGATTGCTAATCTTGTGACTAAAAAAGATATAAACCGGTATAAATGGATGTTATGAATGTCTTCAGATACTTGAAATAACGGACTTTTCTTATTGATATACTTCGGCGGAATAACTTTACAAGATTGATTGTTCGAAAAAAAAGAAGGCCTAATTCTTTGCATATTAATCGCGTTCTACCAAATTCACAATAATTCTTCCTCTTGCTTCGCCTCTTAGTAAGGTAGGAAGAACATCTGGTAATTGATCAAGTGTTACTTCATTATGAACGAATTTTTCTAAATTTGCTGGTTTCAGTTCGCCCGCTAGGCGTTCCCACGTTTTTTGTCTAGTTTCCATTGGACAATAAACAGAATCTATTCCTAACAAATTCACTCCACGTAGTATGAATGGAAATACTGTGGTTGGAAGCGTTGTACCGGCTGTTAACCCACTAACAGCCACTGCACCTCCGTACTGAATTTGGCTAAGTATTGATGCTAGAGGTTCTCCGCCTACAGGATCGACAGCAGCTGCCCATTTTTGTTTTTGCAATGGTTTTAAGGTGCCGTTATATACTTCATTCCGATGAATGACAGTTTTAGCGCCCAGTTCTCTCAGATAACTGCTTTCTTTTTCTTTCCCTGTACTTGCTTCAACATGATAGCCGCCTGCTGAGAGCATAGACACAGCAAAACTACCGACTCCGCCTGTCGCTCCTGTAACAAGTACCTTACCCTTTTTAGGTGTAACATGGTTTTCTTCAAGGCGCTGTACGGATAATGCTGCAGTAAAGCCAGCAGTACCAATAATCATCGCATCTTTTAAAGTAAGACCCTCAGGAAGGGGGACGATCCAATCAGCAGGAATACGAGCGTATTCACTATAGCCTCCAAAATGGGAAACACCTATTTCGTAGCTAGTAGCAATTACTTTGTCTCCTACTTTGAAACGGTCATCTTCTGAAGAAACGACCACTCCAGATAAATCAATACCAGGAACAAATGGATAGGTTGATACAATTTTCCCTTCAGGAATGGCAGCAAGACTATCTTTATAATTTACACTGGAATAACAAACACGAATTAATACTTCTCCCTTGTGTAAGTCAGAAGAAGTTAACTGTTGGACATTTACTGAAAAATTATGATTTGCATTGTTTATAACCAGAGCCTTAAATTCCATGGCCAACATGACTCCTTTGATTTCCATCTAATATTTCAAACAAATTTTTATACTTTGATATGATTTCTTGGTCCTCGATTTTATGACCAGAACGATAAAAGGTGATTGAACCCGATCCTTCACCAAGCTGGTTATGATCTGCAAGAATTTTCTTCAACTGTCTTGCAGTACCGATACTGCCTGAAATAATATCAACATTTATACCAAACAATTTTTCAAAACTTTTTTTAAAAAACGGAAAATGAGTACAACCTAACACAACGGTCCCGTATTGTTTTAAATCAAAAGAAGACAGCTCGGTCTTTAGATATTTAATGACCTTGTATTCACTAAAATCAAAGTTCTCAGCAAATTCAACTAGTCCTGGAAGAGCTAAGCAATCAACAAGGTCATGGTGATCAATTTCTTTGACTAGATTATGAAATTTCTTTTCTTTGAGCGTCAAGTTAGTAGCAACTACGAGAACTCTTTTTCTTTCGTCTTCACAGTTTTTTATAGCGGGCTTAACAGCAGGTTCGATTCCGATTATCGGAAAATCGAAATTTTCCCGAAGATTCTCTATCGCAATGCTAGTAGCTGTATTACATGCAATAACGAGAGCTTTGATATTTTGACTGGCCATAAATTCAAACTGCATTAAAAATATATTCTCTAACTTCTATCTTTGATTTTTCACCGTATGGAACGTTTAAAGTGTCTGCATAAAAAATGTAATCTTCATAAGGAAGAACTTTTATGGCCTCATATAATACAGACATTCCACCTATTCCGGAATCAAAAAATCCTATTTTCATAACTTTTCACGCTTTCTATCTCATTCTTTTTTTATCATATGACTTCATATCATCTTAATCAAACGAAAAAGAACCATTTTAATATTCGAATTTAATATGGGAGATATCTATTTTTCGAATAGGATAGTTTTAATTCAATATGTTACCTTAGAGCAAAACTTCAGAAGGGAGAGATAGGGTGGAAATGTTTAAAAAATGTTGGTGGTGTAATATGGTGAAGTCATCAAAATCGAATCAACCAATGAAGTTTTCAGGTTTTGGGCTCATTCAAAATCAAGATAAAGACAGCCTTTCGAGAAAAATTACTAGGGAAGCGGATTTATTCAAAGTATGGCATCTTGGTATTCCTGATATTAATAATCGTGAATGGATGCTAAGTATCAACGGAATGGTTGATAGACCGAATCAATTCAGTTTGGAAGATTTAAAAGCATTTCCACAAACATCTGTAATGGCGTTTCATGAGTGTGCAGGAAATCCCCTTAATCCAAAAGTGCCGCAACGGAGAGTTGGAAACGTTGTTTGGAAAGGAGTCAGACTCACAGATTTATTAAGTGTGGTAGGTGTAAAAGAAGAGGCATGCTATGTTATCTCAAAAGGTATTGATCAAGGAGTTTACAACCAAGAATACTATTCAGAATACGAGAAAGATCTCCCCCTAGCAAAGGCGTTAAATCCAAATGTATTAATAGCTTTGGAAATTAACAATGAGCCGTTAACTGTAGAGAGAGGAGGTCCTGTTCGACTTGTTGTTCCCGGCTATTATGGAACTAATTCCACAAAATGGCTGACTCATTTGACTGTTTCAGACTCCCGAAGCAACAGTGCTTTCACTACCAAATATTATGTTGACCGGGAAGTAGTAGATGGACAACTAAAAGAGTCACCGGTATGGACTGTTAGCCCAAACAGTATTATTGTACATCCGCAGAATGGACAATTGGTTGAACTTGAAGAGATTGATATTTTCGGTTGGACATGGGCAGAAAATCCAATTGTATCAGTTGAAGTATCTACTGATGGAGGAGAGAATTGGAAAGAAGCCAAGGTTGAAGGCCGTAAGAGTGTAGAGTGGCAGAAATTCTCTTTCCGTTGGTACCCGAAATCTGTAGGTGAATATTTAATATTTGTGAGAGCGATTGACTCTTTAGGAAATAGTCAGCCTTTAACTTCAAGACGCAACCAAGTGTCTAGGGCAATGATCTTCGTTCAAAATTCTTTGGATGAGGAAAATCTACATCCTAATATCGACTAGGTTTAACGATTCAGAGTGCAAAATCACGAAGAAAAAAGCAAACTACATATCGAAGTTTGCTTTTTTGCTGCTATATCAACAATGAAATGCATCGGCGCACCTCATTGATAGAGCAAAAAGCAAACTTCGACAGGCAGTTTGCTTTTTTTTTTGTAATTTCATCCTCTGACTCTGGAAATCTCAATACTCCTACATTTTCAAAGCTAATTGATTCGGGTTATCAATCATCCCACTGATACGATGCGATCTTAATGATTTCACCACAACCACAATACATCACCAACATTTCGATCTTATCTCCTCTTCTCAAGTTTTGCTATCTATTCGAAAAATCGATAGCTCCCATATTACATTCGAATAGTAAAATGGTTGTTTTTCGTTTGATTCAGATGATATAAAGTCATATGATAAAAAAAGAATGAGACAGAAAGCGTGAGAAGTGATGAAAATAGGATTTTTTGATTCTGGAATTGGTGGCATGACTGTATTGTATGAGGCCATAAAAGTTCTTCCTTATGAAGATTACATTTTTTATTCAGATACGTTAAACGTTCCATACGGTGAAAAATCAAAGGGTAAAGTGAAAGAATATATTTTCAATGCAGCTGAATTCCTGGCCAGTCAAAATATCAAAGCTCTTGTTATTGCGTGTAATACAGCTACTAGCATTGCGATAGAGGATCTTCGGAGAAACTTCGACTTTCCGATAATCGGAATCGAACCCGCTGTAAAGCCTGCTATAAATAAATGTACAGAGGAAAGAAAAAGAGTTCTCGTAGTTGCTACTAATTTGACGCTTAAAGAAGAGAAATTTCATAATCTAGTTAAAGAAATTGATCACATGACCTTGTTGATTGCTTAGCTCTTCCAGGACTAGTTGAATTTGCTGAGAACTTTGATTTTAGTGAAGACAAAATCATTAAATATCTAAAGAACGAACTATCTTCTTTTGATTTGAAACAATACGGAACGATTGTGTTAGGATGCACTCATTTTCCGTTTTTCAAAAACAGTTTTGAAAAACTGTTTGGGATAAAAGTTGATATTATTTCAGGCAGTGTCGGTACTGCAAAACAGTTGAAAAAAGTTCTTGCAGATCGTAATCAGCTTGGTAAAGGATCGGGCTCAATCACCTTTTTCAATTCTGGCCATAAAATTGTAGACCAAGAAGTCATATCAAAGTACAAAAGATTGTTTGAAATATTAGATGAAACTCAAAAGAGTCATGTTGGACATTGAATGTAAGGGGCTCTGGTTATAAACAATTTTTCAGTAAATTTACAAAAGAGAGAAGTATGAATTCTCGGGTTTGTTATCCAATGTAAATGAAAAAGACAATCTCCTGAAGAAAAACATGAACTAAGAAGCGGGCTTAAAAAGCCCACTTTTTTTCTAACAAACAATTGAGTTATACACACATATCTGATTACAGTGTTTTCGCTCTTTCCCCTCTTATTTCTACCCCATCTCTAGGCTTTTCTATTTCAATAAAGCACAAGTATCGATTGAAAAGTTATCGTAACATGTACACTTCACGGGACATTTTTCGAGATTGCGAATCGACCGTTTGCCAGATACACAAAGTCATAATGTGTAAATTCTGTGTCTATTTTCATGTTTATTATGGAATTATTTTCATAATGTTTTATAATACAAGATGATAACGCTTTCTAATTATAATGATAGGGGGAAATAATGATGATAAAAAAAGGACTGCTTGCGGGTGCGCTTACGGCAACTGTGCTTTTTGGCACATGTGCAGTAGATGTGCCGGGTATTATTAGTCCAAAAACCGCAGAAGCTGCATCACAGCTAACTGATGGAATCGGCGGAAGGGCTTACTTGAACAGCACTGGTGCAATTTTTGTTACAAAAATCCAGCTTCCTAGCTCCATTCAGGTTTCAAATGGGACAGCCTATATCTACTCTGGCTTTAGCGGAGGCACAGAATCCGATATCGGGTTTCAGTACAGTGATAAATATAATGTATGGAAACCATATATGAAAGTTGGTTCAAAAGGGCAGGATCAGGTTCAGTACCTCGAAGGAGGAAGCCAATTCACGAATACGAAAGGCTTCCGTCCCGGCAGCACCGTACAACTTACCATCTACAAAAACCTTAACGGCAATACCCGCGCTACATACTGGGGCACGAACAATGCGGGATACAACGGCCGTCTCATTTCAGAAATCAGCAAAACAAATGTCGGCTCCATCTCCAAATGGAAAGCGCTCGCTACAGTTGCTACAACAGGGTCACGCCAATCTATCAAATCAAACTTTTCAACATCTTTTACAAACATCACCATCGACAACAAAGCAATAACACCTGTAATTGATACACAAGACTTCGCTAAAGTAACAGTCTCAGGCAACAGTGTCAGTTTATCCGTTGTGAAAAATTAAAACATGTTAAACATAAAATGCGTTAGGCTATTGAGAAGCTCTCGATAGTCTTAAAGGGGGCTTAACATGCCCCTTTTTTCATTTCAATTTAACTTTCAGTTAGCTTCGGTACATGCCGTCTATCTCCGTCTTTTATCTGGGTAAAGTAAGGAGCAGCTCGCCCCTTCTGAACCTGTTCCATTTGCTCAACGCAAAAGGTGTGCATCACTGTCTTAAAAATGTTAAAACAAATGGCAGATGGTGCACTTTATTATTAGATGAGGCATGCTTACGCTCGATATGCAAGTCAAATGATTAAGGGTCTGCAAGAGAGAGAAGTTTTGGGTGTAATTCCATAAAAGAGGGATGTCTTCATATAGCTCGATTGCATCAGGAAGATTAGCCAGCGATTGGCCGAGAACAACACATCACTTTGAAACGGATTCATTCCAAAATGATAAGTATGATCCCATAACTAATATAGATCAGTTAGCAGTCCAGCCTTAGGCTAAAAAATATTTTTACATCAATTAAACTAGTATCACTATCGAATAAGCTCGATCTGCATATCATGTACTATCCTCTTTTAAGGAAGGTGATGTTATGAGGTCATTTCCATTAATTGTAGTTCTATTCATCCTATTAATCATCGTTGGGACATCTTTCTTTGGTGGCTATTAAGAACACACCTTACCTCATATCCATCAGACGCCATAAGAAATCTTTATGGCGTCTGTTTTTTATTAGATTTTTTAAACAAAACCATTAAAGTGGGGCCATGCAAACACACCTATGAAGATTACTGCCGCGACTTGTGAGGGAAATGTTCTTCTCTTTATGGACTATTGTCGATCAAAAGAGAAAGTTGAAATACCTTTTTATGGTGAGATGAATCATATAAAAGACCGCAAAGCTTTCTTGAAGAAGCTTTGCGGTCTTTGGGTCTCTTTTTTGCTTTATATAAGCCTATAGATTTCAAGCGGAATCCACTGCCATACATCCAATGATTTTATTTTGAAATAGGTTTCTTCTACTCTTCATGTGGGATGAACTCAAGGTATGCACGTCACAATAATGTGGCGGATCCTGAATGGTCTCAATCAGTTTTTTCCCCATTCTATCAATTCTCCACAGAAAAAATGGCTATGGCAGAACAACTTTAATAGAGTAATCATCATTTAATGAGCCATCATCTCATGGGCAATATCGTGTCCATCCATTTTTGACGGGTAGTAGGTAGGCCAGTTTTTGACTTCATCAAGTAAAGCTTCACGGTCGTCCCCCCAATAGAGATGGTAATGACTAGCTTTAGTCGGGTAAATACTATGATCACTAAACTGAATATACTGAGGCAGCCCTTCTGCTTTTTTAGCTAGTTTGAATATGTATCTTACCCCTCTATTGCCCGCATCATAGGTTAGAATTTCGTATCCGTCATACGTATACTTACCAGAATATTCTTTTCCATTTTTGAAGAACGTTACAGTATCTTTCTGGATTACAATACGGTCAACATCTGTTTGATAGCCTTTTTTATAATACTCTTTATATTCTTCAGCTGTCTTGCCGCCTTCGTATTCTGATTTATATGAAAACACTTCGTCAAGAGTACCATCTTGCAGGTATGGATATACAGATTGCCAATCTCCTTCCCAATCAGAAAGTAAGCGATCCTTTACTTGGCTGTTTTTAAAATAGCCTTCATATATTTTTTCTGTTTCTTCATCATGCGCATGACTATGATCGTGAGAATGTTCGTGTGTATGACTGTCAGATGTTTGCTCTTGCGTTTTGGAAGAGTCTTCTTCAACTGCTGAGGATGATGTTGTTTGATTAGACTCACCTGCAGAAGAACCGGAAGTCTGACATCCTGCCAAAACTAGTAATGAACCAATCGTTAATATGCCTAGCGGCTTTGAAAATAAAATGTTCATTCCAACACTCCTTTTTTATTAAATCGAAAACGTTACGATTTATATTATACATACATCTCTTACAAACATCAAAGGGAAAATGCTCTTCATGCGGATGGCCTATTTTAAAGGAATAACTGACTTTGTTCATCAGTTATTCCTTTAAAATACGAAAGTCTACGATATTTCCATATCGATCCGCTTCAATATGACAGCACCCCTCAAGCAGCTGTTTTAATTTTCTCCGTCCGCGTTGTACCCTTGATTTTGCTCCCGAGTAAGAAATGCCGAGCTTTTCACTCAACTCTTTTTGTGATAACCCCTGGAATTCAGTTAACTCGAGAGCCTCTCGATACTTTTCAGGCAACCGTTTGATGGTCGATCGAATACACACAGCTGCTTCCTTGGTGAAATTTTCTTCCTCTGCACTGTCATTAAAATGTAGAACATCAGGCAATATTTCGCTTGTTTTTTTTGTACGGTAAAAATCAATAATCGTATTTCTAGTGATCCGATAAATCCAGCTGTCGATCTTTTGTTCATCGATCAGATTTGGGAGATGCACTTGTATTTTCATAAATACGATTTGCAAGAGATCATCAACGTTAGATTGATCGTTAACCCTATGTGAAATATATATTTTTAACGGCTGATGAAATTGATCCCATAGATCCTCTATATTCATTTGAAAAAACCTCCTATAATTTTGCGTCTGTTTTACATTTGCTTCGTCTTTTTAATCGTAACAAAGAGCGAAACAATTGTTGAATCAACTGTATTGCAGCTGTTGCAAAAAATAATGATAAAGGAGAGGTTTGTTGTGGAGTATACCTATTTAGGGAGAACAGGATTGCGGGTGAGCCGTTTATGTTTAGGCACGATGAATTTTGGAGTTGATACAGACGAAAAGACTGCGTTCCGTATCATGGATGAAGCGCTTGATAACGGCATTCAATTTTTTGATACTGCCAATATTTACGGCTGGGGCGAAAACGCAGGATTGACAGAGAGCATCATTGGAAAATGGTTTGCACAAGGAGGACAGCGCCGCGAGAAAGTTGTTCTGGCGACAAAAGTATATGAACCGATTTCTGATCCGAATGACGGACCAAATGATATGAGGGGCTTGTCTCTATACAAAATCAGACGTCATCTGGAAGGATCACTGAAGCGGCTTCAGACAGATCATATCGAATTGTACCAAATGCATCATATCGATAGGCGGACACCGTGGGATGAGATATGGGAAGCTTTTGAGACTCAGGTTCGCTCCGGCAAAGTAGACTATATTGGATCCAGTAACTTTGCAGGCTGGCATTTAGTTAAAGCGCAAGCTGAAGCTGAAAAACGGCGATTCATGGGACTCGTCACTGAACAGCACAAGTATAGTTTATTAGAACGAACAGCTGAGATGGAAGTGCTGCCGGCTGCACGGGATCTTGGTTTAGGAGTAGTGGCGTGGAGTCCCCTTGCAGGAGGGCTTCTTGGCGGGAAGGCATTGAAAAGCAATGCCGGAACTCGTACAGCAAAAAGAGCAGATTTAATTGAAAAACATCGTTTGCAACTCGAGAAATTTTCAGATTTATGCAAAGAACTAGGAGAAAAAGAAGCAAATGTGGCTTTGGCATGGGTGCTGGCGAATCCAGTTTTAACTGCGCCGATCATTGGACCACGAACGGTTGAGCAGCTGCGTGATACGATAAAAGCCGTTGAAATCAGTCTGGATAAGGAGATTCTCCGCATGTTAAATGATATCTTTCCCGGACCTGGAGGAGAGACACCTGAGGCATACGCCTGGTGATACATTCATTACTCAATACTGACATTTTTCTTATATATTTATACTGAACTATCATATTAGGAAAGACAAGAGCTTGTTTGTCTCTTGTCTTTTCCGCATCATGCTGAAAATGCTGGCTAAACATCGACAAAAATGCTGCCGTTTTATTCATTTAATGCTTATTTGATTACGAAATTACCGTACTCGTTTGAACGAACATGAATTGGTCCGTTTAGATTATAGTTGTTCTCCTTGGCGATAGAGCGAAGCACGTCCACACGGGCAACTGATTCTCTCCATTCGTCACGGGTGTCATGATTGGCCGGATTCATCAGATCGTCATAGCGTACGTCCAAGAATTTATTTAACCACTTCTTCTCGTCTATTCCGTCTTTAGGTGATCCGCCCGCTTTTTTGTTCGTACGTTTAATCAAGGCATAAAAAGAGTCAGGGTCATCACCATCGCCATGCTGAATAACCGTATCGTACATCACAGCTCTTGCCAATGCTGTTTTTAGTCCGGCATTATCCGATCGTTTCATGGCAGGCTGATAATACAAACGGTCATTTACTTTGTCTTGGGCGGCGCGAAATTCCTTATCATTCGCAAGCGACTTCCAGGCAGAAGCGAATCCCTTGAGATTGCTTGTATCATCGCTTTCTTCCTTGGCCAGACGGCGCAATTCAGGCAGATACTTTTTCAGTTTGTTATTCGGAACTGCCTTTGTGTATACTTCCACTACTTCCAATGCATCCCCGGTAGCCGTTGTAAAGCCTGCCCGTCCGCATGTATAGCCTCGCCCGTCATCCAATCGCTCTACATATCCATATTGGATCTCCGTTGTGCCGTTTTCAAAGATACTTGTCAGCTGTTCCGCCCGGCGCTTTTGATCTTTATTCAGTCCCGCCGCAAAAACCGTTTCGCTCATCATCAGGGTAAAAAACATGGTGAAAACAAGTAATGAGATCGCTGTCTTTTTCCAAAAATCTGCTGTTTGCATACTGATTTTCATTGCACTTCCCCTTTCTAAATATTGTAAATACAGACTCAGTATACATGAAGAGACTGCCCTATTGTTGAAAATACATCAATTTGTCAATATTTTGAATCTAAAGTAATATAGCTTGAATCTTACTCTTTTGATTGCCAATCAGCCTTAGCCCCTCTCACTTGGAAGGTCCCTTGATTTTCATACTGCTTCAACTTTAATTAACAAGATGCCATAAGGCTTTACTCTATTTTATAATGGAAATGATCATCGAAAATCGTTAGGGAGGTGATGTAAATGGCAAGCAAGATGAGAATGCCAGATTCCGCAACGTCCCATGCAAAGCCTATTATTGGGAAGGCGATACTTTGCATGGGGTAGACTTTCTAAAAGATCGCCCAAGTAAGCTTTTCTGATATAGTGGCTTTGCACCTTATTTGACATAAAAAAATAAGGAGCTGGCAGAAATGGCATATGTAAAAGCAACCGCTATTTTACCTGAAAAGCTGATATCGGAAATTCAAAAGTATGTTCAAGGAAAAACAATATATATCCCTAAACCTGAATCCTCTCATCAAAAATGGGGTGCGTGTTCAGGAACAAGAAAGCTGATCGATGACAGAAACGCTTCTATTAAAAAAGCATTTAAAAACGGCAAAACCATTCATAATTTATCTTATGAATATCACCTCTCTATTGAAACAATAAAAAAAATTGTCTACTCTAAATAAACAAAACGGAAGCACTGATGAAAAATAATCAGTGCTTTTTATATGGCGAGTTTGTTTCTTAGTTATTTCCTGCATATGATACCATTGGCCAATTGTGTAAAGTTAAGGGAGATGAGAAGAAAGGAAGGTCCTACAAATGACGATAAACAATGGAACGTTGCAAGTACCCGGCGCGAACATCCACTATCAGGTGCGTGGCTCAGGTCCCATCATTCTTTTGGTTCATGGCGGAGGCGGTGATGCCGACAAGTTCCATCAAGTTGCCAATCATCTGGCTAACTGGTACTCGGTTGTTACTTACGATCGCCGCGGCCATTCCCGCAGCAATCTCGCCAATCAGATTGAGGATTACCGTGTGGAAACACACAGTGACGATGCTCACCGTCTTCTAGCCAAAATCACCAATAAGCCGGCATACGTATTTGGAAGCAGCTCCGGGGCTGTTATCGGGCTTGATCTGTGCATACGCCATCCCGAACAAGTACATGTCATGATCCCACACGAACCAATCTTATTGCAGCTTCTGCATGGAAATGAGCTGAAACAAGCCGAGCAATTCATGGAAGACCTTAAGAAAAATCATCGAAGTGAAGTCATTAAGTTAATGTCAAGATTAGAGACAGACGAACAATCAAAGGCTGTGCTGACAAAGCGGCTTCTCGGCAATTCAACGTATTTCACTGAGTATGAAATTCAAGAAATTCTCAGCTATACATTAGATTTCGAAGCATTAAAAACTGTGTTTACATCTTCACCGATAAAGGTACTCCCAGCTGGCGGAAGTGCTTCTCGGGAGCTTTTTCCTTATCGTTGCGCGAACGCCCTAGCGGAACTATTGGAAACAGAATTGGTTGAATTCCCCGGAAATCATACGGGGTACACAATGTACCATAAAGAATTTTCTGAGAGGTTACACGACATGTTAGAAAAAGAAAAGAAACATACGTGTTCAAAATAGGACAGGTAAAACTAACTATAGAATTAGAGAAGATTTCACGAAGCGTAAAAAGAACTTTTCACTAACGAGAACGCAATGTGAGATGTTTAACCAAAGTGATATTAGGAATTTCATCGAAAAATAGGTTTGTACATTACGTTCTCCTATTGATTATTTCCTATCTTAATTCCGTATTTTATACCATTAGATACAACTCTAAAGCGGCTCGTTATGTTGTCCTCAACAACAACCAGTGTCTAACATCATGAATCTCTTTTGAAAATCACCACAAATGCAGGTATGGAAGACTTCATCGCAACAAAAACCATACCAACTATTGTTGTTGGTATGGTTCGTCCTAGATAGGCCCTTAAGAAGAGATTCTATTGTACGGAGTATTTAGCTAATTGCATTTGTAACCGACAGGGCCGTCTGAACCTGTGTACACATATGTGTCAGAAACATATCCAATATTCACGACACCCCGGGAATCTTTCCACTGGATTTGGTCCCAGATATTACTCGTTCCATACTTCCCTGTAACAGTCGTTCCATAAGCGTAACAATAATAAGGAACACGGGAGCCGCTCGGAATGGAAAGCATAATAGGATAATTTGTACCAGGACCGCTGCGCATATTGACAGGCGCACCGCTGCTTGTTGAGACAGTAAAGTACTGAACGGCAAGTGCCTGACTGGAAAAAATGAATAAAGATGCAATCATAACGGTTAACATACTCAGCATTTTCAGTTTAGTCAATGTCATCCCTCTTTCTTCAATTCCTTCATTTTAAGAAACAATAGAACAATGCTACCAGCTGCATTTAGGAACAACCGGACCGTCTGAGCCTGTATACATATATGTATCAGAGACAAATCCAGGAACGATCTCCCCGCTGGCAAGCGTCCGCTCTGTGTAATTCCAAATATTACTCGTTCCATACTTTCCAGTTACAGTTGTACCGGTTTTGTAGCAATAGATCGGGATGCGGGTTCCACTCGGAATGGTCGTTACAATTCCCCAACTTGTACCTGGGCCGCTGCGCATATTGACAGGAGCACCGCTGCTTGTTGAAACCGTATAATACTGAGCTGCAAGTGCATGGCTAGAAAAAATGAACAAAGATGCAATCATCACCGTTAGCATACTTAGCCTCTTTAACTTATTCACCTTATACCCTCCCCTTATAAATGCCGTACGTTTGACTTTCTTACATCCAGTTAAGGATTTACTTTCAGATACCATGCCCCCTCCCCTCCCATATATTTATCAATGTACCATAAACTAGATCTTTCAAAAGTGGAATTATTCCTATGTTTTCGACAATTAAGGATACAAAATAAATGGTATTCAGGCTTGATATTGATGGTGTGTTCAATTTGGCTCTTAATCATTTGCACGATTGACAATCCGGAAAAAGGACATGGATCAAGCGGCTTCGTTTCCACCAATTAACTCAATCAGTGTACTGCTTCCTTGTATCCACGCTTCTTCTCGATTCATAGATACTCCACCTTTTTCACCAATCAAAAACGGACACCATACAAATCAGCGTAAATGCTGCAAGTTCAGTGTCCGCAACCTATTATGACTTTGCTTTCTTTTACCAGGGCGTATAAAAATGATGAGGTACGTTATCAAACGTTATTCTATGATTTTGCGAGTCGAAAAATCATAACATTTTATATATTTCAATCAGATTATGATCTGGATCTCTGAAGTGAGCAACTCGGGCACTCCATTCCTTGCGATCATGCGGTTTATTCTCACATTTAACTCCTTTTTCGTGTAAATCGTCATACGTTTTATCAACATCTTCTACCTTAAACTGAAGCAAAAATTTTGATTGAGCTTCTCCTTCCAAGGACTTTTTTTCCTCTCCAACGATTTCAGCCATCGTTTCTCGAGATAAAAGCTCTATTTTCGTTTCCCCATTATCAAAGAGTGCATATTCCATTTCATTCTCTAACCAACTTATTGGAAGTCCTAATGAATCTTTATAAAACTCGACGCTTTTCTTAAAATCATTCACCAACAGTCTAATTTGTAACAGCTTCATATCGAGTGCCTCCTATAAAACCATACTTTTACTGGTCATCCAATTTAATGATACCAAAGAAACCTGACAGCACTATGTCAAGTTTCCATAAATAAATTTCCATACTTCACCCTTATTTCAGATTTAAGTGCAGTTTAGTCCATGTCATAAGAACGAGCAAAAACAGCGATTCTTAAAACAAAAAATGATACCGAGTGTATTTTCTGTATGCTTCAACTTCATTTCGGGAAATGTAACGTTGATAAAAGGAGGTTACATCAATATGGATCATCAAACATTGGCAGCTCATGAGGCTGTTGACTTACATGAAATCGTGAACTTTAAAACACTTTGTATAGCGAAATCAAAGTTAATGCAAGGGCTTGTGTTTGACCAAGAACTGAAGGACTTGATGGAAAAAGATGTACAGCAATCCATTCAAGACCTTACTGAATTACAAGCGGTTTATGAGCGTGCCTCATTTCAGGCCCCTGTCCCTCAAAGCCGCCCAACGCCAATCATCAATTGAAAGGAAGGTAAGCCTCTTTGAATAATGATCATTTAGACCCCATTAATTCGCTGAATGTGCCTGAACTAGCAGACACTACATTCGCGATGGATTTTCTTATACGAGCTAAGGAAGGCGTAAGGAATACTGCTGTAGCTTTGACAGAAACCGCTTCACCAGATGTAAGAGCACTGCTTCGGAAACAGCTGATGCAAGGAATTGCGATGCACCAAGAGATTACGGAACTGATGATCAGCAAAAAGTGGTTCCATCCATATGAGCTGAGCGAACAGTATAAGCTGGATCAGCTCTCTGCAAAAAACACGATCATGGTCGGCAATATGAACCTCTTTCCTGATGAAACAAATCGCAAAGGGATGTTTGACCGGACACCTGATGAACACTAACACTGGAGGTTTTACAGCATGAAGGCAGTAACGTATCAAGGCATTAAAAATGTTGTTGTCAAAGATGTCCCCGATCCAAAGATTGAAAAATCCGATGACATGATTATCAAAGTCACCAGTACAGCCATTTGCGGATCAGATTTACACTTAATCCATGGATTGATTCCTAATCTCCATGAAGACTATGTCATCGGCCATGAACCGATGGGAATTGTTGAAGAAGTTGGGCCAGGGGTTACAAAGGTCAAAAAAGGTGACCGCGTCATTATCCCTTTTACGATCGCCTGCGGTGAATGTTTTTTTTGTAAAAACCAGCTGGAAAGCCAATGTGATCAGTCTAATGACAATGGGGAAATGGGTGCTTATTTCGGCTATTCAGGGCAAACTGGCGGTTATCCAGGCGGGCAAGCGGAATATTTAAGAGTGCCGTTTGCGAATTTTACCCATTTTAAAATCCCTGAATCTTGTGAGGAACCCGATGAGAAATTAAGCGTGATTGCCGATGCCATGACCACCGGCTTTTGGAGTGTGGATAATGCCGGCGTAAAAAAAGGCGATACAGTTATCGTTCTCGGCTGCGGACCAGTCGGCCTGTTTGCTCAAAAGTTTTGTTGGCTAAAAGGCGCAAAACGCGTCATAGCAGTTGACTATGTAAACTATCGCTTACAGCATGCGAAACGTACAAACAAAGTAGAAATCGTTAATTTTGAAGACCATGAGAATACAGGGAATTATTTAAAGGAAATCACGAAAGGCGGAGCGGATGTAGTCATTGACGCTGTTGGGATGGATGGTAAAATGAGCGATCTCGAGTTCCTTGCCAGCGGATTAAAACTTCATGGCGGAACAATGAGTGCATTGGTCATTGCCTCTCAAGCTGTTCGCAAAGGAGGAACCATACAAATTACAGGTGTGTACGGAGGCAGATATAACGGTTTTCCGTTAGGAGATATTATGCAGCGAAACGTCAATATACGCTCTGGCCAGGCTCCGGTGATCCACTATATGCCGTACATGTTTGAACTAGTATCGACAGGCAAAATTGATCCGGGAGATGTTGTCAGCCATGTCCTGCCGCTTAGTGAAGCCAAGCATGGCTATGACATTTTTGATTCAAAAATGGATGATTGTATCAAAGTTGTGTTAAAGCCTTAAAAAACGGAGGTTACAGAAATGGAATACGCCTTACACGAAGTGCTTGAGGTTCAGGAAATGACTTCATTTAAGACACTTTGTTTGACGAAATCTAAAACAATGAAAGCACTGGTATCTGATCCGAAGCTGAAAGAAATCATGCAGCAAGATGTTGATATCACCACACGCCAGCTGCAGGAATTTGCCTCTATTTTATCTAATGCAAAGCACGAATGAGGAGATGAATAAATCATGAATCCTATCATAGAATATCTGACTGGCATGAATGTTCTAACAGACCAAATCATTGCTATGGACTTATTAATTTCAGCAAAAAACGGAGTCAGAAATTATGCGATGGCAGCCACTGAAGCCGGAACGCCTGAAGTAAAAGAAGTCCTTATCCGCCATTTGGAAGAAGCACTCGATATGCACGAACAACTCTCGAGCTATATGATGGAAAAAGGCTGGTACCATCCTTGGAACCCTGACGAACAAGTCAAGCTGAATTTAAAAAATATTGATACAGCCATTCAATTGCCAACCCTTTAACATACAATGACTGATTTGCTGAGGAACAGTATTGATTGGCCACAACTGTTCTTCAGCTTCTGTATGTTAAGAAAAAGCTGAATAGAAGTGAGGGCGACTATGAGGAATCATAATAATTCCTCCGCTTCTCCTTCTCCGCCCGATTCATGAGCTGTCTATGAACCCGCTTTTTCTCATCTGATCTTCAATCGCTTGCAAGGCCTGTTCCTCGTCAATCCCTTCAGCTCTGATTTGAATGTGAGTACCAGGTGTAATGCCTAATGACATCACATCAATAAGGGACTTTGGCGGATTTTTCAGATGAACGCATTTCTTCTGATGTAGAAGAAATACGTGAGAATGAAACTTGCAGGCTGCACGAACCAGCAAGGTTGCTGCACGGGCAAACCCTGTAATTGCAATAATTGTATACTGTTTTTCAATCATGCTCCCATGCTCCTTATCCCCATAGTAACGGCATTTAATGGTGGCCGACTATCGGATGGGGTACATATGGTTCTTCCAAAAGCGCGATGTCTTCAGATGTTAACTTAACAGATAGAGCTCTGACAGCATTTTCGAGATGGGACATTTTCGTAGCTCCAATAATAGGAGCTGTTACTGGTTTCTTCTGCAGCAGCCAAGCAAGCGCGATATGGGTTCGGGAAACTCCGTGTTTTTCTGCGATTGCCGCAAGCCGCTCCACGACCAGCCGGTCAGCATCAGCAGTCGCATCGTATTTGGATTTCTGGATTTGATCGGTTTCGGAGCGATGCGTTGTTTCAGACCATTCACGTGTCAATCTTCCAGATGCGAGCGGGCTGTACGGGGTCACTCCAATTTTTTCTTCTTTGCAAAGCGGCAGCATTTCCCTCTCCTCTTCTCGGTATATCAGGTTTAAGTGATTCTGCATCGACACAAATTTGGTCCATCCATTCTTCTCTGCAACATGTAACGCCTTCTGGAACTGCCACGCATACATCGCAGAAGCGCCAATATACCTTGCCTTCCCGGCCTTCACCACATCATGCAATGCTTCCATCGTTTCTTCAATGGGTGTATGGTAATCCCAGCGGTGGATGATGTAAAGGTCTACATAGTCTGTTCCCAGTCTCTTAAGACTTTTATCAATTTCACTCATGATCGCCTTTCGTGAGAGGCCGGCACCATTTGGGCCCTCATGCATTCGCTGATGAACCTTCGTTGCAAGCACGATTTCATCTCGATTGGCATAATCCTTTAACGCTCTGCCAAGTATTTCTTCACTTGCTCCCATTGAATACACATTCGCCGTATCAAAAAAATTGATGCCAAGCTCAAGCGCTTTTTTGATGATGGGGCGGCTCTTTTCTTCATCGAGTACCCATTGATGAACCCACTTTTCTGCTGCACCAAAGCTCATACACCCCAGACAAAGCCTGGAGACTTCTAAACCGGAATGTCCAAGTTTTACATAATCCATTTCTTGAGTCCCCTCTTTCCTTTTATCTGCTTCTCATTATGCAATGAATGCAAAAGCAGCCGTTATCCCATTTGTATCAAATGATTGCCTAATCCTCTCACAGCCAATGACACTACTTGCAAACAAGCATTATAATGAAAAATATCAAGTGAAGGAGAGCGACGTATGTCTGTACGAATAGCCCAACAACAGGAAGAGCTGACCGAACTCATTGAACGTTATTCATGCCGGGACGGTGTTCACAAGACTGCTGTTCCGTCTTTATTTTTCATCCGTGAATCTCATGCTTCCGAACCGGTTTATAGCGTTTACAAGCCATCATTTTGTGTGATCGTTCAAGGTGAAAAAGAAGTATTACTTGCAAAGGAGCGCATGAGGTACAGTCCTGCTGATTACCTTGTCGCATCTGTTAACTTGCCGGTTGCCGGGCGAGTGATAAAAGCCTCATGTGATGAGCCTTATTTGGCCCTTAAGCTAGAATTTACTCCGAGCCAAGTCTTAGAGGTTTTAAGTGATTCTGACTTTCAAGCAGGGCCGAAAAAACACACGGAGAGGGCTATGTTTGTCAGTAAAATAGAGCCAGCTTTGCTGGATGCAGTTCTCAGGTTAGCCTTTTTGCTGGACACCCCGAAAGACATCTCGGTACTTGCCCCTATATTTACAAAGGAAATTCTCTATAGGGTTCTGCAAGGGCCGCACGGACGAACTCTGGAGCAAATTGCGATTGAGGGGAGCTATACCTATCGAATCAAAGATGTCATCGAACACATCATGAGGGAATTTGACCGGCCCCTTCGAACTGAGGAACTTGCAGATATAGTGAATATGAGTGTTTCCTCCCTGCACAGGCACTTTAAAGCTGTGACGGCTATGAGCCCGATTCAGTTCCAAAAACAGCTGAGACTGCAGGAAGCCAGACGCCTGTTATTAACGAAGTCAACAGATGCCGCAGATGCTGCATTCCGGGTCGGCTATGAAAGTCCATCACAATTCAGCCGTGAATACTCCCGCATGTTTGGTTTTCCGCCTAAAGAAGATATTAAACGGCTGAGGGGAAAATCTGACTAAATGAGCAACGGGAATTTATATTTTTTAAAGACCATACTAACTGTTTTTTGATAGCTAAAGTAAGTTTTCGACTTAACGTCAAATATAAAAGCTGCTTTCCTCCTCATTCCTAAACAATAAAGGCTGAAGAGATTTTTTATTTTTAAAAATCACCTTCAGCCTTAAACCATTTGTTTTTATGGCTTTCCCTCTTCATTTGGATAAAGGACAAACTCATATTGATCCCCCTTCATCTGGTCCTTGTAGAATTCAATCTTACGGTTTAATACATGCAGGTTTTGCTGTAAAGCTTGAATTTCTAATTCTACAAAGTGCTTACGCTTTTCAAGTAAATGCATCCTATCATGAATCGTTTCATCACCCATTGCTCGCCATGTTGTATATTGTTTTAGCTCTGTCATCGACATTCCTGAATCTTTCAAATGGAGCAAATACCGCACCCATCCGATATCATGATCCGTAAATTCCCGTATATTATTCTCATTTCGATGAGGAGTCAGGAGCCCTTCCTTTTCATAATACCTGAGGGTACTTGTTGTCACACCGATGATGTTTGCAAATTCTCCAATGGAATAAGGAATCGTAACCACCTCTTTTGGTATGATTTCTTGCGGGGTGAATTTTTATTTTTAACCTGCCCCCTCGGGCGCAAAGAATGCTATCTTGCGTCACTTCTCCTGAAGACTTTCCGTTTTAGGCCTGCTTTTGAGCTTTGCCTCGTTTTCACGCAATTTCCCATCATAATCTTCAATTTTTGTATCTAATCTTTTAATTGTTTCATCAATTTCTTTCCGCTTCTCTATCAGCCGCTGTCTTTCATCAGCCAGGATATTTTTGCGGGCTTCTACCGTACGATCTCCTTCAGTAAATAACGTTGTATATTCAATTAACGCTTCTATTGATAGGCCCGCATTTCGCATGCATTTAATGAATTCAATCCATTTGATATCTTCTTCATCATAATCGCGAATGCCGCTTTCTTTTCGTTTTACCGGCGGGATCAACCCGACACGTTCGTAATATCGGAGTGTTGCGGCTGTCAGGCCAAACTGCTTTGCCACCTGAGCAATATTCATGATCTTCACCTCTCTATCCTGCATATTGTGAAGGTAACACTTAAAGTTAACTTTAAGTCAAGCTCAAAACAAGTGGTTAGCTGCTGAATCTGGGTTTATATATTCGGGACTTGCCTTAAAGCACACTTTAAGCTCTATACTTCTCCATGCAATAAAAACAGTTTAGATGGAGGGATTGCTGAATGGCAAATAAACAAACTGCCGGAAGAGAACAATTAGGAGAATTTGCGCCAAAGTTTGCTGAACTTCATGATGATGTTCTATTCGGTGACATTTGGGCAAGAGAGGAAGAACTTTCACCCCGGGATCGCAGCATGATTACAGTTTCTGCGTTAATTGCTGACTGTAGCTCACCTTATAAATCAGGTTCATTTTAAATGCTATTTTAAAAAAACCCTTGCCTTAAAGCAGACTTTAAGGTTTATCGTTATGTTGAAGACACCATAAAACATAAATAAGTGCATGTTTTTTTACAACACTTATGATGAAGAAAGGAAAGGTTCATATGTGTACTCAACATCAAACCCGTGTATTAAGCGTGTCACATGCAAAAGCCAAATTTGAACAAACGACGATTGAGCGAAGAGAATTACGGCCGCACGATGTCTTAATCGATATTAAATTCAGCGGTATTTGCCATTCAGACATTCATAGTGCTTTTGATGAATGGGGCGGTGGCATCTTCCCAATGGTGCCAGGACATGAAATAGCCGGTGTCGTAACAGCCGTTGGAGCAGAAGTCACCAAGTTTGCTGTCGGAGACCGCGTTGGTGTCGGCTGTTTTGTTGACTCTTGCGGAGAATGCGAATACTGTCTCAACGGAGAGGAACAATTCTGCACGAAGGGTGTTGTTCAAACGTATAACTCAGTAGACTACGACGGAAACCCCACTTATGGCGGGTACAGCCAAAAAATCGTTGTCACTGACAGATTTGTTGTTCGCATACCAGACCGTTTGGAAATGGATGTTGCCAGTCCGCTGTTGTGTGCAGGTATCACAACGTATTCCCCGCTGAAACACTGGAATGTTGGCCCTGGTAAAAAGGTTGCGATTGTAGGCGTGGGTGGCCTTGGACATTTGGCGATTCAATTTGCACATGCGATGGGTGCAGAGGTAACCGTCCTGAGCCGTTCCATGAATAAGAAAGAAGAAGCTCTGGAACTCGGTGCAAATCATTACTTTGCAACAAGTGACCCAGCTACATTCACTGCATTGGCCGGGCGTTTTGACGTGATCTTAAATACGGTATCGGCGAATCTTGATGTGGATGCCTATTTATCAATGCTTCGTATAGACGGGACACTTGTAAACGTTGGAGCTCCTGCCAAGCCGGACACATACAGTGTGTTTTCCCTAATCATGGGGCGCCGCAGCATTGCAGGTTCTCTAGTCGGCGGAATTCAAGAAACTCAAGAGATGCTGGATTTCGCAGCTGAGCATGACATCGAACCTAAAATCGAAGTCATCCGAGCTGACCAAGTGGACGAAGCATACGAACGTATCCTCCGAAGCGATGTCCGTTATCGATTTGTGATTGATATTTCCACATTGTAATAGGTAAGTCCTTATATGGGCTGACCCGCTTTTATTGAAACTCACGAAAAACGATCTCGTTAAGCAAATATTTTGAAGGCCGGTCAATCTTCCTGTTATTCTATGAATAGAGAGTTATTAGGAGGGTTTTTTATGAGCAAAAAAATTGCAGTTCTTGTTACAGACCAATTCGAAGACATCGAATATACAAGTCCGGTAAAAGCATACGAAGAAGCTGGCTACAGTGTTGTAGCTATCGATTTGGAAGCCGGCAAAGAAGTGACCGGTAAGCATGGCGAGAAAGTAAAGATTGACAAAGCCATCTCTGATGTGGATGCAAGTGACTTTGATGCACTTTTAATTCCTGGGGGATTCTCTCCGGATTTGCTTCGTGCAGATGACCGTCCGGGTGAATTCGCAAAAGCATTTGTCGAAAACAAAAAACCTGTTTTCGCAATTTGCCACGGCCCGCAAGTACTGATTGATACGGATCTTCTAAAAGGCAAAGATATCACAGGCTACCGCAGCATCCGCAAAGATTTAATCAATGCCGGTGCAAACTACAAAGATGCAGAAGTAGTCGTCAGCCACAACATTGTCACAAGCAGAACACCTGATGATTTGGAAGCATTTAACCGCGAATCTTTAAATTTGTTAAAATAACGAGAAGGCACAGACTGTTCGGGTCTGTGCCTTTTTTAAAATTAAGACTCCTTCTTTACATTCTGAAAGACAGCAGTCGCGTCCCACACATTCAAGCCAAATTGGCCTTCTGAAAATGCGGAATCATTTGCATCAATCACAAGACGATCATCTAAATAGATTTTAAAGCGATCGCCCTCGGCCTCTGTTTTCAGATGATACTTTTTATTAACGTCTATCGGTGTTTTGTATTCAGCAATGACAGAAGCAACACCGTTCTCAAATTTAAAGAATTTCACCAGGTCATGCTTCGCGTCCACATTGGCAAGATAACCGTTTTTGGCATCTTTGTCAGAGCGAAACATTAGTGCTCCTGCCCCTCTTCCGTTTCCATCCTTAATGGTGATATCAGATTCATAAGTGAAGTCTGACCCGGATGCTGAAGACAAGATAAAGGAATCTCCGTCCGACCTCCCTTGTTTCCCCTCAATTGTGTCGGCCCACGTGCCATTTACAGTCGTCCAGCCAGTCATATTGGACATAAAAGGTGACGTTCCCCATACCTTTTTTAAAGGGTGTATGGTTAAAGATCTTACCTTTACACCGCCCTTTGCAGCATATAATTCAAGCCCTTTGCTTGATCGGTCTGGGAGAATAATATCCGTTATGACCTGCTTTCCGTCATTCCCAAATACTTCAACCGAGGAGCGGTCAACAAAAATGCGCATCTTAACCTTCCCATTTACCGGCTTCAATGGGGCTGTTTCTTTTCCGGTGTTAAAGGCCGGATTAAAGGTGTCGTTGCCCGACTCGCTCCGGTCAACGAACAATTTGGCGTTCCTTCGGTCATAGCCGACCTTCGTAAATTGATTTTCACCTGTTCGGACCTTAAAACCAAATTCAGCAGCTGAACCAGGGCTTACTTTAAATTCTGCATTTATTTCATAGGCATCTCCAGATTGCCCTGCTAACACATTATGACTTGCAGGCGATATGGTCAGATTCTTCCACTTCTTAGAGGTCCCGCGAATCGTTTCCAGCTCTTTCACTGGTGTTTGGACCACTCTAACCCCTTCGGTAAACGCTTTCAATTTTAACTCTCTTGGAATGGACGTTGCACTTCTCCATGGGGATGTCGGAACATCATTCGCATATTGCCAATTGCTCATCCACCCTAACCATAGTCTCCGACTATCTGTGGCTGGAATATCGGACCAGGATACAGCGGCATAAAAGTCTCTGCCGTAATCCGTCCAGAGAACTTTGTTTGACGGGTTTTCATTTTTAAAATGAGTTCCATCAAAGTCCCCTACAAAATATTGCATGCCTGATCCTCCCGAGACCGCTCCGTTTCCGACACTGACCTGCATGACCCATTTCTTTTGATTCGGATTGCCGTCTACCGGAAGCTCAAATAAATCCGGGCATTCCCATACTCCCCCGTGGCTTCCTTGACCCTGTCCAAATTCACTTGCATACGTCCACTGCTTCAGATTTTTTGATGTATAAATGAGGATTCGGTCACCGGCCGCAAGCACCATTACCCACTTTTTTTCTTTCTCATACCAAAAGACTTTTGGATCGCGAAAATCTTTTTTACCCGGGTTTGGAATGACAGGGTTGCCAGCGTATTTCGTCCATGTTCTTCCTTTGTCGTTGCTATAGGCAATACTTTGCACTTGATGGCCTTCCCGATCCTGTGTATAAATGGCCACAAGCGGACTCTCTTTGCCTGTTTGAAAACCACTTGTGTTATTTTTATCTACAACTGCGCTTCCAGAAAAGATCGTGCCTTTTTCATCCGGATACAGCGCAACAGGAAGGTGTTCCCATGTAACCAAATCTTTGCTGACGGCATGCCCCCAATGCATGGGCCCCCACTGAAGCCCGTATGGATGGTATTGATAGAACAAGTGATATTCCCCGGCATAATATACCATTCCGTTTGGGTCATTCATCCAGTTTGCCTCTGGTGTGAAGTGGTATTGAGGACGGTAATCCTCATCATAGTAGCTTGAATCGGCTGCATCTGCCGAAAATGCCATAGTCAACAGCAGGGTGAACATGATCATGACTTGAATAAGTCTCTTTTTCATTTGTTCCTTCGCTCCTCTCTTCATGTTTGAACACTTTCAAGAGAGACTGCTAAGCAAGCTGGTCCGTTTCTGGCAATTCTCCTCTGTTTCGCTGTTATCCGAATGATTTATATATGAAAAGACTGCTGCAGTTTCTCTCTTTTTCCTTCACACAGCTTATGCTAAGAATCCAGCCCAATACCCGAGAATCCCGATGACAAAGATGCCGCAAATAATGAGAAGAGGATTCACCCCTTTGCGAAGCATCCATGCCACCAATAACGTTAATCCGAGAGGCAGAGCACCCGGCATAATGCTGTCTAACACGTTTTGTACAGTTTGAACATCTACTTTTCCGCTTTCATCCTTAATCCTGGATACAACGATTGGAATGTTGATGGTGGTCCATTTGGACACGAGAGCCCCCATAACAAATAATCCGAGAATCGAAGCGCCCTCTGTAAGCTTCTGAATGCGATTCCCCGCTAAATCCTGAAGAATCTCCATTCCTTTCACATAGCCATACTTTAATCCGTAATATTTTGTGCTTAATCTTATGGCATTCAGCAAGAAAAAGAATAGCAAAGGACCGGCAATGTTTCCTCCTAAAGCAAGGGAGGCTCCTAGCGCAGCTAAGACAGGACGAATCGTTCCCCAGAAAATCGGGTCGCCTACGCCCGCTATTGGTCCCATCAAACCGATTTTCATTCCGCTTATCGCTTTTCCGTCAATTCCTTTATTGTTCGCCATTTCTTCTTCCATGGCTGCCGTCACGCCAAATATAGGCGCTGTCAGCCACGGATGTGTATTAAACCATTCCAAATGCCGCTGCAAGGCTTCGTTTCTTTTCGCTCCGGGACCGTACAATTTTTTGATCGCCGGTATCATGACATAACAATATCCCATTGCCTGCACACGTTCGAAGTTAAAGGAACCGAGTAAAAAATTTGAACGAATAAACATGCTGAAAATTTCTTTTTTCGTTAATCGTTTTTCTTTCTCCATTTTTCTTCCCCCCTCATCGTTTAGGCATCAAGATCATCATCATCGTCATCATAAACAGCAACACTGCCACTGTCTGATGCGGCCGCGACTGCTCCGTGAGCGCTTTGTTTTTGCATCACCTGCTGGTATAAAAGCGCCAGACAGAGACCAAGGGCTCCAAATCCCACTAAGTTAAAATCGGTAAACGCCGCTAATAAGAAACCAATATAGAAAAATGGCTTTAAATAAGGAATATTCATCATATTGATCACCATGGCATACCCGACAACTACAATAATGCCTCCGCCTATTTGCAGTCCTTTTGTAATGACATCAGGAATATTTCCCAGGAACGCCTGAACAGCGCTGACACTAATCAAAGCAACAATCAATGTAGGAATCATGACGCGCAAAGCTTGAAACACCATCGCGGTAATATGCATAATTTCAATTCCTTTTATATTTCCCGCTTTTGCATATTGATCAGCGCGGTGGATGAAAAAGACAGTGATCGTCCGAACAAAAATCGTCAGCGCCTGACCCGCAGCTGCTAAAGCAACAGCGACAGCAATCCCTTCGCCAATTCCCTGATCAGCGGTAATAACTAAAATGGTTGAGATGACAGAGGCGATCGCTGTATCAGGTGCCATGGCAAGCCCGACGTTCATCCAGCCGAGCGCCATCAGCTCCAGTGTGCCTCCAAGAATAATTCCCGTTTTTAAGTCCCCGAGCACCAAGCCAACCAACGTACAGGCCACAAGCGGACGGTGTGTCTGCCCTTCATCCAATACACTTGCGATTCCGGTGATTGCTGCAATGATTAACAACAAAATAATTTGTAATGAAGACATATTCTCATCCCCTTGATTATTTTGTTACGTTCCGTAAAATCTGTACAAAATCCTCACTGGCATCTGAAGGCAGCTGCCTCAATTCCAGTTTCACGCCCTTGTCACTTAATGTTTCAAATGCCTTTATATCTTGTTCTGTGACACTGACTGATTTTGTGATTTGCCTGCGATGATTTTCAAAACGCATTCCCCCCACGTTTACGGTTTTGATCGGTACACCTGCTTCTATAAGAGATACAATATCGGACGGATTTTCAAACAAGAGCATTGCCGTTACCCCTTCGTAGCGCGGACTATGAAATGCTTTTGCCATTTTAGAAACCGAGACGGCACTCGCCTTTACATTTGAAGGCGCAACAGAAAGGATCAGCGTTTTTCTCATTTCGTCCTGAGCAATATCGTCGGAGACAACGATGATTCGGTCGGCTGCATGGACTTTTATCCATCTTGTCAGGATTTGGCCGTGAATAAAGCGGTCATCAATTCTTGCTAACACAATGTTCATCATAATTCATCCTCTCTTGTATCTTGATTGGCTGTTTTTACTTTTTCTAAATGTTCACTGCACACTTGAAAGCTTTGCTGACTCATTGCTTTTAAGTTGTTCAGCAAATCTTTGAGAGCCAGATGTTCTCTCAGGCTTAATACCTCCAGCAGAATCGGCAGGTTTACGCCGGCTGCCATATCCATTCTTTGATCCTCAGCAATAAAGGAAGCTGCCGCGTTATATGGCGTCCCTCCAAAAATATCGACTAAAAAAAGCACTTCATGTTCTTCCGGGATATCCTTGAGCGCCTGATGATATTTTTCTTGCAACGTTTGTATTCCTTCCCCTTTAAAAAACGGCACTGCAATCAGGTTATTTTCTTCACCGAATATCATCCCTGAAGATTCTTTTAATGCTATGGGGAAATCTCCATGACCGCTGATAATAACTGAAATCATATCTATTGCTCCTTTCCTGTTTTGTACATCCATATATAATGCAAGGATCGTGCCAACACAGTTGTGTTAAGCGTTTTCATTGTTATTTCAGCCAATAGCAATTTGTTGTTGAAACACTTAAAACGAAAAAAATAAACCTGTATTAAAATGGTGTTCCATTTAATACAGGTTCATATAAAAAAACTATTTTTAAAACAGCTGGCCATGCACTTCTTCAGCAAATATGGCGGCTATAAATAATTTTTCATCATCACTTATGCGAAGTCCGAGCTTTTCTTCATAAGGGGCTAATGTTCGCTCTGTCACGTACACCATTTCCTTCAGCTGATCATTGATCTCTTCTTCCTCCGAGAAAGCGATCGGGTTCTGCTTAATTACCCTTTCAAAGGCGAAAGCCGTGTGCATAATGACTTTGATCAAAACCGCATTATTGAAAATGACTCCCAGCTCATCTTGAACGGTTTGCAGCCACTCCAATAACATTTCGATCACATGATGAGGATTCAAGAAGACAAGGTATTTTTTCAGACTATCCTCGCAAAGCTCCCTGACAATAATATTTGCTTTGTTCAATCCATTGCTCAAGGGGATGCTTCCTTTTGTAATCGCCTGTTGAATCAGCTTCTCTCCCTCCCCTTCAATTAACACTTCTAAAGATACATGCGGAGCATTGATTTTAGGGTCTTTCGTTCCGACTGTCGCAAGGATTTCATACTCTTTTTCGATTTCTTTTATGCTGTTGGCCAGCTTAATCGATGATACGGTCAATATGTGAATCGGGGTATCGGAGGCCTTGTTTACGATCGTGGTTAGAATGTCTTCCAGCTTTTTGGCCGTTCCGCTGCCCGTCGTGCAGATGGATACCAATGCCTTCTTTTTGCCGGGTGCCGCTGGCTGACGCTCCCACAACTCGATAAAATCCTTCGTGACCGATTGATAGATCGCATGCAAATTTAAATTCAAATAGTTGACCTTTCTGACAGCATCCAGCACCATTGAAGTCGTAACATTGCTGATCGTTTTGATGGAAATGCCTGTCTTTTCCTCCAGCCTGCTTTCCATCATTGCAAGCGACCCCATATCTACCAGCATTAAAACACCTTCACCTTCATCAACCTGTTTCATTTTTTCCGCTACGCATTCAATAATGTCCGAAGGTGAAACAGAAAGCGGCATGTCAACTGCTGCAATCGGCGTGCTCCCTAGCAGTTCTGTCGCGACTTCAACCATTGAACTCGCCGTGCTGTTTCCATGAGCAGCCACGATGATACCGACTCTTTTGTTCTCCTTTAACGATTTGATGGAATGGATTAACATCGTTAAGTAGATGACTTCTATTTCAGGAATAGCCACTTTAAAATATTCCTGAATTTTATCTTTAAAAATCATCGCCACCCGATATTCTTTCACATGAGTATCACGAATTTCATCCGTCTCCTGTGTATTCAAAACATCAATTTGCTTTCCTCGCTTTAAAAATGCGTCAATATGCATACTCAAGAAATAAATAAACTTACGGTCAAATGTGCAATCCAGCTCATGTTCAGCTATTTCTTTTAACTGTTTTGTCATTTGAATCACATCATCTTCAACGAATGTCAGCAGGTTGTCTTTTTGAAAAGCTTGATGATGAAAAAAACTTCTGACATGCAAATGGACATCAGTCAAGATGTACTGGTTAATATCCTTTTTGGATAAACCTTCTTTCATAAGCGTTTTCACTTTTTCCTCAATCAAATGATATAAGTTAAATGAGAGGTCTTCGTCAATTTTTGTTGTTTCATCTTCTACAATCGGAGAGATAATCGTTGTAATATTGACATATTCAGAAATGGCTTTGCTTCTTTGCATGTTTTTGCTGCTGGACATCCATTCTTGCTTGATTTCATCAGGCAGATCGCGAACAGTCAGTTCAATAACTTCATTTCTGTCAAGGTTATGCAAAAATCCGTGTGCGCAAACTAACTGGACATTTGATTTCAGCTGTCCGACATTCCCAAATTTCGCAGAATGAATAAGCGCATTATAGACATCGATATGCACACTCAGATTCTTCTTAATTCGCTCTGCTTCTTTCCCTAATAAAAACGTCGTCAAATCTACTCTTTCTTTAAGCGATCGTTCTTCAAGCGAAGGAATATGAATGGTCATTGGGATTCTTCGCAAAAATGTTTTCAATAGTGCAGAACTCGGATTTTCTGTAGTCGCACAAATAAACAATACATTCGATGTTCGTTTATGTTCAGATTCTCCAAGCCTGTTATAAGAACCGCTGTCAATAAAATAAAACAGCATTTCTTGTCCCTCGGGAGGGAGACGGTGGATTTCATCCATAAAAAGAATGCCCCCATTGGCTTGTTCGACTAAACCTGCCTTATCCTCGGCAGCACCTGTAAATGAACCTTTTTTGTGTCCGAATAATTGAGAAAGCAATAATTGAGGGTTGTTGTAGTAGTCTGCACAGTTAAATGTAATAAATGGTGCGCCGGCCTTCAATATGTCAGAGTAAATGGCAAACTGGTAAATTCGGTTCGCAAAAAGGGATTTACCGGAACCAGTCGGCCCTAGGAGGAGCATATGCAGACCGTTCGGCGGATAAAAGACAGCTGCTTTTGCCTGGGAGATCGCTTTCTTCAAACTCCCTTTTGCCCCTATCATAAGCTCTAAGGGATTCGTGGAAATGTGTTGATGTTTTTGCTTTGAATTTCCGGAAAACGCCTGAAGGTCTTTCACTTCCATCATCTCTGTATCCCATTTCTTGTTGAATAATTTTTCTGCTATCTCGACTGGGATGTATCTTACAGGAAACGTTTTAATTTTGATGACCTTTTTGGACCGGACGAGATTGTTCAATTCAAAGCTGACATTAGACCGCTCCATTTTCAGCTGCTCGGCAATTTCCTTTGCTGAATTCCCTTGTATTTTTAAAAGATGATCTAAGGTTGAATCATGAAAATTATGCATGAGCTGATGGTATATTTTATCTTTTCTTCTCACGTCTATCATCCTTTGTCCTTATTAGATAAGCCATTAACAAGAATATTTCGAAACTTTATAGTCCGCGTTGAGATTATCTGCTGATACACGTTTAAAAAGGTCTCTATAGCAGATTGACAAAGCTGGCTTTTATGCGTATATATTTACATTTTGAATCATTTGCATCTCATATTAGTATGATAGATTCGCAGTTCTTGAGGGCCAGTCCCCTTCAAAAGTAATAATCAGTAAACAGTTTATCATTCTTGGGGAATGTAATGATGTCAAAATCATCAATGACAAAAAATGAATCTTATAGATCAGGACATTTTTCCTAATTATAACCCCTTAAGTTCGTTCACAACAAAAAAGACGGACACTCTATGTGACCGCCGCAGTATTACAATATGCAAAACTTCGTCATTTTTGCAATCCACCTTGAAGGTTAAGGAATCTGTAAGCTTAAAAACTTTATCTCCGATTCTCTCGATTTGATCCCCCCTGCAGGCCTCAATCATAGTGGGTATGCAATTATACAAATCGTTACCGATTAAAACTAGGCTGTCAGTTGTCCAAATGACTTTCCTGTTTTACTCTGCTATTCAGGTAGAATCACGAGTGAAAAATAGAGCCAGAAGACATGTAACAGCACTTAAAATAGTTTTAAAATTTAAAAATAAAAGTATCTATTCTTTTAAATGTTATAATATCCGATAAAACTTTACTCATCTTTTTATTACTGGAGGAAAATAAAATTGATAGGCAATTCTAGCAAAGACAATTTTGGCCAGCAACAGAAATTGTCTAGAGGCCTTAAAAACAGGCATATACAATTAATGGCGATTGGGGGTGCAATCGGTACAGGTTTATTTTTAGGTTCAGGTAAATCCATCCATTTTGCAGGACCATCCATTTTATTTGCTTACTTGATCACCGGCGTATTTTGCTTTTTCATTATGCGTTCGCTCGGAGAACTGCTCTTATCAAATGCGGGATACCACTCTTTTGTTGATTTTGTAAGGGACTATTTAGGAAACATGGCAGCGTTTATCACTGGGTGGACCTACTGGTTCTGTTGGATTTCCCTCGCGATGGCTGATTTAACGGCGGTTGGCATTTATACGCAATATTGGCTTCCCGATGTGCCTCAATGGCTGCCGGGTCTTCTTGCGCTTATTATCCTGCTGATCATGAACCTTGCCACCGTTAAACTTTTCGGAGAATTAGAATTTTGGTTTGCATTGATCAAAGTCATTGCCATACTGGCTCTGATCGTAACTGGTATTTTCCTGATTGCGAAAGGTTTTTCCGCAGCTTCCGGCCCTGCCAGCCTCACCAACCTTTGGAGCCACGGCGGCATGTTCCCAAATGGATGGCATGGGTTTATCCTATCGTTCCAAATGGTCGTCTTCGCTTTCGTGGGTATTGAACTTGTTGGGCTGACAGCAGGTGAAACAGAAAATCCCCAAAAAGTGATCCCTAAAGCCATCAATCAAATCCCTGTCCGGATTTTACTTTTTTATGTTGGCGCACTTTTCGTGATTATGTGTATCTATCCTTGGAATGTGTTGAATCCAAACGAAAGCCCATTTGTTCAGGTCTTCTCTGCAGTAGGCATCGTTGTGGCTGCCAGTTTGATCAATTTTGTTGTATTAACATCAGCCGCGTCAGCTGCAAATAGCGCTTTATTCAGCACAAGCCGAATGGTCTATTCACTTGCAAAGGATCATCACGCACCTGGACTATTAAAGAAATTAACTTCTTCTAACGTGCCAAGCAATGCGCTGTTCTTTTCATCCGTCGCCATTCTGATTGGCGTTAGTCTGAATTATTTAATGCCCGAGCAAGTCTTCACACTGATTACAAGTGTTTCTACAATATGCTTCATTTTTATTTGGGGCATCACGGTGATTTGCCATTTGAAATATCGAAAAACAAGGCAGCATGAAGCGAAAGCAAACAAATTTAAAATGCCTTTTTACCCATTATCCAACTATTTAACACTTGCATTTCTCGCGTTCATTCTTGTCATATTGGCACTGGCGAATGATACACGTATTGCTTTGTTTGTAACCCCGGTCTGGTTTGTTTTATTGATTATTTTGTATAAGGTGCAAACCCGCAGAGGACATAAGATGAAATAAAAAAAAAGACAAGGGATACTCACTCCCTTGTCTTTTTTATAGGGCCAAACACTAAATTAAACTTTGGTTTCAAATTTCATTCACTTCATTTAAGTGTTAACTCAAACCAGTTTTGATGCCGAAACCTACTAATATTATTCCGGTAATTTTTTGAAACACTTTCTGGAACTTCGAGTTTTTCATCCATTTTTTCGCGTAATCAATAATATAAACAAGAAACAGAAACCACAACACCGCTAATAAGGTTAGGATTGAAGCTAAAATGATGAGCTGCTGGTTTATATTTCCGTTCAAATTGATAAATTGGGGCATGATTGTAACATACACCAAAACAGTTTTAGGATTGAGAATGTTACTGAGTGAACCCTGCATAAAGGAAGTTTTATAATACCGTTTCGGAGAACTTGCCATATTTTTTGCTTGGGATTGCATGTCATCTAACGAAAACATACTTTTAGCAAAAAAACTTTTTACACCTAAATAAATTAAGTATGCCGCTCCCAAATATTTGATCGTTGTGAAAAGAATCACTGACTTTGCGATCACCACTGATAACCCTAAAATGGCAATCACCGTCCAAAAGGAAAGTCCTGTTGCCAATCCGAGAATGTTATAACGGCCGGCTTTCGGACCATACCTAAGCGTATTTTTCATCACAAGCATCGTATCTGCCCCCGGCATGATAACCATCATGGCAGCGATTGGTATGTATGCGAGTAAGCTGTGCACTGTTCTCTCCCCCTTTAAAAAATCCCCTCAATAATTTAGTGACTACAAAAGTAACTACTTATAAAAGTGTATCAATCAGTTTGGAATAAATCAATATGGTTTGTTAAAATAGCGATTACAAAGGCAGCGATTGCTCTTTTTATTGGAGGATATATGAAAGAAAATATGTTAGACATTTTAAAAAACCTCAATTTTACAGAATATGAATCGAAAGCGTATTTGGCATTATTGCAAGAATCACCTTTAACAGGCTATGCCGTTGCCAAAAAATCCGGAGTTCCCCGTTCTAAAATTTATGAAGTCTTGGAAAGCCTTGTCATAAGGGGAGATGTTTTTGTCAGTCATGGAAATACGCCTCAGTATGTTCCAGTCCCCGCAAAAGAACTGATTAAAAACCGCCGGCTCAAAGCGGAAGAGCATTTTGATCAGGCTGAGAAATATTTTGAAAAGTTCGAGGAGACCGCAAATGACCGGGAAAACATCTGGAATATCACCGGCCGCAGTGAAATTCTTGAAAAGGTGAAGGCTTGTATCTTATCTGCCAAAAAAAGAATCCTCTTAGAAATATGGAAAGAGGATTTTGAGGAGATAGAATCAGAGCTCAAACATGCGGCAGATCAAGGCGTTATTGTCACCATTATTGCGTACGGAGACATCGTATCTGATTTTGCCAATGTTTACCTTCATGATATGAGCAGTGAAATTACAGAAGAGTATGACGGACGGTGGCTTGTCTATAGCGGAGATGATTCAGAAGTAGTAGCGGGCATTGTCTCACTTGGCAACGACAGCCGTGCTGCATGGACGATGCATGTAGGTTTAGTCATGCCTATTACTGAAGTGATCATTCATGATCTGTACCTCATGGAAATTCTGAAAAAGCATAGAGAGCTTTTAGAAGAGAGCTTCGGGAAAAATCTCATCCAGTTGCGCCGTAAATTTTCTATCCATTCAGATTTCAAAAAACATTATTTGGAATAATGTTTCGCATCTCTTACCCCAAAAACATGGCTTGTACAAAACAAGCCGTGTTTTTTTATGCATAAAACTCCCCCTTGCTGATTTACTTCTCTCTTTTAAAAAAATGCAATTCTGCGCAAACTATTTTTCATCCTGCCGCGTCTATCCTAGGTAACAGCCTACGATATACGTATATTCAAAAAGGAGCCCTTTATTGCAATGAAGAAAAAACAAACAACAAAAGCGTTGCTTGTCACATGTATAACTGACCATAAGCAAGATTTCTACAGGTTGGCTTTCAGTTATGTAAAAAATCAAGATGACGCATTAGATATTGTTCAGGAATCTATAAAAAAAGCGCTGAGCTCAGTTGAAACGGTCAGAAACCCTGAGACGATAAAAAGCTGGTTTTATAAAATTTTAGTACGGACAGCCATTGATTTTTTGCGCAAACAAAAAAAGATAAGAGTGATGGACGACGAAACGATAGAATTTTTAAGCAAAGGAAAGGAAGACCATTACAAGGATACTGATCTCCATGAAGCGCTTGACGAATTGCCGTACCGCTATAAAACCATTATTATTTTACGCTTTTTTGAAGACCTCAAATTAGAAGAAATTGCGGAAATTACAGGAGAAAACACGAATACCGTCAAAACGCGCCTATACAGAGCATTGAAGCTGATGCGCATTCAGTTGACGAAGGAGGATCTTTCTTAATGGATAAGAGATTACAGCAATTAAGAGAAGAATATAAAAATGTTCAGATTCCTAAAGAATTGGATATCATTGTTGAAAAAGCCCTTCAGCAAGAACCAAAAAAGAAAAGAATCGTCATGTGGCCGACATCAGCAGCAATCGCTGCAGCTATTTTATTCACTGCGCTTGTTAATATCAACCCTGACGCTGCTCAGGCTATGTCAAAGATCCCTGTCATCGGCAAAATCGTCAAAGCGATCACCTTTATTGAAATCAAAGAGGAAAAAGACCAATCAAGCATTGATGTCAAAACACCTGCTTTGTCCGGGCTTTCTAATAAAGAGCTTGAAAACAGCATTAACCAGAAATACTTGAAAGAAAGCCAGCAGCTGTATAAAGAGTTTATACAGTCCACATCCAAAAACAAAAAAGGGCATCTCAGCATCTACAGTGATTACGAGACGGTCACAGACACGCCAGATTTACTCTCTATCCGGCGCAATATTGAAAAAACACAAGCATCTTCCTACACACAAAGCCGTTATATTACAATTGACAAAAAGAATGATATTTTACTTACATTAAAAAGCTTATTCAAAGATGAGCGCTATATCAAAGTCATCAGTCAAAACATCAAAGAACAAATGAAACAGCAAATGAAGGAAGATCCAAATAAAATATATTGGCTCACTGACGAAGATGCAGAACCGTTCAAAACGATTCTTCCTGATCAGACGTTTTACATTACTGAAGACCATAAACTTGTGATCTCATTTGACGAATATGAAGTCGCCCCCGGCTATATGGGCGTTACCGAGTTTACAATTCCAACCAGCGTCATTTCAAACTTGCTCGTGGGAGAACGTTATATTCGATAAAATAAAAACATCCATCTAAGATCATGGATGTTTTCTCTCTTCTCTATTCGAGGTCGTAACCTCGCTATCAAAAACAACGAGAATATTTGCATACTATTGGAGGAATACCCATGTATCACAAGACACAGCATCATCGATACATCCCTGGACTTGATGGCCTTCGCGCTTTCGCCGTCCTGTCAGTTATCGCTTATCATCTAAATTTCAATTGGGCTAACGGAGGTTTTATCGGAGTTGATATCTTTTTTGTTTTATCCGGATATTTGATTACATCTATTCTATTACCGGCATATGGAAATGATATCAATCTTGATTTTCGGGACTTTTGGGTGCGCCGCATTCGGCGGCTTCTGCCGGCAGCGTACCTTATGATCTTTTCCACTGTTGTGTGGGTCGTATTGTTTGATCGAGAACTATTGCACACTCTACGTGGAGATGCGATCTCTTCTCTCTTTTATATGAGCAATTGGTGGTTTATTTTTCACAAGCTATCATATTTTGATAGTTTCGGTTCCCCATCACCTCTAAAAAACCTTTGGTCGCTGGCGATTGAAGAACAATTTTATATCATATGGCCGATGTTCTTAGTTGTTGGAATGTACATAATGAAAAGCCGCGCCAGATTGGCTACGGTGATATCATTGCTTGCGCTTTGTTCAGCCGTGATGATGAGCGTACTGTATGAACCTGGCGGAGATCCGAGCCGCGTTTACTATGGCACAGACACTCGTTCGTTTGGACTTCTCATCGGATGTGCCTTGGCTTTGGTATGGCCGATGAAAAGGCTGTCTTCCAACAGGCTGCCAAGCAAACTGAAGCACACTTTGCACGCCACTGAATTTTCGGCATTTTGTATTTTAGTGTTGTGTGTCTATTTCACAGATGAATACGAGCCTTTTCTTTACAGAGGCGGAATGCTATTCATTAGCGTGACTGCCGCAATCCTTATTGCATGTGTTTGCCATCCGAGCAGCTTTTTAGGCAATCTGCTTTCATGGAGGCCGCTTCGGTGGCTTGGAACGAGGTCTTACGGAATTTATCTTTGGCATTACCCTGTTATTGTGTTAAGCACGCCAGTTCAAGAAATCGGAAACCCTGTTTTTTGGCATATCGTGCTAAAGGTCATTTTGACATGTATACTTGCCGAGCTTTCCTATCATTTTATTGAGAAGCCGATACGGACACAGGGGTTTAGGTCATTTTTCCGCCGTGTTTTTATACATAGAATCAAGGAATGGAAAACGACATCTGTCATCAGCAAACTGTCAATTGGTTTCATTATTTTCGCTATACTTATTTTTGCAGGCGGGCTGTCAGGGCTAGCCGGCGAGCAAAAGCACCCTACCAAATGGACCTATAGCTCACAAGAAACAAATGCTGACTCCAGCCAGGCTTCTGGGGATAAAAAGAACGCTGCAGCAAATAAAAAACACTATCCTGAACAAAAGACAACAGAATCGGATCAACGTCAAAAGGAAAACAAAGATAGTGGGCAAGAGACTCATAAAAAGAAAGACACGCAATCCCAACAGCAGAAAAAACCAGCAGACACTGCGAAAGAAGTTTTAGCTATAGGAGATTCCGTCATGCTTGATATTTCTTCACACCTGCGTCAGTCATTTTCAAATGTGACGATTGATGGAAAGGTAGGAAGACAAATGTCTCAAGCTTTGGAACTCGCAAGGGAGTACAAGTCTTTTAATCAGCCGAACAAGGCTGTCATCATTGAGCTTGGAACCAATGGCTACTTTACAAACAGCCAAATCGAACAACTGCTTCAATCTTTCTCAAAAGCTCATATCTATCTTGTCAATACACGGGTTCCCCGCCAATGGGAAAGCAAGGTTAATGAGTCTTTACAACACCAGGCAAGCGCACATCAAAATGTTACGTTAGTTGACTGGCATACAGAAGCTCTTCAGCATCCAGAATATTTTACCCCTGATGGTGTTCACTTGATTCCTAAAGGGGCAAAAACTTTGACTGCTCTTATTGTTCAGGCGATGAAATCGTAAAAAAAGAGATTCTATGGGATCTCTTTTTTACTAATTGCCTCTGGTTTTTGAAGGAAGATCTTGCGACTATAACTAAACATTCAAACAGAAGAGTATTCTAACTGCTTAAAATCGTTGATTATGTCTCCTTTCAGCAAGGCAGCCCTTATGTTTACATTCCGTTTACGTAAGGGTAAGCCAAAATAGAATGGAGGGATGATGGTGACAGTAAATGAAGAACGTGACATCCAAAAAGAGCTGAAACGATATGAGCTTTTTTTCAAAAAACGATATAAGATTCTTTATACAGTAAACGATTTTATTATTGGTGCTTTGTTTCTCGTCGGGAGCTTTTTCTTTTTTTATGACCGATTAATGTCGGCAGGGATTTGGCTGTTTGCGATCGGAAGCTTGCTGCTGTTAATCAGGCCCACGATCCGGCTGATTCATGACTTTCATTACCGTAAGCATGTGGAACAGCAATTCAAGCATCAATCTTCAACAGATGACTGATCTTAAGGAATAAGCAAGAACAAAATGCCAAAAGCCTGAGTTGAAAATCAAAAACAAGACTTTTAGACTATTTATTTTTAAAAATAAGGTAAAAAGAACTAAACTTTTGCCTCTGCATGCCGATATGAATAATAAGGCCGGCGCGATACTCCCTATAACATCCTTTTCAGTAGATTTCATTATCGTGCCGGTTTTCTCACATGCAAAGCAATCCCGCCAATCAGATTGGCGGGATTTTATGTTTTACATTCCTGTCCAAACGTCTTTTACATAACGTTTTTGATCTTGCAGCTTTTGCAGCCATTCAGCTGATTCTTCCTGACTTGCTCCTTTTTCAGCTTCATACGCCAATCGCAAAGTTTTCTCTACATCAGGAGCCATTTGCGATCCATCACCGCATACGTAAATATGAGCCCCTTTTTCAATGAGTGTCATCAATTTCTGCGTATCTTGCTTGAGCAAGTGCTGGACATATTCTTTTGGTTCGTTTTCGACGCGCGAGTAGCATCGGCGGATTGTGACCAAACCGTCCTGTTCCGCTTGATCCAGCTCTTCTCTGTAAAGGTCGTCATGGTCCGGGCGGCGGCAGCCGAAGTATAAAAGTGCTTCACCAAGGGTGCTTCCTTCCTTCTTCAAAACCGATCTTGCCTGAATAAAGCCCCTGAATGGCGCAATTCCTGTGCCCGGCCCGACCATAATCATAGGCGTTTCAGACTCATCCGGCATTTGGAATCCGGACTGCGGAGTACGAATGAAACAGGCTGCTGCATCACCTGTATTCAATTCTGCTAAATAATTAGAGGCGACACCCCGGTATTCACCTCGGCCGCTCCATGCTGAGGCTTTCACAACTCCTACCGTCATGCTCACGATATTTGCATGAACTTTCGGTGAGCTTGAAATGGAATAGTATCTCGGTTTTAGTGATGGCAAAAGTGCTAAAAACCGTTCAAACGGCATTTCGCAAGCAGGATAATCCTCTAAAAAATCAAGCATGGTAAGACGTTTTGCAAGTACCTGCTCTTTGTAAATGCCATCATCTGAAACGAGCTGTTCCAGCTCTTTTTGATGCGGCGGACAAACTGTATAAGAGGCCAGCTCCCGAAGCTGAAGCCTTGATGCCGGTTCCTGCAGCTCTACATAGGACGACAATAAATCCACTACTTTTATCGGCCGATCCATCGGCAGATGAGCCATATGAGCGCTTCCGCTTACTTTTATCACATGATTGGACTGCAAACCGAATCGGCTGAGAACCCGCTGAACAAGCTCCCTGCTGTTCTTCGGCATGATTCCGATATGATCGCCTTCTTTATATGTTTTACCAGCCGGAATTTCCAATTCAATATGGCGGGTTGAACGCGTGCTGTCAGCTGTCTGGAGTTCTCGATTCTCTAACACTACCCCTTCAAACGCGCCATATGCTTTAGCAACCGGCGTTTCCGTCGCTTCACTGAGAAAAGTAATCGATAATGAAGGCCTGTCTTCTTTCTGGGCTATTTCGTTAATATCAAATGCGTCCATCGTTTCCTTCCAGAAGCGGTTTTCCCAAGACTCGCGATGGCTTTCAAAATCATCGGCGGCGTCACCTTCCCCAATCTCTGTTAAACGCGATGCCCCCTTTGCTTTCATCATGTCATCAATCAGGCGGGGAATCCGCTGATACGTGCTGGCCCAGCTCCGGTTCCCGCAGCCGAATACCGCATAGGAAACACCTTTCAATTGGCCTTCCTTAAGCTCTTTCAGCCACTCTACAAAGCCGGCAGCATTATCAGGCGGCGCCCCATTATAAGAAGCCGTTACAATGACGACTGCCCCTTCTTCAGGGAGCTTGCCGATATAATCATCAAGCGGAGCCGTTTCAGCTGCAAAGCCCATCTGGCGGCCTTGAGCAGCCAGTTCACCGGCTATTCCCTCAGCTGTCCCAAGGTTTGAACCATAAAGAACGAGTAAAGGTGTGCCGTGTATAGGTTTGGTTTCTTTTGGCTTTGTTTCTGCTTTGATGTCTGCCTGTTCTTTTCTCTGTACATTGATTGCCGCTGTTTTCCGCGGTTTCACAGTAATTTTAAAATCATCCGGCTTGATCGTTAATGCTTCTTTGATTTTTAGTTCGTAGCCAGTATGGTTTATCAATTCAAAATGCTTTAATACAAGACCGAGAACCATTGTCGCTTCTTGAAGAGCAAACTGCATGCCAATACAAGCACGCTGTCCGTTTCCAAACGGCTTATACGCATGGTGAGGGAAACTTGAAGGATCCTCAAACCGTTCCGGACGGAAATCTTCCGCATCCGGTCCCCAAGCGTTTTGATCCCGGTGCAGTTTTGGAATTAAAACAGTGACTGGCTGCCCTTTGCTGATCGGATAATCCCCGCCTAGAACAGTATCCTCCTTCGCATATAGAGAAAAAGCCGGAGCTGTTGGATACAGTCTGAGGGTTTCATTTAAAACCATCCGAATGTATTTGAGCTGCTGGATTTGTTTATATTCAGGCGTGTCATCCGTTAACACGCGATCCGCTTCCTCCTGAGCTTTTTTCAGTTTTTCCGGATGTGTAAGCAGACAATAAATCGCAAAGGAAAGCAACCCGCTTGTTGTCTCATGTCCAGCAATTAAAAATGTGATGATTTGGTATCGAATGTTTTCGTCATCCAGCGTTTCACCCGTTACTGGATCTTTGGCATAAAGCATGAGAGACAAGAGATCCTTGATGTTATCATCCGGATTCGCCTTTCGCTCCGCTATCATTCTATCAACCAGGGAGTTCATGACTTCTATATCCTTTTGGAACTGCAGCTTCGTTTTCACCATCATTTTATCTTGCAGGCCCAGTCTTTTCGATTGATTCATCGCCTCTTTTAAGGCACGGAGCATACTGGTGATAAAGGGATGCTGTGAATCACGGTAAAAGCTGTTGAATCGATAGTTAAACCCGCATAACCCAATCGTATCAAGCGTCAGACGTGTCATATCGTCCGCTACATCAATTTCTTCATTAGGGTTTAACCGGCTCCACTTTTGAATCAGCTGGGTTGCGATATCCAGCATCATAGAATGATAGCCTTTCATCGCTTTTTGACTAAAACTCGGCAGCAAAATGCGGTGGGCTTTTTGCCAGTTCGGTTCGTGCGTCCAGCTTGTAAATAAGCCATCTCCCCCGAACTCGCGCACCTTTTGCAAGCCTTTGCCAAGGTTCTTGTCGAAGCGGCTTTCATCACATACTTCAGCCACAAGATTGTGGCCCGAGACAAAAACACTGGATACTCCCGGAAAATCAAAACGGAAAATCGGTCCCAATTCATCAGCTATCCGCCATAAGGATTGAGAAAGCTGTTCTTTTTCCAGATGCGGAAGATTTTTTAAAGGTCCGTATGTTTTGGGCTGAGGTATTGCGCTTGCCTGTTTCATTAACATCTCCCTTTCCTTATTTTTGTGATGAATGAAGCTTAATGGCGTCCCAGCAGCATTGTTCCAATTCAGTAATTAAATCAGTGTCCATCTCTATATCACCTGTTTGGACGAGCTGATATATCTTGAGAAACGCCCCTAATACAATCGCAATTAACACATTAGAGGGCAGGTTGCGAATCACGCCTTCCGCTTTTCCCTTATTAAAATAGTCATCAAGCATTTGAGTCAGATTTTCTATCATTTTTTTGCTTGTATGATTTAAGTAATGAGCATCTTTTTTGGTTTCAAGAAAAAAAAGCGCATAGTCGCTCTCTTTCGTAAACTGAACGAGACAGCAAAATACGTGGTGAAAGCCTTCTCTGACAGGCAATTCTGAAACGTCTTGCTTCAGTTTTTCCGTAAATCGCTGGATGCTTTCTTGAAACAGTACGTTGACGAGTGTTTCTTTGCTGTCAAAATAACGATAGATCGTTCCTGTCCCTACATGAGCACGTTCAGCTATCATAGGAATAGTGGTAGCGTCAAAACCCCTTTCCGTAAAAAGTGAGACCGACGCTTTCATAATCATGTCGTATTTACTGCTGGATGCGGATAACATGTAATCTGACAACCTCCGATTCGTTTGCGGAATGAATATTCATTCCTTTTGTTCACAAAGAATGTCTGCCCTGTCTGAAATCACCTCTTTGTTCTTTCTTCTGTTATAAGTTTATATGAAAAAAACTTTTTTTAATATAAAGTATATGCAAAAAATAAAAAATTAAGAAAATATACCCAAATCCTAAAGCGAGGATCTTGGATATATTTCCCGAGAAATTTTTTATTTAACAGCCACAATACATAGACAGGAATCACGCCGGATAACAGAAAGATCCCTGAAATGCTGGTCTTTCAGCAGTTGAATATACGTTTTCTCTTTTTCACCGGTATTTGTGTCAATACTGATATAAAACCGGCCGTCAATTTGAAGCACCCTGTAAATTTCTCTTAATGCAAGCCTAATATCGGTGCAGCTTTGAACCGTATGTAAAGAAAAGACTTTATTAAAGGTACGGTCATCAAAGGGAATGTCCTCTGGATAGCCATGACAAACCTCCCCGTTCCCCATGTTCTTTCGATTCGCACGTGATATCTGTCTTACCTTTCGTTTTGAAGGATCAATGCTTTTTAGGCTTCCCTTTTCTAGTTTCTTGGTTATGCTTTTAAAGACAGTGTCATTTCCAATTCCAATTTCTAAAATTCTGTCATTTCCTTGTATATCTATAGAGTCAATCATCATATGCTCAATTGTTTTGGTTAGCTTATATTTCCGAGAAAATAATTTCCAAAAATCCGATCGTTTATAGAGTCTATTTTCTAGCATTTTAAACACCTGCTTTTGGTTTCCTATGTTTATTTATTATATTCAAAAAATAAACATCATCTTCATTCTAAAAGTGAAGGAAGGTACCAACTAGACGGCAATGTATTGAAAAATGTTTCAATAGAACTAAACTTTTTCATTTTTTTCCGCAAAAAAAGCAGAAAACAAAATGTTTTCTGCCCTCTTTCTAATGCCAATGATAAGGGAATACATACAGCCTTTGCTGCTGCATTGCCATCAGCCTCTGCTGTCGGAATGGATTTCCATAACCATGTTTGAAGGAATGCGGCATGGACGCATAACCATGGCCAATCGACGGCAGCCTTTTTTGATAATCGTTCATCATGCCATCACCTGCCTCACAGTAACGTTGATTTATTGTATGCAGGCAGGCATTTTCTTGACAGCTGTTTCGCTAAACTTGGTCCTTCTCCATTGTATAATGCATCAATAATTCCATTCTAAGCATATGCCATTCCCCCTTCAGTTTTTTTCGTTGCTTTTAGCGCCAGTTTGTTAAATAAAGATGCTTTAACTGAGACTCTTTCATTTCATCATAAATCTGCTCAATCTGCTGTTCTCGTTCGAGTTCTTCCAGGCTTTTAAACCGTTTTTTAAGCGTTAACGTTAAAAAGAATAGGTTAATCGTCATATCGCTCACCCCCTTTCAAAGTCCGCACAAGCGAAATAACCCGCGGCACACCCCTTCTGCTGCGGGCAAATAAAAACCGCAGACAAAAGAAGACACCAATGCCTCTACTGCCTGCGGGGAGTTGCGTATGTCCGACTATTCCGAATTTAATGCGTGCGATAAGCATCGGTTAAGGAAGGACACGAACTCTTCCACAGGCTGAATAAACCATGAACTTTTACATGTGTATCACGTACAGGTTGACGTCGTTGTCTCATTGTCATTTTGGTTCAGCCTCCTTTGCTTTTTTCTTACTTTGTAAGTATATCCACCAAATTCCATTTTGTAAACATCTTTTTCTAAAAATGGACGGAAATTGTGCAAATCATCGAATGGATTTGCCCGTTGGTCATGACACCTGCTTCATTTCTTTTCTGGAGCGGTCTTTCTTATGATATGCAATAAAATAAATGAGACCCACAAATACAGCTCCGCCGATGACATTACCGATAAAAGCCGGAATGATGTTTCCGATGAACTGCCCCCACGTGAATGAGCCTGCAAAAATGGCAGCAGGAATCACAAACATGTTGGCGACAACGTGCTGAAATCCGATAGCCACAAAAGCCATGATTGGGAACCAGATGCCAAGGATTTTTCCTGCTGCGTCTTGGGCGCCGAAAGAAAGCCACACTGCAAGACATACAAGCCAGTTACAGCCGATGGCGGAAATGAGAACCTTGCCAAAGCTCATATCAAGCTTTCCTTGGGCAACGGCAATCGTTTTTTCTAAATAAGGACCTGTTTCAGTTAATCCAACCAAATGCCCGAAAAAGTACGCAACAAACAATGCGCCGATTAAGTTCATAATTGTGACGATTCCCCAGTTAATCGCTAACTCTTTTACTGATATTTTTCTCGAAAATAACGCCATCGCAACTGACATCATATTGCCTGTGATCAGTTCAGCGCCAGCGAGAACGACAAGGATCAGACCGACTGGAAATACTGCTGCACCAATCAAACTGGACAGGCTCCCCCATTCTTTCGGAAGATCGCCGATTACCCTGATATCAAGCAAATACCCAAGCGCGATAAATGCACCGCCTAAAAACCCCAGCACAAGCAGTGACGGCAGCGGGAGCTTTATTTTTTTCATCCCTGCTTCAATTGCTGCTTCCGCTATTTCATCCGGTTTTCGAAAAGCCATAATTAAACGCCTCCATTACTTCTTCTTTTCTCACAGTTATGCAAGAAAGGCAATAAAAAAGGCAGCACTCAAATAACCTGTGTCAAACCAGGCGTTTGAATGCTGCCTAACTTGTATGCATACCCATACAACAATATCAAGCAGTATATAAGATATTGAAAGAGAATATATACAGTTCGTGCATACATTCCATTGCTTTAGCCTTCTATAACTGTAGCAACATCATATCAAATGTGACAAATTTGTGTCAATGACAAATATACTAGCTTTGCAGAACTTCTTTTTGCTCATCTATTTTTCGGTCAAAAACAAATACAGATACAGCGATGTTTTCCTCAATTTTAATATCAGAAAATAAATGGACTAGCTTAGCTCCCATGAGTTCCTCCATTCCTTCCGGTGTTTGTTTGGAATAAAGGTCTTGAATTAGGCTTGTCCGGGCCGCATGTACCATCTCTCTTCCTTCAGGCGTGCGGGCGATAAACTGCTCGCTTGCACTCAGATTTCCGTATAGTGTTGAAACTGCCATGTTTTCTACAAATACAGTATGAATTCTCTCAGGCCCTTTTCCGAACAATTCTTTACGAAGTTTTCGAATAATATCATTGAATTCATGAATTTTTTTAGACATGCTGATTACCCCTTCCGATATTGCCTTATAAAGGCTTTTCCCGGTTCCCCTCAGGACATTTCACTTGGTTAAAATTTTCCTGCCATATTGTATTATAATAAATATCACATTATAATAAAAGCAGTGTTGATGGATTTGTAATAGGATCTTGTTATGAGTCTATCGTTTTATAAAAATCAAGGATTGGTCTGTTAGTAAGACTTGCTAGTGAACTATTCCGCCATGTGTGTTTACACCTTCTTAGAATTAAGGGCAGGTGTATCTATACATGGCTTTTTTTGACTTCTTGAAAGAAAGATGGAGGGGAATATGAATATGATGGACGTTAAGTCGATCAGTGTCCGTGTAGACGGAACAGAAATTCAAGCACGAGCAGGGGCCACAATTTTAGATATTTTAAATGAAAACGGAATTGAATACCCGCAGATTTGCCACGTACCAGAGGTTGACCCGATTCAAACTTGTGATACTTGCATAGTAGAAGCAAATGGCAAGCTGGTTCGTTCATGCGCGACGGTTGCAGAAAACGGGATGTCAATTGATCTTTCAGGAAATCGAGTGAAAGAAGCGCAAACCGAAGCGATGGACCGCCTTCTTGAAAATCATTTGCTGTATTGTACAGTTTGCGATAACAACAATGGCAACTGTACGCTGCATAATACAGCGGAAATGATGGGGATCGAGCATCAAAAATACCCATATACGCCAAAAGAAGATCCTTCTTGCGCGGTTGATATGTCTCATCCTTTTTACCGCTATGATCCAAACCAATGTATTGCCTGCGGCCAGTGTGTTGAGGTCTGTCAAAACCTTCAGGTAAATGAAACACTCTCAATCGACTGGGAACGCGAACGCCCTCGCGTCATTTGGGATGAGGGAGTTTCGATCAATGAATCTTCCTGTGTCAGCTGCGGTCAGTGTGTAACAGTATGTCCATGTAATGCACTGATGGAAAAATCAATGCTCGGGCAGGCTGGTTTTATGACAGGCATTAAAGAGGACGTCATGGAACCGATGATTGATCTCGTGAAAAATGTTGAACCGGGGTATGGCAGCATTTTTGCCATTTCTGAAGTCGAAGCGGCAATGCGTGAAACAAGAACGAAAAAAACGAAAACTGTATGTACGTTCTGCGGTGTCGGGTGTTCATTTGAAGTATGGACAAAAGGACGGGATATTTTAAAGATCCAGCCTGTTTCTGATGCTCCAGTTAACGCGATTTCCACATGTGTCAAAGGGAAATTCGGCTGGGATTTCGTCAATTCAAAAGAACGGATCACAAAGCCTTTAATCCGTAAAAACGGAGCCTTTGTGGAATCTTCTTGGGAAGAAGCCCTCGATCTTGTCGCAAGCAGATTAGGATCAATCAAAGAGCAGTACGGTAAAGGCTCTGTAGGGTTTATTTCTTCTTCTAAAATTACGAATGAAGAAAACTACGTCATTCAAAAGCTAGCGCGTCAGGTATTTGAAACAAACAACGTCGATAACTGCTCACGCTACTGCCAGTCTCCTGCTACAGACGGATTGTTCCGCACTGTCGGCATGGGCGGTGACGCCGGCACGATTAAAGATATTGCCAAAGCAGGTCTCGTCATCATTGTCGGTGCCAATCCGGCGGAAGGACACCCAGTGCTCGCAACACGCGTCAAACGGGCACACAAGCTCCACGGTCAAAAACTGATTGTTGCCGACCTGCGTAAAAATGAGATGGCTGAGCGATCTGATCTGTTCATCAGCCCTAAACAAGGCACAGACCAAGTTTGGCTAATGGCTGTTACGAAATATATGATCGACCAAGGCTGGCACGATCAGGCGTTTATTGATGAGAACGTCAATTACTTTGAAGATTATAAAGAAACCCTTAAAACGTATACGCTTGATTATGCAGAACGCATCACAGGCCTTTCAAAAGAAAACATCATTCAAATTGCTGAAATGATTCGTGATGCTGACGGCACTTGTGTCCTTTGGGGAATGGGTGTCACACAAAATACAGGCGGTTCTGATACATCAGCAGCCATTTCAAACCTGCTTCTCGCTACGGGCAACTATCGCCGTCCAGGTGCCGGCGCTTATCCTCTGCGCGGACACAATAACGTGCAAGGCGCTTGTGATATGGGAACATTGCCTGGCTGGCTGCCGGGATATCAGCATATTACAGATGACAAAGCCCGTGCTAAATTTGAAGAGGCATATGGTGTCGAGATAGATGGAAAGCCTGGTTTAGATAATATTCAAATGCTTCATGCCATTGAAGAAGGAAAAATGAAAGCTATGTATCTTGTCGGTGAGGATATGGCACTGGTCGATTCAAACGCGAACCATGTGCATGATATTTTATCAAGCCTTGATTTCTTCGTGGTACAGGACATCTTCCTGTCAAGAACAGCTCAATATGCCGATGTCGTCTTGCCGGCCACTCCTTCACTTGAAAAAGACGGAACATTTACCAACACAGAACGCCGTGTCCAGCGATTGTATCAGGCGCTTCCGACGCTTGGTGACGCAAAACCGGACTGGTGGATTATTCAAGAGGTGGCAAACCGTTTAGGAGCGAATTGGACTTACAGCCATCCAAGTGACATTTTCTCTGAAATGGCGAGTCTTTCTCCTCTGTTTGCCAAAGCAAGCTATGAGGTGCTTGAAGGCTGGAACAGCTTCCTATGGGGCAGCTTCACAGGTGAAAGCACACCGCTTCTGTATGAAGACGGATTTAATTTCCCTGACAAAAAAGCCCGCTTTGCCCTTTCTGATTGGACCGAGCCAGCGGCATTTCCGGAGGAATACGACCTTCATATCAATAACGGCCGGATGCTGGAGCATTTCCACGAAGGAAACATGACAAATAAATCGAAAGGCATCCAAGCGAAAGTGCCGAATGTATTCGTTGAGATCTCACCTGAGCTTGCACAAGAGCGAGGTGTTTGTGACGGTTCGCTTGTACGGCTCGTTTCTCCGTTCGGAGCAGTCAAATTGAACGCGCTGATCACAGACCGGGTACGGAAAAATGAACTCTATCTGCCAATGAACTCGACAGACAAGGAGTCAGCGATTAACTTCTTGACGGGCCCTGCAGCTGATAAACGGACGAACACGCCTGCTTATAAACAGACTAAGGTTCGCATGGAAGTGCTTGGCGGCTGTGAAACAGCGCCGCTTCCAAAAACAAATCCGCGCAACAAAAAACGGCATCCGCAAAACGGAGTCGAAGCAGAAAGAAAATGGAACCGTCCTGGCTATGTCCATCTGACTGATTAAACGATAGGAGGAAAACGAATGGCCACTCCGATTACGACGATCAAAAAAGAAACAAAAACAGCTGAGCAAATTAAGCTTGAAAAAATAGAAGAACTGAAAGAGCTGCTGGCGGAAAATGAGGACGCCGTCTCTAAAACGATGACGTTAATGAATGAACTCAATGATCTTGGAATTTTTGATGCGGCAACAAGCATGCTCAGAGCGAAGGAAGACATTGCCAAGATTGCGCTTGGCCAAGTTTCCCGCGAGCCTGTCACCAACCTCATCAACACGATGATGGCCGCCGGAGGCGCATTGACAAAAGCCGATCCTGAGTTTACAGCAAAGCTTTTAGAAAGCGTAATGGCTGGGACTGAACAGGCACAAAGCTTTTTAAAAGAAGACAAGAAAGTCGGGATTCTCGACCTGTTAAAAGCAATGAACGATCCTGACATCAACAGAGCCGTCGGCTTCGGCCTTCAGTTTTTAAAAGGCATGGGAAAAGAACTTCGAGAAAAATAACAGAAAAACAGCCATCGCTGATGATGGCTGTTTTTTTATTCGTCGGCTTCTTCCAAACGCTTCTTGTAAATAAGTGAACGGTCAGCGCAAAAGAAGGCACCGGCTAAAAATAAGCAATCCGCTAAAAACATCGTCGATTTCTGGCCTAATGTTAAGCCTTGATCAGGGAGAACTGCGCCTATATATAAAAAAGTGCTGACTGCAAGCAATGTAAAAGCAAAATGCTTGTAGTCTTCTTTTAAAGATTTCATTCTATTTTTGTTCAAAAGAATCACCTGCCAGATTCATAGTATACGACTATTATAATATAATCCGGCGGCTTACAGAGAAAGCAATTCTATCCATTTGTTATATATTTTCAAGCGCTTGGCCGATATCTTCCAACAAGTCTTCCGCATCTTCAATTCCTACAGAAATTCTGATCAAGCCGTCCGTAATGCCGAGCTCAAGCCGGCGTTCTCTCGGAATAGAAGCATGTGTCATTCTTGCAGGAACAGAAATTAAACTTTCAACCGCCCCCAGGCTTTCAGCAATGGTAAACAGTTTCAGATTTCCTAAAAACGCATCAACCCGTTCTTCACTGCCAATATCAAAGGAGATCATGCCGCCGAAGCCAGATCCTTGCGTTTTTGCAAGCTCATGTTCGGGATGATTTGAAGAACCAGGATAATATAACGTTTGGACAGCAGGGTGATTCTCAAGAAAGCTTGCGATTTTCCGCGCATTTTGATCGATCGCTTCCATTCTGAGTCCCAACGTTTTGATTCCTCTCATTAACAGCCAGGAATCTTGAGGGCCAAGCACGCCGCCTGTGGAGTTTTGCACAAAATGCAGCTCTTCTCCAAGCTCTTTCGAAGCTGTCACAACTAAACCTCCGACGACATCACTGTGTCCGCCAAGATATTTTGTCGCACTGTGAAGTACGATATCAGCGCCTAAAGTAAGCGGCTGCTGAAAATAAGGAGTGTAAAAGGTATTGTCTACAATAAGCAGAACACCCGCTTTTTTTGCGATATCAGCCATGAGCGTCAAGTCGGTGATTTTGAGCAACGGGTTTGTCGGTGTTTCAATATAAATGGCTTTTGTATTAGGGCGAATCGCTTTTTCAACTTCTTCTCTGCTGCTCGTATCGACAAATGTTGATTCAATGCCAAGACGGTTAAGCACCTTTGTCATCACGCGGTATGTTCCGCCGTACACATCATCAGTCAACACGACATGATCTCCGCTGTTAAACAGCATCATAACCGCTGTAATGGCAGCCATTCCTGAGCTGAACGCATAGCCTGCTTCCCCGCTTTCCAGTTCTGTCACAAGTGCTTCGAGAGCGGTTCGAGTCGGATTGGCCGTTCTTGAATACTCGTAGCCTGTATGCTGCCCTGCTTTCGGCTGCTTGTACGTGCTTACTTGATAAATCGGCACGGAAACTGCGCCTGTTTTCTCATCACCTGTGATTCCGCCATGTATCATCAATGTTTTTTTCTTCATATCAGATGCCTCCTTCGTATATTTGTTTGCTGATATATCGATCGCTGCTGTCAGGAAATACTGTGACAATGTTAGTTCCAGCAGATGCTTTTTTCGCTTCCTCCAATGCCGCATAAAGCGCTGCACCTGAAGAGCTTCCGATCAGCAGTCCTTCTTTTTCTGCCGCTTCTTTCACAAGTCTAAACGCATTCTCATCCGTTACGGTGTAGATCTCGTCAAAGTGGCTCTTATTCATATAATCAGGGATAAACTCCATGCCGATGCCCTCTGTTTTATGAGCGTGGGGTTCCCCTCCGTTTAAAATCGAGCCCTCCGGTTCAACAATCACCGTTTTGACTGCTGGATTTTTTTCTTTTAAGAAGGAAGCTGTTCCTGCGAACGTGCCCCCTGATCCTGCCCCTGCGACAAACGTATGAATATTCCCGTCAAGCGCTTCCCACATTTCAGGTCCAAGCGTCTTATAGTAAGTCGATGGATTTACTTGGTTTTTAAATTGCAAAACGCAATAAGAATTTTCAATTTCAGTCTCCAGCTGAATGGCTTTTTGAATGGCGCCCTGCATTCCGTCTTGACGCGGTGTATGAATGATTGATGCGCCAAGCGCTTGCATAATTTGCTGTTTCTCTCTGCTGAAATGTTCAGGGACACAGAAAATCGCTTTCAACCCATATTTTCTGGCACTTAGCGCAAGGCCGATCCCTGTATTGCCTGCTGTAGCTTCTATAATCACTCCGCCAGGTTTCAACTTGCCTGAATCGAGCGCGTCACGAATCAGCATATCTCCCAGTCTGTCTTTGATGCTACCCCCGGGATTCATCATTTCAAGCTTGGCATACACCGCGACTCCTTCTGGAACATCAAAGTTCTTCAAGCGGAGAAGCGGTGTATTCCCAATCAGCTCAGTAATGTCCGTAATCACTGTCATATATGTCCTCCTCCTAATTAGAGGTTGTTTTTAGAAAAAACGGAGGAGAACATTCTCCCCGTTTTAATGAATTCGTTTGATCACCTTTAACACAAGCTCTGTTGAATGGACAGCCGCCTGCTCTAAAAATTGGTCAAATGAAACATGTGATTCTTTTCCTGCGATATCAGATAACGCTCTGATGACGACAAACGGCGTTTTAAATTGATGGCACACTTGAGCAACTGCCGCAGCCTCCATTTCAACCGCGTACAGATCAGAAAATCTCGCACGCACCTCTTCAACCCGCTTCGGATCGTTCATGAAAGAATCGCCTGTTGCAATTGTTCCTTTTGCAACCTGAATGCCGTCGAGTTCAGATACCGCTTCTTCCGTGATGCTGATCAGCTTTTCATCCGCCGCATAAGCAGCCGGAAGGCCCGGCACTTGGCCGTATTCATAGTCAAAAGCCGTTACGTCTACATCATGGTGGCGAACGTCAGTGGAAATAACGACATCCCCTACATTCAATGTATGATGAAATCCGCCGGCTGAGCCTGTGTTAATGACATAATCAGGCTTGTAACGGTCAAGCAGAAGCGTTGTGCTGATAGCAGCATTTACTTTTCCAATTCCTGATTTTAAAAGAATCACTTCAGTTCCTTCATATTCGCCTGTTGTAAATTCACAGTGTGCGATCGTTTCTGTTTTTGCATTTTCAAGTTTGTTTCTTAGGATGGTAACTTCCTCTTCCATTGCTCCGATGACTGCTAGTCTCATCTATTCACATTCCCTTCACTTTACCGTTTGATCGCCTCCATTATCCACACGAAGTCGTTTTGCTGAGTGAATCGGACTGCAAAACCTTCAGCTGTAAACATTTCTTTCAACGCATCCAATGTAGGATAATGCTCTGTCTCTAAATCATTTGCAAGCTGATAGAAGCCTTGAGAACGGGCTTTATCGATAGCCTGTTGATACGCTTGCGCATCTTCAAAGACGGTATCGGCAAACACTATTTTATCATGCAAGTGAAGGTATTTGCCATATTGCTTTATGGCAGCCCGCTTTTCTTCGTCAGTCAAATGATGAAAAGCATATGAACTGACAATTGTATCAGCCTGAAATGGCGGCTCAGGGAATGTCAGGAAGTCTCCATCAACGATTTCCGTCCTGCCTGAAAGCTTGTCAGAAGCCAGTTTACGCATTGCTGGAGAAGGTTCGATTCCAAATACAGTTTTGCCTGCATCGAGCAGCTTAGCTGTCAAATTCCCGGTCCCCGGGCCAAATTCTAACACATGAGTTCCAGATTTGCTGACGATGGCATCAAGGATATGATCGTAGCCTCTGAACGCTTCTTTATACTGAATATCTAAACCTTGTACTGTTTGATCATAAGTTGCTGCCCAATCTTCAAAGAGAGGGATAAATTCACGTCCCATATTTGTCACACTCCATATTTAATAATTCCTATAAGCATACTATGAATTAATGATGGAACAGTTCCTATAATACCACATCTTCTGAAAAGCAGGTACTAAAACACTTTGTGTATTTAATGCCATCTCATATTGCGCATTGACCGCAAAAAAGCTTATACTTCATATGACTTGTGAAAGCTGGAGGGTCAAGACATGAATTTTCAATTAGATCTGATTAAAGACAAAGTGGAATTTTTTGAAGCGGCTTCATTGCAGGAGCTTGAAAAGAAAATCAATACACAAATTGAAAACAATAAAGCCATCATGCTCCGGGTGAAATCTGTTTCACACCAAACTGCTGTGGCAGAAGGACGAATATTGTACAGCGCGGTGGTTCATTTCGCAGCTGAAGCCTAAAACAAAAGCAGCCGGTTGTAATCCGGCTGCTTTTGTTTATTTTAGCTTTTCTACTTTTGTCGGCTTCCAGCCTTTTTCATCGACCCATGTAATCGTGACTTGATATTTATTCCCAGTCGCCTTGTCCAAAATTTTGCCTTTGGCATCCTGAGGGCTGCCGTTATTTCCAAGCCAGAGCACCGTCATGTTATCTGTTGAGACACCAGTTGCGTACGAGATGGCTTTCAGCATCTCAGCCCAGTCTTGTGAGCTTGAATCATAAGTAGCGGCATGCTCGCCAGTCTGCTCAGTTCCGACTGCTTTCCAGTCAGGATTTTCATACGTTTTTTCCACATCGTTCGATGAGCCGCCTTCTGTTACTTTTGCATCTTTAAGCCCGTCACCGGCTGAATCTGAGCTTGAATCTGAATCAGAGTCATCTTTTTTAGAAGAAGAATCATCTTTTTTGGAATCAGAGTCAGAAGACTTCTCAGAATCCTTTTCGCTGTCAGATGTATCTTTCTTGCTGTCTTTTATATCCTCATCCGATTTCTTTTCCGTCTTTCCTGAAGCCGGAGATTCCTGTTTTTGCGCCGTTTCAGAATCCTTGCTGACATCTTTGCTAGAAGGACTGTTAATGAAGAGATTCGCTGCTACTACGACAATTAGTATGGATACGATTGCGATTAAAATGTTAAGCACTAAATTGGCTTTTCTGCGTTTATCACGATTTTCATAACGAGATTGATTATTGCTCAATAATTCTGCACTCCTTTATCCCTCTTGGCTCAGCATATATTTTAACATGTGCTGAGAAGTTGTTCTATTTCTGATTGATTTCAATTTCGTGTACTTTTTTAACAATATCATAAAACACCGAATTTGTCAGAGCCTTATCTCCCGGTGTATCCATGTGTAAAACAACCAGAGCGTATTTCGGCTTATCCGCGGGAAAATATCCGGCAAACCATTTTTCATAGAGTGTTTCCTTCTCTTTTGAAAGCTTGCCTGTCTGAGCTGTGCCCGACTTCCCTGCTACAGTATACGGAAGATCTTGAAACCTTCTGCCCGTTCCGGAAGGAGATTCTACCACCCGCCGCAGTATTTTTTGAAGCTGCTGTGACGTATATTTGTCTATCGTTTCCCCTTTGAGCTTCTGATCTTTAAACGTAACGAGCGTTGTGCCGTTCTTATACTCAATTTGTTCGGCAATTTTCACCTGCCGTTTTTCTCCGCCGCGGGCGATTGTCGCCATCATATTGGCTACCTCCAGCGGCGTTACCTTTACATTTTTCTGCCCGATTGCTGTTTGCGCAATGGCTTTTTTGACTGATTTGTCTTTTTCATCCCCCCAAATCACGCCGCTTTTTTCGTTATACAGCTGGCGGAAATCGGTTTCGTGGTACAGTTTTCCCTCCCAGCCTGCCCGATCAGTGAGAGCCAGCTTCTCGGACATATCTTCAATAACCGAGCTGTCTTTTTTCATTAATTGTTCTGCAAGGCTCGTAAATGTGTAATTACAGCTTTGGGCAAAACTTTCATCAAAAGACAAGGTTCCTTTGTCGTCCCCCGGCTCCCCGTACAGATTTAAATTGCAATTAAAGGTTTGACTAGGCTTCACCATATTATTTTCGATTGCAGCTGCGGCAATGACTGTTTTAAAAACTGATCCGGGATAGATTGGCGTCAGCATATAATTTTGAAGTGTGTTTTGCCGGGACACATCCGCATCTGGTTTGCTTACAATTCCCAGAACACTGCTATTTTCGATGTCCAGCAGCACAGCTCCTCCCTTTTTCAGCCCCTGTTCATCCAATACCTCCTCCATCACATTTTGAATGCTTTGATCGATCGTTGTTTTGACCTGGAGCGGATAAAATGTATTGGCTTCAGCTGTATATTTGACGTCCATGCCAAACAAAGGGTTTCCTTTTCCGTCCACATGATATAAAAGCTTTGTGTCTTGTTCCGGAAGCAAAAACTCGTCAAATGTCCGTTCTAAACCGGTTGTTCCGATTTCTGTTGTAATCGGAAGGCTCTCCTTGTCAGGATATTTCTTGCGAAGCAGCGCCGGATCTTGGTTCGTGCTCCCTATGGTATGTGAAGCAAGGCTGGGCTCGTCTTCATTCTCCATATATACGCCGTAAATGCCGGGATATTTCAAAGAATTGATTTTTGTGATAGATTGTTTTGAAAGTGTTTTGATTTTCTTTTGCTGCAAAATGACCGGTTTTTTTGCCTTACCTAGTGTCTGGCGCAAATCATCTTCAGACATGCCGAGGATGTCCGCAACTTTTTTGATCGGCCAATCCTGCGTCAGCAGAAAAGGGAACAAAACAACCGCAGGCTCGCTTTGTCCTGTCAGCGCCCGCCCGTTTCGATCTAAAAAAGAGCCTCTTCCATCTGAAATGAGCACTTCCTCCGTCCGCTGTTTCACACTTTCTTGAATCAAATTAATTTTCTTTTTAGAAAATGATTCTGTGAAAAACAGCTGGATTTCTGCAAGCCTCAGCAGAAGCAGAAAAAATACAATCAAAAAAGCGATGACTGCCAGCTTCATTCGTTTCGATATCTTCATAAAAAAACACCTCACCCACATTGTGGACGAGGTGTTTCGCTGCTAAACAGATATTATGAAATTTTCACAATTTTCACGAGCATTTCTCCGCCCGGTGTTTGTACTGTGACTTCTTCATCTACTTTTTTGCCCAAGAGGCTTTTTGCGATCGGTGAATCGTTTGAGATTTTCCCTTCAAACGGGTCAGCTTCCGCGCTTCCGACGATCGTATATGATTCTTCGTCACCGTCAGGCAGTTCGACGAAAGTGACGGTTTTACCCAAACCGACAACGTTAGAGCCGCCGTCATCTTCAATGATTTTCGCATTGCGAATCATATTTTCAAGAGTCGTCACGCGGCCCTCTACAAATGCCTGCTCTTCTTTCGCTGAATCGTATTCAGAGTTCTCGGAAAGGTCTCCGAAGCTTCTCGCAATTTTGATGCGCTCTACTACTTCTTTTCGTTTAACCGTTTTCAAATATTCTAATTCTTGTTCAAGTTTTTGTTTTCCTTCTGCAGTCATAGGAAAAACTTTCTCTTGTGCCATGTCCCTTCACTCCTTCTGGTTGTCCCTCAACATCTTCGATTATGTATGAGAGCATAAACTAAAAAATACAAGAATGAGAACACAGGGCAGTCCTCGTTCTTCTCTCCCATATAGGTACTGTTTATCTTAAACTGAATCTTGTCGTTCTGCAAATATTTCGCGTTTATAAACAGGGAAAGAAGGGAATTCGCACATTCCCTTCCTGCCTATACATAATATGGTCAGAGTTATTTATGTCTATGCTATGGTATTACAAAATCGCGTTTTGTTCAAGAATGGTTTGAATTTTTGTGACCATCAGATCAATTGCGACGTGATTCTGACCGCCTTCCGGGATAATAATATCAGCGTATCGTTTCGTCGGCTCGACGAATTGGTTATGCATCGGACGGACCACTGACACATATTGTTCAATGACAGAATCAATAGAGCGTCCGCGCTCATTAATATCTCTCATAATCCGTCTGATGATACGCAAGTCAGCGTCCGTATCAACATAAAGCTTGATATCCATCAGATCACGAAGCCTTTTGTCTTCAAGAACAAGAATGCCTTCAAGGATAATAACATCCTTTGGCTCTACGTGAACCGTTTCTTCTGAACGTGTGTGAAGCTTATAGTCATAAATCGGCTTTTCAATCGGACGGTAATTCAATAGATCCTGAATATGCTCGATTAAATAGTCATTATCAAACGCAAGCGGATGATCATAGTTTGTGTTCAGCCTTTCTTCAAACGGAAGATGGCTTTGGTCTTTATAATAAAGGTCCTGCTGGATCATTAAAATCGAGTGTCCTTTAAACTGTTCATAAATGGACCGTGTGACACTCGTTTTTCCTGAACCGGAACCTCCTGCGATTCCAATGACTACTGGATTCTTACCCATGGGCTGTTACTTCCCCTTTCTCATCATGTTGCTCGGATAAATCTTTTTGTCTAGTTTGAATTTGACAATTTGCAGGGGATGGCGGGCAGCATCTAGCTCATTTCCGTCTTCGTCCCAAATGGTTTCAATCGTATGTGTAAAGTTTTCGATTTCTGGACCGAAAAATTCCACTTCGTCGCCTTTTTTGAAGAAATTGCGCTGCTGAAGCGTGACCATTTGTGTATCTTCATCATAATTCAGCACTAAGCCGACAAAATCATATGTCGTTTTCTTGGCGTGTTCGCCGAACATTTGCTCTTCATAGCCTGGCGTTCCTTCAAAGAAAGCTGTCGCAGTGTCCCTGTTGGCGCACTTATCAAGCTCTTCAAGCCATTCTTTTTGAATCACAAAGTTCTCTGGATCAGCGCAATAAGCATCGATTACTTTGCGGTATACGCTGACAACAGTTGCTACATAGTGAATGGATTTCATGCGGCCTTCAATCTTTAAGCTGTCGATCCCCATTTCAATCATTTTCGGAATGGATTCAATCAGCTTCAAATCTTTCGGGCTCATCGCAAATGGTGCATCTTCTTCACCATACAAAGCAACGGCGTTGGCACCGTCTGTTTGATAGAGATCATAATCCCAGCGGCATGACTGGCAGCAGCCTCCGCGGTTGGAATCCCGAGCTGTCATGTGATTGCTCAGCACGCAGCGGCCGGAATATGCAATACACATTGCGCCATGAATGAAGGATTCGATTTCGATATCTACCTTTTCTTTCATTTCTCTGATTTCAAGAGCGCTTGTTTCACGTGCCAGCACGACGCGGTCGAGACCTTCTTCCTTCCAGAACTGGACAGCCTTCCAGTTTGAAAGAGACTGCTGTGTGCTCAAGTGAACCTCAACATTCGGCGCCACTCTGCGGCATGTTTCAATAATAAGCGGATCTGCCACAATAATACCGGCAACGTTGGCGTCTCCAAGCGCTTTTAAATAGTCTTCAAGCCCGTCCATGTTTTCATTATGAGCGAAAATATTCGTTGTTACGTAGATCTTCGCGCCATATTTCTTTGCGAATTCAACGCCTTCTGCAATTTCTTCGATCGTAAAGTTATCGGCATTCGAGCGCAGCCCGTATTCCTGTCCCCCGATAAAGACCGCGTCCGCTCCGTAATGAACAGCGATTTTCAGCTTTTCAAGATTACCCGCAGGTGCAAGAAGCTCCGGCTTTTTCGTAATCACACGCTTTCCATTAACGATTGTGGATATATTATCATTTACGGCAGTCATAGCTTAACCTCCTTTTGATTAATAAACCGTTTCCTTGAAGAAGAATCCGGTATCAATTTTTCTGTTTACTGGCTGGATGCTTTCAATGCGTTCGATCCAGTCTTCTTTTTTCGCTTCGTATTCGTCACGGTTTTCCACGCACAAATCAATTGCTTCTCTGTACATTTTGGTGACTTCTATTAGGTATTCAGACGTTTTCAAAACACCGTCGATCTTGAAAGAATCAATTCCGGCATCTATCAATTCCTCGAGCTCATCAATGATGCACACATCGTTCGGGCTCATGATGTGAGTGCCGTTTTCATCTTCGAAAATCGGATATTTATTATCACGTTCTTTATCGTGTAAAAACATGCCTGATTCTTTTTTCTTTCTTTCAATGTCCATGACTTTGCCCTGATATTCAAAATAGTTTCCAATCAAAGAACGCTTCGATTGGAACATGCACGTCATTCCATGCACCTGGATTTCAATTTCGACTTCAGCATTTTCTTTAATCTCAACAATGCTGTCCATGTTTAATTCTCTGGCAAGCACAGAACGCGCCGCACCCTTGCGTCCCCAGTAGTTGCATGTATAATAGTTGGTGCCTGTCGTTTCTGTGCTCCAATGAAGCTTCAGAGCAGGCGCAGATTCACGGGCAGCCATCAGCACGGCAGGATCGCCGAATACCGCTGCATCGACACCGGCTTCTGCCAAGAAAGCCAGATATTCGCCAAGCTCACCCACTTTATCGTTATGGAAAATTGCATTTACAGCAACGTATACTTTTGCCCCTTCTTTGTGAGCAATCTCTACGGCTTTTGTTATATCTTCACGAGAAAATTCTCCGGCTAATCTCAAGCCGTATCTCTGTTCCCCAACTAAAAACGCAGTTGCCCCCGCCTGTATGAGCGGCAAAATGTCCGCTGTACTCGTCGGCGTCACTAAGAGCTCTGGTTTTTTCATGACGTTCACCTCTTCTTTTTACTAATCGCAAGTCCGTCTCCGACAGGAATAATCGCAGTTTGATAATCCGGATGATTCATCAGCCAATGATTATATTCATCAATTTTTGTTACAAGCCTGCGCCTTCTCTTCGGTTCTATTTTGCTGTAATCCTCTGCCACCAGACCTTTAAACAGCACGTTGTCTGTTATAATCACCCCGTCCGGTGAAAGCATCGGTTCATATAAATGAAAAAAGTTTTGATACTGACCTTTTGCAGCGTCAATAAAAATGACATCGTAAGGCGCAGTTACATGAACGGCGTCGGCTAATTCAAGCGCATCTCCGTAAAAAACATGAATCCGGTCATCAAGCTGAAATTCCTTGATATTGTTTACCGCTTCTTCATGCCGTTTCTCATTGCGTTCAATTGTATATATTTCAGCAGACGGCAGCTCCAGCGCCATTCGAATGGCTGAATAACCAATGGCCGTTCCGATTTCTAGTATTTTTTTCGGCTGTTTCACAGACAAAATTTGAAGCAGCACCTCCATGCCCGCTTTTTCCATGATCGGGACATGATGTTCTTCTGCATATGCTTCAAGCTTCTTCACGTTATCCGGCCGAGGCTTTAATAATGCTTCTATATAGTCATTTATTTGTTCATACCGGTCAGTCACTACAAACAGCCTCCCGTTCTAAAAAGGAGTGCCCCAGTCTTATGCGCAGGACACTCTCTGAATACATCATGATACATCGGTAAACAACCCGATATATTTTATCATAAAACCTTGCGGAAAGCGAACAAAAGGAGAGCTTTTTGCTCTCCTTTTATTTCTCGTTTTTTGAGGAAATGTATTTTTCTTTTGCTTTATTATGCTCTTTTAGCGTTTTTGTAAATACGACCTCACCATTTGATTTGGCCAAGAAATACAGATAATCCGTTTTATCCGGATGCAGCGCCGCTTCCCATGACGACATGCCGGCATTGGCAATCGGACCTGGCGTCAGCCCTGTGTTTTTATACGTATTGTATGGTGAATCGATTTCCAGATCCTTATAAAGAACCCGATCTTTATGCTTGCCTGCCGCGTACAGCACGGTCGGATCTGTTTGGAGCGGCATTTTCTTTTTCAGGCGGTTATAAAAGACGCTCGCAATTTTATGGCGGTCGGCTTTTTCAGTCGCTTCTTCTTCTATCAAAGAAGCCATCGTCAGCAGCTTATGCACAGAAAGTTTGTTTTTCTTCATTTCTGATTTATATGTTTCCACATAAGAATTTGTCTGCTTTATCATTGCCTTGATAATGTCTTCAAGTGATGTGTCCGGATCGTTAAAAGGGTATGTAGCCGGGAATAGGTACCCTTCAAGCGGGTGCTTAATGTTTTTATTGAAAACATCATTTGTCACAGTGTCCGGGAATTCTTTCTTCAGCTGATTGATAAATGTTTCATCGTCCAGCTTCGCTATGACTTGTTTTTTAGAGTAATTTGTTTCATCAGCAATAGCAGCCGCGATTTGGGTCAGCTGTGCTCCCTCAGTCACTGTGATTTGAAAAGCGTAGCCTGTAGCCCCGCTTGTCAGCTTCTGAATAATGGCATCTAAATCCATACCTTTATTCAGATGGTAGAATCCGGCCTGAAACCCGGAAGCACCTTTATATTTCACATAGTACTGAAACGCCTTCTCGCTTTTTATGACATCATTTTTCTTTAATATCGATGCGATGGCTGAAACAGAAGAACCGCTCGGAATGTTAATATTAACTGTCGTTTTACTGTCTTTTTCAACAGGTTCAAGCAATGATTTCCCATATAAAAATGCCCCGCCAATGATGAGAAACAGCACAACAATGGAAGACAGTATGATTCTTTTTTTATTAAAAAACGATTTTTTTTGCTGATCGATATACATTAGGTCTCCTCCCATCAGCTCTTATACTACATGATTCATTGTATTTCGGCAATTTATTACAAAAAGAGGCCTGCATAAAGCAGAAAAAAACCGGAGCAGTATAGCTCCGGCTTTGGTTTGGCGCGATGTTTTATTCTTCGTCTTCGTCCGCTAAGAATGTGTTTAGTGTTTCTTCGATCATATCCCATTCTTCGTCAGTTTCAATCGGGAATAGCTCACCGTTTTCACCGTCTTCGTTTGGCGTGAAGCTGGAAGCAAGAATTTCTACTTCTTCGTCATCTTTTGATTCGATTGGATAGTACAAGACATAAGACTTGCCAAACTCTTCGTTTTCAAATGTAAACAGCACTTCACAAAGCTGTTCATTTCCTTGATCGTCAACAATTGTAATATTTTTTTCGCCGTGTTCCATTTTCTTCACCTCTGGCTTTAATTTAAGCTGTCAAGATATCCTTGTAAAATCATAACAGCCGCCATTTTATCAATGACTTTTTTTCGTTTCTGCCTGCTGACGTCAGCTGCAATCAGCATTTTTTCAGCCGCCATTGTGGTAAGACGCTCGTCCCACAGCACAACAGGAACATTGTACGTTGTTTCAAGCACTTTCGCAAATGTTTGGCTGGCTTCGCCTCTCGGGCCGACTGTTCCGTTCATGTTCTTAGGAAAGCCGAGCACGATTTTATCTATAGTATAGTCCTTTATCAGTTCAGATAAACGGGATAAACCATAATCGCCTTCTGCTTCATTTATCTTTATGGTCTCAATGCCTTGAGCAGTCCAGCCCATTTCATCGCTTAGAGCTACACCGAGTGTTTTGGTTCCTAAATCGAGTCCTAATATTCTCATTCTTTATTTACGCCTCTTTATGCTGTTCTAAATAAGACTTCACCAATTCCTCGATTAATTCGTCTCTTTCAAGTTTGCGAATTAAATTGCGAGCGTCACGATGCCTAGGAATATAAGCGGGATCACCTGACAGCAAGTATCCGACAATCTGGTTGATTGGATTGTAGCCCTTTTCCTGAAGCGCGTCATACACTGTAATCAGCACCTCATTTACGTTAGTCTCAGCAGAATCATCGGAGAAATTAAATTTCATCGTTTTATCAAACGAGCTCACCGTTTTGCACCTCTTTCCCAAATTCGCAGGCAAAGTTCAGCCTGGGGTCCTAATCTTACCATCATTCTACACTACATGGGCGAATTATAAAACGGATTTCACCCAATCTTCTACAGAAGCCAAAGCTTCTTCTAATTTTTCCGGCTGTTTGCCGCCTGCCTGCGCCATGTCCGGACGGCCTCCGCCGCCTCCGCCGCAAACTTCCGCAGCTTGTTTAACCAGCTTGCCAGCGTGAAGGCCTTTGTCGATGAGGTCCTTTGTGACTCCGACAGAGATATTAACTTTATCGTTTTGTACCGCACCAAGCACGATCACCGCAGAGCCAAGCTTTGCTTTGAGTTCATCGACCATTGTGCGGAGATGATTCATGTCTTTTGCATTTACTTTTTCCGCAAGCACGTTTACGCCGTCCACTTCTTTTACTTTCGACAGGATTGCTCCTGCTTCCACGTTGCCTAGTTTTGCAAGAAGAGATTCATTTTCTCTTTGTGCTTCCTTCAGTTCAGCCTGCAGAGCCGCGACCCGTTTCGGCACTTCTTTGATATTTGTTTTCAGCTCGTCAGCAGCCTCTTTCAATACAGAAATCTGGCTGTTCATTTCGACGTAAGCGCCTTGTCCCGTTACAGCTTCAATCCGTCTTGTGCCTGCTCCGATTCCAGATTCAGAAACGATTTTAAACAAGCCGATTTCTGCTGTATTTCTGACATGGCAGCCGCCGCACAGCTCTAAGCTGTAATCTCCAACTTGAACGACACGGACAATATCGCCATATTTTTCGCCGAACAGTGCCATCGCACCCATTTCTTTTGCTTCAGCGATCGGTTTCAAATCAATGCTGACCGGGATGCTCGCCCAGATCTTTTCGTTTACGATTCTTTCAATTTGTTCGAGCTCTTCTTTTGTCACTTGGCCAAAGTGCGAGAAGTCAAAACGAAGACGGTTTTCCGTTACAAGAGAGCCCGCCTGATTGACATGAGTTCCAAGAACATCTTTTAGAGCCTGATGCAATAAATGCGTTGCCGTGTGGTTTTTAATGACGCCGCTTCTCATATGGTCTTCAACTTCAGCCGTAACATGCAGGCCTTTTTGAACAGTACCGCTCTCCACAACACCTTCATGCACATGCTGGCCGTTCGGCGCTTTTTGAACATCTTTAATTCTTACAACTGCCTGCTCGTTTCGGAGATAGCCTTTATCGCCGATTTGGCCGCCGCTTTCTGCATAGAACGGTGTTTCATCAAGAATGATTTGAACGCTTTCTCCTTCATGAGCCTCTTCGATTAATTGGCCGTCCTGAAGAAGCACAATGATATTGGCATCAGCTTTGGTTTGAGAGTAGCCGACAAATGTGCTTTCATCTGTTACGTCGCGCAGTGCGCCGCCCTGCACCTGCATGCTGCCGACATCCTGGCGGGCGTTTCTTGCCCGTTCACGCTGCTGGTTCATTTCCTCCTCAAAGCCCTCATGGTCAACCGTCATGTTCTCGTCTTCTGCGTATTCTTCAGTCAATTCAACCGGGAATCCATACGTATCATACAGTTTAAACACATCAGCACCTGAGATAACGCTGCTGCCCTTGTCTTTTTCTTTTTTGATCATTTCTGACAGGATCGCAAGCCCTTCATTAAGGGTCTCATGGAAGCGTTCTTCCTCGGTTTTAATGACTTTTGCGATGAAATCCGCTTTCTCTTTCACTTCAGGATAGAAATCAGCCATGATTTCTGCGACAACCGGCACTAAATCAAACATGAACGGACGATGGATGTTGATCGTTTTGGCATAACGCACAGCACGGCGTAATAAGCGTCTTAATACATAGCCGCGGCCTTCATTTGACGGCAGCGCACCGTCACTGACAGCAAAGGCAACCGTTCTGATATGGTCAGCAATCACTTTAAACGCAGTGTCTTTCACATTGTCTTTGCCATATGTTTCACCAGAAATCGATTCTGTTGCTTTAATGATCGGAATAAACAAATCGGTGTCAAAGTTTGTCGGAACATTCTGGATGACAGATACCATTCTTTCAAGACCCATGCCTGTATCAATGTTTTTCTTAGGAAGCGGTGTGTACGTGCCGTCAGGGTTATGGTTGAACTCTGAGAACACAAGGTTCCATACTTCCAGGTAACGGTCGTTTTCCCCGCCTGGGTAAAGCTCCGGATCTTCTGGATCATTACCATATGCTTCACCGCGGTCGTAAAAGATTTCCGTATTCGGTCCGCTCGGCCCTTCACCGATATCCCAGAAGTTCCCTTCCAGACGGATAATTCTTTCTTCAGGAATACCGATTTTTTTTGCCCAAAACTCATATGCCTCTTCATCTTCAGGATGAACCGTAACAGAGAGAAGCTCTTTGTCGAAGCCAATCCACTTGTCGCTCGTTAAAAACTCCCAAGCCCATGTAATGGCTTCTTCTTTGAAATAATCGCCGATGGAAAAGTTTCCGAGCATTTCAAAGAAAGTGTGATGGCGCGCAGTTTTACCTACATTTTCTATATCATTTGTTCTGATCGCTTTTTGAGCGTTTACGATTCTTGGATTTTCCGGCACGACACGGCCGTCAAAATATTTTTTCAGCGTCGCAACACCGCTGTTGATCCAAAGCAGTGAAGGATCCTCATGAGGCACTAATGACGCGCTTGGCTCTACCGCATGTCCTTTTTCTTTAAAGAAATCCAAAAACATTTGACGCACTTCCGCAGAAGTTAAGTGTTTCATTGTATTTCCTCCTCTATAAAAATCGAAATTCTCTTCAGTGACAGCAAAAAAGCCCTCCCCCCTATGCAAACCAACGTTTACACAGGGACGAGAGCTGTCTCGCGGTACCACCCTGATTACGGGCATTCATTCGCCCGTCACCTTTAACCCTGTAACGCAGGATAAGCGGCAGTGATTAACTGCACTCAGGATTAGCTTCCTCCGATCTTCTGATAAAGCTCCTTTCAGCTTATGGAGCTTCTCTCTTTAACAGGGCTTCGGCGTACTCAGATCCGTCACTCGAGATTCGTATGTATTCTACGAGAAATTATAGACAAGCGGCACGCCGATGTCAATGCTCCGTCCTCATCCGCAAAAAATGGATCATCATTACTTTTAAAACAGCCGTCGCAGGAACTGCCAGAATCATCCCGACGATTCCCGCAAGCTCCCCTCCGGCAAGGAGCGCAAGCATGATAACGACCGGATGCATTTTAAGGCTTCTGCCGACAATGAACGGACTGAGGATATTTCCTTCCATAAACTGCAGAATAAACACCGTAATCACCACAACAAGAACAGCCTTGACTGAGATCGTCATCGCAATTAACAACGCAGGAACAGCTCCGATGAAAGGGCCAAAATACGGGATGACATTCGTTACTCCAGAGATAAGGCCAAGTATCAGCGGATATGGAAGCCCAAATACCCAGAACGAAATGCCTGCAATCACGCCAAGAATCAAGCAGACCAAAAGCTGGCCGCGGATATAATCGCCAAGCGAATCATCCACATCCCGCAAAAAGGCGCTGCCCCGCTTTCTCCACGACTTCGGAGTCAAGTACCATACTGTCTTTTTCATTAACTCAATGTCCTTCACCATATAAAACACGAGAAAAGGGATTGTTGCAGCAATTAAGAAGTAATCAAGCACATTGCGGATCCCGCTGATCGCACCCTCGATCGTTCCCGCAAAAAACGCCTCCGTCTGGCGGATCATTTTATCTATACGGTGATGCATACCATCAGGCCAGTCATCCGTATGGTTATGCACATGAAGAAGAAGCCCGTTATACGTTTCGGCAAACATGGGTATATTTTCTGACAAATCCGTCAGCTGCACGATTAAAACAGGCACCCCTTTATACAACGCCCAGCCAATCCCGCCAAAAAAAAGAACATAAATGACCAAGATGCTCAAAGTCCTAGGCAATCCTTTGCTATGCAGCCATTCCGTGACCGGAAGCAATAAATAAGATATAAAAATAGAAATGATCAAGGGAATAAAGATCGTTTTTATGACGAGCCAAAAGGGTGACCATAACATATCAAGCATAAAAAAGACATAGACTGTTAACAGAACCAGCAAACAAATAGCCACCCACAACAAAAGCTGCACCGGTTTTTGGAGCATCTGCTTTCACCTCACCTATATCTTTTGAGGTTTACACGGAATTATTCTTTATGTTTCTTTAGTCAGCCAGAAGTCATGGACATTTTTCCGCATTTAATTTTCAGAAAAGTTTGATTTCATGTATACTTTTTAGTCAAATTTCTGATAGGAGGATTGCGATGATCACATTTCAAAATGTTAACAAGCATTATGGAGGTTTTCACGCGTTAAAACAAATTAATCTTCAAATCGAAAAAGGGGAAGTCGTTGTTATCATCGGCCCATCCGGTTCCGGTAAAAGCACATTGCTCAGATGTATCAACAAACTTGAGACGATCAATGAGGGAGTGCTCACAGTAAACGGCACCGCCATTAACGACAGAAAAACTGATATCAATCAAGTGCGGCGGAATATCGGGATGGTGTTTCAGCACTTTCATTTATATCCGCATAAAACAGTGCTGCAGAACATCATGCTGGCTCCGGTAAAAGTGCTTAGACAATCACCTGAACAAGCAAAGGAAACGGCGCGGTACTATCTTGAAAAAGTCGGCATCCCAGACAAGGCTGACGCCTATCCTTTCCAGCTTTCCGGCGGGCAGCAGCAGCGTGTTGCCATCGCAAGAGGACTGGCGATGAAGCCGGAGGTCATGCTGTTTGACGAGCCGACATCAGCACTTGATCCTGAAATGATCGGCGAGGTGCTAGATGTCATGAAAACTCTCGCCAAAGAAGGCATGACAATGGTTGTCGTGACACACGAAATGGGGTTTGCCAAAGAAGTTGCCGACCGGATTGTCTTCATTGACGAAGGAAAAATTTTAGAAGAAGCAGTGCCGGCTGAGTTTTACGCGAATCCGAAGGAAGAACGGGCCCGCTTATTCTTAAGCCGTATTTTAAATCATTAAAACAGAAATGGGGGAGCTTGTATGAAAAAGATTTTTTCTTTAGCATTGATTTCTTTATTCGCTGTCATCTTGCTTGCCGCTTGCGGCAGCAAGGGATCAAATGGAGAAGCCTCAAAGGAGAGCAAAAAAGATACGCTAGCAGCCATTAAAGACAATGACAAAATTGTCTTCGGCGTAAAAACGGACACTCGACTGTTCGGTCTTAAAAATCCAAGCTCAGGTGAGATTGAGGGTTTTGATATTGATATTGCCAAACAAATCGCTAAAGACATTTTAGGTGATGAGAAAAAAGCTGAATTTAAAGAGGTCACCTCAAAAACAAGGATTCCTATGCTGCAAAACGGGGATATCGACGCCATTGTCGCCACAATGACGATCACTGATGAACGAAAAAAGGAAGTTGACTTTTCTGATGTCTATTTCGAGGCCGGGCAATCGCTTCTCGTGAAAAAAGGCAGCAAAATCAAGAGTGTCGAGAATCTTGGCAAAGGCTCAAAAGTTCTTGCAGTAAAAGGCTCCACCTCCTCTCAAAACATTCGTGAAAAGGCGCCTGAAGCATCGGTTTTAGAATTTGAAAACTACGCAGAAGCCTTTACAGCCCTTAAATCGGGGCAAGGCGATGCCCTCACCACAGATAATGCGATTTTATATGGAATGGCTGATGAAAATAAAAATTATCAATTAACAGGAAAGCCTTTTACAGATGAGCCTTACGGGATCGCCGTGAAAAAAGGGCAATCGGCTCTCGCGAAAGAAATCAACGCTTCACTTAAAAAGATGAAGTCGGATGGCAGATACGATGAAATTTATAAAAAATGGATTAAAGAAGACCCAGCTGAATAACAACCATCCCGGGATGAGCAGGCGATGCTCATCCCAATTTGATAAGGAGTGAATAGGCTGATGAATGTGTCAATTCTTTTCGATAACTTTGGCATGTATATGGACGGTTTTTACCATACCTTGCTCGCAAGTGTTATCGCGCTGGCCGGCAGTTTTGTCCTCGGCGTTGCTGTAGCGGTTATGAGAATAACAGTCTTTAAGCCGCTGCAATGGCTCGGGACCGCATATGTAGAGTTCATCCGCAACATCCCTCTTCTTTTAATTACCTTTGTTTTCTATTTCGGACTTCCAAACGCAGGCCTGAGGCTTGACGGTTTTCAAGCGGGAACGGTTGCTCTCACCATTTATACCTCTGCGTTTATCGCTGAAGCCATCAGAGCAGGCATCCAGTCTGTTTCAAAAGGGCAGATGGAAGCGGCACGCTCGTCAGGCTTTACCTACAACCAAGCCATGCTCCATATCATTTTGCCGCAGGCAATCAAAATCGTCATTCCGCCTTTAGGCAATCAATTTTTAAACTTAGTCAAAAACTCTTCGATTCTTGGGGTTGTGGCCGGATTGGATCTTATGTACCAAGCCGATTTAGTTTCGTCGAGCACACTCGTTGTATTTGATGTTTATATTTTTGTGGCGCTTTTTTACTTAGTGCTGACGATTCCGCTTAGCATCGGTGTTAACTATCTGGAAAAACGGCTGGAAAAAAGCTATTGATAAGGAGTGAGTTACATTGGATTTCATCGGTGCTTATTCACAGGAGCATTTAGCGTTTTTATGGGATGGCTTTCTCGTCACCTTGTACGTTGCTTTTATCTCCATCATTCTGAGCTTTTTCTTCGGTTTAATCGCAGGCACCCTGCGTTATGCGAAAGTTCCCGTTCTTTCTCAATTGATTGCGGTTCTCGTTGAAACGATCAGAAACCTCCCCTTGCTGTTAATTATTTTCTTTACGTTTTTTGCCCTTCCGGAAATTGGGATTAAGCTTGAAATTACAGCTGCTGCAATTACAGCACTAACGATTTTTGAATCCGCTATGCTATCTGAAATTATCCGAAGCGGACTGAAATCAATTGACAAAGGACAAATTGAAGCGGCGCGCTCCTCCGGGCTGAGCTATACACAGACCCTGTTCTTTATCGTCATGCCGCAAGCGCTTCGCCGCATGGTTCCGCCCATCGTAAGCCAGTTTATTTCTTTATTAAAAGATACATCGCTCGCTGTTGTGATCGCCCTGCCTGAACTGATTCACAACGCGCAAATTATTAACGGCCAAAGCGCAGACGGCAGTTATTTTTTCCCGATCTTTTTACTTGCGGCCCTTATGTATTTCGCAGTCAACTACAGCCTTTCACTCGCAGCAAGACGCCTCGAGGTCCGGCAAACATAGAAAAGGATACTCTTTGGAGAGTATCCTTTTTGCATTAAAACATTTTCGTAATTCTTCTTCTCATCCGCTTCATGCTTCGATTATTCAGCATGTCAGATTGAGTCGCCATTCGGTACACGAGAGCTCCGGCTCCCATTGCCAAAAGAGAAGTCATCGTCCGATTCATCCTGCGCATCTCCTTTCATGATTAAAAATTGATGCTGCGTTCATCCTCAGAAAACAAATCATCCAAGCTGCTTAACGTTCCGTCTTCTTCCACCTGATGAGTTGCAATCTTCCCTTTCGCCACTGTCAGTTCAATAAAACAGCCCCAGCAATAATATTGGTTCACGCCGATTTTGCCGATATCCTTACTTTTGCAATTCGGGCATATAAGCATACCTCACACCTCTATCCGTTCAGAACGATCTCGTCTTTCCGCACCTCGACAAGCGAATCCGCTCTTTGGATCTGGCGCTTGCTTCCCGCCAGGTCAGAAAAGAAACCGTCCGAGAGTTCATATGCTACGATTATGCCCCTGTCCAAACAAAAGTATACATCTTCCAGCATCCCCAATATATCCCCCTCTTGCGATTTCACAAGCTTCATCTTCATCTGCTCGTATGTGAAGCATGTTTTCGGAAGAGGCAGAAGCTGTTCTGAACTGACCGAAGCCAATATGCGGTCATCAAGAATGGAAGAGATATCACACGCCCGTAATAGCGCATGATGATGATGCAAAAAGCGTTTTTGTGCAAGAATAAACCCGAGACAATCTCCCTTCGTAGAAAAACAAATATCAGAAATTGCCCCGAGATAACAAGAAGTTCGTTCTGAGTATACTGGGAATCCTTCTACTTCATGGCATGTTCTCAAAGTGTGATCAACCACCTTTTGTTGAACAGGCTTAGGTTTTGCTTTGCGCCTTAGACTCATACGATGAAATCAATTCCACTGCAAATGAAAAAACTCCCGCTTGCACGGGAGCATTTTATTGCTGTTCTTCTTTCATAAAATCGAATGGTGTAATGCCTTCCATGCCAATGTTGGCGTCGTGTACGCTGAACGGGAGCTCTTTTTGCAAAGCTTCAAGCTCGGCATCCATTTCCTCAACCTGTACGGACAGCCTGTTTTTCAAGGAGGTCTGTCTGACAGTTGCATCATTATTTTTCACGCCCCACTCCAGCGCCTCCTCTTCCCCGCATAAAATGAGAAATTTCTTCGCTCTTGTAATCGCGGTATAAAGAAGGTTTCTTCTGAGCATTCTATAATAGCCTTTCACAACAGGCAAAACCACAATCGGAAATTCACTTCCCTGCGATTTATGAATAGAACAGCAATACGCATGGGTAAATTGATTAAAATCTTTTTTCGTAAATGTCATTTCATTGCCGTCAAAAGAAACGACGGCCATGTCTTCTTTTTCTGTATTTTCCTTTGCATAAAATATCGACGTGATTTCGCCAATATCTCCGTTGAACACATTGTTTTCCGGCTGATTGACAAGCTGCAAAATTTTATCTCCGGTTCTGTAGACAACATCCCCGAACTTCAATTCTCTCCGTTTTTCTTTAGGAGGATTTAAAATGTCCTGCAGCATCACATTCAATTCATTAATGCCGGCTTTTCCTCTGTACATCGGAGCGAGGACCTGAATGTCCTTTGCCGTATAGCCTTTTTTCAATGCATTAGCGACAACCTTCTCAACAACTTCTTTAATTTGCGAGCCTCCGCAGCGAATAAAGGAACGGTCCTTTGTCGGGGCAGTCAAATTGTTCGGCAGCAATCCATTTTTCATCTGGTGGGCAAGCTCGACGATTGATGACCCCTCCGCCTGACGATAGATGTCTGTCAGTCTCACAGTCGGAATCACCTGGGATGCCAGCAGGTCTCTGAGCACTTGTCCCGGACCGACGGAAGGCAGCTGGTCTTCGTCTCCGACAATGATGATTTGTATATGATCAGGGATCGCCTTGAACAAATGATTCGCCAGCCATATATCAAGCATACTGGCTTCATCGATAATTAACAGCTTCCCTTCGATCGGCTGATCCTCTGTATGAGTAAAGCCTTCAGCGCCGTTCCAGCCAAGCAGCCTGTGTATCGTGACTGCAGGGAGTCCCGTTGATTCACTCATCCGTTTTGCTGCTCTCCCTGTCGGAGCGGCCAAAACAATCGGAAAAGCTTCATCCTTTTTATAAGCTGACGGGTCTAGTGACACACCGTGAAGCTCTCCATAGAGCTCGACAATCCCTCTGATTACCGTCGTTTTCCCTGTTCCCGGACCGCCTGTTAAAAGAAGCAACGGCGAGGAAAGGGCTTTTTGAATCGCTTCCTTCTGGCTGGGGGCATACTGAACGTTCATCCGTTCTTCCAGTTCTCCCAACGCGAGCAAAAACTCTGATTCGGGAAACTGGTTCTCATATTCGGTTTGGCTAGCGATATGTTTCACACGCTTTGCAACGTTTTGTTCTGCGTAAAACAGCGATGGAAAATAACAGCGGCCATCTTCTATGACAATGTCTTTATTTTCTCCAAGGGCAATAATTGCGTTAGCGGCATCCATTTCTGTGATGCGCTGCCCTTCCCTTGCTGACTGATTTAACAGGGATTGGGTGTCAATGATCAGCTGTTCTGTTTCTATGTACGTGTGCCCCTCTGACAGACAAGTCGTTTCAAGCGTGTACAAAATAGCAGCTTTTACCCGCTCAGGATGGTTACCCGAAAGACCCATTCTGCTGCCCAGCTCATCCGCTTTCCCAAACCCGATGCCTTCTACATCCTTCACAAGCTGATAAGGATTTTCCTGAATCTTTTCAAGCGTCTCGGATTCATAGGCTTGATAGATTTTCATAGACAGCTGCGGGCCAAAACCAAACTGATTCAAGGAAATCATGATTTGCTCCAGTCCCTGATGCCGCTGCAATGCGCCAGCCAGCGTGTCGGCTTTCTTTTTTGAGAGTCTGGGAACATCATAAAGCACTGAAGCGTCAGCCAATATTTTATTAATGGCGCTGTCGCCCAGCTTTTTCACAATTTCTTCAGCAGTTTTTTTGCCGATTCCCTCGAATAAATCACTCGATAAATATTGAATGATGCCTTCCTTAGTCGTCGGTATCTCTTTTTTGAAATGCTCCGCCTGAAATTGGAGCCCGAATTTTGGATGGGTTACGATCTTTCCGTAAAACGTGTAGGTCTCTTCTTCTTGAAGCGCAGGGAAGTAGCCCGTCACGGATACGGCTTTATCTTCAATGGCTTCGGAGGTCTCTGTGACTTTCACTTTCAGAACCGTATATAAATTGGTGTCATTATGATAGATGACTGTGTTGACTGTCCCTTTTAAATAGGGCTCTTCCTCCAGTTTAAGCTGATCCGGATGCTGCTGCACGAGCTGTTCCTCCTCCTGTGCCTGTTATGATGGATCAATCAGTTTTTTAGCATGAAGCGCAAGCATATGATCTGGCTGGATATCGATTGCCTTGTCCAGCATTTCCAGCGCTTTTTCTCGGTTTTCTTTATAAGCATAAGCGACACCGGCATTATAAAATGCATCTGCATGCCCCGGGTCTTGCTCTGTCACAGCTGCGAATTGGCTGAGCGCTTCGTCCAGCATGCCCTCGTTGGCTAAGCACATCCCGAATTGAAAACGCGCTTCCGTATCGTTTTCATTCAGTTCGACCGCTCTTTGTAAATATGGCAGTGCAAGCTTAGGCTGTTCGAGCTTGACAAGTACCGTTCCGAGCATGTAAAACAGGTCACCGTTTTCCATCCCCGCACGTAGCGCTTTTTCAAACATGTCTTTGGCTTCTTTGTACATTTCTTTTACAACATAGACATTTCCTGCTCCATAATAAGCAGTGGCTGCGCTACTGTCTAATTCAAGCGCTTTATCATAAAACGCAAGCGCTCGTTCCAGCTCGTTTACGGATGAAAGCAGGTTGGCAAAATTGATATACGGAATCGCGTCTTCTTTATTTTCTTCAATCGCTTTTGTAAATGCCTCTGCCGCTTTCTCGTAATCGCCTTCCTGCATCGCCTCTATACCGAGTTGATTATAATCCACCGATCATCTTCCTTTCATTAAAAAACCCCAACTCAGTGTTGAGGTTTTTCATCTTTTATACGTACCACAATTTTGTTCCGTCTTTGTACACATCATCAATTGTCCCGCCGCCAAGACATTCTTCGCCGTCATAGAAGACAACGGCTTGTCCCGGCGTTACAGCGCGGACTTGTTCATCAAAGATGACTTCCGCTTCACCCTCGCCAGTCATGCGCACCGTTACTTTATGATCTTCTTGGCGGTAACGGAATTTAGCCGTGCAGGAAATCTCTTTGCCCTTCATGATATCCGAACGCACCCAGCTGATATTTGTTGCTGTGATTTTGTCAGAATATAAAAGCGGGTTATGGAACCCTTGATCCACGTAGAGGATGTTCTTTTCAAGATCTTTGCCTACCGCAAACCACGGCTCGCCGCTTCCGCCGATGCCAAGGCCGTGACGCTGTCCGATCGTGTAATACATCAACCCGTCGTGGCGGCCTTTTACTTCGCCGTCCATCGTCATCATATCGCCCGGCTGTGCAGGGAGATATTGGCTGAGAAACGTTTTGAAGTTGCGTTCGCCGATAAAGCAGATGCCTGTACTGTCTTTTTTCGTCGCCGTTGCAAGTTCTGCTTCTTTGGCGATTTCACGCACACGGCTTTTTTGAAGTTCGCCGATCGGAAACATGACTTTGCTCAGCGTATCTTCTGTCAGCTGATTCAAGAAGTACGTTTGATCCTTGTTTTCATCAATGCCGCGCAGCATTCTGACTTTTCCGCCGCTTCTGTCTACTCTTGCATAGTGGCCAGTCGCTAAATAGTCGGCGCCAAGTGACAATGCATGCTCCAAAAAGGCCTTGAATTTAATTTCTTTGTTGCACAGTACATCCGGGTTTGGTGTTCTGCCTGCTTTATATTCATCAAGGAAGTATTGAAATACCTTCTCATAATATTGCTTTTCAAAGTTTACGGCATAATACGGAATTCCGATTTGGTTGCAGACGCGGATCACATCTTCATAATCCTCTGTCGCCGTGCAAAAACCGTTTTCGTCCGTATCATCCCAGTTTTTCATAAAGATTCCGATTACATCATAGCCCTGTTCTTTTAACAGCAGGGCCGCCACAGATGAGTCTACTCCGCCGGACATGCCGACGACGACTCTTGTATCCTCCGGCCGTTTTTCCATTTCATTCACTCCAATTACTAAGCCGCCTTATTGTGTCAGCCGTTTGACAACGTGGGCCACATGTTTGGCAGCAGTTTTCACTTGCTCAGCCGTATTGCCGAGGCCGAAGCTGATTCGAATAGAGGACGTCAGCCGGTCACTCTCTTCTCCGAACATAGCAGTCAGAACATGTGACGGCAGGACTGAACCGGCCGTGCACGCTGAACCGCTGGAGACAGCGACACCCTCCATATCAAGATTGACCAGCAGGGCTTCCACTGACACACCGGGGAAATAAAGATTCAGAACATGCGGCAGACTATGCTCTTTGTCCCCGTTGATCTCGAATGACACACCTGCATCTCTAAGCGTGTCGGCAAAGATTGCTTTAAACGATTGATACTTCTCGTTTTTTTCGTCCCGTTCTTCACTTGACAGCTTAATCGCTTCTTTCAGCCCGACAATGCCTGGAACATTTTCCGTTCCGGCACGGCGTTTTCTTTCTTGCTCTCCTCCGAATAAAAGCGGTGAAAGCTTCACATCTTTACTAGCATATAAAAAGCCTGTCCCTTTTGGCCCGTTGAGCTTGTGCCCGGAAACAGACAGAAGGTCAATATGGCTGTTTTTCACATCAATTGGCAGCAACCCGAATGCCTGAACAGCATCGGTATGAAAATAAGCTTTGTGTTCCTTTAACAGCTCACCGATTTCTTCGATCGGCTGCACTGTTCCAACTTCATTATTTCCATACATCACTGTCACAAGGATTGTATCATCACGCAGTGCTTCTTTCACCTGTTTTGCACTGACTCTTCCATTTTGGTCAACGTCCAGATACGTTATGTCAAATCCGTCTTCCTCAAGTTTTTCACATGTGTGAAGCACGGCGTGATGCTCAATTTTTGTTGTGATGATATGTCTGCCAAGATCTTTTCTTGCAAGTGCGGTTCCCATGATCGCCAAGTTATCAGCTTCCGTTCCCCCGCTTGTAAAAATGATCTCCTGCTCTGCCGCTCCGATTTCTGCTGCGATCTGCGCTCTTGCTTCATCCACCCATTTTCGAGATTCTCTGCCAAATGAATGAATACTGGATGGATTACCGAAACTGCCGGAGAAGTGCGGTATCATTTTTTCCAGCACGCGCTCATCCATCGGAGACGTTGCGGCATGATCTAAATAAATCCGTTCCATTATGTTTACACCTCTGATCTAAATATAGAACATATAAGCTTCTTGCTCTCCGTCTGTATAGCTGGCAAGATCCTCTAATGTCGTACTGTCTAAAACCTCTTTTACAGCATCCCGGATGCGAATCCAGAGCTCACGCTTGGCAGGCTCCTCATCTTCCAGCACTTCAACAGGGCTGATCGGCCCCTCAAGCACACGGATAATATCTCCCGCGGTAATGGCATCCGGCTCACTGCCTAATACATATCCGCCATATGCGCCTCTGATGCTTTTCACTAAACCGGCATTTCTGAGCGGCGATACCAGCTGCTCCAAATAATGCTCGGACAAATTATTCGTCTGTGCGATGCTTTTTAATGAAGTCGGGCCTTCACCGTGCTTTTTTGCAAGCTCGATCATAATGGTGAGCCCGTATCTTCCCTTAGTTGATATTTTCAACATGAACACCTCTGTTATTTCATGATTTTCCACATTTATAATGGTAATTTCTATATGTTTCGTCCGTTTATTATCTTATAGACCAACTGTTATTATAACATACCTTCAGCGAATTTTCATTGAGGCAGAAGGAAAGGGGCCTTTCCCCTTTTCTAATGTACGGTTTTCCGTTACCCTGTAATTAAGTAAGGAGAGATGATAGATGAAGCCATTGGCATATCGGATGCGTCCGACAAAAATAGAGGATATTATCGGCCAGCAGCATCTGGTGGCTGAAGATAAAATTATTGGCAGAATGGTCCAGGCAAAACATTTGTCATCCATGATTTTGTACGGGCCGCCCGGAATTGGAAAAACATCAATCGCAACAGCAATCGCCGGTTCAACAAGTATTGCTTTTCGAAAGCTGAATGCTGTCATTAACAATAAAAAAGATATGGAAATTGTAGCCCAGGAAGCCAAGATGTCCGGCCAAGTGATTTTGATTCTGGATGAAGTCCACAGGCTGGATAAAGGAAAACAGGATTTTCTATTACCCTATTTGGAAAACGGGATGATCATTTTGATCGGAGCAACCACAGCTAACCCGTATCATGCCATTAATCCGGCGATCAGAAGCCGGACCCAGATTTTTGAGCTTGAGCCGTTAACACCCGATCTGATTAAACAGGCACTGGAACGTGCGCTCCATGATGAACATCGGGGCCTTGGCACCTATTCTGTATCCATTGATGATCAGGCGATGGAGCATTTCGCCCACGGATGCGGAGGAGATGTCCGCTCCGCTTTAAATGCGCTTGAACTTGCCGTGTTGTCAACGAAGGAGTCAGCAGACGGTGAAATTCACATTACATTAGAAACCGCGGAAGAATGCTTGCAGAAAAAAAGCTTTTCTCACGATAAAGATGGTGACGCGCATTATGATGTACTGTCCGCTTTTCAAAAATCGATACGTGGCTCTGATGCCAACGCTGCTCTCCACTATTTGGCTAGATTAATTGAAGCCGGTGATCTGGAGAGCATCGCAAGACGATTGCTTGTTATCGCCTATGAAGATATCGGTTTAGCAAGCCCGCAAGCCGGCCCTAGAGTGCTGAACGCTATTCAGACCGCTGAGCGAGTCGGGTTTCCTGAAGCGCGAATCCCGCTGGCCAACGCAGTCATTGAACTCTGCCTCTCACCGAAATCAAACTCAGCCATTCTGGCAATCGATGAGGCTCTGGCTGATATTAGAGCCGGAAAAATCGGGGATGTACCGAAGCATTTAAAAGACGCGCATTATAAAGGAGCTCAGGAATTAGGAAGGGGAATCGACTATAAATACCCGCACAATTACGACAACGGTTGGGTCGAACAACAATACCTCCCTGATCCTCTGAAAAATAAGCAATACTATAAGCCGAAACAGACAGGAAAATTCGAATCCGCCTTAAAGCAGGTGTACGATAAATTAATGAAAAGAAAATAAAACAAAAACAGCCTTGATCATCAAGGCTGTTTTTATGCATTATTTATCCTTCACACGTTTGATTTCAATGCCTTTCAAAAGATCCATGACAACATGTCCGCCCATAATCAAACCTGCAACTGACGGCACAAAAGCATTAGAGGAAGGCGGCATTTTTGCTTTACGGATTTTCGCTTCGTCATTTCCCACTTCTTTTCTGACATCTTCCCGAATGACAATCGGGCTTTCATCAGAGAAAATCACTTGAACACCTTTTTTGATCCCCTCTTTGCGTAATTTCGTACGAACGACCTTCGCAATTGGATCAGTGTGCGTTTTTGAGATATCAGCGATTTGGAAGCGTGTCGGGTCCGTTTTATTTGCTGCACCCATGCTGGAGATGAGCGGAATATCCCGTTTCAGACATTCTTTCATTAAATGAATTTTATAATAAATGGTGTCTGACGCATCAATGACATAGTCAAGATCATAATCAAAAAACTGCTCATACGTTTCCTCCGTATAGAACATTTTTAACGCGATCACTTCACACTCCGGGTTAATGTCTGCGATCCGCGCCTTCATTAAATCAACTTTCGGCTGTCCGACAGTTGAAAGCAGCGCGTGAAGCTGACGGTTTACATTTGTAATGTCGACATCATCTTTGTCGACAAGCAGAATGCGGCCGACGCCTGACCGCGCGAGAGCTTCCGCCGCAAACGACCCGACTCCCCCGACTCCAAGCACAGCAACTGTGCTGTTTTTCAGCGTTTCAAGGCCTTCTTTTCCGATAGCTAATTCATTGCGTGAAAACTGGTGTAACAAGAACCTCACTCCACATTCGTATTCTGGTTTCATCTATAAAATGGCTGATCCATGAGCAGCCGTTTTTTCTGCGCACAAAAAATAAAGTCCCAATAGTGCCGTTGCAGCTTTCCTTTGTTTTGAACCCGCTCTCAGCAGGTGGGTGCCCTCTTTTAAAACTTGTAAGTCCTCTTTACCGAATGAAAAGAGGCATGTACGCCATTTAAAAATGCGGGCTCCCAAGTCAAAAAAATGTTCGGTCAAAACTAGGTGTACAACTAACACATCAGGACTTTATTTAACTTGTCAAAATCATATCACAGACGATTTTGATTTTCAAGAATCGAACTGCTCAATCAGTTCTTAACTTTTTTCTTGATAGAAAGATGAAGCTCGTCAAGCTGGGCGTCACTTACTTCTCCCGGCGCTTCTGTCATCAGGCAGCTTGCACTTGCCGTTTTCGGGAATGCAATCGTATCTCTCAGGTTCGTACGTCCAGCGAGAAGCATAACGAGACGGTCTAAACCGAGTGCGATTCCGCCGTGCGGAGGAGCGCCGTATTCAAATGCTTCCAGCAGGAATCCGAACTGTTCAGCCGCTTCTTCTGGTGAGAAGCCGAGAAGCGCAAACATTTTTTCCTGAATATCCTTTTCAAAAATACGAATTGAACCGCCGCCAAGCTCATAGCCGTTTAAGACGAGGTCATAAGCTTGTGCTTTCATGTCTTCAGGCGCTGTTTCAATCAGCTCAAGGTCTTCCCGGACAGGCATTGTGAACGGATGGTGCGCTGCGTAAAAACGGCCTTCTTCCGGATCATGCTCTAATAGCGGCCAGTCGATGACCCATAAGAAATTGAACAATTTTTCGTCAATCAGCCCGCGTTCTTTCCCAAGCTTTAAGCGCAGGGCGCCGAGTGATGCGGCCACAACTTCGAATTGATCCGCTCCGAACAGCAGCAAATCACCTTCAGCAGCATCAAGTGCTTCAATCAGCTTAGACTGCTTTTCTTCATCAAAGAATTTAGCGATCGGGCCTTTCACTCCGTCTGCCTCAACCTTCACCCAGGCAAGCCCTTTTGCCCCGTAGTTTGCAGCAAAAGCGCCAAGAGCGTCGATGTCTTTTCTGGAGTAATCGCCGGCACCGCCTTTTACGTTGATGGCTTTAACCACGCCGCCGTTTGCTACAGCTGATGAGAACACTTTAAATTCCGTATCCTTTACAATGTCAGACACATCCGTCAAAAGCATGTCAAAACGCGTATCCGGTTTATCAGAACCGTACTTGTTCATTGCTTCGTCATACGTCATTCGAGGAAGAGGAAGCTTAAGTTCCTCACCTTTTGTTTCACGCATAACCTTTGCCATCATCTCCTCAGCCAATGACATAATGTCTTCCTGGCTCATAAAGGACATTTCAATATCAATTTGCGTAAACTCAGGCTGACGGTCCGCACGCAAGTCTTCATCGCGGAAACAGCGGGCAATTTGATAATATCGTTCAATGCCTGATACCATCAGAAGCTGTTTAAATAGCTGCGGGGACTGCGGCAGCGCGTAGAACTCACCTTCGTGCACACGGCTTGGCACCAAGTAGTCACGTGCGCCTTCAGGCGTGCTTCCTGTTAAAATCGGCGTTTCAATATCAAGAAACCCATTTTCATCTAAAAAGCTGCGAACAGCTTTCGTCACGTTATGGCGCAGCTGCATCGTCTGGAACATAGCCGGTCTGCGCAAATCTAAGTAACGGTGTTTTAAACGAACGTCCTCTGACACTTCTTCTGCTTGATCAGAAATCGCAAATGGAGGTGTCTTTGCAGCATTTAATACGTTCACTCCATCAGCATGTATTTCGATCGCGCCTGTTTTCAAATTCGGATTAACTGTTCCCTCTTCACGCGCCACCACTTTTCCTTGAATATCAAGCACGTATTCATTTCTGATGCCTTCCGCAATAGCAAGCGCTTCTTTTGACACATCAGGGTTAAAAACGACTTGAACAATGCCCGTACGGTCACGCAAGTCAATAAAAATCAATCCGCCGAGGTCTCGTCTTTTTTGGACCCAGCCTTTCAGCGTTACAGATTCGCCAATTGCTTTTTCAGTTATATCACCGCAATAATATGTTCTTCCAAACAATGCGTTTCACTCCTTATCCCTTTTGGTTTGCCTTCATCACATGTATAAATTCATCAAGTGCCACTTCAATCTGTTCGCCCGTCTGTGCATCCTTTACATTGATTTTGTTTTGGGCAAGCTCATCTTCACCCAAAATCGCAATAAATCTGGCATTTAAGCGATCAGCTGTTTTAAACTGGCCTTTCATTTTCTTATTTTCATAATCGATTTCACTGGAAATGCCTGCTTCTCTCAGTTTGTACACCAATGAAACAGAATAATCCTTTGCTTTTTCGCCGAGTGTGACGATATAGCAGTCGATTCCCTTATCAACAGGCAGCTCTCGTTTTTCAGCATCAATTGCGGCAAGCAAGCGTTCGATGCTCATCGCAAATCCGATGCCCGGTGCTTCAGGTCCGCCGATCTGTTCGACAAGTCCGTCGTAGCGTCCGCCGCCGGCAAGTGTCGTAATCGCGCCGAAGCCCTCCGCATTGCTCATAATTTCAAATGCGGTGTGGTTGTAATAATCCAGCCCTCTCACAAGGTTCGGATCGATTTCATACGAAATGCCCAGATCATTTAAGTATTGTTTCACTTTTTCAAAATAAGCGGCCGATTCATCGTTTAAATACGTCAAAATTGAAGGCGCTGATTTCATCAGCTCATGATCTCGGTCTTTTTTGCAGTCCAAGATTCTAAGCGGGTTCGTGTGCAGCCGTGACTGGCAGTCTGAACAAAATTCTTCGATGCGAGGCTCAAAATGTTTCACGAGCGCTTCTCTGTAGCTTTTGCGGCTATCTTGATCGCCAAGACTGTTTATGACAAGCTTAACGTTTTGCAGACCCGCTTTTTGATAAATACTCATCGCAAGCGCCATTACTTCAGCGTCGATTGCAGGGTCTTTCGAACCAATCGCTTCAATTCCAAACTGATAAAACTGGCGGTAACGGCCCGTCTGAGGACGTTCATAACGGAACATCGGCCCGACATAATAAAGCTTTGTCGGCTGTACAGGATTTGCGAACAGCTTGTTTTCATTAAAAGCGCGAACCGCAGCAGCTGTTCCCTCCGGACGAAGCGTCAGGCTTCTGCCTTTGCGGTCCTCAAAGGTATACATTTCTTTTTGTACGATATCCGTTGATTCTCCGACGCCTCTGGCAAACAGTTCTGTATGCTCAAAAATCGGTGTGCGGATTTCTTTATATTGATAAGTGCGGCAAGTGTCTCTCATAATTTGTTCAACATACTGCCAGCGATCTGATTCTCCAGGCAGAATATCCTGTGTTCCTCTCGGAATGTTATATCCCATAGGTAGACCTCCTTATGTATTCCTTATAAAATATCCAATGATCGTTTATGATGAAAATGAAAAAAACTCCCGCCCCTACTATACATGATAGTAGGGACGAGAGTTATACCCGTGGTGCCACCCTAGTTGGAATACGTTCATATTCCCGCTCGATCCTTTAACGCAGGTTCACGTTCACTGCCTAATGGCGTTATTCACGCGTTCAGCAGGAAACCTCCGGAGTGTTGTTTCGAGAAAGACGCAATGGGATCCGCTTTCAGCCTGGGGCGGGTTCCTCTCTAATCATGCAATCTGACCTACTCTTCTCCATTATTGGTTCAAATCTTTCATCATTTGCTATGTACTCAATTTCTATTATAATAATGGGATTAGGGTTCTCTGTCAAGCTTTATTCCGGTTGTTTTTCCTCAGCGCTGCTTCTTTGGACATAAGACCAAATTCAGATGCTGTTTCCGTAAGATAACCAGTCGTATCGGGATCTGCGTGATCGCTGTAATGCAGATTCGCTTCACCGTCGTGAAATGCACGTCCCATTTTTGGATGATATTTCATGATTTGCACACCTTTTTGATTGTATTTACGCTTAGTATAAACAAATCATTTTATTTTTATTTAAAAATCAGAAAGGACTTTACGATATTAAACAAGAATGCTTTTTTAATGATCATCAGAAAGGAGGACACAATGAACAAGAAATACTTTGTCCTTATTGTATGTATTATTTGCACCGCAGCGCTATTCCCGACCTTTTCATCCGTTACAGCTGCTCAAGGAGAAGCGGTCATCGCAACAGATGAAATGAACGTCAGAAGCGGCCCTGGGCTTAGCTACGGCATTACAGCGGAAGTAAAAAAGGGAGAACGCTATCCGATTTTAAAGGAAGATGGAGACTGGGTGCAGATACAGCTTGGTTCCGGAGAAAAGGGCTGGGTAGTCTCCTGGCTTATTACAAAGGAAGACCAGGCCAACACAAGCTCCTCAGGAAGCAGTGGCACTGTGACATCAACAGACCCCGATCTGCGGATGAGAAGCGGTCCGGGCACTTCCTACGAAGTCATCGGCAAATTCCCGCAAGGCAGCCAAGCATCTGTCATTGATAAAGATTCGGGCTGGATCAAGATATCCTATCACAGTGCCACCGGATGGGTATCATCTGAATATGTCACGTCAGGAGGCAGCAGTTCAGCGTCTGATGAGAGTGACCAAACCGAGGATTCCGGTGCGTCAACGACGGGCACAGTCGGTGTTTCTTCGCTAAATGTAAGGGCCTCCGCCTCACATGACGCGGCAATTATAACAAAACTTGATCGCGGAACGAAACTGACGGTTCTCAACGAGAAAAATGGCTGGGCTCACATTGAGGTGAACGGGCTAAAAGGCTGGGTTGCGAGCCATTACCTTTTGACTAGTTCTGTTCCAGCTGATGATTCAGCAAATGCCGGCAGTTCATCCTCCGCTAAAAAAGCCTATATCATGTACGGAGGAACGAATCTAAGAAGTGATGCGTCAACATCAGCTTCGATCGTTGAGCGTGCTGCCAAAGGAGATTCATACACCATTACCGGTTCAAAGGGAAGCTGGTATGAAATAAAGCTTGATAACGGGCAGACTGCTTATGTAGCCAATTGGGTGGTCCAAACGTCTAAAAGCGCAGAAGAAGCAGGTGAACCGCCAGTCTCTGATCCCCCGTCTGGAAACGGCTCTCTAAACAATAAAACGATTATTGTTGACCCGGGACATGGAGGAAAAGACAGCGGAACGATCGGGTATTCGGGGAAATTCGAGAAAAACCTGACGATCAAAACGGCAAAACTGCTCGCCAGCAAACTTAGATCGGCTGGAGCGGATGTATATGTGACACGCCAGGATGATACCTTTGTCAGCCTGCAGTCACGGGTCTCTACGTCTCACTACCGCAACGCTGACGCCTTTATCAGCATTCATTATGACAGCTATGCGGATACCTCTACAAGAGGCAGTACTGCATATTACTACAGTCCTGCCAAAGATCAGGAACTCGCATCAGATGTCCACTCAGAAGTAGTGAAGCGTTCTTCCATTCCAGACCGCGGCGTATTATTCGGAGATTATTATGTGCTCCGGGAAAACAGACAGCCCGCTATGCTGTACGAGCTGGGATATGTAAGCCATCCGCAGGAAGAAGCCATTGTACATAGCAATTCATACCAAGAAAAAGTAACAGATGGGATCGAAAGCGGATTAGAGAAATACTTCCAATAAAAAAAGCTGCCTTTTGGCAGCTTTTTTATTTTGAATCCATAATGAGCGTGACCGGTCCGGAGTTTGTAAGCTGTACATCCATCATTGCTCCAAACGTTCCGGTCTCCACTTTGATTCCTTTTTCACGAAGCAGGTCATTCCATTTTTCATAAAGACCTAAAGCTTTATCAGGTTTGGCCGCGTTCATGTAGTTCGGCCGGCGCCCTTTTTTCGTATCTCCATAAAGCGTAAACTGTGAGACGGATAAAATCTCTCCTCCTATATCTACAAGAGACAGATTCATTTTTCCTTCACTGTCATCGAAAATACGGAGATTGACAACTTTATCGGCTAAATAAGCTGCATCATCTTCTGTATCATCATGAGTGATGCCGACCAGCACCATGAGGCCTTGTCCAATTTGGCCGACGACCTCTTCGTCCACTGTAACGCTTGCTTCTGTTACTCGCTGAACAACTAATCTCATTTTCTAACCCCTTTAGTTCATGACGCGGCGCACAGAGTAGATATCTCTAATCTGTTTAATACGCTCGACGACTTTGTGCAAGTGATTGATATTCTGGATAAAAATCGCCATATGGATGGTTGCCACTTTATTGCGATCCGATTTGCCAGAGACAGATGAAATATTGGTTTTCGTTTCATTCACTGCCTGGAGTACCTCGTTCAGCAATCCGCGGCGGTCATACCCAAGAATCTCTATCTCAACATTGTATTCCTTGCGCTTTTGAACCTGTGACTCATGCTCCCACTCTACCGGGATCAGCCGCTCTTGGGCTTCATTCGTTTTGACATTCGGACAGTCTTCGCGATGGACCGAAACCCCTCTGCCTTTTGTGATAAAGCCGACAATATCATCACCTGGCACAGGATTGCAGCATTTTGATAAACGGACAAGGAGGTTGTCGATGCCCTTGACACGAACGCCAGCTTCCCGTTTTCTTCCTTGCGGATATGGCTTAGGTTCCCCAGTAACTTCCTGAACGATCTTTTCCTGTTCTTCCTGATCGCGCTGCTTTCTCTCTTTTTCTGTTAGGCGGTTCGCCACCTGCAGAGCTGTGATGCCGTTGTAACCGACCGCCGCGTACATATCCTCTTCATTTGAGAAATTAAATTTGTCAGCAACCTTTTGAATATTCTCCGGCGTTAAAACATCCTTCAATTCAAAATCCAGGTTTTTAATTTCTTTTTCGACCAGTTCACGGCCTTTTTCGACATTTTCTTCACGCCGCTGTTTCTTAAAGAATTGACGGATCTTATGCTTCGCTTGGGATGTTTGGGCAAGCTTCACCCAATCCTGGCTCGGACCGTAGGAGTGCTTAGAGGTGAGAATTTCAACGATATCACCTGTCCGAAGCTTATGGTCAAGCGTAACCATTTTTCCGTTTACTTTGGCACCGATTGTTTTATTGCCGATTTCAGAGTGAATCCGGTAAGAAAAATCAATCGGAACAGAACCGGACGGAAGCTCGATCACATCTCCTTTTGGCGTAAAGACATACACCATATCAGAGAACAAATCAATTTTGAGCGATTCCATAAATTCTTCTGCATCTGTCGATTCATTTTGAAATTCTAAAATTTCACGGAACCAAGAAAGCTTTTTCTCAAAGGTTGCACCTTCAGTGGCTGCTTTCCCTTCTTTATAAGCCCAGTGAGCCGCAACCCCGTATTCCGCTATTTCATGCATTTCAAAGGTGCGGATCTGCACTTCAAGCGGATCGCCTTTAGGCCCAATAACCGTTGTATGAAGCGATTGATACATATTCGGCTTCGGCATTGCGATATAATCTTTGAATCTGCCGGGCATCGGTTTCCAGCATGTGTGAATGATGCCAAGCACCGCGTAGCAATCCTTTATGCTATTCACAAGAATACGGACAGCCAGCAAATCGTAAATTTCATTGAATTGCTTATTTTGCAGCACCATTTTTCGATAAATGCTGTAAATATGTTTCGGGCGTCCCGAGAAGTCAGCCTTGATATTTACTTCTTCGACACGTTTCTTCACTTCATTGACAACCTCATCGACATAAAGCTCACGTTCCGCACGTTTCTTCTTCATGAGGTTGACAATTCTGTAATATTGCTGAGGGTTCAAATAACGGAGCGCCGTATCTTCCAATTCCCACTTAATTTTTGAAATCCCGAGACGATGCGCCAAAGGAGCAAAAATTTCCAGCGTTTCATTGGAGATTCTCCGCTGTTTTTCCTGAGGCAGATGTTTCAGTGTCCGCATATTGTGAAGACGATCCGCCAGCTTGATCAATATGACCCTGATATCTTGAGCCATAGCGACAAACATTTTGCGATGATTTTCCGCCTGCTGTTCCTCTTGAGATTTATATTTAATTTTGCCGAGTTTCGTTACGCCGTCTACAAGCATTGCCACTTCTTCGGAAAATGCTTCTTTCAGGTCATCGAGCGTCACATCTGTATCTTCCACGACATCGTGCAAAAATCCGCCCGCGATTGTGGAAGGGTCCATTTCAAGATCAACGAGAATCCCCGCAACCTGAATCGGATGAATAATATATGGCTCGCCCGATTTGCGGTATTGCTCGCGATGAGCATCTTCAGCGTACAGATATGCTTTTTCGACAAATGCGATATGCTCATCAGATAGATAGCTGCGCGCTTTATCTATAACTTGCTCGGCAGTCAATACTTGTTCGTTCGCCATGGAATCACCTTTTTTAAAATGTAAACTGTATTGTAGTTTATTATCAAGAAAAAAACGAAAGATGTAAAGAGCAGAAGTTCAAATAGCCAAATATTATATAAAATAAATGCAAAACAATAGGAAAAAAGCACCCTGACATGGAGTGCTTTTTCGTTATGCGGTTATCCTTAGTATTTCATCAATGTTAAGATGTCGTAATCTTCGAGCTTATTTCTGCCGTCAAGGTAAGAAAGCTCGATTAAGAAAGCGATACCAGCAACAACGCCGCCAAGTTCTTCAACAAGTTTGATTGTCGCTTCAATTGTACCGCCTGTCGCAAGCAGGTCATCTGTAATAAGCACACGCTGACCAGGCTTAATCGCATCTTTGTGGATCGTTAATACGTCTTTTCCGTATTCCAAGCCATAATCCACTTTGATTACTTCACGAGGCAACTTGCCTTCTTTGCGGACCGGCGCAAAACCTACGCCAAGCGCGTAAGCAACGGGACAGCCGATAATAAAGCCGCGCGCTTCAGGGCCAACGACCAAATCAATTTGCTTTTCTTTCGCATATTCAACAATTTGATCTGTGGCATAGCGGTATACATCGCCTTTATCCATCAGTGTCGTAATATCTTTAAATTGCACGCCCTCTTTCGGGTAATCCGGTACAATTGTTACGTATTGTTTTAAATCCATCTGTTTTATGTCCTCCTCGTACTTTCATAAGCCTCTGAATCTTGTTTCATCAGCTTATTCAGCCATTCCTTCAGCTCTTCAGCAGAAGAATAATTCAGCTTTTGATCCAGTTCCATCAGCTGCTGTTTCGCCTGATATGTTTGTGAGTCTGTTAAGTCGCGTTTCTTTGCTCCGCTCACAACAGACAGCACACCATTCTCTATTTTAACAAAACCGAGATCAAAAAACACCTTTGTCATGAAATTGATTGTTTCAACGGACCATCCTTTATGTTTTGCAAGCTCTGAACCGTGTTTTTTCACGTCAAAAGCGCCTCTTTTCAGCAAGAACGCATAATACCATTTAAAGTGGTCTCTTGCGGGAAAAGTTGATAAGAAGTGGTCCTCATGATTAAGAAAAATAAAATATATCCGCTCAGGCGCTTTGCCCTCCAGCAAACGTGCGAGCATGTCCAGCGAAGGCGGCGGATCCAGTAATACAATATATGCACCATCGAGGTCAAACGCCTTTGCTTGATCTTTAGAACTGATGACGTGCACTTCTCGGCGAAGGTCTTCAGTTTGAAGTAATGTTGTTGAGTCTTCTTTGAAAGAGACAATGGCCCGTTTAGCAGATGGAAGGGCGGAAACTGTGTCTTCCCACGTCCGTTTTCCCCTTAAATCAAACAGCTGCCATTCAGAAACAGCGGCATCCTTTATCATAAGCTGCGGCTTTTTTCGATTGTTCCATTCGTTGATTGACATCTCACCGACAATGGAAATTCTTGAACCCGGTACGATGCCTTCTTCAAGCTCGCCTTTATTAAAACCAACGCAATCAAGCTGGGACGACTCGTTTCTGATCGTCATTTTGACATGAGTTTTATTTGCCCCTATCTTGCGGACATCTTCCAGTACTGCGTTTTCTACGAGAACGTGCGGTTTCGGGTTCAGCATGCCAAAAGGAGACAGCATGTTCATTTCTGCGATGCTTTCAACTGTAATGTCTTCGACGCCGCAGACAAGGTCGACTTCCTGTACGGGAATAAAATCCTCTTCCGTAAGCGTATTGTCCGCTATTTCATTCAGCCTGCTTCGCAAATCCGGCACATCTTCGGCTTTCAGCGTCATCCCCGCAGCCATTGGATGGCCGCCGAAATGAGGAAGAATATCTCTGCATTCAGAAAGGCTCTCAAATAAATTAAATCCTCTGATGCTTCGGGCCGAACCTTTAGCGATTCCCTTTTCTTCATCAATGCCAAGAACAATGGCCGGTCGGTAGAAACGGTCCACAAGCTTTGAAGCCACAATCCCGACGACTCCCGGGTTCCATCCGGCTTTGGCCACGACAATTGCAGTTTGATCGAGCCCTTGCTGTTCAACCATTTCAATCGCTTCATCCGTCATTTTGCTGACCATTTTTTGGCGCTCTTTGTTCAGCTGGTCAATTTCTGCGGCAAGCTCTTCCGCTTCAAACGAATCCTCTGACATAAGCAAATGAACAGCGGGATCCGCCTGTTCGATTCTTCCGACGGCATTCAGCCTTGGTGCGAGCTGAAATCCGACAGTTTCTTCGTTCGCTTCTCCGATGTCTCCGCCTGACAGCTTAATCAGCTCTTTTAAGCCGAGCCGATTTGTCCGTCGAAGCCTTTCAAGTCCTAGTGTTGCAATTAATCTGTTTTCGTCATGCAGCGGGACTAGATCGGCAATGGTGCCGATAGCCGCCAGGTCAAGCAGTTCATCAGGAAGTTCACCCAATAAAGCGTGGGCAAGCTTAAACGCGACTCCAACCCCGGCAAGCTCCTTAAACGGGTAAGTGCAGCCAGGCTGCTTCGGGTGGACGATCGCATGGACATCTGGAAGCTCCGGTCCCGGTTCATGATGATCGGTAATGATGACATCCAGTCCGAGTTCCTTTGCCACCTTCGCTTCATGCACAGCGGCAATTCCTGTATCAACCGTAATGATCAAAGAGAAGCCCCGTTCTTTAATCGAACGAAACGCCTGTTCATTAGGTCCATATCCTTCTTTAAAACGGTCAGGTATATAAAAATCAACTTGAGCCGACAGTTTTTGCAGCGTGTGAAGCATGACTGACGTACTTGTAACCCCATCGGCGTCATAATCGCCATATATCATAATCTTTTCTTGTTGTGAAATCGCCTGTTTTATTCGATCTGCCGCTTCTTTCATGCCTTTCATTTCAAAAGGATCATAAAAATCGGCATCCTTTGTATGTAAAAACAGCCTAGCGCTTTCTGCCGTATCAAAGCCTCTTTTTACAAGCAGGGACGCAACAAGAGGTGTTATATGCAATTGTTCTGTGAGTGATTTGACCTTATCCTGATCTGGTCGCTGGATTTCCCATCGCATTTTTGACGCTAACATAAATTCACCCCTCAACCACCCTATTATACTAGAGCAGGCTGAGGGGTTTCAAATAATATTCGAAAACTAGTCTTTTTTCTCAATCATGGCTGATGCATCCTGTGTGTCAGTCTGATCAGCAAGATGAGTATCCTCTTGTTTATGTATTGCCGTTCTATTTTCTTTCCGCAAGATTTTTATTTCCCGCTTCAATTTCATTACCTGAAAAATGCCGACAGAAAATACGATCAGCGCTCCCATTAAAACTGAGCCCAAAATAACAAGAATGAGCGGCCATTCTGATCTTCCAAACAGGTAATCAACTTCTACGGATCGAACATTAATGACTGCGAAAATAGCGACAATTAAGGTGAAAATAAGTGCGAAAATAATGGTCCATTGTTTATTCATTCTCTTTTCCCCCAAACTTCTTATTGAGGTAACTTTCCCCATCAAGACTGGTTTTAAACATGGCTTAACACTAGGTTAAGCCCCCTTTGCTGTTAATTTTTCCCGGATCAGCCTCTTCAGTCCGGTTCCCTCACCGGAAATCACAAGTGTATCGCCTTCGTCAATGACTGTTTCAGAGCTCGGATTCAGTTGTTTATCCTGATTCTTCTTAATAATTGCAATGACCGTCACATGATATTCCTGACCCACATTCAACTCACCAATCGTCTGATGAATAGCAGGCGCTCCCGCCTCTGCTTTACACCACTCTATAATCAAATCATCAAGGGCTGACTCGACCTGTTCTAATGCTTTCGGTTTATAGGCCATTCCGCCAAGAATTGCAGACATTTGCCTTGCTTCAGCGTCATCAAACTGCACGGAGGCAACACATTCCTCATGGTCGTTTTCGTCAAAATAGTAAAGCTCTCTCCGTCCGTCATGATGAATGATAATTGAAATTTTATCACGGTTTCTAGTAATCATTTCAACTTTTTGTCCTATGCCCGGCAGCTCTGATTCGCGAACCCTCATATATAAACCCTCCTACATATCTGAAAACCAGTCATAAACACTTTTAACACCATATATATGTTTAAATGTAAGCGTATGTCATTATAGCAAATGTCTATTTTAAGTTCAATGAAACTTCAAAAAACAGGCTGCCCTGCAGAGGACAGCCTGATATTTTTTATTGCGCCGAATCTTTTTTCAGTTCTCTTCCTTTCCATGCAAGCCAAATTTGTGCGGCAATGTATAGAGAAGAATAAACGCCTGTTAACAGCCCGACCAATAAAGCAATTGAGAAGTTAGTAATAGAAGATGCTCCAAAGATCAGCAATGTCACAACAACAATCACAACAGTTAATACAGTGTTAATTGAACGTGTAAAGGTTTGCTGCAGGCTCAGGTTTACTATATGGTTCAGATCGGCAAATGTTTTCGGCTTACGCTTTTTCATATGCTCGCGGACCCTGTCAAATGTAACGATTGTATCGTTAATGGAATACCCGATTATCGTCAAGATGGCCGCGATGAACGTAACATCTACCTCAAGCCTTGTAATACTGAAGAACGTGACGATAAAGAATGCGTCATATAGCAATGAAGCGATGGCAGCAATCGCCATTTTGTATTCGAATCGGATTGAAACGTAAATAATGATGCCAATAGAAGCTATAGCAACTGCGTACAGCGCATTTCTTGCCAGCTCCTTACCGACTGTCGGTGAAACTGTGCTGACATTTGGATCAGATCCGTATTTGTCTTTAAAATACGTTTTTACTTTTGCAATGGTTTCTTTATCTGGCACCCCGACAAAACGGGCAACACCCATATTGCTCTTTTCGCCTGACAGAACTACAGTATCAGGGTCCATACCCAGAGATTCAAAATCCTTTTCAACTTGCTCTGTCGTCAGCTTATGGTCGCTTTGTACTTCAATCCGTGCACCGCTTGCAAAGTCAATGCCAAGATTCAGCCTGAACACAAGCAGGATAATAATCCCGGCAACCGTGACCGCACTGGAGAAAATAAAGAAGTATTTGCGTTTGCTCGTGAAATCCCATTTTTGGAATGGCGTATGCGGCTCTGTATTTTCATCCGTATCCTGAATATCCATGATATGTTTCTTATTGACACCAAACCAGCCTTTTTTCCGATCAAGCCATCTGCTTTCCACAAGGAGAGCGAGGAGAAATCTCGATAAGAAAACGGCAGTGATAAAGCTTGTCAAAATCGATAGGATCAGCATTGTCGCAAACCCTTTAACAGAGCTTGTCCCAAAGATAAAGAGCACAACCGCTGCAATAATGGTTGTAATATTCGCGTCAAAAATCGTCGCAAATGACCGTCTGTTTCCTGAACGGAAGGCAGAGCGGACTGACTTTCCTAGCTTGAGCTCTTCTTTAATCCGCTCATAGGTGATAATGTTGGCGTCAACAGCCATCCCGACACCTAAAATGAGAGCGGCAATTCCCGGAAGTGTAAGTACAGCATTCATCCAGTCAAAAATCTGGAGCGTAATGTATACATAAACCGATAGTGTTATCACCGCGATTAATCCCGGCAGACGGTAATAGAAAAGCATAAATAAGAAAATAATTGCGATACCGACAATACCGGCAAACACCGTATCATGGAGAGCCTGCTGGCCGAATTGTGCGCCTACTGATGTTGAATATTTTTCAGTCAGTTTTACAGGAAGTGCGCCTGCGTTTAAAATGCTGGCTAAATCTTTCGCTTCTTGAACCGTAAATTGCCCTTCAATTGTAACGTCAGTTGTGTTTAATTCCTGACTTACATTTGGGGCAGATACATATTTAGGGTGCTCTTTTTGAACCTCTTTTTTAAAGGAGTCCCCTTTTTCGTAATCCATCCAAATAACTAGCTGGTTGTTTGGCGCCATTTTCATGACCTTTTTGGTCACTTCGCCGAATTTATCAGCATCTTTCAGTTTAATGCTGACAATCGGTTCATTTGTTTTGGCGTCATACGTTTGTTTAGCTCCGTTTTCGACGAGGTCAGAGCCATTCAGCAATTCTTTGTCATTCGTATCTCTGAAAGAAAGCTGCGCTTCAGTCGCCAGAATTTCACGCGCTCTGTTTTGGTTTGTCACACCAGCGAGCTGAACGCGAATCCGGTTATTCCCTTCAATTTGGATGTTCGGTTCGCTGACACCGAGAACATTGGCCCGGCGGTTCAATGCCTCTACAGTGCTGACCAGAACGTCTTTTGTGATTTTGTCACCTTTTTTTACAGGCTGTACATCATACAGCACCTCAAATCCGCCTTGCAAATCCAATCCTAACGTAATATTGTTAGCGGCAGGCTTCGTAAAGTAGCCCAAGCCCGTGCCGATCAATAGAACGAAAAGGAAAAACGCAATCAAGCGTCCTTTTTTCATTATGTATATCCTCCCTTAAACCTGTGCGAATCAACCTGCTATCTCAGCAGTTCTTCCAATGCTTCCTGGCCCTCTTCACTGCCCAGCCAATTAGACGTTTTAAATGACTCAACGGTTGCATAGTTCATAAATTCGCCAATTTTCACTGATAAAATATCACTCGCCAGTTCATAAATGTTCAGTTCCGTTTTCTTTTTCCACTTCTTATCTGTTAAGTATGACCACAAACTTTCGAGTTCAACATCATCATACCCGAGAATCTTAAACTCTTCCAGTTTGCTGTAAAGAAACGGCCTGACGTGGTCTTTATATAGATCGGCTGGATGCTTCTCCACGAATTCCACGCTCCTTTTTTATTGTTTTTCAAGAAGACTTGTCATGCTTGGACGACATATACGCATATCTTTATTGTATATGATTCCAGGTAGTTTGAGAAGGCAGGGGGTAAAAATGGCGAAACAGACGTTTTTAAAGGGCACACTTATCCTTATCGCAGCAGGAATGGTTACAAGAATGCTCGGGTTTGTCAACCGGGTGGTTATCGCCCGTTTTATCGGTGAAGAAGGAGTCGGGCTTTACATGATGGCAGCGCCCACCTTCTTCTTGGCCACTACATTAACTCAATTCGGTCTGCCGGTCGCGATCAGCAAGCTAGTCGCTGAAGCCAGTGCGCGCGGAGATCATCAAAAAACGAAAAATATTTTAGTCATGTCTCTGACCATTACGGGAGTGCTCAGCCTCATCTTTACACCGCTGTTTCTGTTTTTCGCCCCGGTTATGGCTGAAACGATGCTGACAGATAAGCGAACACTGTATCCGCTCTTGGCCATTACGCCGGTTGTGCCGATTATTGCTATATCGAGTGTGCTGAGGGGATACTTTCAAGGAAAACAGAATATGAACCCGCTTGCTATGTCACAAGTCCTTGAACAGGTCGTCCGCATTTCACTCGTGGCTGTCTGCACAACGATTTTTCTCCCTTACGGAATTGAATATGCTGCAGCGGGGGCAATGCTATCCTCAGTGGCAGGGGAGCTGGCATCACTTCTTTATTTATTCGTTTGCTTTAAGTATAAAAAGACAATTAAAATCAGAAAGCATTTTTTCCAGTCAATTAAAAACGGAAAACAAACCTTTACCCAATTAATGAGCGTGTCACTTCCAACAACCGGGAGCCGCTTTATCGGAAACCTCTCTTGGTTTTTCGAGCCAATCGTCGTCGCTCAAAGCCTTGCCATCGCCGGTGTGGCAACAGTTGCCGCAACAAAGCAATACGGGGAACTGACCGGCTTTGCCATGACGCTGCTGACTCTGCCCAGCTTTATTACATATTCTTTGTCGACCGCGCTTGTTCCTGCGATCAGTGAAGGAATGGAGCAGAAAAAATTGCAGGTGGTGGAATACCGCTTGGAACAGGCGATGCGTCTCTGTCTGCTCAGCGGAGGCATTTCAGTTGTTATTTTATTTGTATTTGCGGATGAGCTGATGAGAGTGATGTACGGTTCCTCAGGCGCAGCTGTATTTATAAAAGTGATGGCCCCGTTTTTTCTGCTTTATTATTTCCAAGGCCCGCTTCAAGCTGTGCTGCAGGCGCTTAATTTGGCAGGAGCTGCGATGATGAACAGCTTAATCGGAGCGCTTGTCAAAACAGGCCTTATTTTTGTCCTTGCCACAAGGCCTTCTCTTGGCATTATGGGCGCGGCATTAGCCATTGTGACAGGCATGGTGCTCGTCACGCTATTGCACGCAGCAACCGTTAGCAAAGTGCTGCCGATCAGCATCAAAATCAAGGAGTACGCGCTCAGCTTCGCTGTTATTGTAATTTGCGGATTCATCAGCTCCACCATCAAACAATATATAAGCTTTGGAGCATCTGAGGCTGTCAATCTAGCCGGATGGATTGCGGCGAGCGCCGCCATTTATATGATCCTCCTGCTCGTTTTCCGTTTAATTAAAAAAGATGAGCTTCGCCGCATTCCCATTATCGGACGTCTGATCGTCCGATAATGGTCACGTGTGGTGCCCATCTTTTTCGTCAATAAATAATTCTCCGTCTGTAAACGAGCAAAATGAAATATCTGAAGGGTTTGTGTATCCGTGTTTTTGCAAACTTTCAAGCAGCCATTTTCTATCTTTACTGATTCTGGACAGGTTTTCTGTTTGAATGAAGCCGTCTATAATGAGCGGCATTTCGAGCTGCCGATGCTCTCCGCTATTTTCTTTCTTTACAATAGTCAGTTTGCCCGACGGCTCTAAAATGGCAAATGATACGTCAGCTACTCTGTCGACGCTATTTTCTCTGAGCTGAACCATTAAATCATCAAAATTATAACGCTGTGATTTCATGGCGTCTTCGTCAATTTTTCCATATTTGATAATTATGGTCGGCTTACCATCAAGAAGCTGGCGGACTTTTCGGTTTTTTAAAGAAAAGTATGCCAAAGTCACTTGAATGATCATTAATACAAGCATTGGCAAAATGGTATGAAATAGATGATCGTCTACGTTTTCTATGGCTAAAACGGCAATTTCAGCCATCATGATAAAGACAACGAGATCTAAAATACTAAGCTCTCCGATCTCCCGTTTGCCCATGAAACGAAAAATGACCAATATCACAAAATACAATACGACTGTGCGAAACGCAATAGTGAGAAGCTCTTCCATTATGCACCTCCAACTCATTATAGGATGCAACAAAATGATCAATTTATGTAAGAAAAACCGATTGCATTTCACAAAGCTTTTACGTCTAATTCATGGGATAAGGGAATACATTTTTACAAAGACGAGCCATCAGCATGTCTGACGGTTTTGAACAAAAAGAACAGAAGCCTTTTAATACAGGCAGAGAGGAGACAATCATGGAGGAAACGAAACAAGTTGGAAAAGGCATTCTTTACGGCTTAATCGCCATATTTTCAGCCATGCTCCTGACAAGTTTGGCGGTTTCACTTTTATTGACCGCAACCTCGCTGGAAGAATCATCATTTAACTGGCTGATCACAGCTATCTCATTTCTCTCTTTATTTATCGGCGGGTTCATTTCAGGCGGGAAAGGCAAGGAAAGAGGCTGGATGATTGGCGCATTGACCGCCTTAAGTTTTTCTCTGATTATCTTATTGTTTCAGTATTTAGGATTCGGAAAAACATTTACAGCAGAACAGCTGATCTTCCATCTGGGATTTTTAGGGGTGTGCATGCTGGGCGGGATTTTCGGCGTGAACATGAGGGGAAACAGGTCTTCCACATAAAAAAGAGCGGGCTCACTCGCCCGCTCTTTTTTGTTTGCTATGTATAGCTCCTGCTGTTATTCAGCAGCAGAAACTTCTCTGATCGCGCGGCGGTCGAACGTAAGACGTGTGTTATCACCAGTCTTAATTACGACTTTGCTTTCGTCGATAGAGTCAACAGTACCGTGCAATCCCCCGATTGTCACTACTGAATCGCCTTTTTTCAGTTCCTCCTGCATTTGGCGTACAGCCTTTTGCTGCTTTTGCTGAGGACGAATCAGCAAGAAGTAAAGGACCGCAAACATTAAAATAATAGGAACCAATGTACCTAAAGTGCCAGTCATCATTTTCACCCCTTTCTGTAAGCCTGTTATGTTTTATTTAGAAGCTTTTCGCATTTGGCTTGTTATAGCCGTAACGCTCAAAGAACTCTTCTCTGAAATCACCTAGACGATCCTCGCGAATAGCCTGTCTTACCTGCTCCATTAAGTGTAACAGAAAATGAAGGTTATGGTAAGTTGTTAATCGAAGGCCGAATGTTTCATTGCAGCGAATCAAGTGCCTAATGTACGCGCGAGTGTAGTTTTTACATGTATAGCAATCACACTCTTCATCAATCGGACGGAAGTCTCTTTCAAATTTCGCATTTTTCATATTGAGTCGTCCTTCAGCAGTAAACACTGTGCCGTTTCTTGCAATCCGTGTAGGCAGCACACAGTCAAACATGTCGACCCCTCGGATCGCTCCGTCGATCAGTGCGTCCGGAGAACCTACTCCCATCAGATATCTCGGTTTATCCTTCGGCAAGAGCGGTGTTGTAAATTCGAGTACACGGTTCATGACATCCTTCGGTTCACCTACAGACAATCCGCCTATAGCATATCCCGGAAAATCAAGGGAAATCAAGTCCTTCGCACTTTGTGTCCGCAGATCTTCATATTCTCCGCCTTGTACAATACCAAACAGCCCTTGTTCATCCTGACGATTGTGGGCATTCAGGCAGCGTTCCGCCCAACGGCTTGTCCGTTCAACTGACCTCTTCATGTAGTCGTACTCCGCCGGGTATGGCGGGCATTCGTCAAACGCCATCATAATATCAGAGCCGAGTGCGTTTTGGATCTCCATCGCTTTTTCCGGAGATAAAAACAGCTTGTCTCCATTTAGATGGTTGCGGAAATGGACACCCTCTTCCTCTATATTACGAAACTTGCTTAAAGAAAAGACCTGAAAACCGCCTGAATCTGTTAAAATTGCGCGGTCCCAGTTCATAAATTTATGGAGCCCGCCCGCTTCTTTGACAATGTCTTGGCCCGGACGAAGCCATAGATGATAAGTGTTGCTCAAAATGATGCCTGCATCCATTGCTTTCAGCTCTTCAGGCGACATTGTTTTGACTGTCGCCAGTGTGCCGACCGGCATAAAAACCGGCGTTTCAAAGGAGCCGTGAGGAGTATGCACTTTGCCCAGCCGCGCTCCTGTTTGTTTGCATTCTTTTATAAATTCATAGCGTATTGGTTGTTCAGCCACTTTTGATGAGGCCTCCTGTTCTCAAATTATATAATCAGCATCGCGTCTCCGAAGCTGAAGAAACGGTATTCCTCTTCCACTGCATGGTTATAGGCACGCAGAATGTTTTCTCTTCCGGCAAGCGCGCTTACCAGCATAATCAATGACGATTTCGGCAAATGGAAGTTTGTAATCATTCCGTCAATGGCTTTAAATTCATAGCCCGGATAAATAAAAATAGATGTCCAGCCGCTTGATGCTTTAAATTGCCCGTCATGTTCCCCGGCAATCGTCTCAAGCGTGCGTGTCGAGGTCGTGCCGACAGAAATGATTCTGCCGCCATTTTCTCTTACTTTGTTTAAGGCTGCAGCCGTTTCTTCTGACATTTGATAAAACTCTGCATGCATATTATGCTCTTCCACTTCATCGGCACTCACAGGGCGAAACGTTCCAAGGCCTACGTGGAGTGTGATGAACTCAATTTGCACGCCTTTGTCTTTCAGCTGCTGTAAGATTTCTTCCGTGAAGTGAAGGCCAGCTGTAGGCGCAGCAGCAGAGCCGATTTCTTTTGAATACACTGTCTGGTAGCGCTCTTTGTCATCAAGCTGTTCTTTGATATATGGAGGGAGCGGCATCTCTCCAAGGGATTCGAGCACCTCGTAGAAAATACCGTCATATTGAAATTCCATCTTTCTGCCGCCGTGCTCAAGCTCTTCCGTGCAGATTGCCTTCAATCTTCCGTCTCCAAATGTGACAACAGTTCCTTTTTTCACCCGTTTCGCCGGTTTGGCAAGTGTTTCCCATTTATCACCGGTTTCCTGTTTCAGCAAAAGAAGTTCCACTTTCGCGCCGGTATCCTCTTTTGTGCCGAATAACCGCGCAGGCAGCACCCGGGTATTGTTCAGGACAAGACAATCGCCTTCGTTAAAGAAGTTGATAATGTGTTTAAACGAGCTGTCAGTAAGCTCTCCTGTATGTTTATCGAGCACCATCAGCCTTGAAGCATCACGCTGCTCCAACGGTACTTGTGCAATTAAACGTTCTGGTAGTTCAAAATCAAATAAATCGACTTTCATGATGATTTCACCTTTATTCTAGTCTTTTGTTATTTCATTCTGCCAAAAAGATTAAGCAAAATTGATAATACCACACTTATAATAATACAAGTGACAACCGGGAAGAAAAACGTGACATTTCCTTTTTTTACAAAAATATCTCCCGGCATCTTGCCGACAAAATGCAAAACTGCTCCGATAATAAGCAAAACAGCACCAAGAATCATAATGATCTTAGGAAATTCAGTCATATCGGGGAGCCTCCATTTGGAAATGATGATAAACGGCCGGTGTCACGATCCTTCCACGCGGCGTTCTTTGTATAAATCCAATTTGCAGCAGATATGGTTCATATACGTCTTCAATCGTATGCGATTCCTCGCCGATGGTAGCTGAAATCGTATCAAGGCCTACTGGGCCGCCGTTGAATTTTTCGATCATGCCCATCAGCAGCTTATGATCAATATGATCCAAACCGAGGCGGTCAACCTGAAGCCGCTCCAGCGCATTCTGAGAAATGTCTTCCGTAATCCTGCTGTCACCCAGCACTTGGGCGAAATCGCGCACCCTTCTCAGCAGGCGGTTCGCCACGCGGGGCGTCCCTCTCGATCTTCTTGCAATTTCAAGAGCCGACGGTTTATCAATCTCAACCTCGAATACATCAGCGGTTCTTGTGACAATATCCGCCAGTTCTTCTTGTGTATAGTACTCAAGGCGAGCCATGACGCCGAATCTGTCTCTTAAAGGAGCCGTCAAAAGCCCCACCCTCGTCGTGGCTCCCACCAGCGTAAAAGGCGGAAGGTCGAGCCGAACCGAGCGGGCAGATGGGCCTTTGCCAATCACAATGTCCAGGCAAAAGTCTTCCATTGCAGGATAAAGCACCTCTTCGATCGATCTGTGCAGCCTATGTATTTCATCAATAAATAATACATCTCCCGGTTCCAGCGCCGTTAATATAGCAGCCAAATCACCAGGCCTTTCAATCGCAGGCCCTGATGTCGTCCGCAATTCCACTCCCATTTCATTGGCTACAATGGAAGCAAGCGTTGTTTTTCCGAGTCCGGGCGGCCCGTACAGAAGAACATGATCCAGCGTCTCCTGTCTCATTTTCGCCGCATCTATAAACACGCGCAAATTTTCTTTTACCTTATGCTGCCCGATATACTGTGCCAGATTTTGCGGCCTCAGGCTTTGCTCTATCACTGATTCATGGTTGTCTGCTTCACTTGAGACGAGCCGTTCATCCATGAACATCACCTTACTTTAATAGTTTTTGTAATGCTTTTTTCACATATTGGTCTGTTGTCAGCCCAATTTCTTCTTTAAGGTGAGGAAGCACCTTTTTGATTTCTTTTTCAGCATATCCGAGAACCCTGAGGGCTTCAAGTGCTTCTTCAAGAGCCGTTTCCGCTGTTTGCTTTTCAAGCCTTTCTTCATGATTAAACAGATTTTCAATCATTTCAGGCACAACATCTGCTAGCTTTCCTTTTAAATCTAGAATAATCTGGCGTGCGGTTTTCTTTCCTACTCCAGGAAACTTGATCAAAAAAGCTTCATCCTCATTTTCAATTGCTTGGATGACCGCTCCGGGATCACCCGAGCCCAAGATGGCAAGTGCTCCTTTCGGGCCAATTCCGGTCACGTTTAACAGCTTTGTAAAGAGCGCCTTCTCCTCTCTTGTTGAAAAACCGTAAAGCGAAAAAGTATCCTCTCTGATATGATGGTATGTAAAAATCGTTTCTTGGCTTCTCTCCTTATATATAAACGGATTCGGCGTGAAAATCTGATAGCCGATGCCGCCGTTCTCTATGACAATATATTGGGGAGATACATAATCAATCGTCCCTTTAACAAATTCAATCACGCAAATTCACCTCTTTGACTGTTCTTCATTGTACCATAAAAACAGCCAAAGTCTTATAGAAAAGTTAACATATGTTCGCTTCTCTCTCATTCTTTCACGAAAAAAAAGACATGAATACATGTCTTCAATCAGCGGACGCTACCCGCTGTATGTCTTCATATGTTCGATGACATCCTCAAACTCCGCTTTTGTCCGAAATGGAATGCCTTTCAGCAGATTTTTTTGCATATGGCTTTCCAGCCTTTCTAAATCAATTTGAAAAAAAGACTGAATTGGTTCGGAAGCTGGCTCAGGCCGCCCATGAAAAGTGGAAATCACTCCATTATCCGATACACCGATATACCCGTTGACCTTGCTGAGCGGAGAAATATCGTCCATTTGCTTCCGGAAGAGCACATATCCCTTTTTTTGTTCCACAAGCGTCCATCCGGCATAAGCTGCCCAAAAATCATCCATAGAAAACACTTTTTCATGCTTATGCTCAATGCTGACATCGCCGTCCAAATACACCTTTTCAAGCTGCACATGCACCTGCAGCGGCTCATAGTGCTCCACTTCCGCGCCAAGTGCGCGGGAAGGAGCTCCTATTAAAAATACTGCCGCTGAGCAAAGAATGCCCAGCAAAAGATACGCCGTGCTGAATCGTTTCACCCTCTACACCTCTTTGCACACGTTTATGATTAGTTTGACCAAAGAGGCTACTGCTTAACCGTTTTATCAAAATTTGTCTGCACATTTTCCCTGACAAACCGTTCCTCCGTATACACATCTGTGCTTTGCTCAGAAATTGTCAAGAATCGCGTCAGAAAGGCACTGAAAAAATACAATGCCGCAAAGATCCAAATCACGCCACCTGCACCGAGCGGCCCAATGAAAAGACTCACGATGCCCGGCGCGATAAACGCACATAAACCAGATCCCAAATTCAACACTGACATGGCAGCACCTTTATTATCAGGTGCAAGCGTCGGCAAAAGCGCGCTTAATGGAACGTACCCTGCTAAAGCCGCGCCGTAGCAGCAGGCGATAATCATGAGCACCCAATACTGATGCCCGATCAGCTGGGGCGTGTAATACAGCGCCAGCGTAAAAATACCGCATCCGACACCGCCAAACCACATGACCGTATTGCGCCAGCCAAGTTTATCTCCGACTGCACCGAAAATGATATTAAACACAATATTCACAAAAAACAGCGTCCCCCATATTTGCAGCCATTCCGAAACCGAATACCCGTATCGTGCTAAATAAGTAGGAAGAAAGATGGCAAATCCAAATTGTCCTATCGCATTAATCGTCTTGACCACTCCGCCGATGCCTACCTTAGGGTTTTCAAACATAATTGTAAATGCCTTCGACAATTCTTTCCATTTCGGCTGATCTTGTTTTTGTATCGGAGTAAATTTATCTTTGTTAAAAAATAAGGCAAGAATTCCGCCTGCCGCCACAAACAGTAAAGCGCTCCAAAGCGTATTGATTTCTCCAAAGGCCGGAACTGCATAGCTGGAATAGAACGGGCCGAGCACGTTAAGGCCGCACGTAAACATAAACCAAAACCAGCCGACGGCTTTTCCGAGAATATTTTGAGAGGTGCTGTATGACACCCATACGAGAAAAGAGTATGCAAACAGCGGATATCCCAAGCCTCTAAGAGCATAGCTGCCCAAGAGAGCCGGATAATACATATGAGGAATCGCCCAGCCGATAAAAGCGGCCGAACCGAGGATAAATGCAAGCAATCCGACAGTCATCGTTTTTCTCGGCCCCCAAGTTTGGACAAACGTTCCTGAAAGCCAAGCTGAGATGGTGACAGCAATGCCGTACATGGTAAATAACGATGCGGATTGCTGCATACTGAGACCATGATCAACGAGAAAAGGAGACAGCCAGCCTTGTTCGAGGCCATCTCCAACCATAAAGATGACAACGCCAATATAACCCCAAACCATGTGAGAAGGAATTCCGATTTTGTTCAAAACATTTCCTTTAGCATGTACTGTATTCATTTTCTCCACCGCCTACTTAAAGTATCAATGGAGTATATACCCAAGCTTGCTGAATTGTAATCCTGTTAGATTAAAAAGCGATTTTTTCAGTGTGCTCAATGCTGACAGGCATGCCAAAAGCAAGCGATTGCTGTGCTGCTCTGGCGATCCTTCCGGCCTGTAAACCGTCATTACCGGTGCAGGGAGTCTCCTGGTTTGTGCCGATCGCTTCTGCAAAACGGAGAATCTCCTCCTCATATGAATCCTTATAGCGTTCAAGGAAAAAGAAATGCGGTTTATCCTTCATCACAAAATCAGCTGTTGACACCTCAACCGTTGTCGGCCTGCTATTGTCAGCCGCTGCAGAGCCTTTCGTCCCGAAAACCTCAACCCGCTGGTCATATCCGTACACAGCTTGGCGGCTGTTATCAATCACCGCCATGGCACCGTTTTCAAAGGTCAGTGTAATAACAGCTGTATCAATATCACCCAGCTCCGCAAAAGAAGGATTCACCAAAGCCGCCCCTTTGGCATACACTTCCGTCACTTCGCTTCCCATAATATATCTGGCCATATCAAAATCATGGATCGACATATCCATAAACAATCCGCCTGACGTACGGACATAATCTATATTCGGGGGTTCTGGGTCCCGGGACGTGATTTTTAATAAATGAGGTGTGCCGATTTCACCATTTTCAACAATCGTTTTGATTTTCTTAAAATGAGGATCAAAGCGGCGGTTAAATCCGACTTGAAGTGTTACCCCGTGTTTCCGGACAGCCGCAAGCGCTTCACTCGTTTCGTCCAGAGAGAAACTAACGGGCTTCTCACAAAATATATGCTTTTTCGCCTCGGCTGCTTCTTTGATCATCTGTGCATGTACGGCTGTAGGAGAGCAAATAAAAATAGCATCAATATCAGGATCATGTAATAAATCACGATAATCAGAGGTTATGTATTCAATCTGATGACTGTCGGCCCAGCTTTTTATACGGCTTGCCTGAATGTCAGAGACTGCTTTTATTTTCATATGAGGAATCCGGCTTATATTTTGAACATGAAGTTTGCCGATGCGGCCTGCACCGATAATCCCTGTCACAATCTGTTTTGTCATGGCTTTTTCCCCCTTGATCATTCACGAAAGCGCTTTATTTAAAATTAATACTATCCCATTTGTAAGCGCTTTTCAAGAATGGAAATTAAACGTTCTATGTCTCTTTTATCACAATTCATGCTTATAAGTAGCCTTCTTCTTCAAGACCAGATACACTAGAATTAGGCTCTTTTTCCTGAACAGTTTATGATTTTCCTATAAACAGCTGCATAAAATAGAGCAAAGAAGGTGAATGAAATGCTGACAAAAGCAGAGGCACTGGCCCATTCCGTCATATACCGCAAGAACAGCAGATTTGATAAAGTCAAAGAGAAATCCGAGGAATTAACACTAATCGGCAAGGGAAGAAGCGCCTATGTGTTTGCCTTAACAGAAGGCGGTCGAAAAATGGCGCTGAAAGTATTTTTTCCGGAATATCAAGCGACAGCAGTCAAAGAAGCAGCGATCTATGAAAAATTAGCCGGGTCCGCATTCTATCCTGACATTTACGAAACTGGCGATTCATTTATTCTCATGGAATATATTAAAGGTGAAACCTTTTATAACTGTCTGAAGAAAGGCATTGCAATCAGTGATGACATGATTCAGCAGGTTGAAGAAGCGCTTTCTGACGCCCGGGCAGCCGGACTGAACCCGTCAGATATTCATTTGCGGAATCTGATATTGACAGAAACCGGGGCGGTGCGAGTGATTGATGTTGCGAGATTTGAGCAGACAAAAACATGCACGCAGTGGGACGACTTAAAATCCGCATATGATGCACTCTACAAAAAACCGATATTCCCCAAAAAGATTCCGGGTTTTTGGCTGGAGATCATCGCATTTTTATATAAGAAAGATTGGTTTCAAAAGCATTTCGCACAGCGGAAAAGAAAATATTCTTAAATCAAAAAGGCAGCCGCACAAGCGGCTGCCTTTATCATGTATTTTTTACTTTCTGACGGCAGAAATCAGTTTCATTTGTTCAGGCGACAGCTTAATTCGATAGCCTCTCACAGTTAAGTAGACCGCTTCTGGGTCCTTCTCGCCGGAATGACAATACGTTTTTTCCATTTCTGTCTCCCCCCACCCTTTATTGGCTTTATTTCATCATATCATCGCTTTATTGAGGTAATTTTAAAGAAATGTAAAGATCATATGAATCCGATATATGGTAAAATGAGAGAAAAAAAGGGAGAGAGTCACATTAAGAGACGCAGCAACATCCCGCTTATTATGTTTGCCCTGCTGGTCTTCTTCGGCGGCGCCATCTATTGGATGTTATTTTCACTAAAAAACGTTCCGAAAGGCAATCTCGTCCAATCGGTTGAATCGCCGGACGGCAGCTATACGTTAAACACTTATGTATCCGAAAACACCTTGAGCTTAGATGCAGCCAGAGGTGAACTTGTAAATGAAAAAACACTTGTCAAGAGAACAATCTACTGGAATTACCCGGACAGCCGCCCAGCAGTGACGTGGATCAATCACAATACAGTGAAAATCGGCAATCAGACTTTACATCTCGATACTGATGAAACGTATGATTGGCGAAAAGATGATCATTGGATCCGTGAAGAACCGCCGCAGGCGTCAGTGAGGTGATGAAACATGAATAAGATGAACGGAACAAATGATGAAAAGCATTTCAATCATTTTGTGATTGCTTTATCCTTTATATACGGTTTGACTGAACTAGGCTATTTGTTGCTGAAGGATTTTATAACAATTGCCATAAGTTTGCCTCTGTAGAAAAACGCAGCGTAGTCGATACGCCGCGTTTTTTCTTTTTCCCTTCCTCTTCTTATTGATAATTACAGGTCATATAATGTGACAAATCGATTGTAGAAATAGTTCGTTTAGACCAAAATCCTTTTTATACATGTATTCGAATTTGAAGTGAGGGGGAAGCTTGATGGCAGATTTTGTTGCTAGTTTGAATGCGGTCTTATGGAGTACGCCCGTCATTTATATTTTATTGGGAATTGGATTCGCCTTTTCAATTATGACCCGTTTTTTACAAGTCCGACATTTAAAAGAAATGATTGTTCAGATGTTCAAAGGCAAGAGCTCTGAAGCCGGCGTTTCATCTTTCCAAGCGCTATCGATTGCGCTGTCCGGCCGTGTGGGCACAGGAAACATCGCGGGAGTGGCGACAGCAATTGCATTCGGCGGACCCGGTGCAGTGTTCTGGATGTGGGCGATTGCCTTTATCGGGGCGGCGAGTGCCTTTGTAGAATCAACGCTTGCTCAAATTTACAAAGTGAAACAAGACGGTCAATATCGGGGCGGCCCTGCTTATTATATAGAAAAAGGCTTAGGCATTAAGTGGTTTGCCGTCTTATTTGCCGCTGCTGCCCTTATTGCAATGGCCTTTCTAATGCCGGGCGTACAGTCCAACTCCATTGCGGCTGGGATCCAAAATGCATTCGGCATCTCTCCTTTCGTCACAGGGTGTGGTCTGGTTTTATTATTAGGGTTCATTATTTTTGGCGGCGTCAAACGAATTGCCAATGTGGCGCAAATGATTGTTCCATTTATGGCCATTGGATATATCCTGCTGTCTTTGATTATTATTGTCATGAATGTGTCTGAATTGCCTGCTGTGATCTCATTAATATTCAAAAGTGCTTTTGCATTGGATTCCGCTTTTGGCGGCTTGATCGGCATGGCGATTTCCTGGGGCGTTAAACGTGGCATTTACTCAAACGAAGCCGGCCAGGGAACAGGCCCGCATCCGGCAGCTGCTGCAGAGGTTTCTCATCCGGTCAAGCAGGGACTGGTTCAGGCATTTTCTGTTTATATTGACACCTTGTTTGTATGTTCCGCTACAGCTTTCATGATCTTGTTTACCGGCATGTACAATACCCAGGCTGCAGATGGTTCCTTTATCGTTCACCAGCTTAAAGGCGTAGAAGCAGGACCTGGTTTCACACAAGCGGCAATTGACAGTGTTCTTCCCGGATTCGGTGCAGGCTTTGTTGCCATCGCTTTATTCTTCTTCGCTTTTACAACAATTATGGCGTATTACTACATCGCAGAAACAAATATCGCCTATTTAGCACGAGGCAGAGAAAGCAAATGGGCAATGCTTGGCTTAAAACTGATTATTTTAGCCGCCACGTTCTATGGTACTGTGAAAACAGCTTCACTTGCTTGGGCATTAGGGGATGCAGGGCTTGGCATTATGGTATGGCTGAACGTCATTGCCATTGTGCTGCTTGCCAAGCCGGCGCTTCTTGCTTTAAAGGATTATGAGCGCCAAAAGAAGCAGGGCTTAGACCCGGTCTTTGATCCAAAAGCGCTGGGTATCAAAAACGCTGATTTCTGGGAGAAAGAATACACTCATGAAAGTGAACGTGTCTCCTGAACATACTTAAACCGGCCCGATATGAAATCGTGCCGGTTTTTTATGAACGATAGTTTGTATACACTTCTTGAACATCATCGTCATCTTCAAGGACGTCTATTAATGTTTCCAGCTTCTCAACAGCCTGATCATCGGCTTCTGCATAGGTATTGGGAAGCATGGTCACCTCCGCCGAAGAAATTAGATATTTCGATTCGAGGGCTGTTTTCACCTCTTCAAAATGCTCAGGCTCTGTGAAAACCTCATATAGGTCTTCTTCAATTCGCAGCTCTTCTCCTCCTGCTTCAAGCACATCAAGCATGAGCTCATCTTCTTCTATTTGCCGTTCAGTACGGTCTATCGTAATGAACCCCTTTCGTTCAAATAAAAAGGCTACACATCCGCTTTCTCCCAGACTTCCGCCATTTTTATTAAAGGCTGTCCGCACATTTGACGCCGTTCGGTTTTTATTATCTGTTACGCATTCAACCATGACGGCAATCCCTGAAGGGCCGTAGCCTTCATAGGTGATTTCTTCATAGCTGCTTCCGTCTTGGCCTCCCGCAGCTTTTTTAATGGCCCGATCTATATTTTCATTCGGCATATTGGCGCCTTTTGCTTTTTCGATGACAAGACGCAATGCTGAATTTGCTTCTGGATCCGCTCCGCCTTCTTTCGCTGCCACATAGATTTCTTTTGCCAGCTTCATAAATATTTTCCCGCGCTTTGCATCCTGTGCATTTTTTCTTTTTTGAATGTTTTTCCACTTGGAATGGCCTGCCATGTTTTCACCTTCTTTTACATTTTCTATGTACACTTTAATGGGAATTGTTCGCTGATGCAAAGAAAAAGGCTGCCGAATATCACTTCCGGCAGCCCTTCCTTCCTAGCGGTTGTTCATTTTATGAAGTTTTCTGAACAGCCCTTTATCTGTTGATACTTGGACGTCACGGCCATTTGCATAGTTGCGCGCTGCTTTTACGACATTATCTCTGTCATACTTTGTGAACTCTCTGTGGCTTTTGACTGCGATAACTACTCGGTCATCCGATACCATAACTTGTGTGTCATTGACGTTTTTCACTTGTTTCACACGGTTGGCAATTTTTGCAGCCAGTCTTCTGTTTTCTTGGTTGTCATACCCGTTGTTCGCTGCATTCCGATTCATGTTTCGGTTATTCGTGTTGTTATATGTTCCGTCAGTTGCCAAAGGAACACGATCGTCAGCGGTAACACGGTCACGGTTATTTACATTCGTGGTGTTTCGGTTACCATCGTTCTGATCCTCCATTAATTCAGAAACAGGACCATCGTGGTCGATTCCGTCTCCCTGTCTATCGGCGTCATTTTCATTTGTATAATATCCGATTGGACGGGTATTGCCGTTATTGCGCGTATCATTCATAGCATTATCGTTTGCTCCGCATGCTGTTAAGCCGGCTGTCATTAGAATCAGGCTAGCGATCGTCATTTTTTTACCCAATGGAAAAACCCCCCGTGGACGAATTGAGCATGTTTGCTCGCTTTTATCATGTGCGTATGGGGGGCATGTTAAGCGTGTCAGTTCTCTCCATTTGGCAGTGATCTGCTTGAAAACAAAAAAAGGAACGATTTACATCGTTCCGAACGATCACTCATTTTCTTCTTCTGGCCGGCCAAACATTTGGTTTACAGAAGGCTGGTTCGTCATTGGCATAGAAACTCCTGCCGAATATGGGTTTGGATTTGGGTTAGCTGTGCCATATGGCATATTAGGGCTTCCATAAGCTCCCATTCCCGAATGGCCAGGCGCAGAGAAATATGGCTGATGATCACCGTCACAGCCGCAGTCGTCATGATCTTTGTATGGCATGTAACCATGAGCCGCAGCAGGCTGGTATGCTCCCATTACTTGGGGAGTGCCGTAATAAGGGCCATACGGCATATGTCCAAACGGAGATCCATAAGCCGGAGATGCGTATTGCGGCGCACCGTATGAACCGTAATGTCCATGATGGCTGTTTTCATGATGCTGGTTTTCATAACCCGGGTCATACTGAGGCGATACAAAGCCTGGCTGGTATCCATGCATCGGATGCATTGGATAAGCTTGTGCCGGATAGTACGGATAGCATAACCCTGATCCTGGAAGAATTGGCGAAACAGGCACCGGACACGGTACGAAATGAGCCGGATAATGATAATAAGGCTGAACAGCCGGCATATTCGGAACTGTATGATGAACGTTTTCTTCTTCTACACCGCCTACCTCTGGCGCCTTTGGCATATTAGGCATATTCGGATAATTTGCATTTTCCATATTACTCATAGCCTCCTGTTGTGGAAATTGGTCTTGCATATGATACATATGATCCATATTTCCGTCATGATGTTTTTTCGGCTCCTCCGGTTTAGGAGGCGACCAAGGCTGGAAAAGCTGTTTCATATCATAATAATCGTTCACATCAGCTTCAGGGTACACATTTTCCTGCAAATTAGGCATCGGCGGGACATACGGCATGGACTTCTTTTCTTTCGGCTTTGTGTCTTCTACATCGACAACGGATTTAGGCTTCTCTTTTGCATACGGATGTTCTTGCTTCACACTCCCGGCCGCAGGACTTTTGCCCGCTTTTGGCTCTTTTCTGACCGGGACTCCTTCTGACGGCACTTTTATTTTCATTCCAGGCATGATTAAGTCTGGATTGCTAAGCTGTGTATTGAGTTTTTTCACTTCCTCAACATCGACTCCGTACTTTTCAGCTATTTTCCAGAGCGAATCGCCTTTTTGAACGATATGGATTTTCAACGTTTTCCCCTCCTATGCAAAACGTGAACAGTTCAGCTGTGATTACAATATGTTTCTTCACAACATATGACTGAACAAAAGAAGTTATGAGTACAGGAAGGGAAAATATTTCTGATCTACGTGATCGAAAGCATTCGATTCAGGGCAAGGAGTGCATCTTCCTGAATGGCTTTTGGCACCTTGATGACGCCTGAAGGTTCTCCTTTTTCAATTTGTTCCAACGACCACAACAAATGCGGCAAATCAATTCGGTTCATTGTCAGGCAAGGGCACATGTCAGGGTTGAGTGATTCAATTTGTTTATCTGGATGCTCGTGAATGATCCGCTGAACAAGATTCATTTCTGTCCCGATTGCCCACTTGCTTCCCGCCGGAGCCTGGTTGATTGTGTCGATAATATATTTCGTTGATCCGTTATCATCGCTTAGTGTCACGACTTCGTGTGAGCATTCCGGGTGCACAATGATCTGAATGTCGGGGTCTCGCTCTCTCATATCATGAATATTTTTAGTGGTGAATTTCTCGTGAACAGAGCAATGCCCTTTCCACAAAATCACTTTCACATTCGTATGCCCGGATTCAGCTACTAATTCATCTTTCATCGGGTCCCACACAGCCATATCTTCAAGCGCAATGCCCAGATCATAAGCCGTATTTCTCCCTAAATGCTGATCAGGCAAAAATAAAATTCTTTTTTTCTGTGTAAACGCCCATTCAAGCACTTTTTTCGCATTCGAAGAAGTCACAGTTGCTCCGCCATGCTTTCCGACGAATGCCTTGATCTCCGCAGTGGAGTTCACATAAGTTAAAGGTATGATCGTATCTCCAAATATATGCTGAAGCTTCTTCCATGCCCTATTGGTCTGCTGCATGTCAGCCATGTCAGCCATAGAACATCCAGCTCTCATATCTGGCAGGACGACCGTTTGCTGCTCGCTTGTCAGCATATCGGCGGTTTCTGCCATAAAGTGAACGCCGCAAAATACGATATAATCCGCTTCTTTGTTTTTTTCCGCTACTTGGGCCAATTGCAGGGAGTCGCCTGTTTGGTCAGCAAATTGTATCACTTCATCCTTTTGATAATGATGGCCTGGTATAAAGAGCCTGCTGCCGAACTTTTTCTTAATGGCGGCAACGCGCGTTTCCATATCCTTTCTCGATAGTTCTTTATAACTTTCGGGCATCATATCATTCGATTGTTTGATCACATCAAGAATTGACATAACGGCATTCCTCCACAGATTCATTTGATAACGTAACATCCATGCTGATATCTAAACTTTTGACGGAATGAGTCAGAAATCCTAATGAAATATAATTCACACCCGTCCCTTTAAAAGCAGGCAAAGATTCTAACGTAATCCCGCCGGAGGCTTCAGTTTTTATATGATCCGGTGTGAGCTTTGCAAAATGACGGACCGTATCAGGCGGACAGTTGTCAAACATAATAACATCCGCGCCAGCTGCAATTGCTTCCCGCAGCTGTTCCTCCGTTTCAATTTCCACCTCGATATTTACCATATGCCCTGCGGCCTGACGGGCTTTTTTGCACGCCTCTAAAATAGAACCGCATGCTGCGATATGATTATCTTTAATCATGATGCCGTCATACAAACCGAATCGATGATTATACCCGCCGCCGGCTCTGACAGCATATTTCTCCAGCATTCTGAGCCCCGGTGTTGTTTTTCTCGTGTCACAAATTTTAATCTGTTCATCATCCAGACAACGAACAGCCTCTCTTGTCATTGTCGCAATTCCTGACAGCCTCTGAATAAGATTTAATACGACCCGCTCTCCTGAAAGGAGCGCAGCTGCGGGACCTTGTAACTCGGCAATCACTTCACCTTTATGCAACATGTCCCCATCTGATTTGCGTAATATGGTTCGAACACTTTCGTCCAATAACGAAAAGCCTTCTTTTATGATCGCTGCTCCTGCAAAGATACCCTCTGACTTTGCAACAATCTCCGCTTCACAGCTCTGTACTCCAAAAATAGACTGCGATGTAAGATCCCCTGTCCCAATATCCTCAAGAAAAAAGTGATTCAGTAATTTTTTCAGCTGTAAATGATTCATTGTTCCAAATCCCCCCGTTTTTTCTGATCTTCGTTCCTTTTTTTGTATGGACAATTTGTCTTCCTTGCCAGCTCACCTCAGCATGAGGAAAATCGGTGCGGAAGTGAGCCCCTCTGCTTTCCTCCCGCAAAAGCGCAGAAAACGTCATCAGCTTTGCAGTTTGCCATAGATGAGAAAGCTCCATCTGCCGAATTGTGATATCCTTCACATTTACTTCCTGAAAAGGCAGCATATGAAGCCAGATGCTAAGCTCAATCAAACTGCTTTGTTCCCGCAGAATAGACATGTGGCTTGTCATTTTGCTTTGCAGTTCATGCATCTCTATATCCGGCACCTCGTAGACGACACTGGTTTCTAGCCTTGATTGATATTGCCTGTTATAAACCGGTTTTTGGATAATATGCTCTGCTGCCCTTTTTCCAAATACCAGCGCTTCCAATAAAGAATTGCTTGCAAGCCTGTTTGCTCCATGTAAACCGGAACATGCTGTCTCGCCAATCGCATAAAGCCCCGGCACTGTCGTTTCTCCCCAGCGATTAACTGAAACACCTCCCATTAAGAAATGCATTCCCGGAGCAACAGGAATTTTTCCGCTGTGAATATCAACCCCTGCTTTTTCACAAATGGCGGTGATGGTAGGGAAACGTGTCTCAAAATCAGAAATCGCACTGAAGTCTATATAAACGCGATTTCCTTTTGCCATTTCTTCGTGAATAACCCGTGAGACAATATCTCTTGGAGCCAGGTCACCTAAGGGATGCCGTTCAGCCATAATCCTGCGACCGTTTTCGTCTACTAAACATCCGCCTTCCCCTCTGACAGCTTCTGAAACAAGCCCGTAGGAAACACCATTTTTCACAAGCAGTGTCGGGTGAAATTGAGTAAACTCCAAATCCGTTAATTCCGCCCCGGCCCGGAAAGCCAGAGAAAGACCGTCACCTGTGACAGTAGGATCATTCGTATGGTGAAGAAACAGGTTTCCACAGCCGCCGGCAGCCAGCACAACTTCGTCTGCGTGCCTTACCTTGAGCCGCCCTTTGCTGTCTTTTGTCATGACGCCGATACATCGTCCGTCCTCTATAAGCAAATCTGCTGCCATTTCATTCTCGATTAACTTGATTTTGCTGTTGATCCCTTTGAGCAAATAATCGATAAGCAGCCTGCCTGTTGCGTCTCCGCCTGCATGAAATATGCGGTTGTATGAGTGGGCCCCTTCTCTTCCAAGACAAACACCGCCTCGTTCATTGCGGTCGAATGGAAATCCACGCTCCAATAGGCTTTGAACCATCATTTTTCCATCATGTAAAACGTCTGCTGCAATAGCTAGATTATTATGGCCGCACCCTGCGTATAACGTATCCTCCAGATGGGCTTCAATCGAGTCATCTTTTGCATAGGCCGCAGCAATCCCGCCTTGTGCATAGACAGAATTGCTGTTTTTGACGCTTTTTTTTGTGATAACAGTCACTTCGTATGATGGCGGGAAAGCTGCAGCTAAGGAAAGTGCCGCCGCCCCTGAACCGATGACTGCAATCGTCTTTTTAGACATATGCCACCCTCCTGTTGTTTACACCTGTCTTGACACCTATATTTACACAAGGGTAAAATAAACTCAAGAGTTTTTTATGGAGAACGGATGGAGGAAGACCGGATGATTTATTTAGATTATGCAGCGACAACGCCTATTTGTGAGGAAGCCCTTACCGTATATCAGAAGCTTAGTATGGATGTGTACGGAAATGCCAGCAGCCTGCATGATGCAGGAGGAAAAGCAAAGCACATACTGGAGTACTGCCGTAAAAAAATCGCCAACATCATTGGCGGAGAAGCAAGCGGCATCTATTTTACAAGCGGCGGCACTGAATCCAACTTTCTGGCCATTCAATCATTGCTAAACGGTCTGCCAAAAACGAAAAGACATTTTATTACGACTGCCATGGAGCATCAGTCCATTCATAATTGTGCTGCTTTTTTGGAACAGCAGGGATATGATGTAACAGTCATTGAACCGAATGAATACGGGCTTATTACCGAGGAAATATTACTAGCCCATATTCGGCCGGAAACAGGCCTTGTATCTATTCAGCATGCAAATTCTGAAACCGGGATCATTCAGCCCATTCAACGCCTGTCTTCATACCTGCACAATAAGGGGATTCTTCTTCATTGCGACGCTGTTCAAACGTTTGGAAAGATCCCGATCAATACAAAAAATCTGGGAGTAGATGCACTCTCAATGTCCAGCCATAAAATCCACGGTCCTAAAGGAGTAGGGGCGGTCTATATCCGACCGGATGTCCCTTGGAAACCCGTTTATCCTCTGACTACTCACGAATACGGATTCAGAGCCGGCACCGTAAATGTTCCCGGGATCGGTGCCTTCACTGCCGCTGCAGAATTGATCGTAAGCGAAATGGAAAAACAGATATCCCGTAATGAGGCATTAAGAACTTACTTTCTAGACCAAATCCGTATTCGGTCTCTCCCTGTAACCCTTGCGGCAGACACTTCGCAAGCAGAATGTCTTCCACATATTATAGGGTGTTTTTTTCACTCATTTGAAGGACAATATGTTATGTTAGAATGTAATCGGAGTAATATTTGCATTTCAACCGGCAGCGCTTGTTCTGCAGGTTACCACGGTCCGTCTGAAACAATGAAAGCATTAAGAAAAACCGAACAAGAAGCTCTGCAATTTATCCGCATCTCTTTTGGCAGGCATACAACAGCTGAACAGCTGGAGCAGTTATTACATACGTTTACAGTGCTTTGGGAACAAAAGAAAGGAGAATTTGATATTGACCGAAGAATTAAAGCTAATGGGCGCCAACAGGCGTGACCAGCTTCTTCTGTGGCTGAAGGAATCTAAATCACCGCTGACAGGAGGAGAACTCGCAAAAAAAGCGAACGTTTCAAGACAGGTTATTGTACAGGATATATCCCTCTTGAAAGCGAAAAATGTACCGATTATCGCCACAAGCCAAGGATATGTATACATGGATGCAGCCGCTCAGCAGCACCAGCAGGCAGAAAGAATCATAGCATGTATGCACGGTCCTGAACGAACAGAAGAGGAACTGCAGCTCATCGTCGACGAAGGCGTTACAGTAAAAGACGTAAAAATCGAGCATCCCGTATACGGAGATTTAACTGCAGCCATCCAAGTAGGCACCCGGAAGGAAGTTAGCCATTTCATCAAAAAAATCAATTCTACGAATGCTGCCTACTTATCACAGCTGACCGACGGCGTGCACCTGCATACACTGACAGCACCTGATGAACATCGCATCGATCAAGCCTGCCAAGCACTTGAAGAAGCCGGCATTTTAATTAAAGACTAAAAAAAGCCCTCTAGTGGGCTTTTTTTATAATTGGTAAGACTGGTATGCACCCAGAAGCCTCACTTTGCAGCCGAGCGCTTCAAGCTCCTGCATGGCCCCTGGAATCAATACATCATCAAACGATTTCTCAATATCAATAATAAAGAAATAATGGCCTAATCCGGTTTTAGTCGGACGTGACTCAATTTTTGACAGGTTTAAATTTCTCCAAGAAAATGCAGACAGCACTCTATGCAGCGCCCCGGACTGATCATCTTGCGGCAGCATGACCATTAAGGTCGTTTTGGGCCTAGAGCTCAATTTTGAATTCACTTCAAAAGATATGTTTTCATCAGGAGATAGAATAACAAATCTTGTATGATTGTCCCTATAATCCTGTATATCCCGTTTCACGATTTTTAATTCGTATGTAGAAGCTGCCATATCATTGGCAATGACCCCGATATTCAGCTCGGGATGGTCACTGACAAACTTTGCTGCCGCCCCGGTAGAATTGGCGTATTCATATGGAACGGAAGGAAAATGTCGATGGAGAAATTTATGGCATTGCGCAATCGCGTGTGAATGCGAGTAAATTTTGTCGAGCTCTTTCCATGCATTCTCTCTAGAGGGATGGACGAGCAAGTGCTGATGAATCGGCAACGTCATTTCACCCACGATTGGCAAGGGCTGTTCATGTATTAAATAGTCTATTGTTAGATTAACAGATCCTTCTAATGCATTTTCCAAAGGAACAAAAGCAAAATCAACTTCGCCTGCAACGGCTGCATCTATACACTCCGGAATGGTGCGGTAAGCAACATGTTCGGCGCCGTTTTGAAAACAAGAACTGACTGCTAGATGTGTAAATGTAGCTACTGGACCTAAATAACCGACTTTCATGACGATTTTCTCTCCCTTATGCACCTGAACCTAATATTTCAACCTTTTCTACAAAATCAAACTTCCTGAGCTTATTCATTAATGTATGAATGTCTTCTTCCATTGCCGACGTACTGATAGACAGTGTCACATTTGCTCTGCCTTGAAGCGGAATGGTCTGGTGAATGGAAAGAACGTTGCTTCCAGAATCAGCTACCGCCTGAAGAAGCTGAGATAACGCACCTGACCTATCCTCTAAATGAAAGAAAAGTGTGATAATTTGTTCTTTTACCATGGTGTAGAATGGAAAAACAGCATCCCTGTATTTATAAAACGCACTTCTGCTTAAATCGACCTTTTGAACGGCATCTGCTACTGAATCTGCTTTTTTTCGATCAAGCAGCTTTTTGACTTCCAATGTTTTTCTCATTGCATCGGGCAATACATCTTCACGGACAAGATAAAATGTCTCCTCTTTCATTTGCATCCCCCCTTTAAAATAGAGAGCCTGACACCAGGCTCTCTTTTCAGCCAACATTCATTAATCAATAAATTCAAATTCAAATTCCAGAAGCCTGATTATATCTCCATCCTTGGCTCCGCGTTCTCTGAGTGCTTCATCAACACCCATTCCGCGCATCTGTCTTGCAAACCGTTTAACCGATTCATCACGTGAGAAATCAGTCATCTTGAATAACCGCTCAAGGCTGTCTCCTGAAAGCACAAATACACCGTCTGGATCGCGTGTAATGTTAAATGGCACTTCTTCATTTTCCATCGTGTACATGACACGGTTTTGTGTAAGCTCTTCCTCGTCATACAGCGGGAATTCCGGTGTGTTCTCAAGCTGATTGGCAACCTCAAACAGAAGCTCACGCAGACCTTCTCTTGTCACCGCACTGATCGGGAATACCGGATAATCATCCGTCAGCTTTTCTTTAAAGGCTTCGAGATTTTCCGCAGCCTCCGGCATGTCCATTTTATTTGCAACGATAATTTGCGGACGCTCAGTGAGACGCAGATTGTACTCGCTCAGCTCCTGGTTAATCGTAAGATAATCCTCATACGGATCGCGGCCCTCTAAGCCCGACATGTCAATGACGTGAACAATAACCCTCGTCCGTTCAATATGGCGCAAAAACTGGTGGCCCAGTCCGACGCCTTGGTGTGCGCCTTCAATCAGTCCTGGCAAATCAGCCATGACAAAGCTGCGTCCGTCATCCGTTTCAACCATGCCGAGATTCGGGACAAGCGTTGTAAAGTGATAGTCCGCAATTTTCGGTTTTGCAGATGAGACAACAGACAGCAAAGTCGATTTTCCCACACTCGGGAACCCGACAAGTCCGACATCTGCAAGCACTTTTAATTCAAGAACAATGTAGCGTTCTTTTCCCGGCTCGCCGTTTTCTGAAAGCTGAGGCGCGGGATTAGCCGGTGTAGCAAAGCGGCTATTTCCTCGTCCGCCTCTTCCGCCTCTTGCAATGACAGCCCGCTGTCCGTGCTCTGTTAAATCAGCGATGACCTGTTTCGTATCATCGTCTGTCACAACGGTGCCCGGCGGAACTTTAATGACCATATCATCAGCATTTCGTCCGTGCTGGTTTTTGGACATGCCATGCTCGCCGCGAATCGCTTTAAAGTGTTTTTTGTATCTAAAATCCATCAGGGTGCGGAGACCTTCATCTACTTCAAAAACGACGTCTCCTCCCTTTCCTCCGTCACCGCCGGCAGGGCCGCCTTTCGGCACATATTTTTCACGGCGAAACGCAACCATACCGTTGCCGCCGTCGCCGCCTTTTACATATACTTTGACCTGATCTACAAACATAATGTCCTCCGTTCTAAACCGTTAAAAACTCCGCTAGTCCAACCCAATTTCAATCAGACATTCGTGACTCGTGATTTCAAAACGCATGATATCAATGTCCTCATATCCATTCTGCCGAATATCATTAAAAGCAGATGGATCGGCAAAGGCGCCGTGAAAATCAAGGTACAGAATCAGCTGTCTGTCAGGATGATCTGTTTGAAGCGAAACCGTTAAATGATTTTCACTCTCTCTGCTGACTGCTTGATCAAACAGATGAAACAGCTTTCTCATCAGTTTCGCCAGCTTTTGATCATAAGCCGACAAATCCTTAATTTCTCCGAGAACTTCATATTCAAGCGTCATATAATGGGTTTTCCAATTAAACGTAAGAAAATCAAACGCCAAATGCGGTGTTTTCAGGTTTGAGAGCTTTGATTCGTGCTTTGCGTCTATAACCATTTCTTCAATCATTTCAAAGACGCGGTCATACTTCTGCAAGCTTAAGTTTCCTTTAATCAGCTGCAGCTTATTCATCCAATCATGCCGGGAATGGCCAAGCAGATGAATCAGTTCGTTTGTTAATGCCGTGTCGTCGCTTATATTTTCTTCTTGATTTTTTGAAACATCCTTCATTTTCGCACTCCCAATCATTTAATTTCTTATTTAGGAGTCTGTATAAGTGTGTATTATGAATTATAACAGAGAAGGCTTTGTTAGAAAAACAATTGTTTTTCCCAGAAATATCATGTTCCTTTTTTCTGGCTTTGGTTGATTTGCAGCCAGGCAGAACATTTTATGTATTACTGCTTGGGGAACATATCCAGTGGGTTTGAGATGTTTATTCTCATTCTTGGCGGGGTCTGCTCGCACATACTCTGCATTTCATTCTAGGTGTTTACTCCGCATATTGCAAAAAAAACTCCAGTCATCATCGACCGGAGTTTTTTGAATCATTATTGAGCTACAGGATATACGCTCACTTTTTTGCGGTCACGGCCGAAACGTTCGAATTTAACAGTTCCGTCGATTTTCGCAAATAGAGTGTCATCTCCGCCGCGGCCCACGTTTTCACCTGGGTAAATTTTTGTTCCGCGTTGACGGTAAAGGATAGAACCGCCTGTTACGAATTGACCGTCAGCACGTTTAGCACCTAAACGTTTAGCCTCAGAGTCACGTCCGTTCTTTGTAGAACCTACTCCTTTTTTAGAAGCGAAAAACTGAAGATCTAATCTAAGCATGTAGCTCACCTCCTATATTATGTTTGTGGTCACACGCAAGTTGTCTTTGTAATCCCGTTCGATTGTCTCCAGCGAAACAATCATGCCTTCAATCAGCAGCTGAGCTTTTTGGCGTGCCTCTGGATCAAGAGATTCAGGGAATTCAAAATAAAAATAACCCCCGTCCTCCCCTATATCAAGAAGCGGCTCGAAGCCCGCGAGCACAATGACCGCGTTAACGGCTCCAAACACAACGGCTGTCACTCCGGCACAAACAAGATCTTGTCCATGTTCAGCAAAATTCGCATGGCCCGTCATTTCAAAAGACAATATGCCTTTATCATGAGACCTTCTGATTGTTGCCTGAATCATGCTTACGCGTTGATTTTTTCGATCGTCACTTTAGTGTAAGGCTGACGATGACCTTGTTTTTTATGAACGTTTTTCTTTGGTTTGTATCTGAAAACAGTGATTTTTTTCGCGCGGCCTTGTTTTTCAACTTTAGCCGTTACTGTTGCGCCTTCAACTGTAGGGTTGCCGACTTTCACGTTGTCTCCGCCAACAAACAAAACGTCTTCAAAAGTAACTGTTTCACCTGCTTCAGCAGCAAGTTTTTCGATGTAAACAGTTTGGCCTTCTTCAACTTTGATTTGTTTACCGCCTGTTTTAATGATTGCGTACATTCTCTGCACCTCCTATTAGACTAAGACTCGCCAGATACCAGGGGGCTGTAAAAGCTCTTAACACCTGTACTGAGCGGTTGTAGCAATGGTGCTACATCCATAACATTAAAAAATATACCAAAATACAAGGCGTTTGTCAATCAGTTTTAGTAGGGCAGCAGCAGTTCCTCCATGGAAGAATTCGTCCGCTTATCGGCAAAGTAAGCGTGCAGCACTTCATTCTCGTCAAGCTGGCTGAGCTTTTGGCCTGATTTTTCTATAATAATCGGATGCTTACAGCCACGTTTGAACTCGGCCATCACATGATAGACTTTATCCTCCGCCCTTACTGTCAGCGGCAGAAGTTTCTCAAGCTCCCTGTTTTTTCCGTAATACCTTTCGAGGAGAAATCTCACATGGGTATAGTGCCTTTGCCGATATTCCTCAAACAAGGAAACAGCCAGAAAGACAAACAAAACCCATGCGCTGATTTGCAGAGGAATCACGAATAAAACCCAGCACCCGAGCAACAGGCAGAAGCAGAGCGACGTTTTTAGATTAAGCCGGTGAGCCTTTTGAAAAGGCAGCTGTTTGGAAAACAACAAAAATAACAGTTTTCCTCCATCCAGCGGCCAGATCGGCAGTAAATTGACAAATAAGATAGAAAGATTATAAAAGGTGAAGAGTTCAAAGGTATGCTGATGAATCACTGAGACTTCTGCAAGCATCCAGGCGGCAAACTGAAGCCAGATGTGCTGAAGAGGGCCGGCAATAATAACCGCAAACTCTTCCTTTAACGGTCGATTCCCGTGCTCTTCCACTTCGACCGTTCCCCCAAACGGCAGCAAAAAAACACGCTTGATTCTCCAAGAAAAAAACACGGCCAGAGCAGCATGCCCCAGCTCATGAATCAATACAATCAGGAGCAGACATAATAATGCTTTCATATGGCCTGTGAGCAAGCCCAATGCCGCGATAATCCAAAGAAAAGGATGCACATGGATCTTTAAGATAAGGTCGAGCCATTTATTCAAATGAAATCACCTGAATCGGATCAATAAATTTATCGCCGTCTTTCATGGCAAAATAATAGACCCCTTTATTATGATCATCAAGCTTAATCGAACCGAGCTTTTTGCCTTTATCAACAAAATCATATAAAGCAACATCCACATCTTTGAGCTCGCCATAAATACTATAGGTGTTGTCAGCATGCTGCACCTTAACCGTCAGTCCCGTCTGGCTGTCTTTGCTGACTTCAACCACATAGCCTTCTTTTACACTATCAATCTTATCGCTGCTTGTTTCGACTTTAATTCCTTCCCCATTGTCCTGAAAATCCTGCTGTACTTTCCCGGATGCAGGCGCGATCAGATCTTTGCCTACTTCAATCTGCTGTTCCTTATTTTTGTGTTCAGGGGCCAGGAAAGCAAGCGGATTTCCGAATTTGGTTTCGAACCAATGGCTTGCTGAGGCAAATTGAAATTCAGTTTCAAAGGTTTTGGCTACGGCGGGTTTAATCTGACTGACGGGTCCAATGTTTGTTTTATAGGCTATAGCTGAAACGAGAACAAGGCAGGCCGACAGAAGACATTTCAGGATAATTGAATCTGTTTTCACCAATGGGTGTTTTCCGTTGAATGTTGGCATGTTATCTTCGTAGACCGGAAGTGTTCCATGCTTTTCCTGATCCGTTACCATCACCCAGGACGGGGGTTTCTGCTTTTCAGAAACTGTCTGAGTAGAGAAACGTTTTGAGCCGGAAAGCTGCTTTCTTCTTTTCTCTAATCGTTTTCTGATTTCATCTGCTCTGTGACTCATTGCCATCATCCTTTGCATTCGTTGGGTTTGTACATCATATGTCTTGTCCATGGCAAATATTCGGTTTAGTCAAGAACAAAGCAGGCAAAAACAAAAAAACCTGACATAGCATTTGCTTTGTCAGATTCTTCTCTTTGATTCTATCACATTAAGATCTTACTCCGAAAAATGACTTAATCTTAGCCATCATTCCTTTGTTTTGCTCTTCAAGCACCTGTAAAGGAACAGATTCACCTAAGATGCGGCGGGCAATATTGCGATATGCAATAGAAGCGCGGTTTTTCGGGTCCATCGCAATCGGTTCACCATGGTTGGAAGCTTTGATGACTTCATCATCATCAGCCACGATTCCTAGCAAATCGATCGACAAATGCTGTACGATTTCGTCGATATCCATCGTATCACCGTTTTTCATCAGGTGATTTCTGATTCTGTTAACAACGAGCCGCGGCGGTTCAATATTTTCCTCTTGCTCCAGCAGTCCTATAATACGGTCAGCATCACGAACAGCTGAGATTTCAGGCGTAGTGACCACAATCGCTTTATCAGCTCCTGAAACGGCATTTTTGTACCCTTGCTCGATTCCGGCAGGACAGTCTATGATGACATAGTCAAATTCCTGTTTAAGCTCTTGGACCATGTTTTTAATTTGTTCAGGAGCAACAGCTGTCTTATCGCTCGTTTGAGCAGCGGGCATTAAATAGAGCAGATCATCGAAACGTTTGTCTTTTACGAGCGCCTGATGCATTTTGCATCTGCCCTCTACAACGTCTACCAGATCGTAAATAATTCTATTTTCAAGACCCATTACAACATCAAGGTTGCGCAGTCCTATATCAGTATCTACTAAGCATACGCGCTTCCCTAAAATGGCTAAGGCGGTACCGAGGTTCGCAGATGTTGTTGTCTTACCTACTCCGCCTTTTCCCGAAGTTATTACGATAGCCTCACCCAATTCACATTCCTCCCTCAAGCCTTGTTAGATCAGGTCTTAAATGAGCCAAATGTTGAAGGCGTTCAATGACCATATTTCCGTCTGTATCTAAATAAGCACATTCCATTTCGTTCCCTTTTTGAATGTGGTCTGGGGAGCGATTTAACACATGATTGATTCTTAATTGTGTCGGAAGCATTTCAGAGGCGGCGATGACCGCTTGATTATTTCCATTAAATCCGGCATGCGCGATTCCTTTCAGTGAGCCCAGAACAAAAATGTTCCCTCCGGCCCTGACTGTTCCGCCGGGATTCACGTCACCGATCAGGAGCAAGTCGCCTTTTACCTGCAGCACTTGGCCTGAACGGACAATTTTTGATACAGAAATAATTTCGGCTTCCTCTCTTATCTGCTGTGCTTCTTTTTTAGTAATGACTTCACTGTCAATAGAATGAACAAACAAATCTTTCTTTGACGCAATCAATTCGGTCAGCTGTTCCTCTTGCTCCTTATATAAAAAGCGATTTCCCAGCTTAACATGGACGCTGATTTTCTGGCCTTTTCCATCGGTATATTGTTCAATTGACAGCATATTCTGAAGACCATCGAGTAGCTCATCAAAAGAACACGCATCATCCAGATGCAATGTTAGTCCATTCTTTGTTCCTTTTATTGTTACATATTGCTGCTTTTTGGTCTTCACAATATTCACCTCAACAACATACTCATTTCGTCAAAAAAAGATAAAATCCTTTTTACTCATCTCTCAATTCTTTCTTTAGACTCATAAAAAACAATCTAAATGGCAGAACAAGAATAAGAGCTGCTGCAATATTTAATAAAATTGTCGGTATAAACCGGTCAAGCACAAATCCGTTAAACGTCATTATGTCTTTATGAATCAAAGACTGAATGCCGAATACGTAAAATTCGAGCAGACAGACAGCGAGAACTGCTATCAATATCACTACAAATGCGTTTGTATGCAACACTTTAAACGCTTTTGAAGCCAAATAGCATAGCCCTGCAAAACCAAACATGTAAACGCCTAATAGACTTGTATAGTTCATGTCATATAGAAAACCAAAAATAAATCCGTAAATCATCGCGTGTTTTTGGTTGATAAAAGCCGACATGAATATCAATACAAGCATCAAAAAACGCGGGGCGAGCACTTGGTCATCTGTAACGAAAGGAAAATGCACCAAATCTGTAAAAATGCTTTCCGCAGAAAAAACAAGCATCATAACGAAAGGGAGAAGGAAACGTTTCACGATCCTTCCTCCTCTGTATCGACAGTCGGCACGTCACGGTTAACAACGATCACATTATTTAAATCGGTAAGGTCAGCCGCAGGTTTTACATAAGCAACCTTCGTTAGTCCATAGGAATCTGACTCGATATCAGTCACTTCACCGATTGTCAGCCCTTCTGGGAAAACACCGCCTGTCCCTGATGTTTCAATAAGATCGCCTTTTTTCACGTCTTGTTTATCCTTACGCTCAATAATTGTCATCTTAAGACGTTTTTTCTCTTTGTCATATCCTTCGATCAAGCCGTAGCCTTTGCTTCCTTTTTTTCCGGAAATTTTCGTCGCGACTCTGTTATTGCGGTCAGTATCGCTTAAAAGCTGAACAGTAGACGTAAAATTATTAAGTCCGGAACTTTTGATCTTGCCGATTAATGCGCCTTTTTCGTTTGTAACGGCCATATCTTTCGCTACGTTTTGCTGAGTCCCCTTGTTAATGGTGACCTGTTTCGCCCAATTATCAGGGCTTCTGGCGATGACCGTTGCTAAAATCGGCTTGTAATCTTTAATCGATTTGACATGGCCAAGCTCGTCTCGCAAGGATTTGTTTTCTTCTTCAAGCTCTTGAAGCTTGGCTTCATATTGTGTCTGTCCGTCAAGCTTTTCTCTTAGACGCTCGTTTTCTTTGTATGTGTTTTTTAAATCATTGATGTTCTCAAATATTCCTGCAAAAAATTCGGCAGGCGTATGAAAAATATTTTGAAATACTCCCGTCGTATCGCCGATCACTTTCTCAGGCCAGGTGGTATTGCGGCCGCCCTTCAGCGAAAATCCAATCATAGCCACCAATATGATAATACACAGAAGTAATAGCATTAACCGCTTATTCGGCATCGTGTTACACCTCTTCTATTGAACTCCCGATTATCTAGTTTTCCCTTTGAAAAGATGGATGTGCTCCAGTGCTTTCCCTGTTCCGATCGCTACACAATCAAGCGGATCTTCGGCGATAAGGACCGGCATTTTCGTTTCTTCGCTGATGACTTTGTCCAAATTGCGCAAAAGCGCTCCGCCGCCGGTTAACACTATACCTCTGTCCATGATATCTGCTGCAAGCTCAGGCGGTGTTTTTTCGAGTGTGCTCTTCACTGCTTCGACAATTGTAGATACAGTGTCGCGTAGAGCATTAGAAATCTCTTTTCCTGTAATTTCAATTGTTTTCGGCAGACCTGTGAGCAAATCGCGTCCGCGGATTTCCATGTTGTCGGATTCTTCAGGAGCTTCTGCAGATCCGATTTCCATTTTAATCGCTTCAGCCGTACGGTCACCGATCATCAGGTTGTACGTTTTTCTGATGTAGTTGATAATCGCGTCATCCATCTCATCACCGGCTACACGGATTGACTGAGACGTTACAATGCCTCCGAGGGAAATAATCGCAACTTCTGTCGTACCGCCCCCGATATCAACAACCATGCTTCCAGTTGGTTCCCAAACTGGCAGATTGGCTCCGATTGCTGCGGCAAAAGGCTCTTCAATCGGATACGCGTCACGCGCTCCAGCCTGTCTTGTCGCATCGATAACAGCGCGTTCTTCAACAGCTGTAATGCCTGATGGGACACATACCATTACATATGGTTTTCTGGCAAACATGCCTTTATTTTTTATGGCCTGATTGATGTAATATTTCATCATCGTCGCCGTTGTTTCATAATCAGCGATAACGCCGTCTTTCATCGGGCGAAGAGCCACCACGTTGCCCGGTGTCCGTCCAATCATATTTTTCGCATCATTTCCGACAGCGACAATCGATTTCGTATCCGTCTGCAAAGCGACAACTGACGGCTCTCTCACAACAATTCCTTTTCCTTTTACAAAAACAAGCGTATTCGCAGTTCCAAGATCTATACCAAGGTCTCTAGCACCAATTCCAAACATATGTATGTATCTTCCTTTCTTAAAGCAAAAATACCCTAAAGGGAAAAACTCATAAACTCTATTATAGCTTAATTCGACGAAAAAAAAAGTGTTACAAATATCCTTTTTCCTTTAAACTCACAAATTTTTTATCCCCGATCACCAAATGGTCAAGCAGCTCGATGCCAATCAGGTTTCCGCATTCAAACAGCCGTCTTGTCACTTCAATATCTTCCCTGCTCGGCGTCGGATCTCCAGAAGGATGATTATGAACACAAATAAAGGAGGCGGCAGATCGTTTAAACGCTTCTTTAAACACCTCTCGCGGGTGGACAATAGATGAATTCAGGCTTCCGATAAATACGGTGCGTTTATGGATGACTTGATTTTTTGTATTTAAGTATAAACAGACAAAATGCTCCTGGGTTAAAAAGCGCATATCCTCCATGACAAGATTAGCGCCGTCTTCCGGGGAGCGAATAACGAAATGTTCTTCGTTGGCTAATTTATGAATCCGGCTTCCAAGCTCAACTGCAGCCAGTATTTGAATCGCTTTTACCATACCGATTCCCGGGATGCTTGACAGCTCTTCAACCGATGCTTCCTTGAGCAGGCGCAGCCCGTCAAATGAGCGCAGCAGCCGGTTTGACAGGTCCAAAACAGATTCGTGTTTAGTCCCTGTCCGCAATAATATAGCCAAAAGTTCATGGTTCGCTAAGTTCTCGGCTCCGACTTTCAGAAGCCGTTCTCTTGGCTTTTCTTTGATTGGGAAATCTTTGAGTTTTAATGGCAGATCGTGTATGACCAAGCACTCCTTTTCTTTCCCTTCCCGTTTATAGAACCGTCATGCCCTTATATCAAAATGGCGAAGAGCTCTCATTGTTTTTGATATAGGAAGGCCCATGACTGAATAATAATCTCCGTCTATTTTCTTTACAAAAAGCGCGCCTCTTCCTTGGATGCCGTATGCACCTGCTTTATCCATCGGCTCTTTTGTTTCAATATACGTCCAAATCTCTTCTTCACTGAGGGACCAAAACGCAACTTCTGTCTTATCATAAAAAGTCTCGCTGTGATTTTCAGCTTGAATGCTGACCGCGGTTATTACTGAGTGACTTCGGCCTGAAAGCCTCCGCAGCATAGAAGCAGCTTCTTCTTGATCCTGCGGTTTGCCAAGACATTCGCCGTCAAGGCATACCATTGTATCAGCACCGATAACGATTGCATGCGGGTGGAGATCAGCTACAGCCTTAGCTTTTTGTTTTGCCAACCATTGGACGTTTTCTTCTGGTGAAAAGTTTCGATTTAATTTTTCTTCTACTTCACTGACAATAATGGAGTAGGGCAGCTGGAGAAGATCGAGGAGTTCTTTCCTGCGCGGAGATTGTGATGCAAGTATTAGCGGTTTTGTCATGTTCGTCATCCTTTCAGGGTTTGCTTAAGAAAAAAAGATACTCGTTTATCCTACCAAATCACGAGGCTTGTCACAATTTCAGAAAAATAACTTTTTCATGACAAAATAAAAAAAGCCTGTCACTAAAGGACGAAGGCTCAGGGCACTATCTCTTATTTTACGACGGCTAACAGCTCCTGCTGAGCCTTCCACCCGGCTTCAGCACTTGGATCCTCTAATTCCTTTAAAGCCTGCAAAATCGCTTTTTTCTCTTCTGTTTCTGACGCTTTTGTTTCACCAAGCGACTTTTCTATTTTCTCTATACTCGCTTTTGTAATGTCTTCGCCGAGAATCGCCTTTGCTGCAACTTCCGCTGTTTCCTTAAAAGAATCTGTCATATCTGACTCTATTGATAAAGAAAGCTCCTTGCCTCCCCAGGCTTCAAAATCACTGTCGATTAAAACCTGTCCTAACTGCTGTGAGACATCCTTATCACTGGCTAAGCCCGCGATGACATACGTATACCCGTCATCCTTTGACAGTGACACGGCGGAATATCCTTTTTCGGTCAATTGTTCTGTTAACGTTTCGGCACCCTTTTCATTTGAAAATTTTCCGGCTTGTACAGCGTATGTTTTATATGTACCTTCAGTTTGCGCCGCTTGTTTTTCTGTGCCTGAAGTTTGTTTTTCAGTTGAAGTATCCCCTGCTTTTGCCGCTTGGCTGCCTAAAGAATCCTCTAAAGAGGCCGGTGCTGACGCTTCTTTATTCCCCGATATGTTTAACGCGAATAACCCTAATCCAGTGCCAATGACAGCCGCGAAGGCAATCGTCGCGGCCACTCTTTTTACCGGTTTGGCAGCCCCGGTCTTTCCTTTTGCATAAAGCTTTGTTTTTTTCTTTTGAAAAGGAGGAACAACTTTTGGATCCTCTTTAAACACCTTGTCCTCCTCGGAATCCCAATTGAATTCATCTTCATCAGGATGTTCCTGGGATGCCGCAACCTCTTGTTCTGCCTGTCTTTTTTCCTCCCAATTTGAAAATGTCATGCTTTTATCCGCCTCTGTCTCAGGCGTCTCTTGTTCGTAAACCGTCTCTTCTTTTCCATTAATCGTCACCTTGAGGGCTTTTTCTGCGGCTTTACTGTTTTTTTTATTCTTTCTTTTTTTCAATTCCGCTTCCTCCCTTCATTTGCTTGACCGTTCTTGTCGGCTTTTCATGCTACACACTTTAGCACAGGCAAAGAAAAAAAGAACAAGACTTTTGTCGCCTTGTCCAAAAAACGTTCGTCAAATTTTTCAGCAGTCAGCCCAATGCCATTTTGATATAAAAAGAAATGATAGAGTCACCGTATAAATAGGCTAAAATGCTCCCTGCGGCTATAGCGGGGGCGAAGGGAAGCGGCTGCCTTTTAGCGAGTCTACCAGTCAGAACAGCTGCCGCTCCATATAATGCACCTATCAAAACAGAAAAGAAAAAGGCAGCTGCCAGCATTTTCACACCAAGCACAAAGCCAATCACCGCAAATAATTTAATATCTCCTCCCCCTACTCCCCCATGGGTGATTGCGGCAATTACAGCCAGAAATAGAAATCCGGCTGCCGCACCTAACAGGCCTGCATACCAGGAATCAAGCGGAGAAATCAATCTCGCGGCCGCCAAAAAGGGAAGAAAGAAAATCAATATTCGATTTGGAATCAGCATAAAATGAAGATCTGTCACTGCAACAATAATGAGAAGAGAGATAAACACCAGAGCGGGAAACAGTTCCAGCGACGTGCCAAAGCGTATTCCTGCGGCGGCAAATAAACACGCTGTCACAAGCTCTGCTGCGGGATACATAAAAGAAATCCTATGCCCGCAGCTTTTACATTTACCTTTTTGAATTAGGAATGACAGGATGGGAATTAATTCTGCAGGAGTTAATGTCCGCCGGCAAAACGGGCATGATGAACGGGGCGCAATAATAGATAGATGTAAGGGGATACGGCACCCGGCCGTATAGTAAAAAGAACCAAGGATAAGCCCGAAGATAAAAAGAATGGATAGCATAGACAACACACCTTTACTCATTGAGTTCTGGTATGGATTGTAGCAAAATGAGCATCCTGAGCTCCAATTGGGGATATTCAATTTTACACATAAAAAAAACGGCAGAATCTTTTTTTGATTCTGCCGGAGCCGGATGCTTTTATTTCAACCTTTTGCGAATGTCAGAAATAAAGTAAAGAGATCCGGTAATCAGCACAATTTCATTTGAGCCCTTTTTACTTTCTATGAATTTGATCACATCGTCTGGATCTTCACTCCAGCTTTTATTGCTGATTTCACTTGCATCATAGAGATCTTTTGCAAGAGAAGCACGCGGGAAATCAAAAGAAGCAAAATGAATCGCATGAGCAATGGTTTCCAGTCTTTTAATCATGTTCTGATACGGTTTGTCCTTTAACGCGCTAAACACCACAGAAATGCGTGAATTGGCGAAACGCTGCTTCATCGTTTCCGCCAGCTTTTCGACACCTTCTTCGTTATGCGCACCGTCTAAATATACCGGAGGATGCTCCTGAACAAGCTCTAACCGTCCCGGCCAAGCAGCATTCACAAGCCCTCTCCTTAACGCTTCGTCACTGATATGGGCAATATTCTCCTTATTGAGCCACTCCGCTGCCAAAATGGACAAAGCAGCATTTTGTCTTTGATGGGTGCCAATCAGAGATGTCCGAATATCTTCATAGCATTTCTCTTCCGTTTTGAATGAAAACTGTTCTCCTGCAGGCAGAGCCTCTTCATTGAAAATAACACATGCATCATGCAATGACTGGAACGGCGCAGCATGCCGTTGAGCTTCATGGCGGATGACCTGTAAAGCTTCCGGCTGGGTAACTGCTGTAACGATTGGAATACCTTCTTTAATAATACCGGCCTTTTCTCCTGCAATTTCTTCAATGGTGTTTCCCAAAATGTTCATATGATCGTGTCCGATGCTTGTAATCACAGTTAAGAGCGGTTCAACCACATTAGTAGAATCGAATCTACCGCCCAGACCTGTTTCAAAAATAACAAAATCGACCTTATGAAACTCTGCGAAATATAAAAATGCACAAGCTGTCATAATTTCAAATTCTGTCGGCTGTCCGTATTCCGTTTGATCAAGGGCTTCAACGTGCGGTTTCATTTGATTGACAAGTGCTGTCCATTCCTCATCTGAAATCGGTATCCCGTTTACGCTGATCCGTTCATTAAACGTAATAATATAAGGCGATGTAAATGTTCCAACCGTATATCCGGCTTCCTGCAGCATAGAACGGATAAAAGCGACAGTTGATCCTTTACCGTTTGTTCCTGCGACGTGGAACGCCCGGATTTTTTTTTCAGGATGTCCTAACCGCGCCATCAGCTGTTTCATTCGGCCAAGTCCGGGCTTCACCCCGAATTTCAGCCTCCCGTGAATCCAGCTGCGCGCATCTTGATATGCAGTAAACAATGATAATCCCCTCTTTTATGAGACAAGGCGGTTTCTCTAGAAACCGCCCCGGCTTTTCATTAACCCTTCAGCTCAGCCATTCGTTTTTGAACAGCGTCACGCTTCGCCACATAATCTTTTTCTTTTTCACGTTCTTCATCAATTACGTGTGCAGGCGCTTTTTTCATAAATCCTTCATTTCCAAGTTTCTTTTGGACACGCTCAACTTCTTTTGTCAGTTTATCAAATTCTTTTTGCAGACGGGCAATTTCTTCATCAATATTGATTAAGCCTTCAAGCGGAAGAATAACCTCTGCTCCTGAGACAACGGCCGTCATCGCCTTATCAACAGCCTCAATATCGGTGCCGATTTTAAGCACGCTCGGATTCGTAAAACGTTCAACATATGAACGGTTCGCTTCGAGGCGGGCCGCTATTTCGTCTGTGCTTGTTTTAATATATAGTTCAACCTGCTTGCTCATTGGCGTATTGACTTCACTGCGGATATTACGCACAGAACGGATCAGCTCAACAAGAAGCTTCATGTCAGCTGCCGCTTCAGTATCGGTATGCTCCGGCACTACTACAGGCCATTGACTTACTGTAATCGATTCCCCTTGGTGAGGAAGGTGCTGCCAAATTTCCTCCGTTAAGAATGGCATAAACGGATGGAGCAGACGCATCGTTTGATCAAGTACGTAAGCAAGGATGGAACGGGTAGTTTTCTTAGCCGCTTCGTCTTCTCCATAAAGCGGAAGCTTCGCCATTTCAATATACCAATCACAGAAATCGTCCCAAATAAAGTTATATAAATGGCGTCCTACTTCACCAAATTCATATCGGTCAGCAAGCTGGGTCACGTGCTCGATCGTTTCATTTAATCGCGTTAAAATCCACTTGTCAGCGACTGACTTTTCGCCTGACAGATCAAGTTCATCGTACGTCATGCCATCCATATTCATTAATGCAAAACGGGAGGCGTTCCAAATTTTATTGGCAAAATTCCAGGTCGATTCCACTTTTTCATAGCTGAAGCGCAGATCCTGGCCAGGAGAGCTTCCAGTCGCAAGGAAATAACGCAGAGAATCGGCTCCGTACTTGTCAATCACATCCATCGGGTCGACACCGTTGCCAAGAGATTTACTCATTTTCCGGCCTTGCTCGTCACGGATTAAGCCGTGGATTAAAACATCTTTGAACGGGCGCTCGCCTGTAAATTCAATGCCTTGGAAAATCATGCGTGATACCCAGAAGAAAATGATATCGTACCCTGTCACGAGAACATCTGTCGGATAGTAGCGTTTAAAGTCTTCAGCCGTTACATCAGGCCAGCCCATTGTGGAGAAAGGCCATAGCGCAGAACTGAACCATGTATCCAGTACGTCTGTATCCTGTTCCCAATTTTCGCTGTCTTCCGGCGCTTCAAGCCCGACATATAGCTCGCCTGTTTCTTTATGATACCAAGCAGGAATACGATGGCCCCACCACAATTGACGGGAGATACACCAGTCGCGGATGTTTTCCATCCAGTGTAAATACGTTTTTTCGAAACGGTCAGGCACAAAGTTGACCTTTTCTTCTTTCTTTTGCAGCTCAATCGCTGCATCAGCAAGCGGCTGCATGCGCACAAACCATTGTGTAGAAAGATAAGGCTCCACAACAGCCCCGCTTCGTTCACTATGGCCGACAGAGTGCATATGATCCTCGATCTTGAAGAGAACTCCCGCCTCCTGTAAATCTTTCACGAGCTTTTTGCGGCATTCAAAACGATCCATACCTTGATATTGCAGAGCATTTTCATTCATCGTGCCATCTTCATTCATGACAAGAATGCGTTCTAAATTGTGGCGGTTGCCAAGCTCGAAGTCGTTCGGATCATGAGCAGGCGTAATTTTCACGGCACCTGAACCAAATTCCATATCAACATAGTCATCACCGACAATCGGAATTTCACGATTTACAATCGGCAGGATCACCGTTTTTCCGATAAGGTGTTTATAGCGCTCGTCTTCAGGGTGAACGGCAACAGCTGTATCACCGAGCATTGTTTCAGGACGTGTCGTCGCAATTTCAATTGAGCCTGAACCGTCAGCAAGCGGATAGCTCATATGATAGAACGCGCCTTGAACATCCTTGTAAATCACCTCAATGTCGGATAGGGCTGTTTTTGTCGCTGGGTCCCAGTTAATAATATATTCGCCTCTGTAGATCAGGCCTTTTTCATAAAGCTTAACGAATACTTCTCTTACCGCTTTGCTCAATCCTTCATCCAGCGTAAAACGTTCACGGGAATAATCTAGGCCAAGACCTAATTTCGCCCACTGGCTGCGAATAAAGTCAGCATATTCTTCCTTCCACTTCCACGTTTCTTCGAGGAATTTTTCACGGCCTAAATCGTAGCGGGATTTGCCTTCTTCACGAAGTTTCGCCTCCACTTTAGCCTGTGTCGCGATGCCGGCGTGGTCCATGCCTGGAAGCCACAGCACATCATAGCCCTGCATGCGTTTCATTCTTGTTACAATGTCTTGCAGCGTTGTGTCCCATGCGTGGCCAAGGTGAAGTCTTCCTGTTACGTTTGGCGGCGGGATGACAACAGAGTATGGCTCTTTTGTCTGGTCACTGCCCGCTTCAAAAAATTTGCCTTTTAGCCAAAAATCATATCGGTCTTTTTCAACCGCTGCCGGATCATATTTCGTCGGCATTGTTTGTTCATTCGTTTCCATCATAACCCTCCAGCATGTTTAAAAATGGCTGAGAACGAAAAAAGAGCTCTTCATCCCTGTAAAAGGACGAAAAGCTCTTTCGCGGTACCACCTTTTTTCATGAACTCTATCAGTTCATGCACTTATAACGGATAACGGGTGTTTCCCGAATTTCTCTACTCTTCTTTCAAGAAATTATGCTCCCGGGCGACCTTCCAATCAGACAACATAAGAAGCCTTTCAGCAAACGGCTTCTCTCTCTGCATGCGCCTTTTTTGTACTCTTCCCGTTCTAAGCAGGTGTATTTATCAGCTCATTGTATACATTATTTATGTTCTTTATTATAGTAAAAGTGTTTTTGATTCGTCAATCATCTTTTCCAAAAACACCGCTTTCTATACAGATGGGCAGGCACCTATTGCCCAAGTTTACATATGATGCTTGTAAATGCGTAGAGGAGGATGCACCGTGAAGAAACGTTTCAGCTCTTATTCGCTGCCGCCATGGGTAAGGCAACTTCGGCTTGTATCCGCACAAGTGATTATTCCCATTACGATTTTTCAAGGAATCAGAACCATTTTCTTTCCGACAACCTTTGATGTTTTGCTGCTCGCAATCCTAATCTTTTTAGCTTGCGCCCTTCATTTAGAATGGATATAAACAAACAAGTCCGCGCCATTAAGACGTGGACTCGTTTTCAGCCTGAAATTTTTTCTCTTGTTCAATCTGATGAATTTTCATCACAAACGGCTCTATGTTTTTCATTTGCCAATAAGCCTTTAATAATTGTGTACATTCCTCTTTTTCATGCTGTCTTTTCCCAGTTTGATAACCGTTCAGCACCTTGTACATGGCTGCCGGATATGCCATATAGCTGAGAAAAAGGCTGACTTCCGCTTCACGCAAAGGGAATGATTTCGTATATCCATAAAACCATTCGACGCATTCCGGACAAGCTTTCGGAAAGCCTCTGAACATTTTTGTATAAAAGCCGAGCAGGTCGTTTTGCGGCGGACCGACAGATGCTCTTTCGAAGTTTGTAAAATATCCGGTCCCAGCATCATTATACAGAAAATGGTGTATAGACAGGCTGCCGTGGTTCATTACAACCCGTGAAACGTCCTTTTCCTTTGCAGACTCATACCAGTCCTCCAACCGTTCCAGCGCAAAATTCACCGCGGAAATGGTTTCTGAAAAATAGGTTATGGCCTGGAGTTCAAAAGGAGAAAGGTACCATTCCTTCTCCGCTCTATCCACAAACTGCTCATAGAAAATTTTATCTTGTTCCCACTTTTTTTTCGTTTGCCCGTAATAACGTTCAATCTCATCACGTCTAACCTTTAGTTCCTGTGCAGTTCTCTCGTGAAGACGGGCTGTTTCTCTAAATAAATAAGCATGCTTCTGATCCCGCTCTTCCTCTTGGTCAAATTGGAGCCAAGGCATTAAATAGTAGGTATCTCCGTATTGTATGCCTGCTGAGAAAAACTCACCGCTATTTGTTCTGTAAACGGGAACGAATGAACGAAAGCCTTTTTCCTCAATCGCCACCATATGATCTGTAAAATGCTTGCCGCGCCCCTCTTTCAATTTTTTCAGGGCAAATATGCCGTAGTCTGTATACACTTTCCAAACAAGAGGACTGACAGGCTCAATAAATTGAGCAGTCAGTCCGTATTCCTGAAGAACCGATTGGGTATCTTCCATTTCATTCACCACATTTTCCGATCACTTACGGTTTACGCATGGCTATTTTTATATTGAGGAATATAGAGAATCTGTCCTGCTTTTAATTCATCATCCAAGGCTAAAGAATTCATCCTGATCAGCTGCTGAGATGTAATTTCATACCGTTCGCATAAACGCTCGATCGTATCTTCCTGCTGCACAATACAAATTTTCATTCTCGAAAACTCATCCGCTTCTTTTGTAAAGAGTTTTGTTAAATAAAGAGAATTATCACTTTCCTTTGTTTGAGGTTCCTTCGTTTCAGCAGCAGGAGCAACCCTAGGAACAGCATCCGTTTCCTTCCTTTCAGTCTCAGAAGATTCAGGCAGCTGGAAGGATTGAAAAGGTGTTTCTTCCTTAGGCTCTTCAGCTGATGGTGTTTTTCTCACTTCAATTTCGAAGCTCTCTTCCTCTTGTTCTTCCTCCTCCAGCAGCTTAGGCGCTGAATAAAAAGAATCCTCCTCTTCTTGTTCAGGCGGGAAGGTACGGTATGCCGGTTCAGGCAATTCTTCTTGAGATGCCTCCTCCGAGCTTGTTTTTTGGTTGAAATGGAAATGTAAATCGGCTTTGTCATTCTCCACATATACAGCTGAAGCTGTTTCTCTGCTATCTTCTATGGAGAGAGCGGCCTCTGATACAATCTCCAAAGCTTCATCCGGTTCCGCCTCTTCTTGGCAAAGCGCAGGATCAGCCTGATCCGATTGAGCTGCTTCTTCATTTTGAGCCTCTTGGCGCAGCGCATATTCATGATTGGGAGACACTGTTGTTTCCGTTTTTTCCTCAGCAATCACAGTCTCTGAATGAAGCTCAGCTTCCAAAGCAGGCGATTCTTCTGCTCCAGCGTGTTCACGAAGCTCAGTCTCCGCTGGAGCGTCTGCTTCTTCACGAACATCCGCTATTGCAGATGCCGGCTCTGCCGTTTCTTTTTTTGCTTTAACGATCTCTTGAATCTCTATTTCTGAAGGATCAGGTTCTGGCTCAGATTCTTCTGTTTCCGATTCAGCACGAACCTCCGTTTCCGGCACAGCAAGCTCTTCTGACTCGTCTTCCTCTTTCACATCTTCTCTGGCCTCTGGTTCTGAAGCAACCGATTCAGGCGGCTCAGATTCTGCTTTTTCTGTCTCCAGTTCTTCACGGAGCCCCGCTTTCGAGATAAAAAGTTCTGGCGGTTCGGCTGGCGGTTCATGCTGAATAACTGCTTCCTCTGCCGATGATGCACCCGGTTCTTCTACTACACTATGTGCCGGCGGCTCTGAAAGCTCTTCCTCCCTGAATGCCGCAGGAGCTTCATATAAAGGTATCTCCTGCTCTTTGTCTTGCGTATCATCCAAAAGCCCTTCGATCGCTAAATCAGCTTGAATTGTTAAAATGCGCGAATCCGTCAATTGATAGTCAAATGCGTCAATAAAGACGAAGACATCCTGTAAATGGCTCACTTTATTTTTCGGAATGGTAATATCCACAGGAAAACAGTGAGTCAGTTCCGCACTTCCATCCTCTCTCTTTCTGACTTGTTCAACAAACCGCTTATCTGTATAAATCTCTTCGGTATGTTTGTTTTGATCTATGTTGTACTCACCTGTAAGTTCAAGCGATCCTATGATTGATACATAATCATTTACTTCCTGAACCCTAATATCAGGATCTAATGAAATAGAAAGCAGTTCAGAAACTTCCTGTCCTTTTTGGAAACAGATCGATTCTTCTACAGAAAATTGCAATCGATGATTTTGCGGCAAGTTCATATCCTCCTTTCATCTAATCCTTAAAATTAGATGTCACTAAAGGTGTATGTATGAACTGGAGAAAATATGAGTGGGAGAGCACGAAAAAACCGGCACAAGGAGTCCTTGATACCGGTTTTCACTCTTATCTGCGGCTGATCTCAGCAAATACTTTCTCAGCTGCCTGGATTGTGTTTTCAATATCTTCATCAGTATGGGCCGTTGAGAGGAAAAGACCTTCGAATTGTGATGGCGGAAGGAATACCCCTTCATTTGCCATCCCCTTATAATAGCTTGCGAACAGCTTCAAATCAGATGATTTCGCTGTTTCATAATTGATGACTGGTTCGTTTGTAAAGAAGAAACCGATCATCGAACCTGCACGGTTAAAGGTATGCGGAATGCCATGAGCCTCGGCGGCTTTTGAAATTCCTTCTTCCAGTCTGTCGCCTTTTTTGATGAAATTCTTGTAGGAATCAGGTGTCAGCTGTTTCAATGTCTCTAAGCCAGCCGTCATTGCAAGCGGGTTGCCTGACAATGTACCAGCTTGATAGATCGGACCGCTTGGAGCGATCTGCTCCATGATTTCTGCCTTTCCGCCATAGGCCCCGACAGGAAGTCCGCCCCCAATTACTTTTCCTAAACAAGTCAGATCAGGCGTTACGCCGAAGTAGCCTTGAGCGCAGTTATAATCGACCCGGAAGCCTGTCATCACTTCATCAAAAATCAGCAGGGAGCCGTACTGCTCAGTGATATCACGCAGACCCTGCAGGAAACCTTCTTGCGGCGGAACAACACCCATATTTCCGGCAACTGGCTCTACAATGACTCCCGCAATGTCTTCACCGAATTGCTGGAAAGCAAGCTTTACACTTTCTAAATCATTGTACGGAACGGTGATGGTGTTTTTCGCAATGCCTTCAGGCACCCCCGGGCTGTCAGGCAGACCGAGAGTGGCAACACCTGAACCAGCTTTAATCAAGAGAGAATCGCCGTGCCCGTGGTAGCAGCCCTCAAATTTTAAAATCTTGTTGCGCCCTGTATAGCCCCTTGCCAAACGGAGGGCACTCATTGTAGCCTCTGTTCCGGAGCTTACCATTCGTACAATTTCTACAGATGGCACACGATCAATGACGAGCTTAGCCAGTTCATTTTCCACTTCAGTCGGAGCACCGAAGCTTGTCCCGTATTCAGCCACTTTTTTGAGACTTTCTACGACACGGTCATTTGTATGCCCTAAAATTAAAGGCCCCCATGACAAGACGTAGTCAATATATTCATTCCCGTCAATATCAAAGATTTTCGAGCCTTTTCCGCGTTCCATAAAAATCGGGTCCATGTCTACCGATTTAAATGCGCGAACGGGACTGTTCACACCGCCCGGCATGAGTTTTTGCGCTTCTTTAAAAGCCGTTTTTGATTTTTCATAGCTTCTCATCTGCCTCAACTCCTGTCAACTGAATAAAATTACTCCGCAAGCCATTTCGCTGCGTCTTTCGCATGATACGTAATAATCAGGTCGGCACCCGCGCGCTTCATGCTTGTCAAAATTTCCAACACAATTTCTTTTTCTTTGATCCAGCCGTTCTGCGCTGCAGCCTTCACCATTGAATACTCTCCGCTTACATTATAAGCGACGAGCGGCAAAGTAAACTCATTTTTTACGTCACGCATGATATCCATATAAGAAAGCGAAGGTTTGACAATCAAAAAGTCCGCGCCTTCCTCGACATCTGATTGTGCTTCGCGGAGTGCCTCCATACGGTTGGCAGGGTCCATCTGATATGTTTTGCGGTCTCCGAATTGCGGTGTGCTGTTTGCTGCATCACGGAACGGACCGTAAAACTCGCTAGAATATTTCACAGCGTAAGACATGATGGGAATATTGACGAATCCTTCTTTATCAAGTGCTTCTCTGATCACTGTAACAAATCCGTCCATCATGTTTGATGGCGCAATGATATCCGCACCTGCTTTCGCTTGGCTGACAGCTGTCTGCGCCAAAAGCTCCAGCGATTCATCATTGAGGATGACCCCGTCTTTGACAAGTCCGCAATGGCCGTGGTCTGTATATTCGCACAGGCACGTGTCAGCGACAACAACCATTTCAGGGAAGTGTTCTTTAATTTCTGTGATGGCTTTTTGGACAATTCCGTGATCATGGTACGCTTGTGTTCCGCAATCATCTTTTTCTTCCGGGATGCCGAACACGATAACAGATTGAATGCCCAGTTTGACCAGCTCCGCTACTTCATCCTTCAATAAATCTAATGATACATGGTAAACATCAGGCATTGACGGAACAGCTTTTTTGCCTTCCAGACCTTCAACGACAAAAATCGGATAAATAAAATCTGATGGATGCAAACGTGTTTCCTTTACCATTTCTCTCATTGCTTTTGATGTCCGCAGGCGGCGGTGTCTATTAAATGATTGACTCATATTCTCTCTTCCTCTCTTGACATGCTGCACATTAACTCAAGCATGCCATCTATTGTAAATGTATCAGGCGTATGCGATGTGATGCCGTACGTCAGAAGGGCATCACTTGTTAAAGGCCCAATGCTGATACAGGCCGTCCCATTCGCCTTCCACTTTTTTAATTCTTCTCCCAAGACATGCATAAACGTATGTACGGTTGATGAACTCGTAAATGTTACATAGTCAAAGGAATATTGACCCGCAGCGTCTTTCAGTGCCTCAATGCCTTCTTCATCCGGAATCGTTTCGTAGAGAACCCATTCCTTTACTTCAAAACCGAGCGGGACAAGCTCTTGTTTTATCACATCACGTGACAAATTCCCTTTCATCACGGTAATGGGCTCCCCCGGTTCAGCATGCTGCTTAAGAGCGTCAGCCAATTGTTCAGCAATATACTCCTGTGGCATCACATCAACCGATACGTTATGCGTTTTTAAACGGCGGGCGGTTTTTTCACCGACGGCTGCAATTTTTTTATGCGCAGGGAGAATAAGCTGATTTTCCTTCAGATAAGAAAAAAAGAAGTCTGCCCCGTTCACACTTGTAAAAACAAGCCAGCCTGGCGCGGCAAGATCCTCTCTTACCTGTTCCGCAACATCATTCGGCAAAGCGCGGCGAAACGTAATCAAAGAGGTTAAAACCGCTTTACCGCCAAGCGCCTCCACTTTTTGCTGAAATGATGCTGCCTGTGCCTTATTCCGGGTGACAAGCACTGTTTTTCCTTTCAACGGAAAATCATTTTCCATCCTCATCAAGCTCCCGTTTTACACGATCAATTAAATCTTTTGCTCCTTTGTCAGCCATAAGAGCGGCACAGCGCTTTCCTACTTCCTCCGGATCGTTTCCGGTGACGGTTTCTTTAAAAATGATTTTGCCGTCAGGTGAAGCGACAAGACCTGTCATTTCAATTTCATCCTGTCCATTTAACACGGAGTAGCCTGCGATCGGAACCTGGCAGCCGCCCTCCATCGCGTTTAAAAAAGCACGTTCCGCTAAGACAGTCCGTTTTGTATATTCATCTGTAAACTGAGAAAACAACGCCAACAGCTCTTCATCCGATTCTCGGCACTCAATCGCCAGTGCTCCCTGCCCCACAGCAGGCAAACAGCGCTCAGGCTCAAGGAATTCGGTTACGACATCTTGCTTCCACCCCATTCTAGAAAGGCCGGCTGCCGCTAAAATAATCGCGTCATAATCCTCTGTTTCCAGCTTTTGAAGTCTTGTATCTATATTACCTCTAATCCATTTAATTGTAAGGTCAGGGCGCTCAATCAAAAGCTGCGCGCTTCTTCTTAAACTGCTTGTGCCAATGACAGCACCTTCCTTCATTTCTGAAAGCTTTACGCGATTCTTTGAAATAAGGGCATCACGAGGATCTTCCCGTTCAGGAATACAGCCGATCACAAGGCCTTCAGGCAAAACAGCAGGCATGTCCTTCATGCTGTGCACTGCCATATCAATCTCTTCGTTTAAAAGCGCCTGTTCAATTTCTTTGACAAACAGCCCTTTTCCACCCACTTTTGAGAGTGTAACATCGACAATCCGGTCGCCCTTTGTCACGATCTCTTTAATTTCAAAAGCAAACAAAGGATTGATTTCCTTCAGTTTTTGAATAACCCATTTTGTTTGAGTCATAGCGAGTTTGCTTCGTCTGGAACCTACTTTAATCGTTCTCATCATTTCTTTCCTCCCGAATCTGCTTGGGACATCGTTTAACTGAACCAATGGAATTGCGACAGGCTTCCAAGCAGGAAATAATTGATCATCAGCACCAGAAAACAAGCCGTATTCCACAGTGCAGCGACCTTTCCTTGCAGCTCTTTAATCAGCCTGATATAAAGATAATAGCTGTACAGCAGCAGGACGACAAACGAACCAAGCACTTTGGCGTCAAACCAATACAGCGTTTCTAGTGAGACATATGCCCAAATGACGCCGAGAATCAAACTCAGCAGCAGCATCGGAACCCCAATGACATTTAAAACATACGCCATATAATCAAGCTTAGATAAATCTTCTATTCTCAACAGCCATTTTCCCCACTTTTTCTTTTTCAGCAGATGATATTGAAACATATATAGCACAGAAAAAACGAAAGAAAGGGAAAAAGCGCCGTATGAAAGAATCGCCATTGTAATATGGATCACCAAAAGCTCGGATACAAGCTGCCCGGAAAAAGCAGCTGACTGCTGCTCTGTCGGTGAAAATGTGTGAATGGCGATCATAGAAAATCCTATAACATTTGTAAAAAACACGATAAAGTCAACACGTAAAAGCTTTGTCAGTACAAGTGACAGCGTGACAAGCACCCAGGCATAAAAATAAAGCGCCTCCGTCACATTTAATACGGGAAACCGCCCCGTCACCCACATAAAATAGGCTAAATACACGGTTTGCAGAGTCCAGACAATAGAAAGCAACCAGAAGGCCATTTTTCCAGCCTTCCGGTTGTGTTGAAGAAAATCTATAAAATAAAAGAGTACACTTAACGCGTAAATGACGATTGTCCCCTCATTAAGTCTTGCCATTGCAGTATCAATCATTCAGCTTTCACTCACTTACAAGTGGGCTAAAGCCCGCTTTTGATTCAGCCTTCTTAAAAGAGTGGACCTTCTGGCTGCTTTCAACGGTTTTCATCATTTGACGGCCCGCAGCTTCTTCAATATCAAAAATCTGCATAAACAACGCGAGCTTTTCTTCAGAATCAGCATCTGCCGCAAGCTCTTTCACCTTTAAAATCGGATCACGAAGCATTTGGTTAATAATACTTTTGGTGTGTTTGTTCAACAGTTTTTTCTCTCTTGTGCTTAAGTGAGGCAGCTTACGCTCGATGCTGTCCATCGTTTCTGACTGGATGGCAAGCGCCTTTTCGCGCAATGCAGAAATAACCGGCACAACACCAAGTGTATTCATCCATTGTTTAAATTCCACAATGGTTTCTTCAATTAACAGTTCAACTTTTTCAGCTGTTTCTCTCCGTTCTTTCATGTTCGCTTCTACAATGCCTTCCAGATCGTCGATATCATAAAGAAAAACACCTTCAAGATCATTCAGCGCCGGATCAAGATCTCTAGGCACGGCAATGTCCACCATAAACAGCGGACGTCCCTTGCGAAGCTTATTCGCGTTTTCCATCATCTCTTTGGACACGACAAATTCACTTGCACCGGTTGAACTGATTAAAATATCAGCCTCCGCAAGCGCGCTTTCAAGCTGATTCAAGCTTCTCGCTTCACCTGAGAAACGGTCTGCAAGCTCCTTCGCTTTCAAGTATGTTCGGTTAATGACAGTGACCTTGCCGATTCCCTGTCCGTGCAGGTTTTCCGCAGCAAGCTCGCCCATTTTTCCCGCACCGAGAATCAATATGTGCTTGCTTGAAAGATTCCCGAAGATTTTTTTAGCAAGTTCAACTGCAGCATAGCTTACTGACACCGCATTTGAGCCAATGTCTGTTTCGGCGTGAGTCCGTTTGCCCACTGTAACCGCCTGCTTAAACAGCTCATTAAAAATAGTCCCGATCGTTTTTTCTTGCTGAGCTGTTTTAAAGCTGTCGCGTACCTGTCCGAGAATCTGCGTTTCGCCAATCACCATAGAGTCAAGTCCGCAGGCTACACGGAATAAATGCTCAACAGCGGCATCGCTCTCATAAAACGTTAAGAACGGTGACAGCTCTTCTTTGCTTAATTGAAACCAATCAGCTAAAAACTTTTTTATATAATAACGGCCGGTATGAAGCTGGTCGACTACCGCATAAATTTCAGTGCGGTTGCAGGTTGAGACAATGATGTTTTCAAGAATGCTTTTCTCTTCTTTCAGCTGCACCATTGCTTCTGCCAGCTCATTCGGCTGAAAACTTACTTTTTCACGTATCTCAATAGGGGCGGATTTATAATCTACTCCCACAACAAGTATATGCATCGCTCTAATTACACCCCCAACACCGAATCTTAATTTATAATCATTCTAACATAGAACTCATTATTTATAATAATTATAACATAGTTTCTTTCACAAAATGTGAACAGATTTTAAAATTCTTATGCTATATTAGAAAAAGCTTCAGGGAAAAGAAGCATTCCTATTGACAATACCAAAAACAGCAGAAATTTACTACACATCAGCTCTAAAAAACAAGAAGGTGATATGCATGAAACAAAAATCAATTTTATTCCCTTGTCTGCTGCTTGCCGCTTCTGTATATGCATGGCTAGAAAGCGGCCAAGCCGAACTGTTTTCAGGGCAGGATCAATGGCCTGTTCTCCTCATGCTGTTAGGCGCAGCCTTTGTATATCAAGGAAAAAAAGAAGCCGTTACACCCCATTTCTTCATCGGTTTACTTCTCTTCGGGATCGGTTTACACTTTTTTGCCAAGCCGAAATGGGTATGGTGGCCGGATGATTTTGAAATGCTCCTCTTTATGATCGGCTTCTCACTTCTCGTTTCAGCCGTTCAAAAAAAAGAATATGTATATGAAGCTGTGTCGATGATTTGTTTTTCCCTGTTTTTGTACTTTTTTAAACAAATTATGGCATGGCTTGAGTCTGCGCATATTCCAACAGCGCTTCTGAAGGAGTATTGGCCGTTTGTCTTTATTGGAATTAGTTTATTGTTATTATTGATAAAACGAAAAAAATCTATACGATAAATAAAACCGGTAGAGGATTCTCTACCGGTTTATCATTTTTTTGATCGCTCCCCAAGCTTCGTCTTTTCCCTTTTTCGTTTCTGAGGAAAAGAGAATCAGCTCGTCTTCCGGATCAATATTTAATGTTTGTCGGACAACCTTCGCATGTTTGTCCCATTTGCCTTTCGGGATTTTATCCGCCTTTGTAGCGATAACAATAACAGGAATGCCGTAATACTTTAAGAATTCATACATCTGTACATCATCATTAGATGGCGCATGCCGCAAATCAACGATCTGCACCACAGCTTTTAATTCCTCGCGTGTCGTGATGTAGGTTTCAATCATTCTGCCCCATGCTTCACGCTCAGACTTTGACACTTTGGCAAAACCGTAGCCCGGCACATCCACAAAATGCAGCTCATCATTGATAATATAGAAATTAAGCGTTTGTGTTTTTCCTGGCTTTGATGACGTTCTCGCAAGATTTTTGCGATTGATTAATGAATTGATAAAAGACGATTTTCCTACGTTCGATCTTCCGGCCAATGCGATTTCCGGAAGCCCCCCTTCAGGGTACTGTTCCGGTTTTACTGCACTGATCACGATTTCTGACTTTGTGACTTTCATTTCTTCTCTCCTACTAAGGCATGTTCCAAAACCTCGTCTAAGTGGGACGCCAATATAAATGTCAGCCCCTCCCTGACGCTTTCCGGAATATCCTCTATATCTTTTTCATTATCTTTAGGCGCAATAATGGTCGTTAATCCCGCTCTATGTGCGCCAAGCGCTTTTTCCTTCAAGCCGCCGATCGGCAGCACGCGCCCGCGAAGCGTGATTTCCCCAGTCATGCCGACTTCACGCGAAACCGCCCGTCCCGTTAAAGCAGAAACAAGCGCTGTTGCCATCGTAATACCGGCTGACGGACCATCTTTTGGCACCGCACCCTCTGGTACATGTATATGAATATCATACTTCTCATGAAAGTCAGGTTCAATGCCAAGTTCTTCTGTTTTGGATCGCACATAGCTGAATGCAGCCTGAGCTGACTCTCTCATAACATCTCCGAGCTTTCCTGTCAGGATTAATTTCCCTTTCCCCGGAGAAAGCGATACTTCAATCGACAGCGTATCTCCGCCAACGGTTGTATAAGCAAGCCCTGTCACTACACCAACCTGATCCTCTGTTTCAGCTTGTCCATATCTGAAAATACGTTTTCCGATAAAGTCTTGAAGGTTCTTCTCAGTAACCGTAATCCGTTTTCGCTCTTCAGCAACAATGGCTTTTGCAGCTTTACGGCAAATCGCGGCAAGCTGGCGTTCAAGGCTTCTCACACCAGCTTCTCTCGTATAGTAGCGGATAATATCAAGAATCGCCTGATCACGCAGCTGCAGGTTGCTTTTCTTCAGCCCGTGTTCTTTGATTTGCTTTGGGAGCAAGTGATCCTTTACGATTTCAAGTTTTTCTATTTCTGTGTAGCCTGCGATATTAATAATTTCCATTCTGTCTCTGAGCGGGCCCGGGATTGTGGCCAAATTGTTCGCCGTTGCGATAAACAGCACTTTGGATAAATCAAAGGTTTCTTCAATATAGTGATCACTGAAGCTGCTGTTTTGCTCTGGATCAAGCACTTCAAGCATAGCGGATGATGGGTCTCCTCTAAAATCAGATGACATTTTGTCAATTTCGTCTAATAAGAAGACCGGATTCAGCTTGCCCGCTTTTTTCATCCCTTGAATAATACGTCCAGGCATTGCTCCGACATAGGTCCGTCTGTGTCCGCGTATCTCTGATTCGTCCCGTACTCCTCCGAGTGAGATTCTGACGAATTTGCGTCCCAAGCTTTTTGCAATTGATTTGGCTAAAGACGTTTTTCCGACACCCGGAGGTCCTGCCAAACAGAGAATCGGGCCTTTCAGGGATTTGGTCAGCTTCTGGACAGCCAAATATTCTAAAATACGTTCTTTTACTTTTTCAAGCCCGTGGTGCTCTTCGTCCAAGAGACGTCCTGCTTCTTTCAAATCAAGCTTATCATCTGTTTCATCCGTCCATGGAAGAGCAACCAGCCAGTCGATATAGTTGCGGATCACGGAGCTTTCCGCAGAACTTGACGGAATTTTTTCATATCTGTTCAATTCTTTAAGCGCTGTTTCCTTCACATGCTCAGGCATGCCTGCTTCTTCGATTTTTTCCGTCAGTGTCTGAACTTCGCCAGTTTTGCCTTCTTTATCGCCAAGCTCTTTTTGGATCGCCTTCATTTGTTCACGCAAGTAGTATTCCTTCTGCGTACGCTCCATCGAACGTTTGACACGCTGGCCGATTTTTTTCTCAATCTCCAGCACTTCTTTTTCATTATTAATAAAATCAATGACCTTGTTCAGCCTGTCTTTGACATCAGCCGTTTCTAAAATATCCTGCTTATCCTTTAGTTTAAGGGGCAGATGAGAAGCAACGATGTCTGCCATTCTCCCCGGCTCTTCGATATCAGTAACCGCGGCGTACGTTTCGGCCGAGATTTTTTTAGAAATTTTTATGTACTGATCAAAGTGGTCTAGCAAAGTCCGCATCAATGCTTCGTCTTCTGTATCTTTTGAATCATCTTCATGAATAAGTTGAATGTCTACCGACGTGTAATCCTCGTGTTCATTGTATTTGACGATATGGGCGCGCTTGAGGCCCTCCACCAACACACGAATCGTACCGTTCGGAAGCTTCAGCATTTGCTTAATTTTTGTATAGGTGCCGACAGTGAAAATCTCGTCTTCACCAGGTTCGTCTATCGAAATATCCTGCTGAGTGGCTAAAAATATCATATGATCATGCATCATTGCCTGTTCAAGAGCCTGAACCGACTTGTCACGTCCTACATCTAAATGCAAAACCATCGTCGGGTACACTAATAAACCTCTTAAAGGGAGGAGCGGGATGCTGCGTTTTAATTCTTCTGCCATGTGACTGACACCTCCGTGACTTTAGTATGAACCATTATAATACAACTTTTTCATCCTTGTACAATAAACGGCATGGTTCCATTTTCTATAAAACAGTCTCCTCGTAGTATACCCTTTCTTTCTGATATGAAAAAGGAAAAGATGTCCTTCATGAAAAAAACCCTATTATCAAAATAGGGTTTAAACGGATTCTTTATTGATTTCAATATGAAACGGTTTTTGTTCCGTTGGCGGATTCACTAAAATTTCATCAAGCACTTCCTGGAACGTCTTCACTGCAATAATCTTGATCCCGTCAATCTGCTTTAAGATCGCCTGCTGATTTTCATATGGGATAATCACCTTTTTCGCACCGGACTGCTTGGCCGCTTTTATTTTCGGAATGACGCCTCCGATGGGTTTCACAAGACCGTTCAGGCTGATTTCGCCCGTCATCGCAACGGTATTGTCAATAGGAATTTTGTGTATCGCCGAGAAAATCCCCGCCGCCATCGCAATGCCTGCTGACGGCCCATCAATTGGAATCCCTCCTGGGAAATTGATGTGAATATCATAATCAGAAGGCTTCATTCCCATTGTCCGGAGCACGGTTAATACATTTTCAACCGAACCCTTCGCCATGCTTTTTCGTCTGATTGATTTTGATTGGCTGCCGATGCTTTCTTCTTCAGCTATTCCTGTGATGTTAATTGATCCTTTATCTTGAGCCGAGGTTACACTCACTTCGATTTCCAGAAGCGATCCGCTGTTAGGCCCATAGACTGCAAGCCCATTTACAATGCCAACCTGTGGTTCAACACCGATTTTTTGCTCGTGCTTTGGAGTAAGCTGACTGGAGTGAATGACCCATTCAATATCCTCAATCGTAATGTCTTTCCGATTCTCCGTTACAGCCATCCCCGCTGCGATTTGAATCATATTGACGGCTTCCCGCCCGTTCCGCGTGTAGCTGGTCAAAAGATCCAGTCCTTCTTCGGAGATATTTTTTTCAATTTTATCAGCTGCTGTTTTAGCAACCGTTTTCAGCTCGTCCTTTTCAAGCTCGCGGAAAAAAACCTCCAAACAGCGGGACCGGATAGCTGGCGGAATTTCGTTTGGCATTCTCGTGGTCGCGCCAATCAAGCGAAAATCAGCCGGCAGCCCATTTTGAAAAATATCATGAATATGATTCGGAATTTGTGTATTTTCCTCACTGTAATACGCACTGTCTAAAAAGACTTTTCTGTCCTCAAGCACCTTCAGCATTTTATTCATTTGAATAGGATGCAGCTCCCCTATTTCATCAATAAACAGCACACCGCCATGGGCATGGGTGACAGCTCCCTGCTTCGGCTGCGGAATCCCAGCCTGTCCCATCGCTCCGGCCCCTTGGTATATCGGGTCATGGACAGAGCCAATGAGCGGATCGGCAATTCCTCTTTCATCAAAACGGGCTGTTGTCGCATCGAGTTCCACAAAGACAGCCTGCTCTTTAAACGGTGATTGTTTATGTTTTTTTGCTTCTTCCAACACAAGCCGCGCAGCAGCCGTTTTCCCAACTCCCGGTGGCCCATAGACAATCACATGCTGAGGATTTGGCCCGCATAAAGCAGCCTTTAATGCTTTAATGCCGTCTTCCTGTCCGACGATATCTTTAAAGCTTTTGGGGCGGACCTTCTCAGATAATGGCTCGGACAAGCTGATAGCGCGCATTTTCCGAAGCTGCTCCATTTCCTTCTTTGATTCTTTATCTATCGTGACCTTTTGTGTCCTTTGATTTTTAAGCAAATTCCAAAAATACAAACCGATGATGATCCCAAAAAACAGCTGAATAAATAACGCGATCCCTGTCCAACTCATGGTGGTCCCTCCTGAAAAACAATTTATGTATCCAATTCATTCCTCTGATTGCTAGTATCTCCCATAGAAGACGGGAATAAACGTTTTTCCAGAAGAGTTGCATGCAAAAAAACCTCCTGAGTGTTACCACTCAGGAGGTTTGTACTTATCTTTATGCAGATGTTTTATCTTGGCTTACCTCAGTGCCGTCTTTTAATAAGAGGCGAGGAGGCTCTCCGTGTGTCACAGTTGCCCCGGTGATTACACATTTTTCAATGTCATCACGAGAAGGCAGCTCAAACATCACATCAAGCATGATGCCTTCAATGATGGAACGGAGTCCGCGTGCTCCAGTCTTGCGTTCAATTGCTTTTTTAGCAATTTCAGAAAGCGCTTCTTCTTCAAACTCAAGCTCAACGTTGTCAAGCTCAAGCATTTTCTTGAATTGCTTAACAAGAGCGTTTTTCGGTTTTGTTAAGATCGCAACCAATGCTTCTTCGTCAAGCTTTTCAAGGCTTGCAATAACCGGAAGACGTCCGATAAATTCAGGAATTAACCCGAAACGAAGCAAATCTTCAGGAAGCACTTTTGAAAGAAGGTCTTCTTTCTCAAGATCAGCAGCTTTATTGTCGGCACCGAATCCAATCACTTTTTGGCCTAAACGGCGTTTGATGATTTGTTCGATACCATCGAAAGCTCCGCCGCAAATGAACAAAATATTTGTTGTGTCAATTTGAATGAATTCTTGATGAGGATGCTTACGTCCACCTTGAGGCGGTACGCTTGCCACTGTACCCTCAAGAATTTTAAGCAATGCCTGCTGTACACCCTCACCTGACACATCACGTGTGATAGACGGGTTTTCAGATTTTCTAGCCACTTTATCGATTTCATCAATATAGATAATGCCTTTTTCGGCTTTTTCCACATCATAATCAGCAGCTTGGATGAGCTTCAAGAGAATATTCTCTACATCTTCACCCACGTATCCAGCTTCAGTCAAAGATGTAGCGTCTGCAATCGCAAACGGCACATTTAAAATGCGAGCCAATGTTTGCGCCAGAAGGGTTTTACCGCTTCCCGTAGGGCCGATTAATGAAATATTACTTTTTGAAAGCTCAACATCATCAACTTTGCTGTTAGAGTTAATGCGCTTATAGTGGTTATACACAGCCACAGCAAGTGATTTCTTCGCTTGATCTTGGCCGATGACATATTCATTCAAAATTTCACGAATTTCCTGAGGCTTTGGTACGTCTTTAAATTCTACTTCTTCTTCTGTTCCGAGTTCTTCCTCTACAATTTCAGTGCAGAGTTCGATACATTCGTCACATATATATACACCAGGTCCAGCTACAAGCTTACGAACCTGATCTTGTGTTTTTCCACAGAACGAGCATTTTAATTGTCCTTTTTCCTCGTTAAATTTAAACATTCTTTCACCCCTTAATCTTGTCTCACTTTTTCTTTTACCGGCAGAGCAAAAGAAAATGATTCTTGAAACGAACGAGTATGTATTGCATTTTACCATACTTTCCAAAAAGACGGTAACAATGTGTTTCTGACTTGCACATTCTATATGTATGACAAAAAACAGCCCTGCATTAACTATATTGCCCCAAGAAAAAGAGATAACTCATAATTGTACAAAACAAGGCACGAATGATTCGCGCCCTGTTTTATTAGTACTATTACTATTATTATGCACCATATTAACGGTTTTCTACAAGAAAATCAATTGCTTTGCGAACTTTTAAATCTTCTTTCATCGCGTCAGTAGAACCGATGGCTTGTTTAATATTTTCAACAGGCATGTTGTATGCTTCAGCCATTTTAGTAAGCTCAGCATCAACTTCCTCATCTGATACTTCAAGGTTTTCCGCTTTCGCAATCGCCTCAAGAGTCAGGTTAGATTTTACGCGTTTTTCAGCATCTTCTTTCATTTGCTCTTTAAGCGCAGCTTCATCTTGACCTGAGAATTGAGTGTAAAGCTCAAGGTTCATGCCTTGCATTTGCAGACGCTGTTCGAATTCTTTCAGCATGCGGTCAAGCTCAGTGTCGACCATTGCTTGCGGAACGTCGATTTCAGCATTTTCAGAAGCTTTCAGAACAAGCTCTTCACGTAATTTAGCGTCAGCTTCGTTTTCTTTTGCTTCTTCCAGACGTTTCTTTGTTTTTTCAGTTAATTCAGCAAGTGTTTCCACTTCTTCATCGATATCTTTTGCGAATTCATCGTCAAGCTCAGGAAGCTCTTTCGCTTTGATTTCGTGAATTTTCACTTTAAACACAGCTGGTTTGCCTGCAAGCTCTTCAGCGTGGTATTCTTCTGGGAATGTCACTTCAACATCCTTTTCAGCGCCTGCTTCAAGACCAACTAACTGATCTTCGAAGCCAGGGATGAATGAGCCAGATCCTACTTCAAGAGAGTAGTTTTCAGCTTTTCCGCCTTCGAAAGCTTCGCCGTCAACGAATCCTTCGAAATCAAGAACAACTGTGTTTCCTTCTTCAACGGCGCCTTCTTCTTTTACAACAAGCTCAGCTTGACGCTCTTGAAGGGCTTTTAGTTCGTTTTGAACATCTTCGTCAGTTACAGTTGTGTCGTCTTTTTCAATGCCCAGGCCTTTGTATTCGCCAAGCTTCACTTCAGGTTTTACTGTTACTTTCGCAGTGAAGATTAAGCTTTCGCCTTTTTCGATTTTTTCAACATCGATTTCAGGACGGTCTACAGGCTCGATTCCAGCTTCTTCAACCGCTTTAGGGTATTCTACAGGAAGAAGAATATCCAAAGCATCTTGGTAAAGAGCTTCTACGCCAAAGCGCTGTTCGAATAATCCGCGAGGAATTTTACCTTTACGGAATCCAGGAATTGAAACTTGTTTTACTACTTTTTTAAATGCATCATCAAGTGCTGTTTTAAACGTTTCAGCATCAACTTCAACCGTTAAAACGCCTTCGTTGCCTTCTTGTTTTTCCCATTTTACAGACATGTGTTTCCCTCCAAAAATCTATTCAGGTTGTGTCGGTCTTCCATTCTAAAGCAATCATTCGGCTTCGTCCAACAAAAACAAAGCTGCCAAAGATCAGAATCATTATGTATAGATGTTAATAATGAACTGCAAAGCCTGTCCAACCGTATTTCTTATAACCCGTTATACACAAATACAACCACTATATTATAACATAACACATAGCGCTTTCAACTATATGGCGCGATTTACAAATAAGAAATTTCTTCAATATCTTTTAACATTGTGCAAGCTTCATCGAGTTCTCTGTCTGTAAATTCATACATCATATGAAGTTCTTCGCTTTCAATTTCAATCCCGTGCATCTCGTAACCGACTTTATGAAGGGCAGCCGCCCAAAGGTCAGCCGACAGCAATTTCGGCTGGAACGGATATAAAACGTACAAATGTCTTCTCCACAATTCTTCTACTGCCGCATATAAGGTAGGATTTTCATTTCCAAGTGTCTCATCCAGCACCCTGAGAACACGGTGCAGAATCGGGGCGGCATCAGGCGGAACAATCTCAGACGGTTCAATTGTCAAAGACTCGCCAAATTTACTAATGTGCACAGGTTTACTGTACTCATGCTCAGCCAATAGCATGACAATCATCGTTTTGATAATCGGATGGGCTGAGGGGTCTTGGAGAATTGTTTTGAGCAATCCTGTATACTTTGCTACGTTACGGTCTTTTAAGGAATGAATGAGATTCATTTGCTCCTCAGGGCTTGCCAGCACTTTCTCGGTGTCAATTGTATCCTCATATTCTTCGGCCCAAGCCTCGTCCTCACGATCCGGATCGGTCATTTTCCGGCTGAAATCCAGCAGCTTATAAAATTGCTCGGCGCTTTCTGCCGGCAGCTGATTTTCTTCCAAAACGGCTTCAATGGTGCTTTTGACTTCTTCATATTTTTTGAGCTGAATTAAGATGGTCATGTACACCTGCAAAACCGTAAAATAATGGCCATAACCTTCTTTGAGCATCTTCTCGCACACGCTTTTTGCCTCTTCCAGCTCGCCCAGCTCTAAAAAGCAGATGGCCATCCCTAAGTGAAGATCGGATTCAGTATCATCATATTTCATCGCTTCTGAAAACAGTTCAAGCGCTTCTTGATACTTTTTTTCCTTTAGTGATGACATCCCTTTTTCCACAAGGCGGTCTTTCAGATGAGGAAAAGGAATAATTTTTGCGTTCTTCTTGTCATGCGTCATACCTATATTCCTTTCAGGCATTTATTTTGTTCAAGTGTATCAACACCTGTGAACAAACACAAGAATTGAAAGGTTTCATTAGGCAAAAAAAGCCGCCGGACAAATACCGGCCGCTTTTTCAGGCTTGAAGCCAAGAGCTTCTTTGTGATTCAAATTGCTTGATTTCATCCTCCAGCAGCAGCGTTAATGAAATTTCATCATATCCGTTGATCAGCATCTCTTTCCAATGCGGATCAACTTCAAATGAAATTTGATTGCCTTCACTGTCATGAATCAGCTGATTTTCAAGGTCAACAGTCATTTGCAATGACTTGTTTTCATACTGGCCGACAAGCTGTTTCCAATTGTCATATGGCATGCGGATCGGAAGCATGCCATTTTTAAAGCAGTTCTGATGGAAAATATCAGCAAATGACGGTGCAATGATAATTTTAAACCCATAATCATCAAGTGCCCACGGAGCGTGTTCACGCGATGACCCGCAGCCGAAGTTTTCTCCCGCTATTAAAATGGAAGCTCCTTGATAAACAGGCTGGTTTAATTCAAATTCAGGGTTCGGTTCACCATTCGCATCATATCTCCAGTCAAAGAATGCAAAACGCCCGTAGCCTGTTCTTTCAATCCTCTTCAAAAATTGCTTAGGAATAATCTGGTCTGTATCCACATTGATCCGATTTAATACGGCCGCTTTCCCCGTATGTGATTTCAAAGGTTCCATCTCGCGCACTCCTTACACAACTGTTTTTTCCTGATAAAACTTTCTGACATCAACGAAGTGTCCGTGAATGGCAGCCATCGCAGCCATTGCCGGGCTGACGAGATGTGTTCTTGCACCTTTTCCTTGTCTGCCCTCGAAGTTGCGGTTAGAGGTTGATGCACAGCGCTCTCCCTCAGGAACAACATCATTATTCATACTCAAACACATGCTGCAGCCTGACTCTCTCCATTCAAATCCAGCCTCCAAGAAAATCTGGTCAAGCCCTTCTTTTTCAGCCTGAAGCTTCACGCTTTGGGATCCGGGCACGACGATGGCCCTTACGCTGTCAGCTACCTTCTTCCCCTTGATCATATCAGCAGCCTGGCGAAGGTCAGTCATGCGGGAATTCGTGCAGGAACCGATAAATACGTGCTCCACTTTAATGTCTTCAATTTTCTGATGAGGAGTGAGTCCCATATATTCATAAGCGCGAATCGCTTCTTTTTTGTCATCTTCTGCAGAAAAGCTTTCCGGCGCAGGAACTTCAGAATCGACAGGAAGAACCATTCCCGGGTTAATGCCCCATGTCACCATAGGGGAAATTTTGTTGCCGTCAAGGACGATAGATTTATCGTAAACAGCGCCCGGGTCTGTGCGCAGCGCCTTCCATTCCTCTACGGCCTTGTCAAATTCTTCGCCTTTTGGCGTGTACTTGCGATTTTTGCAATATTCAAACGTCACCTCGTCAGGTGCAATCAAACCTGCTCTTGCTCCTGCTTCAATTGACATGTTACAAACAGTCATTCGTTCATCCATCGTCATATTTCTGAATACTTCCCCAGTGTATTCAATGACGTAGCCTGTGCCGAATTTCACACCGTATTTGCCGATGACAGCAAGGATGACATCCTTTGCCGTTACCCCTTTTTGAAGCGTTCCATCTACGCGCACTTCAAGTGTTTTTGGACGCTGCTGCCAAAGTGTCTGTGTGGAAAGGACATGTTCAACTTCACTCGTCCCGATACCAAATGCAAGAGCGCCGAATGCGCCATGTGTTGATGTATGACTGTCACCGCACACAATCGTTTTCCCCGGAAGCGTTAAGCCCAGTTCAGGGCCGACGACATGGACAATCCCTTGATCCACACTGTGAAGATCGGCAAGGCGCACGCCAAATTCCTCACAGTTTCTTTCAAGCGCCGTTACTTGGCGTTTCGCAACTTCATCCTTTATCTCAAAACGATTGACAGTCGGGATGTTGTGGTCCATTGTCGCAAATGTATTTTGGGGTCTTCTGACCTTTCTTCCCTTTTGTCTCAAGCCTTCAAATGCCTGAGGAGACGTCACCTCATGAATGAGGTGCAAATCAATATAGAGAAGATCCGGCTTTCCCTCACCATGTTTTACAATATGCTGATCCCAAATCTTTTCGATGATTGTTCGAGGCATCATCTTTTATTTCCTCCCTCTACCTAGAGCTAAGACCGCTTAACGTAAGCTGTCACACATTAGAAATTGTATTTTCACTCATGATTGCTGCCTTAACTTCCTCTGTAATGGCCTGAGTGCTGCTGAACTCTTCACCCCGTGCCAAGTCTCTTGTTCTTTTTCCGGAAGCCAAGACTTTGTTTACCGCATCTTCTACAGCTTTCGCTTCCTCTTCAAGCCCGAAAGATGTTCTCAAAAGCATTGCCGCTGACAATATGGCTGCGAACGGATTTGCCATCCCTTTACCAGCAATATCAGGCGCGGAGCCATGAACAGGTTCAAACAGATGAAGACCAGAGCTTGATAGGCTGGCTGACGGGAGCATTCCGAGCGAGCCTGTAAGCATGGACGCTTCATCGCTTAAAATATCACCGAACATATTTTCAGTCACCACGACATCAAATTGATTCGGTGCATAAATTAGCTGCATGGCCGCGTTATCCACAAGCATGTGCTCAAGCTTCACATCAGGAAACTCTTGTGCAACGTCCTCAGCCACTTCACGCCACAGCCGGCTTGATTCAAGAACATTCGCTTTATCTACAGAGGTCACTTTGCCTTTTCTGGCTGCCGCCATTTTGAAGCCCTCTCTGATCACCCGTTCAATTTCCGTTCGCTTATAAAACAGTGTATCTACTGCTTCCTGCTCACCTTCAGTGTTTACATAGCGTTTGCTCGGCTGGCCGAAATACAAGCCGCCTGTGAGCTCACGAACGATAACGAAATCAACATTATCTATATATTCTTTTTTCAAAGGCGAAGCGTCAGAAAGGCTTTCAAATACCTTCACAGGCCGCAAGTTCGCAAACAAATCAAGCTGTTTTCTGATGCTGAGCAGCCCTTTTTCCGGTCTCAGTTCCGAAGGATTTTGATCCCATTTCGGTCCGCCGACAGCGCCAAGCAATATCGCGTCTGCATTTTTACAAGCAGCAACGGTTTCCTCCGGGAGGGGGTTATGATGTTCATCAATAGCCGCCCCTCCAATCAGGCCATATTCAAATTCAAATTCATGGTTAAAGCGTTCGGCAACACTTTTCAGTACGTCTGTCGCTGATTCTAATACTTCAGGGCCGATCCCGTCTCCGGGCAATAGAGCAATACGTTTCTTCAAGTTAACCGTTCTCCTTTCTTTTATGATCCGACAGCTGTGTGGTTTTTCAACCCACTCATATTCGACTGGAAAACCAATTGACGGTTTACTGCGTTCAAATAAGCTTTCGCTGATGCTTCTAATACGTCTTGCGCTATGCCCCGCCCTGCTGATTCTTTTCCGTTCACCAAAACTCTTACATACACCTGGGCAAATGCATCTTCGCCTTTTCTGTTAGACTGAATGCGGTAGTCTAAGAGCTCCACATCCTTATCGATGCAGCGCTCAAGCGTATTGTAGATTGCTTCCACGCTTCCAGCTCCAGTTGCAGCTTCCTGAATAAGCTCTGCGTTTTCTTGATTTTTCAAAGAAAGAGTAGCCGTAGGGACCTGACTTGTTCCGTAATGTACTTGCAGAGAAAGAAATTCATACCCAATCTTGCGATCTGTTACTTTTTCTTCTAAAATAAGAGAAACAAGATCCTCATCAGTGATTTCTTTTTTCTTCTCAGTCAACTCTTTGAACATCGTAAAGAATTTATTAATCTCTTCACTGTCAAATTGGAATCCTAAAGCAGTCAGCCGGTCTTTAAATGCGTGGCGTCCGGAATGTTTACCTAGGACAAGCGCATCTGCGGTTACGCCGACAAGCTCCGGTGAAATAATTTCATAAGTCGATTTTTCTTTTAAAAAGCCGTCCTGATGGATGCCTGATTCATGAGCAAATGCATTATCTCCAACAACCGCTTTGTTGCGCGGGACAGCCATGCCTGTCAGTTTGCTTACTAAATCACTTGTTCTCTTAATCTCGTTTAGTGTAATACCTGTTTCGACTTGGTAGAAATCTTTTCTGGTATGGAGGGCTACGGCAATTTCCTCTAATGCTGCGTTTCCGGCTCTTTCACCGATCCCATTCACAGCGCATTCGATTTGATCAGCGCCATTTTCAATCGCAGCAAGAGAGTTTGCGACTGCCATTCCTAAATCATCATGACAGTGGGCTGAAAGCTTTGCTTTGTGAATGTTCGGAACGTTTTCCTTCATATATTTAAAGATATTTCCGTATTCCGCCGGGGCCAGGTAGCCGACAGTGTCTGGAAGATTGATAACACTGGCGCCTGCGTCAATCACTTTCTCGACGATTTCTGCTAGAAACGGCAGTTCAGTGCGGCAGGCATCTTCAGCTGACCATTGCACAATCGGAAAACGTTCTTTTGCGTATTTCACCATTTCAACCGCTCTTTCAATGACTTGCTCACGTGTCATTTTCAGCTTGTGCTTCAAATGAATGTCCGATGTGGCGATAAAAACATGAATTCTCGGGTGAGAACCTTCTTTTAACGCTTCCCAAGCAGCATCAATATCACCTTTTACACAACGGGCCAGACCAGTTACTGAACAATTTTTAATGGTTCTTGCGATTTCCTGAACAGCTAAAAAGTCACCTCGGGACGAAGCGGGAAATCCCGCTTCAATGATATCTGCCCCGAGTCTTTCGAGCTGCTTAGCTATGGCAAGTTTCTCCTGTGTATTCAAGTTCACTCCAGGGGACTGTTCACCATCACGAAGCGTCGTATCGAAAAAATTAATTTTGCGCAACGGAGACCACCGCTTCCTTCTTCTTGCCTTGTTTCACAAACGGCATCATTTCACGAAGCTTTCTTCCCACTACTTCGATTTGATGTTCGTTCTCGCTTGCATTGATAGCGTTGAAACGAGGACGGTTTACTTGGTTTTCGACGATCCACTCTTTTGCGAATGTACCGTTTTGGATATCTTTTAATACTTCTTTCATAGATTCTTTTACTTTAGCGTCCACAACGCGAGGGCCTGATACGAAATCTCCCCACTGTGCTGTGTCAGAGATTGAATATCTCATTCCTGCAAGTCCTTCTTCATACATAAGGTCTACGATTAATTTCAGCTCATGAAGACACTCGAAGTATGCAAGTTCAGGCTGATAACCTGCTTCAGTTAATGTTTCAAATCCTGCTTTGACAAGCGCGCTTAATCCGCCGCAAAGAACTGCTTGCTCACCGAACAAATCTGTTTCTGTTTCTTCTTTAAATGTCGTTTCTAGTACGCCCGCTCTTGCGCCGCCGATTCCTTTAGCATAAGCGAGGGCTTTGTCTCTTGCTTCTCCAGTCACATCTTGATAGATTGCGAACAATGCAGGTACGCCAGCTCCTTGCTCATATGTTCTTCTGACCAAGTGTCCCGGGCCTTTAGGCGCCACTAAGAATACATCTACATCCGCCGGAGGAACAATTTGATGGAAATGCACGTTAAATCCATGAGCGAATACTAATGATTTTCCTGCTGTCAATTCATCTTTGATTTCAGCTTCGTATACTTTTTGCTGCTGCTCATCCGGAAGCAGAACCATGATGATTTCGGCTTGGGCTGCCGCTTCTTTTACTGAAAATACTTTATGTCCGTCTTCTTGGGCTTGAGTGAAAGATTTTCCTTGTCTAACACCGACGATCACGTCTACTCCGCTTTCTTTAAGGTTCAGGGCATGTGCGTGACCTTGCGAACCGTACCCGATAACCGCTACTGTTTTTCCAGTCAATACGTTCTCTTTGATATCACCGTTATAATATACTTTTACCATTTTAATCTCTCCCTTGTTATGTTTTATACAATAGATATTGTTTTATTGGATGACGCCTTTTGCTGGGTTCCCCTCGCAAAAGCCGTTGTACCTGTTCTCGCGATTTCTTTAATGCCATAAGGTTTTAATAATTCAATAAGCGCTTCAATTTTGTTAGATTCACCTGTCACCTGAACAACGATGCTGTCTCTGCTGACATCAACGACAGAGGCTCTAAACGGTTCTATGATTCCATTAATCTCTGTTCTCGTTGAAGGTGCGGAGACAACCTTGATTAAGGCCAGCTCCCTCTGGACAATCGATTGATTTGTGATGTCTGTGACTTTCAGCACATCAATCTGTTTGTTGAGCTGTTTCGTTAACTGTTCAACATCATTTTCTCCTTCAACGTGAACGACGAAGGTGATTCTGGAAACGCCGGCTGTTTCTGTGTGTCCAACTGTAATGCTTTCAATGTTGTAATGCCTTTTTGTGAATAGACCGGTGATCCGGTTTAACACTCCGGAGCGGTTCACCACAGTCAATGTGATAATTCTTTTCAAGGTTTCACCCCCACCATTTCATGCAGCCCTTTCCCCGGAGCCACCATCGGGAATACTTTTTCTTCGCTGGCAACCCGCACATCAATGACAACAGGTTCTCTTGATGTTAATGCCTCTTCCAGCTTTTCCTTTGCTTCCGCTTCTGATGAAATTCTGATGCCTTTAATGCCGTACGCTTCGGACAATTTGACGAAGTCAGGCTGAGAAGCGAATTTAGATTCTGAATAACGTTCTTCATAGAAAATTTCTTGCCACTGTCTGACCATTCCGAGACAAGCGTTATTTAAAATCACTACCTTAACCGGAAGATTTAATTCGCGAATAACATCGAGTTCTTGAAGCGTCATTTGGAATCCGCCGTCTCCGACAACCGCGACCACAGTAGCATCTTTTTCGGCCAGCTGGGCGCCGATCGCCGCCGGAAGACCGAATCCCATCGTTCCAAGTCCGCCTGACGTGACCCATTTATCTGCTTTTTGGAACGGATAAAATTGCGCTGACCACATTTGATGCTGGCCTACATCCGTTGCGACAATGGCCTCTCCTTTTGTAAATTGATGAATATATTCAATCAATTTCTGAGGTTTAAAACCTTCTTCTTCATTATCTACATACCAGAGCGGATACTCTTCTTTCCATTCTGCGAGCTGTTTTTTCCATTCGCTTGAATCGCTTTGTTTGCCGTCTTGTTTGATCAGCTCCTGCAGGACAATTTTGCTGTCTCCGACTACAGGAATCTGTGTTTTCATGATTTTTCCGATTTCAGCTGGATCAATATCGATGTGGGCAATCTTTGCGTTTCTGGCAAAGTGTTTCAGGTTTCCTGTGACACGGTCATCAAAACGGGCGCCGATACTGATTAATAGATCACATTCATGAAGGGCCATATTGGCTGTATAAGTACCATGCATTCCCGCCATCCCTAGGAAAAGCGGATGGTCAGCCGGGAAGCCTCCGAGTCCCAAAAGGGTGTGTGCCACAGGGATTTGCTGCTGTTCAGCATAATTTTTTAATTCTTCTGACGCTTTTCCGTGCAGTACGCCCGCACCCGCCAGGATCACCGGTTTTTTCGCACTGCTCACGGCTTCCACAAGCTTGCGGATCTGCAAATAATTCGGCTCTGTTGTCGGCTGGTATCCCGGGAGATTCATCTCATGATCGTAGCTGAATTCTCCTTCAATTGTTGCTACATCTTTCGGAATATCAATCAATACAGGTCCGGGTCTTCCAGTTGTTGCAATATGGAACGCTTCTTTAATGATGCGCGGCAGATCTTCCGGCTGGCGAACCTGGTAGCTGTGTTTTGTTACTGGCATCGTAATCCCTAAAATGTCCGCTTCCTGAAATGCATCGCTCCCGATTACAGAGGTTGCTACCTGCCCTGTAAAGACAACTAACGGCAATGAATCAATCATGGCATCAGCAAGGCCTGTAACAAGGTTTGTCGCTCCCGGGCCTGACGTGGCAATGACGACACCCGGTTTTCCGGAGACTCTTGCGTATCCCTCCGCTGCATGAATTGCGCCTTGTTCGTGACGGGGAAGGATATGTACCAACCCTGAATTGTATAGCTTATCGTAAATCGGAAGCACAGCCCCGCCCGGATAACCGAAGATCATTTCTACTTTCTCTTTTTTTAATGATTCAATCAGCATTAATGCTCCGCTCATCGTCTGTGTACATTTGGCAGATGCTGAATCCACCTGTACATTAGTCCCCATTTTAGTTCCTCCTTTTGGATTTTCATCCTTTAAAGATCATCTTTTCATTAGCTAGATAGCTGATTATTCAATAAAAAAAGCCCTTCCGCCCACAATCAGCCGCGCAGTAACTGCGATAGCTAAAAGGGGCGAAAAGGCTTTTCTTTCCGCGGTACCACCCTTGTTTACGGCCTGTTAATCGGCCGTCTCATGGATATTTCTATCCGCTTTAGTAACGAGTGAATCAAGTTCACCCGGCCAAGTCCTACTGTCATTTCAGACTGGCACTCTGAGGCGAGTTCACCTTGTAAAGCTTCGCCGGTTCTCAGCTACCCCGGTTCTCTGTGGAAAGCTTTTTCAAGGCTACTTATCCTCATCTGCGCTTTTCATATTCAGCCTTCGGAACGGCTTTCCAGCTGTTCAAGAAGGTCGTTTGTTTTTCATTTTTTTAGAATCATACTGCGATGATTTTCGCTTGTGAAGCTTGCGTTTATCTTTTGTTGAACTCATATTACGCCGCTTTGGACGCAGTGTCAACAGCATTTTTTAAAATTATTAGACAATTTTGATTAATCAATCTATATTGTATACGCTTTCATGATTGGTACAAAAGGAATCGCAAATGTTAAAAGTTTTTATAATTTTTTTATTAATCTATCAACAATACACCAGAATTATTTAATTTTAAATAAATATGTAAGATTTTATAACACGCTACGGTTCGTATATGGATTGAGTCTGACAGATCATATTGCAATCCATTTCAATTTCGGATAGGCACCCCTATTATTCCCCGGCATACATTAATGGTATCTTGCAAAGAAAAGGTGATACGATGAATAAATCATTAGCAGACATGCAAGGATTCCCTGCAGGCTTTCCAAGCTTCCCGAGCTTTCCGCAGCAGTACTATCCTGCTGTCCCTGCCTTTTACCAGCAAAGCCATCAGCCATTTGGAGGCTACGGATACGGACAGCCGTTCAGCCAGGCATATAGCCCGTTGACCACTCCCTCTGCTATGTACTCCTCTTATCCATACACTTCAGATTTTTTCGGGCAGCAATTTTCAGGCACTGGCTTCAGCGGCCATAGCGGCGGGTTCAGTATTCCGGCGACACACGTCGGCGGGTTCAGCGGAACAGCCGGTGTGCATGGAGGCTTTAGATATTAAAGAAAACTACAAGGGCCGAACAACGATTTCGGCCTTTTTTTCTTTCAAGCATCTTCTGCAACTCATACATTCCAAAAGTGCTTCAATACTGTCAGATTTTCTGTCTTTATAGTTGGAAACAGGATGGAATATGATTAAGATGAATGTTTGAGGAGGAATAAAATGTATATAAAAATAGATGATTTAACTGGACATCAGGTGGTTTCACTGGTGAATGAGCATTTACATAGCATGACGCTTATGTCCCCGCCGGAAAGCATCCATGCCTTAGGTTTAGAGAAACTAAGAGGCCCTGGAATAACATTTTGGAGTGCATGGGAGGGTGATGAACTAGCCGGTTGCGGAGCGCTAAAAGAACTGGACAGCCGGCACGGAGAAATCAAATCAATGCGAACATCTGCATCACATTTAAGAAAAGGCGTTGCCAAACAAGTTCTCCAGCATATCATTGAAGAAGCTGGAAAGCGAGGCTATGAGCGGTTAAGCTTAGAAACGGGTTCAATGGCTTCATTTGAGCCGGCAAGAAAGTTGTATGAAAGCTTCGATTTTCAGTACTGTGAACCGTTTGCAGACTATGTTGAAGATCCAAACAGTGTGTTTATGACGAAGGAATTGTGAGACTGCTTTATGAGGATAGATAGGTGCAGGGGAAGGTCTGTCTATCTCTTACCGTTTCCCTTCTAAAGTTTAATAGAGTAAGTCAACAAGAACCATCCAACATTGCATTGGATGGTTTTTGGATGGATGGTTTATTTATATTTATTTACTTCGTACATCAAGATGTTTTTAAACACAACATAATCCTTTTTACTTTCAAAAGGCCCTTTGTTGTTGTCATGCTCATCTATTTCATAAAAGCCTGGTCCCTCTCCGGCATCACGCTGCTTGTACCATTTGAGGAATCCGTTCACTTCTTTCATAGACAGCTGATATTCTTTTTGCAAACCGTTTACCATGGTGACAACAAGAAGGGCGTCTCCGTCTTCTGCTGAGTTATCCTCAGAAGGTGTTGTTGATCCTTTATCCTTATCTCCCGGAGTTTCCTCCGAATCGGATGGTATGTTTAAATCCTTGAGCGAAATAGATATAACTGATTTAATTTTAGCATTTGCATTATCACCAAAACTTCCACCAAAACTGGAGTTTTCTTCTCTTCCACCAATTACGTAAAGTGTATCATCAATAATGGCAGAAGAATGCGCCATTCTGTATAGCGCTTTCGGATTTGTCACTGCTGTAACTGATTGACTTTTAGGATCGTACACCTTAATTCGGTTTACACCTCCAGTCATCAAAATTTTCCCTTTATAAGCAAGCGCAGAATAATATCCTGCTGTGAATCCTTTACCATTTTCTGCCCATGTGTCTTTTTCTGGATCATAAACATAAACGATTTGGGGAATATAATGCGTTCCGCCAAGAATATATAGTTTATTATCAATTACTGCAGTAGAAGCTCCTGTTACTTCATAATTTAAATTCTGTTTTTTCTCCCATTTTTTCGTTTCGAGATCGTAACTGTAAGTCGTTGCATATCTAGAATTTTCATAGGCCACAACATATATTTTCTTTCCTATAGCTTCTGCATAAATCTTATAAGCTGGAACTTTATTATTTCCAAAGGGAAGATCATCTAATTTTTCCCATGTATCTTTTTTTGGATCATAAACTTCTACTGTCTTGACAACTCCATCGTTTGACCTTCCACCCATGACATAAATTTTACCGTCAACTGTAACTGTTGCAGCACCTCCCCTCTCTGTGGGCATGTCGGCTTTTCTTGTCCATTCATTTGTTTTAGGATCATAGACAAACGTTTGATTCCCATAAGTATCTGGTTTTACAGTTCCGCCACCTATCACATATATCTTTCCATCTACTACACCGCTGCTTGCGCCGACACGCGGCTCAGGCAAATCTGCTCTTTCTTTCCATTCAACTGTTTCCGCGCTAACTGTTTGGAGCGATTGAAACAGCGCAATAACAAATAAGAAAAAAACAACGAACCATTTTTTCAAAAGAAAACACTCCTTTATTTAATTGTTTCACATAACAAATATCGGCAAGACTATGAATTTTTTCATATCTTTTCCTGTATATTCATTTTTCAGGAAACTCTAATTAAAGTTTTCTCTAAAAAAACTCGGATGTTTTCAATTTTGTTTAATCTAAAAAACAGCGGGAATTACAAACGACATGAACGATATAATGCAAATTCATAAAGGAGGAGATTGATATGAAAAGCATAGTTGGTGTATACGATACCCCGCAGGAAACCATCGCAGCGATTGAAGGCTTACTCACAAAAGGCTATGATTCTGATGACATTTCTGTTGTGACAAGCCGGCGAGATACAGATTATTTGGAGTCACGTACAGGAACAGAAGTCAATCAAGCCATCGATGCACATCAAGACGAATCTGAATCTTTTTTCGATAAACTGAAAGATTATTTCACAATGGATGATACTGCTACACACAGCAAAGCATTATCCGAATTGGATATTAAAACGGATGAAATAGACAAGTATCAAGAAGATTTGGACGACGGAAAACTTCTGGTAGCCGTCGATACAGATGCAGATGTAAATGCTCCTATTGATAACGGCAATGCCCTTTCAGGCGGCTTTTCAAGCACAAATGAATTGGATTATACAACGAAAGAAGAAAAAACGATGCCGCTCCGGGAAGAACAGCTGAAAGTCGATAAGGAAGACGTTCAAACCGGCGAAGTAGAAATAGGAAAAGAAGTGAAAACAGAAAAAAGAGATATGGACATTCCTGTGAGACATGATGAAATTTATGTCGAACGCCGTCCAGTGGATGAAAATAAAACGGACGCTGCTCCCGTCAACGATTCGGAAGAGATTAGAGTTCCAATCGTTGAGGAAAAGCTGGAAGTGACTAAAAAACCAGTTGTCACTGATGAAGTGGTTGTCGGTAAACGCACTGTTGAAGAAAATGAACATATTTCTGAAACTGTGAAAAAAGAAGAACCTCGTCTGAATAAAGACGGAAAAGTTGACGGCTTGGATGATGATCCGTTAAATAACAAATGAAAATCATAAGCTGACAACAAAAAACCTCAAATCCTAAATGGATTTGAGGTTTTTCTTTTAGTACGTCCCAGGAGAGATTCGAACTCCCGACCGACGGCTTAGAAGGCCGTTGCTCTATCCAGCTGAGCTACTGGGACACGTTTTGTTTTTTTGTTTTTCGCTTTAACTATCAGCGACAAGATTTATTATATATGGGATGCAACAATAAGTCAACGGTTTTTTAGATTTTTTTTCATGAGGAAGAAAATTTTCTTCCTCATGACATTTTCATAGTGTGACTCGGTTTTGCAGATCCTCAATTTCATTGCCTGCTTGGTCGTAAAAACGGACTGTCGCAGCATCATTTTCTAATGTCAGTATAGCATAGCTTTCTGTCCTGCGCACCCTCGGAAGCCGGATGCTGCCTGGGTTAATCATCAGTTTGCCCCGCAGCACTTCGCTTCCCGCGATGTGCGAATGCCCGAAGCAGATAATATCCGCTCCGAGCTCCTCTGCACGATAGTATACGTTTAACAAGGTCTGTTTTATACCGTGAAGGTGGCCGTGTGTGACCAGTATTTTTCTTGAACCGGCAGTCAGAAGAAGCTCGTCCTTAAAATCGCCGGCAAAATCGCAATTGCCTTTTACAACCGCATAAGGCTCCAATGCAGGATGCCCCGTTTCAAGCTCAGAGTCCCCGCAATGAATCATGAGATCAACTTCTGCCTCATGCCGTTTCGCAATGGTTTGGAGTTCTTCTTCAAGCCCATGGCTGTCACTGATAATCAGCACGTTCATGTACAAGCTTCCTCCTTATGCCTCCAAAAGCTTAGACAGCTTTTTAAGCGCGTCAGCCCTATGGCTGATTTTATTTTTTTCATCACTTGTCAGTTCAGCCATTGTCTTATCTTTATCTTTCACGATAAAGATTGGGTCATAGCCAAAGCCATATTCTCCTCTCGGTTCTTCGGCAATATACCCTTCAACATGGCCTTCGACTGTTTTTGTTTCCTCACCGGGAATACTCACGGCCAGTGCGCAGCGGAAACGGGCGGTGCGCTGTTCTTTTTCGATACCTTTCAGCTCGCTGAGCACTTTTTCGATATTTGCCTGGTCGTCTTTCTGTTCCCCTGCATAGCGGGCTGAATAAACCCCGGGTCTGCCGCCAAGATTATCGATTGATAGACCGGAGTCGTCCGCAATCACCATTTTGTTCACTGCTTTGGCAACAGCTTCCGCTTTCAGAATGGCATTTTCTTCAAATGTATGGCCTGTTTCTTCAATTTCTTCTGTGAATCCAATTTCAGCTAAAGATTTGACATCATAGCCTCTTGGCTCAAGAATTTCTTTGAATTCCTTCACTTTTCCCGGATTATGTGTCGCAATAATTGCTTCTTTCATGATGATCAAGCCTTTCTGTCTTTATTTCAGTTCTGGCAGAGAATCACCCAGCACTTCTTTTTGCTTGTCAATCAGCTCTTGAATTCCTTTTTCCGCAAGACCCAGAAGACCGTTCAGATCCTCTCTTGAAAAAGTCGCCTCTTCCCCGGTTCCCTGCAGTTCCACAAAACGGCCGCTGCCTGTCATGATGACATTCATGTCAACTTCAGCGGAGGAATCTTCTTCATAATTTAAATCTAACAAAATTCCCTGTTCCTTATCAATTCCAACAGAGATTGCAGCAAGAAAATCAGTGATCGGATTTGTCTTGATTGTTCCTGCTTTGATCAGCTTGCCAATCGCAATCGCCATAGCAAGAAATGCGCCTGTAATGGAAGCTGTTCTAGTTCCTCCGTCAGCTTGAATGACATCACAGTCAATCCAAATCGTCCGTTCACCGAGCTTTTCCAGATCTACAACAGCTCGAAGCGCGCGGCCGATCAGGCGTTGGATCTCCATTGTTCTGCCGGAAATTTTCCCCTTAGAAGATTCTCTGATTGTTCTTTGGTTTGTTGCCCGCGGCAACATGCTGTACTCTGCTGTAATCCAGCCTTTCCCTCCGCCCCGCAAAAACGGCGGTACGCGGTCCTCAACAGACGCGTTGCAGATTACCTTTGTATTTCCCGCTGTTATTAGAACAGAACCTTCCGGATGGCTGATAAAATCCAAATCGAATGTGATTGGACGCAGCTCATCGTGTTGTCTTCCGTCATGTCTCATGTTTTACCTCCGATTGTATGTACATAAACCATTTTTGTCCCGGAATTGAATAAAGAAAGAGGCAGCCGGAACGCTAACCTCTTTCTTTCTAGTATATCAAAAATCCCAATTTAAAAACTACCCGTATTCACTTGAGATGGTCTGGAGACCGGTTCTGTGAGCTTTTCGCCTTTTTCATTTACCAGCTCTGATTTTCCGTTCACTTTAACAGACACGCCTTTTATATCCGGCTGCTCCGTTAACGTGAGCACAATGCTGTTCAGCACTTCTGAAGAAATCATTTTCGTCTTCTCATCGGCGCTGCCGAATATAGATTGATTGAAATCCAACGTCACGCGCCCGTCTTTGATTTTCGGTTTGCTGACCAGCTTTACATCTTCACTGAAGTCTGTTAACAGCCCGCTCACCTTGCTTGGGCCTTTAGCCAATTCATTAATGGCTGCTGTGATGTCGTCTTTTTCCGAATTGTCGATTCGTTTGGTCACCGGCACGTAGTATTCACTGTCTTCGTTTTCCGCCAAGTAGTAGACTGTCAGCGGATGGGTAGCAGTGAGATCATTTACACCGGCTGTCTCCAAATTAATGCCGTCTTTGCGGCTTAAATCATCTGAGATCGGTGTCCCTCCTACAGGCATCTCCTTCAGTTCATGCCCGTTTATTCTCAGCTTCACTTTATCTATCGAACTAAATTGCGTCAGCGTCCACGTCACAGACTGAACGATTTTCTGTTCGTCTTCTTTCTTATAATTTTTGAACTCATTAGAGAAATCAGCTATCGCGGTTCCATCTTTTTTGATGTCAACGTTAACAGTTGTGTCAGCCGGCAATACCGCTCTGAAGCCATTCGGAAGAATTTCAGACACAGGCCCGCCCTGTACGAGGTATTCAAGCGCCTGCTTAGCCGTGCTCTCACTTTTAGGAAGAGGCAGCGTTTGCGCAACAACATACCCGTTTTTATCAATGAGATAAAGCTCCCTCATGACAGTAGATGAGGCCTGATCCGCTTTTGCGGTATCGCTTTTTTCACTTTCTGTTTTTTTGGCTGCTGTTGTATTTGAATTGGCACCCGCTTCATCGTTCACGAATGTAACGTCTTGAGGCGGATCAATTTCCTCGGCTGCCTTATCAGATTGAAACAAACCGCATCCGGATAAAAGCAAGGCAGAGGTGAGACAAGTGGCACCAATGACTGCAGGTCCTTTTTTCAGCATACTTTTCCCTCCTAAGGATGTTTGTACTATTATGTATACGAGCCTCTTTAGGAAATAGACCGAAGAATTCCGGCAAAACAGAAAAAAACCCGCAACATAACGTTGCGGGGAAAACTATCTTCTAATCGGTTCTTGCAGTGAGATGCATTCCACATGGCCCACCTCATGGCCAAACCAATCGTCTGCGATTTTCGCAAACTGATCACGCGCTCCTGTTGTCAAGAACTGATGATCCGGGGCATTCGCAGACTGGTTCAGCAGCCCTTTATACGAGAGAATCGTGCTGACTTCCCGGGCTGTTTCATCGCCGGACGAAATAATGTTAACGTGTTCTCCCATATATCTTTGAATGGCTTCTTTCAAAATGGGATAGTGGGTGCAGCCTAAAATCAGCGAATCAATCGATGTATCTTTTAACGGATACAGCGAGGTTTTGACAATCTCGTCTGCTGTTTTGTCGAGAAACTTCCCGCTTTCCACAAAAGGCACAAGCAGCGGGCAGGCAAGGTTTTCAACCTTCAGATCAGGGTTTAATGCCAAAAGCGCCTCTTCGTATGCATTGCTCTTAATCGTATTCTCTGTGCCGATGACACCGATATGCTGATTATCCGTTACTTTTATCGCTGCTCTCGCACCAGGCTGAATCACTCCGACCACCGGTATACCGACGCTTCGCTGGATGTCATCCAATGCGATCGCTGTTGCTGTATTACAGGCGATCACCAGCATTTTGATGTGGTGGTTTTCGAGTAAATAATTCGTCAGCTCCCACGTATATTGAAGCACCTCTTCTTCAGGGCGCGGCCCATAAGGACACCGTTTCGTATCCCCGACGTAGATAATATTTTCTTTAGGTAGCTGTCTCATGATTTCCTTCGCAACGGTTAAACCGCCAACCCCGGAATCAATGACTCCTATTGGTTGTTCCAACAAAATCGCCTCATTTTCTCTTCATTTCATGCTGCAGTTTCATCAAAGATTTTTCGAAGATGGCTATTTCTTCATCTGTAAACGATTCGAACATATCACGCAGATATTCCTGTCTTTTTGTAATGACCTCTTGGATAATCCGTTCTCCTTCAGGCAGCAGATGTATCCGGACAACACGTCTGTCCGCCGGGTCCTTGACCCGCTCAACAAGCTCATTTTTTTGCATGCGGTCGATTAAGTCTGTTGTCGTGCTGCATGCCAGATACATTTTGCCCGATAATTCACCGATTGTCATATCTCCTAATTCATAAAGCCATTGCAAGCCGACAAATTGCGGCGGCGTAATCGCATATTGGTTAAGGATTTCTCGTCCTTTTTGCTTAATGATCGCGGCAATGTGGCGGAGTGACTTTTCAATATCCGCAACATGCTCCAAAGGTTTTGATGTCATTTGTCCATCCCTCACTCAAGGATCTCTTACGCACAAAAGCGTTCCGTGTCTATTTTCCTTCTTTTTTGAAGAAAATGCAAGACTCGCAGGAGAGAAATAGAGGACTTTAGTCAAACAACATCAAGAAATAAAATTTAATTTATGACTTGCCTACGTTTTGCACAGCATTCCAAATATGGTTTCGAATGTTCCAAACAAACAGCAATAACCGGCTCCTTCCAAAAGAAGGAATACCGGCAAGGATTAAAGCTCTAGCTCACCCATTCTAAGAAGCTCAACAACGGCTTGCGAACGCCCTTTCACACCCAATTTCTGCATGGCATTTGAAATATGGTTTCGAACGGTTTTCTCACTGATAAATAGCTCGCTTGCAATCTCCTTTGTTGTCTTATCTTGAACGAGCAATTCGAACACTTCTCTTTCTCTTTTCGTTAGCAGCGGCTTCGATTGAAATTCTTTCTCCTTCAAGTATTGTAACCCTCCTTGCTAAGGTGAGAGCGAATCAGAAACGAATGGGTTTTGATATAGTCGAGATATCATATGTAAGAAGGGCGCAGGAGGTGACGTTTACAAGATAATTAGTTTATCGTGTATGAAGAAGCGTTTCTTTCTCCTCATCCGTCCAGCTGACAGCCTTGCCGCTTTCCTTTGAGACTTGAACCATCACGACTGTCCCGGTGAAGCAGGGCTCGCCTTCGAGGTTCTCTCCGAGATAGTGCAAGGTAAGAGATGAACTGCCGACTGCGCTTGTTTTCACATAGATACGCAACTCTTCATAAGGCATGACTTGGCGCAAATAATCGCATTGCTGGCTTGCCACGACTGTCATGGTCTGTTTGTTTTCACTCATCATATTCAGCTTCTTAAAATAAGAAATCCGCGCCTCCTCAAAATATATAAAAGGGGTTACATTATTCATATGCCCAAACATGTCTGTCTCGGAAAATCTTACGGATACCTCATTGAAAAAAGAAAAGGATGTTTTCCATTCTTGAAACGGCATATCAATATAAGCGGGAAGCTTCATCTTTTTTCATCTCCTTATTGTTTAAAAAAACCTCTCCCATGCGGAAGAGGTTTTTTCTTCTTATACTCTGTCGCTTCCGAAGAAATTGCGGAACGCTTGTAAGTTTGTATCTCTATTCAAGGCTGCAATCGAAGTGGTAAGCGGAATCCCCTTCGGACAGGATTGAACACAGTTTTGCGAGTTGCCGCAATCTGCAAGGCCGCCTTCATCCATTAATGCTTCTAATCGTTCAGATTTATTCATGGCGCCTGTCGGATGCGCGTTAAACAGGCGGACTTGCGACATCGGTGCAGGCCCCATGAACTTCGATTTGCTGTTCACATTCGGGCAAGCTTCGAGGCAGACGCCGCATGTCATGCATTTTGATAATTCATATGCCCATTGACGGCGTTTTTCCGGCATTCTCGGCCCCGGTCCTAAATCGTACGTACCGTCAATCGGTATCCACGCTTTAACTTTTTTCAATGAATCAAACATTCTGCTGCGATCAACCTGCAAATCACGAACGACTGGGAATGTTTTCATTGGTTTTAAACGGATCGGCTGTTCAAGCTGGTCAATAAGCGCCGTACAAGACTGGCGGGGTTTTCCGTTTATGACCATTGAACATGCGCCGCATACTTCCTCAAGACAGTTCATATCCCATGTGACAGGGGTTGTCTTCTCACCTTTGACATTAACCGGATTCCGGCGGATTTCCATCAGAGCGGAAATGACGTTCAGATTCGGGCGGTATGGAATCTCAAATTCTTCATCGTAAGGCGTGCTGTCGGCTGTATCTTGACGTGTGATAATAAATCGTATGGTTTTTTGTTCACTCATGATTATTTCGCCACCTTCTTCTTCGAGTAATCCCGTTTCCGAGGCGTTATCAGTGATACATCGACATCCTGATACTCAAATTCCGGCGCTTCATACGGGCTTACATGTTTAGCCATTGTTGTTTTGAGCCATTCGTCATCATTACGTTCAGGATAATCTGGTTTATAATGGGCGCCCCGGCTTTCATTACGGTTGTATGCGCCAAGGGTAATCACCCTCGCAAGCTGAAGCATGTTCGAGAACTGGCGTGTGAACATCGCTCCCTGGTTGCTCCATTTTGTCGTGTCATTGATGTTGATCTTTTTGAAGCGCTCCATTAACTCCTGAATTTTGTCATCCGTTTTCAAAAGCTTGTCATTATGGCGGACAACCGTTACGTTCGCCGTCATCCACTCACCGAGCTCTTTGTGAAGAACATAGGCATTTTCCGTTCCGTCCATACTCATAATATCAGCCCATTTTTCTTCTTCTTTCTTAACGTGAGCGTCGAATAAAGATGAAGACATGTCTTCCGCTGAAGATTCTAAGCCGTTTACATATTTCACCGCATTCGGACCGGCCACCATGCCTCCGTAAATCGCAGACAGCAGGGAGTTCGCTCCCAAGCGGTTGCCGCCGTGCATAGAATAATCACATTCCCCAGCCGCAAACAGTCCAGGGATGTTTGTCATTTGATCGTAATCCACCCATAAACCGCCCATAGAATAATGGACCGCAGGGAAGATTTTCATTGGAAGCTTACGCGGGTCGTCTCCCATGAATTTCTCATAAATCTCAATGATGCCGCCAAGCTTAATATCAAGCTCTTTCGGATCTTTATGAGACAGATCGAGATAGACCATGTTTTCACCGTTAATGCCGAGCTTCTGGTTCACACACACATCAAATATTTCGCGTGTCGCAATATCACGCGGCACCAGGTTTCCGTATGCCGGATATTTTTCCTCCAGGAAATACCACGGTTTGCCGTCTTTATATGTCCACACGCGCCCGCCTTCTCCACGCGCTGATTCACTCATCAGTCTTAGTTTGTCATCGCCCGGTATGGCTGTCGGGTGGATTTGAATGAATTCTCCGTTTGCATAATACGCTCCCTGCTGATAAACGATTGATGCAGCAGATCCTGTATTAATCATGGAGTTCGTTGATTTTCCAAAAATGATTCCCGGTCCGCCCGTCGCCATAATGACAGCGTCTGAACGGAAGGATTCAATTTGCATGTTTGTCAGGTTTTGTGCAACAATTCCGCGGCAGGTTCTGTCATCATCTAAAACAGCGCCAAGGAATTCCCAGCCTTCGTATTTTGTGACCAGACCCGCAACTTCGTATCTGCGCACTTGCTCGTCCAGTGCGTAAAGCAGCTGCTGTCCCGTCGTCGCACCAGCATAAGCAGTTCTGTGGTGCTGTGTACCCCCGAATCGGCGGAAATCAAGCAGGCCTTCAGGCGTCCGGTTAAACATGACGCCCATTCGGTCTAATAAGTGGATGATAGAAGGCGCCGCTTCACACATCGCCTTGACCGGCGGCTGATTGGCAAGAAAGTCTCCCCCGTATACCGTGTCATCAAAATGTTCCCACGGAGAGTCACCTTCCCCTTTTGTATTGACCGCTCCGTTTATGCCGCCTTGCGCACAAACCGAATGAGAACGTTTGACAGGAACGATGGAAAACAGCTTAACCGCCATTCCTGATTCCGCTGCTTTAATTGTCGCCATGAGGCCGGCAAGACCCCCGCCGACTACGATAATGCTTGATTGACTCATGATAGCCCCTCTCCCTCTAGTAATCTAGTACTCTTAAACAAATGCAAAAATCGCTTTTAAGCCTACGTATGACAGTGCAACAAAAATAATCAGCGTAACGTATGTCGAAATTCTTTGAGAACGAGGCGTTACCGTGATGCCCCATGTAACAGCGAAAGACCATAAACCGTTCGAGAAGTGGAAAATTGTTGATAAAACACCGACAATGTAAAAACCAAGCATAGCCGGAGAGCTCAAAATATTCGCCATCATGTCGAAATTGACCTCAGCGCCCATTTGTGCAGCAATGCGGGTTTCCCACACGTGCCAGCTGACGAAAATGAGGGTGATGATACCGGTTACACGCTGCAGGACGAATAGCCAGTTTCTCATGTAGCTGTATTGGCCTGCGTTATTTTTCGCAGTAAACGCTATGTACACACCATAAACTGCATGATAAATTAATGGTAAGAAGATAATAAAAATTTCCAAGGCATACCTGAAAGGCAGACTATCCATAAAATGAGCAGCGCTATTGAATGCTTCAGCGCCCCTTGCGGCAAACTGGTTGACGACTAAATGCTGAATAAGAAAGATGCCGACCGGTATGACGCCAAGCAAGGAATGCAATCTTCGAAAATAAAACTCTCTGTTCCCAGACATTACTTTACCCCCTGTTTGATAAGTGCGAAATGTGCTAAATCTCTTCCCCCACTTCTTTCAATTGTAAGCACTTTATTAAGATTTATTGACAATTTCATTTTACTCCTCCCTCAAAAGGGCGTCAAGAAAACGCGTACATAAATTATAATTTTCCGAATTGATTAGTTGATTGAAAAATTTTATTTTATCAATATATATTTCTTGCTTAATTTTTCATAAGAATTACAGGATCATTCTGTAATCCTCCCCCCTGTTTGAGCTATAATATACGCAGGAGAGAGGGGAGACAGATATGAAGTCTAAATTTGAAGCATCTATTGACAACCTAAAAGAAATTGAAATGAACGCCTATGCCTACGAACTAATACGAGAGATCGTTCTCCCAGATATGCTTGGCCAAGATTACTCTTCCATGATGTATTGGGCAGGAAAACATCTCGCCCGTAAGTTTCCTCTTGAATCATGGGAGGAATTTCCGGCCTTCTTTGAAGAAGCGGGCTGGGGAACCCTCACCAACGTAAGCGCTAAAAAACAGGAGCTTGAATTTGAACTTGAAGGGCCGATCATTTCCAACCGGCTTAAACATCAGAAAGAACCTTGCTTTCAGCTGGAGGCTGGTTTTATCGCTGAACAAATTCAATTGATGAATGATCAGATTGCCGAATCATATGAACAAGTGAAAAAGAGAGCCGATAAAGTGGTTCTGACTGTGAAATGGGATATGAAAGACCCAGTGTAATCAAAAAGGCGGTGACTGCATAGTCCCGCCTTTTTGATTGTCATTACACAGCTGAAGGATGTTTTGAAAGCTCAAATGCATCGTGAAGCGACTCGACTGCTTTCACCATGTCATTTTCGCTTACGACTGTTGACACTTTGATTTCAGATGTGCTGACCATTTTGATTAAAATGTTTTTTTGCGCCAGTACAGCAAACATTTCAGCCGCTACACCAGGATTTGAGACCATGCCGGATCCAACAATGGATACTTTAGCCAATTTGCTTTCTGTCTCGATTTTCTCAAATTCCAGCGCGTCTTTATACTCTTCAAGCACCGCAACGGTTTGGTCTGCATCTTCTGTTTTGACAGAGAAGGAAATTCCAGTCTTGTCCTCGGCCTGCGTTTGGATAATGATATCTACGTTTATGTTTCTTTTGGCAAGTGTTGTAAAAATAGTAGACAAAGTTGTCAGGCCGCTAGTCAGCCCGTAAATGGTTACTCTTGTGATTTGATCTTCAAATGCAATGCCTCTGACAATTAAATTCTGTTCCATGGATGATTCCTCCTCAATTAATGTTCCCGCTTCGGTTTCTGTACTTGAACGCACTTCTAACGGCACTTGGTAATTTTTCGCGAACTCAACTGCTCTCGGATGAAGAACACCGGCGCCTAAATTGGCAAGCTCAAGCATTTCATCGTATGAGATGCCCGCAAGTTTTCTCGCTGATTTCACATAGCGCGGATCGGTTGTAAACACGCCTGGCACGTCTGTGTATATGTCACATTTATCAGCTTTTAAAGCGGCAGCCAAAGCAACTGCTGTTGTATCTGAACCGCCCCGGCCCAATGTCGTAATTTCACAATCCTTTGTCATGCCTTGGAATCCTGCAACAATGACAATTTTTCCTTTTTCAAGCTGGTCTGCTAAACCCGAAGTGTCGATATCTGTAATTCTGGCGTTTCCGTGAATGGCCTCCGTACGGATTCCCGCCTGCCAGCCAGTATAAGACACAGCGTCATAGCCTTTTTCCTGCAATGCCATTGAAAGGAGTGAAATCGTGACCTGCTCGCCTGTCGCCAGCAGCATATCCATTTCGCGTTTGCTCGGCTGGTCAGAAATAGCTTTTGCAAGGCTGACCAATTCGTCAGTGGATTTTCCCATTGCTGAAACGACGACAACGACTTGATGGTCTTTCTGTTTTTCTGCAATTGCGCGGTTTGCCGCATTTTGAATTTTTTCGACTGAGCCGACGGAAGTGCCTCCGAATTTTTGTACAATAAGACCCATGTATTACCACCCTTTACATTTTGGTTCGTGCGGGTGAGGAGAAAGAGCGCTTTGTCCACAATAAAAAAAGCAATGAGAGGAATACTCTCATTGCTTATCAATTAATCATCATAAATGATTATGAACAACGAGATAGCCCTCCAAGAAAATGATTTCTTGACAGCCTTACATTTATTCAATGCACGGCCAGCAAATAATACCGATGGGGTTTTATTTGCTTCGGCGACGCTCCCCTTTCAGCCTTTTTCACAGAATCCATCTTTCTCCAAAGGCATACTCTTGAAGTTCGCACCTCTATCTTCACCATATAACACGATCTAACTATGAAATTAGTTCACATTTTATCAGATCTTATTTAAAAGGACAACATTATTTTTGCAATTTGCCGTAAAGGAGCTGAGCCGCCGCTGCGGGAACACCGGCTTTTTTGATGTCCTCAAGGCTTGCTTCCTTCATTTTTTTAACGGAACCGAAATGCTTTAACAGCATTTTCTTTCTTTTCTCTCCGATACCCGGGATGTCGTCCAAAACGGATTGAAACGCGCTTTTTCCGCGGATTTGCCTGTGAAAACTGATTGCAAAACGGTGCACCTCGTCCTGAATGCGCTGCAGGAGGTAAAATTCCTGGCTGTTTCGTTCCAGATACACCACCTCCAGCGGCTCACCGATCAGTAAATTTGAGGTTCTGTGTTTTTCATCTTTCGCTAAACCGGCGATCGGGATATCCAAGCCGAGTTCATTTTCAATGACATCCCTTGCTGCGTTGATCTGCCCTTTTCCTCCGTCAATGATGATCAGATCGGGCAGCGGCAGATTCTCACGAAGCACTCTCGTATAGCGTCTTCTGACAACCTCTCTCATAGAACCGTAATCATCCGGCCCTGTAACAGTTTTGATTTTATATTTGCGGTATTCCTTTTTGTATGGTTTGCCGTCGATAAACACAATCATCGCGGAAACCGGGTTTGTCCCCTGTATGTTTGAGTTATCAAACGCTTCAATTCTGTGCGGCGTATAAATATTTAATGCCTCACCTAGCTTCTGCACAGCCCCGATTGAACGCTCCTCGTCCCGTTCGATTAAAGAGAATTTTTCTTTCAATGCGATTTTCGCATTTTTATGGGCAAGCATGAGCAGTTCTTTTTTCGGGCCTTTTTTCGGCTGGTGAACGTTTGTTTCCAGCAGCTGCTCGATCATGGATTGATCTACGCTGTCCGGAACTAAAATCTCCTTCGGAAGGAAGTGGTTGTTTTTTGAATAGAACTGCCCGATGAACGTGAGGAACTCTTCATCTGCTTCCTGATAAAGCGGGAACATGCTGACATCGCGTTCAATGAGCTTTCCTTGGCGGATGAAAAAGACCTGCACGCACATCCAGCCCTTATCGTACGCGTACGCGAATACATCACGGTCGACTAGATCGTTCATCGTCATTTTTTGTTTTTCCATCGTTGATTCAATATGGGCAATTTGGTCACGAAGCTCTTTTGCTCGTTCAAACTCAAGATTCTCAGCAGCTTCATGCATTTTCTCTTCAAGCTCTTTTTTGACCTCATTATAGCCGCCCCTTAAGAAACGTGTAATGCTTTCAACCAGCTCTCTGTTCGTCTCTTCGGAAATATCCTTTACGCACGGAGCGAGGCATTGGCCCAGATGATAGTAAAGGCACACTCTGTCCGGGAGCTTGGAGCATTTTCTGAGAGGATACAGACGGTCGAGCAGTTTTTTTGTTTCCCTTGCTGCCTGTACATTCGGATACGGCCCGAAATAGCGCCCTTTGTCTTTTTTGACATTGCGGGTGACAATCAGCCTTGGGTGGCGTTCATGGGTGAGTTTTATGAAAGGATAGGTTTTGTCGTCTTTGAGCATGACGTTGTATTTCGGATCATGCTTTTTGATCAGATTCATTTCTAAAATAAGCGCTTCAAGATTGGAGGACGTCACGATATATTCAAAATCCTCGATTTCCGTCACAAGCCTTTGGGTTTTCGCGTCGTGAGAACCGGTGAAGTAGGAGCGTACTCTGTTTTTCAGCACTTTTGCTTTCCCTACGTAGATCACAGTCTGCTGCCGGTCCTTCATGAGATAACAACCCGGTTGATCAGGAAGGAGGGCGAGTTTTTCTTTCAGTTGTTTGTTCATATGTTACCCTTCCTTATGTTTAATCCTTTATTCCTAGTTTAACACGAACGTTTGTTTTTCTCTATGATTCACAATTGGCGAATAAAAAAAGCGATCCCTCAATCGGAATCGCTCTGGCATGTAAGCAGCGGAAAATTAAAGATGTTTGTTTACAAGCTCTTGAAGCGCTTCTTTTGGTTTGAAGCCGACTGAAGTTTCAACTACTTCGCCGTCTTTTAACACAAGAAGAGTCGGGATGCTCATAACGCCGTATTTTCCGGCAGTTTCTTGGTTTTCATCTACATCGATTTTTACGATTTTCAGTTTGTCTCCCATTTCTTGATCCAATTCTTCAAGAACAGGTGCAATCATTTTACAAGGTCCGCACCAAGGAGCCCAGAAGTCTGCCAGTACGACGCCTTCGCTTGTTTCAGCTGAGAAAGATTGATCAGTTGCTTTTACGATAGCCATTATTGAATTCCTCCAATGTGAAATGATGATTTTTAGTATAGCATCTCCCATTCGTTCACGCTATTTTAATGCTTACAAATTATTTTTTCCTGATCACAGCCGGTTTACTCATTTTTATATGGTTGAATGGGATATGCTCTTTTTTTAAAACACAAATCTGATAATGGCCCCGATCACTACAATTGCCCCAATAATCATTAAAATGGTACGAAGCATAAGATCACATCTCCTCTTCACTGTCATGTACTTTACCATGCCCTGCCGGAGCTGTTTTAAAACCTGAAAAAGAGCGCCGGCATGAAGCTCCGGCGCTCTTACGCGATTAAGAATCAGCACGCAGCGTAAGTAAGACGACTGACATTGGCGGGAGTTTTACTTTCAGTTTGTTTTTGCTGAGCGTGTATTGTCTGAAGGATTCCGGTTTGACATGATGAGGATCGTCAAACGTGTTATGCGCATTCATTTTTTCTGCCGTGAGAATGACTCCGGAATGGTCCGCTGCCTTGTGTAGGCCCCTCAGCTCGATTTGCGCCTCCGCTTTGTTTTGGTGATCGATGTTGCAAATAGTGATATTGATATCACCTTCAGCTTGTTTCGACGCTGAAATGCTGATTTGCGGAAGCGTTTCACCGTTCCATTCATAGTCGGCAGACATTGTCTCTGTGGCTAAAAGAGAAGCGTCCTGGTGCACCTTAAACATATTGAATACATGGTACGTCGGTGTCAAAAGCATCCGCTCTCCCTCAGTCAAAATCATCGCTTGAAGAACGTTGACCGTTTGGGCGATATTTGTCATTTGCACCCGGCGGCAATGCTGATGGAAGATGTGGAAATGAGAAGCCGCCACCAGCGCATCACGAATGGTGTTTTGCTGATATAAGAAACCGGGATTCGTGCCTGGCTCGGGATCAAACCACGTGCCCCATTCATCAATAATCAGCCCGACCCGCTGCTCCGGATCGTACCGGTCCATAATCGTGCCGTGTTTTTGAATCAATTCATCGATGTATTTGGCTTTTTTCATCGTAATAAACCATTCATCTTCCGTGAATTCTGTGGCTGATCCTTTGCCCTTCCAAAAATCCCCCGGAATCGTGTAATAATGAAGACTCAACCCGTCCATCAGGCCAGCGGCTTTTTTCATAAGCACATCCGTCCAATTAAAATCATCCACATTTGCGCCGCCGGCAATTTTATAAATGTCATTCCTGCTGTAATTACGGACATAAGTCTGAAAACGCCGGTACAGATCTGCGTAGTATTCGGGATGCATGTTGCCGCCGCAGCCCCAGTTTTCATTGCCCACGCCGAAATATTTCAGCTTCCAAGGCTCTTCTCTTCCATTTTGTTTTCTCCAGTCTGACATCGGCGTGCCTTCTTCAAATGTCATATACTCAATCCACTCCGCCATTTCCTGAACGGTTCCGCTTCCGACATTGCCGCAAATATATGGCTCGCATTCAAGCAGCTCGCAAAGCATCATAAATTCATGCGTTCCGAATTCATTTGATTCAATTGTACCGCCCCAGTGAGTGTTCAGCATTGTCTTACGGTCACCGACACCGTTTGCCCAATGGTATTCGTCCGCAAAACACCCGCCCGGCCATCTGAGGACAGGAATGTGCAGCTGTTTGAGCGCCTCCAGCACGTCCTTTCGTATCCCGTTGATATTGGGGATGTCTGAGTCCGTTCCGACCCAGATCCCCTCATAAATCCCTCTTCCTAAATGCTCAGCAAAATGACCGTATATATTTTTGTTAATGGTTCCTTTTACGATATCTGTTTGAATCACTGCTTGATGTTCAGACATGCCTCTGATCATTCCTTTCATACGGATATGAAAAGCACCACAGTCAAATATGTGATCTGTCTTTTGCCTGAGGAGTCATCATGAATGTAAGCGCTTTTAAAGTAACCATATTATATATGTTCGTACATGTCAACGACATTTTCTATTGTTTTTATATTTGTACGTATGTATTTATAACTATGAAAAAATCCCGAACTTTTAAAGTCCGGGATTTCCTTTATGAGTGTATATTCAATTGTTTGAATTCCTCAGTTAATAACGGGACAACTTCAAATAAATCACCGACGATGCCGTAATCCGCTATTTTAAAGATATCGGCTTCGGGGTCTTTATTGATGGCGACGATCACCTTGCTGTTTGACATGCCGGCCAAATGCTGGATGGCGCCGGAAATGCCGCATGCAATGTACAAATCCGGAGTGACGACTTTCCCCGTCTGCCCGATTTGAAGAGCGTAATCGCAATAATCAGCGTCACATGCCCCGCGAGAAGCCCCGACTGCGGCCCCTAGCACCTCTGCAAGCTCCTGCAGAGGCTGAAATCCCTCCTTGCTTTTGACTCCTCGGCCGCCCGCAACGATAATTTTTGCTTCGGAGAGATCAACGCCGTCAGCTGTTTTTTTCACGACCTCTTGGATAACAGTGCGGAGGTCAGTAAGAGAAACATCAATGCTTTCGATGCTCCCCGATCTGCTGGTGTCTTTTTCTGAAGCTTGTATGTTATTGGGGCGAATTGTCGCAAAGATCATCGGATCGGTTGAAATGACGCGTTCAAAAGCTTTCCCCGAGTAAATCGGCCGTGTGAACACAACATTCCCTCCGGTAACGCTTACATCTATAGCATCAGAAATTAAGCCTGTTTGCAGCCGGGCAGCAAGCTTCGGTGAAAGATCCTTGCCCATTGCCGTATGCCCGAAGATGACTGAATCAGGATTTTCTTGCTCGATAACACCTCTCATGACCTGGCTGTACCCGTCTGCCGTGTATGTTTTCAGCTTCGGGTCCTCAGCGGTAAGAACTTTATCTGCTCCGTAATGAATAAGCTCTTGTGCAATGCTTTGTACATTTTCACCGATGAGAACACCGATGACTTCTCCATCTCCTGAAATGGTTCTTCCTGCAGCTATTGCTTCAAAGGTGACATTCCGCAATTCCCCATCGCGTATTTCTCCAAGTACGATCACTTTTTTTCCCATTCTAACATCCCCCTGTTTCTTTGAATGTCCAAGCTTTAAATGACTTTAGCTTCGCTGCGGAGCAATGAGACAAGCTCTTTTGCCTGTTCGGCAGGCTCACCTTGGAGAAGCTTCCCGGCTTCTTTTTTTGGCGGCAGAAAACGCTCAATGGTTTTCAGCTTTGGTTCAGCATCCTCTTCGTCCAGGTCAAGATCATCAAGTTCAAGCTCTTCAAGCGGCTTTTTCTTAGCCTTCATAATTCCCGGAAGCGATGGATAGCGCGGCTCGTTTAAGCCCTGCTGAGCTGTGGCAAGCAATGGGAGCGTCGTTTTGATTTTTTCAACATCCCCTTCGACGTCCCTTTCTGCTTCTGCATCAGTGCCGTTGATTTCGAGTTTGGTGATCGTAGTGATACACGGAATGTCCAGTAGCTCGGCAAGCCGAGGCGCCACTTGTCCTGATCCTCCGTCAATGGCAACATTTCCGCCGAGAATCAAATCAAACTCCTGATCCTTCATATAGTGGTATAAAACTTGAGAAATGGAATATTGGTCGGGTTCTTCGAGATCATCTTCTATGTTGATTAAAACAGCTTGGTCACAACCCATGGCCAGCGCCGTACGCAATTCTTTCTCCGCTTCTTCACCGCCGACCGTGACGGCGGTGATCGTGCCGCCATGCTTTTCCTTCAGCTGGATGGCTTCTTCTATCGCGTACTCATCATATGGATTAATGATCCATTCCGCTCCGTCATCCTGAATCTTTCCTGTTTCAATGACGATTTTTTCTTCTGTGTCAAACGTCCGTTTCATCAGTACAAATAGATTCATGATCATATCCCCTTTTATTCGCCTTTGAACTGAGGCTTTCTTTTTTCGAGAAATGCCTGGATGCCTTCCTTGGCGTCCTCTGACTCAAATGCTTCCCCAAATCGCTTTGCTTCAAGCTTTAAGCTGCCTTCATAGGAATACACCTTGTTGGAATAAAGAAGTTCAAGCAAAGATGCCAGCGTTTGCGGGCTTTTCTCTGCAAACTTAGCGGCAAGTGCTTTTGCTTTTTCAATCACTTCTGCCTCATCTTTCGCTCCAATTGAGACAAGTCCGAGATCAAGCGCTTCTTTTCCGGATATCGGTTCTCCTGATCCGATGAGCTCTAGTGCTTTGGCTGTACCGACATATCTCGGAAGGCGCTGTGTCCCCGCAAAACCCGGAATGATACCGAGATTAAGCTCCGGGAGCCCCAGCTTGGCGTCTTCTGCCGCGATTCTGATATGACAAGCCATCGCCAGCTCCAGCCCGCCTCCAAGAGCAGCGCCGTGAATCGCCGCGATAATCGGTTTTGGAAAGCTTTCGATTCTTTCCATCAGCTGCTGGCCGCGCTCAGCCAGCAGTGAGGAATCCTCGTTGCCTTTAAGCGATGTAAATTCTTTAATATCAGCGCCGGCTGAGAAAAATCTTCCCTCGCCGTGAATGATAATGCTTCGTACGCCTGCATCTGTCTCACATTGATCAAGACAGGAAGACAGCTCTTCTAATATCCGGCTGGAAAGTGCATTTGCCGGCGGATTGTGAATCGTCAAAACTGCCACAAATTGATCAACTGCCAGTGATATTGCATTCATAGGACAGAACTCCTTTACTTATTATGAATTCCAGACACCAATAATTCTAAAACGCTGTCTGAAAGCGCAGCGAGATCGTACTTTTGGTCATTCATCACCCAAGTTGTCACGGTTTCGTCAATCGTTCCAAAAATCATCTGCCGGGCGAGGCGGACGTCGAGGCCTTCTTTTAATTCGCCTGATTGTATACCTTCCGTCAAAATGCCATCCAAAATATTTAAGTAGCCTTTTAATATTTCGTTGATTTTTTGGCGCAGCTCCAAGTTGGATTGGCGGAGCTCGAGCTGCGTGACAATTGCGAGATTATGGTCACCCGCTAAAAGGGAAAAATGCTTTGAAATCACAAGCGCCAATTTCTCTTTCGCTGTTGCTTTTTCTTTAATGTCCTCTTCCATCCGCTCAATAAATTGACCCATTTTTTCTTTGAAAAGAGAAATTAAAATATCTTCTTTGTTTTTAAAATAGAGATAGATGGTGCCGTCCGCTACTCCGGCTTGTTTGGCAATTTTGGATACCTGTGACTGGTGGTAGCCGTTTTCTGCAATGACTTCTACTGCTGCATCAATAATCTGCATATACTTTGGCCGTTTTTGCTTCAATGTTCATCGTTCCTTCCTATAGAAATGAATGACTATTCATTCATAATTTCATGATAAGAAGGATTTTCAGGTTTGTCAAGTTTATTCATAGGAGTTCTCTTTTTTATTTGATATGATGATTTTCGGCTTCTTCTTCAAGTAAACGCCTTCTTAAAATTTTCCCCACCGCCGTTTTCGGCAGCTCTTTTCTGAACTCATAGGCTTTGGGCACCTTATAGGGAGCTAGACGTGATCTCGCAAAAGTGTCCAGTTCTTCTGTATCGGCTTTTGCGCCTTTCTTTAATACTACAAATGCTTTTACTGTTTCTCCCCTGTAAGAATCGGGAACGCCTGCGACAACAATTTCCTGGATAGCTTCATGTTCATAAAGCGCTTCTTCTACCTCACGCGGGTAAATATTGTAACCGCCGGCAATGATGATATCCTTCTTCCTGTCAGCAATATAGAAAAAGCCTTCTTCATCCATATAGCCCATGTCCCCGGTGAACAGCCAGCCATCTCTCAGCACTGCTGCGGTTTCCTCTGGTTTATTCCAGTATCCTTTCATGACTTGCGGACCTTTTACAATGATTTCTCCATGCTCATACGGAGCGGCAAGCTCACCCGTCTCTTCAGAATAGATCGCGGCGTCCGTACTCGGCCAAGGACAGCCGATACTGCCCGGCTTGTTTTTTCCCCAGATAAAGTTAGCATGTGTCACTGGAGATGCCTCAGACAAACCATAGCCTTCCACAAGCTTTCCGCCAGTCACCTTTTCAAATTTCTGCTTTACCTCCACGGGGAGCGCGGCTGATCCGCTAAGACAGCTTTTAATGGATGACAGATCATAATGCTGCAATTCGGGGTGATGCAAAAGGCCAATGTAAATTGTCGGTGCGCCAGGAAAGAGCGTTGGTTTGTGTTTGTCGATGATTTTAAGTGTTTCGAGCGGATCAAACTTAGGAAGAAGAATCATTTCGAAGCCTAGTTTAATCGAATAGTTCATGACTGCCGTCAGTCCGTAAACATGAAAAAACGGGACGATGCCCAGCACTTTTTCAGCGCCTTCTTTCACGTCATACATCCAAGCGGCGCACATTTCAGTATTTGCCAAAATATTTTGGTGCGTGAGCATGACCCCTTTTGGAGCTCCGGTTGTTCCTCCGGTATACTGGAGGACAGCGATATCATGCTCAGGATCGATCTTCGGGATTGTCAGGAGTTCAGTTTTTTCCTGCTTCATACTGGAAGCAAACGTGTGAATGTTAGCTGTTTTGTCAAAGTCGATATGCACTTTTTGTTTTTGCGTCAGCGGGTAAAGAATATTCTTCGGAAAAGGCAAATAGTCTTTTACGCTGGTTATCAAAATCTGGTCGACTATTGATAACGTTTTCATTTTTATTACCTTCGGGAAAAGCAAATCTAGGGTGATGATCACACTTACCTGAGCATCTCTAAGCTGGTATTCAAGCTCATGCTCGGTATAAAGCGGATTCGTCTGCACCACGATGCCACCGGCAAACAAGACGCCATAATAAGAAATCACTGTTTGCGGGCAATTGGGCAGCATAACAGCCACTCTGTCTCCTTTTTGCAGGCCATTGCACTGCAAAAAAGCTGCAAGTTTAAGAGCATCCGTCAGAATGTCATGAAAGGTGAGTTTTTTTCCATAAAACGATATTGCGGTTTTATCAGGGAATCGTGCGGCGGAGTCTGTCAGGATGGATTGCAGGGTTTTATTGGGCAACGGAAGCTCATGCGGGATATCGTTGGGATACTCGGCAAGCCACGGCTTTTGAGACTGCATAAAACCTCCCCTTTCGATTTTAGAGATCCACCTTATCATTATAGCAGATGGACGGCAAAAAAAAGAAAAAGAAAGGTAAATCTTTCTTTTTCTCATAATATGAACAGATATATAAGACCAATTAACAAAAAGATTCCCGCCGCGGCGAGCAGTATTTTCGCAAGCTTTTCCATCTATTCTCCGTCCCCTTATATTCCGGCTGCCACCACAAAAGAAAGCCCGACAGAAATAACAAATGAAATAAAGCCGACAGCCCGGTTATCATTCTCGATTTCCTGATCAATTTTAAACCGCGGAGTCAAAAACTCAAAAATAAAGTAGCTGATCAGAAGCATAACAAACCCGTAAACGCCCCAGCCGATCATTTGCAGCAGCGAATTATGCTGGGAGATGGAATGCTGAAATACGTTTGCGATTCCCAAAATTTTTCCGCCGGTCGCCATTGCCACCGCAAGATTTCCTTTTTGAATCTCTTCCCAGTTTTTATAAGCCGTCACCAGCTCAAACACAGTCAAAAAGAGGACGAGGCAGAGAACCGCGACACTGTAATATGCCGCGATTTCCACAAGCTCGTTTTCCCAAAAATCACTCATGGCCATACTCCCTTTTATTTTAGTTCAACAACCGTAACGCCTGATCCTCCCTCACCTGCTTCACCGAAACGGGAACTTTTGACGCTGCGGTGGTTTTTCAGAAGATCCTGTACGCCTTTTCTTAAAGCGCCGGTTCCTTTTCCGTGGATGATTGACACTCTTGGATATCCGGCTAACACCGCATCATCCAAGTATTTTTCAACCCGGCTGAGGGCATTTTCATAGCGTTCGCCGCGGAGATCAAGTTCAAGCGATACGTGATAGTCCTTTCCCTTGACCGCTGTAATGATTTTTTCTTTTTTTGGCTCCGGAGCTGATTTGATAAACTCCAGATCTTTTTCTTTTACTTTCATCTTTAAAATACCGATTTGAACATTCCATTCATTGCCGCCTGTTTTTTCGAGCAATGTTCCTTTTTGCCCGAAAGTGAGGACTTTCACCTCGTCACCAGGCTTAAAGTCGCGTTTTTGCGCTTTTGGCTTTTCCGGTTTCTTGGACTTTTCAAAAGCCGGCATAGCGCCTTCTAACCGTTTCTTCGCGTTAATCAGCTCGTGATCCTTGAAGGATTTGTGTTCTTCTTTTATGGAGCGCAATTCATGAATAATGTCCTCGGCTTCTTTTATTGCCGCTTTTACTTTTTCAGCAGCCTGCTGTTCTGCCTCTTCAAGCATTTTGTCTTTTTTGCTGTTAAGCTCGATGATTTGCTGCTGCAGCTCTTTATGCAGTTTTTCCGCTTCTTTTCTGATTGATTCTGTCTCAGAAAGCTCTTCTTCCGCACGTTTTTTGCTTTGTTCCAGCGACGCAATCATCGTATCGACTTCGTTATGCTCGGCCGTCATTTCTGACTTCGCCTGCCCGATGATATGGTCCGGAAGCCCGAGGCGTTTTGAAATTTCGAAAGCATTGCTTCGACCCGGCACACCAATTAAAAGTTTATAGGTCGGTGACAGCGTTTCAATGTCAAATTCAACGCTGGCATTCATGACGCCTTCTCTGTTATAGCCGTACGCCTTCAATTCCGGATAATGCGTCGTAGCTAACACTCGTGCATTGGTGCGATGCACGTCATCCAATATGCTCATGGCGAGGGCCGCCCCCTCCTGCGGATCTGTCCCTGCACCAAGTTCATCGAAAAGCACAAGGCTGTTTTCATTGACCTGTTCTAAAATGCCGACAATGTTCACCATATGGGATGAGAACGTACTTAAACTTTGCTCAATCGACTGTTCATCACCGATATCAGCGAATACGTGCTCAAATACTGCCGCTTCTGACCCTTCATCTGCCGGGATATGAAGACCTGATTGCGCCATTAAGGTTAGCAGGCCTAACGTTTTAAGGGTGACTGTTTTCCCCCCGGTGTTTGGCCCTGTGATGACAATGGTTGAAAAATCGCGGCCAAGCTCGATGTCATTGGCAACAACCTGGTCAGGCGGAAGCAATGGATGGCGGGCTTTTTTCAAACGGATAAAGCCGGTGTCGTTCATAATCGGTTTTGTCGCTTTAACCGCTTTTGCATATCTAGCTTTTGCAAAAATAAAGTCAAGCGTCTGCAGCACTTGCAAATCTAGAAATAGCTCCTCTGTATGCTCTGCCGTTTTCTCTGTCAGCACACGCAAAATCCGTTCAATTTCTTGCTTTTCTTTCACTTTCGCCTGCTGAAGGGAATTGTTCATATCTACAATCGCCTGCGGTTCAATGAATAGTGTCGCACCAGAGGATGAGGTGTCGTGCACAATTCCTCCATAGCTGGATCTGTACTCCTGTTTGACCGGGATCACAAAGCGGTCATTCCGAATCGTAACAATCGTATCAGACAGCATTTTCGAAGCGGAAGAGGAACGCAGCATCGACTCTAACCGGTCTCTGACTCTTGATTCGAGTGTTCTGAGCTGTGTGCGGATTCCTCTTAATGTTTCCGATGCATGATCAAGCACTTCTCCGTGATCATCAATGCAGGAATTAATGTCCCGCTCTAAATCGGACAGCGTGATAAGCTGTTCAGCATGCTGATGGATCAGCGGAATGTCGACACCGTCTTCAGCCATTTGGGTGATAAAATGTTTCATTTGTTTAACTGCATAAAGCAGGCCTGAGATTTCAGTGAATTCAGAAGGACTGAGAACGCTGCCGATTTCCGCCCGTCTTAACGCTCCTCTGATATCTACAAGGCCGCCAAATGGCGCTTGGCCTCTCAGCCGGATAATGTCAGAAGCTTCGTCTACTTCATCAAGCTGTTTTTTGATTTCGTCTATAGAAGCAGAAGGCTTAAGCTCGAGAAGCATTTCTTTTCCGAGCGATGAAGCGGCATGCCCAATAACCTGTTCTTTCACTTTATGAAATTCAAGAGCTGATAATACTTTTTGCTGCACGATTGTGTGAGCCTCCTTACTTAATCGTTGCGCTTCAGAAATGCCTCTACGTCTTTAAGCGACCGGGCATTCAGAACGTTTTTCGTTTCCGTCCATCCTTTGCGCGCGGCAGTAACGCCAGTTTTCATATCGTCTAACATCTCAATATTATGGGCATCAGTATTAATCACCAATGTAACCCCTTGTTCGTTTGCTTTCATTAAATGCTCTGTGCGCAGATCAAGGCGCGCAGGGTTGGCGTTGAGTTCAAGCGCCGTATTTGTTTTCCTCGCAAGCTCAATCAGCTGATCAATATCGATTTCGTAACCGGCCCGTCTGCCGATAAGGCGCCCGGTCGGGTGTGCGATAATGTCAACATGCTTGTTTGTCAGTGCCGTCTCAAGCCGTTTCATAATCACGTGTTCCGGCTGATTAAAACTGGAATGAATCGATGCAATAACGATATCCATTTCCGCAAGCACATCGTCATCATAATCGAGCGTACCGTCAGGCAGGATATCCATCTCAACGCCTTTCAAAATACGGAAGTTTTCAAACTCTGCATTCAGTGCGTCAATTTCTTTTGCCTGCTGCTTAAGTCTTTCTGCAGTAAGCCCGTTGGCGACCTTTAAATATTGTGAGTGATCGGTGATCGCCATGTATTGATAGCCTTTTTTGATGCAGGCTTCAGCCATCTCTCTGATCGAAAATGCACCATCGCTCCACGTTGAGTGCATGTGGAGATCACCTTTGATTTGCCCGGGTTCTATCAGTTCAATGCTGTCGCTGTAGGTTTCCACTTCCTGTCCGCTTTCACGAATTTCCGGCGGAATCAGCGGCAGGCCGAAGTGCGCATAAAATTCACGTTCACTCGGAAATGTTTTGATCTCTCCGGTTTCAACTGTCTCAACGCCGTATTCACTGATCCGCTCGCCGCGTTCTTTGGCGATTTGGCGCATTTTAATATTGTGATCCTTTGATCCCGTAAAATGATGGAGTGTTGTCGGAAACTGCTCTTCCGTCACAAGACGGAAATCGACGCTTGTTTCATATTCAAAGGAAAGGATGACGGACACCTTCGTATCTCCGCTTGCGATCACGCTTTTGATGTTTGGCAGCTCAAGAAGCTGCTCTCTTACTTCAGCCGGATGATCTGTAGCAATGATATAATCCAGATCCTTCACCGTTTCCCGCGCTCTGCGGAGACTTCCGGCACGAGAAAATTTGATGATATGCGTAAATTGAGAAAGATGCTCCTCAATTTCCCGCGCGATCCGGAGGGCGTAGCCGATCGGGAACCGTTCAGGCTGTTTTCCGGCTTCCCCGAGCGCCTGTAATATTTTTTCTTCCGATTTTTTGCCGAAGCCCGCAAGACCCTGGACCTTTTGCTGCTCACAGGCTTCCTTCAGAGATTCTGCATCGTGTACGCCGAGCTCTTTATACAGCTTTGCGATTTTTTTGCCGCCGAGCCCCGGCAGCTTCAATAAAGGCACGAGTCCTTCCGGCACTTCTTTCTGAAGCGATTCGAGCGTGCTTGACTTTCCTTCATCTATATACTCTTTAATGACGCTGTACGTTCCTTTTCCAATGCCGGACAGCGACATCATATCGTCCATTTCTGATAAGCTTCGGTCGTCCTGTTCCAGGGCTGCCGCCGCTTTTCGGAAGGCGGATACTTTAAACGGGTTGTCCCCTTTGAGTTCCATATAGACTGCAATGGTTTCAAGCAGCCGGATAATATCTTTTTTATGCATATCATAACCCCCAGACGTTCACATATGTTTCCATCATACTTGAAAAAAACTTCTCCGGACAAGAGAAGTTTTTTTATGCCCCGTACTGTGTCCACAGCTCTTGTAAAAGCCCTGACAAGTACGGTGTATGGTTAATGATCACATTTGCGAGAGACGATTGCCCCATCATTTGCTGCAGTGCATCTACCGGCAGAACGGATGCGACATACAGCAGCACAAATGTAAATAAATAGACTTCTAGAAAACCGAGAACGGCTCCCAGCATCTGGTTGATTTGTTTAATCACCGGAATGCCGGCTACAATACTCAGGAACGAGCCGATGATTCTCAGTAAGATTTTAGCAATGATAAATAAAACGATAAACGCAATCGCATTATAGTACGCTGCTTCCAAATTCCCCGTAAAAAAAGAAAGAGCCGGCTGTCCCGCTGAAAAATCGGGTGCGGGAATCCAATGTAAATGCGGTGCCACGTTTTTATAGAATAAAGCCGCAAAGGCAATTGATAAAATAAAGCTCGTCAAGCGGATAAACTGCAGGATAAAACCGCGTTTTAACCCCAGTAAAGTCCCCATCAGGAGCAAGATTAAGATGATGATATCTAGCATAGTTGTTCAATCCTTTTCTTTAAGCTGACGCTCCAGTTTTTCACATTTCTCTTGTAATTTGACATAATCGTGCACCACATTTACCGCTGTCAGCACTGCAAGTTTATTTATATCAAGGTATGGATTTTTTTCATTGATTTCTCTCATTTTATCATCAACAATTCCGGCGACATACCTCATATGGGCTCTGCTTTCTTCACCGACAATCGTGAAGTGCTGGCCGTAAATGTCAACGGTTGTTTTTGTTTTTTTGCCGTCAGACAACGTTTCTCCTCCATTCCGCGAGAATCCTAGTTCTTATCATAACACGTTTATTAAATGAATGGAAAGACGAGCCTCCCGCTGTTATGATACACTGGTATATACAGCGAAAAGTGTAAAAAAAGGAGATTATTACGTGTCCCATTCAGTGATAAAAGTATCGTTGTCTGCTATTGACCAAATGAAAATGACATACAGTGGTTCGCTTACAGCCTCTGTTCCGCAGGGAGCCGTTTTTCAGGCGAAACCGCCCGGCTGTACCATTACAGCATATAAATCAGGCAAGGTCTTGTTTCAAGGCAAAAACGCAGCGGCAGAATCCGCGCGCTGGGGAACAGCGGAGCCTCAGGAAAAGAAGAAAACGGCCAAAAAGCCGGCTGATCCCCGCTATGCCCCTCCGGCAGATATCGCCGGAATGTCTGTTATCGGTTCTGACGAAGTCGGAACCGGAGATTACTTTGGCCCAATGACGGTTGTATGTGCGTACGTCGACAAAACCATGCTTCCTTTAATGAAGGAACTCGGTGTTAAGGATTCTAAAGATTTAAAAGATCCGCAAATCATCGAGATTGCCCGAAACCTGATCAAAACTATTCCATATAGCCTGCTGGTTTTAAAGAATGAAAAGTATAACAGCATGCAGGAAAAAGGCATGAGCCAAGGGAAAATGAAAGCTTTGCTGCACAATCAAGCGATCACCCATTTATTAAGAAAATTGGATGGAGTAAAGCCTGAAGCCATTTTGATTGACCAATTCGCTGAGCCAGGCGTCTACTTCAATCATTTAAAGGGCAGAGACATTGTGAAGGAGCGGACCTATTTTAGCACAAAAGCTGAAGGCATTCACCTGGCTGTCGCCGCTGCTTCAATCATTGCAAGATATTCGTTTTTAATGGAAATGGATAAACTATCACGCGAGGCAGGAATGACGCTTCCAAAAGGGGCCGGTCCGCACGTCGATGAAGCGGCCGCCAAGCTGATCCTCAAAAAAGGGGCATCTACACTCAGAACCTTTACAAAACTCCATTTCGCCAATACGCAAAAAGCGCAGCGCCTTGCTGATAAAAAACGTTCATAGAAAAAAGCTTGCAGATTTCTCTGCAAGCTTTTTTATCAGCCTCTTAAAACAGCTTGATATGTGTCTTCTAACGCTTTCAGCACTTTGCTGTGCGCCTTTGTCACTTCTTCTTCAGTCAGTGTTTGTTCAGGGTTGACATACTGGAGTGAGAAAGCGACTGACTTCTTGCCTTCCTCCATATGTTCGCCTTCGTATACGTCAAAGACAGTTACCTCTTTCAGAAGCTTGCCGCCAGCCTCTTTAATGACGCTCTCAAGCTGGCCGCTTGTGACGGTTTTATCTGTTACAAGAGCAATATCACGTGTCACAGACGGATATTTCGGAATCGCCTTGTAAACAAGCGGTGCTGTTTCTGCTGCGAGCAACGCATGAAGATCGAGCTCAAATACGTATGTTTCCTTTATATCCAGTTCTTTTTCCAATGAAGGATGGACTTGGCCAATGAAGCCGATCAGAGAACCATTTAATAAAATGTTCGCTGTTCTGCCCGGATGCAGCTGTTTGCGTTCTGACTGTACAAATTCAATGCTGTCTAGGACGTTGAGTTTGTCTAACAGCCCTTCCACAATTCCTTTGACAACAAAGAAATCAACTGGTTTCTTTTCACCCTGCCATAGCTGCTTGCGCCATAATCCGGTAACAGCTCCTGCTACGCGTTCTGTTTCAACAGGTTTTGTGTCCTCTTCCTTCGTCAGGAAAACGGAGCCGACTTCGTACAGTGCAACTGAGTCAGTCTGCCTCGCGAGGTTGTAAGAAACAGAATCAAGCAGATTCGGAACAAGACTGTGTCTGAGAATGCTTCTTTCTTCACTCATTGGAAGCGCAAGCACAGTATTCAGTGATTTTTCAATCGCAAACGCTGCAGCTTTCTTCTCGTTTGTCAGTGAGTAAGTGATGGCTTGTGATAAGCCTGCGCCTTCAAGGAAGCGTCTGACTTTACGGCGTTTTGCCTGGTAAGGCGTTAATCCGCCTGTAGTTCCCGCTGTCTCAGGAAGCGTAGACGGAATGTTATCGTAGCCGTACAGTCTTGCCGCTTCTTCGATTAAATCCTCTTCTATTGTAATGTCGCCGCGGCGTGATGGGACAGTCACAACGAGAAGTTCACCCGCTTCACCGACTGTAAAACCGAGACGTTTATAAATGCTGATCAGTTCTTCTTTACTGATCGTCAGGCCTAGAACGCTGCTCACTTTGTCAGCAGATACGTGAATGTTATTTGCTTCGATTGTCAGGTGATCTTCCTCAACTGTTCCAGCAAGCACCTCACCATCGGCATACAGATGGATCAGCTGCGCAGCCCGTTCTGCTGCAAGACGTACGCGCGCCGGATCAATTCCTTTTTCAAATCTTACGCTTGATTCACTTCTCAAACCAAGGTCTTTGGAAGCCTTGCGAACCGTCTGCCCGTTGAAATACGCAGCCTCAAGCAAAATCGTTTTGGTATCTTCCTGAACCTCTGACTCTGCTCCTCCCATGACACCCGCAACGGCCTGCGCTTTCGTTCCGTTTGTAATGACAAGGTGATCGGCGGACAGCTTACGTTCTTGATCATCAAGAGTGACGAGCATTTCATTCTCAGCTGCTTTTCGTACTACGACTTCCTTAGAGCCAAATCTGTCATAATCAAACGCATGAAGCGGCTGTCCGTATTCCAACAGGACAAAATTTGTGATGTCAACGACGTTGTTGTGCGGGCGAATGCCTGCATTCATCAGCTTTGTCTGCATCCAAAGCGGTGACGGAGCAATCGTGACATTTTTAATGATTTTTGCAGTGTACAGCGGGTTCGCTTCTTGATCTTCGATTTTGACTGCAATGTAATCAGACGCTTGTTCTGAAGCAGCCGGGTAATCCGTTTGCGGAAGCTTTACCTCAGTGTCTAAAATCGCGGCAACCTCGTAAGCAACACCAAGCATGTTCATGGCATCCGCGCGGTTTGGCGTTAAACCCAGCTCAAGAATCGCATCGTCAAGCTGTAAAGCCGCTAAGGCATCGCTTCCTGTTTCAGCGTCATTCGGGAATACGAAAATGCCTTCTGCATACTCCTTCGCCACAAGTTTGCTTTCGATACCAAGCTCCTGTAAGGAACAGATCATGCCATTTGATTCTTCACCGCGAAGCTTGGCTTTTTTGATTTTGAAATTGCCCGGCAGCACCGCTCCGACAGTTGCAACCGCGACTTTTTGTCCCTTATCCACATTCGGCGCGCCGCAAATGATTTGTACAGGGGCTTCAGCACCGATATCCACAAGGCACTTATTCAGCTTATCAGCATTCGGGTGCTGCTCGCGCTCCAGCACATGGCCGATGACAACGCCTTTGATGCCTTCTCCTTTGTATTCAATTCCTTCAACCTCAATACCGGCTCTTGTAATTTTTTCAGCAAGAACAGCCGGGTCCATGCCTTTTAAATCAACATAATCCTCTAACCATTTATAAGAAACAAACATCCTTGCATCCTCCTCTTACGCCTGTTTAAACTGCGAAATAAATCTGACATCGTTTGTATAGAAGTGGCGGATATCATCAATGCCGTATTTCAGCATGGCGATGCGCTCAACACCCATTCCGAATGCGAAGCCCTGATATTCCTTCGGATCAAAGCCAGCCATTTTAAGCACGTTCGGGTGAACCATTCCGGCGCCGAGGATTTCAATCCAGCCTGTTCCTTTACATACTGAACAGCCGTTCCCACCGCATTTAAAGCATGTCACATCCACTTCTACTGAAGGCTCAGTAAACGGGAAAAAGCTTGGGCGGAGTCTGATTTCGCGGTCTTGCCCGAACATTTTTTTCGCAACGAGTTCAAGCGTTCCTTTTAAATCACTCATGCTGATGTTTTTGTCAACGACAAGCCCTTCAATTTGCATAAATTGGTGAGAGTGCGTCGCATCATCGTTATCACGGCGATATACTTTACCCGGGCAAATGATTTTAACGGGACCTTTGCCTTCATGCTTTTCCATCGTCCGTGTTTGGACAGGAGAAGTTTGCGTTCTCATCAAAGTCTCCTCTGTGATGTAAAAGCTGTCCTGCATATCGCGCGCAGGGTGTTCTTTCGGAAGATTGAGCGATTCGAAGTTGTAGTAATCCGTTTCAACCTCTGGCCCTTCCTCGACTGTGTAGCCCATACCGATAAATAAATCTTCAATTTCTTCAATGACAACAGTGAGCGGATGGCGGCCGCCGACTGCAACAGGGTTCCCCGGCAGCGTGACGTCAATTGTCTGTCCTGCAAGCTTCTGCTTCATTTCCTCTTCTTCAAGCTTCTCGTTTTTGTCAGCAATCGCATTGGCAATACGCTCCCTTACTTCGTTCGCGAGCGCCCCCATTTTTGGACGTTCCTCAGCAGAAAGCTTGCCCATTCCGCGCAGCACTTCTGTAATCGGCCCTTTTTTTCCGAGATATTGCACCCGAATATCATTGACAACCTTCAATGAGCTTGCCGCTTCTACTTGTTCTAAAGCTTCTTGTTCCAGCTGTTTTAGCTTTTCTTCCATTTTGCATCCTCCTTTTATGTAAACAAACCGTCATATGTCTTTGGAAAATAAAAAAAACCCGTCCCTTGTACAAGGGACGAGTTGTGGCCGCGGTACCACCCTTATTTCAGACAGACTGATGCTGTCGTCAGCTTCATTGACATAACGGAATCAGATTCCGGTTCACCTTTACGCGCAGTGTACGCGGTCCCGGCGACAACTCAAGAGGTGAAGCCAATTTCCGGCTGCGTTAAAAATGCTCTCAGTCAGCGGCATTTTCTCCCTGGAAAGCAGTTGATCAGAAATTGAGGTCCTCTGTCACGGTTTTTGAAATATTATGTTCTATTATAGAGAAATCCAACGCTTGGCGCAACACTATCCTCGCAAGTGATACACGAGGATGGCAGCCGCAACCGCAACGTTTAGTGATTCAGCCTGTCCGTAAAGCGGCACGTATAGGTTCAAATCCGTTTTTTCCAGCAATGCAGCATCCACCCCTGCACCTTCATTTCCTACAATGAGCGCAAAGGATTCAGACTGAGGAATCTCCTGATAAGGCGCTCCGTTTTGCAGCGCCGTGCCGTATACTTTTACGCCCTCTGCCTTCAATTCGTCCACATATGAAGGCAGATTTCTTCTCACAACAGGAATATGGAAGTGAGATCCTTGAGCAGATCGCAGTGTTTTTCCGTTAAAGGCGTCCGCCGTGCCGTCACCGAGTACAACCGCATCCAAACCGGCCGCATCAGCCGTTCGAATCATTGTGCCAAGGTTTCCCGGATCTTGAACAGCGTCAATCAGCAGCACCTTGCGTGCCGTTGCCAGCTTTTCTTCAGGCATATGGCACACAGCGGCAATCTGCTGCGGCGTTTCGGTTTCAGTCACAGCTGAAAACGCATCTTCACTCAGCGTATAGCACTGGATACCAGTCTCAAGATCTGAAGGAATCTTCGTTTCATCCTTTACAAGGATTTCTTTCACAATGCCCGGGCTTTTCAACGCCTCTTCAACGAGGTGTTCTCCCTCTATCAGAAATGTATTTGTTTTTGTTCGTTCTTTTTTTGTGTGAAGCTTTTTCCAATCCTTCACTTTTTGGTTTTTTGCCGATTCTATTTGTTTCACTGTCTATGTGGCGCTCCTTTTTTTAACATGATGTTATTATATCGCAAGAACAGCACATAATAAACCAGGTGCAGGGTTAGAATATACGTATTACATTTTAGAAAAAGGAGCGTTTTACATGGATCTTAATTTACGTCATGCCGTCATCTCCAATGTCACCGGCAATAATCAGGAGCAGCTTGAGCATACAATCGTAGATGCGATTCAAAGCGGTGAAGAAAAAATGCTTCCAGGGCTCGGCGTTTTATTCGAAGTCATTTGGCAGCACGCATCTGAAAGTGAGAAAAACGAAATGCTGAAAACGCTTGAAGACGGATTAAAACCCGCCGAATAAGACATGAAACCGGGTGACAGCGCCCGGTTTTTTTCTTATATAATAAAAACATGATGAGGGGGAACGCCATGTTTTTACAGCCGTTATTAGCGAAAAAAATTATTGCTGAAGTTAAAAAAATGTACGAACGTGAAGTCATTATTGTAAACACGGACGGTCTTATTATGGCAGGCACAAACGATGAGCGTGTCGGACAATTTCATGAGGGAGCGCTTATCTGCGCAAAAGAAAGACGCAGCGTGATTATTACAAGAGAAGATGAAACAAGGTTAAAAGGAGTGAAAGCAGGCATAAACCTCCCTGTATTTTTTGACCATGATGTGATCGCCGTCTTCGGGCTGACAGGTGAGCCTGCAGAGATTCAGCCATTCGGAGAACTGCTTCGAAAAATGACAGAGCTGTTCATTAAGGAATCGCGGCATTTAGAGCAATCCCAGTGGCGTGAGAGAATGCTGGAGTCCTTTATGATCGATTGGCTGCAATTAAAGGAGTGGTCTCCCAGTTTTCTTGAGAAAGCTCAGCTTCTTGGTGTTGACCTTTCCTCCCGGCGCCAAATGATTCTTATTCAGGGGTATGAGTGGTCACGTCATGATATTGAACAAATGGCACGCAGCTGGAAATCCTCGTACCCTGCGGATTTGTTCATCAGGTGGGGAAATGAACGGATTTTGATTAATCATGAAGTGCCGCAGCATGAACAAAGGGATCAGCTTTTACGGAAGATCCTTCACATTTGTTCGTTTGCCAATACCGCAAGCAGCCAATATACAGCAGCTGGCGCCGGAAGGGCTGTCGCAAGCTCCAGCCTGACAGATTCATACGAGCAAGCGGAAAAAGCGCTGGCTGTCAGCCTTAAGCGAAAAACGCCCATATTTGAAGAGGATCTGAAGCTTGATATGTGTCTGACGGAGATCAGCCCGGGAACCCGAAACGAATTTCCGCAAAGAGTATTAGGAGAGGCGCTAGAGCATCAGGAACTTATGAATACGTTACGGACTTTCTTTCATCTCGATTTGTCTTTGAAACAAACCGCAGAAGATATGCATATTCATATCAATACATTGCGATATCGTCTGGCTAAGGCTGAACAGCTGACGGGTTTACGTTTTGACCGTACCGAGGACATCGTCACGATGTACGTCGCCCTCTATTTTTTAGATCAAGATACAAAATAGAGAGAGTTTCAGTTTCATTTTTTGTATGTTTCTCCATGGAAGGCTTTGCTTTTTTTCTTTTACAATAGATTGAAAGCGTTTTTTGACAGGGGGATGGGTAAAATGATCACCAAGGATGTAAAGGAGCAGCTGATTCGGGTCTCCGGACCAGAAAACTTTGATGACTCGACTGCCGGCCGTCTCGTCTATTCATATGATGCGACGCCTCAGTATCAGTCTATGCCTGATGCCGTGATTGCTCCGAGGAATACTGATGAAGTATCACGCATTTTAACAATTTGCAGCGAACATCGAGTGCCGATCGTTCCAAGAGGATCAGGGACAAACCTGTGCGGCGGCACGTGCCCGACTGAAGGCGGACTTGTGCTTCTCTTTAAGCACATGAACCAGATTCTTGAGATTGATGAAGAAAATTTAACTGCCACAGTTCAGCCGGGCGTCATTACGCTGGATATGATTCGCGCGGTTGAAAGCAAAGGTTTGTTTTATCCGCCTGACCCGAGTTCTATGAAAATATCAACCATGGGCGGAAACATCAATGAAAATTCCGGCGGGCTCCGCGGATTAAAATACGGCGTCACCCGCGACTATGTTATTGGACTGGAGGTTGTGCTCGCAAATGGTGACATCATCCGCACCGGCGGAAAACTCGCAAAGGATGTGGCCGGATACGATCTCACACGTCTTTTTGTCGGCTCAGAAGGAACACTCGGCATTGTGACAGAGGCAATCGTCAAGCTCGTTCCAAAGCCTGAAACAAAAAAGACGCTGCTTGCCCTATATGAAAATATCGATGCCGCTGCTCAAACGGTATCAGACATCATTGCCGCAAAAATCATACCCGCCACGCTTGAATTTCTCGACCAGCCTACACTATTGGTGATTGAGGATTATGCCAAAATCGGACTGCCGACAAACGCAAAGGCGGTTCTGTTAATTGAACAAGACGGGCCATTTGAAACTGTTGAACGGGATATGGAAAAGATTGAGGCGATTTGCAAAAAAGGCGAGGCCGTTTCCGTTCAGACCGCACAAACGGAGGAGGAAGCATTCGCCCTGACTGAAGCACGGCGCTCTGCACTTTCTGCCCTTGCCCGCCTCAAGCCAACGACGATTTTAGAGGATGCGACCGTTCCTCGCTCAGAAATCGCCAATATGGTAAAAGCGATTAATGATATTGCTGCTAAATATGATATTTCCATCTGCACCTTTGGCCATGCGGGAGACGGGAACCTGCACCCGACATGCACGACAGACATAAGAAATAAGGATGAAATGGAACGTGTCGAACAGGCTTTTGCCGAGATTTTTGAGAAAGCGATTGAACTTGGCGGGACGATAACCGGAGAGCACGGAGTCGGGGAAATGAAAGCGCCTTACTTGGAAATGAAGCTGAAAAAAGAAGGCATTGATGCGATGAAAGCGCTGAAAGCGGCATTTGACCCCCAGAACATATTAAATCCGGGCAAAGTGTTTGCGAAAGATGCCAGAAAACGTGTGGTGGCAGAAAGATGACAACAGAAAAAGAAATGAAACAGATCCAAAATGAGTTTAAAGAGCGCATGGATGAAGGCGAGCTTTTGAATTGTATGCGCTGCGGCTTCTGTCTTCCTTCCTGTCCGACCTATATCGAATCGGGATTTCAGGAAACACACTCTCCGCGTGGGCGTATCGCCTTAATGAAAGCCGTAGCCGACGGTATGATTGAACCGGATGAAGATGTCGAACGGTCGCTGTCACTTTGCCTCGGCTGCCGCGCCTGTGAACCTGTATGCCCGTCAGGCGTGAAATACGGACAGCTGCTTGAGGAAGCCAGAGATATTATCCACCAAAACAAAAAACACTCGCTCGGCGCACGTGTCATGCGAAAGACGGCTTTTCACGAGCTGTTTCCGCACCAAAACCGCATGCGATCAGCTGTAAGCCTTATCGGTTTGTATCAGCGGTCAGGACTGCAAACCGCTGTGCGAAAATCAGGCATGCTTCGGGTCCTGCCTGAGCATTTGCGAACGATGGAAGCCGTTCTTCCTGATGTTCCTAAAAGCAAAGACATGAAACATCGGCCGCGTTTCCTGCCGTCCATTGGCCCCATGAAAAAGCGGGTCGCCTTTTTTTCGGGCTGCTTAATGGATACAATGTTTTTACCGACCAATAATGCCACACTGAAGCTTTTACAGCTGGCAGGCTGCGACATTGTCATTCCGCCTGAACAGGCTTGCTGCGGGGCGCTTCATGGACACAGCGGTGAAAAAAACACAGGGAAAGAGCTCGCGAAACAAAATATCGCTGCTTTCGAAGCATTAGACGTGGATGCAGTCATTACAAACGCAGGAGGATGCGGAGCCTTTCTTACCGAATATGATCATTTGCTGAAGGATGACCCGGAATGGTCGGAGCGAGCCGCCGCTTTTGTTCAAAAGCTGAAGGATTTTTCTTCCGTTTTGGTTGAACTCGATTTCCATCAAATGGACTTAGCGCTCGAGACACCTCAGGTCGTTACCTACCAAGATTCATGCCACCTAAGAAATGTAATGCATACGTCGCTTGAGCCCCGCCAGCTTCTTAAAAGCATCAAAGGGGCGGAATTCAAAGAAATGGAGAAAGCAGACAGCTGCTGCGGGTCAGCGGGAATTTACAACATCGTCGAAGCTGAAATGTCTATGAAAATACTGGACAGCAAAATGGCTGCCGTCAAAGCAACCGAAGCGATCCTCATTGTAACAGCAAATCCCGGCTGCCTGCTGCAGATGAAGCTCGGGATTGAACGCGAAGGACTAAGCGGTAAAGTCAGAGCCGTTCACCTGGCTGATCTGCTATTGGAAGCAGCCGGGCACAAAACATCATGAGAAAGCCCAAAACAGAAATTGTTTTGGGCTTTTGTGCGTTATTCCATCGGACTGCAAATTTCGATATAATGTCCATCCGGATCAGCGATATAGGCGACCGTCTGCCCCCATGGTTTCACTTTCGGCTCCCCGATAATCGAGACGCCTTGTTCTCTCATCCTTTTGATGACCGCTTCTACATTTTCAGTAACAAACCCGATTTCAAATGTGTTTGAAGCAGATGTATCCGGAATGTCCAGCGCCGTGATGTCTCTGGCGCTTTCCCGGGTATTAAGCGCCAATATCGTAGACCCTGTATCAAATTCGACATACGTGCCGTGTTCAGCACGAATCGGCAGTCCTAAAATATCCCGGTAAAAATGAATAGCCCGCTTGCTGTCCGATACGTATAGAATAAGATATTTCATTGATAGATTCATTGCCAACCCCCCTCAGCATTTTCAATAGTCCTTCTAGCCCGGTATAGACGCTTCCATCCTTAAGCTCGGATCTTTCCACATCTGCGCCCATTTTTTCACAGCCGCCACGATAATGATGAAGCCTAACACCAGCATGATGATAGATAATACGCCATTCAATACACTATATCCTGCTGCTTCAGGATTGAGATACACATTGCGCACCATCCAATAGCCCGCATAATTGACAGTGACATATAAATAGGCAAGCGGGATAAGGCAAGTCAGAATGTACCGGCGTTTATCAGCGATTTTCAGCACGATGGTCGCTCCGATAATCAGCCCCACTGAAGCCATCAGCTGATTAGAAACGCCGAACAGCGCCCAAATGGAACCGATATCTCCTGAATACAGCAAGTACCCCCACATCAAACAGGCAAGCGCGCTGGCAAATACAGAGCCCGGAATCCAGTCTGTTTTCTTCAGCGGTTTATACACCTCCCCGAAGAAATCCTGGATCAAATAACGGGCAACGCGTGTGCCGGCGTCAATCGCTGTTAAAATAAAGACCGCTTCAAACATAATGACAAATTGGAAAAAGTATGAGGCCAAATGGCTGAAAAACGGCATTCCGGTAAAAATATAAGTCATTCCCACCGCAAGTGTGACGGCTCCCCCTGTTCTTCCTTCTAAGTCCAGACCGATTTCCCTGCTCAATTCAGGCAAATGTACGATATTCATGCCAAGCGTACGGAAAACCTCAGGCGTGCTGTTAATCGCAAAGTAATCAGCAGGCTGTAAAGCGGTCGCTGCAATCAGCGCCATGATGCCGACAAGACACTCAACAAGCATTGCGCCAAACGCAACCGGCTTCATATCACTCCATTTATTCAGCATTTTCGGTGTCGTTCCTGAACCGACAAAGGCATGGAACCCAGAGATCGCCCCGCAGGCAATGGTTATTGAGATGAACGGCCAGACAGGTCCTGCCAGTACCGGCCCGCCGCCTTTTACGAATTCTGTAAACGCAGGGAACGGAATGGACGGATTGACGACAAACACACCAACAATCAAAGCGATAAAAACACCGATTTTCATAAAGCTGCTTAAATAATCACGCGGAGCAAGAAGCAGCCAAACGGGAAGCGCAGCCGCAAAAAACGCATAAACAGGAAGCGCGATTGCAAGCGTTTTCGTATCTAGCGTTAAAAAGTCACCGAGCGCGGTAGTCTGTACCCATGGACCGATAAAGACTCCTGCCATTAAAAAGAGAAAGCCGACCGTTGAAGCGAGCTTTAAATTTCCCGTTTTCTTATAAAATAAGCCCACACCCATCGCAATCGGAATCGTAATCCCTACCGCAAATGTTCCCCATGGATTACGTTCAAGCGCATGCAAGACAACCATCGACAGGCCCGCCATTGTGATCGTGATGATAAACAGCATGGACAGTCCTGTACAAAATCCTGCAACAGGGCCAAGCTCATCCTTCGCCACTTCCGACAGCGATTTTCCGTTTTTGCGCATCGATGCAAACAGCACAACAATATCATGGACGGCTCCCCCAATTACCGCCCCGATTAACAGCCACAATAATCCCGGCAAATAGCCAAACTGCGCCGCCAGAATGGGTCCGACCAGCGGACCGGCCGCTGCGATCGCGGCAAAGTGATGGCCGAACGAAACCCATTTATTTGTAGGCACATAGTCTTTCCCATCCTCAAGCGCATGAGCAGGTGTTGGCTTGTCATCATTCACTTTGAGAACCTTCACCATCATAAATGTTCCGTATAAACGATAGGCAATAGCCAAAATACACATTGACGCTATCACAATTGTAACCGCATTCATTTTCTCCCATCCCCTTTGCTGTTTTTCATAAATATATCACAATTTCATGGTGAAAAGCGGTCATTTTTTCCTATACAAAAAGCCGGCTTGAACGGGCCGGCTCGTGGCAGTTGAAAGACAAGCCGGAGAGAAATCTCCGGCTTAGCTTCTCTTATGACTGTTTTTTCAGGCGGATCACATTCCAGGAAAGCGGCGTGAAATGAGCAGTTAAGCCGTTTTCGCTGACAGACGATGTTCCGTTGGAATGCGGGACGACATTTTTTCTGTTATGCTGGTTTGTCGCTTTGATATCCTGATGCTCAAGTACGATGTGTTCTGCGATTTGGTAGGATTCAAAGCCTCTGAGCGAAATCTCCGTCTCCATCTGATCCTCAGCCTTGTTTACCGCAAAAATAGTGAGGGTTTCTTCCTCTTCAGAGTACACAACAGCAGCATCAACATATGGCACATCAGTGAAATCAGAACAGTCGTACTTAGGAGAAGAAATAAGCGGTTTCAGTGACTCGCCCCTTCCGTAAACAGAAGCATGCATGTATGGATAGAAAATCGGCTGTCTCCATGCTTCTCCGCCTTTTTCCGTCATGATCGGCGCGATGACATTGACAAGCTGTGCAAGACACGCAATTTTCACACGGTCTGCGTGCTGCAGCATCGTAATGAGCAGAGAGCCGACTAATAAGGCATCTTCAAAATTGTAAATATCCTCTAAAATCGGACGCGCAGTGATCCACGGCTCGACTTTTTTATCAGCCTCATTTGAGTGGTACCAGACGTTCCATTCATCCAGAGAAAGATTGATTGTTTTCTTGCTGCGTGTTTTTGCTTTTACATAGTCACAGGTTGCAGCGACGGATTTGATAAAATGATCCAGATCCATAGAACGGGCCAAGTAGTTTGGCAGATTGTTATCCCGGTTTCCGTAGTAGGTGTGAAGAGAGATATAGTCAACATGCTCGTACGTATGCTCCAGCACCTTCGCTTCCCAATCGATAAAGGTCGGCATGCCGCTGTTTGAGCTGCCGCAGGCAACAAGTTCAATTGATGGATCAACCCATTTCATGACCTTTGCCGTCTCTGCGGCTAGCCGTCCGTATTCATCAGCTGTTTTGTGGCCGATCTGCCACGGTCCATCCATTTCGTTTCCTAAGCACCATGTTTTGATGCCATACGGCTGTTCATAGCCATGCGATCTTCTTAAATCACTCCAGTAAGAGCCTTTCGGATGGTTGCAATATTCAACGAGATTACGGGCGGCATCTATGCCTCTTGTACCAAGGTTGACGGCCATATTGACCTCAGTGTTCACCTTTTTTGCCCAAGATAAAAATTCATTTGTTCCCACTTCATTGGTTTCTGTCGTTTGCCATGCCAAGTCAAGCCGTCTCGGGCGGTTTTCGACTGGTCCGACACCGTCCTCCCAGTTGTATCCGGATAAAAAGTTTCCGCCCGGATAGCGGATGATGGGAACCTGTAATTCTTTGATCAGCGACTGAACATCTTTTCTAAACCCATCTTCATCCGCTTCAGGGTGATCAGGCTCGTATATGCCTTCATATACCGCACGACCCATATGTTCGATAAACGAGCCATAAATTCGTTTATCTACTTCACCGATTTTATATTCTTTGTCTACAATCATTCGCGCTTTTTTCATCACACGTTTCCTCCTTCATTAACCTTTGACTCCCCCTACCGTCAGGCCGGAGATAAAGTACTTTTGGAAAAACAAGAAAATGATAATCACCGGCAAAATCGCAAATACTGAGCCGGATATAAGCATGTCGTAATTATTTCCATAAGGGCTCAGCAAGCTGGACAGCCCTATTGGAAGCGTAAACATTTCTTTCGACCGAAGCACAATCAGCGGCCACAAGAAGTTGTTCCAGCTGTTTAAGGACTGAAGGATAATCATCGCGCCGAAAGCCGGTTTCATCAGCGGTGCCATAATCCTGAAAAAGATGCCGAATTCCGTACAGCCGTCCATTCTTGCAGAGTCCAGCAGATCTCTTGGAAGGCCAAGAGCATACTGCCTGAAAAAGAAAACGGCAACAGGTGAAACGATAAACGGCAATATGACACCCGTATATGAATCGATCAAGTGCAGTCCGACGGTAAGCTTAAACAGTGGAAGCATCATCACTTCCAGCGGAACCATCATGATAATCAGCACAAGAACAAAGATGATGTTTCTGCCCTTAAAATCATAAACCGCAAGCCCGTACCCGATCATCGAAGAAAAAAACAGGGTGAGCACGGTTGTGAAAAGCCCAAGTACAAGACTGTTAAAAAACCATTTGAAATAAATGCTTCCGCCGTTAAACAGAAATGTATAATTATCAAGACTCATTACTTTAGGATCAATGTCAAGATTGAGCCCCACACGCAAAAGCTCAGATGACGGCTTTAATGATCCTAAAAGCAAACAGAAAATCGGAAAAAGATACAATAGGCTCAGCATAATAAAAAACAGGGTTAGCGCAATTCTATAAACGCTGAACTGAGGACTGTGCCGCAACATTTATCCCTCCCCCTTAAACGAGCCTGACAGCTTTAATGAAATCAGGCTGACAACAAGGATCACAATCAAAAGCACGATGCCGATGGCCGCTCCGTACCCCATTTCGTTGTAGGCAAGCCCCTGCTGATACAAATATCCGACAAGCGTCAGACCAATATTACCCGGGGAATTATTCTGCCAAAGGACGTAGCTTTCCTCAAACATCCTGAATCCGCCGATGATGCTGATGGTCAGTACATATACGGTTACAGGCTTAAGAAACGGCAGCGTGATGTGCAGAAATTTTTTCATTGTATTCGCGCCGTCTATATCAGCGGCTTCGTACAGCTCTTTCGGCACATTTTGCAAACCGGCTAAAAAGTAAAGGATGTTGATTCCCATCCATCTCCATGAAGCAAGCAGCACCATCAAAAACATGCCGGTATGTTCATTGTTCATCCAGTTCTGAGGTGAAAAGCCGAGTTTGAGTAGGATGGAATTGGCCAGAGACGTTTCCATTTCTCCGAAGATCAGCCGAAAAATGATCCCCGCTACAATGGTGGAGGTCAATGCCGGGATGAATAGCGCTGATTTAAATATATTTCTAAATTTGACCAGCTTTGAATTCAGGAATATGGCCAGAAGCAATGGGACAGGAATCAGCACGATCAGCGTCCAAAAGGTGTATTCCAGCGTATTCCAAAGGGCGGTATAGAACGTCGGGTTGTTTAGCGCTGTATAATTAGTCAATCCGACAAAGGACACCTCTCCCGGCAAAATTCTTTGGAAGCTCATGATGAAGACACTAATGATGGGGTATAGAAAAAATACGAGAAAGGATAAAACGAATGGCGCTGTAAACAGATAGGGCGCCGCTTTTTTTGAATAAAATAGATCTCGCCAGCCTGATTGTTTCGCAGCTGAAGGAACGGGATGAACCGTTCCTGTTTTCACAGGTTTCATGAGAACCTCCCCGCTTTCACTTTTTGAATGGGATTCTATTTCTGTTTCAGTTCACCTGCCGCTCTGTCCAAGGCCTGTTTAGGCGTTTTTTGCTGAGATTTAAGTGCGTCGAACAACACGCTTCTGTTGACAAGGTCTGAAGCCTTGGCAAAATCCTCATGTAAATAAATCGGATTGATTTCATCCTTGATATCGAGCAGCACGGAAAAAATGCCTGTTCCGTTTTGGAAGTAATCCGTGTATTTGTTTTTCTCTTTCAATTCCTTGGAGCTCCAAACATCCCAGCGAAGCGGGTCAAACCCAAGTACGCTCCAGAGCTTTTTGTTTCCTTCTTTAGAACCCTTCGCAAAGGCTAAAAACTCTTTTGCTAACTCAACATGCTTGGCTTGCTTCGGCACAACGGTTGCCGTACCGCCCAAACCTGCCGAGCGGTCGCCTCCCTCTTTCCATGCCGGGAGCGGCCTGATGGCAATCTTCCCTTTCAGATCAGGCATATAATCGATAAATCTTCCCATATACCAAATCGGCATGAGGACTGAAGCAGCTCCTCCTTGGTTCATAAAGCCGTAGTATTCTTCACTGTGATGCCCGCCGCCCGGCGCAGGAATCATCGTTTTATCATTGATCATGTCTTTTAAATATTGAAGTGTTTTTACGTTGGTGTCATTATTGAGGATCAGCTTGCCGTTTTTATCAAAATAGCCTGAGTTTTGCTGTGAAATCATAGATAAGAACGTTCCGGAATCATTTGTTTCCACCGTTCCCATCGGCTTCCCGGTCACTTTGCGCACTTTCTGTCCGGCTTTATGGTAATCATCCCATGTTTTAATATCGTCAGGATTGACGCCGGCTTTCTTCATAACATCCATGTTATAAAACATGACTGTTGTTCCTACATGCGTATCGAGTCCGTAAAGCTTGCCGTTTTTGCTGTACAGGGTTAGCCGCGCCTCAACGAATTTATCGCGGTCCTTTTCAATCAGCGGAGTCAAGTCGGCAAGCGGTATGTCAGAGCCCTTCAAAAAGTTTGAAAAACGGGCCAATTCGACATCGGCAATATCAGGGACGCCTTCTCCTGCAATTAAGGAGATAGACAAGTTATCGTGCATTTGTCCATACGGATAAACGACCGTATTCAGCTTAATTTTGCGGTCAGGATATTTTTCATTCCATTCCTTCACCATTTCTACATAGAACTGCTCATGAAGTCCGTTAAATGTCCAAAAGGTCAGCTCGGTTTCACCCGACTTCCCGGATGATCTTTCTGCTGAACACCCAGCAATGACTAATGTCAGCAGCATCATGAGCACAAGAAAACAGACAGTCATTTTTTTCATCTGCGTTACCCCTTCCATTCGAGGTGCGGGCTATTCATATAGACCATGGTTGATCAGCGTTTTGTTTTCATTAATGATTCTTAATCCGGTGCAGCGGTCTCTTAAGGTGTGCGCGTGTCTGAAGGCATTCTTGACGGAATCCTGCCCGACACCGATTTCGTCAAAATACGCAGGGCCTCCGGCTGATCTCAGCCAATCAGCCAGCACTTCTCCTTCCGGGAGAGTTTGATAAGCCGATTGGATGGCTTGCCGCCGGCTCGGTGAAAATTCGTTCAGCCCGTCATCCTTAGCAAGCTTTCTGTATGTGTCAGTTAATAAAACAGCTGCACAGCCCACCTTTGCCCCATGAAGAATCTGTGGCCGTTTTTTCTCCATTAATTCCATCTCAATCCAATGTGAAATATGATGTTCTCCGCCTGATGCCGGGCGGGAATGATCTAATGCCAGCATGACAAGCCCCGATACGATTAAAGACTCCATCAAAACCTGTATGCCTGTTTCCGTTTTCATCGCAATGTCTTCTGTGTGTTCAATGCAGGCAGCAAGCGCCTCCTGAACAATCTTAGCTCCTGCTGGCGAATAAGGCTCGCCGGCAAGATGCCGGGATATTTCCCAATCTGCTAAAGACGTTATTTTACCGAGCATGTCACCAAACCCAGCCGCCACCATTGACTGGGGTGCCGCTTTTAATAGATCCAGATCAGCGAACAGTGCAGAAGGGGCCTTCGTTTGAATGGTTGTTTTCGTACCGTATAAAATAATCGGCGCCCCTGCTGATGTAAAACCGTCTACAGATGGAGCAGTCGGATAAGAAATAAACGGCAAATCTCTTTGAAACGCCGCAAAGCGGACGATATCATGAATCGTGCCCGAACCAACTGCGATCATGACATCCGTTGTTTGTTTCGTATGGATCAGCACATGAATGAGCGATCGTTCATCAGCTGTCACATCTCCGGCTTCATTTTCTGGAATGATCAGGCACTCGGCCTGAAATCCTTCTTGATTTAGCTGATTTTCCAGATCAATTCCTGCAATGCGGTGTGTATTCGCGTCGCAGACAAGGACAATATGTTTATTGTTTTTTCGTTTTACATAATTCAAAAGCGAATCAGCTGCTTGTTTACCGAGAACAATTTCTTCAACTTTTATAGGAAACGTCTTTTCTCCGGCGTGTTCAAAAGCACGCTGAACGTCAGCTGCGATACGATTCATATCAGAATCCCCTCCTCAGCCAATTTGGTTACATCCTTAATAGAATCCAGCACATAATCTGGTGTGTACAAACGCTGTTCGCCCTGTTTCGCAGAACCAGTAAGCACTAAGGCGCTTTTCATGCCATAAAGCTTCCCCATCGCAATGTCAGATTCAATGCTGTCTCCTATAATCATGCATTCATGTGCGGACAGCCCCATTGCTGTACAGGCAGCCTCCGCCATCAGCCATGACGGCTTACCGACAACAAGTTCAGTCTTCGCTTGTGCGGAAGCCTCTATCGCCCCAATCATTCCAGCCACATCAATGGCATTTCCGTCTTCGTTCGGAAAAGAGCGGTCTTTGTTTGTAGCAATAATACGAGCGCCGCCGGCAGCTGCTTGAAAGGCTTGATTTAAATCTTCGTACGTGACCGTTTCATGAAGGGAGATCACGAGCCAATCCGCTTCCTTCGGTTCGTTCGCGTGCTGCACACCGGCCAGCCTCAGCTCGTCAACCAAGCCTTGCTCCCCAAGCACCCATACCTTTGAAAAACGATAATGTTTTTTCAGAAAAGCCGCTGTCACGCTTGATGACAGAACAATGTCGTTTACGTCCGTTTCAATCCCCGCGCCAAGAAGTTTTTTTCTGCACATGGCACGGGAGATATTCCCCCGGTTGCTTAAAAAGACGATTTTCTTTCCCATTCTCCTAAGCGTTTTGATCGCTTCTCTTGCTCCTTCGATCAACTCATTTCCTCTGAATACAGTACCGTCCAAGTCAATCAGAATGCCGGCTGGTGACACAGGCGTATCATGACTGGCCATAATACGCATTTGCTCCGTGTTTTCGATAAAAATGCTTTTCATGCAGGACTGTATTGATTGGGGTTACATCCTTGTTCAGCATAATGGAGTGATAGGCCATTTCGGCAACCGTTTCTAATACAACTGCGTTATGAATGGCATTTAAGGCGTCAGTGCCCCAGCAGAACGGTCCGTGATTATTCACGAGCACACCCGGCACCTGTTCGTAGTTATGATGCTGAAAGGTTTCCGCTATGACTTTTCCTGTATTCAGTTCGTAGTCATGAATGATTTCTTCATCGTACATTTCTCGAGTACATGGAATCGCACTGTCAAAATAATCAGCATGGGTCGTGCCTAACGGAGGGATGTCTCTGCCCGATTGCGCCCAGCTTGTCGCCCATTGAGAATGGGTATGGACAATTCCCCCGATATTCGGAAAGGCTTTATATAAATAAACATGGGTAGGTGTATCTGAAGAAGGCTTAAGCGAGCCTTCGACGACCTCTCCATCAAGGTTCAAAACAACCAAGTCATCTGCTGTCAGGTCGCTGTATTCGACTCCGCTAGGTTTGATGACAATTCTTTCTTTTTCACGGTCAATACCGCTAACATTTCCCCACGTAAAGGTTACCAGCTGATGCTCTTGAAGCTTCAGGTTGGCAGTCAGCACTTCCTTTTTTAATGTTTCAAGCATGCTCCATCACCCTTTATCAATTCTTTTTGGCGGCAGATGAAAATTGAAGATTTTTGATCGTTTTCAGACGTTTCATGACATGGTTTTCTTTTCCGAAATAATGAACCAGCTCTTTATATTCAGCGTACAATTTTTCATAAACCGCGGCGTTTTCGGCATTTGGCGTATAAGTTATATCTTTCAGTTTTCCCATGTTCGCCGCTGCCTCTTTGATGTCATCGTAGCCGCCTTTTTCTTTGCCTGCTGCAAGCGCGCCGAAAATGGCAGATCCTAAGGCTGGGGCTTGCGGTGAACCAGAGATTTTAATGTCCATGTTTGTCACATCCGCATAAATCTGCATGACAAACGGGTTTTTCTCAGCTATTCCGCCGGCTGCGAACAGTTCCTCAATCGGAACACCGCTTTCTTTGAATGTTTCGATAATCATCCGTGTTCCGTAAGCTGTCGCCTCAACTAACGCTCTATAAATCTCTTCAGGCTTCGTCAGCAGTGTCATGCCAAGCATCATCCCTGTTAAATCTGCATCAACAAGAGTTGAACGGTTTCCATTCCACCAATCTAAAGCAAGCAGGCCGCTTTCACCTGGCGCTTGATGGTTTGCTTTCTCACTCAGCAGCTCATGAACGCCAATGTTTTTTTCCTTTGCTTCCTCTTGATAAGCTGGCGGGACACATGTTTTCACAAACCAGTCAAAATGATCGCCGACACAGGACTGCCCGGCTTCATATCCCGCATAGCCCGGGAGAATTCCATTGTCCACAACGCCGCACATACCTGGAACGATATGCACCTCTTCACCAAGAAGAACATGGCACGTTGAGGTTCCCATAATCATCAGCATTTTCCCTGGCTCTGTAATGCCGACCGCCGGTACGGAAACATGAGCGTCCACATTGGCAACCGCAACAGCCGTTCCCGGGAGAAGCCCTGTCAGTTTTGCCATTTTTTCAGTCAGACTGCCGGCTTTTTCTCCTACTGAATGAATAGAACCTGACAATTTGTCCTTTGTAATCGTTTTCATTGAAGGATTTAATTTCTCAAAGAAATCATCTGACGGATACCCCGCTTTTTCACTCCACATCGCTTTATACCCTGCGGTACAATTGCTTCGCTTGAGCGAGCCGCACAGCTGGTACACGATCCAGTCTGCAGCCTCGATGATCCGGTCAGCCGCTTCATAAATGTGAGGCGCTTCCTCGGCAATTTGCATGACCTTTGGAATCATCCATTCTGATGAAATTTTTCCTCCGTACCGCTGTAAAAAAGCCTCTCCTTCTTCTTCCGCGATTTGATTGAGCCGATCAGCATGTTTTTGGGCCGCATGATGCTTCCAGAGCTTCACATAGCTGTGCGGCTCCTCTTCATATTCAGGCAGCATGCATAACGGCTGCCCGCTGCTGTCAATAGGAAGGATCGTACATGCCGTGAAATCAATTCCAATCCCGATAATGTCTTTCGGTTCAACGCCCGTCTGTTCGAGTAAAGACGGAATGGTTGTTTCCAAGACTTCGAGGTAATCAGCAGGGTGCTGCAGCGCCCAGTCGCGCGGCAGCTTTTGACCCGTTTTTGGAAGGATGGTATCAATGACAGCATGCCTGTATTCTTTTACAGCAGCCGCAAGTTCCTCCCCTGTTTGGACATGAACGAGCACCGCTCTTCCTGATAAAGTTCCAAAATCAACCCCTATTGTGTAAGCCATGTGACATCCCCCTCTACTTTTGAAGCCGGTAAAGCGCCTCGTTCCATTTTAACTCGTGTTTCAGTTTATGAATTGTCGTATCACGGGAAATGAGAACACTTTCGATCCCCGCCATTTCCGCCCAATCAAGCATTTGCTCCGCTGTCAGTTCATAAGACAGGCAGGTATGGTGTGCACCGCCGGCTAAAATCCATGCCTCCGCTGCTGTTTTCAATGACGGCTCCGGCTTCCAGAGAACACGGGCAACCGGTAAATTCGGCATGTCTTTTTCAATTTCCTGGCCGTTGACTTCATTCAGCACAAGGCGGAAACGCCCGCCAATATCAACAATGCTAGCTTGAATGGCAGAACCGCTGATGCCGTTAAATACAAAACGCGCAGGGTCTTCTTTGCCGCCAATCGAAAGCGGATGAACCTCGATTTTCGGCTGATCCAAAGCGACAGTCGGACACACTTCAAGCATGTGAGAGCCCAGAATCATTTCATTTCCCGGTTCAAAATGGTACGTGTAATCTTCCATGAAGGAAGTTCTTTTTCCTTTAGCCATGATTTTCATCATCCGTACAAGGGCCGCTGTCTTCCAATCTCCTTCACCGGCAAACCCGTAGCCTTTCTCCATCAGGCGCTGAACGGCAAGTCCCGGCAGCTGTTTCATTCCGTGCAGCACTTCAAACGATGTCGTAAACGCTGTGTATCCGCCTTGCTCAAGAAAAGCGGTTAAGCCAAGTTCAATTTTCGCCTGTTCTTTAATGGACGCTACCTTTGCTTCGTCACGTTTTGTTTCCTCACTGATCACATATAGTCTGTCATACTCCGCATAAAGCGTGTCAACCTCGTCGTCCGTAATGCGATCCATCACTTCAACAAGATCTCCTATGCCATATCCGTCAACCTGCCAGCCAAATTGAATATGCGCTCCCACCTTGTCTCCGTCCGTTACCGCGACATGACGCATATTATCTCCAAATCTGGCAACCTTAATATGTCTGCTTTCATTTAATGCAGCCGCCGTATCCATCCACTGGGACATTTCTTTTTTCACTTCTTCATCATCCCAATAGCCGGCAATGACTTTTCGGCTAAGCCCCATTCTCGAGTTGATGTAACCGTACTCTCGATCGCCATGTGCGGATTGGTTGCTGTTCATAAAATCCATGTCAATCGTACCCCACGGGATATCGCGATTATATTGGGTATGCAAATGCATAAGCGGTTTTTGATAAGAGGAAAGGCCTTCTATCCACATTTTTGCAGGGGAAAATGTGTGCATCCATGTAATGATGCCAGCGCATGTCTCACTGTACTCCGCTTCTCTTAACAGCTCTCTGATGGTTTCCGGTGAAGTGACGACGGGCTTATGAGTGATTTTATATCTGGAAGAAACCCCGCTGAGCCCCTCACAAATGCTTTTAGCATGCTGATCTACAAGTTCCAGCGTCTCTTCCCCGTATAGGTGCTGGCTTCCTGTCACAAACCAGAATTCATAATCCTTTGTCTGAAGCATGTAAACTGCCCCTTTCTCATAAAATAAAACGCTTTCAATTATAAAAGATACGTACTAATGATAGATAATAAACCTATAAATAAATATTTGTACGAACAATTTTATTATAGTAATTGACTATTATACTGTCAATCTTTTCTTTTAAAAAAAGCCGGGCTCTCCCCCCGGCTTTTTGATTCAATAGGACGGCCAGCCCGAGCTCCAATTCAAATCATTGATAAGAAGCTTCGGAATGCCGTTGTTATTGGCATCATAGGCATGGCGAACAAGAATGTTTCCATTTACAATATCCTGGCCTCCAGGTCCTTTCCATTGGTCATTGCCCGAATCCAAAATGGTGCCTCCGCCTTCGAGCATGCTTTTTCCGCTTTTATCAAGATAAGGGCCTGTAATGTTTTTAGATCTTCCGTAAGCAATTTTGTACGTACTGTTTACTCCAGCACAGCATTTATCAAATGAAACCATTAAATAGTAGTAACCATTTTGATACGTAAGAGTAGGAGCTTCTAAGGCATCGCCATTATTCGGTCTGGCTGCAATCGAATAGAGCGAGCCAGTAGGCTTCATCGTATTCTTATCAAGCTTGGTCAGCTTAATGCCGGTCCAAAACGAGCCAAACGCGAGCCACGGGTTGCCATCCTTGTCGAATGTCAGCTCCGGATCAATGGCGTTATAATTATTTGAGCTTGTCGAACGAATCACCAAGCCCTCGTCCTTCCAGCTCCCCGAACTAATGCTTGTGGAAGATGCCAGGCCAATGACAGATGTATTGCTTCCAAAAGTAGAAACAGAATAATACAGCCAGTACTTTCCGTTATAGTATTGGATGTCCGGCGCCCATTGGTTTGGCTCGTAATTCGGCACATAATTGGACCACCACGATAGCGGTGTGCTAAAAATGGATTTTTGTACGGTCCAATTTTTAGCGTCTGAAGACTTCAACACCCGCAGTCCCCGTTCTTCCGTAAGCCCTGTTCCGAGCGCATACCATGAGCTCCCCTCTTTAATCATAGTCGGATCATGAAGGAGCTCATTGGATGCACCCCAAAATGCTGCCTCTGCAGGAGCAGCGGAAGTGAATATCAAACCTGCAGCCAGAGCAGCACTCGAAAAGTGTAAGAAGCGTTTCCATGTTTTTTTCTTTTTCAATGTTGTTCAACCTCCTTTATATTAGAGAGCGCTTACAAATTAGATTGTTTATCCTCCCTTCCTGTCAAATCGAGCTGCGTGTCGTATATCGTCATGTTCAGGAAATTTTCGGTATCCTCTTTATTGTAGTCACTATGCTGTAATTTGTACAGACAAAAAAATAGAATCCGCCTCAATAGGCGGATTCTTCCGTATCTTTTTATTGGTACGTAATTTCGTCAACCGTTTTTCGGTCTAACTTCTTAATGACTTCTGTAATTAACTTTACCGCGTTTTCATAATCATCACGATGCAGCATGGCCGCGTGCGTATGAATGTAGCGGGTTGCAATAGTAATGGACAGCGCAGGAACGCCATTTGCCGTCAAATGGATGGCACCCGAATCAGTTCCGCCGCCGGCAATGGCATCAAATTGGTACGGAATGCCGGCTTCCTCCGCAGTGGCTACAACTGCATCGCGCAAACCTTTGTGAGAGACCATGGATGCATCGTAAACGATAATCTGCGGGCCTTTGCCCATTTTGCTCTGCGCTTCCTTCTCGGAAATGCCAGGCGTGTCTCCTGCTATCCCTACATCAACACCAAACGCAATATCAGGCTGAATGGTGTGTGCAGCCGTTTTCGCTCCCCTCAGGCCGACTTCCTCCTGCACGGTTCCGACGCCATACACTATATTTGGATGGTCTGTGTTTTGTAAGTTTCTTAACACATCAATTGCAATCGCACAGCCGATGCGGTTGTCCCAGGCCTTTGCGAGTAGGAATTTTTCATTGTTCATGACCGTAAATTCAAAATGCGGAACGATCATATCTCCCGGAAGTACACCCCACTCCAAGGCTTCTTCCCGGCTTGAAGCTCCGATATCAATAAACATGTCTTTTATTTCCACTGATTTTTTTCTTGCTTCAGGAGACAAAATATGAGGCGGCTTAGATCCGATAACCCCAGTGATTTCTCCTTTTTTTGTGACAATGGTGACCCGCTGGGCAAGCATAACCTGAGCCCACCAGCCGCCAACGGTTTGAAAACGGATAAAGCCTTTATCTGTGATTTGTGTCACCATAAAGCCGACTTCATCCAAATGTCCGGCGATCATAATTTTCGGGCCGTTTTCTGCACCAGTTTTTTTGGCAATTAAACTGCCCAGGCGATCTGTTATCACCTCATCAGCAAATGGTTCTATGTATGATTTCATCACTTGCCTTACTTCTCTTTCATTGCCCGGTATGCCTTTTGCATCTGTTAAATCTTTCAGCATGGTCAATGTTTCATCTAATTTTGCCATGTTCCAAACCCTCCTTCATCAGTCCTGCATTCTTATTATACAAAACATGGCGCTAACCATACGACTATTTCACTTGAAAATCGGGTATATGTTTTTACAGCTTTCTTTTAGAAAAAGTGAAACCTTTTTCTATGCTTTTCGTATTACATCAGATCATCACAATAAGGGAGGTGCCTTCACACAATGTTTGTCATGGTTCTAAGGATTATTTTGCTTGCACTTTTTGCTTATTGTATTTATGCCGTGGTCAAATATGTCGCGAATCCTAAGAGAAGGCTTAAGCTGGCCCAATCAAAAGAACATTTTTATATTATTGATGAACAAAACAATACCCGGAAGAATTTTCAGCTGACGTATAAAGGCGTGCTTTTTGAGGGAGAAAAGCATATTCCTTCCAAGGATCATCCGCTGTTTATTCACACGATCTTTGTCTGGACAGAATCTCCTGAGAAGCTGAAACATTTCTCTGCAAAAGATTTTGAGAACATTGAAGAAAAAGTGCTGGAACGATATCCAAATTGTAAGATTGACTGGGACCAACCCATTAAACTCGCAAAAAAAGCAGAAGAGCGTTAAACGCTTTTCTGCTTTTTATAAATCAAACGGGCTATAGTAAATAGCGATGAGAATCGCTTCAATTACCAGAAGAAGCGGTACTCCATACTTAAAAGAAGCGTGTTTCGTTTTATGTCTGAAGGTTTGCATACCAAGCCAGACACCGAGCGCTCCAAACACGATGGCTATCAGCCACAGCCGGTCTTCAGAAATTCTCCACTTGTGCTGCTGCGCTTTGCGTTTGTCAATGCCCATCACCCAAAAACCGCACAGATTAATCAACACCAAATAAGCTGCAATAATCATGTTGCCTCATCCTTTATATAGAAAAAGCCGCTCTGCTGGAGAGCGGCTCTATATGATTACTTGTTTAATTGAGCTTTAGCAGCATCAGCAAGCTGATTGAATGCAGTAAGATCGTTTACAGCAAGATCAGCAAGCATTTTACGGTTTACTTCGATACCAGAAAGCTTAAGACCGTGCATTAAACGGCTGTAAGAAAGGCCGTTCATGCGAGCAGCTGCGTTGATACGAGTGATCCAAAGTTTACGGAAATCACGTTTTTTCTGACGACGGTCACGGAAAGCATAGTTTCCAGATTTCATGACCTGCTGGTTAGCTACTTTGTATAATGTATGTTTTGAACCGAAATAACCTTTTGCTAATTTAAGAACCTTTTTACGACGCTTACGTGTAACAGTTCCGCCTTTTACTCTTGGCATTGAATTTCCCTCCTAATTGTTCCTTATCCGATTACTTGATGTTAGCAAGCATTTGTTTGATACGTTTGAAGTCTCCTGCGCTTACAACAGCACTCTTGCGAAGCTTACGCTTTTGCTTTTGAGATTTGTTGGCGAATAAGTGACTTGTGTACGCGTGAGAACGTTTTAACTTCCCAGAACCTGTCTTTTTAAAACGTTTAGCAGATCCGCGGTGAGTTTTCATTTTTGGCATGGGATTTCCTCCTTATTGCTTTTCGTTTTTCGGTGCGAGCATTAAGAACATGCTGCGGCCGTCCATTTTTGGTTTTGTTTCGACTGTCGCAACCTCAGCACATGCTTCGGAGAAACGGTCTAATACACGCTGACCGATTTCTTTATGAGTGATTGCGCGTCCTTTAAAGCGGATAGAAGCTTTCACTTTATCGCCTTTTTCAAGGAATTTAATCGCATTGCGCAATTTCGTGTTAAAGTCATGCTCATCGATTGTCGGACTTAACCGAACTTCTTTTAAGTTAATGATTTTTTGATTCTTGCGTGCTTCTTTTTCCTTTTTCTGCTGCTCAAATCGGAACTTACCGTAGTCCATGATTCGGCAGACAGGCGGTTTTGCATTCGCTGCAACTAACACAAGGTCAAGATTTGCGCGGCCGGCGATTTCAAGTGCTTCCTGACGGGACTTGATTCCAAGCTGGTCGCCATTTTGTCCGATTAAACGGACCTCACGTGCACGGATACCCTCATTAACCAATTGATCTTTGCTAATAATGAGCCACCTCCATAGTTTCTTCGAATTGATTCACAACTCATTTTGAATGCATTTTGCAGGCAAACAAAAAGTGTGGGCATTATAAAACACCCACACTACGAACATCTGTATCAATAAAAATGTACGGTCAACCTGCCAACTACATGCATGTGTCAATCAGGTGAGAAGCGGGTGCTTCTGCTTGTGATTTATATTCAATTCAATAACTATTCTACACAATACCGGATCTTTAGTCAAGGACGACTTATCCGGAACAACTTTTACATTGTAACATGGGTTTTCTATGAGCGCAAGAGAGAAAAAGAAAATCTTTCATCCCCACCCAGAATGCAAAGAGCCAACAATTCCCCCCTTATTTCGCAATTTACAACAAAACCACCGACAGGAAGAAATGTAAAACAAAGTTAATCTCTGACCGATATAAGAAGCAGAAGGGAGCCTGACACATGAACAAACTGATACAGCTTGCTTTATTTTTCACATTGATATTAACCGGTTGCTCGAATAGCAGCACATCTTCCGAATCAAAAGTCGAAACTGTTAAGACAACTGCAGCATTTCCTCAAAAGGAGCTGGAGAAAGAGCTAAAAAAACTAAAACCCGTTTCATTAGACATGAAGTTCGAGAGTCCACTCGCTACTGAGTTAGGAAAACGGAAGGCAAAAGAAGAAGCTGAAAAGCAAAGACAAATCGCCGCCGAGAAAAAGCTTGAAAAAGAACGGGAGGCGAAACGAAAGAAACAGCAGGAGGAAAAAGCGGAGAGACAGCGATTAGCAGACCAGCAGGCGGCAGAGAATCAGCGATTAGCGGAAGCAAAAAGACAAGCTGAACTTGAAAGACAGCGGCAGGCAGCAATCAAAAAAGAGCAGAAAGCGAACGCTGAGAAAAAGCGGCAATCACAGGCACAACGGCAGCAGACCGAGGCACCCTCATTTAATAGTAAAAATCCACCATCTTCCTCGAGTCAGACAGATAAAACCATTCAACAGCCGGCTTCAGAGCTTCCTGATGACGATGGTTATGGTTATGAAGAACGAAAAAAGTGGCATGACGATCAAGTAGAATGGGGCATTAAACAAGGGTATATCGATCCCGAAGACGCACCATAAAATAAAAAAAGCCATGGCATTCAGCCTTGGCTTATCCTCCGATCAGCTGCACGAACACTGGGATGACCAGAACCGTTACCACTCCTACTACGACAACAGCAATGCTTGCCATAGCAGCTTCAACTTCTCCCATCTCAATCCCGACCGCTACACCAAGTGCATGTCCGGATGTTCCAAGAGCCAATCCTTTAGAAATCGGATTTTTCACTTTAAACACCTTCAAGAACAATGCTCCGAGCGCATATACGATGACAGCGTTAAAGATGACCGCAAAGGCTGTGATGTCGCTGATGCCCCCGATGCCTTTTGATAAAGGAAGCGCAATTGCCGTTGTAGCCGCCTGCGGAAGCATGCTTTTCATTACGGCCGAATCGAGATGAATGCCTTTAGCGAGCAAATAAACAATCGTGACAGAGCAGATAGAGCCGGCAATAATGGAGGCCATGATTTGCCACCAGTATTTTTTAAGCTTATCTCTTTGTTTGTACAAAGGAATTGCAAATGCGATCGTTGCCGGTTCAAGGAAAAACTTAATGATCTCTCCCCCGTTATTATAATCCGCGTAGGAAAAACCGCCGATTTTTAAAAATGCGATCCCCAGCACCATGGCAACAAACAAAGGAGTGAAAAGGAAGAAGCCTTTCGTTTTCTTAAATAAAAAGGTGCCGATGCCGAATGCAGCAAGTGATACGACAATCCCAAAATAAGGACTCATTGTGCTTTCCATGTGAAGAACCTCCTGTTTCCCTTAATGGTGAACGAGTTCGTTATTGTTCTGCGGGCTTTGCACTGTTTTTGTTTTCATGTCCGCTGCGGTTTTGCGTTTTCCGCTCAGCGAAAGAATCAGCTGAGAAAACAATCCCGTAGCCCCCAGCAAAATAATCGTTGCGAGCAGAATGACAAGAACAATTTGCAGGCCGTATTGCTGCATCACACCAAGCGAATTCATAACAGATATACCTGACGGAACAAATAAAAATCCGATCAGAGAGGTTAAAGACGTTCCGAGCGTTTCCACTTGTTCCAGTTTAATGACTTTCAAACATAATAGGAGAAATAATAAGACCAACCCTACAACCGATGCCGGGATAGGTATTGGGACAATAGCGGCAATCATATTCGAAACCAGCATAATGACGGCAAAAATAAATGCTTGTGTTAAAAACCCGTACACTTTTTTAGCACTCATTTTCTTCACCTCTTTCTCTTTGGTACCCTCATTATAAATAAGAATTCCCTGTTATAAAGCGCTTACAAGATAACTTGCCGAATAGCGGGTCTGAGTTGCAGAATCAAATGGCTGAAATGCAAAAAGCCGCCCATCAAATATGGAGCAGCTTTTTCAATTCCTTCGCATATGTCCGGCTGACCGGTATTTTCGATCCGTCTTTCATGATCAGATTATACGTTGAATTAAACCATGGCTGAATTTCTTTAATATATTCGGTATTCACGACAAAGCTCCGATGGACGCGGATAAAATCAGAATCCGGCAGCTTTTTCTCAATCACAACGAGTGTATCGCTGACCGTATAAGAATGATCGAAGGTTTTTACATTGACATGACCATCTTCTGTTCCGGCATAGATAATGTCCTTCGTATCCACAATCACAATCGATTCCCCCACAGATAGCGCGAGCTTGTGCTGGCCAGCATGGCTGTTTTGCTCTGTTTCTACAATATCCCGATTGACTTTTTTATATTTTTTCAGCGTTTGCTGAATTCTTTCTTCATCGAAAGGCTTGGTTAAATAATCAAGAGCGTCCACCTCAAACGCTTTGAGCGCATACTGGTCATACGCTGTCGCAAACACAACAGCAGGAGGATGCTTCATTTTTTTCAATCGCTTTGCGATATCAAAACCGTTTTCTCCGGATAAATCAACATCTAAAAACAGCAAATCAGGTTTTTGATCCATCATTTGGTCAAAAGCGGATTCGATATTTTCCGCTTCATTGATTTCCATTTCCTCATTGGTCCGCTTAAGCAAGTAAGCCAGTTCATCTCTTGCCAGCATCTCATCATCAACTATTAACACCCTGAGCATGTTCTTCTCCCTCTTTCATCTGTTGCATTGGCACTTGAAAGGAAACCTCTGTCCCTTTATGAACCTCACTGCTGATATGCAGTGCAGCCTGCTGTCCGAATAAACCGATCAGCCGCTGATTTAGGTTATAAAGCGCTGTACCGGTTCCCTCCTTAGACGGAAACGGTTTCTTTCCCAGTTCCGACAAGACGTCCGGCGGAATTCCGCGTCCGTTATCCGCCACCTTCATATAGACGGATGCATCATCAGATAAGACACAGACTGTAACCTTGCATATGTCTTGTTTTTTCGGAAACGCGTGCCGAAGCGCGTTCTCGACAAGCACCTGCAAAACAAACGGAGGGATATCAATCTGCTCCAGTCTGCTGTCGATATTAAGCTCAATTTTATATTTCCCGGGAAAACGCGCCTGTTCTAATGACAAATAGGCGTTAAGATGGTTCAGCTCCTTTGAGAGCGGAATCAGCAGCTGTCTCGCTCCTTGAAGGTTTGAACGAAAATAAACACTGAGCTGCAATAGGAGCTTACGGGTTTTTTCAACATCTGTACGGCATAGCGCAGAAATCGTGTTGATCGCATTAAATAAAAAATGCGGATTCACCTGTGCTTGAAGCGCTTTAATTTCAGCATCCTTGAGAAGTTTGCTTTGCAGCTCTGCTTCCCCAAGCTCAAGCTGTGTCGAAAACAGCATGGCCAGCCCCTCGGCAAGTTCCTCCTCTACCTGACTCAGGCCTGCCGGGCTTTTAAAGTACATTTTTAAGGTGCCGATTGTATTGCCGTTCGATGTCAGCGGCAGGACAATTGCAGCGTGCAAAGGGCATTCAGCATGCGTGCATTCAATTTCTTCCTGCGAAATCGCCTTCATAATATGCCCTGTTTTAATCACCTTTTTGGACAGGCCGGTGATCAAACTTTTCGATGGGATGTGGTGATCCATTCCCGCACCGACATGCGCAAGGATCTTTTCTTTGTCAGTGAGAGACACCGCATCTGTTCCTGTCAGCTTATGGATAATAGCCGCTACACTTTTACAGGAGTTTTCATTTAATCCTTGGCGAAAAAATGGAAGTGTCTGATCAGCAATTGTCAGCACTCGATGCGTTTCGAGAGCCCTTGCCTGTTCTTCCTTGCGAATGATCGCTTGAATAATAGACAGAAAAATAAAACTGCCTGTTCCATTGATGAGTATCATCGGAATTCCGATCATGCTGACAAGCTCCCAAGCGTCACTGAACGGCTTTGCCATCAGCAAAATAATGATCATTTGCAGTGACTCCATGCCGATTCCCACAAGAGCGGCGATGCGCGGTGTCGGCATTCGATATCGCTTCGTAAAATACCTGCCGATCAAGCCTGCAAGAACACCCGCTAAAATAGATGATACGGCACAGCTTAAGGCCGTGCTGCCACCGAGTGAAAAACGATGCAGGCCCGCCAGTATGCCGATCCCAGCCCCTACAAACGGACCTCCGAGAAGGCCCCCAATTTCCACGCCCAAAATACGGGTATTCGCGATAGAGCCCGATGGATCTATCGTAAACACCCAGTCATTGTTTACAATCATATTTCTTTGAATTTCGATGCCTGTATAATTGCTGATGATGCTGAAAAGAGAAAAAATAGAAATTAAAATCGCTTTTCCTTTATAGCCGTCCTGATTCTGAAGAGCTTGTCTGAAAAGTTTCGTATGGGCGAGAATGAACCCTAATATAACAATAATCCCCACTCTCTCCAGCATCATAATCATTAAATGAATCATTCATGTCACCTGTTCTTTCCGTTTTCATTCTAGCATGTTTTCGTTTTACGGCTGACTGTTTTTTTAAAATCGTCTGAAAACATATTTCATAAGGCTTTTATCTATTGTAAAATAAAACATGAGCCTTTTGGCAGAAAGATTTGAATCTGAAGCAGAGGAGAAGATCATGAAAGCCGTATTTTTTGATTTAGATGATACACTACTTTGGGACGAGAAAAGCGTCAGAACAACATTTGCAGAAACTTGCTTACAGGCGGAGAAAAAATATGGCCTTGCCCCTGAGGAATTCGAAGCAGCTGTTCGCGAAGCGGCGAGAGAATTGTACATGTCATATGAGACGTATCCATATACAGTGATGATCGGCATTAACCCGTTTGAAGGATTGTGGTCCAATTTCTCAGAGCCAATCAGTGAAGGCTTTCAAAAGCTGAACAAGATTGTGCCGGAGTACAGAAGAAATGCATGGACAAACGGACTGAAAGCGCTTGGGATCGATGATCCTGCATATGGCGAATACTTGGGAGAGTTTTTTGCGGCAGAGCGCAGAAAACGCCCGTTTGTATATGATGAAACTTTTGCTGTACTCGATCAATTAAAAGGCAAGTATGAATTATTGCTTTTGACAAATGGCGATCCGAGTCTGCAAAAGGAGAAGCTTGCCGGCGTACCTGAGCTCGCTCCTTACTTCAATGAAATCGTCATCTCGGGCGCATTCGGCAAGGGCAAGCCGGATGTTTCAATTTTTGAACACTGCCTTAAGCTGATGAATATTGAAAAAGACGATGCCATCATGGTCGGCGATAATTTGAATACTGATATTTTAGGCGCTTCAAGAGCCGGAATCAAAACCGTTTGGATCAACCGGACAGATAAGAAAAACGAAACTGACGTAACGCCTGATTACATCATCAGCAGCCTTCATGATTTGTTTCCTATATTAGAGAAATAAAAAAGCATGATCTCTTCAATGAGATCATGCTTTTTATTTTATTTTTTCGCTTCAGCTACTGCCTTTTTCACAAACTCATCAAGTGAAATGGTTTCAGAGTTCTGTTCTCCGTATTTACGCACGTTTACCGCTCCGTTTTCTGCTTCTTGGTCACCGACCACCAGCATGTACGGGATTTTTTGCATTTGCGCTTCACGGATTTTGTAGCCGATTTTTTCATCGCGGCTGTCGACTTCAACACGCAGGCCTTCACGCTGCAGGCGTTCCTGCACTTTTTTCGCGTAGTCTAAATGCACAGCCGGAGAAACCGGGATGACTTGGAACTGAACCGGCGCAAGCCATGTCGGCAGCGCGCCTTTGTGTTCTTCGATTAAGAAGGCAACAAAGCGTTCCATTGTTGAAACGACACCTCTGTGAATGACAACCGGACGGTGCTGCTTGCCGTCCTCACCGATGTATGTCAGGTCGAAACGTTCCGGCAATAAGAAATCAAGCTGAACCGTAGACAGTGTTTCTTCTTTTCCGATCGCAGTTTTCACCTGAACATCAAGTTTAGGGCCGTAGAATGCCGCTTCACCTTCTGCTTCGTAATAGTCGTGGCCGATTTCGTCCATTGCCTCTTTCAGCATGGATTGCGCTTTGTTCCACATTTCATCATCATCAAAATATTTCTCTGTATCTTCCGGATCGCGATAAGACAGACGGAATGTGTAATCACTTAAACCGAAGTCTTCATATACATCCTGGATTAAACGGACTGTACGGATAAACTCATCCTTAATTTGATCCGGGCGCACAAAGATGTGTGCATCATTTAACGTCATTCCACGTACCCGTTGAAGTCCTGACAGCGCACCTGACATTTCATAGCGGTGCATCGTTCCAAGCTCCGCAATACGAATCGGAAGCTCGCGATAACTGTGAATGTCTTGTTTGTAAATCATCATATGGTGCGGACAGTTCATCGGACGCAATACAAGTGTTTCATTGTCCATTTCCATCGGAGGGAACATGCCTTCCTGATAATGGTCCCAATGCCCTGATGTTTCATACAGCTCTTTGCTGCCAAGCACAGGTGTGTATACGTGCTCATAGCCGAGGCTGATTTCTTTATCGACAATGTAACGCTCGATGACGCGGCGGATTGTCGCGCCTTTTGGCAGCCAAAGCGGCAGGCCTTGTCCGACTTTTTGAGAGTTCGCAAACAGCTTTAATTCTTTGCCGAGCTTTCTGTGGTCGCGTTCTTTCGCTTCTTCTAGCATACGAAGATGCTCTTCAAGATCAGCTTTTTTGAAGAAAGCTGTACCATATACGCGCTGAAGCATTTGGTTTTTGCTGTCACCGCGCCAGTATGCGCCAGCAAGGCTTAACAGCTTAAATTCTTTGATTTTTCCGGTTGAAGGAACATGGACGCCGCGGCACAGGTCAAAGAATTCGCCTTGCTCATAGATCGAAACGGTTTCTCCTTCAGGAATCGCATCCAATAGTTCAAGCTTCAGGTCGTCGCCGATTTCCGCAAAACGGGCTTTCGCTTCTTCACGGCTGACTTCTTTTCGAACGATCGGAAGGTTCGCATTAACGATTTTTTTCATTTCTTTCTCGATTTTCGGCAGATCCTCCGGTGTAATCGCTTCGTCCATTTCTACATCGTAGTAAAAACCGTTTTCGATAACCGGACCGACGCCGAATTTAACATCCTTGTAGATGCGTTTAATCGCTTGAGCCAGCAAGTGAGCCGTACTGTGGCGCATAATTTGAAGACCTTCTTCTGAGCCTTCTGTAATGATTTCCACTGTACCGTCTTCATTGATCGGCGTTCTCAAATCGATTTCTTTTCCGTTCAGTTTTCCGGCTAATGATTTTTTCTTTAATCCCGGACTGATGGATGCCGCGATATCTTCTGTTGTTGTTCCTTTCGCAAACTCCTTGACTGCTCCATCAGGAAATGTGATTTTTACCATATCTGACATCTTTGTCACTCCTTTTTTTGCATATAAAAACCCCGCCCCCTATGAAAGGGACGAGGTTGAATAAACGGAATCGTGGTTCCACCCTTTTTTCCGCAAAGCCAATACACGGCACCTGCGGCTCTAAGCTCTGTAACGGGAGTTCCCGTCAGCCATTACTGTTCCTTTTCAAGAGGTTCACAGCTGAAGTTCAAAGGCGGTAAAGCGAATGGTCCTTAGCTGGGAAGCTTGCAGCCAGGGCTTCCCTCTCTTTGAGCCGGTATCATTCCTTCGTGTCCTTATCAATACGTGTGTCTTTCTTAATCTCCTATGTATTATAAATTGTTCAATCCAAAAAATCAACACGATCGCGTTTCCTTTTTTTAAACCGACAGCCTTATATAGACAGGCTGCCGGCCCTCATCCTTCCGAGTGCTTCACCGGTATTTCTGCATCTGAAAAAGCGTGCAGCGGGAGCATTTCCACTCTCTCTTGAAATACGTTTTGAATGGTCCTTGCCATCATGTGCTCGGGCTGGTCGGTATAAAGCACGACTTCATCAGGCGCAATGGAAATCAGCGGCGCGAGCAAATGAGAATCAATATACATAGGATGATCCCGGACAAATCTCCTGTCTATGTATTTCATTTTTTCCCGTTCCGGCACATAGCGCAGCTCCCATAATGTAAAGGAACCATCATGGACAATATGCACTTTTTTGATTCGCGGCTGTTTGGCGTTTACATAGTCTCTGAGTGTTTGAATAAAGTTTTGATATTCCTGTTCCATCTTATATTCATCAATCGCTGCTTCTGTAATATCTCTCAGCTGCTTATAGTATGATCCAAGTCGGAAGGTCTGAAAGGAGCGAATGTAAAATACTCCTTCCTCTAAACAGATCGTTTGGAGTTCATCCAAAATTGATTGTTTCCGTGAAAGCTTCAGCGGCTCAAACGGAAGATCGTCTGCTTCACCTTCAATAATACTGTGTGCGAGCTGAAGGATTTGCTGCTGTTCATCCTGGTCCGTGAAACAATACGTTTCCTCAATCAATGACAGCATATGCTCGTCTTCTTTGCATTCCAAAAAAAATTTGACCAGAATCGGCTCCATAAAACGCTGAATAGGAAAAGCCGGATTCGCTTTTTCAATCCCGATTTTTCGTATGCCTTCACGGACAATGATATTGTTCCGATCGTCCGAATGCTGAATGAGATGTAAAAAAGCGGCTGCATCATGGTCATCTTCAAAGATTATTTCAAGCATGTTTGTCCCCCCTTACGGCATCTGTTACAAGTATATGGGGGATGTTTTTAAAATAGACGTAAAGGTCATTGGCAAATCTTAATTTGATTCCTGAAACAAGTTTTGCATTTTCTTTCTGAAGATAAATGGCAGCGAGATAAACACGATATATAGAGCGAGGACAAGAAAGAAAGCTGGCAAATTGCCAGTCAAAAAGCTTGCTCCCAGAACATTCAGCGCAATGGTCCCAGGGATGATTCCTACAGCCGTCGCCGCAAAATACGGCAAAGCTTTGACATTGGAAAGGCCTGCCGCATAGCTGACGAAATCAAAATTGATCGGCAGGATTCTCAAAAGAAAGATATAGAAAAATCCGTTATCCTCCATTTGCTTCTGTATGGCTTCAAGCCTTTCGTAATGCCCGTTCTTTTTCGCCGCAAACAAACCGGCCGCAAAAAACGAAACAGCTGAAGCGCACATCGAACCGAATAACGTATAAAACGTGCCGAGAAGAGGGCCAAACGCAAGTCCGCCAGCTATTGAAATAACAGACACCGGAAATAAAACAAGTGGCCTGACGATGGATATCCCGATAAACATCAGAGGTGCAAAGACTCCGAACGACAATACCCATACCCTGATCTCTTTCGGCGATACATTCAAATATATTTTATTTCCCCAAAAGATTAAACCTGCACCTGCCAGCACTGCCAGCCATTTAAAAGCGGTTTTTCGATTCATACCCTCAGTTCCTTCCCCTTTGAACCACAGCAGTTACGGATGGCGGCGGTTTTCTCCGTCAAGGCGGATCGGAGCAGCCAAATATAATATCCGCTCCATTAATCTTGCCGCTTTTACTTCTTCCTTTTCCCCCCTTTGCGAATACGTAAAATGATGCTTCAGCTCGTCAGGTGAGAAATTAGAAGAAAAGAAAGTAGGCAGCTGCTGGGACATTCTGTGCTGAAGCACCGTTCCGATGACTTCATCCCTTACCCAGCTTGTCATTGATTCTGCTCCGATGTCATCAAGCATCAATACGGGTGTGGTCTTTACCATATTGAGCTTCTCTTCCAATGTCTGGTCTTGCAGCGAATTCTTAAGCTCTCTCACAAATTCAGGCACATAGACAATCATGGAGGAATACTCTTTTTCCGCCAGCTCATTGGCAATCGCAGCGAGCATAAACGTTTTTCCTACCCCGAATTTCCCGTATAAATATAATCCTTTCCCTTTTCCCGTCTCATTATAGCTTTTCAGGAAGTCTGTAACATGCTGAAACATCGCGAGCCTGCTCGGGTCACTGATATCAACTTGCTGGAACGTCGCTCCGAGAAGATCCTGCTGGATATACATGCTTTTCATAAGAGACTTTTGTTTCTTCTGCTGGTCGAGCTTCCGTTTAACTGGACATTCATAATACTCGATATCTATAGACCGCCCATTGACAACAAGCTTCGGATGGTAGCCCTCCAACAAATTGTTGCAGTTTTCATCTTCCGAACAATAGGAGCAATTCTTGCTTTGTTCGATATATTCATAAAGCTTATTTAAACTCTTTTCGATCATTTTTTGGTCAATCACTTCTTCGTTTTCCTTTAAAAATGCTTGAACATCTTGATCTTTCATGACTTTTTCCTTCATTTGTTCAAGACGTTTTTGGAAATCCGGCCTGCCGGTTACGCCCTGCAGGGAACGGCCGATTGGTTCCATCTATTCCTTCACCCCGCATCTCTGTCTTTAATAGGCAGAGTATTTTTTCAGTTTTTGCATTTCTTCCATCATCTTTTTCTTCTGTTCTTCCAAATCCTGCGGATGCAGCTTCTGCTGTCCGGATTCTGAATCAGACGCTGTTTCCTTTTCTGTCATCCAATCAGGAAGCTTTTCTTCACGAATCACTTTTTGGTTTCGTTTCGAAGACTTTGTTTTTCCTTCAGCCCATTCAAGATACTGGCGGTTTTCTTCTATTGCGAGCTTCATCGCTTCCCTGACCGTTTTTACCTTTTTGCGTGCCCAATGCGAAGCGATTTTTTGAATATAGTTTTTCGACAGCTTCATGTCGGTTTTCAGCATGACATAATAAATTAACACATTTGTGACGCCTGGCTCGAGCTTCTGTTCGAACATAATTTCTTCTATGATCTTCAGATCAGCTTTTGACGGCTCTGTTCCGTCAGCAATGTCCTGCAGAAGCTTCTTCGGAGAAATCGCCTCCAGCAATGCGATCAGCTTCCCATCCAGAGAATCCTCTTCTGCCGGTTTTTCGCCTTCACGCAGATGCACCGGCTGTGTTTTTTCCACCAAATCGGGCAACTGTCCGTTTCTTTCAATTTGATACCAGTCGCTCGCCGCTTTTCTTAATGCCTCCGTCGTAATGACGTCACGCTCATCAATTGCGCTCATCACAACATTTTGCATTTGCAAAGGGTCAATTCCGTACAGATAAGAAAGCTTTTTGATTGTGTCCCGCACCTGCTGGGTCATCGCTTTTCTCGGTATCATCGTCTCAGAAAGTCCCGCTAAAAACAAATCAAAATCAAACACATCCTCCGTTATGGTGTAGGACGGAGACTGTCCGACAGAAGTATACTCGGACCCCTCGGCAAGCCTTACCGTTTCCTCCATATCGGATGTGAGCTTCCATTCACTCGGCTGCAGCGATTCAAACGCGTGATTAAACGGCCGCGTAATGTCCTTCGCATCTTCTGAAATGGCCGGGTGCGTAAAAAATTGTTTTAATTGCTGATATTTCGTTTTTCCGACTCTATTATACAGAAAAACATTCAGCATTCCGTCTTCAAAAAATTCATTTGGTCTGAGCGGCGGAAGGAGTTCATATATAAAGAGGCGCTCCTGCCGCTCGGATTCTTTCATATATACTTTCAGCAATCCGATGCCCTCGAGCTTCCCCTGTTCCTGATGGATCGTTTTTAAGTTGGACTGTGTCATCCCCATCAGCTGTCTATGTGTGGACTCTCCGCCCCACAGACGGTTTTGTTCAAGCTCTCCCCACAATGTCATATAAAGAGAGAATGCAACAGGGCCGATTAAGGGCTGGTACAGTTGTGTAATAATTTGTCTGTCGATATCCTGCAGCATCGATCTGCTTTTAACCACATACGGGTCTACAGGCAGTACATCTTTCCAATAGTCAGCCATACATTCTCAAACCTTCCGAATTTGTTTCTACCTTTCATTTTACACCGTTTCTTATATCTATCAAATGCCAATTTTGCACATGAGAAAAGAGCTAGAAGAATCCTCTTAGCTCTTTTAACGCTCTTTCTTTATTAAGTCTTTTAATTCATCGATAAAGACGTTTATATCTTTAAACTGCCGATAGACGGACGCGAACCGCACATATGCGACTTCGTCAATCTTAGCCAGCCGGTCCATGACCATTTCTCCGACGAGCTCACTCTTCACCTCGGAGCAGCCTTGATTGCGAAGCTCTTTTTCAATATCAAAGCACATGTCTTCAAGCGTTTTGAGTGAAACAGGCCTTTTTTCACATGCTTTTATGAGGCCGCGCAGCATTTTTTCTCTGCTGAATTCCTCACGCACACCTTCTTTTTTCACGACGATGAGCGGGGTTTCCTCCACTTTCTCAAAGGTCGTAAACCGGTAGTGGCAGGATTCGCACTCGCGTCTTCGGCGAATCGACTTTCCGTCATCCACAGGCCGTGAATCAAGGACTCGTGTTCCGTTATGCTGGCATGAAGGACATTTCAATAAAATCAGCTCCCAACTATATCGTTCCCTGCAATGTATTTTCGGCAGCCTCCGCCTTTTAAAAATAGATGTGACAGCATCTGTCGGGAGAGCCGGTGTTAAATTTGTTTCTTTAGCATTAGGTGGTTTGTGAAAATCTCCTTCTTATTTTACAAAAAAAATGAAAAAAGAAAAAGCTGACACTCTCGTTTCTTTATAAAAATAAAAGGAGCATAAGCTAAAAAGCGCATAATGGCTTTCTAGCTTCAGCTCCCTTTGTGTTCGCAATTTACTTTATAGTACTTTCGCTTGCGCCTGTTTAATCTGCACAGGCCCCATTCCTCTTGGTATTTCAATGTTTTCTCTTGTATCAGCATGTAATGCCTCTGCAATGTAATCAGCAGCGACATTAGGATCTAAGTCTCCACAAGTATAAACATCAATGCTCGCATATCCGTGCTCAGGAAAACTGTGAATCGTTAAGTGTGATTCAGAAATAATCACAACTCCGCTTACGCCTTGCGGTGCAAATTTGTGAAATGCAACCTCGCGCACCTCAGCACCTGATTTTAGAGCAGCATTTACAAACGTTTTTTCAATAAAATCCATGTCATTCAGCTTATCAAAATCGCATCCCCATAGCTCGGAGATAACGTGACGCCCCATTGTTTCCATAGTCATGGACCCCCCTTAACAAGAATTAAAAAGTGAAATTCCAACAACTGGGTCGGCCATTTACCACGGGGGAAAGTTAGTCCGGAGAGGTCCTAACCCTTTAAGTAATTCCGAAACAGTCTCAAGCAAGAAGTTCACGAAAAATAGTATACTGTGTTTAAGTCTAATTTGCAAGGTGCGTTTTTTCAGAAATATGTTGTTAAGGGTTTTTTCTTTAAAATGTGTCCATGACCTTATTTTATACAGCAGACGGATGTTTCATTCGTGCCGCTACATGGCGGATCAGATCAACAACTCTGCAGGAGTAGCCCCATTCGTTGTCATACCACGCCAGCACCTTTACTTTCCTGTCTTCCATTACCATTGTTGTAAGCCCGTCAATGACCGCTGAATGCGGATTCGTATTATAATCAGTCGAAACGAGCGGTTCATCTGAGTAATCAAGTACACCGTACATCGACGTTTTGGCAGCGCGTTTAAATGCCTCGTTTACTTCTTCAGCCGTAACATCCGTTTTCAGATCAACAACGAGATCAACCAATGAGACGTTCGGAACAGGGACACGCAAGGCGAGGCCGTGAAGTTTTCCTTTCAGATGCGGCAGCACAAGCGAAAGCGCCTTTGCCGCTCCTGTTGTCGTCGGAATGATGGATTCACCGCAAGCCCGCGCCCGGCGCAAATCTTTGTGCGGGTTATCAATATTTTTTTGGTCATTCGTATATGCATGAACTGTAGTCATCAGACCGCTCTCAATGCCAAACTCTTCATCCAGCACTTTTACAACAGGCGCAAGGCAATTTGTCGTGCATGACGCATTTGAAATAATGACGTGGCGCTCAGCGTCAAATTGGTCCTCATTTACGCCCATCACAATGGTAACGTCTTCATTTTTTCCCGGAGCGGTCAAAATCACTTTTTTTGCGCCTGCTTCTATATGGCCCATCGCTTTATCTTTAGCATTAAACTTCCCTGTTGCTTCGACGACTATGTCAATATCATATTCCCGCCAAGGCAGCTGTTTTGGATCACGGCTGTTTAACAAAAGCACTTTCTTTCCATTTACGATCAGGCTGTCTTCACCAGCCACAACCTCTTTGTCGTATCTGCCGTGAATTGTGTCATACTTTATTAAATGAGCCAGCGTTTCTGCGGAATAGCTGGCGTTAATGGCCACTACTTGAATTTGATCGTCTAACATCGCTTTTCTAAAAACCATTCTTCCGATTCTTCCAAACCCGTTGATCGCTACTTTTACCTTCATGTTGGACACCCCTTATCAATTATGCCATCCTAATTTGTTACTATCTAAAATTAGTATAACACATTAAAACAAATTCGCCAGTACATATTGATAAAAATCAACGATTATAACGCTAATTTATGATGCATCTTATGTTTTCTTGCACAGAATATCAGGCGTAAGAACCAAAAAGCAGCCAGCGCTCCGCACTGACTGCCCTCATGCTTTATGATTCCTGTTTTAACTTATCATTGAGCACACTTTCTTCTAGCACAGAAAATGTATCCCCGTACACTCTGTTAATATGATTCGCTCCCCAAGCACACAGCATATCTAAAATTCCTTCTAAGCTGCGGCCGTATTCGCTGAGCTCGTATTCCACTTTGGGAGGAACTTGATTATATACGATTCGGTTAATGACACCGTCCGCTTCCAGCTCGCGCAGCTGCTGAGTCAGCATTTTTTGCGTGATATTGGGCATTAGGCGTTTTAATTCGCTTGTGCGTTTTTTTCCGTGCGTCAGATGGCATAAAATGACGCATTTCCATTTCCCTCCAATCACTTCAAGAGTCGCTTCAACAGAAATGTTATATTTTTTCTTCTCCATACAATCCATTCTCCTCACAGGCACTAAAAAGTGACTATAGCACTTAAAAGTACGTACTTTTATTTCTTAACGATATGTTTCATAATCACATTTGCCGGCTGATTTGAATCTGCTCTTTTTTATTTATATAGCTTACTCGGCAGAATTTCAATCATACAACACATCTTACAAAGGAGGAACATCATGACTTCAGCCAATAAAAGCAGTATTCCTGCACTACTGGCTTTGGCCGTAAGTGCATTCGCAATAGGGACAACTGAATTTATCAGTGTCGGCCTTTTGCCGCTCATTGCTGATGACCTGGATATTCCAGTCACGACAGCAGGATTGACCGTTTCCCTTTATGCGCTCGGCGTTACATTTGGGGCACCTATATTAACTTCATTGACCTCAAGCATGTCACGTAAGACACTATTGCTTTGGATCATGTTTATTTTTATTGCCGGTAATACGATGGCAGCAACCGCTTCAAGCATCGGGATTTTACTAGCAGCACGTGTGATATCGGCATTTTCGCACGGTGTGTTTATGTCGATCGGTTCGACAATCGCAGCGGATATTGTCCCGGAAGATAAAAGGGCTAGCGCGATTTCAATTATGTTTACTGGCCTCACTGTGGCAACTGTAACCGGAGTTCCTTTTGGGACATTTATCGGCCAGCAGTTCGGCTGGCGTTTCGCCTTTATGGTCATTATCGCCGTCGGAATCATTGCTTTCATTACAAATGGCATTCTTGTACCGTCCAAATTACGAAAAGGGACGAAAACAACGATGCGGGATCAATTGAAGCTTGTGACAAACAGCCGGTTATTGCTTTTATTTGTCATTACAGCGCTTGGATACGGAGGAACATTCGTTGTGTTCACGTATCTGTCTCCCCTGCTTCAGGAAGTAACAGGCTTCAAAGCCGGGACTGTTGCAGTGATTCTGCTCGGATACGGAATAGCTATTGCTATCGGCAATATGATTGGCGGAAAGCTGTCAAACCGAAATCCGATTGCCGCTTTATTCTATATGTTTATCGTACAGGCAATTGTTCTATTCGTACTGACATTTACAGCCCCGTATCAAGCAGCTGGGCTCATTACCATTCTCTGTATGGGATTGCTGGCCTTTATGAACGTGCCCGGCCTTCAGGTGTATGTCGTCATGCTGGCTGAGCGTTTTGTCCCGAGTGCAGTTGACGTCGCATCCGCGATGAATATCGCTGCTTTTAATGCAGGGATCGCGCTTGGGTCATACCTTGGCGGTGTGATCACCGATTCAATCGGATTGATTCATACCGCTTGGATAGGCGGATTAATGGTGGTCGGTGCAGTCATTTTAACAGGCTGGAGCCGCTTGATGGAAAAACGAGATCGGCTGGAAGCCTGACAATTTTAAAGGAGGAAATGAACATGACAACACATTTACAAGCAAAAGCAACACTTCATAATGGGGTGGAAATGCCTTGGTTCGGCCTCGGCGTGTTCCAAGTGGAAGAAGGATCTGAACTGGTAAACGCAGTTAAAACTGCCATTGTTCACGGGTACCGCAGTATTGATACTGCAGCTATCTATGGAAATGAAGCTGGAGTCGGAGAAGGGATTCGGGAAGGCATTGAAGAAGCAGGCATTTCAAGAGAGGATCTGTTTATTACATCGAAAGTATGGAATGCGGATTTAGGCTACGAGGAAACACTCGCCGCGTTTGAAACAAGCCTGTCCAAACTCGGTCTGGATTATTTGGATCTATACCTCATCCACTGGCCTGTAGAAGGAAAGTATAAAGAAGCTTGGAGAGCGCTTGAAACGCTGTATAAAGAAGGCCGTATCAAAGCGATCGGCGTAAGCAACTTCCAAATTCACCATCTTGAAGATCTGATGACGGCAGCTGAAATTAAGCCTATGATTAACCAAGTGGAATTTCACCCGCGCCTTACACAAAAAGAGTTGATAAGATACTGCCAAAATCAGGGCATCCAGATGGAGGCTTGGTCACCTTTAATGCAGGGGCAGCTGCTGGATCATCCTGTATTGGCTGACATCGCTCAAACATATAATAAATCTGTCGCACAAATTATTTTGCGCTGGGATCTGCAGCATGGCATCATTACGATTCCTAAATCAACGAAGGAACACCGCATTAAAGAAAATGCAAGCGTATTTGACTTTGAATTAACGCAGGATGACATGAACCGAATCGATGCACTGAATGAAAACTTGCGCGTCGGTCCTGATCCGGACAACTTTGATTTTTAATGGCAAAAAAACACCGTTCAATATGAACGGTGTTTTTTGATTATGCCCAGCTGTTCATGATTTCATCAAGCTGCCTTTTGGTCTCTTCAAGCGTGCCGCTGTTATCAATGACTTGATCTGCTCTTGCAGTTTTTTCCTCTAAGGGCATTTGAGAGCGGATACGGCTGACTGCTTCTTCTTCCGTCAGCTGATTGCGCTTCATCAGACGTTCCAGTTGAAGCTCTTTTGTCACACTGACCACAATAATTTTATCAACCAATGATTCCAATTTGCTTTCGAACAATAGCGGGATATCCAATACAACAAATGTCTCCCGATTTGCAACGGCTTCATCACGGCGATTGAGCATTTCCTGCCTGACTGCGGGATGAACAATTGCATTTAAAGCGCGACGCTTTTGTTCATTTGTAAATACCAGTGCCCCAAGCTTTTTCCGATCTATATCGCCATTTGGGAGCAGAATGTCTTCACCGAATTCGTCAATGATTTGCCGGTAGGCCGGCATCCCTTTTTCTACCGCTTGTTTTGCAATGATATCTGCATCTATAACTGTTATTCCTTTTTCAATCAGCATATTGGCTACCGTGCTTTTGCCGCTAGCTATTCCTCCCGTTAAACCAATGACTAAGGTCAAGAGATCCACTCCTTTTTACAATTTCCAGAGCCCAATCGTGATTAATAGAAGCCCCGGCAAAAACGCCATTTTATCGATCCATTTCCACTTAGACAGAAAATGGCCGGCATTGATTCCAATTGATACAAACAGCGAGCTCATGATTGCCACGGCAATGCTCATCACAATCGGTGAAAAACCGAGAATGGCTGCGCCTATACCTGCTCCAAAGGCATCAATCGATAAGGCAAATCCCAATAAGACCGCCTCAATTCCATTGATCACACCCGATTTGTCGATATCCGCACTCATGGGTTTTCTCAAAATATGAATCACAATCCCTAATGACCGAACCTCTAAATTAAGCAGTGTTTTTTCATGCAAGAGGTATTCTTTATCTTTTGCCGGTTTGAAAAATTGATACAGAACCCACGCACCGATTCCAACCAATATCAAACCGCCAAGCTTCTCCGTCACATATACAGGAAAAAACTTCGTGAGAAAACTTCCGATCAGCATGGATATAAACATGACAGCACCGGAACAGCAGGCGATAACCAAAATCGCTTTAAACGGTATTTTCATTTTTCTCAATCCGTACGTAAATCCGACTGAAAAACTGTCCAAGCTGACAGCCAACGCCAGCAGCAGTATAGAAACCATTTGCATATCCGTTTCTTCCTTTCTGTTGGTGCTCTTGTATCAGATGTGAAATGCCCGGGATTCATCACAATCATATATATGGGAAAGTGAAAAATCCGTGTTTCGAAAATGGCATCCTCCATTACAGAGTTACTGATATATGCACCGACAGCTTGGACGATGAAGCATTATGCTACTTTTTTTTTCTGGCACTTTGCGCAAAAATGCGTGCCTCTTCCTCCAACGACAATTTTCGAAATCATCGTGCCGCAATTTTTGCATGGCTCGTCTTTTTTTCCGTACACAAAATGCTGCAGCTGGAACATTCCGATTTCCCCTTGGGAGTTGATATATGAACGGACTGTGCTTCCGCCCGCATCAATCGCCTCCTGCAGGGTGTTTTTGATTTCAGCGTGAAGGGTTTTGATTGTTTTATCTGATAATTGATTTGCTTTTGTCTCGGGATGGACACCCGCTCTGAAAAGAGCCTCATCCACATAAATGTTCCCTAGTCCAACTACCGTTTTTTGATCCAGTAGGGCAGTTTTGACAGCGCGGTTTGTTTTCGCAAGCCGTTCTTTTAAATACGCACTCGTAAATTCTTCTGCATCCGGCTCCGGACCTAACTGAGAAAGCGGGAGCTCGCCCGCTTCTTCTCCCGGTTTAAATAAGTGCATGGTTCCAAATTTCCGCACATCCCTGTACCGAAGCTGGGTTCCATCCGTCATCGTGAATATGACATGCACGTGTTTATCGTCAGGCTCCTCGGCTTGATGAAGACCGTATTTCCCTTCCATTCGAAGGTGAGAAACCATAACATAATGATCTAAATGAAACAGTAAAAACTTTCCCCGTCTTCCGATGGACTGTATCGTTTCTCCTGCTAGTTTTCGCGCAAATTCCTCCGGTTCGGCAGGCCGTTTGATGATATTCGGCCATCTGATCTCTACCGATTTGATTGTTTTTCCCTTTACAAGCCCGGTCAGAGTGCGCCGGACCGTCTCAACCTCTGGTAATTCCGGCACATCCATCACTTCCTATCTCTGTTTATTTCGCATCGTACCAAGATGGGCCTGATGCAAAGTCCACCTTTAACGGCACATCTAATGCAAGCGCATGCTCCATCACTTCAGGAACAAGTTTTTCAAGAATTCCAATTTCTTCCTGTGGTGCCTCAAAAATCAATTCATCGTGTACTTGAAGCAGAAGCCTTGCTTTCAACTGTTTTTCTTTCAGCTTGGCAGCCATGTCAATCATGGCTTTTTTGATAATATCAGCGGCGCTTCCTTGAATCGGCGTATTCATGGCCGTCCGCTCCGCAAAACTTCGGATATTAAAGTTCCGGCTCGTCAGCTCAGGGATGTAGCGGCGGCGATGCATAAGCGTTGTTACGTATCCTTTTTGCTTCGCTTCCTGTACTGAATCTTCCATGTACGCTTTTACGCCTTGGAAGCTTTCCAGATAGCGGTCGATAAATGCTCCCGCTTCCTTCCGAGTAATGCCGAGGTTCTGTGACAGACCGTAATCGCTGATCCCGTAAACAATGCCAAAGTTGACCGCTTTCGCCTGGCGTCTCATCGCAGATGTCACTTCATCCTTAGCGACATGGAACACATCCATTGCCGTTTTCGTGTGAATATCCATATCATTTGTAAAAGCTTCGATCAGATTTTCATCCTTTGAAATATGGGCAAGCACCCGCAGCTCGATTTGTGAATAATCGGCTGCAAAAATGAGCCAGTCTTTTTCAGACGGCACAAAAGCTTGGCGAATTTTCCGCCCTTCCTCAAGCCTGATCGGAATGTTTTGCAGGTTCGGATCAGTCGAGCTGAGACGGCCAGTTTGCGTTAAGGCTTGGTTAAATCGCGTGTGCACTTTATGCGAATCCGGTCTCGTCACCTTTAAAAGCCCTTCGATATATGTTGATTGAAGCTTGCCAATTTGTCTGTACTGTAAAATATAGTCGACAATATCATGCTTGTCAGCCAGCTTTTCAAGCACATCGGCAGACGTAGAATAGCCTGTTTTCGTTTTCTTTACGACAGGAAGACCGATCTTTTCAAATAAGATGACGCCTAGCTGTTTCGGAGAATTGATGTTAAACGGCTCTCCCGCAATCTCATGGATTTTTTCTTCATATTCCTTCAGCTTCGCACCCAGTTCTTCACCCATCCGTTTTAAACGGTCAACATCGACCTTGACGCCAGTTGATTCCATTTCGCCGAGAATAAGCGCAAGAGGCATTTCCAGCTCTTCAAACAGTTCAAGCTGGTCGTTGTTTTCCAGCTCCTGAACGAGCTTTTCCCGAAGGCTTTGAATCGCTAACGCTTTTCGGCCAAGGTGCTCAGACAGTACGTCTTCTGACGGCACTGCTCGTTTTGCTCCTTTTCCATAAACTGATTCATCACTTGAAACGATATGCAGGCCGTAATCCTTAGCCACACTCGCAACGTCGTCATATGAATTGCCCGGGTTGATGATATAAGCCGCAAGGAGCGTATCAAACTCGGCTCCTTTCAGCTCAATGCCCTGCCAGCGCAAAGCGACAACAGCCCGCTTGCTGTCGAAGACCCATTTCTTCTGATCGTCATTTTCCACCCATTCTTTAAACACCTCAGACTCAACGGCAATGTCTTTCGGAATGAAATAAGCTCCCGTTTCATTTACGATCGAAAATCCGAGAATCGGCTCTTCATGATAATTATCGCCAATCTGTTCAACGACAAATGCGGATGGAGAAACCAATATATCGCTTGTCACGTCTGTGACTGTTTTGACATTAATGTCTTCCAACGATTGATCCTGTTCTGCTTCTGCACTGTCTTCTCCAAGCCGTTCAAGAAGCGTGTTGAAGCCAAGATCTTTAAAGATGGCAATGACCTGTTCACGATTAAAGCCTTGATATTCCAGAGCGGAAACAGATACCTCAATCGGAGCATCTGTCATAATTGTCGCAAGCTCCTTGCTCATCAATGCTTGATCCTTAAACTCCTCAAGCTTTTCTTTCAATTTCTTTCCGCTCACCTCGTCAATGGACTCCAGCAGCTTTTCAACGGAATCAAATTGTTTTAAAAGCTTAATCGCAGTCTTTTCTCCGACGCCGGGCACACCCGGAATATTATCTGAGGAATCGCCCATCAGACCCTTCATGTCAATGATTTGTTCAGGCGTAAGCCCATATTTCTCTTTGACATGCTCCGGTGTGTAAAATTCAACGTCGGTAATTCCCTTTCTCGTAATGGCAACTGTCGTTTTGTCCGTTGCCAGCTGGGTTAAATCCTTATCCCCTGAGAAAACCTTAACTTCAAATCCGTCTTTTTCAGCCGATTTGGCCAGTGTGCCGATAATATCATCCGCTTCATATTGTTCCAGTTCATAGCGGCTGATCTGGTAGGCATCCAGCAGCTCGCGGATAAACGGCATTTGTTCGGAAAGCTCAGGCGGAGTTTTCTGTCTGCCGCCTTTATATTCTTTAAATGTGCCGTGACGAAATGTTGTTTTCCCGGCATCAAACGCAACCAGCATGTGCGTCGGTTTTTCATCCTCAAGCATTTTCATCAAAATCATCGCAAAGCCGTATACAGCATTCGTATGAACACCTTTATCATTGCTTAACAGCGGCAATGCAAAAAACGCCCGGTAAGCCAGACTGTTTCCGTCTACAAGCACTAATTTTTTTCGTTCCGTCATTCAATTTCCTCCTAAGAAGCCTCAGGCTTCCATTCATCTCTTACATAGTCATTAGCTCCTCTTATTTTAACAAAGTTCAATTTGAAAGGAAAATACGTGAACTATAAGAGAAGACACAAAAAAGGACGGGAACACAAATAGGTTCCCGCCGTCAAAATTGGCTCCTTGGATGAAGGGGTTCTACTACATCCTACCAGCATAGGTTTAACAGTGCATGAAGATATTGTTAAACCTTTGTAAACATTAGGCGGACTTTTCAGCGGCCCGTTTCAGCGTCACGGTAAAGACAGTTCCCCGTCCAGGCTCGCTTGTGACATCAATTTTCCCTTCATGAGCCTCTATTAAATGCTTGACAATCGCAAGGCCCAGCCCTGTTCCGCCCGAATTCCTGCTTCTGTCTTTATCTACGCGGTAAAAGCGTTCAAAGATGCGCGGAATTTCTTCTTTCTGAATTCCGATTCCAGAATCGGCAACCTCAATCTGAATGTCTTTTTCTCTGGGCTTTACATTGATAGCCACGGAGCCCCCCTCAGGCGTGTAGGTTAACGCATTGTTTACGAGATTAAGAAATACCTGTTTCAGCCTGTACGGGTCACCAGATACATATTGAGGGTCTTTCGGGACATTCAGTTGCAAGGAGATGCCTTTCTCATCCGCCTTATGCTTCAGAAGCGTTTCAATCTCACCAAGCATTTTGGCCGGATCAAACGTTTCGATACTGAGCGTGAAATTTTGCTGCTCGATTTTTGAGAGATCGAGCAAATCCTGAACCAAAGACTGAAGCCTTTCGCTTTCCTTAAGAATAATAGAGAGAAATTCAGAAAGCGCCTCTTTATCCTCCATCGCCCCGTCCAATAACGTCTCCGTAAACCCTTTTATGGACGTAATCGGCGTTTTCAGCTCATGAGAAACATTGGCCACAAAATCCTTCCTCATCTGCTCTAATTTCTTTGTTTCCGTCATGTCATGGAAAACAAGCACAATTCCTTTCCATTCATCGTCCGGCCCCATAATCGGAACGCCGTCCACTTCAAAATAACGCCGTTCTATTTTGATCGGCAGTCTTAACAGCTTGCATTTCTTTGTCTCCGTCATAAAAATGTCTTCGACAAGCTGGATCACTTCTTCATGTTCAAATGCATCGTGATAAAGACGGCGCAGCATATGATTCGGATTGATATGAAACTGCTTGGCGTAAGACCTGTTTACGAGATTAATAAAGCCTCTTCCGTCGATCATAATCAGCCCGGAGCCAATGTTTTCAATGACTGTCAGCAGCCGATCCCGCTGCATTTCCTGCGTTCGCGTCATTTCCATCAGATCAATGGCAAGGCTGTTCATCGCATGTCCTAGCTTATCAGAACGCCTAATATAGCCGCCGTATGTCCGTGCATCGTAGTTGCCCTTAGAGAGTTCTGTGGCTACATTTGTGGCTGACTCAATTGACCTTTTATAACGTGAGGTCATGCTGGAATAAAAATAAACAATGACGATAAATGCGGTACAAAGACTGGCCGTCAGCATCCCCCACAATTCGCCTTTTAAGCCGTCGCTTTTTCCAGAGGCGGAAAGCAGCACATATCCTGTTTTTTCACCTTCGCTTCTAAGTGAAAGTCCGTAATAAAGCTTGTTATCTGTTGTTGACAGAATCCCCTCATGGCCAGAAACAAGCGCCTGCACCTTTTGGGAATCAGCCGCTCTCCCGTTTGACCCATACAGCACCTTGCCGTCTGTATCGATAACGGATGCGCTCACATCAAGCGCGCCGCCTGCATCTTTAATGATTTTCTCATTTGCTTGATCATTCAGATTGCCGGCATCAAGAAGCGAAGCCAAGTATTTTGCTTCTTTTTCAATGTGTTCCTCTGCTTTCCTTTGATCAGATGTTTCAAAAAGCTGCTGTAAAAACAGCCCGAGGACACAAAACACCAGAATCATACAGACAACGAATACAGAAAAAAGGCGCACACGGTATTTATTCATTCATTTTTGGCTCCTCCAGTTTATACCCCAATCCCCTAATCGTTTTAATGTAGATCGGTTTTTTGGTATTGTTTTCAATTTTGTCGCGAAGATGGCTGATGTGCACATCAACAATTCTCGTATCTCCGGCAAAATCATAATTCCAGACTGCGCTCAGCAACAGGTCTCTCGTCAGAACTCTGCCTTTATGTCTGCCTAAATAGAGCAGCAGTTCGAATTCTTTCGGTGTCAGTTCAAGCTGACTTTCTTTAAAGTACGCTTCATAATGATCAGGCAGGATTTTCAGATCGCCAATTACGATCTGGCCTTCCATTTCATCATTCTTCATCTCACTAGAGGGCGCAGCCATTTCCGAACGCCTTAAAATCGCTTTTACTCTCGCATTTACTTCCCTTGGACTGAACGGCTTGGTCATATAATCATCAGCACCGAGCTCAAGCCCTAATACTTTGTCGAATTCCTCATCCTTCGCTGTCAGCATTAAAATGGGAAACATCAGTTTTTGCTGTCTCAGCTGCTTGCATACTTCGATTCCGTCCAATTTTGGAAGCATCACATCAAGCACAATCAAATCAGGCTTCTCTGTTTCCGCTTTTTTGAGTGCTTCTTCCCCATCCGAGGCGGTAATGACATCATAGCCTGACCGTTCCAAATTGTACTGTAAAAGAGTAACAATAGATTCTTCATCATCCACAACTAAAATTTTCTTGTTCATGCTGTGCCTCCAGTATTATAATTCCCCGACATCCTATTTCTCTATTTTATGTCATCTTAACATGTTTCATGATTTTATTTTAGCGAAAGCAGGACATTCCGACAATTCGCCTTTTACATCATTTTTAAAAGAAATATAGATGTGCATGATAACGCTTTCATTTATAGTAAAAAGAGAAAGGCTGTATTAAGCAAGCCTTTCTCTCTTTTTATTAGGATAATACTTTCATGACATTTTTGACAGATTCAACTGATTTATTCAGCTGCGCTCTTTCATAGTCTGTCAGTTCAAGTTCAATGATTTGCTCAAGACCGTTGCCGCCTACAATTGTAGGAACACCAAGGTAGATGCCTTCATAGCCGTATTCCCCTTCAAGATAAGCAATTGTAGGAAGGACGCGGCGCTGATCTTTCAAGATCGCTTCGACCATTTCTGTCAGAGAAGCCGCAGGCGCATAATACGCGCTTCCGTTTCCAAGAAGATTCACGATTTCGCCTCCGCCTTTTCTAGTGCGCTCCACAATTGCGTCAATCCGTTCTTTCGGAATAAGAGTTTCAAGCGGGATACCGCCAGCATAAGAATAACGCACAAGCGGCACCATATCGTCACCGTGTCCGCCGAGTACGAAACCAGTCACATCTTTCACTGACAGGTTTAATTCCTCTGCCACAAATGTTCTGAATCTTGCCGTATCAAGCACACCGGACTGGCCGATTACACGCTCTTTAGGGAAGCCTGATTCTTTGTACACCGCGTATGTCATTGCATCAACAGGATTTGTCAGCACCACAATAATAGAGTCAGGAGAATATTTCACGATTTCCCGCGTAACGCTTCTCATAATCTTTTCGTTTGTAGAGACCAGATCATCTCTGCTCATACCAGGTTTTCTTGCGATACCGGCTGTAATGACAACAATGTCAGAGCCAGCTGTATCCTCGTAATTGGATGTTCCCGTAATTTTTGCGTCAAAGCCTTGAACCGGGCTTGCTTCAAGCATATCAAGCGCTTTTCCCTTTGTCGGGTTCTCCAATTGCGGAATGTCAACAAGAACAACGTCTGCCAGCTCTTTTTGAGCGATTAAAAATGCAGTTGTAGCTCCGGTAAAACCTGCTCCGATAACAGAAACTTTTTTACGAGTATTTCCCATGTCTCTCTTCTCCTTTATGGCTAGTTTTAGGCTTTTTCCTTGCTTAGTCCATGTTTTTGATCAGTTCTTCTCCGAACTCTGAACATTTCACTTCAGTCGCCCCGTCCATTAATCTAGCAAAATCGTAAGTTACGACTTTAGAAGCGATTGTTTTTTCCATAGATTTGATAACCAAATCAGCCGCTTCGTTCCATCCTAAATGCTCAAGAAGCAGAACGCCTGAAAGAATAACCGAAGATGGGTTTACTTTATCAAGGCCTGCATATTTAGGAGCTGTTCCGTGCGTCGCCTCGAAAATCGCATGTCCTGTTTCGTAGTTGATGTTCGCTCCAGGAGCAATGCCGATTCCGCCGACTTGCGCAGCAAGAGCATCAGAAATGTAATCTCCGTTCAAGTTCATTGTCGCAACGACATCAAACTCGTTTGGACGCGTTAAGATCTGCTGAAGGAAAATGTCAGCAATGCTGTCTTTGATAATGATTTTTCCTGCTGCTTCCGCTTCGCTTTGCGCTTTGTTGGCAGCGTCTTTTCCTTCTTCTTCAGCAATTCGGTCATATTGAGCCCATGTGAAGACTTTATCTCCGTATTCTTTTTCAGCAAGTTCATAGCCCCAGTTTTTGAAGGCGCCTTCTGTGAACTTCATGATGTTTCCTTTGTGAACAAGCGTTACAGATTTGCGGCCATGCTCGATCGCATAATCAATGGCAGCTCTGACCAAGCGGCTTGTTCCTTCTTCTGAAACAGGCTTAATGCCGATACCTGATGTCTCAGGGAAACGGATTTTGTTGACGTTTAACTCATTTTGAAGGAAGCTGATAAGCTTTTGCACTTCTTCAGAGCCTTTTGCATACTCGATGCCTGCGTAAATATCTTCTGTATTTTCACGGAAGATGACCATATCAGTATCTTCAGGGCGTTTTACCGGTGACGGCACTCCAGTAAAGTATCTTACAGGTCTTAAGCAGACGAATAGGTCAAGCTCTTGTCTGAGCGCTACGTTCAAAGAACGGATACCGCCGCCGACAGGTGTCGTTAACGGGCCTTTAATCGCGATGAAATATTCGCGGATCACATCTAATGTTTCAGCAGGGAGCCACTCACCTGTTTTATTATAAGCCTTTTCTCCGGCGTAAACTTCTTTCCATGTAATTTTCTTTTCGCCTTTGTATGCTTTTTCTACTGCTGCTTCCAAAACCTTCGAAGCCGCGTTCCAAATATCAGGACCGGTTCCGTCTCCTTCGATAAATGGGATAATCGGGTTGTTTGGTACGTTTAATACTCCGTTAGAGACTGTAATTTTTTCACCTTGTGCCACAATAAAAACCTCCCAGTATGTAATTCATATTTAGAAAACATTTTATTTTTCTTAAATAGAAAACAAAATGATTTTTCCCAACATTCAATTTAAAGTGTAACCCAATTTTGATGTTCTGAACAAGAGGCTAACCTCATTGACGCAAGCCAGCCTCCAATGGTTCTTTAGGCTCTTTCTTCAATCGGAACGAATTTTTGTTTGTCAGGGCCTGTGTAATCTGCACGCGGGCGGATCAGACGGTTGTTGTCATACTGCTCAAGAATATGAGCGAGCCAGCCGGACATTCTGCTTACAGCAAAAATCGGTGTAAACAAATCATGGTCAATACCGAGGCTGTGATATACAGAAGCCGAATAGAAATCAACGTTAGGCGGAAGCTTTTTCTCTGATGTGACGATGTCTTCTATAAGAATCGACATCTCATACCATTTGCTTTCGCCTGTCAGGTTGGTCAGGCGCTTGCTCATTTCTTTCAGATGCTTCGCGCGCGGATCACCATGCTTATACACACGGTGGCCGAATCCCATGATTTTTTCTTTCTTTTCAAGTTTAGCGCGGATGTACGGCTCAGCGTTTTCCACTTCACCGATTTCTGTCAGCATTTTCATAACGCCTTCATTCGCTCCGCCGTGAAGAGGCCCTTTCAGCGCGCCGATTGCTGCAGTAATGCCTGAATAGATGTCAGAAAGTGTTGCGACGCAGACCCTCGCTGTGAACGTTGACGCGTTCAGCTCATGGTCAGCATGTAAAATCAATGCTTTGTTGAAGGCTTCAACTTCAATTGGTGAAGGCTCTTCACCGTTTAATGTGTAAAGAAAATTCTCCGCAATACCGTAATCTTCTCTCGGTTCAACAGGCTCAAGACCCTTGCGAATTCTGGAAAACGCTGCAACCAGGCCAGGCACCTTTGCCTGAAGGCGGATCGCCTTTCTGTAGTTGGCTTCCGGGTTCATGGTATCAGCCTCGCTGTCTAGCAGGCCTAGTAATGAAATTGCTGTCCGAAGAGCAGCCATGGGATGAACATTTTCGAGGGAATAAGATTTGAAGTGCTCAATAATTTCTTGCGGAACGGCAGCTTCCTTTGCAAGCTGCTGCTTTAACTCTTCAAGCTCTTTTTTGTTTGGCAGCCTTAGATGCCAAAGCAAGTAGATGATTTCTTCAAAACTTGCATTCTCTGTCAAATCATCGATATCATACCCCACATATGTAAGGGTATCATCAATAATAGAACTAACAGATGATGTTGTTGCTACAACCCCTTCAAGACCGCGTGTCGCTGTCATATATAACATCTCCTTTTCAATAAATTTCCCCTTTAAGAGTGTTGTAAAAACATGAGGCTTACTTAAAAAGCACGATGCAAGTATTTCTCTCCCCCAAAAAGAAAATGCTTACATTTTACTGGCTGCTGGTACTAAAACCCTTTGCTTATGAAAGAACATAACAAATTCTTATAAGCTTATTTAAGTTTAAGCCTATTCTCATTATAAACAATAATCAGACATTTGTTAAATGTTTACCTATAATTTTTTTTTTCATTCTGTGATTTCCCCGAAAAAACGCCTTTATTTGCGGGTTTTTGCATACAAAAAAAAGCGGCTTTAAGGCCGCTTTTTTTTATGAAGTGAACAGTTTTACGATCTGCATGGCTAAATAAGCAATCCCCGCTCCGATCAGCGGTCCCACCGCAACTCCACCAAAAAGCGCGACTGCAAGAATGGTCCCGATCACGAGAGCAGTTGTAATATGCGGATCATTTTCAAGCAGGGTCAGGCCGTTTTTTGCAATCAGCGCCACTGCGATCCCCGCTCCAAGGGCGATCCATGCGTAGGAAGACCGCATTGCTTCTCCAAGCTGCTTAAATCCGATTTCTCCCGTGGCAATCGGGACAAGAACGGCGATGGTAATAATGGTCACACCCCAGTTAATGCCTTTTGACTGGATGGTCGGAAATAATTTCTGATCAAGTCCAACGATTTTGATGATCAAAAGGACGGATACAGCAAAGAGCAATGATTGGTTTTTTGCGATAAGTGCGATGGCCAAGAGTAAAATTAAAAATAAATTCGCTTGTGTAAACACATGCCATCCCTCCTTTAAGATGAATGTATTCATATTCAGCAACAGCGTGAATACATATAAAAAATAGGACATGCTGACGAGAGGAGGACCGTTTTCGTGAATCAATCTTATATCACTATTTTTTTCAGAACCCTCTTTGTCATATCAATGACCGCAGGGTCGATAGCTGCGGCCTATTATTCGTTTCCGTTAACTTATCCGTTCCTGATCGCCCTTATTCTTTCATCAGTGATTCATCCTGTTGTCGATTATTTGGACAAAGTGACAGGATTCCCCCGAACGATAAATGTTCTGGGCGTTCTTGCTTTTTTTCTGCTCGCAGCCTTCGGTGTGCTCACCATTCTGGTAGCCGAAATCGTAACGGGAACAGCCTATCTAGCAAAAACGCTGCCTCCGCATATCAGCACGTTTATTTCATATTGCGAAAAATTGTTTACAACTCATATTCAGCCGCTCTATAACGAGTTAACTCTTTTGTTTCAAGAATTGGAAACGAACCAGCAGGCTTCCATCGTCACTCATATCCAGACACTCGGTGATTCTGCCGCTAAAAATGCCGGGCTCCTGCTGTCCCACATTCTAGAGATGATCCCGAGATTTTTCGCTCTTCTTCCCAATACGGCGGCGGTTCTGATTTTTTCTCTTCTGGCAACCTTTTTTATGACAAAAGATTGGCATAAGCTGAAAGCCATGCTTGTTTTAATTCTGCCGGATCGTGTGACAGCTAACAGCAAAGCGATCAGCAGCGAATTAAAAAAAGCAATGACTGGTTTTATCAAAGCACAAGCCGTCCTCGTTTTCATCACGATGGTGATTGTATTTATCGGCCTTTCTCTCTTAAAGGTTGAACACGCCGCAACAATTGCTTTTTTAATCGGGCTTGTAGATCTTCTCCCTTACTTAGGTGCCGGCTCCGTATTTGTGCCCTGGATTTTGTATTTATCGATTACGGGCCAGCTGCCCCAAGCGATCGGAATTGGTATCCTGTACCTCGTCGTTCTTATTCAGCGGCAGCTGACAGAGCCCAAGATACTAAGTAAATCTATCGGGATCGATCCGCTGGCAACGCTCATCGCCCTGTTTGCCGGCTTTAAATTATTCGGGTTTTTAGGACTGATTGCGGGACCGGCTGTACTCGTCATCATCCAAGCTTTCATCACAACAGGCGCATTAAAAGAAATATGGTCCTATATCACCGTTCAGCAAAAATAAAACGGCAGCCGTTTTTTCATGGCTGCCGTTTTTTATTTGATGATGATCCGCTTATTCTTCGACATTCCTCTCAGCCATTTGAACAGAATCGGCTTACACCAGCCGCGGGTAAATGGGATAAGAAGACAGGCGCCGGCCAAATCTGATAAAAAGCCCGGAAGCATCAGCAATAGACCGCCGATGAAAATGCACAGACCGTCAGCAATCGCTTCCCCCGGCATTTTGCCATATTGAAGATCACGCTGAACCTTATAATACACTTCGGTTCCTTGTTTTTTTGCAGCTGCTGCGCCGATAATGCCCGTCAGAATCATGAATAAAACTGTCGGCAAAATGCCAATCAGCTTGCCTAAAAACAGGAATATGCCGATTTCTATTGCCGGAAACACAATAAAAAGCAAAAACAAAAATCTCATATCCAAGCCCCCCACACGTGTAACACGTTCTGTTCAACAAAAGGCATGATAAAGAGAAACGGAAGGGATTCCCCTTCCGTTTTCACCTGTAATTAAAGAACGCTCGCACGGCCTTGATAGACTGCGCCTCTGGAAGCGTCAACTGTAATATCCTGGCCATCTGTCAAAATAGATGTCGCATTTTCCAGACCCACGATAACCGGGATGCCAAGGCTTAATCCGACTACCGCAGCATGGCTAGTCAAGCCGCCTTCTTCTGTAATAAGAGCAGACGCTTTTTCAAGGGATGCAATCATATCACGGTCAGTGCTTTTGGTAACAAGTACCGCACCGTCCGTCATTTTTTGCTCAGCTTCTTTTGCATTTTGTGCAACGACAACCGGACCGTAAGCTGATTTGCGTCCAATGCCTTGCCCTTTAGCGATGATATCGCCGACAGTATGAACCTTCATTAAGTTTGTAGTGCCGGACTCACCGACAGTGCCTGCTGTAATAACGATAAGATCGCCGTGTTTTACAATTCCGCTGTTCAATGATTTTTGGACAGCATCCTCAAGCATCTCATCTGTTGAGCTCGCATTTTGGCCGCTTTCTGCGAATACGCCAGATACGAGGGCAAGCTTTCTGGAAATAGAGTCATTTACAGTAACCGCAACAATCGGAGCCTGCGGACGGTATTTTGCAATCATACGTGCTGTATGGCCGCTTTCTGTCGGCGTTACAATCGCAGCAGCATTCAGGTTAATCGCCGTATGCGCGACAGATTGTCCAATTGCGTCTGTAATTGTCATGCCCACTTGATCTCTGCGTTTTGAGAGAATTTCTTTATAATTTAAAGCTTCTTCAGAACGGGACGCGATGTTATGCATTGTTTGAACTGCTTCAACCGGATAGCTTCCGGCAGCAGTTTCACCAGAAAGCATGATCGCATCTGTTCCGTCGAAGATCGCGTTTGCAACGTCACTTGCTTCCGCACGAGTCGGACGCGGGTTGCGCTGCATGCTGTCAAGCATTTGTGTTGCTGTAATAACAGGTTTGCCCAGCGCGTTGCATTTTTTGATCAGTTCTTTTTGCACAAGCGGCACTTCTTCAGCTGGAATTTCCACACCTAAGTCTCCGCGTGCAACCATTAAGCCGTCAGACACTTCGAGAATCGCATCGATGTTGTCAACGCCCTCTTGGTTTTCGATTTTAGGGATGATTTGAATATCCTGAGCGTTGTGCTCTTCAAGAAGCTCACGGATTTCGAGCACATCCGTAGAACGTCGAATGAAAGATGGTGCGATGAAGTCTACTCCTTGCTCAATACCGAAAACGATGTCTCGCGCATCCTTTTCAGTAATACCCGGAAGATTGACACTTACGCCCGGTACGTTAACACCTTTTTTATTTTTGAGTGTTCCGTTGTTTAATACTCTTGTTTTGATTTCGCGTTTAGCGGCATCTACATCAAGTACCTCAAGACCGATAAGGCCGTCATCTAACAGAATCGTTGAACCTTGTTCAACGTCATGGACTAAACCTTCATATGTCACTGAAATTTTATCTGTTGTTCCTACAACCTCGTCCATTGAAATAATGAGCTCTTTGCCTGTTTCAAGCTCAATACCGCCGTTTTCCATTGTATGTGTGCGGATTTCAGGACCTTTTGTATCAAGCAGAATACCAACGTTCTTGCCAAGTTTTTTGCTTGCTTCGCGGATATTTTTAATTCTTGCACCGTGCTCCTCAAAATCTCCGTGAGAAAAGTTTAATCGAGCCACGTTCATTCCTGACTCCATTAATTTCGTAAGCATTTCAATACTTTCACTTGCCGGACCGATGGTACAAACAATTTTAGTTTTTCTCATTTGGTTCACTTCCTTCTGAAATCTTCAGCCTTCAGCTGTACATTAGATAGACAGTTCTTTTGAAAGCTGATACATGTTTTGCTCAACTGTGTGTTTTGTCTCCAGTATTTCTATAATATCATGGTCTACAAGCTTATTGTTTTGTATACCTACACAGCGTCCGCCTTTTCCTTCAAGCAGCAGTTCAACTGCATATGCGCCGAGACGGCTTGCTAACACACGGTCAGCAGCACTCGGAGAACCTCCGCGCTGGATATGGCCCAATACAGATACCCTAGTTTCAAGGTTTGTTTCTTCTTCGATGCGTTTCCCGAATTCAACACCGCTGCCTACACCTTCGGCAACAATAATAATACTGTGTTTCTTGCCGCGTTCGTGGCCGCGTTTTAAGCGAGCAATGATTTCGTGCATGTCATAGTCTGCCTCAGGGATTAAGATCGATTCCGCGCCCCCTGCAAGACCGGCCCACAATGCAATATCGCCGGCATGACGGCCCATTACTTCGATTACATATGTACGTTCATGAGAAGTCGCTGTATCGCGAATCTTATCAATTGCGTCAATTACTGTATTTAAAGCTGTATCGAAACCGATTGTAAAATCAGTGCCCGGAATGTCATTATCGATTGTACCCGGTACACCTACACATGGAAACCCGTGTTCCGTTAATTTTTTCGCACCCATATATGAACCGTCTCCGCCGATAACAACAAGGCCTTCAATACCAAGCTTCTTCAAGTTTTCTATCCCTTTTTCACGGCCTTCAACTGTTTTGAATTCAGGACACCTTGCCGTATAAAGCTTAGTTCCTCCACGATGTATAATATCGCCTACTGATCCGAGTTCAAGCTTTTCAATCTTTCCGCTGATCAATCCCGCGTATCCGTTGTAAATACCGTAAACTTCAACGTCATGATAGATCGCCTTTCTGACTACTGCGCGAACTGCTGCGTTCATTCCCGGGGAATCCCCGCCGCTCGTTAATACCCCTATACGTTTCATTCTCCATTCACCTCAGCAACATATATGATTAAACATAACATGATCATTGCCCTAAAAACAATGAAAAGGGATCTCCATCCTCCCTATGAAACCTTACCTATTATACAATTAAATAAATTGTTTTTAAATAAAATTTAAGGAATGTCACAAAAAATAAACGTGAGCCAAAGGCTTCACGTTTATTTAGTTTACCCCGATATATTGATCTTCAACCGAGACTTTGCCAATTGCTTTATATTTTTCATAGCGCTGCTGAACTAATTCTTCTTCGCTCAGCTTCAGCAAAGTTTTTAACGATTGTTTAAGGGTTTCGTCCATATAGCTTGCCTGCAGCTTCACATCATGGTGCGCTCCGCCTTTTACTTCTTTAATCATATGATCTATAATACCTAATTCTTTTAAATCCGGCGCAGTGATTTTCATTGTTTCTGCTGCTTTTTTAGCAAGACTGGAGTCCTTCCATAAAAGTGCCGCGGCACCTTCCGGAGAAATAACAGAATAAGTAGAGTTTTCCAGCATATGCAAGTGATTGCCTACACCCAGACCAAGGGCTCCGCCGCTTCCGCCTTCACCGATGACGATGCAGATAACAGGCACTCGAAGGCCGGCCATCTCAAACAGGTTTTTGGCAATAGCTTCACTTTGACCTCTTTCTTCAGCTGCTCGTCCAGGGTATGCCCCCTTCGTATCAATAAAACAGATAATCGGTCTGTTAAATTTGTCAGCCTGTTTCATCAGACGAAGCGCTTTTCTGTAGCCTTCAGGATGCGGCATCCCAAAATTGCGGACTAGGTTTTCCTTCGTGTCTTTGCCGCGCTGATGCCCGATTACCGTTACAGGGAGGCCGTGGAACTTCGCAATCCCGCCAACAATGGCTTCATCGTCCCCGTACGCTCTGTCTCCGTGACATTCAAAAAAGTCGGTAAACAGGTGTTCGATATAATCAAGAGTTGTCGGACGGTCCGCCAGACGCGCAATTTGAACCCGGTCCCATGGCTTCAGATTTTTGTAAATATCATCCTGAAGCTTAGCGAGACGGTCTTCAAGCCGTTCGATTTCCGCACTTAGATCCATATCGGAATCTTGGGTGAATTTTTTTAGTTCGGCGATTTTGGATTGCAGTTCAATCACCGGTTTTTCAAATTCTAATCTTGGAGCCACTCAATGTCACCTCCTGTTTGATGCATATCCAGCAGATTTTCTAACGTTTTTTTCATATCGTCGCGATGAATAACCGCATCAAGCTGTCCATGTTTTAATAAAAATTCAGCCGTTTGGAAGTCCTCAGGCAGTTTTTCTCCTATTGTCTGTTCAATAATCCGTCTTCCGGCAAAACCGATCAGCGCGCCAGGCTCAGCGAAATTGTAATCGCCAAGGGATGCAAAGCTTGCTGATACGCCTCCGGTAGTCGGATGCGTCATTACTGAAATAATAAGACCCTGTTCTTCACTGAACAGTTTTAACGCAGAGCTTGTCTTAGCCATCTGCATCAAACTTAATACGCCTTCCTGCATTCTAGCACCGCCTGAAGCCGTAAAAATAATAAACGGAACTTTATCAGTTTTTGCTTTTTCAATCGCAAGCGTGATTTTTTCACCGACGACTGAACCCATGCTGCCCATTCTGAATGAAGAGTCCATGACGGCGACAACAGCCGGGTGTCCGCCGATGGTGCCCTTGCCTGTCACAACAGCCTCGTTTAAGGATGTTTTCTCGCGATCTTTTTCAAGCTTTTCCAGATATCCCGGGAAACCAAGTGGATTTTCCGAGAGCATTCCCTGATTGAATTCCTCAAAGGATTGTTCATCCATCAAGCTTTCGATACGCTGTTTTGCGTTCATTGGGAAATGATAATCGCAGTTCATGCATACCCGCATATTTTTATCCAACTCTTTAGTGAGCATGATTTTTTTACACTTAGGACATTTTGTCATAATGCCTTCCGGAACATCGTGCTTCGCTTGATCAGATGGTACGGAAGCATACTTTTTCTTTTTCGTGAATATATCCTTTAACAAATGATTACCTCCCTTTTGTGAAGGGTTCTCTTCACCGCATGTCATCAAACAGATAGACTTGCTAATAACTTTACCGAAACTATTGTACTTTTTTTGTCAAACGCTGTCATCCTCAATTCGACAACTTTTTATTCGATGACGTGCTCGGAAAGGCTTGTATGAAATCAGATAAGGTGTTGAAACGACAAGGTTGACAGCGCATTCAAAAATAATGTTAAACCCGGCTGAAATTTTTTTAAGGCTAACCCCCTAAAAAAATTTCAGCCGTCAGTTTAACTTGAGAACAGCGCGCCGGTCTCCGCCAACGCGCTGCCATTTTTGGAATGAATTAATTATTCACCAATAATCGTAAGTTTTCTTGTTTTTTCTGCGACTTCCTCAGGGTCAACAGTGATTCTTGCAACACCTGTTTCCATCGCAGCTTTTGCCACAGCCTTCGCAACAGCAGGCGCAACACGTTTATCAAACGGTGCAGGGATGACATAGTCTGCGCTAAGCTCATCTTCTGAAACCAGTGAAGCAATGGCTTCAACCGCTGCGATTTTCATTTCCTCGTTAATATGAGTGGCACGCACATCAAGCGCTCCGCGGAAAATACCAGGGAATGCAAGAACATTGTTTACTTGGTTCGGGAAATCAGAACGGCCAGTTCCGATAACGCTTGCTCCGGCTTCACGCGCATCTTCCGGCATGATTTCCGGATTTGGATTTGCCATTGCAAAGATAATTGGATCTTTTGCCATGCTTTGAACCATTTCTTTTGTTAACGCGCCTGCTACAGAGACACCGATAAATACGTCAGCATCAACGATGACATCTTTCAGAGAACCGTCTTTGCGATCTTGGTTCGTGAACTTCGCCACTTCATTTTTGACATCGTTCATGCCGTTCGGGCGCCCTTCATAAATGGCCCCTTTGGAATCGCACATCACAATGTCGCGAACGCCATAATGATGAAGAAGCTTGATAATCGCAATGCCAGCCGCACCCGCGCCGTTTGCGACAACTTTAATGGATGACATGGATTTTCCAGACAGTTTCAGCGCGTTCACAAGACCTGCTACGGTTACAATGGCAGTACCGTGCTGATCATCATGGAAAACCGGGATGTTTGTTTCTTTTTTGAGGCGCTCTTCAATGATAAAGCAGTTTGGCGCTGCAATATCTTCAAGGTTGACGCCGCCAAATGTCGGTTCCAGCAATTTTACAGTTTCAACGATTTTATCAACATCGTTTGTGTTTAAAGCAATCGGGAACGCATCTACGCCCGCAAAGCTTTTGAAAAGAACAGCTTTCCCTTCCATAACAGGAAGCGCCGCTTCAGGGCCGATGTTTCCAAGGCCAAGCACAGCTGTACCGTCAGTTACAACTGCTACCATGTTCCCCTTCATTGTATAATCATATACTTTGTTAATGTCTTCATGAATATCCTTACACGGTTCTGCAACACCCGGAGAATACGCGAGGCTTAAATCTTTCGCATTTCTGACCTCTACTTTTGATTTAGACTCCAGTTTCCCCTGGTTGACTTTATGCAGGTGTAATGCTTCTTCTCTTAATGACATTCTCCTAAACACTCCTTATGGATATTTTTTGATTCGTATACTGCTGCGTTGATTGCTGCATTCTGCGGAGTAAATCTATCTGAATATTTAAACAGGATCACATAATTGCTCCAATTGTATAACAAAAAGCGAATCGTTACCACTGTTTTAAAACGACGTTTTTTTGACCCAACAGCTCTTTTAAGCGATATAACACCTGGTGATCTGCATTGATATGGAACGACTCAGGTAGCTTAATCGTCTGTTTTTGCCTTTCATAATAGAGATAAACGCCTGTTTCCCCTTTATGCTCCAGCAAAATGCGCTTAATCTTTGCCAGGATCTCCTGGCTGTGCTGACTGCTTTCTATTTTTATATAAACCGATGGCGCTTTTTCTGCATCCATATTTTCTAATAATTCTGCCCGGGACATGATGAATTGAATCTTATCTTGTCTTACTTCGCATTTCCCCGCTGTGAACAAAAGAGCGCCTTCTCTTAAAACGGGTGAAAGCTGTCTGAATTGTTCAGGGAAGACTACGGCTTCCATCTCGCCGGTTTCATCACTGAGCGTTAAAAACGCCATGTTTTGACCTGTTTTCGTCCGAATCGTTTTGATCTTCGACAGCAGAACGCCTAGTGAAAGCTGCCTTTTGACTGCCCGCTGAGCCTGCAGAATGGAGACTGCTCCATGCGCAGTGAGCTGTTTTCGGAAGGCGGAGAGCGGATGATTTGAAAAATAAATGCCGAGCGTTTCCTTTTCAAATGCAAGTAAATCCACTAGCGGAAGCTCTTCCGTTTCCACATACTTCGGCTTAATTGAAAACGATTCATCTAAAAACAATCCCATTTGGTCATCGTCCGCGGCGAATAGCTCAGCATGTTCCAAAGCAACATCAATGGATGCGAGCAGCGTGGCCCGGTTTTGGCCGAATTCGTCCATCGCACCAGAAAAGATAAGTGCTTCAAGCATTTTGCGATTTACGCTTTTTGACGGCACCCGAAAGCAGAAATCGAAAAGATCTTCAAATGGTTTCTCTTTTCTTGCTTTATATATATCTTTGACTGCTGAGACGCCTACACTTTTTATCGCGCGGAGGCTGTATCTGACAGATCCGTTTTCAACTGTAAACGGAAAACTGCTTTTATTCACTGACGGAGGAAGGATACGAATCCCGCTCCCCTTTGCTTCGTAAAGATATTGAGAGATTTTATCCTCATTGCCAATGACGCTTGTCAGCAATCCGCACATAAAATATAACGGATAATGAGCTTTCAAATACGCAAGCTGGCACCCGATCATGCTGTATGCCACCGCATGGCTTCGGTTAAAGCCATAGTTTGCGAATTTGACGATTAAATCGTAGACCTCATTTGCAGTGTCTACAGAATACTCCTTTTTTAAGCACCCTTCAACAAAATGGCTTCGCTCTCTGTCCAGGATTTCTTTTTTCTTTTTGCTGACCGCCCTTCTCAATAGGTCTGCTTCGCCTAAAGAAAACCCCGCCATACGGGAAGCAATCATCATAATTTGTTCCTGATACACAATGACGCCATATGTATCTTCCAAAATGCTCCTTAAATCTTCATGAGGATAGTGAACAGGCGCCCGGCCGTGTTTACGGTCGATAAATAACGGAATATTTTCCATCGGACCCGGCCGGTACAGTGCATTGACCGCCACAATATCTTCTAGGCCTGAAGGTTTCAGCCGTTTCAAGACGCTTCTCATCCCTGCAGATTCAAGCTGGAAAATGCCTGTCGTATCCCCTTTTGACAGCAAGGAGAACGTTTTGTCATCGCTGTAGGAAATACTTGAAAGATCTATTTTAATATTTTCTTCTTTTTCAATCATTGAAGTGATGGATTCAATAAGTGTCAGGTTCCTCAAACCTAAGAAATCCATTTTTAAAAGGCCCAAGTCTTCAAGATGGTCCATCGCGTATTGCGTTAAATAGATCCCTTCATGCCCTTCTTGCAGCGGAACAACATCTGTTAACGGTTCTTCACTCAGGACAACGCCCGCTGCGTGGGTTGATGCATGCCTTGGCAGCCCTTCTATTTTCCGGGCAATTGAATAGACTTGCTGAAGCAGGCTTGACTCCCGAAGCCGCTTATCCAGCTGCGGTGACTGCTGTCTCGCTTCATCCAGCGTCATTCCCGGTCTTGAAGGAATGAGTTTTGCAAGCTGATCTGCCTCCTTCGGGCTGACGCCGAATACTCTGCCGACGTCCCGGAGCGCCGCCTTTGCCGCAAGTGTTCCAAAGGTGATAATCTGTGCGACGTGCATTGCACCGTATTTCTGCTGAACATATTGAATGACTTCATCCCTTCTAGTATCAGGAAAGTCAATATCAATATCCGGCATGCTGACGCGTTCGGGATTTAAAAATCTTTCAAACAGAAGGTGATGCTTAATCGGGTCAACATCTGTGATATACAGCACATATGCCACAAGAGAACCTGCCGCAGAACCCCTTCCCGGTCCTGTAACAATCCCTTTTTCATGGGCGTGCTTCATAAAATCCCACACGATCAGAAAGTAATCGCTGAACTTCATCCGCTTGATGACATCAAGCTCATATTGAAGACGGCGAAGGTATCGTTCATCAGCCTTGCCGAAACGGCTGCGGAGCCCCTCCATACAGATATCCGTTAAATAATCATCAGCGGACGTTCCGTCTGGGGTCGGAAAAGACGGTAGACGGGTCTGCCCGAGACTGACGTCAACCCGGCATTGTTCCGCGATCTCTACAGAAGCTTGCAGTGCCTCGGGATGCTCTCGATAAATGTTTTGCATTTCTACGAGTGGTTTCAAATCGAGATCAGGCAAATCTTCAGCGGGTGCATCCGTCAGTTTTTCCCCCGCTTTAATCGCTTTCAAACAACGGTAGGCAGCCTTATCTTCCTTCCTTATGTAATGCACATCGCCTGTGGCCGTAACAGGGATACCCGTTTCTTCTGACAGCTTTAGAATCTGCTCAGACAAGACTTGATTCCCTTTAAAAGGCTGATAGGAGAAATAAAAAGCTCCCTTTCCGAATATAGACTGAAATTCCAGCGAGGCTTGAGCAGCCTGTTCGAACAGCCCTCCTTCAAGAAGCGTTTCAATATATCCTTTTTCGCCGGGCGTTATTGCGATAATCCCTTCTCGATAACTGTGAAGCCATTTCGGCTTCAGTCCGCCTTTTGATTTAGATTGCAGAACGCTGCTGATTTTCAGCAGGTTTTGATAGCCTGTATTTGATTTTGCCAGCAGGACGAGCGGGTATGCTTCAAGCTCGCTGTCATCCGTAAAAACAGAAGCCGTCAAACCGATTATTGGGTTGATCCCTCTCGCCTTGCAAGCTTTATAAAATTGAATAGCTCCGTACATGACATGATCATCTGTCAGCGCCAAAGACGCATATCCGAGCCTGTCAGCTTCACTGACGAGCTCTTCCACAGCCGCGGCGCTGTTTAGCAGGCTGTACCCGCTATGCACTTGCAGGTGAACAAAAGACATGCTATCACCTCTTTCTCATTACGATCCATTTCTTCCTTCATTATAAGGCCGGTTTCCAAAAGAAACAAATGTTCTTTTTTGACTCATCATCATACTTGTCCTGAAAGCTCAATATGATATAAAAGGTGAGGTGATAAAGATGGATCAGGAAGCAGGATTTATGGTGAATTTTATCAATAGCTACTTCATTGCGTTAGGGGTGCTGATCGGAGGCGCACTCATTGGAGGGCTCGGAGCATACTTGGCAGGCGAACCCCCGCTTACAGCCATTACAAAGCTTGCCAACCGGTTAAAAATATGGGCGCTTGTCGCAGCTATCGGAGGCACCTTTGATGCGGTATACAGCTTTGAACGCGGCATACTCGAAGGCAATACGAGAGATATCTTTAAACAGCTTCTTTTAATTATTTCGGCCATGGGAGGCGCGCAAAGCGGCTGGCTTATTATATCATGGCTGACCCAGGAGCATCTTTCTTCATGAGGGTCCCCCAGCATTACAAAAAACCGGGATGGCAGCGTTTTTTCGCGGGAATGATGTGCGGGGCCGTAATCAGCTGGTTCTTTTTCCTGTTTACTTACGGAACATTCCAAGAGGAGCAGGTCAGCCTCATCGAAAAGCAAAAAGAGCATGTAAAAGACTTGAACAATCAAATTTCGATCTATCAGGAAGACCTCCATAAACTGAATGAAGATAATAAAAGAAAACTGCTGATTCAAAGCGTCAGCGTCAAATTGCTGAATGGGGATAAATATAAAATATCACAGCCGGATAAAACGAAATTCGAGGAGCATGTAAAGGATGATATTTCAGAGGTGATTACAAAAGACATAGAGAGCGTCTATCAAACAAAGGATCTCTTGAAGCGGACAATTGAAAATAAAGTCTATATGATCAATGAGAAAAAATACGAGGCAACCGTCAGAGAATTGATTATTTATACGAGGCTGACAGTGGAACTTGAAATATCTTTCGCCACATAATTATGGATTTTTTTCAAATTCTCCAAACTTCTGTCGCTTTTTCCCATTCTTTTTTATAAACTATATGTGAGGCTTAATGGCGAAAGGAAGGAGGAAGGGAAATGGAGGTTTACAGTGACCGTCAGTTAGCAAAAGATCAAGCAGCCCGTCTCAGACAAGGTTTTTCTGCATATGCCGAAACAAACTCACTCGCTTCCCTCATCAAAAAAGAACTTCAATCACACAATCTCCAAGTCTACGAGGACCTTACTGATTTCGGCTGCTGGTTCATCCCCGTCACAGATGAACACTAAGAGAGAGGGTCTCCCCTCTACTCGTGTTCTTTACATAATGTTTCCAGATCAGCTAAAATCCGATCAGCTTCATCCCAGCTGTAAATAGAGGCGCCTGAAGCTAACGGATGCCCTCCGCCGTTATATTTCCGGGCAAGTCCGTTAATGACAGGCCCCTTCGAACGGAATCTGACTCTGATTTGATCGTCTTCTTCTACGAAAAACACCCAGGCGCGAATACCTGAGATATTGCCAAGCGTCCCGACAAGCTGCGACGCTTCAGAAGCCGTTGTGCCGAATTTTTCAAGCGTATCCTTTTTGATGAAAACAGAAGCCGCCCCGTTTTCGGACAAAGACACATTTTGAAAGATAAAGCCGTTAAGCTTCACCACATTCAGTTTTGTTTCATACAATTGATTAAATAACTCTGAGGAAGAGAATGGATACTGAATGAGCTCGCCTGCATATTTTAATGTTTTTTCCGTGGTATTCGGAAATAAAAAGCGTCCGGTATCTCCAACAATGCCGGCGTAGATCAGCTCTGCCGCTTTCGTATTCAGCTTCCAGCCGTGCTCTTTTCCTTCTAAATACAGCTCGTAAATCATTTCACTTACTGAGCTGGCGCTTGTATCGACCCAGAGAAGGTCACCGTATGGATCTTCGTTCGGATGGTGGTCGATTTTCATTAGTTTGGCGCCTGAAGGATAACGCTGATCGTCGATTCTTTCCTGATTTGCCGTATCGCAGACAATGACAAGTGCGCCTTCATATGTTTCATTGTCCACCTCATCGAGGGAATATAAGAAAGAGAGGGACGGTTCAGGCGTGCCGACCGCAAAAATATTTTTTTCAGGATATGTTTCACGCAGGATTTCCGTAAGCCCGCACTGTGATCCGTAGGCATCCGGATCAGGACGCACATGTCTATGTAAGATAATCGTGTCATATAATGATATGGTTCTGATCAATTCTGTTTTCATTTGATACTCCTTTATTGTTTTTATTCATTAAATCACATTCTCTGCCGACGGAAAAGAAAAATAACGTCAAAACCAAGCCCGTTTTTGTATAAAATGGGTTTGTAAACTTTTACGATGGAGGATTTCATTTATGCTGGTTCTTGTTTTTTTGATTGGGCTTTCAGCCTGCTTTTATGTGTACTATAAAGTAAAAGGCGTACGGGCAAAGCCATCTTTGGCAAAAGAAATATGTTCAGCAAAATCAAGCATGGCCTTAGGGTCACTAGTCCTGTTCTACGGGCTTAACCAAATGATATTATTCCATTCAGTATTAACGTTAGTAATCGGTGGTATCTTTATCGTCATAGGAGCAGGAAGCGCTTGGGCAGGTTATAAAGCCTTCAGGCATTACAATCCCCTTCACGCCAAAGAAGCTGAAAGAGATCACGCGTAAGGGGCGCCTGAACGTCCCTTAGCTTCTTTCCATCAGCTGAACCATCAGCATCGCTTTAGACACGATATGACCTTGGCTGTGCACTTCCACTTCCATTTTCCCAAACTTTCTGCCGGCCTCCAAGATGCGAGGTTTGACTTCGATGACTGATTCCATCTGCACAGGCTTCAAAAAGAAGATGGTGATGCTCTCTATGACGAGTTCGCCGCGTTTTTTCGAGCGCAAAAATCGGTTTGCCGCTTGCGTCAAAATAGTCGTAAATACGCCATAAGAAATGGTTCCAAGCTGATTTGTCATTTGCGGCGTGACTTCATACTCGTAAACCGTTTGATCTTCTTTATCATCACCCTCATCTTTAAACCCCCTTGAAACGATATCATCAAGCTTCTCCCCGACCTGCGGCTGCTTTTGAATCATTTGAAGAGCTTTCAATACGTCTTGGCGGCTGATCATGCCGATGAGTTTTTGGTGGCCGTCAGTGACGGGAAGCACTTCGATCCCTTCCCATACCATCATTTGCGCAGCTGAAGCGACAGATGTTTTCCCAATAACCGTGACGGGATTTTTGGTCATGACTTTTTCTATAGATGCATTTCGGTCATGGCCAGCAATATCTTTTGATGTCAGAATGCCATGGATTTTCATTTGATCGTCGACAACCGGGAAGCGGCCGTGCCCCGTTTCAAAATTTTTCTCATACCATTTTTCAAGTTTATCCTTAGGCGAAAGATATACCGTGCGGTCAGCAGGTGTTAGGATGTCCTCCACCAAAACAATTTCTTTTTTGATCAGCTGGTCATATATTGCCCGGTTAATCATCGCGGCAACTGTAAAGGTATCATAGCTTGTGGATAAAATCGGCAGTTCAAGCTCATCCGCCAGCTGCACAATGCTGTCATCCGTGTTAAAGCCCCCGGTCACCAATACGGCCGCGCCCGCTTCAAGCGCCTGCCTGTGTGCATTGATTCTGTTTCCGACAATCAAAAGATTCCCCGCTGCGGTGTAACGCATCATCGCGTCAAGCTCCATCGCGCCGATGACGAATTTATTCAAGGTCTTATGGAGCCCTGCCCTGCCTCCGAGCACTTGTCCGTCTATAACATTTACAACCTCTGCATAGGTAAGCTTTTCAATGTTCTCTTTTTTCTTTTGTTCAATTCTGATTGTGCCCACACGTTCAATCGTGCTGACAAACCCTTTATTCTCTGCTTCCTTGATCGCTCTGTACGCGGTTCCTTCGCTTACTTTCATTTCCTTTGCAATTCTTCGGACAGAAATTTTTTCACCGACAGGCAGTGAATCGATATACGTTAAAATTTGTTCATGCTTCGTTGCCAAGCCTTTCACCTCTAAGGACAGTCTTCTTGTTTTTATTATAAGGTTTCAAAGGATTTATACGCAATGAGGCTGGAAAATAAAAAAGAAGCCCGACCGGCTTCTTACAGCGTTGATTTCGTTCCAGTCAAGCGCAAGGCCCTCGTGATTCCTTTTACATCGTAAAGCGGAAAAACCTTTATTTTTCTTTTAAATGGACATCAACCGCTGTCTTAACAATATTTCGATTCCCTATTTTAGATAAAACAAATAAAACTGCGGATAGCCATATCGCCCCTATGGCCGTATAGATCAATGGATAAACAGCTGTGTTTGCGATCCATTCATTTATTAATGTTCTGGCATTTACCAGAATAATAAATCCTCCTACAAGCACACCCATCAATTGCGGATGAAACTTCTGCACCAGCCATGCTGCGATAGGGGCAGCAATAATTCCACCGGCCATTAGTGAAAACACCCATAGCCAATTGACGTCCTCCCATCCTAATGAAATAAGAAAACCGGCAGTTGCAGATACGGCGATGGCAAATTCACTTGTGTCTACAGTCCCGACAACTTTCCTCGGGCTCAAGCCTTTGCGGGATAATAAAATCGGAGTGGTCACCGGTCCCCAGCCGCCTCCGCCTGTGGCATCTGCAAAACCAGCGATCACTCCCAATGGGATGGATTGTTTTCGGTTTAACGGCACATGCTTCTTCTCAAGAGCCGGTTTATATTGAAATAAAAACCTGATCAATACATATCCGCCCAGAAGGAGCAAAAACAAAGAAATATAGGGTTTCGCTACATCTCCAGGTAAATGGCTGAGGAATGCCGCGCCTAAAAAAGCGCCTATAGAGCCGGGAATGACAAGCTGATAAACGGTTTGTTTGTCAACATTGCCAAATTTAATATGCGACACTCCCGATGCGGCAGTCGTTACGACTTCCGCTAAATGGACAGAAGCCGAAGCCACAGCAGGTGTGATGCCAAACGCCAATAACAAAGAAGTTGAGGTAACCCCATAAGCCATACCTAACGAACCGTCTATTAACTGCGACAATAGACCAATAAATGCAAAAACGATTAATTTCTTCATCAGAACACCCCATCTATATCAATCAGATATTTTTGATTCTTCATTCGAATCTAACAATCTCTTGGCGCTTTCATATAAAAAATAAGAGGCTTTGATAATGGCAGTTTCATCAATTGTAAATGCAGGGTGGTGCCAATCATGATCACCGTCTGTTCCAAAAAACGCAAAGGATCCCGGAATATGCTCAAGATAATAAGCAAAATCTTCCCCCGCGGTTGATGGGGCGGGATCAATGACTTGAAGTTTCGCTTTATGCGCAGCGTCTCGCACCAGCCCCGTAATTTCCTCATCATTACAAAGCGGCGGCGGTCCGGAATGCCACTTCACATTTGCCTTTAACGAGAAAGCGGCAGAAATCTGCTCTGTGACTGCCAAAAAACGCTGTTTCACTTGATCACGAACCTCTGAATCAAATGTACGAACAGTGCCCTCAATGACAACTGTATCCGGAATGACATTCCAAGTGCTGCCACCGTTGATTTTCCCTATGGTTAAAATCGCGCTTTGCAGCGGGTTTACATTTCTGCTTACAATCGTTTGCAGGGCGACAATAAGCTGAGAGGCGCCGACAATTGGATCAAAACCATTATGCGGCAATGCTGCATGAGCGCCTTTCCCTTCTATCTCTACTTTAAATCGGTCAACAGCAGCCATAAGCGGGCCTGTTTTTAACCCTACAGTCCCAACCGCGATATCCGGTTTATTGTGAAGTCCAATAACCGCACCAATGCCATCCAGTTGGCCGTCCTCTATCACTTTTGCAGCGCCGGCACCCGCTTCCTCTGCCGGCTGAAATAATAAACGAATCTTCCCTTTCAGACTGTCTTGATTTTCCTTCAATAAAAAGGCCGCACCAAGAAGCGCTGCCGTATGAAAATCATGACCGCACGCATGCATGATTCCTTTATGTTTAGACGCATAAGGCAATCCTGTTTTTTCTTCAATTGGCAAGGCGTCAATATCAGCCCTCAAAGCAATCGCCGGACCTTCTGACTCCCCTGCTATGTCTGCGAACACACCCGTTTTTAGAGCAGTAGGGCGAATCTGTATCCCCTTTTCTTTAAGGCATTTTTTTATAAAAGCAGTTGTTTCAAATTCTTCTTTTGACAGTTCAGGATATTGGTGCAAGTGCCGGCGAATGCCGATGAGCTGCTTTTCTAGCGTTGAGAAATTTACGGGATTATACTCCTCTTTCAACTTCAGGATGTCATTTCCTGTAGTCTGATATGGATAGGAGCCTTCTATATTTCTCCAATAATCCAAAGACATATGTTCCGCTCCTTTCCCTATCCCAATATATTTTCTTCAGACTCTTCAACATAAGATGAAATAAATCGGTTCAATTTATCAGCAAGACCGCCCGCCCCAAATCTTATATACTTGCTGGAAACTTTCGGATTATCTTCTTTCAAAAAGCTTAAAAAAGATAAAATATAAATGCGCCTGTAAGCTACTTGTGTAATTCCGTACTCAAAAAACCAGTTATCAATAACATTGTATACGCCTCGGTTGATGCCATATAGGTTGTTACACTTCTTGTAAAAGCAGAGATCCGGAAGATTTAACTCCTGATGGGAAAGCAGGCTTTCTTTTTTGTTCGGTGCCATAATCCCAATCAGCTCAAAGCGTTTTGCAACGCACGAAATATCCTTTTTAATTTGCTTTGTTAAAGACTCCAAAGAATCAAACCTTCTTTCTTCTCTAATTTTAAAGAGAATGCTGCATTCGATTTTTTCTCCATAGATGTCTCTATGAAAGTCAAACAAAAAAATCTCCAATGTCCTTTTAAGGTTAGAGCCCACCGTCGGTTTCACACCGATATTCATAACCCCTAAATGAAATTGATGATTGACTGTCGCCAGAACTCCATAAACTCCATTACGCAGCCCATGCATTTTTGCATCTACATTTGCCGTGGGGAATCCAAGCGTTCTGCCTAATTGTTTTCCTTTCACAACCGTACCGGCAATGATCGTCAAAAAAGTCAGCCTCCCCTCTCAGCTTCCGCATTCGATCAGACGAAACCTATTGATGTGATAAATGTAAAACGGATTGATGCTGCGGAATGCCAAGACCGAGATTTTCCCGCAATGTCCCGCCGCGATAATCTTGACGATAAAGCCCTCTTTCTTGAAGAATCGGAATCACCTTTTCTACAAAAGCATCAAGTGTTCCCGGTATATCCGACCCAATGATAAACCCATCCGCCGCCTCAGCGTTGAACCAAGTTTCAATTAAGGATGCGACACGCTCTGGTGTGCCGATAAATAGAGGCCGTGGAAAAGCCATTTCCTGTGCTACCTCCCGCAATGACAGATTTCTGGCTTTTGCTTCTCTCTTAATCCGGTCTGTTGTGCTTTGAAACGCATTCTTTCCCACATCGCCAATATCGGGAAATGGCTCATCCAACGGGTAAACACTCAGATCATAATCATCAAAAAAACGAGCCAAATAAGTAACAGCATTTTCAATCGGTATCAATTCTGCAAATTCACGATACTTCTTTTCCGCCTCTTCTTCCGTATCTGCCACAATCGGGCTGATCCCTGGAAAAATCCGCACACTTGAAGGATCACGCCCTTCATCAACAGCTCGGCTTTTCACATCCGCATAAAACGCTTTTGTCTCTTCTAATGAATTGGAATGGGTAAAAATCGCATCCGCATTTTTAGCAGCAAACTGCCGGCCTGTTTCTGATGAACCCGCTTGAAACACTACAGGCTCTCCCTGCTTAGAGCGCCCGATATTCAAGGGCCCCTCTACTTGAAAATACTTTCCTTTATGATTCAGGCGATGAAGCTTCGCCGGATCGAAAAACTGCCCTGTTTTCTTATTGTGTATAAATGCGTCATGCTCCCAGGAATTCCACAGCCCGCGCACAACATCCAAATGCTCCTGTGCGATCGCGTAACGTTCAGTATGTTCTGGCAAATTAGACTTACTATGGTTGCGCGCCGCTCCTTCCTGCGGAGAAGTAACAAGATTCCAGCCTGCCCTGCCCCCGCTGATATGGTCCAGCGACATCAATTGTCTGGAGATAGTGAATGGCTCAGTAAAAGATGTAGAGAACGTCCCTACTAAACCAATATTTTTGGTAACTGATGCCAGCGCAGATAAAATGGTGATCGGTTCAAAACGGTTTAAAAAATGAGGAATCGATTTTTCAGAAATAAATAAGCCGTCTGCAATGAAAATAAAACTAAACAAGCCTTTTTCGGCTGTTTGCGCCTTTTTCATGTAAAATTCAATATTCGTGCTGGCCGAGGGATCAATATCGGGATGACGCCAGCCGTCAGTTGTTCCCCCGACACCGTGAATCATGGCTCCAAACTGAATAAAATCTGAACGTGTCATCTTTTTGCCTCCTTTATCTTTGGATATAATTCGCAAGTGCAAGATCAAGGTGTTCAATGCCGATTTCAGTTATCCCTTGATAGTGATTGCCGCGCCCAATTTCAACCACAGGCACATGGCGTACCCCATATTTCACCTGTAAAATATCTCTAAGCTTTTCTTTTTCTGAAACATCGATATTTTGGAACGGGAACCCTTTTTCATTCAAATAATTCTTGACTTCTTCACAATACGAACAGCCTTTTTTACTCCAAACCACAATGTTCAAAACATCACTCATTCTTCTGTCCCTCCTTAACGTTTTGCAGCTAAAACTGCATCGCTCAGCAGCTGATAAGACAGCTGTTTTTCTTCAGCATTTTTGATCGGTGTAAAAATAACAAAATCATTGATTTTGTATGTGCCTGATAAACGTGTTAATTCTTCTGCCACTTCTTCCTTTGTTCCGGCAATAATCCCGGTTTTTTGCACGATGATGTCATAGGGCTCTGTGACGTTTTCCAGATAGGCCTCAGCCTGTTCGCGGGAACCGACGTTGACCTTACGCCCGTCTTTCAAAACCACTTTTATCGATTCACGCGACACAATATGTTTTTCCGCTTCTTCTTTTGTATGTGCCGCAAAAACAGCGGGGGCAAGATGAAATTCAGCCTCAGATCCTGGCGGGAGATGCGCGTCAAATGCTCGGCGGGCTTCCTTCAGCACTTCCTCTTCACCGTTAATAAAGTAAGCAAAGACAAAAGAGATTCCCAGTTTTGCAGCCGAAATGGCACTCTCTGCGCTTCCTCCCAATAGAAAAATACCCGGCTTCCGATCAACCTGCGGCCTAGGACGCAATGCAGCATAGCGGTGGGTATCAGGAAAATCATCCCGAACGAAATGAGTAAGCTCCTCCAGTTTTTCATCAAACTGACGCACCGGTTTTTTATATTCAGCCTGCAGCGCGTCTGTGGACAGCTGAAACCCGCCGGGCGCTTTGCCCACTCCAAGATCTATACGGCCGGGAGCTAACGCTGATAGAAGATGGAATTGCTCCGCTACTTTATAGGAGCTGTAATGCTGCAGCATCACTCCGCCTGATGCTAAACGAATTTTTCTTGTGCTTGCAGCAAGATAGCCTAAAAGAACCTCGGGTGCAGACCCTGCAATCTCATCATTATTGTGATGTTCGGCCACCCAAAATCGGTAATATCCACACTCTTCAGCCATTTGCGCCAATTTCACTGTATGCTGTAATGTATCAGCTGCTGTCTCCCCTTCACCAATCAAGCTTTGGTCTAAAATACTTAAGCGGATCATATCACCGGCTCCTTTATGTGTTCTTTTGGTTCAAATAAATATTCCGGCGAAACACGGCGGAGAAACTGCCTCGTTCTGTCTTTTTTGGTATGGCGGAAGACTTCCTCCGGGGTTCCTTGCTCAACAATGACTCCTTCATCCATAAAAACAACTTGATCAGAGACCCTTCTTGCAAACTCCATTTCATGTGTAACAACAATCATGGTGGCTCCGGTTTTCACGATTTCCAGCATTACCTCAAGCACTTCACCGACCAGCTCCGGGTCAAGCGCTGCCGTCGGCTCATCGAACAGCAGCACATCAGGATGAATGGCAAGCGCCCTTGCTATCCCGACCCTCTGCTTTTGTCCTCCCGATAACTGACTCGGATAAGCGTTCAATTTATCTTGAAGCCCGACCTTTCTCAGTTCATTTTCCGCTACGGCATACGCGTCTTGTTTTCTCATTTTCCGGGCAATCGTCAAGCCCTCCATGACATTTTCAATTACCGTTTTGTGAGCAAACAGGTGGTATTGCTGAAATACCATTGCCGTCTGTTTTCTGAGCCAGTGAACCTCTTTTTTGGACGGAAAGCTGCAATTAATCACTTTGTCATGTATAGAAATGATCCCTTCGTCTGGACGTTCTAATAAATTCAGGCACCGTAAAAAGGTGGTTTTCCCTGATCCGCTCGGCCCGATAATCGTCACAACTTCTCCCTTGCGTACCGTGAGATTTATCCCTTTTAATACATGGTGGATGCCAAACTGTTTATGGATATTCTTAATCTCAATCATAAAGTGCCTCCTTGAAATCTGGCTGCCTTTCTCTCTAATACTCCATTTACGGATTCTAGGATAAGAGTCAGCACCCAATAGATAATCGCTGCTCCGATAAACGCTTCTAAAAATGCATAATTATCAGAAGCAACGATAGTCGCCATCCCTGTAATCTCTGGGACAGCCACTATAGCCGCGATAGAGGTGGTATGCAAAAAGCCGATACCCAAATTTGTGAAGTTTGGGATGGAAACCATCAACGCCTGCGGCAATATTACACGCCGAAAGGTTTGGCTGTGTGTCAAGCCGATTGAATAAGCCGCTTCGACCTGTCCGGTATCCATCGCCAGAATGCCCGACCGGATGATTTCTGTCAGATAAGCTCCGGCAGTTAAAGACAAGGCTATGATGACAAACATGGAGACCGGTATCTCATTGGCGGACCAGCCGAGATGAAAAAAACTGCTGACTTGATCTGCAACAGGCGGTATCCCTAAATAAATCAACATAATGTGAAGAATTGCAGGTGTACTTCGAAAGAAAGACACATAAAACCTTGAGCAAGCCACCAAGCCCTTAATTCTAAAAATTCTAACAATTATATTTCCAAGAGCCACGAGAAATCCAAACACAATCGGCAAAACAGCCATCATCAATGTCAGAGGAATGGTCTTTACCATTTCTTTCATGGCGGAAACGATAAACGGAAAGTCAAATTGCAATCTTCTCCCCCCTCATCCGAAGAAATATATCAATGTATGTTCATGTCAAAAACAGTAACAATCCTTGTTTGATTCTTCTTGATTCGTTTTTCTGCCACTCGAAAGAACCATTCGAATAAAATCGCTACAGCATAATAAACAATGGATAGCGCAATGTAAACTTCAAGAGAATGGTTGCTTGAGGTAATCAGTGTTTGGCCCCTTCCGGACATATCCATAACACCTATTGAAAAAGCTAGAGATGTATCTTTTAAAGAACTGATCACCATGTTTCCCATATTCGGAAACGCTTGGACAAGTGCCTGGGGCAGAACGATTCGCCTGAAGGCCTGACTACCGCTTAAGCCAATACTGTACGCCGCTTCCGTTTGGCCTTTATCTACACTGCCCACCCCCGCTCGAATGATTTCTGCGGCTGCCGCTGCATTGCTTAACGCGTAGGTTGCGACAGCAGCATAAAACGGGTCCATTTTTGTTGTATCAATCCCGATAAGCCCCGTAAGCGCCGGGATTCCGTAAAACACGATGAAAAGCTGCACCATGATAGGCGTTCCCCTGAAAAATGAGATATACACTTTTGCCAATTGATTTACAATTGGCATATTGTAGATGCGGGGCAGTGCCAGAAAGAGTCCTAATACAAAACCGAAAAGCAAGGACAGTGTTAAAATGTATAATGTAACCGGTAAATAAGCGGTTAACGTCGGCACAAAATCTCCAATCATGTTCATATCAAACGCTTTTTCCATCACTGCTCCCTCTCTTTTTACCTAATACTGCTCTTTGGAATAGTCGTCACCAAGCCATTTCAAACTGAGCCTTTTCAGCGTTCCGTCATCAATGATTTCCTGTAAGGCTTTATCAATATCGTCACTTAACGTTTGTTCATTTTTGTTAAACATAAAATACACTTTAGCATTTGAAAGCACATGACCGACGGTTTTTTCTTTAATAGCGCTCGTCTTGTTTTGAAAGTCTACTGCAAAAGGCGTTGAGATCGTTGCGTCCGCACGCCCCGATTTCAGCTGATTCGCAGTCTCATTTGCGCCTTGGCCCTCATAGGCAATCTCAAACGGCCGTCCATTATCCTCATTCCATTTTTTCAGTACAAGCGCTCCGTTGGAGGTTGCACTCGTAATCACCCGTTTTCCTTTTAAGTCTTCAATTCCACGGATCGTATCGTTATTTTGAAGCACAGTAATTTTTAAAGGAAAATGGTTGTAAGCAACCTTGTTAAACAGAAATTTTTTCTCACGCTCTTTGCTTTTCTCCATTTGATGTGCCACGATATCGACTTTATGCTGTCCGAGGCTGACAAGCAGGTTGGAAAATTCCATCGTTTTAAATGTGAATTTATAATGTGGCAGGCGCTTATCAAGCTCTTTGATCAGTTCGACATCATAACCGGTTAAATCGCCTTTTTCATCGATAAAGCAAATATTCGGAAATTGGGTTCCAGTTCCGACCGTGATCGTCTGTACCTTCTTTTGCCCGGCTCCCGTCGTTTGACTGCCTGCACCGCAAGCTGACAGAACTGTTATAAGCGAAAATAATATTGCCATGAATGCTGCTTTCGTTTTCATCTCATCGCCCCATTTATTTTTCAAAACTTGATTTTGAATAATCTGCCCCGAGCCATTTTCGGCTTAGTTTTTTTAGCGTTCCGTTTTTCTCCAGCTTTTTAATCGCTTGATCCGTGTCATCCGCCAAGGTTTGGCTGCCTTTATTAAACATAAAGTACACCTCGGTATTTAATAACACGTCACCGACTGTCTTTTGGCGGAAGGCGTGCGTTTTATTCTGAAAATCGACGGCAAACGGTGTAGCTATTGTTGCATCTGCGCGCCCGGTTTCAATTTGATTGGCGGTGTCATTGCTTCCCTGTCCCGCATATCTCAAATGAATCGGGCTGCCGTGCGTTTTGTTGTACTTTGTAATATAATCTGCCGCATTTGACGTGGCGCCAACTATGACTGTTTTTCCGTGTAAGTCTTTTAATGTATGAATCTTGTGATTATCCTCTTTCACCGTGATGTACATCGGCGAGTAGTTATATGGGACTTTATGATACAAAAAACGCTTTTCTCGTTCTTTATTTTTGGCCATATTGTGTGCAATCACATCAATTTTTTTATTTCCGAGCCTCGTCAGCAAATTTGAGAAATCCATCGTTTTAAATTCAAATGTATATTGAGGCAACTCCTTATCGATGGCTTTCATCACTTCAATGTCATACCCGGACAAATCGCCTTTTTCATTTAAAAACGCAATATTCGGAAAATCTGTTCCAGTGCCGACTATGACCGTTTGAGCCTGACGATCTGTTTTGTTATTTGTTTGCGAACATCCCCCGCCAAGTAATGCAAACACTGACAGCAGCAAAACCAATCCTTTACGCTTATTCATAGGCTGCCTCACATCATGCCCAGCTGGGCGCACCTAAAAGCGTTGGGTTAAATCGTTCCGGAATCAAAACCTTGTGCATCATCACACCTATGTCCCCGTCTTTTTCCTGCTCAAAATACACTTCATACCCTCTCCTTTTGTACATGTCAGCAAGCCAAGGATGCTTGCGCGCCGATGTGCCGAGTGTCAGCGCAGGAGCCTTCAGCATATCTCGAAGCACTTTTTCTTCAACATACGTAAGCAGCTTACTTCCGGCGCCTTGCCCTTTATATTCCGGCAGTGTCGCAAACCACCACACAAACGGATATTTTGAAGGAGGCGTCTCACTCTCCCACGGGAACCTGATTGTAATCGTTGAAATCAGCTTCCCATCCCGCTCCAGCACAATCGCTGAATGATGTTCAATATTTTCTGATACCATTTGGATATCAGCTCTCGTGGATGGCCAATCAATATCCAGCTGCCGAATGGGCTGAAATGCGCTGTTAACCAGTTTCAACAGCTCCGATGCATCTTCAACAGTTGCCAGTCGAAAAATATCCTCACTCATTTATGTCACTCCTCTTCTCAAAATATATAATTCCTATTTGTTTACTAAGCTTTTATTGTTTATACTATAAAGCATACTCTGATCTTTGACTAATCAAAAAAAGTAAACCTTCACTTCAGTATTTTTAATGATGAAAAACAGGAGGGAACACATTGGAGTTACGCTCAATCAAAACGTTTCATACGATTGTAAAATTTGGAAGCTTCTATAAAGCAGCAGAAAAACTCAACTACTCGCAGCCGACGATATCGATGCGTATGAAGCAATTGGAGCAGGATTTAGGCGTACTGCTGTTTGAAAGAGGAAAAAGCCTGCAGTTGACAAAAGCAGGGAAACTTTTTTATGAACGAACAGGAGATCTTTTGATGCAATACGAGGCGCTTAAACACAACCTCTCCGACTTAAAGGAAGAAGAGGCAGGCATTATCAACATCGGGGTTTCAGAGCCGACCGCCAGTCTGATATTCCCCGAGATTTTAAAGGATTTCTTAAAGGATTACCCAAAGATAACGGTTAATATCAAGGTTGATGACGCCAATACTTGCAGTCAAAAGCTCTTAGACGGGACGATTGATTTTGCAGTCTGCGGCGAGCCGGAGCTGATTCTTGAAAATTACTACCATCCATTTTTTTATGACACATTAAATGTGATTGTATCTGATCAACATCCGCTCGCTGAGAAGAAGGCTGTCCATTTGTCTGATTTAGCAGAAGAGCGCTTCATATTTACGCCCGCCAATTGCCCCATTCGCTTACAAATTGAACAGCACTTACATAGAGAACTCGGGAATCGCTACAAAAAAATGGAGCTCACAAGCAGCATGTCACATGAATATTACGTACGTGAAAACATCGGAATTTCAATCTTTACCAGCACCGCACATTCTAAACCGTTCAACGGCACTAAAGTCATTCCAATTCTGAACCTGGATATCACCCCGCCCATAGGGCTGTTGACAAATCAAAAAGAAAATCATTTTGACCGCGCCACGAAGGACTTAATCGCCCGGATAACCAAACGTTTTCAGCAGCACAGCAAAGAATTGGAAGGAACCTCTAATAAGACCATTACAGGATAACTGAAAAAATAAAAACCACCTCCTGATTCATCAGGAGATGGTTTCACGGTTTAAAGCTCGATCGTCTCACCGACCGACATGACTTTGCCGACTCCGCCCGGCAGGCTGTCAGCGAATGCTTCTGGGTCTTGTTCGATGACCGGGAATGTATTGTAATGCACCGGCACGACCTGTTTTGCGCGCAGCCATTCAGCGGCAAGCTTGGCGTCTTCAGGTCCCATCGTAAAGTTATCGCCAATCGGCAGGAAAGCAAGGTCGATATGATTCAATTCGCCAATGAGTTTCATATCAGAGAAAAGAGCCGTATCGCCCGCGTGGAAAATCGTTTTATCTTCTACAGTCAGCAAAATACCGGCAGGCATGCCTGTGTAAGTGATCGTTTTGTTTTCTTCATCTGTGATGGCTGATCCATGAAAGGCCTGTGTGAGCTTCACTTTTCCAAAATCGAACTGGCGGGAGCCGCCAATATGCATTGGATGAACATTCAAGCCTTTCCAGCCTAAGTACACAGCGAGCTCGTTTGGGGCTATAACCAACGCGTTATTTTGCTTGGCGATTTGTTCAGTATCACCGACATGGTCATTGTGGCCGTGCGTTAGTAAGATGACATCCGCTTTTACATCCTCCGGCTTTATATCCGTTAATGAATTCCCTGTTAAAAACGGATCAAAAATAATATGATGGTCCTTCGTTTCCACTGTAATTACAGAATGTCCGTGATATGTCACTTTCATTTCTTTCACCTCGTCACATGATTTTGATTTTTTTATTTTCCCTTTTTAAAAAGCTGAAAAACTTATGTTGTTTGATTCTTGTTAATGACATTGAGGCCTCCGGTGGCTTCAATAACAGTCCCTGTCACAAGGTCTGAGTTCTCCTCACACAAGAAAGCGATAATCCGGGCGATATCCTCGCCTGTACCGGATCTTCCTATCGGCGTTTTTTCTTTGCCGATTCGCATTCTGGCTTCCTCTATCGATGCTTCTTTCATGTCGCCGACAATGTCTCCCGGGCAAACCATGTTGGCGGTTATGCCGAATTCGGCTTCTTCAATGGCAATTGTCTTCGTCAAAGAAGCCAAGCCCACTTTCGCAGCGCCAAATGCCGATCGGTGAAGCCAGCCGGGCGCGTGAGCCGCACCTTGGAATCCGTACGTAATGATGCGTCCAAATTGCTGTTTTCTCATAATAGGAATAACCGCTTTGAATAAATGAAAGACGGCGCTTAAATTTCCTTCCAGCATGCCATACCATTCATCATCAGTATAATCGGCTAACTTTTTACGTTCAAATATGTATGGTCCCGCGTTGTTAATCAAAAAGTCGATCCTTCCGAAGCGGTTTAAGGCAGCCTCTGCAATACGCAGCAGATCTTCTTTTTTGGTGACATCACCTTTTACAAATTGCAGCCGGTCAAGACAATCGGGACAGGCTTCCTTCAGGCGGCCGACTGCCTCCTCATCCTGTCTGTAATTGACTGTTACTGAATACCCCTTTGCAAGCAACGTTTCAGTCACTTTGCGGCCTAAACCCTTCGAACCGGCAGTAATTAAAGCATGTCGCACATGAATACCTCCCAAAGCAACGTCGCCGCTTTCAATAAAGTGTTTCTTCTTCTACTTTACTATAAAAGGCTTGCAATATCACTTTTTACACTTTGGCATACAAAAAAAGCTGCCTGTACAGACAGCTTATTCTGCAGGAGATGAAGACTCCTGATCAGGCATATCGACATAACCGCTTTGATATGCTTCTGAAATGAGCCTTGTTGTCTCCTGGCTTTCTTGTTCATCATAAATATAGCGTTCCGGTTCTTTTTTCATCATTCTGCCTCCCATCATTATAGAGGTAGGTTGGCTATAATGACGGGATTTTATGAAGGAAATTTTAACAAACTCCTGCTGCCACGCAAGCTTTCGCTTTTTCAAGCGCCTGCTTTACCTGTTTGAATCCGGTGCCCCCGGCGCTCATTCTTTTTTCAACTGCGTAGTAAGGGTCTAATACAGTGTAAATATCTTCTTCGAATAGTGTGCTCGCCTGCTGAAAATCGCCAAACGGCATATCGCTTAAATAGATCCCTCTTTCGATGCATGTGTACACAAGTTTCCCGACCACTTCATGCGCTTCTCTGAACGGCATTCCTTTTTTAGCTAAATAATCGGCCAGTTCCGTCGCGTTTGAAAAGTCTTGTTTTGTCGCTTGCTTCATGACGTCTTTGTTTACAGTCATTGATTGGATCATGCCTGTGAAGATTTGCAGGCTGCCCTCCACCGTTTTCACCGTGTCAAACATGCCCTCTTTGTCTTCCTGCAGATCTTTGTTGTAAGCGAGCGGAAGTCCTTTCATGATCGTAAACAGTCCCATCATATCGCCGTATACGCGTCCTGTTTTGCCGCGGATCAGCTCCGCCATATCAGGATTTTTCTTTTGCGGCATCATGCTGCTTCCTGTTGCGTACGTATCGTCAAGCTCGATGAATTTAAACTCCTGCGAGCACCATAAAATGATTTCTTCAGCGAGACGGGATAGGTGCATCATCAGCATACTGCTGTTGCTTAAAAACTCCAAAATGAAGTCTCTGTCACTGACGCCGTCCAAGCTGTTTTCATAAATGGCATCAAAGCCGAGCAGTTCCGCTGAATAATCACGGTCGATTGGGAAGGTTGTTCCCGCGAGCGCCCCGCAGCCGAGCGGAGATTTGTTAATACGCTTCATTGAATCCTGAAAACGCTCCTTGTCGCGCTCAAGCATCCAGAAATACGCAAGCAGATGGTGAGCGAATGAAATCGGCTGGGCGCGCTGCAGATGTGTGTAGCCCGGCAGAATCGTTTCAACGTTCGCTTCCGCCTTTTCAATCAGCGCACTTTGGAATTCCTCAATCAGCTCGATGACGTGGCCGACATGATTCTTCAAGTATAAATGCATGTCAGTCGCCACCTGGTCATTCCGGCTTCTGCCGGTATGCAGCTTGCCGCCAAGAGGACCGATTTCGTCAATGAGCATTTTCTCAATGTTCAAATGAATATCCTCATAATCGACTGAGAATTCCAATGTTCCCTCCTCTGCTTTTTGCAAAAGGGTATTCAGGCCCTCTCGGATTTTCAGCTCTTCTTCTGCTGTCAGAATACCGCATTTTTTCAGCATGGCAGCATGTGCGAGAGACCCTGTAATGTCTTCAGCAACTAAATTTTGGTCAAATGATATGGACGCGCCGAACTCGTCGACCCATTTTTCCGGTGTTTTTTGAAATCGGCCTCCCCAAAGCTTCTTCATGCTTTAATCTGCTCCTTCTTTTTCACGATGCTGTTCACTTTTGTCGGAAGTCCCCAAAGCTCGATAAATCCGATTGCTGCATGGTGATCAAATGCATCGTCTTTTGTATATGTTGCAAGTTTTTCATCATATAGAGAGTATTCCGATTTACGTCCTTCTACAATTGCATGGCCTTTAAACAGCTTCACGCGGACAATGCCTGTGACATGCTTTTGCGTTTCTTTTAAGAAAGCGTGCAGCGCGTCTTTTAACGGCGAGAACCATAAGCCGTTATAAATGATTTCTGACATTTTTTGCTCGATGATCGGTTTAAAGTGGGCTACCTCTTTCACCAGTGTCAAATCTTCTAATTCTTTATGCGCTTTGATCAGTGTCATCGCACCAGGGCATTCGTATACTTCCCGGGATTTAATGCCGACGAGGCGGTTTTCCACGTGGTCGATACGTCCGACACCATGCGCGCCCGCCATTTCATTCAGCTTCAAGATCAGCTCAGAAAGCGAGTAGGAAACACCGTCAATGGAGACAGGCACGCCCTGTTCAAATGCAATTTCAATCACTTCCGGCGTGTCCGGCGTTTTTTCCAGCGGAGCTGTTAAATCGTATGCACCTTCTGGCGGCGCCGCCCATGGATCTTCTAAAATACCGCACTCATTGGCGCGTCCCCAGAGGTTTTGGTCGATAGAATACGGGCTGTCAAGATTGATCGGAATCGGAATGCCGCGGCTAGCCGCATATTCAATTTCTTCTTCACGTGACCACTGCCATTCGCGAACCGGCGCGATGACTTCAAGGTCAGGGTTTAATGATTTAATGGAGACTTCGAAACGAACCTGGTCATTTCCCTTCCCTGTACATCCGTGGGCAATCGCCTGTGCATCTTCTTTTTCCGCAATTTCAACCAGTTTTTTCGCGATCAGCGGTCGAGATAATGCCGAAACAAGCGGGTATTTTCCTTCATACATCGTGTGGGCCTGCAAAGAGATAAGCGCGTAATCCTGTGCAAATTCTTCTTTTGCATCGATCACGTAGGAGTTTGTCGCGCCGACTTCAAGCGCTTTCTGCTGAACAAATGCCAAATCTTTGCCCTCACCGACATCCAGGCAGCAGGCGATTACATTATATCCTTGCTCCTGAAGCCATTTTATTGCGACGGAAGTATCAAGACCTCCTGAGTATGCTAATACGACTTTTTTCTGTTCTGACATGATAATAATCCCCTCTCAACCGTGTTGCTATTTTGTATAAAAATAAATTATATTTAATAAAAATACATTTTGTATGTATACACTTTAACAAGTACGTTTGGTTTTTTCAAGCCTTTTATAAAAAAAACTTCACCTAAATTTCAGGTGAAGTTTCGTAGTATTTATTCATTTACTTGTCTTTTCTGATTTCTCTGACCACATGTGCAAGTTCGGGAATAATCAGCTTATTCATTGCCAGCTTTACTGCGCCGCTTGAGCCTGGCGTTGAGAAAACAGCGGTATGCTGAATGACGCCGGCAGTTGCTCTCGACATGATTGCGGCAGAGCCGATATCCTCTGTATAACTCAGCATCCTGAATATTTCTCCAAAGCCGGGCAGTTCTTTCGAAAACAGCGGCGTAATGGCTTCAATTGTGACATCCCGGTCTGCTATGCCTGTCCCTCCGTTTAAGAGTACCGCGTCTGTCTGTTCATCCATGCAGCCCGCAAGCACTGACCGATGTAAAGCATCCTTTTCGTCTTTTACAATTTCATATGCAGCAATATGATGACCGGCTCCTTCTAAAAATGAGATCATCAGCTTGCCGCTTTTATCGGTTTCCTCTGTCCTCGTGTCACTGACAGTAATCACTTTGCACCGAACGATATCGGGAGCTTCTTGTTTATGCTCTTGAACGCTCATTGGCCCACCTCTTTTATGTTTTCTGTCTGTCACTATCATGCATCAACAAAAAAGCACATTCAAGAGAATGTGCTTTCATGCGATTTATTTTGCTAAACGAACAACGTCGCGCGCAATCATGACTTCTTCATCAGTCGGAATGATCATGACTTTTACCGGAGAATGCGGATAGCTGATGAAAGCTTCCTCGCCGCGCACGTTATTAAGCGCAGGATCCCAGTATACGCCCATGAATTCTAAACCGCGAAGAACGCGTTCTCTGACTTCCACACTGTTTTCACCGATACCGGCAGTAAAGATGATCGCATCGACACCGCTCATTCTTGCAGCGTAAGAACCGATGTATTTGTGGATTCTGCTTGCGAATACTTCAAGAGCCGTTTCCGCGCGCTCATTCCCTTCTTTCGTTGCTTCAACGATGTCACGAAGATCGCTTGAGAAACCGGAAATGCCGAGCAGTCCGCTTTTTTTGTTTAATGTATTCAATACTTCGTCAGCCGTTTGGCCTGTTTTCTCCATGATGTATGGAATCAGGGCAGGGTCGATGTTTCCAGAGCGTGTACCCATTGCTACACCGGCCAGCGGCGTAAAGCCCATAGATGTGTCAATTGATTTTCCGCCTTCAACAGCGGCAATACTTGCTCCGTTTCCAAGGTGGCAGGAAATCAGGCGCAAGTCTTTTAACGGACGGCCGAGAAGCTCTGCCGCACGCTCAGTTACATATTTATGTGAAGTGCCGTGGAAGCCGTATTTACGGATGCCGAATTTTTCATAGTATTCATACGGCAAGCTGTACAGGTAAGACTGCTCAGGCATTGTTTGGTGGAATGCCGTATCAAATACAGCTACCGCAGGAACATTTGGAAGCACTTCTTTGAACGCTTTAATTCCAACGATATTTGCCGGATTGTGAAGCGGTGCCAATTCAGAAATATCTTCGATTTCCTTAATGGTTTCATCCGTTAATAAAACAGAATCGCTGAATTTTTCTCCGCCGTGAACGACACGATGGCCAATTCCGTCAATTTCATTCAAGTCTTTAATAATGCCGAATTCCGTCAACTTATTCAGCAGCATTTTAACAGCTACCGCATGATCCGGAATATCAGTTACTTCTGTATTTTTTTCGCCGTTCACAGAAATTGTGAATACGCTGTCGGCGATACCGATTCGTTCAACTAAACCCTTCGTTAAAACGGTTTCTGAAGGCATTTCGAAAAGCTGAAATTTCAAAGACGAGCTTCCTGCGTTAATTGCAATAATTTTGGACATGATTGACGCTCCTTTATACTCTGTATCAACAACTTCGTTTTTCGTACTTTTTTCCCGGTGAATATCAACATCTTCTCCGAAAAATATCTGACTTTTCCATTTAAACATTGTCATGTCGGCTTTTCAAGTCAACTTGCGTATTGATAACGCTTACAATAAGAAGTCGTTATTTTCAGACACATTCCCTATAAGTTTTGTATTGATGAACGCTTACAATTTGCGGTTTTTCCCTCTGTATTTTGTGTTTCAAAGCTGGATTCAATTCGTCAAGTCCGGTCTTCAAAAGCATAAATAAAAGCAGCTTAGGCATCGACCTCATACGGCTGCCTAAGCTGCTTTTAAAACACTTACTTTTCTTTTTTAAACCATTCATCAAATTGAGCCATCATATCAAGCATCGCCTTTTGATTGGAGAAAGACGGAAGATTCGCAAGCAGAATTTGCCCCGGCGCTTTCGTATTCTCTCCTTGTTTCTGAAGCACAAGGATGCTTTTGGCATGCGCTTCGTCTTTAAAAATAGATTTTGGTAGCTGCAACAGTGCGTTGATATGAACCTTATCTTTGAAAAACTGTTTCAGCTTGCCGCTTTGGGAGCTCTCAAACAAATGATTCGGAATCATAAAAAATAAGTAGCCGCCCGGTTTGGTATGCTTGACGCTCTGTTCAATAAACAGATGATGAGCGAAGGAATGGCCTTCGTCAGCTTTGAGCTCAAACGCTTCTGCTCCTTCGTCATTCGGATAATAGCCGACTGGCAGATCACAAATGACCGTGTCAACTGGATCGATAAACAACGGCTCAAGGCTGTCCTGGTGAAAAAGCTCAAGCTCTTTTTTCAGAAGGTTCGCTTGGGCATAGGCGATCTTCAAGAGCACATCATCAATTTCAATGCCAAAGCTGTTTGCCGTTTTTTCAGACAGCTGGTTCAGCACGGTAAACAGAAGGTTACCAGTTCCCAAGGCTGGATCAAGAATGTTCAGTTCCTTTTTGTCCGCCATAAACTTATTCACCAAATAGCTGATGAAAAGCCCGATCGTATCCGGCGTCATTTGTCTGTTTGGATGGGAGATATCTTTCATTCCTTTAAGGACGGCAAGCTGAAAAGCCTTGCGTACCCACTCATGCTCATACGTGCCGAATTCCGCTTTTTCAAGCAGAGCCTGAAGTTGTTTGGTTTTCTGATCAGCAGGCAGTTTCAGCTGATCCGTTTTTTCAAGAAAATACATTTCTCCTGCTTCGGCCAGCGCCTCTATATATGAAATCTGCAATTCATTCTTTATCATAATCGCGGCTTCGTTTAACAGCTCATACACCGCACCTACATGGTCTTTTTGCATATTGTGTTCCTCCTTGCCATGAAAAAAGCTCCGGCGGCAGCCTGGAGCTTTTTTCCCTGCTTACTTCACTAATGCCTTAGCAGCCTCAATTGGCTTTTCATAGTTCGGGTGGTTTGTTGCTTCGCTTACATATTCAGCGTAAACGACTTTTCCGTTCTCATCAAGGACAAATACGGAACGCGCAAGCAGACGAAGTTCTTTAATATACACACCGAACGCTTCGCCAAATGACATATCTCTGTGGTCAGACAGTGTTTCCACTTTGTCAATTCCGTTAGCGCCGCACCAGCGCGCTTGCGCGAATGGAAGGTCTGCACTGATTGTGTAGACGTTGACATCTCCAAGCTTTGCAGCTTCTTCGTTAAAACGGCGTGTTTGTGCATCACAAACACCTGTATCAATTGAAGGGATAACAGAAATAATCGTTACCTTTCCTTTCATGTCAGCTAACGATTTTTCTTCAAGGCTGTTAGTCAGCACTGTGAAATCAGGAGCTTGATCTCCTACCTTCACTTCTTGTCCGACAATTGTAACCGGACCGCCTTTGAATGTAATTTCAGCCATTATAATTCCTCCCTTTTGTATGTATGTCTCTATCATAGTAAAGTTTCCTGCAAACTGCAAAGTTTATGCCAAAAAAAAGTTAACTGCGGCCAGCGCAGTTAACCTTTTTTTAATAATTCATATTGTTCATTTGGTTTTGATTTTGGCCCTGGCCTTGGTTCTTGTTATTTTTCTTGAACATTTGCTGGATGCGTTCGAGTGTTTGAGGGGCTGCGTCTAAAATTTTCTCTATTAAATGGGTATTTTCATCTAAATGAAGCATTCTGATGCCTGTCGATCCGACAATTAAAAACGCGATCGGCGTAATGGACACACCGCCCCCGCTTCCGCCTCCGAAAGGAAGTTTCTGTTCTCTTGTCTCATCGTCTTCCGATTTCTTTTCGGCCGGCTTTCCGCCAAACTCGCTTCCGCCTGCGGCGAATCCGAATCCAACTTTAGAAACAGTTAAAATCACACTTCCATCAGGCGTTTCTACTGGATCTCCGATGATGGTGTTAACATCAATCATTTCCTTCAAGTTTTCCATTGCGGTTTTCATTAACCCTTGGATGGGATGGTCTGCCATATACGCTTCCTCCTTAAACTGATGAATCATTCTTTGAAGTCATTCTAGCCGACGGATTCTTCTTTAATACGGATAGCTCCCGTCCGTATTTGACGAATTTGAAAGCTGCAAGCATAGCATGTCCAAAGCGAAAAAAGAATATACACTGAAAATGGGTCTTGGAAACAGGGACTTGAAACGACGGGATTACCTCATAGACAGGTTTATTCACAAAGTCCAGGTGGTCGTAGAGCATTGCTGCGATACCGCCCTTCACACCCCAAACAGCACCTGTTAACACACCTGTCACTGCCGCGTCCTGAATTCCGATTACTGTAACCCATTCTAGTTTTGTGATATGTAAATGCGCGAGAAAAGACGCGCTGATTTTCCGTAGTCTGGTGACCTGATGCAAAAGCATTTCGATTTTATTAATGCTTTGCTGCACATCGTTTTGTGTAATTTTTTTCTTTCCGCTGCTTTTTTTCATTTTAGATTCAGTTTTTTGTTTGATATCCACTGTTCCGTCTTCTTTGTTCACCTTAATCGCCGGGATTGTTTTTTTGATCCTTATAAGGCCAAACAGCGCCGTAATCTTCAAAGTCAATTTGTCATTATCAGCGGCATGAAGATACTCCAGCGCGACATGGATTTTCATTCTGAGAAGCAGTACGATCCCTATGAGAATAAGAATGGCTGTCAGTACATACACCATATTCTTCACTTCCTCTAGGAGCATTATCGCCAATTCCTAAAAAAATAAACCCGGACAGAGGTCCGGGTTATCGGTTATTTGCGGTATAATTTTTCATGCACCACGGTGGTATCCGCGATGTAATCATGAATCCCTTGTTTTGTTGGTGAAAAAGCAACAACGATATATAAAATCCAAATCTTATCAATATACCGTCCAACCACTTCACGAAAAATCACTGTACTCCATGTCAGCTTGCTATCTTGCTTCACAGAAACCACTTTGAGGCCGAACACCATTTTACCAAGCGTCTGCCTGAAGTATTTAGTCATTAGTGCGAAGTAAGCAAGATACACAATAAGCGTTGTCACACTGTAAGCCGAGAAGGTAAACATGCCGGATGTTTTCGGCAGTTCCAATACGGTAAAGAGGGGAGAAACGAGCAAATGGTTTAATCCCCATATCACGAGCCAATCAAGCAGGAAAGCCCAGAAACGAACCCAAAAGCCAGCATAGGCATGTGTCAGCTGCTCCGCTTCTTGCGGGCCTTTGATGTCATTGCGCTCTAACTCTTCATATGTCGCGTCCATTATTGTTCCCTCCTACTTCGCATAGAGATACATCATTCTCGGCGAACCGGATTGCGATAGAATTTCTCTCATATTCAAAAAATCAATTTCACTTTTAAACATTTTGTTCGCGCCCATGGAAAACAGTGAGCCTAATCCGAAGCTTTCCTCATAAGAAATGACAGAGGCGTTTTTCAAATCCTTGTGATCCTTTTTCATCGCCGTAATGGTATCGTCATAAAAACCAAGCTCATCAACGAGGTTCAGTTTTTTTGCCTGCCGTCCGTCATACACGCGGCCGTCCGCAATTTTCTTTACCTCTGCTTTCGGCATGCTGCGCCCTTTTGAAATGACATCAACAAAGCCTTCATACGAATTATCAACCATCGATTGCATGATGTTTTTTTCTTCTTTCGTCATCTCACGGGAAGGAGACATAATGTCCTTATGGGCCCCGCTCTTAATCGTTTCAAAAGAAATGCCAAGCTTATCGGCAAGCTTTGAATAATTGACGCTTTCCATAATGACGCCGAGTGACCCGGTCAGGGTTTCCGGTGTCGCAAAAATCTTATCAGCCGCTGTTGAGATGTAATAGCCTCCTGATGCTGCCATCGAACCCATTGACACGTAAATCGGTTTTTTAGTTTCTTTCTTGATTTCTTCCAGTTTCTTATGTATTTCAGCACTTTCATACACTCCGCCACCCGGAGAATTCACCTTCAGAACGATACCTTTGACCGTCTTGTCATCTTTTGCGCGCTCAAGGTTTTTTAAGAACGTTCTGTGGTTATATCCGTCTGCACCAAGCAGACTGCTTGAGTCCCCATTATCCTGAATGGTGCCGCTGACCTCTAATACGGCAATTTTACTTGAGAGACTGCCGTTTTCCAGCGTCTTTTCCTGCGATTCATCCGTCAGTGATGTGAGATCCGTTTGAGCGCCTTTGACGCTTTCAAAGAAACTCATAGAGATGCTGACGATAATAGACACGCCGAAAATCCCCAGAGCAATCACTAATGCAATCCATCTTTTTGCATTCATTTTTTCTCCTCCTTTTTCCTAAACTCTCTCATTATACGATTCAATATGAAAAATGTTTCACTTCATGAGAAAGCTCCGGCTTAACGGGCTGCCGGCAAACGTGGTACACTTATGGCCAAAGGTATTTTATCACAAATACTGGATGGCAGAAAAACTTAAATATGACAGCAAAGGGGAAATGGGATATGACCGATCAACGCCGTAATGTTTATTTTTTTCACAAACAGGATCAGGAAACAAACGAACAAGCCCGCTCGTTAACACAATTGGCTGAAGAGCATGGATTTACCGTTGTGAACCAGCACTCAGACGCCAATATTATCGCTAGCATTGGCGGGGACGGCACATTTTTGCAGGCAGTCAGAAAGACGAATTTTCGTGACGACTGCTTGTACGTCGGCATTACCAAAAAGGGGAAAGCTCATTTATATTGCGACTTTCATAGTGATGAGCGTGAAAAAATGGTCGATGCTATGACGTTTGAACAAATTGAAGTCAGAAAATATCCGCTGATTGAAGTGACAGTGGATAACGCCAGTCCTTTTCATTGCTTAAACGAGGTTTCCATCCGTTCAAGCATCATTAAAACCTTTGTGATGGACGTGCTGATTGATGATCTCCACTTTGAAACGTTTAGAGGTGACGGAATGATCATCTCAACGCCTACAGGCAGCACCGCCTATAACAAGTCTGTTGCAGGAGCGGTTGTTGATCCGCTGCTCCCATGCATGCAGGTATCTGAGCTTGCTTCTCTTAACAATAACACCTACCGGACACTCGGCTCGCCATTTGTCCTCAGCTCTGACCGAAAGCTGACCCTTCGTGTGGTACAGGACGGCAATGAGCACCCAATCATTGGCTTAGACAATGAAGCACTCAGCACGAGAAATGTGAAAACGATCGAAATCAAACTGTCTAATAAGCAAATCAAAACAGTCAAACTAAAGGACAATTCATTTTGGGAAAAAGTGAAGCGTACTTTTTTATAGAAACTAAAAGGACAGGCAGCTGCCTGTCCTTTTACGATTTCTCATATACAATCTGGCCGTTAATCACGGTTTTTTTAATATCTAAAAGATGAAGCTGTGCGGGGTCAATGGCAAACGGATCACCACTGAGAACTGTAAAATCCGCGTCATAGCCTTCCGCAATTTTTCCGCGTGACTTCTCTTTATAAATGATACCGGCGCTACCTTCTGTATAAAGCTTTATCGCTTCATATACAGGTAAACATTCACTTTCATTATAGCTTGGCCCGTTTTGCTCATGACTGCTTTTCCTGAGAACCGCGGACTGTATCCCTAGAAGCGGGTCAACAGGCTCAATCGGGGCATCTGAACCACCAGCGCATAAAATGCCTTTAGATATAAGAGTTTTCCAGGCAAATGCAGTCTTCATCCGGTCTTTTCCGAGACGGTCAATGACCCACGGAAAGTCGCTTGCAACGAAGTGCGGCTGAAGGTCAAGTGCGATCGGCATGCGTGCTGCTCTCTCGATTAATTCGTTATCAAGCACTTGGGCATGAATAAGCCGATCATGCTGGCCGTTTTTGGGTGGATGCTTTTCAATTGCGTTCAGCACTTTTTCAAAAGCAAGATCGCCGATTGCATGAACAGCAACCTCCATCCCTTTTTCTCTCGCTTTGCGAATGAGCCGGCCAAGGGTTTCGTCATCATGAACCTGAACACCATTTGTTGATGGATCATCCTGATATGGTTCCTTCAATAAAGCCGTTCTCCCGCCAAGCGCCCCGTCCGCAAAGATTTTCATCGCACCAAACTCCACATACGGGCCGGACGGTTTCTCCAGCTGCTCCCATCGATCGACCGCTTCATGATGAACGAGCAAATGGCAGCGGAACGGATACTTTCCGCCAGCGGCAGCTTTCTCATAAGCTTTCAACGGCACCGAAACATCACCATAATAGGACAAGTCTTCCGAATGGCCGCCCGTCAGGCCTTTTGTCCAGCAATCCTTTATTGCAGCCGTTAATGCCTCATCAACATAGTGCTGGGAGACTGGCGGGACAGCCTTCAGAATCAAATCCTGCGCCTTATCAAACAGGAGTCCGGTCGGCTCTCCATTTGCATCTTTTACAATGACTCCGCCGTCAGGGTCAGGGGTATTTCTTGAAATTCCCGCTGCTTGAAGAGCCGCAGAATTGACAGCTATTGCATGCCGGCATATACGCTTGAGCAAGACGGGCCTGTCAGGAAACAGGCGATCAAGATCATGCTTAGTCAAGTAGTCAGGTGTCTCAAACTGATTTTCATTCCAGCCCTCTCCAATGAGCCAATCGTTTTTAGGAAGCTGCCGCTCTCTTTCCTTCGCAGCCTGTAAAATTGCATCTTTCGACGTCAGTGCGGATAGATCGAGCTGAAGCTGTTTCTCACCGTGGCCGATCAAATGTAGATGGCTGTCAACAAAACCGGGGAACATCACTGCTCCGTTCAGGCTGATTTCTTCTGTTTCCGGCGACCCGTACTTTTCCTTCAAACGTTCATAGCTGCCGGTGCCTTTTATGACACCATCCTCAACATAAACTGCCTCAGTCCGATCACCTTCTTTGAGCATCGTATAAATGAAACCGCCGTGCCATATCGCCTTCATTCACGTTCACTCTCTTTCTTTACGCCTTTTTATTGGCTTTGAGCTGTTCTTCACGTCTTCTTAATTCCACTCGTCTTATTTTTGCAGAAGCCGTTTTCGGCAGGCTTTCCACAAATTCAATTTCTCTAGGATATTTGTATGGAGCGGTAATCGTCTTCACATGGTTTTGCAGCATTTTGACAAGCTCATCACTGCGTTTTTCATGATTTTGCAGGACTACATACGCCTTTACGATGGAGCCTCTGATTTCATCAGGGCTTGCGACAACAGCACATTCTTTTACTTCTGGGTGCTTAACAAGCGCGTCTTCCACCTCGAAAGGCCCGATCGTATAGCCGGAGCTGATAATAATATCGTCATTTCGGCTTTCAAACCAGAAGTAACCTTCCTCATCTTTTCTTGCTCTGTCTCCCGTTAGGAAATAATCGCCGCGAATTTGTGTTTTCATTCTTTCCGGATCTTTAAAATACTCTTTAAAGAGCGCAGGCGTACTGAGGTGAACAGCGATATCGCCAACCTCACCAGGTTTGCAGATTTCACCGTCTTCATTTATGATCTCCACCTGATTTCCCGGTGTTGGTTTTCCCATGCTTCCCGGTTTAATAGGCGTATCCTTCAAAACACCAACCAAAAGCGTGCTTTCTGTTTGGCCATATCCGTCCCGTACCTTAATGCCAAAGTGCTTTTGGAAAACATCAATGACTTCACGGTTGAGCGGCTCACCTGCGGAAACAGCGCTGTGCAGGGCAGAAAGATCAAAGCGGTCCAAGCCTTCAACCTTCGCCATTAAGCGGTATTCTGTCGGCGTGCAGCAGAAAACATTGATTTTGTAGCGATTTAAAAGCTCTAGATATTTTTCTGCTTTGAATCTGCCGTGGTACACAAAACCGGTTGCTCCGCTGCCAAGCACCGCTAAAAATGGACTCCATACCCACTTTTGCCAGCCAGGGGCAGCAGTTGCCCAGACGATATCCTTTTCAGAAATATCAAGCCAAGCGCCGGCAGAAGTTTTTAAATGAGCAAATGCCCATCCATGTGTATGTACAACACCTTTCGGCTGACCTGTTGTCCCGGATGTATAAGATAAGAAAGCCATATCATCTCTTGTTGTGTCAGCTGTTTTAAATTGGCTTCCGTCCGCTTCAATTGATAAGAGGTTTTTCCAGCCGGCATCATTTTCACCAATAGACAGTGTAATCAGTTTATCAGCCGTACTGACATCCCGGAAAGCGCCAATAAATTTTGAGTAGACGATGGCGCCTTTTACCTCTGCATGTTCAATCCGGTATTCAAGATCTTTCGCGCGAAGCATTTCGGAGCACGGAATGACAACCATTCCTGATTTCAGGATAGCCAAATAAACAGCATAGGCTTCAAGCACCCGCGGAACCATTACAATCAGCTTGTCTCCCTTTTTAAATCCAAGATCAGCTAAGGCCGCTCCGATTTTATTTGTTTCTTCCATCAGCTTTTCATACGACCAAGATTCTTGCTTGCCCGACTCGTCCTCCCACAGAAGAGCGGTTTTTTGTCCAGCGGCACTGAACTTTTCCATTTCATTCACTAAATTATATTGCATAGGGGCAATTAAATCTTCACGTTTTAACACGAACAACTCCTCACTTTCTCCACCCATTATACATAAATACAGGCTCTTTCCGTAAGGATATGCCTAAAAGCAACCTCTGTAAACATAGATTTTATAGGCCGCTGGTCCTTTTTTATATGTAAAAAATGAAAAGGAGTGGGGATACCCCCACTCCTAAGCCATTATGTGAAATTGTAAATTAGAATTGTCCTCCGCCCATGTTTTGTTGAGCAAAAGATACAAGACGTTTTGTGATCTCTCCTCCAACAGAACCGTTAGCGCGAGAAGTTGTGTCTGCTCCAAGGTTTACACCGAATTCAGAAGCGATTTCTAATTTCATTTGGTCGATCGCTTGAGCAGCTCCTGGTACTAAAAGGTTGTTGCTGTTACCTGAGTTATTGTTAGCCATGTGTCTCACCTCCTTGTGAGTATAGAATGTGTCAAAACACATGGCTTCATTCAGAAAAACTTTGGTAATTGTATACAGGAGCTGAAAATTGATTTAAAAGAGTTCATCGAATTTATCGTTAGCTTCTTGTTCGCTATACAGGGTCATTGTCTCAATGTTATCTACCGCTTCTTGAATATACGGCTCGAAATCAACAAAGCTTTCAAAGTGTTCAATTTTCTCTTTTTTAGGGCGTGTTTTCGGGCTTGGCGGTGTAAAGATCGTGCAGCAGTCTTCAAACGGCTGAATGCTTGTCTCATATGTGCCAATTTCCCGTGATTTTTCGATGATTTCTGTTTTGTCCATGGCGATTAACGGACGCAAAATCGGTGTTGACGTCACCGCATTAATTGCATACATGCTTTCAAGCGTTTGGCTCGCTACCTGACCGAGGCTTTCTCCCGTAATAATGGCAAGCCCGTTTCTCTTTTCTCTGATTCTGTCGGCGATCTGAAGCATGAGGCGGCGGGTTGCCGTCATTGTGTAATTTTCAGGAATTTGTTTTTGGATGAGCTCTTGCGTTTTTGTAAATGGAACAATATGAAGTGTCATGCTTCCCCCAAAACGGGACAGACATTTCGCCAGATCCATTACCTTTTGCTTTGCGCGCTCACTCGTGTATGGCGGGCTGAAGAAATGAACAGCTTCTACCGACAATCCCCGTTTCATCGCATAAAAACCGGCCACAGGGCTGTCAAAGCCGCCAGAAAGCATCAGCATCGCTTTTCCTGCTGAACCAACTGGCAGCCCGCCTGCACCTTTTTCATCACGAATTGTCAAAAATGTTGCTTCTTCCCTGATTTCGATTCTGAGCGGGATGTCTGGGTTGCGAACATCGACCGTCAATCCTTCTGTATTTCGCAAAATATGGCCGCCGATTTCAGCGTTCATCTGGTTTGTATCTAATTCAAATTGCTTATACGCTCTCTTTGTCGCGACTTTAAACGTATCACCTGGTTTATATTGATCTTTGATGGCCTTTAGTGCGGTTGCCTTAATATCATCAAGGCGGCTGTCACATTTAATTGCCAGGCTGAAGCTTTGAATCCCAAACACTTGCTTTAAATGAGGAAAAAGAGCCTCAGGATCCTCTCCATTTAATGTAATCGTCATACGATCCCTGTTGGAAAAGTATTTTAAATTCGGATAGTCTTTCAAAACGAGTCTGATGTTTTGTTTTAAGCGCTCAATAAAGCTTTTTCTGTTTTTGCCTTTGGTCGAAATTTCCCCAAAACGAATTAATATATGATCGTAATTCATGTTTCTACCTCATCATTTTCCTTAATTTTTTGATGCCAGGTCGAAGCGCGTTCATAAACGGATCTGCCACATCGCTTGTCTGGCTGTAATTTAAACTGATTCTGATGCTGCTTCCGGCAATCTGCTCTCCTTTGCCCATCTCTAAGAGAACTTTACTGGGCTTATGTTCTTTTGCCGAGCAAGCCGATGTTGTGGAGACGAATATATCCTGTTCCTCAAGCATGTGTAAAAGCACTTCCGCTTTAATCCCCGGTACAGAGAAATTAATAATGTGCGGCGCGCTATTCATTTGAGGCGTGTTGATAACGACGCCCTCAATTTCACTCAGCCTTTTCATAAACAATTCCTTTGTGGCAGTCATCGTGTCAAGCCGTGTGTCAAAATCAGCAGAGGCAAGATTAATGGCCTTGGCAAGCGAAACCGCACCAGCAGTATGTTCTGTTCCGGCCCGTATGCCTTTTTGCTGAGAGCCTCCCGTTATGAGCGGAATAAGGCGTGTTCCTTCTTTTACAATAAGTGCGCCTGTCCCCTTTAGGCCGTGAAATTTATGCCCCGAAATTGAACATAGATCAATGCCGGCCTTTTCAATTGCCAAGGGCACTTTATAGATGCCCTGCACATAATCGACGTGAAACAAAATGTTCGAGTGCTCTTTCAGCACTTCTCCTGCCGCTTCAATCGGCTGGACGGAACCGACTTCATTGTTCACATGCATCATGCTGACAAGCACGGTATCGGGACGGATGGCTGCTTTTAGTTCTTCAATAGAAACAAATCCGTCTTCATTCACAGAAAGATAAGTGATATCAAACCCGAACAACTCTTTCAGCTGTTCTAACGATTCCGTAACAGATGGATGTTCAATAGAAGTGGCAATGATATGTTTGCCTGTTTTTATCTTTGACAAAGCCGCTCCTTTTAAAGCCGCATTATTGGCTTCTGTGGCGCCTGACGTAAATACAATATCATATTTTTTTAGGCCTAAGGACCTTTTGATTTGATTTTTGGCTGCTTGAAGCAGCTGTTCCGTTTCGGCTCCATATCGGTGCAAAGATGAAGGATTGCCAAAGTATCGGCTGCTTGTCTGTTCATATACGTTCAAGACTTCATCGTAAGGCTTCGTCGTTGAACTATTATCTAAATATATCATCTTTTTTACTCCTTTATGAAAGCGGTACAAGGTATGATATTTATGTTACCATAACAAAATTTAATAGAAAATTACGAAAAACTAGTATTGACTTCTAATTTTTTTACCATATAATAAGATTTGTTCGTTTCGTCATATTATCTGACAATTAATTGACAGAATATTTTAACATAATTATTAGGAGGATTTTTTTCATGAAACACTCACTGCCTGTCAAAGATACCATTATTATTGGTTTCATGCTATTTGCGTTATTCTTTGGAGCAGGAAATATGATTTATCCGCCGGAACTTGGACAAGCAGCCGGACACAACGTCTGGAAGGCCATCGGCGGATTTTTACTGACAGGGGTAGGCCTGCCGCTTCTTGGCATTATCGCCATCGCATTAACCGGTAAGGACGCTAAAGGCCTTGCTGACAAAGCGCACCCTGTTTTCGGCACAATCTTTACTGTCGTGCTTTATTTATCAATCGGACCATTATTCGCCATCCCGAGAACAGGAACTGTTTCATATGAAATTGGCGCTGTTCCGTTTTTGACTGGCGTACCAGAAAGACTTTCTTTATTAATATTTACACTTATCTTTTTCGGCGTTACGTACTATTTAGCGTTAAACCCATCTAAGGTTGTGGATCGAGTCGGAAAAATTCTGACTCCCATCAAATTCACAATTATTTTAATCATTGTTCTCAAAGCCATCTTCACGCCGATGGGCGGATTGGGCGCCGTGACAGAAGCATATAAAGGAACACCGGTTTTTAAAGGATTTTTAGAAGGCTATAAAACAATGGACGCACTTGCTTCAATTGTATTTGGCGTTGTCGTTGTAAATGCTGTAAAAAGCAAAGGCGTTACACAGTCTAAAGCTCTTGCTGCAGCCTGCATTAAAGCAGGTGTGATTGCCGCTTTAGGCCTGACTTTCATTTATGTATCCCTTGCTTATTTAGGTGCAACAAGCACAAATGCCATTGGTCCTGTTGGTGAAGGAGCTAAAATTTTATCTGCGTCTTCCCATTATTTATTCGGTTCATTAGGCAACATCGTACTCGGAGCAGCGATTACAGTCGCATGTTTAACAACAAGCATCGGCCTTGTCACATCTTGCGGCCAATATTTTTCAAAACTTATTCCGGCATTATCATATAAAATTGTCGTTACGATTGTCACGTTATTCAGCTTGATCATTGCGAATTTCGGACTCGCGCAAATTATCGCGTTTTCTGTTCCTATTTTATCAGCTATCTATCCGCTTGCCATTGTCATTATCGTTCTTTCCTTCATCGATAAGATCTTTAAAGAAAGACGCGAAGTGTACATCGCATGCTTGATCGGTACAGGACTTTTCAGTATTTTAGACGGTATCAAAGCAGCCGGTTTTTCACTTGGATCTTTAGATGTGTTTCTAAATGCGAATCTTCCTCTTTACAGCCTCGGCATCGGCTGGGTGCTTCCAGGAATCGTCGGAGCGGTTATCGGCTATGTGCTGACCTTATTCATCGGACCATCCAAACAGCTTAATGAAATAAGTTAATGTCACAGAACGCCTGCGTTATTGCGCAGGCGTTTTGTAATGAAAAAAAAGAGCCTGCTCATTACACTGCGGGCTCTTTTTCATGGTCGTGATTATCTAAGCGGATATATCAGCTTTGATTTTTTCTACTGCACCTGGCGCAGCCTTTTCTACAGCGGCAGCTGCAATTTCATAAGAGTCGTCATAATCAAAAGCATAAAAACGTCTTTCCGCTTCTTTCAGCTGTTCAGATAAAATATGATTCTGGCTTCTGAACCGGTTTCCGAACTGAATGATTTTTTCAATGAGGATGACCTGCTCGACAAGTTCCTCTGATTCCCGGCTTGCCCTGTTGACGATATCTTCTGCTTGCTTCAAATGGGCTCCGGCTTCTTCCATATTTAATGGAAGTTCGTTTAGTTGATTGACCGTTTCTTGAATATGATGATGCGCGTTCTCCAGCATCTCTTGAATATGGCTCGGAATGCCTGGAATGTTGCTATTCTTCAGCAGTCTTGCTGTCTCAGAAATTGTTTTTTTCAAATTGCTGAGCGTCTCCCTCGCCTGAAGCTCTTCTTTTCTCAGCGCTTGCAGATTTTCACGATACTCGTCATGCTCTTTTTTCACTTCTTCAATTTGCTTCTCTATTGAAGCAACTTCTTCTACTAAAAGTGAGTAGGCGACATGCTCTGCATCAAGCTTATCTTTAACGGATGATAGCAACTTCCCAATTTCATCAAGGCGCTTTTCAAAAGCCTGCTGTTTGCCGAGCTCACCGGCTGTCAGCCTGTAGCTTTCCTTCACCAGCTCAGTTTCCGCCTTCGTATGCTCTTTCTCTTCTTTAAGCTTGTCGTAAGCAATAATCAATTCAGGCATTTTGCTTAGTACGGATTGACCAGCTTCAACTTCGCCCTCCAGCTGCTGATAAACAGATTGAATATTTTCGTCAATGAGCTGCAGGATTGCGGACGCTTCATCAATATCCAGCTCAGTCATCAGGACATGTTCCGCTCGTTTCAGCTGGTTTGACAGATTTTCTAATTCCTTATCAAGCTGGATATGCTCAAGCTTGTACCCTTTTTCTTTCATCTCGGCATAGCCGTCCTTGAGCTTAGCAATCTGGCCAGGCACCGTTTGCTTACAATCAGCTAACAGCTTCGGCACGTCATCGATGTATGACTGAAGCCGCTCAAGATTGCGGTCCTGCTCAAGCAGTACTTTTCTTGCAGTAATATAGTTTCCGCCTTCTGTTTCTTCTTCAAATTGTTTGATGCCGCTCCAAATTTCGTCCAGATCCTTTTCAAGGCTGTCATAAAGCTCCCCGTAAAGGTGGCTGTAAGCCAGCAGGTTTTTTCGAGATTTCGAATAGCGCTCCCTCACCTGTTCAATCTCTTCACGGCTCTTTTCCTCACTTGTGACAAGATCGCTGATTTCCCGAAGAATCTTTTCAATGCTTGATTCAGCCGCTGTCAGCAGGTCGTCGATATGAACGAGCACTTGATTGGCCTTTTTAAACCGGTATTTGTCTGCATTTTCCTCGGCATCATAAAGGAGCTCTTCAACTTTCGGCATGTGGGCTGTGACAATCTCATCCCATTCTTCACGCCACTTCTCAAAGAACTCTTCTGTCTGACCCGTCATTTTTAAATGTTTTATTTTAGACATTTCTTCCACGATCGACCGATTCAGAATTTCAATCTTCCACGATTCCAGCCGGTCGATTTCGGCGTAGATTTTTTTCCTGAAAAAGTAGCCTGCCGCAAACAGCGCAAGCAGTACAATTAATAATCCAATGACAAACTCCATAATGAGCCCCCTTGCTGTTTACCTTAATCTGTCAGGGTGTTTTATTTATTCAGAAAGATTTCAGGATATGTATTGAGAAAAACTGTCGTTTTCATTGTTATTATGATACCATGTAACAAACATTTTTTGACCAGAAATCAAAAACTTTTTGTGCAAAATCGGCAGGATTTGACTATTTTTTCATGGGGTGACATCAATGCAAAAGCGAGACGGACATATTCACACACCATTTTGCCCTCACGGCTCCAATGACACACTCAGACAATATGCAGAAGAAGCCTTAAAAAAAGGGTTTGAATCGATTACTTTTACCGAACACGCCCCATTGCCGCCCTCTTTTACCGATCCCACGCCGCTGAAAGACAGCGCGATGGCGCAAGCTTCTTTGGAACGCTATATCAATGAAATTTCCGGATTAAAAAAAGAATATCGCGGACAGCTTAGCATACGGACAGGGCTTGAAGTCGATTATATCGCTGAATTTGAAGACGAAATTACATTATTCCTGGACACATACGGGCCATATTTAGATGACAGCATCTTATCCGTTCATTTTTTGCGCACAGACTCTTCCTATCTATGCCTTGATTATGACGAGCATACCTTCAAAGAGCTAATTTCAGCCTGCGGAAGCATTGAAGCTGTATACGAACAATATTACCGGAGTATCTATTCTTCCATTGTAGCATCTCTCGGCGTTTATAAGCCAAAAAGAGTCGGTCACATCACACTCGTCCAAAAATTCATCAAGCTGTTTCCATACAGCATGTCCGAGCATATTCGCGGCCTCGTTTCCCTGTGCCTGAATGCCATTGAAGAAAACGGAATGGAGCTCGACTTCAATACTTCCGGCTTAAGAAAAACTTACGCTGGCGGTATTTATATCGAGGATTGGATGCTGAATAAAGCGAAGCAAAAGAAGATCCCGCTTGTGTTTGGGTCAGATGCCCATCAAGCGGGAGATGTCGGATATGCGTATGAGGCGTTTTTGGAACGGTGCTAATTGGTGAGCGCCACGTCTCCTGTCCGGAAGACGCTTCTGATCCAAATCTTGATTTCTTCAAAATACATTTTATAAAAATACGGCTCGTGCGGCTGCATGTAGAGTACTTCTGAAATATATTGAGGCTGGAGATAGGGCATCATCAAGAGAGATTTTAATTGGAGAATAAAATGAGGCAGCGGCAGCGTTAAATATTCACGCTGTTTTTCTCCTTCCTCAATGATCAGCTGAAAGATATACTTTTCCTTCATTAGATATGTCGACATAATTTCCCTGATTAATGTGGAGTCAATTGTAACTTCCCGGTAGACAAAACGAGTTAATTGACGATGATTATGCTGATAGGATAAAATATCGAAAACCAATTGAAGAAGATGTTCCTGCGTGCTTTGAGAAGAGATATTGCTTGCCGCTGTTTCAAGCGTTTTGCTGTAGCCTTCGTAAAACTCTGAAACTAAGTGTTCCATCAAGCCTCCTTTGCCTTTAAAATAGTAGGAGATGTGCGCAACATTTACATCAGCTGACTTTGCGATTTCACGGACAGACGTGCCAGAAAATCCTTTTTGGTTAAAAAGCATGACAGCAGATTCAATAATTTTGTCTTTGGTGCTTACTTTCATACGGCTCACTCCTTCCTCTTGATACTATTCAAGCAGAAAGCCGCTGTTCCTGTAAGAACTTATCGACAAATGCCGGCAGAAAAGCCGGAACTTTGTTTTATATTATAGAAAAAGTGAGGGTTTTCCATGTTCCATGTCGAAAAACAATCTGGAGATAAAGAAAAAGACTATCAGCTTCTGCTAAAACAGCTCGAAGCCATGACCGAAGACGAAACAGACCAAATAGCTAACTATGCAAATGCCTCAGCGCTGCTGTATCATTCGCTGCCTGAAGTCAACTGGGCGGGTTTCTATTTTGCCAAAGAAGAGGATGGACAGCTTGTGTTAGGTCCGTTCCAAGGCCTGCCGGCATGTGTTCGGATTCCTTTCGGCAGAGGGGTTTGCGGCACAGCGTACGCAAACGGAAAAGTGGAACGTGTTGAGGATGTAAACGCGTTTCCTGGACATATCGCCTGCGATGCAGCGTCTCAATCAGAAATTGTGCTTCCGATTCGTGTAGACGGAAAAATTGTCGGCGTCTTGGACATCGACAGCCCAGTGAAAAACCGTTTCGACGAAATTGATGAAAAATACTTAACTCAATTTGCCGAAACGCTAGAAAAAGCGTTAGCTCAGTAATATAAAAGCCCAAAACTGATATCGTTTTGGGCTTTTTTTATTTTATTGAGTCATGAATCATCAAACGGTTTTTCCCGCTCCGTTTCGCGCTGTAGAGCGCTTCATCTGCCTCATGCACAAGCTCTTTCAGCGACTTTTTTGTTTCTGTCGTCCAGCAGGATATACCGCAGGAAATGGTTACCTCGGGTTTCGTATTTTTTCTGACCGCATAAACCAGTCGCTCGGTAATCCGTTTCCCCACTGCAACCGGCACATTTGGCAAATAAATCGCCAGCTCCTCGCCTCCCCAGCGGGCACCGACATCATGCTTTCGGATGTTGCTTTTAATCACTGAAGCGACTTGAATTAAAATCTCGTCCCCAGTCTGATGGCCGTACGTATCATTTACATTCTTAAAATTATCAATATCAACAAGAATAAAAACACCCTTTTGGTGGATTTTCATGCTGTATTGAATTTTTTCATCTAAATACGCTCGTGAATACAGTTCAGTCAGCTGATCTGTTTTCACGAGATGCTCAAGGCGGTCGCGGAGCATTGAATTGGTTACAGCCAGTGTCGCGTGATGAATCAGCGCCTGAAACAGCTTGTACATTTCAAATGTAAAAGCGTACAGCTCCTGTTTCAATAAAACCGCAAAACCTAGAAGCCGGTCGTTTTGAATCATCGGAGCAGCCATCAGCGAGCCGTACCCCGCCTTCCCAAAAACAGACTGGCCATTCCCGATGAAAACCCCTTTTTCACCTTCATACAGCTTTTCTTTCAGCTCATTATAAAAATCTGACGGCTTCGCTTCTTTAAAAAATGCTGTGCTGCCTGGGAGCAATGTTAGGTTTTCAAAATGGTCTATATGAAAAAATCCCACTTCTTCTGCCTGAAACGATTCTGCCATTCTCACAGCCAGATCATTCATTGTATCAGTCAGTGTCAGCCGCTGATTCAGGCGGCGTGATGTTTCATTAATCAATTCCAAATTTGCGATGCTTGCTTTGGATTGTTCGTAGAGCTGGGCATTTTCAAACGCTTTTCCCGCGGCGTTTGCTAACAGCGACATTTCATCAAGGCAGGCATCAGTAAGAAAGCTGTCACCCGTTCCCTCAGCCTTCAACACCCCGTATGTGCCCTGCTGTCCTTTGATCGGAATATAGGCGGCAGATTCATTTTTCCGCAAAATGTCCCCGGACAAATACACTTTGAGCGCAAAGGAATCGGATTTTTCCCCTTCCATATACAGCTCTTTTGCAGGAATCCCTAAACATTGGTCTTGATCGTGCGATATAAATAAAGAAAACTCAAAAAGAGAAAATGTGCTGGTCAAGCTTTCTAAAAGCTGCTTCAGCACATCTGTCTGATCAAGCAGTGAATGGAACAGCTCCGTCATTTTGTATATCTTTTTTTGGTAGATCGTTTTGTTATAGAGTCTTTCCTGTTTCATCGACTGGTTTAAAAATGAAGCAACCACGTCCGGAAGCCCTTCAGGAATCTCTTCATCCTGCCTGCACGCAAGATGGAAACGCCTGCCGGAGCCGTCCTCAATCAGATAACATGAAGCGTTTATTTTTGAAGCGGAAAAACGCGCTTCACCATCTGCCAGTTTTGTCACAAAGTCTGATGATGACGGTGTAAGCGAAACACAAAGGGTTGAAAAATAGGTTTGAATAGCCGAAGTCAGCCATATTAAAGAGTCGGTGAATGTGACTTTTTCAGATTTGGTTAATAAAAAATCGAGCATATGATAATGAAAGGCGGATAATTGATCTTTAGTTTGTTCTACCATGTTTTTATCACCTAAAAGTTTACCACTAATTTTTGTTTATTATATCATAAACGGTGAAGCAATAATGGAGGAATGGTTGACTTCAAAACAAATAAATTATATAATGACCTTTGTGTGAAATATTGCAGCCTTTTTGTTCAGCTTCTATGTTTTCATTTTGTTCCTTATCAATAAGGTGTATCGTGTAACTCTCTGCTGCTGGAGCGAGGATACATGAAAACAAAATGTGCATGGTCGAATAGAGCAGACGGTTTTTATTTTCCACAAAAATAAAACCAAAGGAGGAGTCACATTATGGCTCGCTATACAGGTCCATCTTGGAAACTGTCTCGCCGTCTAGGAATCTCTCTTAGCGGTACAGGAAAAGAATTAGAAAAACGCCCTTACGCTCCAGGTCCACACGGCCCAGGACAACGTAAAAAATTATCAGAATACGGTTTGCAATTGCAAGAAAAGCAAAAGCTTCGTCACATGTACGGTGTAAACGAACGTCAATTCCGCACTTTGTTTGACAAAGCTGGCAAACTAGCTGGTAAACACGGTGAAAACTTCATGATTCTTTTAGATTCTCGTCTTGATAACGTTGTGTACAAGCTAGGTTTAGCACGTACTCGCCGTCAAGCTCGCCAATTGGTTAACCACGGTCACATTCTTGTAGACGGAAGCCGCGTTGATATCCCGTCTTACCTAGTGAAACCTGGTCAAACAATCGGTGTTCGCGAAAAATCAAGAAACCTTTCTATCATCAAAGAATCTGTTGAAGTGAACAACTTTGTTCCTGAATACCTTACTTTCGACGCTGAAAAGCTTGAAGGTACTTTCACTCGTCTTCCTGAGCGTTCTGAACTTGCTCCGGAAATTAACGAAGCGCTTATCGTTGAGTTCTACTCTCGTTAATCGTTTTAAAAACCCCTGCCGCTATGCGGTCGGGGTTTTTTTATCGTCTATTTTGTCTTTTGCCTCTTGCTGGCCAACACTATCCTGCGCCTGCTGCTCCCAATAATCCCGCTGCAGCCGTTCTTTTGCAATCGTACACATGAGATTCACGCTTTAGCGCTCCTTTCATTTAAAAGGTGGTGATTGGTCGTGTTTGCCCTATCTAATATACTCTTTTCCTTTCATTCCTATGCGGTAAACAAAAAGATCCTTTGCCTTCAGTGGCAAAGGATCTTTTTCTTATTTATACGTCACAAGGAAGTATTTTTTCTTCCCGCGGCGCAGAACAGTAAATTGATTTTCGATACGGTCTTCAGCTGATAGGGTATAATTTATTTCCGTCTGGCGTTCACCGTTAATGTAAACAGCTCCGTTTTGAATGTCTTCACGCGCTTGGCGTTTAGAAGGAGATAATTTAGATTGCACCAACACATCTACAAGTGAAAACTCTTGGGTGCTGTCAACTTCCATAGAAGGAACATCTTTAAAGCCTACCTTTACGTCTTGAGCAGAAAGCTCTTTAATATTGCCGCTGAACAGCGCTTGGGAGATGTTGATGGCTTGCTCCAGCGCCTCGCGTCCGTGAACAAGTGATGTCACTTCTTCTGCCAGGCGTTTTTGTGCTTCACGTTTTTCTGGCGCCGTTTCTGTTTTTTCAGCGTATGCTTCAATTTCCTCTTTTGAAAGGAACGTAAAGTATTTCAAGTATTTGACAACGTCACGGTCGTCTGTGTTGATCCAGAATTGATAGAATTCATATGGCGATGTTTTTTCTTTATCAAGCCAGATCGCGCCGCCTTCCGTTTTCCCGAACTTCGTGCCGTCTGCTTTTGTGACAAGCGGAATCGTTAGGCCGAACGCTTTTGCTCCTTCTTCTTCTGATTTTCTGATCAGTTCAAGACCCGCTGTGATATTGCCCCACTGATCGCTTCCGCCGATTTGCAGTTTACAGTTTTTGTCTCTGTAAAGATTTAAGAAATCATAAGATTGAAGAATCATGTAGCTGAATTCTGTGTACGAGATGCCGGATTCAATTCTTGAGCTGACCGTATCTTTTGCCAGCATGTAATTGATGCCGAAATTTTTACCAACGTCTCGAAGGAAATCGATCACATTCATTTTGCCGATCCAGTCAAAGTTGTTCGCGATGACAGCTGGGTTTTCTGCTGCTTCAAAATCTAGAAATCTGGACAGCTGGTTTTTGATTTTTTGGGACCATTCGGATACGATGTCAGCAGTGTTTAATGTACGCTCTGCTTTTTTTCCGCTTGGATCACCGATGAGGCCCGTCGCGCCGCCCACAAGCGCAATCGGATGATGCCCTGCAAGCTGAAAACGGCGAAGTGTTAAAATAGGCAGCAGGTGTCCGATATGCAAGCTGTCTGCTGTCGGGTCAAAGCCTGAGTACAAGCGAATTTTTTCTTCATTCAGCTGTTTATTTAACCCTTCTTCATCTGTCATTTGCTGAATCAATCCGCGGAAGGATAAGTCTTCAAGTAAGTTAGTCATAAGATAAAGCTCCTTTTTTGATTAAAATAAAAAACGCCCCTTCGTTTACACGAAGGGACGATTGATTATCGCGGTACCACCCTACTAATAAGAGAATGCAAACATTCGTCTTATCACTTTGCCTGATAACGGATCAGGTCCGTTCTTTCACTACTGAAAGCCTGGCCGGCTTTGTTTGCAAAAGCGGTTCATGAGTGTATTCGATATATCCGTCTGTGCTGATTTTCACCGGCCATCAGCTCTCTGGAACGTAAGGATATTCTACTTGTCTCAATCTTTACCTTTTCATATGAAGCTATATCATTTTTAACATAAATAAAATCCTGTGTCAACGCCGCCTTTTAATCCTCCATTGTTGACAGATCTCCAGCCGGCAGATTAAGCTCCCATGCCTTCAGCACGCGCCTCATGATCTTTCCGCTTCGGGTTTTCGGAAGCTTATCTTTAAATTCGATCTCACGCGGAGCCGCATGGGCTGCAAGACCCTGCTTTACAAATAGGCGGATCTCTTCTTTCAGTTTATCAGACGGCTCAAATCCTTCCCTGAGTGCAATAAAGGCTTTAATGATTTCTCCACGCACCGGGTCAGGCTTTCCGATTACGCCTGCTTCTGCAATAGCCGGATGTTCGACAAGCTTGCTTTCCACTTCAAATGGGCCGACGCGCTCACCGGAGGTCATGATGACGTCATCAACTCTGCCTTGGAACCAAAAGTATCCCTCTTCATCCATGTAAGCAGAATCCCCAGACACATACCAGCCGCCCGGCATGAAATACGATTCATACTTTTCAGCGTTATTCCAAATGGTATGCATCATGGAAGGCCAGCCCTTTTTGATGGCGAGATTGCCCATTCGGTATGGCGGTAGCTCGTTGCCTTGATTGTCAACGATCGCTGCCTCCACTCCTGGAATCGGCTTACCCATTGAACCCGGTTTAATATCCATGCAAGGATAGTTGCAGATGAGCTGACTGCCCGTTTCGGTCATCCACCATGTATCATGAATTCGTTTGTTAAAAACTTTATGTCCCCATCTGATGACTTCCGGATTTAGCGGCTCACCGACACTGAGCACATGCCGTAGTGAAGTTAGATCATATTTCGCAGCCATTTCATCTCCCGCTCCCATCAGCATCCGAAAAGCGGTCGGCGCGCTGTACCAGACATTGACGCCAAGCTGTTCAATCGTTCCATACCAGCTTTCCGGGCTGAAACGTCCGCCGACGATGACATTTGTCGCTCCGTTCAGCCACGGTGCAAAAATGCCATATACCGTACCTGTCACCCAGCCTGGATCAGCCGTGCACCAATAAATGTCTTCTTCCTTTAAATCAAGGACCCACTTTCCTGTTTGATATTGCTGAATCATCGCTTCATGGACATGCAGCACGCCCTTTGGCGTACCAGTGGAACCTGATGTATAGTGAAGCAGAAAGCCGTCTTTTTTATCCATCCATTCGATATCCAGTCTTGTGCTTTCCTGTTTCACTGCTTCATCATAATTGATGATATTCGTGCCGCTCTCAGCCTCTCCCCCGACTACGAAGACATGCTGCAAGTGAGGCAGTTTGTCTACCGGTATTCTCTCCAGCAGCTCAGGCGTTGTGACAACAACCTTTGCCTCACTGTTTTCAAGCCGGTCTTTCACCGCTCCCTCCATAAATGCTTCGAACAGCGGCCCGGCGATGGCGCCAATTTTGATTGCGCCTAGCATAATAAAATAAAGCTCGGGTGATCTCGGCATAAAAATAAAAACGCGGTCCCCTTTTTCCACATTTCCATACCGTCTCAGCACATTCCCGGCTCTGTTTGATTCTTCCTTCATTTCTTTAAATGTGTATTTTTCATCCCTTTTTGCGTCTTTATAATAAAGCGCTACTTTGTTTTTTCGAAACGATTCGGCATGGCGGTCAATCGCTTCATACGCCGCATTCAGTTTCCCTGTCTCATGCCAAGAGAAATGTTTCTCTGCCTCGGCCCAATCAAAATGCCGGTACGTTTCTTCATAGTTTTTTAAGTTATGATCCCCCTCTATTGCTGGTAACGCTTTCAAATTCATGCCCAAACATCCCCCTTTGCTGAAGTTGTCACAATTATTATAGTATATATTCATATTCTTCTCAATTTTTAAAATATAAACCATGTTGAAAACGCTTTATAATTTGGTATTCTTAAAGAAGGCATGTATTTTTATAAGAATTGATGGGACGGTGAATTAGTGGAACATCATAAAACATACCATTCAGCAAACATCAAAACAGCAACCGGCTCTTTACTGATAGAAGGGCCTGTCTCTCCAGAGGATTTGGCAGGTTATGAGTTTCATAAAGATTTAACCGCATTTCGTCCGCCTCGCGAGCAGCATGAAGCGCTAGTCGACATTGCAGGCCTTCCCGAAGGGCGCATTATTATTGCCAGAGACGGCCGAACCATTGTCGGCTATGTCACGTATTTATATCCTGACCCGCTCGAAAGATGGTCTGAAGGAAATATGGAGGACTTGATTGAGCTCGGAGCCATCGAAGTAGCGCCGGACTATCGGGGATGCGCTGTCGGAAAGACGCTCCTGACCGTCAGCATGATGGATGAACAAATGGAAAACTACATTGTGATGACGACAGAATATTACTGGCATTGGGATTTAAAAGGGATGAAAAAAGATGTGTGGGAATACAGAAAGATCATGGAAAAGATGATGAATGCAGGCGGATTGGTCTGGTTTGCAACGGATGAGCCGGAGATCAGCTCCCACCCTGCAAACTGTCTGATGGCCCGCATTGGAAAAAACGTCAGCCAAGAATCAATTGAGCAATTTGACAGGCTCCGTTTTTATCATCGTTATATGTATTAACTGACACTGACAAAGGGGAAAAAATAATGATTGTTGAGCAAATCATGAAAAGAGATGTCATTACATTAACGAAGACGGATACGCTTGAAACAGCAATATGCAAATTGAAGGAATTCCATATCAGGCATCTGCCTGTTGTAGATGAAGAACGACACGTGATCGGCATGATTACAGACAGAGACATGAAACAGGCCAGCCCGAGTATTTTTGAAGAAAACAAACGAAGCCTATTTCTCACACGAAGCGTAGATTCAATTATGAAAAAAGATGTTGTCTGCGCCCATCCGTTAGATTTTGTCGAAGAAATATCAGCCGTGTTCTACGAGCATGGCATCGGCTGCCTTCCAGTGGTACACCATCAAAAATTAATAGGCATTTTAACAAAAACCGATTTGCTGCGGACGTTTGTCAAATTGACAGGCGCTGACCAGCCGGGATCGCAAATTGAGATAAAAGTAAACGACATCACCAAAAGCCTCGCTGAGATCAGCAGTCTTTGCCAAGACCTTCAAGTGAAAATATTAAGCGTGCTTGTTTATCCGCATGACGATCCCGGTGTAAAAGTGCTTGTCTTCCGTGTAAAAACGATGAATCCGCTGCCGTTTTTGCAGGCATTACAAAGAAATGGACACCACGTCGTATGGCCGTCAGAGCAAAGGGATCTGCTATGAGAGACAGTGTATTTATCTATTCTCCATCCTACCAAACCTATATGTTTCATCAGGAGCATCCCTTTAATCAGCAGCGGGTTCTGTTAACATATGATTTGCTTAAGATGATCAATGCCTTTGATGATGGAGACATTGTCACCCCCAGACTCGCTTCAGAAGAGGAGCTTTCCCTTGTCCACACGGACGATTACATTCAGGCCGTAAAGCTTGCGGGCGCCGGAAAGCTTCCCGCTGAAGAAGGAGAAAGCTACGGGCTCGGCACTGAAGACACACCCGTCTTTGCCGGCATGCACGAAGCGGCATCCCTCTTGGTCGGCGGCACTTTAACGGCCGCAGACTGGGTCATGTCAGGACAAGCCCTGCATGCGGCAAACCTTGGTGGAGGGCTTCATCATGGCTTTCGCGGGAGAGCATCAGGATTCTGCATATACAACGACAGCGCTGTGGCGATTCAATATATCCAGAAAAAATATAGCGCCAGAGTGCTTTATATTGATACGGACGCCCACCACGGGGACGGTGTGCAATTTACATTTTACGATAATCCTGACGTATGCACGCTGTCCATTCATGAAACAGGAAGGTATTTATTCCCTGGAACCGGCCAGATCCAAGAAAAAGGCAGCGGAAAAGGATATGGCTATTCCTTTAATATCCCGCTTGACGCTTTTACAGAGGATGATTCTTTTCTTGAGGCTTACCGGACAGCAGCTTCAGAAGTCGCCGCGTATTTCGAGCCTGATGTCATTATCAGCCAAAACGGCGCCGATGCCCATTACTACGACCCGCTGACGCATTTATCAGCAACAATCAATATATACGAAGAAATCCCCCGTCTTGCACACACTTTGGCTCATCAATATTGTGGAGGGAAATGGATTGCAGTCGGAGGCGGCGGATATGATATTTGGCGTGTCGTGCCCCGCGCCTGGGCCAGAATATGGCTTGAAATGAAGGGAATTGACCCGGGACACGAGATCCCGCCGGAATGGATTGCTAAATGGCAAAAACAATGCCCCGTGGCCCTTCCGTCGAGCTGGAGCGATCCGGCTGATTTATATCCTCCGATTCCCCGCAAGCCTGAAATTACAGAAAAAAATGCCCAAACTGTCAGCAAAGCATTATATGCGATACGTTCTGAACAGCAAAGAACAAAGTAAAAAACGACCTTTACGAAGAGGTCGTTTTTGATTTTTTGATCACTATTTCCACACGCCGATTTTCCTTCATGTGTTCATTTGTCTTGTTATCCTTCACCGGCTTTGTATCCGCATAACCGACAGCAATAAAGCGCTTGGAGGGAAGCTTCTCTTTAGACGTGAAGTATTGAATCACTCCACTTGCCCGTGCTGCTGATAGCTCCCAGTTCGACGGGTATCGGTATGTCGAAATGTTTCGGCTGTCTGTATGCCCCTCCACCTGAATGTCATTTGGAATTGTTTGAAGAAGAACGGCGATTTGGTGAAGAAGTGTTTCGGCATTTTTCAGCACCTTTGCCTCACCTGTATCAAACAGCACAGCCTCCTGAAGAACGAGCACGACACCGCGTTCATCCCGTTTGGCTGTCATTTGGGCCTTCAAATGATTGTCTTTTATATATGTATTTACTTTCTTGAGAAGCTGATCCTGCTGATCCTCTTGCTTCTTCGTATCAGATGGGGATGTATTCTTTTTTTCTATGGATGTTTGGTCCGGCTGAAGCCCGTTGCCTTCCTTCTGGATCGAGTCCACTGCCGCTTTGAATTTCTGCAGATCAATTTGGGACATCGAAAAGAGTAAAATAAAGAACACAAGGATCAAAGTGATCAGATCTGTAAAGGTTACCATCCAGCTGGACGAAGATTGACTGTTTTTTCCGCTTCCATTCCTTCTTTCAAAACGTTCTCTTCTAAGCTTCATGTACAGATCCCTTTTTTGTTTTTACTTGTTTTGGCTGCTTCTGCCATTCTTCCCGTGAGCTGAAAACGACCAGCTGGCTTTCAAGGTTGCGCGGGTTTTTTCCGGATTGAACACCGATAATCCCTTCCACCATTACCTGCTTGATGAAAATTTCACTTTCTGTTTTCTCTTCAAGCTTAGCCGCGATCGGGTTGAAGACCATATTTGCCAGTAATGAACCATATAAAGTCGTCAGAAGCGCAATGGCCATGTTTGGTCCGAGCATATGCGGGTCGTTTAAGTTTTTGAGCATCAGCACAAGCCCGACGAGTGTTCCGATCATTCCCCACGCCGGAGCGAATTCTCCCGCTTTTTCAAAAACTCGCCGCCCTTTTCGGTGCCGTTCCTCCATTGCTGCGATTTCTGAATCCATGACGAGCCGAATCGTTTCTTCATCCCAGCCGTCAATCGCTAAAAGCAGCCCTTTTTTCAAGAATGGATCTTTGATTTCCCGAGCCTGATCATCCAATGATAAAAGCCCGTGTTTTCGCGCGTGATCGGAAAGGGAGACAAAGGTTTTCACAAGATCTTTCACATTGTCTTCCTGGCGGATGAATGCCTGCTTTAACACAGAGGGCGCTTTTTTCAGCTCTCTTGGCGGAAAACTGATAAAAACAGCGGCGCAAAGTCCCCCTGTTACGATGAAGAAAGAGGTCAGATCAAGAAAAGAGCGGAAACCGCTTACTCCCGATCCCGAAATAATCCCAATAACAATAATAATCGTTCCTAACACAAATCCAACAGGTGTAAGATAATCAAAACGTTTCATCATTTCTCCCCATGAAAAAAGCAAGAATTCACCATAAAGGTGAAGCTTGCTCTTTGTTTTTCTTATGACTTGGTTGACTTTCTTAGCTCTATACGGTGCGGCAGTTCGACGATATGCTCTTCAACCGGCTCTTTATTCATGAGCTTCGTCAGCAGTCTCATCGCAACGGCGCCAATATCATATGTCGGCTGAACAACTGTTGAAAGCTGCGGGCGAACCATAAGGCTTAATCTTGTATTATCAAAACCGATAATGTCGAGATCCTCCGGAATGGATAAGCCCTGATCCTGAGCAGCATGGATAATGCCCAGTGCCATTTCATCAGTTGCAGAAAGAATGGCTGTCGGTTTTTTATCCAGGCTCATCAGATGCTGCAGTGCTTCGAGTCCGGAATCATATGTGTAATCCCCTTCAGCTACAAATTGTTCATTAAACGGAAGGTTCGCTTCTTCAAGCGCACGTTTGTAGCCTTGGAGTTTTTTCGAACGGTTGATCGGTTCTGCCATTGGTCCGGAAACGAACGCGATGTCTGTATGTCCTTTATCAACCAAAAGCTTCACGGCATCATAAATCGCCTGTTCGTAATCGATAGCGACTGACGGTGTTTCCTCCTGCTCTTCTACAGAAGCAGCAAGTACGATCGGCACTGGGGAACGCTTAAATTCCGCCACATGCTCGTCCGTAATGTTTCCGCCCATAAACACGATGCCGTCCACTTGTTTGCCGAGCATTGTGTTTAACAAGTGCAGCTCTTTCTCCATGTTTTGGTCAGAGTTGCTCAAAATAATATTGTATTTATACATTGTCGCGATATCTTCAATTCCGCGTGCAAGCTCTGAATAGAAAATGCTTGAGATATCGGGAATGATGACACCTACAGTTGTTGTTTTTTTACTTGCCAGCCCTCTTGCCACCGCGTTTGGACGGTAACCGAGACGTTCAATGGCTTCCAAGACTTTTTTCCGCGTTGTCGGTTTTACATTCGGGTTGCCGTTCACGACACGGGAAACGGTTGCCATGCTTACATTAGCTTCTCTCGCTACATCGTAGATCGTAATATTGCTCATCCTAAAACCACTCCTTTTACTGGATACACTTATCCTTATCTATAGCATAAACACTTTATGTAGAGAAATGTCATAATGTCCGAATTTATGTCGTTTATGATTTGTAAGCGTAAGTCAGTAGTGTACATTATTTTTCATTATTCATCAAATTTAATTACTTCTCATGAAATTATACACGTTTTTATAGATGATGAAAACGTATACTTGGTTTTTATAACTAAATAAACGAGAAAGCATAAAAAAAGGCCGCAGGCGCGGCCTTTTGGATTGTTCAATTAAGCGTTGACTTTCACCATTGGCTTCAGTTCATTCAGCCATTTTTCGAATTCAGGAATCGCCATTTGCTGAGCAGAGTCAGAAAGTGCGACTGACGGATCAGGGTGAACCTCAGCCATTACGCCATCTGCACCGATTGCTAAAGCGGCTTTAGCTGTCGGAAGCAAGAGGTCACGGCGGCCTGTTGAATGCGTAACATCAACAAAGACTGGCAAATGCGTTTCTTGTTTCAAAATCGGCACAGCTGAAATATCCAGCGTGTTTCTCGTTGCTGTTTCATATGTTCTGATTCCGCGCTCACAAAGGATAATTTGGTCATTTCCTTGTGACATGATGTATTCAGCAGCATTGATGAATTCAGAGATCGTTGCAGCAAGACCACGTTTCAGAAGCACTGGCTTTTTCACTGCGCCGGCCGCCTTCAGCAATTCGAAGTTTTGCATGTTGCGCGCTCCGATTTGAATGACATCAATGTAGTCCAGCGCTTCTTCGATATGAGCCGGAGTTACGATTTCACTGATAACCGCCAGATCAAATTCATCCGCTACACGTTTTAAAATTTGAAGGCCTTCAACACCAAGCCCTTGGAAATCGTATGGGCTCGTACGAGGCTTAAAGGCTCCACCGCGCAAAATTTTAATCCCTTGTTTTTTCGCAGCTGCAGCGACTTCAGCTACCTGCTCATAGCTCTCTACCGCACATGGGCCGACAATGAATCTTTGCTGGCCGTCTCCGATTTTTTCGCCTTTGATATCAACAATTGTATCTTCAGGTTTTTTCTTGCGGGAGACAAGCAGCGCTTTGCTGTGATCTTCTTCCTGAAGCTCTAAACCGGCTTTGAATATCTCTTTAAAAATGTGCTGGATGGTTGAATTTTCGAACGGCCCGTCATTGTTTTCAATGATATTGTTCAACATTGTGCGTTCTCTGACAGGGTCAAATCGGTTGACACCCTGTGCTTCCTTCGCTTTACCGATCTCTTTTACAACATTTCCGCGTTCGTTGATTAGTTTTAAAATTTGTAGGTTTAATTCGTCTGCTTTCTGCCTTAAAAGCTCTAACTCTGTGTTGCTCATTTTTTTCATCCTTTCCCTGCACATTCATTTTTTATTTTGTAGTTATCATGCATCTTACTATAAGTAATTCCAAATGGAAATACTGAAATACAAAAAATTTTATAAAAACTCTACTTTATTACCCAAACGCTTTTAAGTGATAAAGTAATCTATGAAGCTATCCTACATGATGTGAGGGCAATGTTCAAGGGTTTTTTACAAAAAAAAAGCGCCAGATGATATCTGGACGCTTTTTTCTATGACAAATGCTGCTCAATAGCGGCTTCTGTAATTTGTGAATGTGAGGTATGCCATTTCACTTCACCGTTCTGGATGATGAATATCTGAGGGCTTTCATGCTTGACCCCATATGTTTCTGCAATGAAATTGGACAGCGGCCGGGCTTCTTGTACTTGAAGATAGTAAGCCGGCACATCCTCATGCTGATTTGCAAAGGCATCAAACTCATGAAATGCTGCCTGGCTGATCGGGCATGTGGTGCTGTGTTTAAAGAAGACGAAAACGCCTTCCTGTTCTGCAATCCGTTTAAATTCTTCCTCAGATTGAATAAGCTGTTTAGCCATGACTCAAGCTCTTCCTTCCCTGCTCAGCGATTCAACTGCTCAGCCTGTTTTTGTGCATCTTTCAGTTCGTCTTTTACATCTTCTTTCGTCTGGAGGACTTGATCTTTTGTTTCATCAGCCGCCTGCATCGCTTCTTCCCTCATATCTTGCATTGCAGTCGATGAATCCGTTTTGTCAGATTTGGAACGGTCTCTTAAATCCTTTACCTTGTTCATGATCTGCCCAGACTGATCCGCTACAAGCTGTGTGATGTTGGAAGTTTTGTCTTTTGCGATGCTGACATATTGCGTGCCTTTTTCCTTCGCATCTGCCGTCATTTTATCAGTTTTGTCCCGTAAAGCAACAGCTTGGCTGCCGAGATCGTCGCGAAGTTCTTTGCCTGATTTAGGCGCTAGAAAAAGAGCTGTAGTGGCACCGATGATTCCCCCGATTAAAGTTCCGATTAAAAAATCTTTACTATTAATTCCATCTTTGCTCATCATTATTCCTCCTCTTAGTATTTTTTTCTTTACAGGGCTGATTTTTTCTTTTGCTTCCATTTCTCCCAAATTTCCATTGCTGCTTGACTCCATGTAACAACTTGATTGATCTTATCTTGATTTTCTCTAACTGATGCCGATACAGACCCTGCCGCTTGTTTCATGGATGTATTGAACTGCTGTACAGAAGCTCCCACTCCTTGAACAGCATGAACGACCGTATTCAGCTTTTCTGATTTTTCCTGAATATCTTCAGCCAGGCGGTTGGTCTTATGTAAAAGCTCGGCTGTTTCAGTTGTGATGCCCTTCATTTGTCCCTCCAGCCCTTCAAGAGTGGATGCGACGTTTTTTAGTGTCAGCTGCAGTGACTTCAATGTTTTAGACAAGTAGATCACTAATACGAGAAATGCAACTGCGATGAGTGCAACGCTCAAATAAAGAATAATAATCATCTCAAACCTCCTTGCTGCAGGATATACTGCTGTTTACCCGTTTTCTTCAATCATAAACATGTGTACTGGGCTGTATACATACTATTCTCCGTTATGTAAGAAAATCCTTTAATAAGCTTTCCCATCAGATAAATAAAAAGCAGTGAGATCACTGCTTTTTATTATGCCATGACGTTTTCGTAGGCTCTCATATATTTTTGGATATCTCCTGCTCCCATAAAGATGAGAACGGCTTTATCATGAGCTTTTAAAACAGATGTGTCATCTTCTTCAATCAGCTTGGCATTATGAATTTTTCCCTGGAGATCACCGATCGTCAGCTTTCCGGCATTCTCACGGGCTGAGCCGAAAATATCGCATAAATACACACAGTCAGCGCCGCTCAGGCTTTCTGCAAATTCGTCAAGAAACTGCTGCGTCCGTGTAAATGTATGAGGCTGAAATACCGCGACAATTTCCCGATCAGGATATTTCTGTCTTGCCGCCTCAATTGTCACTTTTATTTCTGTCGGATGATGAGCATAGTCATCGATCAGCACTTGATCCCCAAGCTGCTTCTCATTGAATCTGCGTTTGACGCCCCCAAAGGATTTGAGAGCATGCTTAATGATGCTGGAATCAATTTCTTCATAATGGCATAACGCAATGACCGCCAATGAGTTTAATACATTGTGGTGGCCGTATGCAGGAATATAAAACGTATCATAGAACGTATTGCGGACAAAGACATCAAAAGTTGTCCCTTCCGTGCTTTTTACGATGTTTCTGGCTTGAAAATCATTTTCTTCCCCCGTGCCGTAATACACAACCGGGACGTTCGCATGGATTTTCGGCAGATGCTCATCGTCTCCGCAGGCAATAATGCCTTTGTTGACTTGAAGAGCCATCTCTTGGAAAGCGTTAAATACATCGTCAATGCTTGAGAAGTAATCAGGGTGATCAAAATCAATATTCGTCATAATCGCGTAATCCGGCTGATAGCTTAAGAAATGGCGGCGGTATTCGCACGCTTCAAACACAAAGTATTCGCTGTTTTCATTTCCCTGGCCTGTTCCGTCTCCGATTAAGAAAGACGTCGGTTTTGCGTTTTGGATCACGTGAGCCAGCAGACCCGTAGTCGACGTTTTGCCGTGTGCGCCCGTAACGGCAACACTCGTGAATTTTTTCATGTAGTCGCCTAAAAACTTATGATAACGTATCACCGGAATTCCCTCAGACATCGCTTTTTCTATTTCAGGATGCGTGTCTGGGAATGCGTTTCCGGCGATGACTGTCATGCCGGGTTTAATATTCTCCGCGCTAAAAGGAAGAACCGTAATATTTCTTTTTTCAAGCGCTGTTTGCGTAAAAATAAATTTTTCGATATCCGATCCTTGGACAGTATATCCATTATCATGAAGTATTTGGGCAAGCGGACTCATACCGGTCCCTTTTATTCCAACAAAATGATAAACAGTCATAATTGTACCTCCAACAAACGTCTATCTGTTCCCCAGTATATGACGCTCATTTCAATTTGCGACCGCGGCGGCTGAAAAGCCTCCCTTAGCGGCGTATTTTATATGTTTTGTTATGTTTAGTATCAGGTTATTTCTTTCCGATTAAACCCAGATATCAAGATTTGTCTATGCACAGCTGCTGTAAAGCGGCATAGCTGTTAAATGCTCTAACCACTATCATACCATGTTTGGTGTGAAAATGAACCCATATTATTCGTTTATTAAATCACTTGCTGTGATCAGCACCTCTCGAGGCTTGCTTCCTTTTGCCTCAGAGATCATGCCTTCCGCTTCCATCATGTCGATCAGCCTTGCCGCACGATTGTAACCGATTCTGAATCTTCTTTGCAGGCTTGAAGTGCTCGCACTGTTTTGCTCTACAACAAACTCACACGCTTCGTAAAACAGTTCGTCCTCTTCTTTCAGGGCTGATCCTTGTCTTACGAGCTCTTCTTGTTCAAATAAATAGGTCGGCGGCATTTGGCTTCTGACGTGGGAAACGACGCGGTCGATTTCCCGGTCTGACACAAAGTTACCTTGCAGACGGACCGGTTTTCCCGATCCGTTTTCCAAAAAGAGCATATCTCCTTTTCCGAGAAGCTTTTCTGCACCGGCTATGTCAATAATTGTTCGGGAATCAACCTGGCTTGAGACAGAAAAGGCGATTCTCGTTGGGATATTCGCCTTAATCAGTCCTGTTATGACATCAACTGACGGACGCTGAGTTGCGACGAGAAGATGGATACCGCACGCTCTGGCTTTTTGGGCGATCCGCGCAATGCTTTCTTCCACATCGTTTGGAGCCACCATCATCAAATCTGCAAGCTCATCAATAATGACAACTAAATATGGCAGCTTTTCACCCATTTGGTGTTCAGCGGTTAATTGATTAAAGCGGTCAATGTCGCGTACACCGGAATGGGCAAACAGCTCATAACGCCGCTCCATTTCCTCAACGACCCATTTTAAAGCAGCGGTAGCCGCTTTGGCGTCAGTAATGACCGGGCTGACGAGGTGAGGAATTTTATTGTAAGGGGCCAGCTCTACCATTTTCGGATCAATCAGCAGCACCTTTACCTCACTCGGGTCAGCTTTATAAAGCAGGCTGACTAATATTGTATTGATGCATACGCTTTTTCCGGAGCCTGTAGCGCCGGCAATCAAGCCATGCGGCATTTTCTTCAAGTCGATAACGACAGGATTTCCTGAAATATCTAATCCCAGCGCAGCTGTGAGCGGTGACTTGCTTGTCCTGAAAGCTGAGCTGCGAATCATCTGGCGCAAATCAACCACCTTGCTCGTGCGGTTCGGCACTTCTATTCCGATCGTGTTTTTCCCCGGAATCGGCGCTTCAATCCGAATATCTCTCGCTGAGAGACTGAGTTTAATATCATCGGACAAGTTGGTGATTTTATTCACCTTTACACCTGGTTCAGGATGCACTTCAAATCTCGTGACAGACGGACCCTGGGTTACATGGACCACATTGGCGCGGACATTGAAATTTTTCAAGGTCAAATCAAGAAGCTGACGCTGTTCTTCGATCCACGCAGTATCATCTTGAACCTGCGCTGGCGGGACATCAAGCAGTGCAACATTCGGAAATACATAGCTGCCGCGGCGCTCCTCTGCTTTTTGCTGTTTATGCGTATCTCTTTTCAGCATCATCACATTAAAAGGAACGGATGGCCCTTTTTGAGAAGATGCGCTTTGTTCGGTCCTTTTCTCCTGTACACCAGGCCTTTTTTTCGGCTCTTCTGAAGCTTCGCGAGGTTTGTCTGCGCGAATTTCCTGCCGGTTTTCAAGAGTTGCAGAAAACGATTTGGAACCCTGCTCCAAGCGTTCAGTTTTCTCAAGCTCTGTATGGCTGTCTGGCTGAACATCTATCTTCGTTTCCTGAGCCTCTCCCAGGATGTCATAATGATTATTTATTATGCTGTCTGATGGCTCTTCTGATTCTTTTGCCACAGTTTCTGCTTGAGCCAGAGCCTCTGATGAATACCCATGATCAGTAAATAAAGGCTCTTCCTGACGAATGTCCATTTGTTCTTCTTGAACGAACGGGGACTCAGCACCTTCTGCCGCGTTTTCATGATGATTGTATACTGGGCTGTCTGACGGCTCTTTTGCTTTTTCATCCTCAGATACTGCCTCTGTCTGAGATTCAGGAGCTGTTTGCTCTTCATCAAGTTCAGCGGAGAAAACAGGCTCTTCAAATTTCTCTGACTGCTGCTCCCTTTGTTCTTCCTCAGCCGTTGCAGGCTCTTCGCGACCTACTTCACTGTCTGAAAGCCCTTCAGCCGCCGTATCTGTGAGCATCTCAGGCGGTGTTTGCTCTTCGGGATGTTCAGCTGGGAAGGAAGGCTCCTCTTTTTCCGGCTGTTGAACGCCTGACTCAAATGACACTTTGTTACCTGACGGCTCGGCTGGCCGTTTCGCCAGCGCCTCATCATGCTCCGTATCCTTTCTGTTTAAAATGCCAGAAGGCTGTTTTTCAAATTGGGTATCCGGGAAGAAAGGACTTTCTTTTTTGGAATGCGCCTGTGTGTCTGAAGCAGGATAGCCGCGTTCACGTTCGATCTCTTCTGACAGCAGTGTTACCTTCTCTTTTACCGATTTATCCGGTTCGTTCAATGTTTCAGAAGGCTTTTTCGGCACATCCTTTTTAACAGATGGTTTTTGATTGAATCCATAGACAGGCGAAGGGATATTTGTCGGTTTAAACGGTTTCTTCGCCGGCTCTGATGCTTGATATGTATGCTGCTCTTCTTCATTTCTGGGACGCTCTCTGTAAGGTGCAGCACTTGGACGAGGCGCGGATTTCGGTTCGTCCGATGGTGTGCGGCGCCTTCTCAGGTCATGATTTTTGTATCCGTCAGGCACGACTGGAAAACGGAATTTGCCTTTTGGATATTCATAATATATTTTAGGATCTTCCAATCTTTTTAATTGTCCTTCAGGATGATGTACTTCTTGTTGCTGCGGAATTTGAGCGGGTTTTGTCTCCCGTTCAGCATCCTCTTCGCTTTCGCCTAAAAACAAATCAAAAAATTTATGAAGCCAACTCATAATTTATCTCTAACTCCCTTATAGTTTTCTGGGACGGTTTTTAGTATACCACTGCTGGTCGGCCCAGAAAAGATTAAGCTATCAGCAGAAACAAAGCCGCTAAACAAGGGCTTAGCGGCTTTTCACATGATTCGTTTTTTTTGGCGGATTTATGGGAGTCTAAAACTGAAATGCGTCTCCCGCCTCATAGTCTCCTTCTAACACAAGGATGCCTTTTTCAGCAGGGGCATCCGGCAAATCAAGCTCTTTCGCTGAGCAGATCATTCCGCTTGACGGAACGCCGCGAAGCTCTGCATCCTTAATGACAAGTCCGCTAGGCATCACAGCACCGACTTTGGCAACGACAACTTTTTGGCCTTGGTCAACGTTAGGCGCGCCGCAGACGATCTGAAGCGTTTCTTCTCCTACGTTGACTTTACATACGCTTAATTTATCCGCATTCGGATGTTTTTCTTTTGATTCTACATACCCCACAACAAACTTCGGAGATAAATCAACGACTAATGTTTCTTCAACGCCGTTTCTGTTTAAAATCTCATTCACGTCTTGCACGAATGTTTCTGAGAGCGCAACAGGGCCGTTTTCATCAATGGTCAAGTAAGAAGACGCATTGAAAATGTTGAAGCCCGTTGTTTCTTTTGTTTCGTTATTGAAAATTTTGACGACGTTGCCGTGTTTTTCATAGCCTAATTGTTCGCGTGTCACATCTTGAAGAGAGATCAGGAGCGTGTCTCCCACACCTTCTTTATTATAAAAAGCGTTCATAAGTAAAAATCCTTTCTAATCCTTTTTCGGACGGCTTTTCGCCAGGATAAACACCGGTTCCAGCTTTCCTTCATTGTACAAAAATGAAAGGGCGGTAATCGGGACGGTGCCGCCTGCAAAGAAGCTCATCGACATTTGTCCTAGAATATCATACCCCGATTCATTCCGGATGTCAGCAAGAATCAAAACGTCCTGATGAGGAACAGAGATCGCCAGCTCACCTTCTGCATGCTGCTTATACTCATTTAAGATCGCTTCGTTCAAAATCCGGCTTGCGTCGTATCCGTCGTTTGCCCTGAAGAAATAAAAGTAATTGCCGGCAACCGTATCCTCTTTGACAACCGTCGGCAGGGAACGGAGATTAAATGCGGCCGTCTCTCTGATCCGCTCTTTTGTCCAGTTTTCTTTCTCAAGCATGCGCTGGTCAATTAAACGGTAGGTTTTCCCGAGATCTAGCGCGTAATAAATTCTTGTCTCTGCGGTATGATCGTCATAAATGAGCGGAATATCTTCGCTGGACTTGTCCGGGAAGGAAGTCGAGCGGATGACCGGATAAATGCGAGTTTCTTTCCCGGTCATTTCCTGAGCCTTCCCTTCCATTGCCGTCATCGCTTCGGAGACATAGTACACGATCTCATCAATGGCTTCGTCTTTTTTCAGTTCCCATTTTGCAATAATCGGCGGCAAATCGAGCGTAATCCCTTTTTTAGTCGTTTGATCCTCAACACGGAGGGTGTCTTTTTCTCTGTCAAACAGAAAGGAGCGATTCTCGTGCTGAAGGCGCTGTTTCAGTATATCTGACAGCTTCCTTGAGGTCATTTTCAAACCGACGTCCTCCTTTACGCTTTAGCGAGAGAGTCTGTTAAAAACTGTTCAATTTCTTCTTTTGTTTTGCGATCTTTGCTCACAAAACGATTTACTTCTTTTCCTTCATTAAACACCACAAAGCTTGGGATTCCGTAAATTTCCCACTCTGCACATGTATCAATGAATTTGTCACGGTCAACGTAGTAGTAGGTGAATTCAGGGAAATTCGCTTCCAGTTCAGGCAGGAAAGGCTCTACAAAACGGCAATCCGGGCACCAATCGGCTGAAAACATAAATACAGACCAATCATCCTTTACCGCTTTTTCCAGCTCTTGAGTTGATTCAATTTTTTTCATTTCATATCCCTCCAGTTGTTTATGTTCTTACATGTTTTTTATCGATACTCGTCCATTTGGATCATACCAAACTGCTTGAGGCAAAACCACTTATATGCAACGAATGAATATGTAAGATTGGCTTTCCCATTATCATTATCATATTTTATTTGCATTATCAAGCTCGTTTCGTTTAACATCGTGTACATGAGGGTAAAAATTACAGATGGACATACATAAGGAGGGATTTTTATATGGAGTTTATCGTCTATTTAGCAGGAGAAATCCACAGCAATTGGCGCGAGGAAATTAAAGAGAAAACAAAATCACTGAAGCTCCCGATTACGTTTGTTGGCCCGATGGAGAATCATGACCGCTCAGACAATATTGGTGAAGAAATTATGGGCGTACAGCCAAATGCCGTTTTAAAAGATGACAAAGCCTCTGACATCAACAACTTCAGAACCGCCGTCCTGATGAATAAAGCAGACTTTGTGATCGCCCTGTTTGGCGAAAAGTACAAACAGTGGAACACGGCAATGGATGCATCATATGCGATCGCAAAAGGAAAACCCCTGATTATCATCCGGCCAGAATCGCTCCACCATCCTTTAAAAGAGCTTTCCAATAAAGCGAATATTACGGTTGAAACCGTTAACCAAGCCATTAAGGCTCTTTCCTATCTATTTGAAACAGAATAAGAAAAAAGCTTGTCGATCCGGGCCTACTGCTCGTTCAACAAGCTTTTATGAAACCTACATATTTTCTTTAATCGCATCAACCGTCTGCTTATCGCAGGCTGTTACAAGTTTGATGAGCATTTCTTTAGCAGCAGCATAATCATCAATATGAATGATAGAAGCGTTTGTATGAATATAGCGGGAACATATTCCGATAACCGCTGACGGCACACCGCTGTTCGAAATATGAACCTTGCCTGCGTCTGTTCCCCCGCCAGATACAAAATATTGATATGGAATATCATGCGTTTCAGCCATATCAAGAACGAATTCCCTCATTCCGCGATGCATGACTGTCGTTCTGTCAAGAATGCGAAGCAAAAAGCCTTTTCCAAGCTGGCCGAATTCATTTTTGTCTCCGCTCATATCGTTTGCCGGGCTGGCGTCAAGGGCGAAAAACAAGTCCGGTTTAATCATATGAGAAGCTGTCTGCGCGCCCCTTAGCCCTACTTCTTCCTGAACCGTTGCACCCGCATAGAGTGTATTCGGAAGCTCTTTACCGTGTAATTCCTTCAGAAGTTCAATGCTTAAGCCGCATCCATATCTGTTATCCCATGCTTTTGATAAAATTTTCTTTTCATTAGCCATCGTCGTAAACGGACAAACAGGCACGATCTGCTGTCCCGGTTTAATGCCGATTTTGATGGCGTCTTCCTTATCATCCGCTCCAATATCGATCATCATGTTTTTGATATCCATCGGACGGTTTCGCTGTGCATCTGTCAATAAATGCGGCGGTATGCTTGAAATCACACCCGGAACCGGCCCGTTATCTGTTTGAATTTCAACCCGCTGCGCAAGCAAAACTTGGCTCCACCAGCCTCCGAGCGTCTGGAATCTGAGCAGCCCATTGTCTGTAATGGATGTCACCATGAAGCCGACTTCGTCCATGTGCCCGGCTACCATAATTCTCGGTGCGTCCTCTGCGCCTCGTCTGACTCCGAAAACACTTCCCAGTCTGTCCTGAACGATGTCATCGGCATATTTGGCTAGCTCCTGCTTCATAAAAGCACGAACCTGATGCTCATTGCCCGGCGCGCCGGGAAGCTGCGTCAGTGTTTGGAAAAGCGCTTTCGTTTCTTGATTCATGTTTTCCCCTCATTTCTATGTAGTCCTTTTATTTTATTAGAAACAATGAAGTTTTCCAAGCACCCTGACCCAATCTGCTCGATCAGCCGCGTATTGCTTAACAGGATTTGGCTGTTTCTGTATAATGAAAAGTACGATCAACCAGGAGGTGCTTTATTTTGAAATTGCGTCATCTTCTTTTAGGAGCAGGACTTGGAATTTGTACGGCTGTCGTTGTGAAACAATATGTGATGAAGCCTTATATTTCTTCAGAAAAAGCGCTTCGCATTGTAAAGTCTGCTTTTAAGCAGCGGGGCCCGATAGACGGATCATGGATTTACACCCAGCCGGAGCCTTACAATATTAACGGAGAAACGGTACAGGTATACAAAACCGGCATTACACGATCAGCTTTCGGAGAATTAGAACAGTATGAAGTCATGGTGGATGCGAAAACGGGAGAAATTGTTGATGTCATTGATACAATCGCCTCTTAACACCGGACAAGCAAAAAATAGACGCCGCTGCCTACGCAGCGGCTCTTTTTTATTATATCGCGCGAATCGGTTTGTATACCGGATACCACATCGCATCCTGCACTGCCTGTATAATGTCTTCAGGCTCTTCCGCAGCGACGCCTTCCTTCATTGCGGTTTTTGCAACTTCAACAGCAACGGTTGCCGAAACAGTGCGCAAATCTTCAACTTTTGGAAGCATCGGCTCGCCAGGCACCCCGACATTGACCATACCTGCGATTGCCCGGGCACATGCTTCAAACATGCCGTCGGTAATTAATTTTGATTTGGTAACAATCGTTCCAAGACCGAGACCAGGGAAGACAAGCGCGTTGTTTGCCTGCCCGATATGATACGTAACTCCGTTATATTCAACTGGCGGGAACGGGCTTCCTGTCGTAATCAGCGCACGGCCTTCTGTCCATTCAATTAAATCCTCCGGCTTTGCTTCAGAAAGAGTTGTCGGATTTGACATTGGCAAAATCGCCGGCCGTTTCACATGTGACGCCATTTCTTTTACAATTTCTTCAGTGAAAGCGCCGGAAACCGTAGATGTGCCGATCAGGATCGTCGGTTTCGACTGCCGGACCACTTCAAGAAGATCAATGCCTCCGCCGTCTCCGTTCCGCTGATAATCCTTCACTTCATCAGCCGAACGAGCATACGGCTTTTGGAAATCAAGAAGCTGATCCATATCATCTGTTAACAGCCCGTTTCTGTCTATGCACCAGAAGCGCTTGTATGATTCTTCTTCACTCAGTCCCTCGCGCACCAATGCTTCCCGCAGCTGTTCGGCTATTCCGATTCCTGCCGTTCCCGCTCCGAATATAACAACTCTGTGATCTCTCAGCGGAACTTTAGACGCTTTTGCACAGGATAAGACTGCGGCCAAAGAAACAGCGCCAGTTCCTTGGATATCATCATTGAAGGTACACACTTTATCTTTATAGCGTTTCAAAATGCTTCGCGCGTTTTTCGCCCCGAAATCCTCCCAATGCAGCAATGCATTCGGAAATGTTTCTCTCGCCAGCGCAACGTAGTCGTCAATAAATTGGTCATAGCGTTCCCCGCGCACTCTGGAATGCTGGTTGCCGACATAAAGCGGATCGTTCAAGAGGCTCTCCTGATTTGTCCCCGCATCTAAAACAACAGCCAGCACTCTGCTCGGATCAATGCCCGCAGCCGCTGTATAAACCGCCAGCTTGCCAATAGAAATCGCGATTCCTCCGACGCCCCAGTCACCGATTCCTAAAATTCCTTCTGCATCAGTTGCAACAATTAAATCGATCGTATCGCTTTGATCTTTATACTGTTTAAATGCTTCTTTCATACCGTCCGGGTCATCGATTGACAGATAGAGCCCTCGTGGTTTTCTGTATTCATGGCTGTATCTCTGAATTGCCGTTCCGACTGTCGGTGTGTAGACAATCGGGAGCATTTCTCCTAAATGGTCATTTAAAAGGCGGTAAAACAACGTTTCATTCCGATCGTGCAGCGCCGTTAAATAGACATTTTTACTCAAATCGTCAGGCTGTGCGGAATATTGTTCATACGCTCTTTTCGCCTGATCATCAATTGTTAATACCTTGGGCGGCAGAAAGCCTTTTAAACCAAGTTCTTTTCTTTCTTCCTCAGTAAAAGCAACACCTTTGTTCAAAAAAGGAACAGAGAGCACTTCAAGGCCTCTTAATGTTGTTTGAATGTCTCCTTCGTTTGTTACTCTGAATTGTTTCACCCTGCCTCTTCCTTTCTGAGCATAATTAGTACTAGGTTTGCATTATTAGCCGGAAAACATGCAGGGTAAACATAAAAATATGCTATTGCTTCATTCGCTTAACTGACTTTTTGATGCTTCCGTCCTCCTCCCATTGAAGGGCGCGATACTCGGCATCATGATAAAAAATAAACCAAGCGTCTTTTTCTGCTGCGAACGCCTGCCATTTCTGCTTTTGCGGGATAGAGGTCATCGGATAATCATCGTAAGCCAGCACCCATAGCGGATTGCGGTGGGCATGTGTCGGCATCAGATCTGCCATATGTACGGCAGTTTCACCCGCATCCTCGCATATCAGGACACTGTGTCCGTCGCTATGGCCTCCGGTGTGATGCATTGTAATACCCTCTGTGATCGTTAAGGTGTCTTCAAAGGTTTTGACTTGGCCAGCTACAGCCTCCCAATTTTCTTTCCAATACGTATTTTTCGACCTGATATTCGGATGGCGCATTTCGTCCCATTCAACAGCTGATGTATAAATCACTGCATTCGGAAAGACAGAGACGAGCCGTTCACCTTCATATTCCGTTAAACCGCATGCATGATCAAAATGAAGGTGTGTCATTGCGATCACATCTATATCGGCAACCGTTAATCCGAGTGCAGCTAATGAGGGTTTCACATTCGACTCTTGTGTCACGCCATAGTTTCGTTTTTGTTTATCAGTCAGCTTGCCGGACCCAATTCCGGCGTCAACGATGATATTGAGCCCATCCTTTTGAATCAAAATAGGGTCTGTCCTTAGTTCAATCTGGTTTTTTTCATTGACTGGATATTTTTTAGACCAAAGCGGCTTTGGAACGACGCCGAACATGGCACCTCCGTCCATATGCGTCACGCCCCCGTCAAGCCAGGTCAACGTGATATTACCAATTTTCATTGTTTCCATTTTCATCCCCCCTGTCATCATGGTAGCAAACGGTCCATAAAAAAAACAGACTCCTGTCAGAGTCTGTCTTTACGTTCTCCATTCAACCTCAGCCCGATAGATCGGCTGGCCGAGTGCAGAGAATTTTTCTTCATATTCTGTCATAATATTGCCTTCCAGATTGCTGTTATGCAAATCGAGACTGACGTATGTCAGCAGCAGGCCGTACTCAGAGAAGCTCTTCAAAGAGTACTCAAACAAACCTCGGTTGTCCGTTTTAAAATGAATCGATCCGCCTTTGCCCATTACTTCTTCATATTTTTTGAGGAAGTGGGAATATGTCAGGCGGCGTTTTTCATGCCGTTTCTTCGGCCAAGGATCAGAAAAGTTCAAGTAGACCCGTTTCACTTCCCCCGGCTCAAACACATCCGTCAGCGTGTCCGCATCTATATTCAGAAGCTTTACATTCTGCGCTTCGCTGTCTTTTACTTTTTGGACGGCTGTCACGATGACGCTTTTAAATAACTCAATACCAATATAATTGATGTCGGAATTTTGTTTGGCCATACCAGAAATAAATTGGCCTTTTCCTGTACCGACCTCGATATGGATCGGATTGTCGTTGCCAAACACTGTGTTCCATTTCCCTTTATAATCAGCAGGATTGCTGATGGCAATATCTGCGTTTTCAGCCAAAAAGTCATCAGCCCAAGGCTTGTGGCGCATTCTCATATGATTGACACCTCTATCTATTATTTCGACTAACAACATACCATGAATTAAAAAGACCCGCAAGCTCGTTTTTCCAGTGTATCTCTCTTAAGGCCGAGCGCATAAAAAAAGAGGGTCCCGTCTGCTGGAACACTCCTTTCACATGTATAAAAACGCTCTGTTTTGAACAATTTAACCCGTATGATACTGAAGGGAAGTGTACCGTTATGGGTTTACATTATGAGCATCAAGTTCATTTATTGAAGGATATATTGACTGACCATCAATTGGACTGCTGCGGAACAGTCGCAGAGTACGAGCAGCTTGAGCGTGTGATTAAATCACTGATGGCAAACACCGAGCTTGATTCAAATTTCAAAAACGTGCTTGAAGATGTTTACCGCTACAGCCAATCAGGAATATCGTCCAAATCCATCGACTCACACATACAAGAGCATCAGAACAGCCTGTCTCAATGGGTAGAGCAAATGGATTCGTATTCCTGATTAATCAACAATTCGTTTCATGAGGATATGCAGCTCTTCCATTGCATCATGAAATTCCTTATCATTTCCTTTTGCTTTATGCCAGGCAATGAAAGTAATTGTTTCAGATAACACATACCAAGCCATTCGCAACCGAAGGCTTTCTGTCAGCTCTATGCCGTACATGCTCAGCCAGCTCTCCCAAGCTGGCTTTTCGACGTAGTGGTACAGCAAAGGCCCGAGGTCCATCGCCGGATCAGCGATCATGGCGCCGTCCCAGTCAATTAAATACAGCTGGTTGTCTTCAGACAATAGCCAGTTATTATGATTGACATCACAATGGCAAACGACTTTCTCACCGAAATGCACTTCATGCAGGTGTTCTTCCAAATACTTGATCCCTTCTTGAATCAGCGGCGAAGATTGCTGCACAGCAAATACAGCCTGCTTCAGCTGAGACAAAAGAGCCCCCGGGTTCAGCGGTTCTTTTCCAAGTCTCTTCAGCATGTCCAGCAAGGCTTTTGATGTGTGTATTTTACGAAGCAATTCAGCAACGGGCCGTCCGCTCATGTCTTTAGGCTTCAGCTCTCTGCCGGTCATCCAGTGCTGGGCCGTAATGACGTCCCCATTTTCCATCCGTTTTGTCCAAACCAGCTTCGGAACAATGCCTTCGGCGGATAAAACAGCTAAAAAAGGTGAGCTATTACGTTTTAAAAAAAGCTGCTGCCCGTTATGTTTCGCATAATATGCATCTCCTGTAGCTCCTCCGGCGGGGAAGATCTCCCAATCGCTACCTAGTAATTGTCCCAACCAGTTCATATCAATGTTCAACCCATCATTTCTTAAAATATTTTAGAATTAAGGCTAATCGTTTCTAGTCTATCCAGCGAATGCCTTTTTCGTACGAATCGTATAAAAATAAAAAAGACAGCTATTGAGAGTCTCATATGCTAATCAATAGCCGTCCTTTAAATTTTAGCGCTATAGCACAAACTTCGTCAAGCAAAACTCTTAAGATCTGATGCTAAATATAAGATAACCGTTCCGATGCCGTTTACTGCAACCGTTTTCTTGATTTCTGCCGGGTCTTCCTGAAATCCTGATGGATCACATAAAAGCCGATAAGGTATGTCGTTTGGCAGCCTCCACTCGACGGAGGCTGGACTCGCGTGATGGATAACAATGATATCTTTCCATTCGTCAACCTCGTCAAGATCATAAAGCCTGTATGCGATAAGGTGTTCTTTTAGCGTCAAGCATTCAAGATGGCGCCGGATGTCTGCAGCGGACCTAAGACGGAATGCAGGATGCGCTTTTCTCAGCGTGATCAGCCTGCGGATATAGTGAACATCTTCTTTGAACGTTTCACGGCGATCCCAGTCGAGCTGGTTGATGCTGTCACTGGATTGATAGCTGTTTTCCACTCCCTGCTTCGTCCGGAAAAATTCCTGGCCGCTGTGAATAAACGGCACCCCTTGGGCAAGCAAAATAATCGCGGCTGCAAGCCTTTGCCTGCTTCGCTTTCGGCTGTCATTTTCTTGAGGAAGCGCGAAGCTCATTTTATCCCAAAAGGTGTGATTGTCGTGTGATTCGATATAATTGATGGACTGGCTTGGTTCCGGAACAATCGGTGCTAATGCCTTCCATCCGGAAGACCCGGCAATTCCATGCATCACAGCTTGTGCTGATTCACCGCTGCCGAGCGCAAACCCTGCTGCCATAAGGTGAAAGGTGTTCCCTTTTACAGCGTCACGAAACATATCATTAAAAAAACCGATGCCCGGCATTCTTGGCGCGTTCGCCAAAGCAGCTTTCTGTTCATGCGGCAGCGGTGTAGCCAGATCCCACCCTTCTCCAAAAAGCAGGATTCCGGGCTTTGCCTTAGTTGCTTTCTCTTTCATATAAAGCACGGTGTCAATATCTAAAATGCCGAGGAGATCAAATCGGAAGCCGTCGACATTGTATTCTTCAAGCCAATAGACCACGCAATCTGCAATAAACTTTCTCGCCATCCTTCTTTCTGATGCAATATCATTGCCAACGCCGGTGCCGTTTGACGGCATCCCACATTCGTCGTGCCGGAAAAAGTAACCGGGCACTGTCTTTTCAAAGGGTGAATTCTCGCGATTATACACATGGTTAAAAACAACATCCAGAATGACTCGCAGACCGTGCTGATGCAGGGTATTGATCATGTGTTTCAGCTCTGTTTTTCTCGTTTGAGGATCATGAGGGTTTGAGGCATAGCTTCCCTCCGGGGCAAAGAAATGAAGCGGGTTATATCCCCAATTGTATGCATCAAGCGGCTTCTCTTCATCAACTCCGGCAAAATCATTCACCGGCAGAAGCTCCACATGTGTAACACCAAGCTCTTTTACATATGCCAGTCCCGAAGAACTGCCATTTGCGGTTTGTGTTTCAGTTTCCGTCAGCGCTAAATATTTTCCCTTGTTTATCATGCCGCTGTTTTCATGGATGGAGAAGTCGCGAAGATGCGTCTCATAGATGACGGCATCCACAGGGTGTGAGAATGGTTTAAGCGGAGCAGTCCATTTCATTTGATCCTGGCGCAAGACGACGCCCTTCTCTCCATTTACTGTCACAGCCTTTGCATACGGGTCAACGGTTTCCATCCATTCTGAATTGTTGCAGATGGAAAACAAATACTCATATCCGTGAAGGTCACCTGTGACCGTAACGGCATAGACGCCTTTTTCCAACCGAGTCATTTGGAATGTGCGCCCGCTTTTATTGGGGTGTGAAAGCTTGACAGCAGCTGAGGTTGCAGCAGGCGCCCATACTTTAAATAAGGTATGATCCGCGGTATAAACGGCGCCCAGCTCTCCGTCATAATAAAATTCGTCATCAAACGCAGCCGTCCGGATGACCGCGCCAATTTGGAGATCCGTTTTGTGGCCGCTGGATGCTCTGACGCAATGGATTTTTCCAAATGTCACAGGATGGTCGGATACGCAGATGTACTTGTATTTTGCTTCAAGGGAGTATTCCTCCCTGACAGTCAGAGGAAAAACTGTTGTTTCTGTCTCAAGCCGAAACGGCGGTGTCATGATTTCCTTTTGTTCAGCAGGAATCAGAACAGTAATGATATTCATGTCATCGACATACGCTTCGAAGCTGCGGCGGATGCTGACCATCGGAAGCTCTCTCCTTCAAACACGTTTATGTTTTGATCCTTAGGGGTGAAGGACTAGATGCCAGACGAAACGGGGTAGTGCCCATGATTTCTCCGTCAGCATGGAACGGGATTTTGTCCTTCGTGTAAAATGTAATGTCCTTCGCTTTAAACATCGTAACGCCATCCATCTTTGTATGTTTTCCAAATGCCATGAGACATAAAAGCCAATATTTTTTCAAAAACGGCTGGTTTTCAACGATTACGATATCAAATGTCTTCTCGCGCGGATTTGCTAGGGGCGCCGCCTTCATGCCTCCCCCGTAAAACGGATGGTTGGATACAACGGCAAACCAGACATCATGAAATTCGCGCGTCTCGTCTTCCGTCGTACAAGCTAACGTAAACGGCTTAAAGGTTGCCGAAGCGTGCAAATGAGAAAGCGGATACACAAGAAATCGAAGGCGGAGAAAAAGAAAAACCCGTCTCAACGGAAATTCCATCGCCTTTTTATTGACATATGCGTCAAACCCGATCCCGATATGATTCATAAAATAAAGAATCTGTGATTTATCCTGAAGGAAATTGACGCTTCCTAAATGAAAGGTTCTTGTTAACGGGCGCTTTACCTTCTTGATTTCCTGAATCAGATCGATTTTTTTAATAGAGAATCCTCGCGAAAAATCATTATACGCGCCCGCCGGCACAAAGCTCAGCTCAATATCGTCAACATCTTTCAGCCCGTTGACAACTTCATGCATGGTTCCGTCTCCGCCAATGACGATCAGGCGCTTCAGCTTATATTCTTGTATCGTTGAAATCTGTCTGGCGAGCACCTCGGCGTGTCCCGGATGTTCAGTTAAAAATGAACGGTGCTCAACCTTTCGTTTGATCAATTCTTTTTGAATGGACTTCCAAACACGCAGGCCGTTTCGATGTCCTGCTGTCGGATTAATAATAAAAAACCAATGGCTCATCTTTCTCACCTGCTTATGTTATGAGAAAACCGCTCAAATCGTTCTCTTTTACTCCAGCCACTCCTGTCTGCGATAGGAGTCAGACATGCAGTAAGACAATAGAGCCTTTGCAGCCTTTAACTGATGATGTTTGATCGGCGCAGTGTTTTTCTTCTGCCGTTCAATCCATTCTTCCGCGCTCCGCTTATCCGCTATTTCTAAGCCGTATGGCGGCTCCGGGTAATCGATGTACGATGTTCTGCTCAGAAGCAATTTTCGAACTGGAATCTCAGCCTGTTTTTCCTTTACGATCTTTGACACAACCGAGTCCGTACGAAACAGGCTAAGCCCTGGATTTAACACTGATGCAGTCTGAGAGGCTGTTTTCTTGTCCCAAAAACGATTTTTAGACCCTATGTAGACACTGTCTTCCTCAGCCTCTAAAAAAGAAACGCAATAAATTTCCAGAGGAGAAATAATCACAATGCTTAATTCAACCGCCGCCTGCTGAATTTTCAGCACAGGCTTATACATAATAAAATAAGAATCAGGCAGCTGCTGGGTCAGATAACGCAAAATGCGGTCCTGCTTCACCTGGTTTGAGAGTTGAGATATTTCTGAAAGAGTAGAGCTGGCCCATTTGAGCTGAAAATCATATAAATGTCTTTTATAAAAAGAAGCAAGCGCCACCCTGCTCTTCGGGAGCCTTACATGAATATCTTCTTCGTCCTCAAACCATTGGTGTCTCTCTTCTTGTATATCGGCTTTTATCTCTTCTTTTCTTCTTTTCAATGAAAATTTTTTTCGTTTCTGCACCGGTTCCGGTTCTTCAGCACTGGCTTGCCTTTCTTCATGCTGGCGCTCCGCTGCTTCTACTAGTGAAAGCCAGCGCTCTTTTTTCAGACGTACAAACTGGTTGATATAATGGTACGGATCAAGCTCATATCTCGATATATAATCATGAATTTTGATGATTTGTGCCATGTTTGTTTCTCCACTCCGCAATGAATTAAGATAATTGAAATTTGAATATTTCCTCGTATTTTGGTGATTGGTTCAAGTGTATTTGAAAGAGCGAAAATCGTTCAGCCACCATCGAAACCTCGCCGCTTTCAAACGGAACATGAGCTGGAAATCCATCTTCGCCTGTCCATTTTCTTGCCAGCGTCATATGAGGATGATACGGTCTTTTTTCCACTTGAAAGCCGGCCTGAAGTACAGCCTGCTTCGTATGTTCCCGCAGTCTATCAAGCGTTTTGTTTTTCTTTGGCTCCAGATGTAAAACGCGCGGCCTTCTGCGGTCGCCAAATACATCTATCTTGCCAAACTCAATTGAAAATGGGTCAATTTCTGAAGCAATCTCTGTTAGCGAACCTTCTAGCTTCTTTATTTGAGTCTCATCCGCCGCTCCGAGAAAAATTAACGTGATATGATAGTCAAGCGGGTGCACCCATTTTTGAAACGTCAATATCGGTTCGTTTTTCGCAGCCTGGTAGATCGGATTTGCAATTCCCTCAGGTATGGGAACGCCGATGAAATAATGAGGCCGTATATCTGGCATCCGTCTGACACTCCCTTCTTTGACAGCTATTATTTTATCAATAAAGAGGCTGTGCGGATAGAGGAACAGTGTATGAAAACACTCTCGCACAAACGTTTATTATGTTAGGATATTATATGACACTTGTTTTATTCAGAAAGGAATGACAATGTTGAAAATCGTTGCAAACACAGCTGATCTGATAGGAGATACACCGCTAGTGAGATTGAATCGGCTTCAGCCGGAAAATGCGGCACAAGTCTATTTAAAGCTTGAATTTTTCAATCCGAGCGGCAGTGTGAAAGACAGAGCCGCTTATCAAATGATCATAGAAGCTGAACAAAACGGTTTACTCAAGCCGGGATCAGTTATTATAGAGCCGACAAGCGGAAATACCGGAATCGGGCTCGCCATGAATGCGGCAGCACGCGGATATAAAGCAATCTTAGTTATGCCTGATACGATGACGAAGGAACGGATCAACCTACTTAAAGCTTACGGTGCAGAGGTTGTATTAACTCCCGGAGAGGAAAGAATGCCGGGCAGCATCAAAAAAGCGAAGGAGCTTGCCGAACAAATTCCGAACAGCTATATTCCAATGCAGTTCGATAACACTGCCAATCCTGATGCGCACCGGAAAACAACAGCGCCTGAAATCGCCCGGGCAATAGAGGAAATCGGAAAACCGCTCGGCGCTTTTGTCGCCTCCTCTGGAACGGGCGGAACCATTACCGGAACAGGTGAGGCGCTCAAAGAGCTTTTTCCGGATATCACGGTTCATGTTGTTGAGCCAGCGGGTTCGCCTGTATTATCCGGCGGAAAACCTGGCGCGCATAAACTTGTAGGAACGAGCCCAGGCTTTATACCGCCGATTTTAAATGAAGACGTTTATGATGAAATTATCAAAATCTCTGATGAAGACGCGTATACGACGACAAGACGGCTTGCTGCTGAAGAAGGAATTCTTGTCGGTCCTTCATCAGGCGCTGCCTGCTTCGCGGCAATCGAAACAGCGAAACGCCTCTCTCCTGACAAAGTTGTGGTCTGCATGACAGCTGATACAGGAGAACGGTACTTATCAACTGATTTATGGTCATTTATTTAAAAAAAGGACTGGCTTCAGCAGAAGCCGGTCCTTTTATTTTGCAAGCTCGTAAATTGCCTGAGCATATAACGCTGTCGATCTCAGCAGGTCATCAATTTCGATATATTCATCCTTTTGGTGTGCGCTGTCAGGGCGTCCGGGGAACAGCGGGCCGAACGCGACACCGGCTTTTAAGGACCTCGCATATGTCCCCCCGCCGATTGAGATTAAGTCAGCTTTTTTACCCAGCTGGCCTTCATAAACCTTTTGCAGGGTTTTGACTAACGGATGATCTGCGGACACGTGATGCGGCTTGCTGTCTTTGAATTCTCCCAGCTCAAATTCAGATGCGCTTTCGAATGCATCGCGGATCGCTTTGCTTTCCGCTGTCACAGGATAGCGGATATTGATCCCGAGCTCGCCTCCTTGCCCTTCTTTATAGCGCAGTGTTCCGACATTTAATGTCAGCTCACCGCTGATTTCATCCTCACAGTCGATGTCCAGTTTTTTTCCTCTTGTATCACCTGAGAACTTATCTGTCACAACTTGCACAAACCGCTTTCCTGCATCGTCAAGCTCAGTCTGCTGGAGAAATTCGCACAATAAAATGCCGGCATTGATCCCATTGTTCGGTTCCATCGCATGGCAGGAAAGACCGTACATACGCAAAATGAGCTGTCCGTTCTCTATTGCAGCTTCCCCTTTTTGGTCCGTCGTGCGGAGCATGTCTTTAAATGAAGACAGAATCTCTTCTTTTTTCGGCCCTTCAATGACAGCTTCCGCAGCGTCAGGCACCATGTTTAAACGAAGGCCTGATTGAAACGAGACAAGCACTGCCTTTGGTTCTGCTTGATATGGGCGGTGCGGAATAAGTAAAGAAGCATCGATGATACCTTTTTCCGCATTAATGATCGGAAAATCGGCGTCAGGCGCAAAGCCCATTGTTGGCATTTCTTCATGCTTGAAATAATGCTCTACGCATCTCCAATCACTTTCTTCATCTGTTCCGATAATCATTCTGACTCGCTTGGACAGGGGCAAATTCATGTCTTTCACGATTTTCAGCGCGTAGAATGCCGCCATTGTCGGGCCTTTGTCATCAATGGCGCCCCTTGCATAAATCCGTCCGTTGCGGATTTCAGCTGAAAATGGATCACTCGTCCACCCATCTCCCGGCGGCACGACGTCAACATGGCAAAGTACGCCGATAATGTCATCGCCCTCCCCCCATTCAATATGACCTGCGAAGCCGTCAAGATTTTTTGTTGTAAAGCCTTCTTTTTCTCCAAGCTCCAGCAATGAAGTCAGGCTGGCATTTACCCCTTCTCCAAACGGTTTACCGGGTCCGGCGGTTGTTTCGTCCATGACACTGTTGATTCTCAAAAATTCCTGCGTATCACGAATTAAATCCTCTTTTTTTCTGATCACTTCAACTTCCCAGTTCATAATGATCCCCTTTCCGCAAGAAATGACTTGCAAAAACCAAATAAAACGAATAATATTAATGGTGTTTTGTTAAAACGTTCGTAATTGGAGGATACTATGTTTCATCTAAAAGAGCAGCAAACATCCATAAAGCAAGAAATCATAGCAGGGCTGACGACCTTTTTCACAATGGTCTATATCGTCGTGGTCAATCCGGTCATTCTGGCTAACGCCGGGGTTCCTTTCGACCAGGTGTTCACCGCAACGATTATTGCCTCCATTGTCGGAACGCTGTGGATGGCCCTGGCAGCAAATTATCCGATTGCTATTGCGCCCGGCATGGGCTTGAACGCTTATTTAGCCTTTCATGTCGTAAGCGCAAGCGATGGCGGCATCACGTACGCAACAGCTTTCAGCGCAGTATTTACAGCAGGGGTTCTCTTCATTATTCTATCGTTAACGCCTTTAAGAAAACAACTTATAGAAGCGATTCCAAACAATTTAAAATACGGGATCACAACAGGGATCGGGCTGTTTATTGCTTTTATCGGTTTGCGTCAAGCGGGCATTGTGGCAGCTGATGAGTCAAACCTGGTCACTCTCGGCAATCTGCATTCACCTGGTGTTATCTTAACGCTGGTTGGCCTTTTGATCAGCGTGGTCCTGATGGTGCTGAATGTAAGCGGCGCTTTATTTATCGGAATGGCAGCTACCGCTTTGATCGCCTTTTTCACCGGTCAGCTCCATTTTTCAAATGGATTTATGTCGCTTCCTCATTTGCCGGAAGGATTGATGATCTCAAATCCATTTACCGCTTTTGGCGATGTCATTCATCACGGCCTGTACGCTGTCGTCTTTTCTTTTCTATTAGTCACAATTTTTGATACGACAGGCACGATGATCGGAGTTGCCGAGCAAGCCGGGCTGATGAAGAACAACAAGCTGCCAAACGTGCGAAAAGCGCTGCTTGCTGATTCAACCGCGACGACAGTAGGAGCTGTTTTCGGCACAAGTCCGACGACTGCATTTATCGAATCTTCGGCCGGTGTCGCAGCCGGGGGAAGAACGGGGCTTACAGCTTTGACTGTCGCGGTGATGTTTGCGGCTTCTATGTTTTTCAGTCCGCTTGTCAGCGCCTTGTCAGGTATAGCCGCCATCACCTCGCCTGCTTTGATTATCGTCGGCAGCCTGATGATGGGCTCAGTTTCCAATATGAACTGGAAAGAGATGGACGAGGCATTTCCTGCGTTTCTCGTCATTCTAGCCATGCCTTTGACATCCAGCATTTCTACAGGAATTGCGCTTGGCTTTATTTCGTACCCAATAGTAAAAGCGGCGCGGGGAAAATGGAGAGAGATTCATCCGCTCGTCATCGTTTTCGCCATTCTGTTTTTCATCCAGCTGTTTATTTTATAATGCATACAGAAAAACCCAAACGTCGCCGTTTGGGTTTTTTATGTAAACAATAAAGAGACAGCGGCCGCTAAAAAACAACAGGCGGCAAACGCATAGTGCAGGATGTTGATACAGCTTTTTCTGGCCCGATAATAATCATCACTTTCCTTATCGGTGCCAATTAAAAAAGGGGCATCCATGACCTTGTCAAAAATAAGCGTCAGGATATAACGGCAAACCCCTGTATATACCAGCAGCGCAATCACCTTCAGCCAAATTGGGGAAACAAATATGAGAACGGTGAAAGCTGACAATAGCATGTACATCTGCCTCGCATACTCGCCATTCCTCAGCATGACTTTAAAAAACAATTCCTTATAGCCTGTGCAGATCGTTCGTCTTTTAAATATCCTTTTTGAATTACGGTATAATAACGGTTTTCTTCTCATCCTGTCTTTTACTTTTGGCATTTCTGCCTCCTGACTCATCATCATCACAAGTCCTGCAAGGGCAAGCCTGCTTTTTTTCTCTTCAGTCACCTCAGCTTCAAAAGCCGTGAACGAAGCTGTCTTTTTCAAACTGCGGATAACTGAGAAAAGCAAAAATAAAATGCCAAAAAGCGCAAGCAAGTGCCGCTCAGTAAAAACAATCAGGATCGCAGAACCAGCAAAAAGAATAGCTCTGACAAGGATATCGCCAATCCATCTCGAAATAGAGCGCGGCTTTCTGATCCTGTCTTGCTTTAAGGATAAAAAGACTATATGAAGGCCAAACAAATAACACAATAGAGCAGCGCTTTCTGCGAATGTGATGTGAACAAAATGACTGATAAGGGGAAGGACAATAAAAAAGAGAAGCAGCCATTTAGCCATCGTGACCAGAAAAGAATACAAAAGCGCGTACCGTTTGAGCTGATAGATGATTTCTTTCTTTTGCAGCAAAAACACTTTGTCCGCTTCCATTAAAAATGTACGAATCGATCCTGTAAACATGATCAGCCCACACACAGCGTACAGCCATCTCCACTCCGCCACTTCAGACCACTCATAAAGAAGGCCTCTTCCATTCATCAAATCAATATACTGATAGATGACAAAAGCAATCGCCGGCAAAACGATATAGAGAGCGACTGTCCAGTCAATGACCGCATGCAACACTTTAAACTGATACTTGTAATAGTCAAACAGCCTTTGAAAAAAGAGCGTACGCCCGTTCATGGCCGATCACCTTGAACTGCCTTATAAAAACAGTCAAGCAATGACTGCCCCTCTAATCCGGTCTTGTCCTGAATATCTTTTAACGTGCCTTGGAGAAATAATGAACCTTTCTCAATCATATAAAACCGGTCACAGATTTTTTCCGCGGTATCGAGTACATGCGTGCACATAAGAATTCCGGCTCCACGTTCTTTTTCAGCCTTAAGCATGTCCACAAAGCGTTTCGTCGATATCGGATCAAGGCCGATAAACGGTTCATCAATCACATACATATCCGGCTTAGAGAGAAAGGCCTGGATAAGCATTAGTTTTTGCTGCATGCCCTTCGAAAAGGTGACAGGCAGCTCATGTTTGACATGATCAAGCGAAAACGTCTGCAGCAGGCTTTGGGCCCGATGCGCAAATTCCCTCTCTTCGATGCCGTGGAGTGTGCTGATCAGATCCAAATGCTCCCACAGCGTCAGTTCTTCGTAGAAGGACGGATGCTCCGGAATATATGCAAATGAACAGTCGTTCCAGGCAATATGCCCTTTAAAATCTTCTGAAAGGCCGAGTATCGCCTTGATTGCGGTGCTTTTTCCGGCGCCGTTAGCTCCGATCAGTCCAACTAGTTCCCCTTTTCTGACTTCCAAAAAAACATCGGTGAGCACTTTTTTTCGGCTTGTATACCCGGCCTGTTCTATTGAAGCTTCAAGCAAATTTGTCAAAACTCACCCACCTCCAAAATTTACTACGAAACAGAATAAAAAAAGTTTCTTTAACCATAATAATATTGAGCCGAAATACATAGTAATCCAACAAGGATGGCTGCCCAACGCGAATTGGAAAAAATTAATAGGAGTTATCCCTAGATTCATCACTGCAATATCGTGTATAATGAGGGCGAATTATTATAACAATTACAGATGTCTGCCTTTGTTGCTATTTCGTACGCAGTTGATAGTCGTGAGTTGTGGTTAGTCAAGTCCATCCGATCTTATGATAGGGAGTGGTTTTTTGAAACCTTCAACAAACCGTATGCTAACTCGAATCAAATCAGTTTACATGTTTATCCAAGAAAAAGGTCTTGTGACAACACAGGAACTGGTTGACGAATTCGGCATTACACCTAGAACGATTCAAAGAGACTTAAATGTGTTGGCATATAATGATCTTGTTCATAGTCCAAGCCGTGGCAAGTGGGAGACAACGAGAAAGAAAGTAAAGATTACCTCATAAATTGAAAAATTACATAGGGCCGCCTGAGAGCGGCCCGATAGATAACAGGGCGAAGAAACTACTGAGCCTTGTTTTTGTGTGCTTATAAATAAAACCCCGCATTCGGTATGCGGGGTTTTTGTCATGCTTGCGGCTCATTGAGCAAATGAAGCTCTTCCTCTGTCAGCTCACGGTATTCTCCGGGTTCCAGAGCGGGATCTAGGGAAACGCGTCCCATCGAAAGCCGCTTCAGATAAATCACTTCATTGCCGACAGCCTTTGCCATTTGCTTGACCTGATGATATTTTCCTTCTGTTATTGTCAGGTATATCACGGTATTGCCACTGTCGTTTGTTTTAATTTCCGCTTTCGCCGGCTTTGTTTTATAGCCGCCCTCTATGTAGACACCCGTTTCCAAATCGGAGATGTCTTCCCGAGAAATCTGTGATTTTAAATGGACTTCATACGTTTTTGGAACATGCTTTTTAGGAGAAAGGAGCCGATGTGCGAGCTGCCCGTCATTTGTGAGCAGCAAAAAGCCCTCTGTATCTTTATCAAGCCTGCCGGCTGGAAATGGCTCAAATCTCATCTCCTCCGGCGTCAGCAGATCGACCACTGTTTGCTGCCGGCTGTCCTCAGTCGCCGACAGCACACCCTGCGGTTTATTCATCATAAGATAAATGAACTCTCGATAATCAACCGGTTCCCCGTATACGGTCACCTCCTGCGTATCAGGATCAACGTGCGCCTTTACATCTTTGGCAGGTTTGCCGTCGATCATCACGGCTCCAGCCTTCACAACGGCTTTGACTTCTTTTCTCGAACCATACCCGCTGTTGGCAAGCAGCTTATCAAGTCTCATTCCCAATCTCTCCTTTATAAAAGAAAGCCCGCAGCATGCGAGCCCTCAGTTTCATCATATCTAGTTCATCAGCCTGCATGTCTGCCTTTCCTTAAGAAACCTGGCAAACGGCGGCCTAAAATTTTCTGCAAAAATCCTAATCGGTAGCCGCAATACAGGTAGACAGCTCCGCCAACAGCGGCCGCGATCACCACAACAATCGCAGCTTGCAGCTGGCCATCCTGATAGGAAATAAAGAAGCCTAATACCCACTGCACGATTTTCACGGCAATACCCATAATGGCTGATAAGACCAGCATCAAAACAGTTCGTTTAACTAGTATCTTATACGAATAGCCTGCATGGCGCTTAATCATGATAAACCCATATAAAAGGGAAGCGATATATCCAAGCGCCGTCGCTAAAATCGCTCCGTCAGCCTGCATCAGCTTGATCAGCGGAACATTCAGCACAAGCTTGATCACGACGCCAATCACAAGGCTGACAACCGCAAATTTTTGCTTATTGATGCCCTGCAAAATGGCTGCGTTGACTGTAAACAAAGAGAACAGAATTGCGACTGGCGAATACCATAGCAAAATGTTTGCCCCCAGTTCAGGGTGAAGGCTCTCTGACCCGTAAAAGAACGTATACGTCGGTCCTGACAATAGAGAGATCCCGACAACAGCCGGAATAATTAAAAACAGGATCGTCTGCATCGTTTGATTAATCTGCTGATTTAATAGCTTATAGTTTCCGCTTGTAAACGATTCAGTAATCGTTGGAATTAATGTCAGTCCGAAAGCAGTTGCTAGGGAAACCGGGATCATCACGAGCTTCTGAACATACAGGGTTAGAATCGCAAGCATGTCCTGGCTGATGGCTTGATGACCGGCTTCAATCATCGCTTTGTTAAACGTATTTGTATCAATATAGTTATACAAAGGGATGGCTAGTCCGACAAAAACGTACGGAGCAGCATAGCTGAACAGCTCGAAAAACATTTTCTTGTAGCTTAGGTTTGCTGTCGGACCCGTATTCGGCATCATCGCCAGCAGGCTGCCCTTCCGTTTGTTCCAATAAATATAAAGCACGACCAGCCCTCCGAAGGCACCGATCAGCGCTGCGAAGGTTGCATAGCCCACAGCGATGACAAGGCCGCCGTTGAAAACCTTCAAAATCAAGAATGTCGCACTCAATAGAAAGATGATGCGGACAATCTGTTCAACGACTTGGGAAACAGCTGTCGGACCCATCATTTGGTGCCCTTGAAAGAATCCGCGGACAAGGCTCATAATCGGTACGACCAAAAGCGCTAAGCTGACCATGCGGATGACATAAACGACATGATCAATTGTCAGGCCGTTATTATCCTTGCCTCCCAGCGATATTTCCGCAAACATCGGAGCCGATAGATACAGAATGAAAAAGGCTATCATTCCTGTGACGAGCATAACCGACATGCCCGCCTTGAGCATTTTCCTGCTTGTCTCATAATCCCCTTTTGAATTATATTTGGAAACAAATTTAGAAACAGCGGCCGGAAAGCCCATCGTAGCAATATTCAAAAATAAAGTGTATTGGTTGTATCCGTATTGAAATAATGCACCGCCTGTCGCCCCGACCATAATGCTGAAGGGAATTAAATAGACCATCCCCAGAATCCGCGATATATATGTACCGAGCGTTAATACAAACGTGCCTCTTAACAGTTTGCTTGACATGTTTCTTCATCACCATTTTCTACGAAGATTCAACTTTTCTATTTTACCACAACTGGGCATTTAGACGGTAATAAATACAAAAGCAATCCTGTGAACATTCATGTCCGCGGCAAAAGACGTTTAAGGAGCGGCTTTCTTTCGCTATAATAGTACTGCGGACGGGGTGTCCACACACGAAATGAAAAGAAAGTTGATGATAAAGATGAAACAATATGACGTAATCGTAATCGGCGGAGGCCCTTCAGGCTTGATGGCTGCGATTGCAGCAGGAGAACAGGGCGCTGGCGTGTTGCTGATAGATAAAGGAAATAAATTAGGACGGAAACTCGCGATTTCCGGGGGCGGCCGCTGTAATGTGACGAACCGCCTTCCTGTGGAAGAAATTATCAAGCACATCCCCGGCAACGGGCGTTTTTTATACAGCGCGTTTTCTGAATTTAATAATGAAGACATTATCAAGTTTTTTGAAAACCTCGGCATTCAATTGAAGGAAGAGGATCACGGCCGGATGTTTCCTGTTACCGACAAAGCCCAAAGTGTCGTTGACGCGCTGTTAAACAGGCTGAAGCAGCTCCGCGTAACAATCAGAACGAACGAGAAAATTAAATCTGTTTTATATGAAGATGGACAGGCAGCAGGGATTGTGACGAATAATGGCGAAATGATCCATAGCCAGGCAGTCATTATCGCTGTAGGCGGTAAAAGCGTGCCTCATACCGGAAGCACGGGAGACGGCTATGAATGGGCTGAAGCCGCGGGCCATACCATAACAGAGCTGTTTCCGACAGAGGTTCCCGTCACTTCTGCCGAACCGTTCATTAAGCAAAAAACACTTCAGGGCTTATCACTAAGAGATGTAGCCGTCAGTGTGTTAAATAAAAAAGGCAAACCGATTATCACACATAAAATGGACATGCTGTTTACCCATTTCGGCCTCTCAGGACCTGCCATTCTCAGATGCAGCCAATTTGTCGTAAAAGAGCTGAAAAAACAGCCTCAAGTGCCGATCAGGATCGACTTGTATCCGGATATCAATGAAGAAACGCTTTTCCAAAAGATGTATAAAGAACTGAAGGAAGCACCGAAAAAAACCATTAAAAACGTGCTGAAGCCTTGGATGCAGGAGCGCTATCTCCTATTCCTGCTCGAAAAAAACGGCATCTCTCCGAACGTATCGTTTTCTGAGCTGCCGAAGGATCCTTTCAGACAATTTGTAAGGGACTGCAAGCAGTTTACTGTCCTCGCAAATGGCACACTGTCGCTTGATAAGGCATTTGTCACGGGAGGCGGGGTATCTGTAAAAGAAATTGACCCGAAAAAGATGGCTTCTAAAAAAATGGAGGGGCTTTATTTTTGCGGTGAAATTCTGGATATCCACGGCTACACAGGCGGATACAATATTACCTCCGCCCTTGTCACAGGCAGGCTTGCAGGGCTAAATGCCGGGCAATACGCCCGTTCTTAATCATTACTCTTTAAATCTCTTGCCGCCAAACTCACATTTGAACATTCCCCGCATTCATGTTAGGGTGAGACTTGTTTTGTTTCACCTGATTGCGGGGTAATTTTAAGAGAGGAATGAGCTGCCATCGTACGACCATACTAAGCCTGCGAGCAAGATATAGGCGTACACAAAAAATTAGAGGGTGAGAAATGTTGAAACATATATCTAGTGTATTTTGGATTGTGATTGCAATCACAGCTGCAGCTGTATTATGGGGTGTTATTTCTCCTGACAGCCTGCAAAATGTGTCTCAATCGGCACAAGCATTTATTACCGATTCATTTGGTTGGTATTATCTTTTAGTTGTCTCTTTGTTTGTCGGGTTTTGTCTCTTTTTGATTTTCAGCCCGATCGGAAAAATCAAACTCGGAAAGCCTGATGAAAAACCGGAATTCGGGTTACTATCATGGTTTGCCATGCTGTTCAGCGCAGGCATGGGAATCGGCTTAGTATTCTACGGTGCGGCTGAACCGATCAGCCATTACGCAATTAGCTCTCCATCAGGTGAAACAGAAACCCCCCAAGCCTTCAGAGATGCACTCCGCTATACGTTTTTCCACTGGGGTTTGCACGCTTGGGCCATTTATGCCATTGTGGCATTATGCATTGCCTATTTCCAATTCCGCAAAGGCGCGCCCGGGTTAATCAGCAGCACACTGTCACCGATTCTCGGGGATAAAGTAAACGGACCGATCGGAAAGGCCATTGACTGTATTGCAGTTTTCGCCACTGTTGTCGGGGTGTCAACAAGTCTTGGTCTTGGTGCAACCCAAATTAACGGCGGTTTGAATTACCTGTTCGGCATTCCGAATGCGTTTATCGTCCAATTGGTTTTAATCATTATTGTGACAGTGCTCTTTTTACTTTCTGCGTGGAGCGGACTCGGAAAAGGAATTAAGTATTTAAGCAACACAAACATGGTATTGGCCGGATTGTTAATGTTGTTTATGCTCGTTGTCGGGCCTACAGTGCTGATCATGAACTCATTTACAGACTCTATCGGACAATACATTCAAAATATCGTTCAAATGAGCTTCAGACTGACACCGAACGATCCTGAAAAACGCGAATGGATTAACAGCTGGACGATTTTCTATTGGGCATGGTGGATTTCCTGGTCTCCATTTGTCGGCATTTTCATCGCCCGTGTATCCAGAGGCCGGACGATCCGCGAATTTTTAATCGGTGTCTTGGTGACACCTTGTATTTTGACATTTCTATGGTTCTCCATTTTCGGCGTATCAGCCATGGATCTCCAGCAAAAAGGCACGTTCAATGTAGCCAAGCTGTCCACTGAAACGATGCTGTTCGGAACACTTGATCACTATCCGCTGACAATGGTAACATCGATCCTTGCATTGATTCTGATCGCAGTATTCTTTATCACGTCTGCAGATTCAGCTACATTCGTGCTGGGCATGCAGACGTCGTACGGTTCTTTAAATCCGGCGAATTCTGTGAAACTCAGCTGGGGTATCATTCAGTCCGCCATGGCGGCTGTGCTCCTATATTCCGGAGGGCTTGCCGCTTTGCAGAACACAGCGATTCTGGCAGCGCTGCCGTTTTCTATCGTTATCCTGCTGATGATTGCCTCTCTCTATCAATCGCTCTCAAAAGAAAGAAGAGAGATCAAAAAAGCGGAGAAACTCGATAAACCGAGAAGTCCAAGAGTGAAAAAAGCATATTAACAAAAAAGATCTTTCCGCGTCTGCGGAAAGATCTTTTTATTTGCGATATAAAATAAGGGCGGAAAAACAGTAAAGCTGCTCGCCGTCTGGGTCGCACGCTGCCGAAACCGTATATTTGATATCAATCAGCTGCTCCTCCGATATCCCTTTTAAAAATGAATTGATTTCCGTCTGTAAGTCTTTTTCATGCTCTTCATCAAATACCGCTACCTTCAGCATTTTATCCGCTCTCCTTTCTCTATCAATCTATTCCGTTTGGAACAGCGTTATGATAGAGAAATGATGATTATCTCGTTTCCGGATAAAAAGCTTTCCGTATATGGGATTCCCTCTGTGGCTCGCCGCCGTGCTGCTCCACTTTCAGCAGCACGGCATAAACAATTCGCATATGACAGTAGCTGATCAGGCTGACGCTGAAAAAAGGGACAATGCCGGGCAGGTACGCAAGCAAGAAAAAGAGAGCAACAGTCAGTGCAAGCATAGTAAGCGTATATTGCAAATACGCCACACTGAGCAAGAGCGAAAATTTCACATACAGACGTTTTTTCCAGTCAAAATGGACAAGCAGCGGAAACACATAAAAAAGCATGGATACGAACAAAAAGCCAAATATCATAATGGCGAAGCGCAGGATGTGCAGAAGGAAATGACTTGGATAAATGAAGGCCAAATCAATATAAATGATCACTCCGATGAGCGCCAGTACAGCGCCGAGCAGATTTGAACGAAAAAATTCACCCTTGTATTCCTGCCAAAACGTTTTGAGCACCGGAACGTTGTCCTGCCCCTGGATCCACTTCCGCATGACAGCGAATAAAGCCGCGGTCGCGGGCATGATGCCAAACACACCGAGACCGAGCAACGTAAAAAACAGCCACAGCAAGTTTGTATACGCAAATCTCATGATCCATTCGCAAAAGCGCAGCATCCGCCCCAGTGAACCATCATGTTCCATGGCGCCCCCTCCTTTTTTGCATTATACATTCTGCATCTGAAAAAGCTCTTTCATGCCGATCGGCTTCTTTTCGGCAACCGAGCGCCACATTCCCTCACCAACCGCGATGGAGTAGGCTCCAGCTTCAGCCCCGGCTAAAATATCATAGCGGCGCAGCGGGTCTTTTCCTAAAAAAAGATCCTCAAGCAAAAGCGGATCACCTCCGCCATGCCCCCCTTCATTTTTGACTACTTGTATCGTCTGCTTTGATTCAAAAAGCGGATAGTATTCGATTGTCTGCTCAGGAAAAGCAAACGGAATTCTGGAAGGTTCGTGAAATTCATTTGATTCAATACGCCCTTTTGTGCCGTTGATCGTCAGCCGGTAGCCTTCATACGGGGCCGAAAAAACAATCGAGTAGCTTAACAGTGCGCCGCCATCATATTTGACTGCCGCCACGTACGTATCCTCGATGTCAATTTCCTCGTCAAAAATACACGCGTCAGGTCTGTATGCAGTATATAAGCTGGACTGGTCTCCTGCTTCGAGATGATCATCTTTTATAGAAGCTTTAGAGGAACGGGGATGCCACCTTGAATAGTAGTGGCATTTTTCTTTAACACGGCACGTCCCGCAAAAACGCCCGTCTTCTTCCGGCAAGGGGTTCCACTCACTGTCCGGCCCATAGTAATTCAAGGCGCCATAAGCAAATACCTCTTCCGGATTTTGCCCGAGCCACCAATTGACGAGATCAAAGTGATGTGTTGATTTATGGACAGAAAGGCCCCCGGAAAACTGTCTAGACCTGTTCCAGCGTTTAAAATAGCTGGCGCCATGATACGTATCAATATACCAATTTAAATCAACGGAGGTGACCCTGCCTATTTTTCCGTCCAGAATCATTTCTTTTATTTTCCGATGAAACGGGCTGTAGCGATAGTTAAACGCGACGGTGACTTTTCCTTCGCTTTTGGCCTCCGCTTCAAGCACCCGATTCGCATCCTGCACTGTTGTCACCATTGGTTTTTCAGTAATTACATCTGTATCCCACTGAAGGCTTTTTACAATATATGTGACATGCGTATCGTCCCTGCCTGCCACAATGACGATATCAGGCTTTGACACGCGCATCATCTCGTCAAAAGCATCTTCGCTAAACTCGGGCACGTGGGCCAGCTCGGGAAATTTCTTCTTGCAAACGGCAAAACGTTTCGGATCGGCATCCAGCAATCCCGTAATCTCATAATGAGTTGAAAACCGCTCCAACAGCGGTTTGATAAACATACTGAATGCTCTGCTGCTCAATCCGCAAAAGACGATGTTCTTCAATATCCTCACCTCTATCGGGCTTCAGTTAGTTGAGAAATCAGCTGCAGCGCTTCCTCTGTTTTTTCAGCATACACGGGGATAAACGCCGCCATATCGCGATTCAATCGAAAAGAATAGCCGTTCAGCTGCTTTTTCCCTTTTTCGATCTGAATGGCATAGATCGTTTTTTCTCCTGATTTTTTATTAACAGTTGTATAAGGAGATGTTTTTTCAGGAGGCAATCCGTTTAACGGCTGAAAATTTTCCGGATCATCGTAAGCTTGAAACATGTCTTCAGGCACGATGAAAACATCTCCTTCATGGGCGGTAATTTCAGTCAGCAGTTTTTCCTGAAAAGCTGGAAAGATATCGACCTTCCCGGCATTCTGCTCGGCGGCCTTTTTTATTTTTTCCTGTACGCCAGCCTGCATATCAGAAAAGAGAATGACATGCATTCCGTCCGGCCTGCTTGAGCATGATGCCAAAAAGAGCACTGAGACGATCACACACAAAGCCGTCCGTATCCTTTTTGTCATTTCCCCGCTGACCTAAAAAGAGGCTCCAGCTCTGTCATAGCCAAAATAAACGCGCCGGCTCCGTGCAGATCGTTTGTGCTTCTTTCGCGGCTGACATAATAGTCATAGAAACCGGCTGACGTTCCGACACATATGTCATTGACGAGAAACGCGCCGTCTTCTGATGTTTCGGTTTTATGCTGAATCAAGCCTTGATACGCTTTTAGTAGTGTTGTTTCGTAAGCTCTGTCTAGATAGCCTGTATTGATTCCTTTTGCGATTGCGTACATGTACAGACAGGATCCTGAGCTTTCCAGCCAGTTATCAGACCTGTCTCCCTTATCAACGATCTGATACCATAACCCCGTCTCCTTGTCTTGATAGCGGCAGATGCTTTTAATCATGTCCTGCAGCGTGTTTTTCCACACGTGACGGTTTGGATGCTTCTTCGGCAGCTCTTCAATCATGTCAGCAAGAGACATGACGTACCAGCCGATGGAACGTGCCCAAAATTCCGGTGAACAGCCTGTCTCTTCATTGGCCCAAGGCATTTTTTTCGCTTCATCCCAGGCGTGATAAAAAAGTCCGGTTTTTGCATCCTTCGTATGCTTTCTCATTAATGACTCCTGCAGCACAACCTGATCAAACAGCTCCGGCTCCTGCTTCAGATTGGCATATTTCAGTGCGAACGGCCCCCCCATGTATAAGCCGTCGAGCCACATTTGGTAAGGATAACCGTCTTTGTGCCAAAAACCGCCCTCAGACGTCCGGTTCAGTGTTCCATATAAGCCGCGCAGCCTTTTTGCCGCTTTGACATACCGCTCATCCTTCGTCTGCTCGTATAATGGAAAAAGAATGAGACCCGCTTGAATGGCGTCCAGTTCATCTCTTCTAAATAATAGATTGCCATAATCATCGATTAAGAGATCTGCATAAGCCTTCGCATACTCAAAATACCGCTTTTCCCCGGTTACTTCCCACAGCCGCAATACACCGCATAAGAAAACACCTTGATGGTAGTGCCAGCGGTTTGCAGGAGGCAGCTCCTCGACTGTGTACGTGTTCATAATGGTTTTTGCCAATGCCTCCGCGTACGTAAGAGGCGATTTTACAGCGATTGATTGATCCATTGATCCCATCCCTTTCTTAATAAATTCCTTCCTCGCCAAATTTCTTCGCCAAACGATTCGCAAGCATGACCAAAATCAGCCCGACCGCCGCTTTAAATACGCCGACTGCTGTACTGTAGCTGAATTGGCCCTGTTTCAGCCCTGCAGTATAAACATACGTATCAAAAATTTCCGCCACTTCCCTGTTAGTCGCATTTAACAGCAAATACACATGCTCGAAGCCAAGCTCCAGCGTGTCTCCGATTTTCAAAATCAGCAAAACGACGATAACGCTTTTAATGGCGGGCAGCGTAATATGCCACATTTGCCGCAGCCGTCCCGCTCCGTCCATTTTCGCCGCTTCATACAACTGGGGGTCAACCGCTGTAATGGCCGCCAGATAAATGATCGTCGACCATCCCGCTTCCCTCCAGATAACCTGCAGAATATACAGGGGCCGGAACCATTCTTCGTTCAGCAGAAAATTGATTTTTTCACCGCCAAAAAACACAATCAGTTCATTAATCAAGCCTCCGTCTACCGTTAAAAGCACAAACGAAAGCGATACAACAATGACCCAAGACATAAAATGCGGGATATAAATCAGCGTCTGAACAAATTTTTTAAAGAGAGCAATCCGCACTTCGTTCAATAGAAGCGCCAGCAGTATCGGCACCGGGAAAAATATGGCCAGGTTCAACGCAAATAACACGAGCGTGTTTTTTAACAAGAGAAAAAATGTAGGCTCAGTAAACAGCCTGATAAAATGCTTCAGCCCCACCCACTCACTGCCCAAAATGCCGAGGAACGGCTGATAATCCTGAAACGCAATCACAATTCCCCACATCGGGATATACTTAAAAAGCAAAAAATAAATACACCCCGGCAAAATCATCAAGTACAAATATTTTTGCTGAATCAGCTTACTTAGTAAGCGCTTTCTTTTTTCTTTTTTAAAAATGGCTGTATTAACAGCCGGCGCTTGCGCTTCTGCTGTTTTCATTTTTTCCTAGCCTCCTTTCACGGGTTCTTGCATTCACTGTAGCCCAGCAGGCAAAAGTCCGTCTACAATCATATGATCACATCCTGTTTTATCCCTTTATAATCAAGGGTTCAGACGGTCCACCTGAAAAAAAGACACCGATATTAGAAAATGATTATTGACAATATCTATCAATCTTTGGATTAATTGTATTAAGGTGAAGTGGATGTTATGAAATGGGGGGTTTTATGAAAAGAAGCCAATACAAGTTTTACTACAAACTGATCACGTTTTTCTGCCTGCTCAGCACCATTCCGGTTATTTTGGTCGGATTGTTTTCGTACGAGCACTCCCAGAAAACGGCTATTTCCAACGTTTCGGAGGAAAAATTCGACACACTCCAGCAGACCCAGCAAAGCATCGAACATATATTGAAAACCGTCGATCACTCTTTAACCCACTATGTGAGTTCGCCGCCTCTCCTTCGCACATTGTCCGAGCCTTTGCACTCAGACCAATTTCAAATCTATAACCAAGTGAACCAAGAGCTCAATTATCTGCAAAGCTTTGATACCGACCTGTCCAACATGACATTAGTCAGTTATACGAAAAAATGGTACATGAACAATTCCGGTTTGTACCGTTTGAATACAGACACTCTTCATGAAGCAGCTTCAGCGTACACGAAACACAAAGCGAGCCGCTCATATTGGACGCTTGAGGAAAACAATCATTTGATTTCAACCAAAGAAGGCACAGCAGAAAACTGCCGCTACAATATCAATTTAATTAAGCAGCTTCCTTTGAACAGCACAAATACAAAGGGATTGGCCGCCGCAAGCATCCCGAGCTGTTCGCTTGTCAAAAATATGCCTGACTATTCAAACGCCAACAACCTGTTTATCATCGATGAAAAAGGCCGCATCATCCTTCATAACAACATGTCTGACGTCGGTGAATCTCTTCATAACGATGGCTTTGTCCAAAAAGTGCTGGCGCAAACCGCCAATAGCGGACAGTTTGAAACAGTGATTGACCGGATTCATTATAAAGTCACCTATCAAAAATCTGACTATAATACATGGACTTATTTTTCTCTCGTTTCCCTGCCTGAGTTAAAAAAAGAAGCCAAATCAATCGGCTGGATCACTTTTACAGTATGCCTTATTTTGTTAACGCTTTCATTATTGTTCTCTTGGCTGGGCTCCCGCCATTTTTACAAGCCGATCAGGGTGCTTTACGAATCATTCGCAAGACATGGAGCCATACAAGAGAAACAACAGCCTCCTCAAAATGAATTTGAGTTAATTGAACAGAGCTTTAAGCAGCTGAAGGACAGAAATGACGACCTTGAGGAAACGATGAAGCAGCAGGCCACTCATCTGCAGCAATATTTTATGGTCAGGCTTATGCTCGGAAAACTGACGGATGAGGAGGTTGATAACCGCTTTAAAAGCCTCGGTTTAAAACAAAATTGGCGGCACCTTGCCCTGCTTGTGCTCCAAATTGACACACTGAATCATACGCCTTATGAGAAAAAAGATATGGATCTGCTTTTGTTTGCCGTCAACAGCCTGATTGAGCGCAACATCCCGACGGACAAACATCTTGCCCCCGCCGTAGTTGACAAACAGCAGGCGACGATTTTGATCAATCAAAGCGGAACAAAGGAAGAATTCATGGCTGAGCTGAATAAGACTGCAAGGATGATTCAGGAAAAAGCGGAAGCTGAGCTGCAGCTGTCTGTCAGCATCGGCATCAGCCAGCCGTTTGATGTGCTGACAAAAGCGAAAACAGCCTATGCGGAAGGCTCAGAAGCGTTGAAATACCGGCTCAAAGCGGAAAACAAATCGATTATCTTTTACGAAGACCTTGACCAGAAAAAAACGTTCAAAACCCATTTTCCAAAGCAGCTTCAGCATGAGCTGTTCGATGCCGTTAAAGCAGGAGACAAGGAGAAAGCGGATAAATGCCTGCACGCGATTTTGCAAGCCATTTTCACCCAGAACACCAACCCGTATCAATTTCAAATCGCCATCGCCCGTTTTTTGAACCATGTGATTGAGCTGATGCATGTGCTCGGGATCGAATTGTTTGAGCTTGAAGAAAACAAAATGCTGTATGACCAAATTTTTGAGCTGAAAACGTTCGAGGATACCGAAAACTGGCTAAAGAATGAGTTTATTGATCCGATGACAGACAAAGTGAACGCCCGCGCGGATGCCCAGTACAAAAATATTTCCGACAACATCATTCATATCATCCATCATGAGTTTGAATCCGAATTGACACTGGACGAAATCGCACGCAGGCTCCATTACAACCCAAATTATTTAAGCAGCATTTTCAAAAAAGAAATGGGTATTTCATTCAGCGAGTATGTCTCAAGCTACCGACACCATATGGCAAAAAGCTGGCTTGCCGAAACAGACATGGCGGTCAAGGACATTGCCGAAAAGCTGAAATATAAAAACTCGCAAAATTTCATCAGATCATTTAAGAAGCTGGAAGGGATTACACCGGGAAACTACCGCCAGCAGAAAAGAAGCATGTAAAAAACCCAAAACCGCTTGCGCGTTTTGGGTTTTTCCAATGTTATTTTGCTTGTTTAAACGCTTCTTCGTATTCCTGAATAATTTGTTTTCCTCCGCTTGACTCCCATTTTTCCACTTCTTTATCGAACTGGCTTTCTGTAATGTCTCCAATCATATATTTGTAAGTCGCGTCATCAATGATTTTCTTCAGTTCATCACCCCGTTCCGACTCCGATGCGGAATACAGGCTTTCAGCCGGGTTTGAGACGATAATCTTTTCATTGTCCTCGGTCAGCTCCTCGTACGCCGTCCGAAGCGGATCTCCAGTGTTTTTTAAGTAAGCTTTATCAATGGCGATTAAAGCGGATAGCGGCTGAATATCAGTCTGCCAGTCTTTCACTTGGCTTTCTTCGCGTGTGAACGTTTTGCCCTCTCCTTTTTTGTAATGAACGCCGTCAATGCCATAAGTCATCAGGCTATAGACATCTTCTTCGGCCATTCGGTCAAAAAACGCTAAGATCCGTTTAAGCTCTGCTTCCGTTTTCACACTCGTTTTCGGGAAAGCAAACACGCCGTTATGGCCTCCTGATGCCCATACCCGCTCTTCCCCATCCGGGCCTTTTATGCGGTTGATGATCTCGAGCTTCATCGATTTATCAGAGGCATGGTCGCGCAGATTAACCGCATCTACCATATTGCCAATATAAATTCCGGCTTTTCCTTGAGAAAACAGCTCCTGCTGCTGGGTTTTGCTTGTGACGGGAAAATCCTTATTCATATACCCGTTATCACGCAGCTTTTTCATATAGTTCATCGTGTCTTTGTATTCCTGTGTCATGAAATCAGGCGTGAATTTGCCGCCCGATTCCTTCCAATCTGTCGCCATGCCTTCATACGAGCCAATCGTTTTAAACGCGCCGTAAATCAAGTCATTACGGTCTGTCAGCCCGATCGTATCATCTTTCCCATCCTTGTCCGGGTCGTCCTCCGTAAATGCTTTGGCCACTTCATAAAGCTCATCCAACGTTTTCGGGGTTTTCAAATTTAAATTGTCCAGCCAGTCCTTCCGAATGACGATCCCCTGTCTGGAAAGCGGGCGCTCTCTGTATATCCCGTAGAGCTTGCCGTCAATTGTCACATTTTTATTAATGAGTTTGTTCATTTTGTTTAAGTTGGGATAATCCTTGATATAATCGCCGATTTCCCAAAACATTCCTGACCGGAAGGCATTCATGACTGACGAATTTTTAATATCCTGGATGGTCACGATTTGCGGAAGATTGCCGGCTGCAAGCGCTGCATTCAGCCTGTCTTCTTTCACCGCGTCTGGAACCCAGGTGATGTCGAGTTCTGTATTTGTCAGCTTTTCGATTTCTTTAATCGCCCTGTCTTTCGGCGGCTGCTGGTGATACAAAATCGCCATCCAAGACAGGTTTACCTTTGAATCCGGGCCAGCTTTGCCTTCAGCCGAAGACTGATCAGCCCCTTTACAGCCCGCCAGCACTCCGCCGAGTGCCAGTACAAGCACAATCAAAAGCACCCTCCATTTGTTTCCCATCGTACCCCTCCGTTTCATATGTCTTTATCCTTTGACAGATCCCAGCAAAGCTCCTTTTGCGAAATGCTTTTGTATAAACGGATAGACAAGCAGAACCGGGATGGTCGCCACCACTATGACCGCCATTTTAATGGTTTGCTCAGGCGGCGGGCTGCCCGACCCCATTTCAGACATATCCCCCTGCATACCGCTTGATACAATGACGATTTGGCGCAGAAGCACCTGAATCGGCCATTTTGCTGAATCATTTAAGTACAAGATCGCTGTCATATACGTGTTCCAATACGTGACCGCATAAAATAGTGAAATCGTTGCGATCGCAGGAAGAGACAGCGGCAGCACAATTTTAAAGAATATGCCCAGATCATTGCACCCGTCAATTTTCGCGGACTCTTCCAGGCTTGACGGGATATTTTGAAAAAAGTTTTTCAAAATGATCAGGTTAAAGGCATTAATGGCTGTCGGCAAAATAAGCGCCCAGTAAGAATCGAGCAATCCAAGCGATTTGACCACAAGGAAAGTCGGAATCATGCCGCCGCTAAACAGCATCGTAAATACGACGAGAAACATGAGCGGCTGCCGGCCGATTAAATCACGGCGGGATAACCCGTAAGCCATCAGTGAAGAAAGAAACATGCTGACCGCAGTGCCTATCACTGTCACAAACACAGAAACAAGCAAACTCTTATAAATAATATCTGTTGAAAAAATGTAGCGATAAGCATCTAGCGAAAAAGTGGTCGGTATTAAAATAAATGTTTTCGACACGACTTCTTCTACTGTGGCGAAAGATGCTGCGATGACATGAATGAACGGAAGTACGCATATTAAAGCGAACATCAGCAAGAAACCATAAATCAACATATCAAACAGACGGTTTTTCAGTGAATGTGCGATAGCTCCCACCTCTCTTTGTAAGCGTTATCATATTTTTGAAAACCGAGCTCAGCATGTGACGATATCGTGTCTAAAATGTAGCAAATCTGTGATTGCCATGTCTATAATCATTTGAACAGAGTCCCCGGCCGGGCGGGGGCTGCCGCGAATTGAGACCGATAACAAAAGAAAAAGAGCATAATCTTAGAAAATGATTATGCTCCGTTCTCCTCCTCGTTCAGAAGTTCGGCCGTATTGATTTGTGGCGAAAACCCAAGTTCATTCACGGCAGATTCAATGGACCATGGCCGGCTCGGATTATCAGAGACGGCGTAATAAGTGCCGTACCGGATATTGGTCTCAATGGCGGCTTTGAAAATCGACAGCAGATCGGGGTGAGAAAGCAGTGTCTTTTTCGTCCGTTCTTTTTCATGCAGCGTATCCATTTCATCTGTGACGACTGTTCCGATTCGAAGGTTGATTACTGATAGCTTATTTTCCAAATAAAACAAATGGCCGATCTGTTCAGAGGTCAGCTTTAATACACCGTACAAGTTTTTTGACAGCGGATAATCGCTTGTTGTGATTTCCCGTCCTAAGAGCGAGCGCCCGTCTTTTTCGTATACATCTGTGACATGATTGCTGCTGGCGAACACGAGCTTTTGAATGCCGAGCTCCGCTGCCGCACGGCACAGATAATAGCTTGCCCTATAGAAAACATCCGTCATCTTTTCAAACTCAGCGATGTCCATAATATCGTATTTGATTTTAACAGCGAGTAAATTCAAGATGGCATCGGTATCTTTTGGAATCTTCTTCAACAGCTCCTCATAATTTGCCGCGTCAGCCTGAATGGAAGAGGCTTTGCCATCGAAATGATCTTTATCAAGCACTGTCACTTCATAATCTGAAGTAAGCCCTTCAGCAAGCAGTCTCCCAATCACACCATTTCCGCCGGCGATCAGCACTTTTTTCACGATGTTCACTCCCCTTTTTTATAGATTGCCCATTTTCGGCGGGGCTGACACTTTTTTGGCACTCACATTCTTAGGCTTATTCAAAAGTCACCGACAGCTCCTCAAGCGCCCGAAATCCAAAAAGCGGCCGATACCGCCATTCAAAATCCGCGAGCGTAAGGCTGGGCATCCGCTGCAGAAGTGTGTTAATCGCAATTTGCGCTTCTAATCGTGCCAGCGAGGACCCTAAACAAACATGATGGCCATGACCAAATGAAAGGTGCGGATTAGGACTTCTCGTAATATCGAAGACATCGGGGTTCGTGAAAATGCTTGGGTCTCGATTAGCCGCCCCTAACAAAAGATAGACTTGCTCTCCTTGACGGATCGTCACCCCGCTGATGTCAATATCCTCTGACGCAACTCTGGCTGTCATTTGCGTGGGGCTTTCATAGCGTAAACATTCCTCGACTGCGGTACCAATAAGATCTGGATTTTCTCTCAGTTTCAAAATCTGTTCTGGATGCTGCAGCAGACAAAGGACTGAATTGCTGATGAGATTGACCGTTGTCTCATGTCCGGCGATCGCCAGCAATATGCACGTAGATGCCGCCTCCTCTTCCGTCAGCTTATCCTTTTCTTTCCCCTTCAAGAGCATGCTGATCATATCCTGTTGAGGGTGGCGTTTTCGCTTTTGAATCAGCTCTTTGAAATATGCCATAGCCTGCACAGCCATATGATTGCCCTCTGTTAATGCCTTTCTTGACCGGGTAAAATCAATCGTTTGAATGAGACTCGCAGCCCACTCCTTTAATTGCTCCCTATCTTCCTCCGGTACACCTATAATGTTAGCTATGACAAAGCTTGCTAAAGGAAAAGCAAAGTCCGAAATGACCTCCATCTTTTTTTTACCTTGCACTTGATCAAGCAAATGATGGACAGTTTCAATGATATACGGCTGATAACTCTCTGTCGCTCTCGGCGTAAACGCTCCGCTGGCAAGCGTCCGCAATCGTCTATGATCAGGCTGGTTCTGAAACAGCATCATTTGATTTTGCACATGTGAAAGGTCCTGATATTTGGTTGAGCTCTCAGGCAGCGGGGTGCGGACTTTGAATCTCGCATCTTTCAAAATAGCAGCCGTTTCTTCATATCCTGTGACATACCAGCCCGGGTATTTTAAGAAACTCCCTTTATAGATAGGATGAACAGCTCGCAATGTGTCGTAAAAAGAATATGGGTTTTTCAAAAACTCCGAAGATGCAGTTGACGATGCAATTGTCACGTGATTTTCTCCTTTCTGTTCAAAAATAAAAGCAATCGACATCATACCGATTGCTTTTATTGATGCTTTCAGCTTTTCGCACTTAAACTGGCCTTCATTTCTTCGACTGATTCAACTTCAAAGCCTAAATCACTCAGCATTTTATGATCCTCCGTCTCCTCTTGCCCGGCAGTTGTTAAGTAGTCTCCGACAAAAATGGAGTTTGCGGCGTAAAGCCCTAATGGCTGCAATGAGCGGAGATTGACCTCTCTTCCTCCGGATATGCGAATTTCTTTTGATGGATTGATAAAACGGAACAGCGCCAGCACTTTTAAACAATACAGCGGGTTTAATTCGTTGACGCCTTCTAACGGCGTGCCATCAATTGCATGCAAAAAATTCACAGGAATGGAATCCGCGTCAAGAACCTTCAAGCTTTTGGCGATGTCAATGACATCTTGTTTCGTCTCCTTCATCCCGATAATGGCGCCTGAACACGGAGACAGCCCCGATTCTTTTGCGATTTCAACCGTATTGACTCTGTCATCGTATGTATGTGAGGTCGTGATGTTTGAATGGTTTCTCTGTGACGTATTCAAATTATGATTATAGCGGTCTACTCCGGCATCTTTGAGCCGCTTCGCCTGCTCTGGCTTCAACAGTCCGAGACACGCACAAATCTTCAGTCCATACGTCTCTTTAATTTCCTGAACCGCATCTACGACCTGATCCACTTCTCTGTTAGACGGCCCTCTGCCGCTTGCCACGATACAATATGTGCCGATATTCAGATCGTGCGCCCGCTTCGCGCCTTCAAGCAGCGTTTCCTTATTCACCATCCGGTAAGACTCAATCGGCGCTTTCGAAATCGCAGACTGTGAACAATAGCCGCAGTTTTCCGGGCAGAGCCCGGATTTTGCATTCATAATCATATTGAGCTTTACTTTTTTTCCATAAAAGTGTTTTCTGATATGAAAAGCTCCATGCATTAATAGCAAAATATCTTCGTCAGGACAATGTAATATTAAAAGCGCTTCTTCGTCAGTCACTTCTGCTCCAGACAGCACCCGGTCTGCAAGTTCCATCCATTGATTCATTCTCATACCCCCACTTGATTCATCAGTAATGATAGATTGATATGGTCTTTTACCATATGTAGAACCGTTTCTTTCGTCACGTTGGCAAGCTTTGGCGTAATCCCTAAAACCGGCACACCGCATAAGCGTTCAATCATCTCAGGATTGGTTTTTTCATCTTCATCAGGAGAGTCACTGATTCCATTGATGATAATTCCGGCGATTGGAAGCCCCATGCTTTCTGCATATTTGACAGTTAAAAAGGTATGATTAATGGTTCCAAGGTGAGGACGTGCCACAATAATCATGGGAAGCTGCAACGCTTTTATGACATGACTGACCAAATAGTCCTCTCCCAATGGCACAGAAATACCGCCCGCACCTTCTACGATGAAGCATTCATGTTTTTCTCTAATCCGCCCCCAATGGCTTAAAACCTCTTCCATGGTGACAGTCTTTCCCTCAAGTTTCCCTGCAACGTATGGTGCAAGCGGCGCTTTGAAGGCAAAAGGCGTAATGTCTTCATGAGAAAGACCGGTCTGCGACATGTCTTTCAGCAGACTAGTATCACTATCTGGATGATGACGCGATATCCCGCTTAAAAATGGTTTATACACCCCGACATCTCTATTATGTTCTTTCAATAAGGCAGCAAGACCGCTGGATATAACCGTTTTCCCCACTTCTGTATCAGTTCCCGTCACAAAAAAACCCCTCAAATGATATACAGCTCCTTTCCGATTGAATGAAATGTTTTCAGCAAATCATCAATATCACCCATACTGTGGTCAGACGTGATTGTAATTCGAATACGGCTTTCACCCGGCGCAACGGTCGGCGGCCGAATGGCAGGAGCATAAATTCCCTTGCCCTGCAGTTTTTCAGCAAATAGGACCGTTTTATGGGCATCGCCAATGACTACAGGAATAATCGGTGTGTGATCTCCTTTTACCACATAACCCATATTCTTCAGACTGGTTCTAATCATGCTGATATAAGAAAATAAAAGCTGTCGTTTTTCCCTGCTGGCTTCAATAATGTTGAAAGCCTCATGAGCAGCCGCACAGCTAGCTGGCGGAATAGCGGTTTGAAAGATAAATGTTCTGGCATGGTTCAGCAAAAAGTCGATGAAGACCGCTGATCCTGCCGCAAAACCTCCTTCCGCGCCAACAGCTTTGCTTAAGGTGCCGATCACAATGTCGGGACAAACACCAAAGTATTCACTCGTTCCTCGTCCCGAATCGCCCAAAACTCCTGTTGCGTGGGCATCATCAACGACCACGAAGGCATGATAGCGTTTCGCAAGTGAGATGATCTGATCAAGAGGGGCGATTGTGCCATCCATGCTGAATACCCCGTCTGTTACGATAAAACGGCGCTGATAACGCTGTGTTTCATTCAGCTTGTTTTCAAGATCATTCATATCAATATGCCGATAAACAACTGTATCAGCCTTAGAAAGTCGGCAGCCGTCGATAATACTTGCATGATTGAGCTCGTCACTTAAAATGACATCTTCCTTTTCTGGCAAGGATGAAAGGACACCGACATTGGCCAAGTAACCGCTCGAAAACAGCAGGGCCGCTTCTGACCGTTTAAAGCTGGCAATCTTCTTTTCTAGCTTCTCATGCCAGACCGAATTGCCTGTCGTTAAACGTGAACCGCTGCTTCCTGTCCCAAATTGCTGCAATGCTGTTTGGGCTGCATCGATCAAACGTCTATCGCTTGCGAGCCCTAAATAATTGTTTGAGGACCAGACCGTTTGATTTTCGCCATCAATGTTCCTCTCTGGAACCGGCGCTCCATTCATTGACCGCAGGTTACGATGTACGCCGGCTTCTTTCATTCTGTCTAACCGCTTGTTCAACCAGGAATCAATCTTCAAGGCTCGTAACCTCATGGATCGCTTGTTTCATAATGGCAACCATTTCCCCGAGCTCCTCAGCTGTGCTGGCAAGAGGAGGAAGAAATGCAACCACGTCCCCAAGCGGTCTTGTCAGCATTCCTAACTCTCTCATTTTTAAGGAAACTTTGTATCCGATCCGCCGATCAGCCGGGTAAGGTTCTTTGGTTTCCTTTGACCGGACAAGCTCTGCACCGCACATAAAGCCAAGCTGCCGAATATCCCCAACATGAGGAAGAGCGTGCAGATCTTGAAGAAGAAAATGGAGCTTTTTACTTTTTTCCGCTACTTGTTCCACAATGTTTTCAGATTCAAATAATGCCAGATTTTCAAGCGCAACCGCACAGCCAAGCTGATTGCCTGTATAGGAATGGCCATGGAAAAAGGTTTTTAGGTTTTCATAATCATCATAGAATGCCTTATAGATGTCTTCAGTGGCAAACGTAACGGCAATTGGCAAATAACCTCCTGTAATGCCTTTACCGGCAGCCATCAGATCAGGCTGGACATTCTCGTGCTCGCACGCAAACATTTTTCCTGTACGGCCAAAGCCTGTAGCGACTTCATCAACGATCATTAAGACATCGTATGTTGTACATAGCTCGCGCACCCCTGCCAAATATCCTTCCGGCATCACGATCATACCGGAAGCCCCTTGTACCATTGATTCAATGGAAAGCGCGGCAATTTCCTCGTGATGTTCCTTAAGCAGCTGTTCAAGCTCTCGCAGGCACTCATCACGGCACTCATCAGGATCACCGCTTTCAGAGCGATACACATAAGGAATCGGAGCCTTGTAACTCTCGAACATCAACGGGCCGTATACGTGGTGAAAAAGTTCAATTGAACCGACACTGACGGCGCCAATCGTATCACCGTGATACCCGTTTTTCATTGCGATAAATTTTTGTTTCTCGGGCTTCCCGATGTTCTTCCAATACTGAAACGCCATTTTTAGGGCTATTTCCATCGCTTCTGCACCGCTGTCTGAATAAAAGACCCGCGTGAGCTTTTTTGGGCTGATATCTATTAATGTTTCGGCAAGCTGGGTTGCTGGAACATTGGTCATGCCCAATAACGTGGAGTGCGCAATTTTTCCGAGCTGTTTTTTTATGGCGTTATCTAGTTCTTTTTTGCGGTGTCCGTGGACATTAAGCCAAACTGATGAAAAACCGTCATAGTATTCCTTGCCATTTATGTCTTTGACTTTGATTCCAGTCCCGCTTTCGATGATTAAGGGGTTTTCATCATAATCTTTCATTTGGGTAAATGGCAGCCAAAGGTGCTTTTTACTTTTTTCTATCAAATCATGAGTCATGATCTTCCTCCCACTCTATTAAAATAGGCTGCTTCTCCAGATCATGTATGTACGTGTTTACATCATTGGATCCATCAATAAAAAAAACTCGGCAGCCCTCTTCAGACCCGTATTCTTTCATTGCTGTAATACGCTGATAGCCCATTTTCTTACCCGCAACATAGCCTGTTATGTAATCCGGATCGTCCGACCAGCATAATTCTGCAATGGCTGCCGGGTGCCGGCTTACCTTTGAAGCGAGCGCAAGGGCCTCTTTTATTCTTGAATGAGCTGGCACGTGACTGTGAAGCGCCCATTTTTCAAAATTAGCGTCCGGCCAATCCATTCTGGAGACCCGCACCCCTTTTTCTTTTGTTTGATCCATTCGCTTTCCTGTATGAATATCAAACAACACCGCACCCCTGACATCTGACCATTCAGGGATTTGTTCATATGCTTTTTCAATCACGTCTCGTGAAACGCCTTCTTTTTCCAATAACAATCGGGCCAGCTTTTGTCCTTCTTCCGGGCAGCTCACTTCATTCGTATGCACAGGCAATGGCTGAATGGTTTTTATCGATTCATATACCTCTTCAAATTGAATTTGCATAAAATCAGGTTTTCCTCTTGAATGGGATAACCCTTTTTCTAATAAAGCATTGACTGTATGCTTCATCTCATGGAAAGGAATAAGCCGTTCTCCGCCGGATATATGCTTTCCGCCGTCTTCATGAGATCCATTCATAGAAGCCCTCATTCTGACACTATAAAAAGTTTCTTCTTGCATCATTTCTCGCCCTTTCACTGATAACTGAAGAACGTGCAGTGCTTCTCATTTTAATTGTTAACCAATTATATTTAAAGGTTAACAATTAGAATATATTATTCTCTCCTGTTTCTGTCAATAGAAGAAAGCATCGATTTATGCAGTTGGTTAAAAGGAAACAAAAAGACCGTTTGTGTGAAAACGGTCTTTTTCGATTTCTTATAACAATCACAGCCACTTTTGCAAAAACTGGACAGCTTCATGCCTCATAACTGCTGTTTCGAAATGTCCCGAAGCAGAACGGACCACTCGGTAGCAATCAGAAGCTCCCTGTCCAGCATAGACAGCTGTCAATTCTTTTTCGATTTTGTCCACGCCCTCGGCCGGCGTTAACCGATCGTGTACACCAACAAGACTAAGGTGCGGGCGCGGCGCTATCAGGCCTTGTATCTCCGATGCGGAAAAATGCTTTGCAAGCGATGGGACGTAATAATAAAAGCCGTGCCTGTCAAGATTCTGTGTTTTGATCAGCACGTGATGATCCACCTGGCTGCACAAATCCACACACACCTTAATCCGGTCATCGAGCGCCGCTGTCCACCACGCCAGCAAACCTCCCATAGACATGCCGATGGTTCCGATCCTGTCAGGCTGAACATCAGAGCGTGACTGCATATAGTCTAACGCACTTAAACTGTCATAAATCATCATCCCCCACATCACTTTTCCGGTGAGAAGCATTTCTTTAAATATCTCGCTTTCCGCTTTTCCCCGCCGATCTCCAAATCCCCAATGATCAATCGCAAGAACGCCGTATCCGAGTGAAGTAAGCTCATCAGAAAAAGAAGGCATTTTCAAATAATCCGCTCCCTCAATCAGCTCACTTTTCCCCCTATCATACTGGCCCCCATGCGAATGCTGAAACAATACGGCTGGGCACGGTCCTTCTGTTTTCTTCGGCTTCACAAAATAAGCGGGCACCTTTTCATGTCCATTTAAATCGAGCAGGAGCGTTTCAACAATATTTTCTTCTCTTTCTTCAATACGTAATGTCTCAACACTGATTGGCCTCCGATCAGGCAAATCACCAAGCAATCGAAACAGTTGCTTTCTTCTTTCGGCTCTCATCCCATCACCCTTCCTTATTCGCTTACTTCACATTTACGAGACAGATCTGGGTTCCCCTTTATTTTTCCAACATAAATCACATCATTTACTAAATTTTTAGTAAATATAACGAAATATTCCGAAAACAATTGTTGTAACCGCTTACTTTTATATGATAGTATCAATTTATCAAAAACAGATGAGTTAATATTTTACTAAATATAGATGAGAGGGATACCCATGGTTCGTATTAAAGATATCGCATTGAAAGCTAATGTTTCCAGCGCAACTGTGTCCAGAATTTTAAATGAAGATGAGTCGCTTTCTGTTGCGGGCGAAACGAGACAAAGAGTCGTCAACATCGCTGAAGAGCTTGGTTATCAAACCGTTGCCAAACGCCGAAAATCCCGCGGGCAAAAACAGCTGGCCCAGCCGCTGATCGGTGTGCTGAGCTGTCTGTCCCCTGATCAGGAAAGGCAGGACCCTTATTTTTCTTCCATTCGGAAAGGCATTGAAAAGGAATGCTTTGAACAGGAAATTTTTATTACAAATTCGATTCATCTCGGCTCCTTTCAGGAACATATTCTTCGGGAATTGGATGGTGTCATTGTCATCGGCCGTGTTCATGATGAAGCGGTTAAGCATATCAGCGGAAGGCTGGAGCATGCCGTATTTATCAATCATTCACCAGATCCGCAAGCATACGATTCGATTGGAATCGATTTTGAATCGGCTTCACGCCAGGCGATTGATCACCTTTTCGACTTAGGCTACAAACGGTTAGGCTACATTGGCGGACAAGAAAAAGAGCATACGCTGAAGGACGGCCAAAGCATTCGCAGAACGATTGAAGACAAACGCCTGACCGCTTTTTTGGAGTCAGCCGCCCCCCAGCCTGAGCATGTGCTGATCGGAGAATACAGCATGCGTGAGGGCTATCGCCTGATGAAGAAAGCAATCGATCAAGGCCATCTGCCGGAAGCATTCTTTATTGCCAGCGATTCTATGGCGATCGGCGCATTAAAAGCGCTGCAGGAAGCCGGACTGCAAGTGCCGCGGGATACCGCAATCGTCAGCTTTAACGGCATTGAGGAAGCTGAATTTGCCAGCACGCCTTTAACGACGGTGAAGGTATACACAGAGGAAATGGGCCGGACAGGCGTAAAACTGCTGCTTGACCGTCTCAATGGCCGAACGCTTCCCCAACATGTCACCCTGCCTACAACATTAATCGTAAGACAAAGCTGCGGATGTACAGCAAAGGAGGTGACATAAGCAAAGATTCATCACGATGATAAGGAGGAAAAGATGAAACACACTTTTGTTTTATTTCTCTCTCTTATTCTGCTTGTTCTGCCCGGGTGTTCAGCAGAGAAAAGCTCAGCAGATACCGCAAAAAAGACGTTAACCATTTATTCTACAATGTCAACCGACAGTGAAAGAGATACGTTCAGAAAACTAGCGGCAGCATTCGAAAAGGAACACAGTGACATTCATGTCAGCCTTCATTTCCCAGGCAATGACTATGAAAATATGATGCGTGTCAGAATGGCGGCCAATGATTTGCCAGATCTATTCGATACACATGGCTGGGGGAAAATCAGGTACGGTGAATATACAGCGGATCTCCGGGATATGGAATGGACTCAAGATCTTGATCCCAATTTAAACAGCATCCTCAAAAATAAAAGCGGAAAGGTGTATGCCTATCCGATCAATCAGGCAAAAGACGGTCTGGCGTATAACCGCAATATTTTAGACCGTTACGGCATTGCTCCGCCGGAAACCATGGATGACTTTATCAAAGCACTGAGAACGATTAAAGAAAAGAGCAAGGGAAGCATTGTTCCCTTCTGGTTTGCCGGCTATGACAAAAGCTCATTCGCTCAATATTACGACCAATTCGCTACACCTCTTCTCATCACAGACCCTGCCCATAATGAAAAAAAACAGCTTATCAACGGCACTTTTCAATGGAGTAAATTCACTTATTTATCAAAAATCCTCAAACAAATGCAGCAAGAAAAATTGATCAATATCGACGCCGTAACGGCAAAAAAATCACAGCTCATTGAATTAATGGCCCAAAACAAAATCGCCTTTACAATGCAAGGCGGCACACTCGGCCAAGACGTTGCCCAGATCAACTCTAACGTCGAGGTCGGCATTATCCCGACACCTGCCATACATCCCGGTGATGACCCGATATGGATCGGCGGTGAACGCTACACCCTTGCAGCATGGAAAGATTCGCCTCAATTAAAAGAGGCAAAAGAATTTATCGCATTTATGGCCCGCCCGGCCAATGCCAAACAAATGGCTGAAGCCACATCGCTTCCTTCAGGGCTGACCAATGTGAAAGCTGATATTTTCTACGCAAACGATTATGAGCATTATCAAGATGTCAAAGTCGAGCCTTACTTCGACCGTTTATACTTGCCAAACGGAATGTGGGATGTCCTGGGCACGGTCGGACAGGAGCTGGCGGCTGACATTTTGGCGCCTCAAGACATTTCGCAGAAGCTGGGAAGAGAATATAAACGACTCAGGGAGCAATCGGAAACACAGGGAGCTGAAAACAATGAGTGAGATCGCAAGGGACGTTCATGTGAAACAGGTTAAGCCAAAAAAACAGTCCTCACTTTGGTGGATGTACATTCCTGCTTTGCTCTCCGTTCTGGTCTTTATGATTTATCCGTTTGTGAAAGGCACATTGATTACCTTTACAAACTGGAACGGCTTTTCACAAGTTTACCAATGGGTTGGATTCGCGCAATATGAAAGGCTGTTTTCTGATCCTGATACTTGGCATATCTTAAAAAACACTCTGCTTTACGGGCTTGGCAGCACCTTTTTTCAAAATGTGGTCGGGCTTCTGTACGCTCTGCTCTTAAATCAAAGCATTAAAACGAAAGCGGTAACAAGAACAATTGTGTATTTGCCGGTGATGATCAGCCCGCTCATTATGGGCTACATTTGGTACTTTTTCTTCTCCTATGACGGAGGCGCGCTCAACGATTTGCTCGGGGTCTTCGGCATCAGCCCTATTAATGCGCTCGCCAGTCCCTCGCTCAATCCATGGATCATTGTCATGATTAACACCTATCAATATGTCGGGATCGCTATGGTTGTCTACTTAGCCGGTCTGCAAAGCATTCCGAAAGACTACTATGAAGCGGCGCAAATGGATGGCGCGAAACAAGGCCAGCAGTTTTTTACCATCACGCTGCCGCTGTTAATGCCCTCCATTACCATTAATATGGTCATCAACATTATCGGAGGCTTAAAGCTGTTTGACGTCATCATTGCACTCACCGCTGGCGGCCCCGGAAATGCGTCACAATCCATGTCCACATTTATGTATGATTTGTATTTCAAACGGCAGGATGCCGGCTATGCCGCAACGCAAGGCATATTTATGGCATTTGTCATTTTGATCATCAGCTTTTGCGCGCTTGCGTACTTTAAAAGAAAGGAGACGGAAATGTCATGAGAGCCGCCCGTACAAAAAGCATGCGGATCATTACGCTTCTTGCAGCCATTGTGGCCTGTGCGCATTTTATTCCTTTTTATATCCTGCTGACCACTTCATTGAAAGCAAAAGGAGACTACAGTTCGAAATGGATATTTCCAGCCGACATCTCCTTTCATAATTTTTCAGAGGCGTGGGAGCGCGCTTCGCTAGGAAACTCTTTTATAAACACCATGATCATCACAGGTTTTTCTGCCTTGTTATTAATTATATTCGGCTCACTTGCCGCCTACCCGCTTGCCCGGCGGGAAACGAAACTGAATAAAGCCGTTTTTGCCTTGCTGATTTCCATTATGATCATCCCTCCGTTAACGTCCATGGTTCCTTTGTATCGAATGGTTGTGGACGCCGGAATGGTCAATACACACGCAATCGCCATTTTCATTAATACAGCGGCTTACATGCCGTTAACCGTATTCTTGTATTCAGGCTTTATCCGATCGACCATTCCAAAAGAGCTTGAAGAAGCCGCAAGAATTGACGGCGCAGGCATGCTGAAAATCTTTTTTATGATTGTGTTTCCTCTGCTGAAGCCGATCACTGCGACCATCTGTATTATTTCTTGTGTCTTTATTTGGAACGACTATCAATTTGCCATTTTCTTTTTACAAGATCAAAAGGTTCAGACATTAACAGTAGCCATGGCAGGTTTTTTCGGAGAAAACGCAAACAACCTTCATTTAGTTGCCGCAGCGGCACTGATGGCAATGCTGCCGATGGTTGTTCTGTTTTTGGCGCTGCAAAAATACTTTATTGCCGGCCTGTCTTCCGGAGCGGTAAAGGGTTAACTTTAAAGGGGGAAGCAATATGAAGAAGATTACATTTATCGGTGCAGGGAGCACGATTTTCGCCAAAAATGTTTTGGGAGACTGCCTGTTAACAGAGGCACTGAATGGATTTGAGTTCGCTCTTTACGACATTGATCCCAAACGCCTGCAAGAATCCCAGCTCATGCTCGAAAATCTAAGAGACCGTTATAACCCAAGTGTGGCCATCAATAGCTATGATGACAGAAAACTCGCCTTGCAAAACGCAGGCTATGTCATCAATGCGATTCAGGTTGGAGGATACAAACCGAGCACAGTCATCGATTTCGAGATTCCTAAACGGTATGGGCTGCGCCAGACGATCGCCGATACAGTCGGCATTGGCGGGATATTCAGATCTCTCAGAACAATCCCGGTCTTATTTGATATCGCAAAAGATATGGAGGAAATGTGCCCTGACGCATGGTTCTTAAACTATACAAATCCAATGGCCACTCTTACAGGCGCCATGCTCCGCTATACCAATATCAAAACAATCGGGCTCTGCCACAGTGTTCAAGTGTGCACGAAGGATTTATTTAAAGCTCTCGGAATGGAGCATGACGGAATTGAGGAACGCATCGCAGGCATCAATCATATGGCTTGGCTTTTGGAAGTCAAAAAAGACGGCACAGATTTATATCCAGAAATCAAAAGGAGAGCGAAAGAAAAACAAAAAACAAAGCATCATGATATGGTGCGGTTTGAATTAATGGATAAGTTCGGCTATTATGTCACGGAATCGTCCGAACATAACGCAGAGTATCACCCATACTTTATTAAACGGAATTACCCTGAACTGATCAGCGAGCTGCAAATCCCGCTCGACGAATATCCGAGAAGGTGCGTCAAGCAAATTGAAAATTGGGAGAAAATGCGGGATGATATCGTCAATAATAAAAACCTTACGCACGAACGCTCAAAGGAATATGGTTCAAGAATTATAGAGGCAATGGAAACAAACGAACCATTCACCTTCGGAGGAAACGTCTTGAATACAGGGCTGATCACCAACCTTCCTTCAAAAGCGGTTGTGGAAGTGACATGCGTCGCCGACAGAAAAAAAATTACACCGTGCTTCGCCGGAGAACTGCCTGAGCAGCTTGCAGCCTTAAACCGGACGAATATTAATACACAGCTGATGACAATCGAAGCGGCTGTCACACAAAAAAAAGAAGCGGTTTACCAAGCTGCAATGCTTGATCCGCATACAAGCGCGGAGCTTTCCATGAAAGACATCATCTCCATGTGTGACGATTTATTTGCAGCACACGGCGATTGGCTTCCGGAATACAAATAAAAACTAGGGGACTGCTCTCCCCTAGTTTTTTGGTTTTGTTTCGCCTTCCCAGGCCATCATGCCGCCTTCAACATTGACTGTTTTAAAGCCTTGCTCATCCAGGTACTTGCAGACGTTCATGCTGCGCATTCCTGAGCGGCAGATAAATACGTACTCTTTGTCTTTATCAAGGGTTTCCATTTTTTCAGGAATATCCCCCATGCGAATATGAACGGCTTGCGGGATCATGCCTTCCGCTACCTCTTCATCTTCTCTGACATCAATTAAATATAATTCTTCGTCCGCCTCAATTTTTTCTTTCAAAGCGGCTGTGCTGATTTCTTTTATTTCCAAAGAAAACACTCCTATTCACAGTGATCATGTTCAGTATATCAAAGTCAGCTGAACGATTGCTATTCTGAGACTGATGAAAAAAATCCCCTTTTGGCAAAGGGGATTTTTTCTAGGCTTAGTTTGCCACAATATTGACAAGCTTCCCAGGCACCGCGATGATTTTCCGAATCGTTTTGCCTTCAAGCTGCTCTTTGACCTTTTCATCTGCTTGAGCAAGCTGTTCCAGCTGTTCTTTCGTTGCATCGGCAGGAACCTGTAATTTCGCTTTTACTTTTCCGTTCAGCTGAACAACGATTTCAACTTCATCATCCACAAGTTTTGTTTCATCATATACAGGCCAAGCTTCGTAGGCAATTGTGCCGGAATGGCCAAGCTTCTCCCAAAGCTCTTCCGCTAAGTGTGGCGCGATAGGAGAAAGAAGCTTCACGAAGCCTTCCATATATTCTTTCGGCAGTTCTGATGCTTTATAAGCTTCATTAATAAAGACCATCAGCTGGGAAATACCCGTGTTGAAACGAAGGCCTTCATAATGGTCTGTGACTTTCATAACCGTTTCATGATAGACGCGCTCCAATGTTTCACCCGCGCCTTCAACGATTTTGCCATTAAGCTCACCGCTGTCTTCAATAAATAGGCGCCATACACGGTCAAGGAAACGGCGCGCACCGTCTAATCCTGATTCAGACCAGGCGATTGAAGCATCAAGAGGTCCCATGAACATTTCGTACAATCTCAGCGTATCAGCACCGTGAGAGGACACGATTTCGTCAGGGTTGACAACGTTCCCTTTAGATTTACTCATTTTTTCGTTATTTTCGCCGAGAATCATTCCTTGGTTGTACAGCTTTTGGAACGGTTCTTTCGTCGGCACTACGCCGATATCATAAAGGAACTTATGCCAGAAGCGGGCATACAGAAGGTGAAGCACGGCATGCTCTGCACCGCCGATATACATATCGACCGGAAGCCATTTTTCCAATTTTTCTGGTGATGCCAGCTGCTCCGGATTGTGCGGATCAATATAGCGCAAGAAATACCAGCAGCTTCCCGCCCATTGCGGCATTGTATTCGTTTCTCTTCTTCCTTTTTTCCCTGTCTCAGGGTCTGTGACTTCCACCCACTCTTTAATGTTCGCAAGCGGTGATTCGCCCGTTCCGCTCGGTTTGATTTCATCCGTTTTCGGCAAAATCAGCGGCAGCTCCTCTTCAGGGACAGCTGTTGACGTTCCGTCTTCCCAATGAATGACCGGAATCGGCTCGCCCCAATAACGCTGGCGGCTGAAGAGCCAGTCACGAAGACGGTACGTCACTTTCTTCTCACCGTTTTTCGTTTCTTCCAGCCAAGCGATCACTTTCTCAATCGCTTCCTGTTTGTGAAGGCCGTTCAGGAAATCAGAGTTCACGTGCTCGCCGTCGCCAATATAAGCTGCTTCCTCAACATTCCCGCCTTTTACGACTTCCTTCACCGGAAGGCCGAATGTTTTGGCGAATTCAAAATCACGCTCATCGTGGCCAGGAACTGCCATGACAGCACCTGTTCCGTATGATGCAAGAACATAATCCGCAATCCAAATCGGCAGTTTTTCTCCGTTTACAGGATTGATCGCATACGCTCCTGTGAATACGCCTGTCTTTGTTTTCGCAAGATCTGTGCGTTCTAGGTCACTCTTTGATTGAATTTCTTTGATATAAGCTTCAACAGCTTCTTTTTGCTCTGCCGTTGTGATGTTTTCCACCAATGCGTGTTCCGGGGCAAGGACAGTATATGTAGCGCCAAACAGCGTATCTGGTCTTGTTGTAAACACCGTAAAGGAATCATCATGTCCATCTATAGCAAAATGAACGTGAGCGCCTTCCGAACGGCCGATCCAGTTGCGCTGCATATCTTTAATGCTTTCCGGCCAATCAAGCTCTTCCAAGTCCTCAAGGAGCCTGTCCGCATAAGCGGTGATTTTCAGCATCCACTGCTTCATTGGGCGTCTCTCTACCGGATGGCCGCCGCGTTCGCTCTTGCCGTCAATGACTTCTTCGTTGGCAAGAACCGTACCGAGCGCAGGGCACCAGTTTACAGGCACTTCGTCAACGTAAGCAAGGCCTTTTTCGTATAGCTTTAAGAAAATCCATTGCGTCCATTTATAGTATTCAGGGTCAGTCGTATTGATTTCGCGATCCCAGTCATATGAGAAGCCAAGCGCTTGAATTTGGCGGCGGAAGTTATCAATATTCTGCTTCGTAAACACAGCGGGGTCGTTCCCTGTGTCAAGCGCGTATTGTTCAGCTGGCAGGCCGAATGCGTCCCAGCCCATTGGATGAAGGACATCATAGCCCTGCATGCGCTTCATGCGGGACAGAATATCCGTAGCTGTGTATCCTTCAGGATGGCCGACGTGCAACCCAGCTCCAGACGGATAAGGAAACATGTCCAGCGCGTAAAATTTTTGTTTTTCATTATTATCAAGAGTGGCAAATGTCTTGTTTTCAAGCCAATATGTTTGCCATTTCTTTTCTATCTCTTTGTGCTGAAAACTCAAAGTAAAAACCTCCTTCTGATTGAATACGGCGTGTATGGTTCAAGTATTGACGGGAAGGAGAGGATTATTCAGAATATTCCCAAACTAAAAAAAACTCCCTCATCCCTAAAAGGGACGAGAGACTTTCGTTTTCCCGCGGTACCACCCTCGTTAGCGCGGCATACGCCGCACTCACTTGATACTTTTAACGCAGTTATGCGTCAGCGGCTTTTCACCGCTGCAACTCTGAGGTGAGTTCGGAAACAAACTTGATTGACTTTCACCAGCCGTCAACTCTCTGCAACAATATCTGTTTCTTACTGCTCCTCTTCATTGTTCTTATCGCAACCGTAATCTAACTGTATTTTATAGAATTCTGTTCATAAGTGCAAGCAGGTTTGTATACAATGGGAATGTACCCTGAACGGGCGAAGATTGAGGACAATTATTCGGGTGGAGTTTTAGTTTGACGTTTGGACTCGGCCGGCTCGCCGCCGCTGTTCAGTTCTCTCACAAAGTCAAAACTTCTGAGAACAGCTTCACCGCCGTAGCCTGAGATAATGGATAAGATGACAAGTTGAATTCCTGAATCGGGGTCAGCGGATAATACAAGTAAAATGGAAGCTGTCATTCCGATAAACCAATCTTCCAAAAATCCAAGGTAGATAAACCGCTTCGTCATTCTGGGCTTCTCCAGTCTGCCTCTCTTTTTCACATGACCGAGAATCCCCATGATTCCTCCAATTACACAAGCAATAAGTACCTGATGCAGCATCTTCATCATCACCTTCCTAAAGCCCTTATTTCGTAAAGCGACTTCAGGCCATCCAGCCCCCTTAAACGATTCCGATGATTTTCGATATCTACATACCGGCAAATCTGTAAAAAGCTTGTTTCTTCCATTATATGTGAACACATGATCGGTAAGCTTGATGCATTGGATTCATTTTTCACCCAGTGACATTTACCTAGTCACCTATTTAGCATGTAGAAAACCTTTCCGTTCATATGTTCAAATTCTGTTCTTATTTTTAGTGTATACGAGGACAAGCCCTAATGACAAACAACAAACTGCACTTGCTTGAATCAGAACATGTGTTGTGCTACGGTTACTGTAGAATTCATTTTTAAAAAGGGGAATATCAGGCTTTCGCATAGCAAGCTGACGGCCTAAGGGGGATTTATATGGCTAGTTTTCAATCATTTGGGATACCAGGACAGCTGGAAGTCATCAAAAAAGCGCTTGATCACGTGCGAGTCGGTGTGGTAATTACAGATCCCGCACTTGAAGATAATCCTATTGTCTACGTAAATCAAGGCTTTGTTCAAATGACCGGCTACGAGACCGAGGAAATTTTAGGAAAGAACTGCCGCTTCTTACAGGGGAAACACACAGATCCTGCAGAAGTGGAGAACATCAGAACCGCTTTACAAAATAAAGAACCGGTCACCGTTCAGATTCAAAACTACAAAAAAGACGGAACGATGTTCTGGAATGAATTAAATATTGATCCAATGGTTATAGAGGATAAAACGTATTTTGTCGGAATTCAGAAAGACATCACCAAGCAAAAAGAGTATGAAAAGCTTCTCGAGGATTCCCTCACGGAAATTACTGCACTTTCAACTCCTATTGTCCCGATTCGCAATGGCATTTCAGCTCTTCCGCTAGTCGGAAACCTGACAGAGGAGCGATTTAATTCCATTGTTTGCACATTGACGAATATCTTATCAACATCCAAAGATGATTATTTGATCATTGATTTATCCGGATTGGCCCAAGTGAACGAACAAACGGCCGACCAAATTTTCAAGCTGAGCCATTTGCTGAAATTGACCGGAACCGAATTAATCATTACTGGCATTAAGCCTGAATTGGCCATGAAAATGAATAAACTGGATGCCAATTTTTCGTCGCTGAAAACATATTCAAATGTAAAGGATGCCGTTAAAGTGCTTCCGATTATGTAAAAAGATCCCGCTCATCCGGCGGGATCTTTCAGATTGTTGACAAAATCCTAAAATGGTTTTCATTTTAGGATTTTGTCATCTTTTCAGCGTGATTGAAAACCCTTGAAGTCTAGGAAGGACGAGCATAGGAGCGGAGCGAATGTTCTAATTCGTGAGCACCGAAGCGCAGGCCTGACAACGAATGCGAGGGTTTGTCGACACGCTGAAAGATCCCGCTCATTCGGCGGGATCTTTTATTATGAAGAAATTGATGCCTGCTTATTTGTTTCTTTAGCTGATTTTAGCCGTTTGTCATATAGAAGCGTTGTGGCAATACTGATCAGCAGCAATACCAACAGAGATAAAACAAGGGCCTTAATGCCGTAATGATCGACAAGCACTCCTCCGAACAGGGGACCAATCATTCTGCCGCCTGTCGCCGCACTGTTGACAAAGCCTTGATAAAAGCCTTCTTTCCCTTTAGGGGCAAGCTGATTGGCAATTGTCGGCACAGCAGGCCAAACAAGCATTTCTCCGATCGTCAGGATCACCATCGCAGCGAGAAACATCGGAAATTGCTTTGCAGTCAGCAGCATGCTGAAAGACACAATAAAAATGATAAAGCCGATGACCATTTGCGCTTTTAGCGACTCGGCCCATTTTTTCACCACAAAACTGACGAGCGGCTGGCCGAGCACAATGAGAATTCCGTTAACTGTCCATAGCACGCTGTATAAGGAAAGAGATATTCCAATGCTTTGTGTGTACGAAGCAATTGTGGTTGACCATTGAGAATAAGCCAGCCATCCGAGTACATAGCCTCCGCTTAAAATGATCAGTGCGGCAAATTTTGCTTTGCTGTTCACAGCATCGTAATCAAGCACAGACGTTTGGGACGCATCTCCCGTCTGAATATTTCGAAATCCGAAATATACAATAAAGAAAAAGACCAGATACAGCGCGGCATTCGCCAAAAATACATATGAAAACGAGAAAGACGCCACGACACCGCCAAGTGCTGAACCGACGGCCACACCCGCGTTTTGCGCGACATATATCGCATTAAATGCCTTCCTTCCCCCTTCAGGCCATACCGATCCCGCCATTGCGTAGCTGGCCGGAAAAACAACACCGGAGCCAAAGCCCACAATCGTCAGCAGCACAATATAGGCTGGCCAATCATGAAAAAAGACAAGACCCATCAGGCTTGCTAACGTAATGGCTATCCCAAGCATAATCGATTTAAAACCACCGATTTTATCAAACAAAAAACCTCCGCATAAATTACCAGCCACACTTGCGCCGGAATTCAGCATCAGGACAAGTCCGGCTACTGTTAACGACTTTCCTAAATGATTATGGATATAAATCGTATTCAGCGGCCATAAAAAAGAAGCACCCGTCACATTGATAAACATTCCAATGACTAAAATTTTAAGAGCACGCGGCATACTCATCCCCCTTTCTTACCTAAAAAAGCTCATGAAAAAAACGAAACCTAAAACGGCTCCGTACGAATCCAGTTATCATAGCACATTCATTCTATCTGTCTCTCTCACATTTTTCAACTGATGAGCGTGAAAAAATCTAACAAATATTGTTTGAAAAATGTAAAATAAATAGAAAAAGGGGTCATATTATGGAAATGGTATTAGCATTCTTAGGTTTTCTGGCATGTCTCATTTCACTGGGCTATGGATTATATCACCTTGTCAGATATGTACTGAAAAAGGAAAAACGTTTCTCCAAGAGACTTTTTTGGCCGCTTTTCATTGGAGGCCTTGTGCTGCTCTTTACCGGGGCAGCATTGGCAGAACCTGACACTGCCGCAGCAAATGCCGAGAAAAAATATTCAGCGCTAAACGCCGAATATAAAACCTCACAAAAGAGCACGAAGAACTTGAGAAAGAATATAAATCTGTCAGCTCTGAAGCAAAGAAATTAAAAGACAACAAAGAAGATCACGACAAGCTTGAGAAGCTTAAAAACGAAAATAGCGATCTAAAAAAGACTCAGAAATCATTAAAAGCTGAAATTAAAGAGCTTCAAGAAAATCAAAAGCAGCTCAAAGAAGATGCAAAAACGGCAAAGGCTGAAAACGAAACACTCCGACAAGATAAAACAAAACTTGAAAATCAATTAAAAGAGACGGAAAGCCAAACCGCCAGTTCTCATGAAGACACTGGAAGTTCTTCAAACAATACGAGTAAAAGTGATGAAACCAAAACAGCTGACAAAGCAGAAGGCTGTAATATCAAAGGAAGCAAAAACGGCATCTACCACACGCCAGGCAGTACATACTATGACAGGACAACCGATCCGGCTGAAATGTTTTGCTCAGTTGAAGAAGCTGAAGCCGCCGGTTATCGGGCGCCTAAACGATAAACAAAAAGCTCCAGAATGTCTGGAGCTTTTTCTGTTTCACAACGACGATTTAATGACCTTCTTATAATAAAGAACTGACAGAAAACCAAAAATGGAGTAGAGCGCAGTATATAACACCATCACCATAATCATAGGCGCCCATACCTCTGATCCGAATAAGAACCAGCCGGATTGGACGGCAAAGTAACTGTGGAAGAGGCCGACAACAAGCGGAATGCCGAAGTTGTACATTTGTTTGATGCGTATCCCCTTTATCAGGTCGCCCTGCGTAAAACCGAGTTTTCTTAAAATCGTATAGCTCGGTTTTTCATCTTCACTTTCACCCATTTGTTTAAAATAAAGGATACAACCTGATGTAATCAGGAACGTTAACCCTAAGAAGCCGACGATGAACATCACAATACCAAACAGTGATTTTTGCGCAGCGCTTGTATCCAGTCTTGATAAATGCTCGTTTTTCTTGTTCACCTGTTGAAAAAGCTCATTTGCTTTTTCCATTTGATCGTCATGTTTCACATTGACGCCGATAAATGTAGATTGCGCCAGCTGAATGCGGGGGTCCTTATCCTTGTTCAGCTGTTTAAACAGGCTGTCATCCACAATGACAGCGGGCATGCCCCCGCTTGTAAACGTGTAGGATACAAGAAACTCTTCTCTTAATCCTTTATATTTTAATGGCTGCGTCTCATGTTTGCTTTTTACTTTAATAACACCAGAGTCCTTGAAAACCATTATTTTTTGCAGCAAGTCGGTGTATCCTGAGAAAACGGCTTCTCCAGCCGCCACATCGACTCCTTTTACATCTTTGTCGCTAACAACAGCAAGCTGCATATTGCTGGGGTCGCCCTGCATCTCTTTCGGAGTTCCATCCATAATATTTGCAATGTCAACATTTGCTTGCAGGACAGGTGTTGCCTTTTTTACAAACGAGATGTTGCTTTCCCTCAATCTGTTTTCAAATAACTTGGCATCTTTCTCATTCATGAATGAAAAATCAGCCGCTACATTTTGTTCAGCGGTCTTTTCCGATGAGTAATACGAGATGTAAGCAAGAGATAACAGCCCGATGGCGAGCGCTGAAACGGTTGTAATAATCGTCAGCAGCAGCGCATTCGATTTCATTCTGAACATGATCGATGACAGTGACAGGACCTCAGAAATATTTAAGTAGCCGCCCTTGCTTTTTCGAATGATATTCGAGATAAACGTAACTGATCCTTTATAAAACAAAAACGTCCCGATAATGACGCTCCCCAGAATGAAGCTCATCGCAACAAACAGTTCATTAATGGTCTTAAATTTTCCGCCAAACAGCTCAGAAGACACATAGTATCCTGTCAAAATCAACACGATGCCTAAAGCGCCGATCAGCATTTGGAAAAATGATATTTTCTTCACTTTGTCTTCAGTGGAGGACGTTACTTTAAACAAAGATAAAATACTCTGTTTTTTGATAAACGTATAATTCATGATCATGATCAAAAGGTAAATGCCGCAGAACACAATGACCGTTTGGACCAAGGCCTGCTCAGAAAAATGCAGTTTCGCATCCGCTTTGACATCGACAATTTTGAACAGAATCATCAAGACCAGCTTCGATATCGAAAACCCGGCCGCTACCCCGATCGCTAATGAACCGAAATACAGCATGACATTTTCTGCACTTAAGATGCGAAAAATTTTATGCTTCGTCATTCCAATTAATTGAAACAACCCGATTTCTTTACTCCGTCTCTTAATAAAAATCGTATTGGCATATAAAATGAAGATCGCCACAACAGCCACAAGCAAAATCGAAGCGGTTTTAATAGCCGCAGCTCCCTTGATCGAAGCCTTCACTTCGTTAATTGCTGGGTCATACTGCAGCGTGACAAAGGCGAAATAAAGCGCCACGCTAAAGATGAGCGCAAACACATACAGATAGTAATTACGAAGATTCTTTTTCAAATTTCGCAGGATGAGCTGATTAATGTTCATGCTGCACCCCGCCTAACACGCCTTGCGTTTTCATAATATCCTGGAAAAACGTCTGCCTGTCCTGGCCCCCTTTATTCAGCTGTGTATACATTTGCCCGTCCTTAATAAAAATGACTCTGCCGCAGTAGCTGGCAGCGACGGGATCATGGGTAACCATAATAATCGTGGCGTTTCGTTTTTGATTGAGCTGGCTCAGCTTATTTAATAGATCAGAGGCCGATTTCGAATCAAGCGCGCCGGTCGGTTCATCAGCGAAAATAATGCTCGGGTCATGAATAAACGCTCTTCCGGCGGATGTTCTCTGCTTCTGGCCGCCGGAAATTTCATTCGGGTACTTATCCCGCAATTCATATATTCCCAGTTCCTTTGCAACTTCCTCAAACTTGCGATTGGCTTCCTTTTTTGATAGTTTCGTGATCGATAAAGGCAGAAGGATATTCTCTTTCACTGTCAATGTGTCTAACAAATTGTAATCCTGAAAGATAAAGCCTAAATGCTGTTTTCTAAATTCAGCCAGCTGCTTTTCCTTCATAGCCGTCATGTCATTTCCATTAATATGAATGGTTCCGTGACTGACCTGATCGATTGAGGAAAGAACGTTGAGCAAAGTGGTTTTTCCCGACCCGGAAGCACCCATAATACTGACGAATTCGCCCTTTTCAATGTGAATATCGATGCCCTTCAGCACTTCCTGTTTATTCAGCTTGTTTCCATAACTTTTTCGAATTTTATTCGCTTCTAAAATCACCATTTATGCAGTCTCCTTTATATTGGATAATCTCATTATAAAAAGGAATGCCGGGCTTTTCCTTCGATACGGCGAACAAAAAAGAAAAGCATGTGACATTTTCGTCACACGCTTATGACATGTTCAAATTGATTCCGTATTGGAAAGGTTAATGTAAAAACTGTCCCCGCACCAAACTCCGACTCAACATCAATAAGGATCAATAACGGCGCCGCTGCTTTTTTTGCCAAGTACAGCCCCATGCCAGTTGACGCTTGATCATGGTGATCCGTTGTGGATGTAAACCCTTTATCAAAAATACGCGGTACATCTTTTGGATCAATGCCCCTGCCACAATCTTTCACTTGGAGCTGCGTCTGTTCCCCTTTTTGAAAGCTTTTAATCTCGATTTCAGAGGCTTCGCTGTATTTCACCGCGTTTGTCAGCAGCTGCCTGATGATAAACGCCAGCCATTTTGCATCGCTTAGCACTTCTTTGGCATCGAGCTGTATGTCAAAACCGATCCCTTTTTGGATACACCACGATTGTAAATCTTTGATTTCTTTAAAGATCAAAGGCTGAAGCTGAATGAATTCTACTGACAGATCGTTTTCAATAAATGAAATGCGTTTCTGATGAAGCTGCTGATCAAGAAGCAGGTGAATACGCAGCCATTCATATGACAGCTGGGATTTCAGTGCTTTTTCTTCCATTCTATCAATGATTAAATGCATCGCTGTTAATGGGGTTTTGACCTCATGGATCCATGCCATCAGCTCATCTTTTTCATTTTCCAATGCTAAGCGATGCCGTGCTGCGGTCTGCTTCAAGTGTTCTGTTTGCCCGGCAATGCTTCTTTCAACCATTGCTTCAAACGGCGTTTCCGGTTCATTTATGGCTGTCACATCGAGATTGTTCTCCCATGTTTTCAAGCTTTTATAAAACGCTGTTTCTTTCCGATAGCGGAACCAAAGGAATATGATAAAAAACAAGATGCACAAATACACCATATAAAGTACATTCCCGAATGATATGGAAGGATCGACAAAAGCAATGAACAGCATCAAAGCCTGCTGAAACAAAAACGCGGCAATCCAGCTCCGCCTTTCGATAAGGAATGCTTTAATCATAGAACTTGTCCTCTTCCTTCGCGATGTAGCCCTGGCCCACCTTTGTCTCGATATATGCACCAAGCTGCAGGACGTCCAGTTTTTTTCGCAGGCGATTGACATTGACGGTCAGCGTATTATCACTAACAAAACGCTCATCGTTCCACAAGCTTCTGATCAGCTCTTCCCGGCTGACGATCTTGTTTTTTTGCTCTATTAATTGTTTTAGAATGAACATTTCATTTTTGGTCAGTTCAACAGATCCTTTGTCATTGCTGACGAGATTCTGCTCCGCGTCTACAGCAGCGCCGCACCACGTTTTAATCGTATTCGGCTCCGTATTATAATGGTGCACACGCCGGAACATCGCTTGGATTTTCGCGATCAGCACATCAAAATGAAATGGCTTTTGAATAAAGTCATCTGCCCCGAGCTGCATGGACATCACCATATCAGCAGGATGATCCCGGGAGGATAAAAAGAGAATCGGAACATTTGACCGGGAGCGGATCAGCCGGCACCAATGAAAGCCGTCAAATTTAGGCAGCTGTACATCAATAATGACACAATCAGGATTAACCGCCGCAAATTCCTGCAGCACCTGACTGAAATCCTGAATGCCGTATACATCATAGGACCATCCCGTTAAACGATCCTTGATTTCATGAAACAGCGATTCATCATCTTCAATCAGCAAAAGTTTAAACAATCAACTCACCGCACTTTTTCCTTTTTTATCAAGTGTATAGCAAAACGCCAGCATGTGCTATAGAAAAAGCCGGCTGTCTCAGCCGGCTCGTTCGCATTATAGTTCTCTTCTCAACGCTGTCAGCACGTTGGTTTTTGTTGCTTTTCTCGCCGGGTTCATTCCGGAAATGACTGCGACCCCTCCGCAAATCACAACGGCAATGATCACAAGACTCGCCGGGATGTAGGAGAATGTGTAATTCAAGTCGCCCGCATCGCTTCCGCTTGTGGCCGCAAGAATCATCGGAACGGCCAGGTTGACAAGGTAGCTCACGCCGTAAGAAATGATAATCCCAATCACACAGCCTAAAATTCCGATATACGCGCTTTCCATCAAGAACATTCGGCGAATGATTGACGGGCTCGCCCCAATCGCTTTCATAATGCCGATCTCTTGCGTTCTCTCTGTCACCGCCATCGTCATCGTGTTAAAAATGCCGATCGCTGAAATGATAACTGCGATACATCCGACAAAGATCAGTCCGATTTTGAAGACCATGAAGAAGGTATTGGCTCCCTCAAGTTCGGTAGTCACTGATGTGACATAGTACCCGTCATCGGTTAGATCATTTGTCAGCTGTTCCACATTCTCAAACTTATCAGCAAAAACGCCAATGTTCGTTTCAACATTTCCGCCTTTGAAATCTAAGAATTCCGAAAAATCTTTTTTGAATTGATCACTGATAAAAATGTTTGAGTCCTCCATCCAGTCTTGAGATGGTTTTTTTGTAATACCGACAATTTTAAAGTCATATGTTTTTGTTTTTGTAACATCCCCTGTTTTAGGATCTGTCTTCGATACACTTAGTTCAATTGTTTTGTTCAGAATATCTTTCGTATAGCCCTTTGGTTCTTTTATATCTTCTGGATTTCCTTTTGCTTCCTCGATTTTTTTGTTATATTCTTCCGATTCTTTTTTCGTTAATAATCTCTTTGCAAAGTCGTATCCTACTACGATTTCATTTTCCGACTTTGCGACTCTTCCCTTTTCCAATTCCATATTGGCCTTTAATTCATCATTCATATTAGTAAAAATGAGATTTGAGCTTTCATTTGTACGATTGCCTAAAGTAGCTTTGTTTGGTTCATACACTTGCGTTCTTTCTACAACTGACCTTACGTGATCATACTTCTCTAAATCAGCTTTTTTAATAGGCTTGTCTCCTTCCTTGCCCATTACACTGACTTTCGTTACAACCTGCTGGCTCATTGTCATATCTGTAATTGTCTTTTGAATCCCAAATCCAACGGACGACAGCACAACCAAAAACGCACACGCCATCGTTGTTGCAAGAATCGTCATAAAGACGCGAAGTCTGTTTTTCTTCATATTTCTTCTGATAAAATGAACCTGATCCTTAAACCTCAACGGTAATTCCTCCTTTTAGCACACCATCATGAAGCTGAAATTTTGAATGTCCGATAGAAGCGACTTCATCATCGTGAGTAATGATCACAAATGTAATGCCACGCTCACGATTCAGCTGCTGGATCAATTCCAGCACTTCATGTTCCGTTTCTGAATCAAGGCTTCCCGTCGGCTCATCCGCTAAGATAATCGAAGGATTTAAAATCAACGCTCGAGCAATACTGACACGCTGCTGCTGGCCGCCTGACAGTTCATTCGGATAATGAGCGGCGTGATTTTCCAGACCGACACGTTTCAGCATGTCCTGCACCTTTTGCTTCCGCTCAGAAGGCTTGATTCCTTTTAACGCCAACGGCATTTCCACATTCTCATACGTCGTTAAACCCGGGATGAGCTGAAAGCTTTGGAAAATAAACCCGAAATGGTCAAGCCGAAATTGCGCCCATTCCTTTTCATTAAACCCCGTAACATCAGTGCCATTAATGACAATCCGCCCTTTTGTCGGCGATATGTAGCCGGAAATTAAATTCAAAAGCGTTGATTTACCTGATCCGCTTCGCCCGACAATGCAGGCGATTTCCCCTTTCGCCACACGTAATGAAACATCCTTCAATACTGGAACTTCATTCTCACGGCCCTTTTTTCCGATCTTGAAAGAATGGTCGATATGCTGAACATCTATCATAAGTTCTCTCTCCCTTACAAAAGTTTCGTTTTTTTATAAATCGCAAAATAACTAATCAAGAAACCGATTACCGCGCCGGCAGCCATGCCAATGAGATAGCCTGCAAAGCTTTCGCTGGCGGAAAATCCAAAGTACCCAAAACCCATGATTCCTATGATAATAACGATAATCTGCACCGGACGGTCAAGCGGCTTCCATAAGAAGAAGTACCCGTTTCTTTCATTAGATAGTTTGACAAAACTAATATAGCCGATGATGTAGAAGATGATAGTCATGATAGCCGGAATCACTAAATAATATGGTGAATTCTCAGCCCATTTCGAGTCTACATAAATTATCGGAATGAAATACTGCACCCATTTGGGTACTGGACCATGGATAAAATCTATTGATCCGCCAAAAAGGATCTCAAGGTTGATCGCAGGCAGGCTGATGAGCAAAAATGGCGAAATGGCTACGGTAAATGAGACCAAAAGCTGTGCGAAACTATTGCCTGTCAAAGCTCCTCCGGCCATAACCAAAGAATAAGCCAGCATGCTAACAATAATCATTCCCAAGCTGTAATTGTGAAAATAAACGGCCTGATCAGGCTTCAAAAGTATGATCAGCAAAACAGATAAAACATAACCTATAAGTTGCGGTATCACAATCACCATTCCGCCAGTAAGAAACTTCGCATGAAATATCTGCCCTCTTGTATACGGAAGGCTTAATGTAAAATCAAAAAAGCCCTTGCTTCGTTCAATCCCTAGCAGGCTGACCGCCAAAACGACTCCCAAAACCCAAAATACCGAGATAAATGAGCTGTTTATATAATCAACGCTGAATACGCAGGGGCCGACCCAATTTTCTTTTCCAGTGACACAGCCTTGATAGATGAGATACATATTTAAAATTGATAATGGATTACCCAATATAAAAACCAAAATAGTGATAACTAAGGCGACTTTATTCTGCCGCCACTCTTTGTAAAGCAGTCCGGAATCCGGCAACTCACTTCCCTCCAAACCTAAGGCATTTCTTACACTTTTGTTTTCTTATAAATAGAGAAGTAGCTCACAAAGAATCCAGCCACTGCCCCAATGATCATACCCAAAATATAACCAATAATGGAATGTCCGGTATAGTATCCAAATAAACCAAATCCAAGGATGCCGAAAGCCATAACCAGAATTTGCACCGGACGATCTAATTTGTTCCATAAGAAAAAGTGTCCGTTCCGTTCACTTGGAAGCTTTTTGAAGCTTATAAAGCCAATCAAGTAAAATAGCATGCTCATTACGGCTGGAATCAATAAAAGATATTTACTGTTAATCAGCCATTCATTTACAACGTAACTAATCGGTACTAGGTTCGATAAATTGCTTGCCAGAGAGAAATAACTCTCAGGGGAAGGGAATATTTCCCATATATTCACACCAAAAACAACTTCTAGGTTTCCAACCGGCAATGCAATAATTAAATACGGCAATATAGCTGCAGAAAACGCGGTTAACAGTTGGGCAAAAGCATTTCCAGTTAACGCTCCGGCGGCCATCACCAGTGAAAAAGCCATAAAACTTATCACGATTACTCCAATGCTGCTGTGCTCAAAAAAGTAGACGTGTTCAGGGTTATAGACAAGAATTAGCAGCCATGCAAGTAAAAAGCCAATCAATTGTGACAGCACAATCACAAAACCGCCTAACCAAAATTTTGTCTGAAAAATTTGGCTTCTGTTATATGGAAGGCTTAATATAAAATCCATCGTGCCTTTCGAACGCTCCATTCCGAGGAAGCAGACCGCCAAAATGACACCCGGCACCCAGTTGATATCTATCAGATTGCTTATGGAATAATTCACAATAAAATCACAATATTGCGGGTCTTGGCGATCAAGACACCCTTGATAAGACAAATACGTATTAACGATAGAAAGCGGATTTGCCAATACTAAAAACACAATACTCAGCAAAATCACCACTTGATTCTGCTTCCACTCTCGATAGAGGAGACCTCGGTCTACCATCTCCGCTTCCCTCCAAACTTCGCAATGAACACTTCTTCCAAGTTGACAGGAAGCTCATTCCATACTTTTGGCTTCAGCTCTCTCAAAAAGCTCTTTTTCTCCTCTTCGCTTTTCGGAATTAGCACCGTGTAAAACACACCGGCCTGATCGAGCATCGGAATGTTTTGCTCTCTGATGGCCAAATTGACATCTGTATCGAAAGCCATTTGAATTTTAATGTATTCTTCTTTTAACTCATCAAGATCCATGACGTTGGTCAGGCTGTTATCTTCAAGAAAACCAATTCGGTTGCACATCCGCTCTATGTCTTCAAGCCGGTGGGACGTAATCAGGATGCTCGTATCACGCTCTGCCACTTCATCGACCATCAGCTGCAGCACATCATGTCTAGTTACCGCATCAATACCGTCCGTCGGTTCATCCAGGAGGATCAGCGCCGGTCTCGCCGCAAACGACAGAACGAGCGACAGCTGTTTTTTCAAGCCTGTCGACAGCTCACGGTATTTTTTCGTTTCTGGAATTTCGTATCTGTTCATCAGTTCATTCGCGTACGTGACATCAAATTTCGGATATATTCTTCTCAAGATATCGACAAGCTGCTTGTATGTATACTTGTCGTAAAAAGGATTTTGAACAGGCATGTAGATGATATTTTGTTTGACCTTCGGGTGCTTTTTGATTTCTACGCCGTCAAATAAAATCGTTCCGCTGTCAGCGAAAATGATTTGCTGGATTAAGCGAAGCATCGTTGTTTTCCCTGATCCATTGCGTCCAAGCAATCCAAAGATTTCTCCTTTTTCGATTGTTAATGAAACATCTTTTAATACTTGATTGCCGTCAATCGCTTTTGACAGCTGCCGTAGTTCAATCATTTTTTTTGCCTCCCTTCACATCAGCGCTGATTTCCTTTATCCATTCGTGCAGTTTTTCCAGCTCAACCCCTGCATAGTGTGCATCGATGATGAGCTGTTTGAGTTGCTCTTTAATCATCGTCATCTTCCCTTCAACCAGTGTCGTTTTTGCATTCTCCGATATATAGGTCCCTCTGCCCCGCAGCGTCTCAATAATCCCTTCTCGCTCAAGCTCTTTATACGCTTTGCTGACAGTGTTCGGATTCGCAATAATGATCGTTGCCAATTCTCTGACAGAAGGAAGCTTATCACCAGGCTTCATGATCCCTTTCAAACAAAGCTCTTTCATTTGCTGAATAATTTGTTCGTAAATGGGTGTTGAGCTTCTTGGATCGATTTGAATCATTTACTTCCCTACTTTCTATACGATCTGAACCTTTTATAGATAAAAATGATCAATTAGACTTTTTTGCCATTCAAAACCGATCATCACAAGAACAAGAAAAAAAGAACAAGCGATCACAGATGCCGCAATCAGCATTGGCACGTTACGTTTGTTTCGTTTTTTATGTTTCATAACTGCCTCCCTTAATGTCAATATATAAATGATTTTATATTAGTGTCTATAGTGTATTACTTCAATTAGTACACTTAATACAATAAATACTTTGACTCACAAAGTCAATCCTTTTTTTACAAAAAAACGGACCCTTTTAAAAGGGTCCGTTTTCCTACACATCAAGAGGGTGCTGCAGGATCATATTATTTTGCAAAGATTGAAGCTGAAGTCTCATTCTGTACAGCTGTTCTCTCTGCTGATCATTTGACGACAGCCATAGTTTATTCAAGGCATTTACCGCATCTTCTAGCTGCATTTGTGCATCACTATATTCTTGATCGTTATAATGCTCTTGTTTAGAAGCGATTTTCAGCTGTTCTTCAGCATAATCATAGGCCTGCATACATTGCTGGAGATGTTCATCTACTGATTGTCTTGTTGCCACAGTAACCCCTCCTCTTGGTAATGGAAATCATCCATCATTCATATTGTAGCCTCATCTGACTTTATTCAATAAAGTAATTTATGGTCGATATTCATTTGTTCTCTTGTGAAATGCGTGCTACAATTTTAGGATGCAATCGTACGCAAGGAGGCACATGAATTGTGATGCAGAACAATCCTTTTCCTTATTCAAATACGGAAAAACGCTATCATACATTGAATTATCATCTCAGAGAACATTTCGGCCATAAGGTGTTTAAAGTAGCGCTTGACGGCGGTTTTGACTGTCCGAATCGGGACGGCACCGTAGCCCACGGAGGCTGTACGTTTTGCAGCGCAGCAGGCTCCGGCGATTTTGCCGGGAACCGGGCCGATGATTTAATTACGCAATTCCATGACATCAAAAACCGCATGCACGAAAAATGGAAGGACGGCAAGTACATCGCTTATTTTCAGGCTTTCACAAACACTCATGCCCCGGTTGAGGTGCTTCGTGAGAAATTCGAATCCGTCCTCGCCTTAGATGATGTGGTCGGCATTTCGATCGCCACACGCCCGGACTGTCTGCCTGATGATGTCGTTGATTACTTGGCAGAGCTGAATGAACGTACGTATTTGTGGGTGGAGCTTGGGCTTCAAACAGTTCATGAACGGACTGCACTTCTGATCAACCGCGCACATGATTTTAACTGCTATGTGGAAGGCGTTAATAAATTAAGAAAACACGGCATACGTGTCTGCTCGCATATTATCAACGGGCTGCCTTTGGAAGACCGGGACATGATGATGGAAACGGCAAAGGCCGTCGCAGATTTGGACGTCCAGGGCATTAAAATCCATCTGCTTCACCTACTGAAAGGCACGCCGATGGTCAAGCAATATGAAAAGGGAAAGCTGGAATTTCTTTCTCAAGATGATTATGTGCAGCTCGTCTGCGATCAGCTTGAGATCATTCCGCCTGAAATGATCGTCCACCGCATTACAGGCGACGGACCGATTGAGTTGATGATCGGGCCAATGTGGAGCGTCAACAAATGGGAAGTGCTTGGCGCCATTAATAAAGAGCTAGAAAATCGAGGCAGCTATCAAGGAAAGTTCTTTCAGCAGCTTGAGGAGGAATCAGCGCTATGATTTTGAAGAAAATTCTTCCTTACAGCAAAGAACTGCTGAAAATGGCCGCGGGAGAAGGAGATATTGTCGTAGACGCGACAATGGGCAACGGACATGATACACAGTTTTTAGCGGAGCTTGTTGGTGAAAACGGTCATGTGTACGCATTCGACATCCAAGAATCAGCCGTGGCCAATACAAAGGAACGGCTCGGTGACATGTATCAAGCGCGAACAACGTTATTTCACAAAAGCCATGATAAAATCGCTGAATCCCTCCCGCCTGAAACACATGGCAAAGTGGCGGCCGCGGTATTTAACCTCGGCTATTTGCCGGGCGGGGACAAATCAATTACGACAAACGGAAGTTCCACGATCAAAGCAATTGAACAGCTTCTCAGCATCATGAAAGATGAAGGTCTGATTGTTCTCGTCGTCTATCATGGCCACCCGGAAGGCAAAGCTGAAAAAAACGACGTGCTCGAGTTTTGCCGGGACTTGGACCAGCAAACAGCCCGTGTATTAACATACGGATTTATCAATCAGCAAAATGACCCGCCATTTATTGTCGCCATCGAAAAAAAAGCTCAGATCAGCAAATGATTTGAGCTTTTTTCTTTGAGTTTTTCATCCAGGACATTTTTTGAAATTTCCGGTAGGCTCTGCCGTTGATATAAAAGAAAAGGGAGGTTTTTCCGCTGGCTTTGATCAGCTTCTTTGCGAGCCGGCCCATTTCCTTTTGGCCTGCCACTTTATCATCTGACAAATAAACACCAAGCAAGCCGCGATTGATTAAACGATGGAAGTTTTCATGCGGAATGCCTTGTAAATGCTCGTCGGCTTTATGGATAAAGTGTTCAAGCCGATTCATCATCTCTTCATGAGACTGATAATACGAGCAGAAATTCAAGTCTCCTTCCAGCAAGTCCTCCTCTTGATCAATCAAATAATCAAGAAGAATATGAAGACCCTGTATGTAAGGAAAATAACTGTCGCGGATTTTTTTAGCGGTGCTTTCTGTGAAATCAGGCTGGAACGAATACGCAACCAGACAGAAAATGCCTAACGTTGAGCCTGCACAGGCTGAAAATTCATACCATTCCATCTCAGGCAGCTCTGATTCATATTGAGTAAACCACTTTTCAAGCCGCGGAACACGCTCATGCTCAATAACGTGCTTATGCACCTGCAAATCGCAATAATAGCCGCACAGTTCAAGCAGATAAGGTTTAATCATGTCATAGTGCTCAATGGAACCAAGGACACGCTGGCACGTTTTGACCAGTTCGTGCAGATATCCGCTGTCATCCTGTTCTTCCCTGAATTGATAATAATTTTGCAGTTCCGCCCCCACTGTCAGTGCGTCCTGCATTGAGGCATGGAGCATCCGAAAATCCTGCGGGTCCAGCGAGGTGCTGCGGTCACACAGATTGTCCAAATAATCACTAATCGTTTGATACGCGATGATAAACTCGACACATTTCTGCTTTTGGCTGCCTGACAATAAGGCCAGTATGCCGCCGCCTTCACAGTGAAACGTTTTGTCCCGAATACTTGCGGTTGCCTGTGCTTTCAATTCACTGTTATGAATCGATTCTGATTTTTGTTTCCATATGTCCAGCTCTTGATGAACGAGCGGAAAAATATCTCGATATACCTTTGCCATCAATCCAAAAGGATGTTCCGGTACTGTCAACACATGCACCCCCTACTAGTTCAAATATATTGATCAGTAAACGCTCTTGCTGCTTTAAAGACATCTTCTCTCTCGGGTTCATTGAAGATCTCATGGTAAAGCCCTTCCCACTCTCTGTATGCTTTATTATGAGAAGCAACACCATTAAACCACTTGATGACCATCGTTTTGTCAACAAGCTTGTCATCACCGGCTTGCATCACAAGAAGCGGAACTTTCAAAAATGCCTCTGTCGGCACCATTGCCGATTCAATTGTCTTTAAAAGCTCTCTGTACCATCTGACAGAAACTTTCCTGACGTATAACGAATCATTTTGGTCAGCCTCGATGACGTCCTCATTGCGCGTCGCCATATCAATTGATAATCCCGAATCAACCTTAAGTGACGGAGCGATGACATTCAGGCCTTTTGATGCAAGATCAAGCGCTTTATTGACTTTAATTTGCAGTCCGAGACACGGTGATGATAAAATAATTCCCGTAATCCGGGGATTTCTTTGCTGTTTAACCCATTCAATCGCGACCAGACCGCCCATGCTGTGACCTAGAAGAAAAACCGGCAGATCAAAGGTTCGCGCTTTATCTATCCAAGCATCTACTTCATCAATGTATTCTTGAAACGAGCGAATATGCCCTCTCGCTCTTGTCGTTGTTCCCTGTCCAGGCAAATCGCCCATGACTACGTGATAACCCGAAGACCGCCACATTTCAATCAGCCATTTATATCGTCCGTGATATTCACTTGCCCCGTGAATAATTACAATCACGGCAACAGGTCTGTCTGCTTTCCAGGTCCACATGCTCTTCACCTCATACGAAATTTAAATAGAGAAAGAAGGATGAATCTTATGATCTACCCTTATAAGGAACACAAGCCAGATATCCACCCAACAGCCTTTATAGCTGATAATGCAACAATTACCGGTGATGTCGTGATCGGAGAACAGTCCAGCATTTGGTTTTCTGTTGTCATAAGGGGAGATGTTGCGCCGACCAGAATCGGAAACAGAGTCAATATCCAAGATTTAAGCTGCCTCCATCAAAGCCCGAACCAGACGCTGCTCATTGAAGATGACGCCACGATAGGCCATCAGGTTACACTTCATAGCGCTGTTATCCGCAAGAACGCCTTAATCGGCATGGGCTCAATCATTTTAGACGGAGCCGAAATTGGCGAAGGCGCTTTTATTGGTGCCGGCAGTCTTGTCCCGCCTGGAAAAACCATTCCGCCTGGCCATCTCGCCTTTGGCCGCCCTGCAAAAGTCATCCGCCCTTTGACGGAAGAAGACCGAAAAGATATGCAAAGAATACGGTCAGAATATGTAGAAAAGGGCCAATATTATAAATTTCTTCAACAAACATAAGACCTGCTTCGTCTTACTTTACCATTTTTCAAATTATATTTGAAAGCAATAACCATCGTTAACCCGGACGTCATCACAGTTCGGGTTTCAATTTTTCCATAAAACGTTCACATATAGCATGAAACGTATGACTTTTATCTTATCACAAAACTGTAAACAGCCTCTGCAAAAACACATACCTATTCTTTCCTGTTCTCTATTTTCTATGAGCACACAAAAAAAGAGCCCACTGGGAGCTCTTTTTGTCAGCTGATATTTCGTTCGCTGGCAGAAGCTGCATTTTTTTTGTGAAACCCTTTTCCATAGTACACAGCCAGCAAGATGAGAAACCATATCGGCCCGATAATCACGGCTACTCTTGTATCAGGGCTGTAAGCCATAAGAATGACGACGAATGCTAGAAATGCCAATGACACATAAGACGTAAACGGAAATAAAGGCATTTTGTACTTTAATTGTTTCTTTTCTTCCGGCTTCAAACTTTTCCTGTATTTTATTTGAGAAAGCAAAATGATTGCCCACGTCCAAATCGCTCCGAACGTCGCAATACTTGTAACCCAAGTAAATACCTTCGCAGGGACAACATAGTTTAACAGCACTCCGACTAATAAAGCCCCCGCTGAAGCCAGAACAGCTTTACCCGGGATGCCGCCTTTCGTCAGCTGACCATATGCTTGTGGCGCCTCTTTCTGTTCCGCCAAGTTAAACAGCATCCGTCCTGTGCTGAAAATACCGCTGTTGCATGAAGACAGCGCGGCAGTCAACACGACAAAGTTAATGATACCTGCTGCCGATGGAATGCCCACTTTTTGAAATGTGAGAACAAATGGACTTCCTTGAGAGCCAATTTCCTGCCACGGGTAAATAGACATAATGACAAATAAAGCGCCTACATAAAAAATCAAAATCCGCCAAAATACTGTATCGATTGCTTTGGCTAACGATTTTTGCGGGTTTTTCACTTCGCCAGCCGTCACCCCGATCATTTCAATCCCTAAATAGGCGAACATGACCATTTGAAGAGACAATAGAACCCCTTTTAATCCATGAGGGAAAAATCCTCCGTTGTTCCACAAATTGCTGATTCCGGTTGCAATGCCTCCATTGCCGACTCCTGCAATAATCATCAATAAACCGACAACAATCATGGATAAGATCGCAACAATTTTAATCAATGCGAACCAAAATTCCAGCTCGCCGTAAGCTTTGACAGCCAGGAAATTAACACCCGTCATAATGACCAGCGCCGATAATGCCCAAATCCAGTTTGGTACGTCCGGAAACCAGAACCCCATATAGATGCCGACAGCAGTAATTTCAGCCATACAGGTGACAACCCATAAAAACCAGTAGTTCCACCCTGTTAAATAGCCTGCAAGCGGTCCCAAATAATCACGCGCATACCTGCTGAAGGAGCCTGCGACCGGTTTTTGAATGGCCATTTCCCCAAGCGCTCTCATAATAAAAAACATGACCAGGCCGCTTGCGGCATACGCTACCAAAATACCAGGCCCTGCTAATTGAATAGCTGATGCGGAGCCGAGGAACAACCCTACTCCTATAGCAGCTCCTAAAGACATTAAAGAAATATGCCTTTCTTCGAGTCCGCGGTGCAGCTCTTGTTTTTGTTTTTGCATGCTTTCTTCTCCCCTAGAAAAAAATATCATTAAATCATTTTTCTGAATATTCCGTACGAATTGGGTAAACCAATGATGATGGAGAAATAAAAGGATAACAACAAGGCTTTCGACTACTCGAAAGCCTTGTTGTCTGTTACACAAAGATGACTTCTTTAGGCTGATGGCTCAGCTCTTCAGGCATATACCGTTTTTCAATATTGATGCTGTGCCAGATCATAAAGATCAGTACAGTCCAGATTTTACGGCTGTTATCAGCCTTGTCCGCACAATGGTCTTCAAGAAGCTGAAGGACATAATCCTTATGGATATAAGCATCCGTTTGGCTTTCATGAATAATATTCCGCACCCATTCGTTCATTTCGTTTTTCAGCCAATGACGGATCGGTACAGGGAAACCAAGCTTTTTGCGGTTTAATACGTGCTCAGGCACAATTCCTTCAGCGGCTTTGCGAAGAAGATACTTCGTCGTGCCGTTCTTCGTTTTCAGCTCATCAGGAATTTTTGAAGCGACGTCGAATACGACTTTATCCAAGAACGGCACACGCAGTTCCAAAGAATTCGCCATCGTCATTTTATCCGCCTTTAACAAAATGTCGCCGCGCATCCAAGTGTGGATATCGACATACTGCATTTTGTTGATATCGCTGTACGAGCTGCTTTCTGTAAAGTAAGTCTTCGTCACATCGCGATATGAAAGGTTCGGATTATAATGCTTCAACAGCTGCTTTTTGACAGACTCTTCAAAGATTTTCGCGTTACCGATATAACGATCTTGAAGCGGAGTGCAACCGCGCTCAAGCAGGCTCTTTCCTCTCATACCTTCAGGCATAACGGCAGCAACGTGCAGAAGCATCTTTTTCAGGCCGGACGGAATCCGTTCAAACGGTTTAAGCGAAAGCGGCTCACGGTAAATGTTATATCCGCCGAAGAGCTCATCCGCTCCTTCACCTGATAAAGCAACCGTAACATGTTTTTTCGCTTCTTTTGCAACAAAGTACAACGGAATCGCTGCCGGATCAGCAAGCGGGTCATCAAAATGCCATACGATCTTCGGAAGCTCATTCATATATTCCTCAGGCGAAATGACTTTGCTGATATTTTCAATGCCCAGCGCCGCTGCCGTTTCTTTCGCTACATCAACCTCACTGAAGCCCTGCTGTTCAAAGCCGACAGAGAATGTTTTTAAGCTTGGATGAAATTCCTTCGCAACAGACACAATAAAGGAAGAATCAATCCCGCCAGACAGAAACGAACCGACAGGAACGTCACTTCTCATATGAACGTTTACAGAGTCATAGATCGCGTCTCGGACTTCTTTCACAAGCTTGTCTTCTTCAGTCTGAACCGGCTTGAAGTTCGCTTTGAAATACGTTTTGAATGTGATATCGCCGTCCGGGCGGATTGTGAATTGTGAACCCGGCTCTACTTTTTTCACATGGGCATCAAGCGTGCTTGGTTCAGGAACAAATTGGAAAGACATGTACTGCTGCAATGCCTCTTTATCTATTTCAATATCATTCTGAGCAACCATTAAACTTTTTCTCTCTGAGGCAAAATAAACCTGATCATTGATCGTTGTGTAGTACAACGGTTTAATGCCGAATGGATCTCTTGCCCCATAAAGCACATGATCGTTTTTATTCCAAATCAGAAAGGCAAACATACCGCGCAGTTTGGACGCCGCTTCTTCTTTATAGTGACGGTAAGTCGCAAGAAGAACCTCTGTATCCGAATCCGTGTTGAATGTGTACCCCTTTGCTTCAAGCTCTTCTCTCAGTTCAATATAGTTATAGATTTCTCCGTTAAAGATAATCCAATATGTTTCATCTTCATATGATAAAGGCTGTCCGCCATTTTCTACATCAATAATGCTGAGCCGTCTGAATCCGAAGCCGACGTGCTCATCATGGAAATATCCATCACTGTCAGGACCGCGGTGAACGATCATTTGGTTCATTTGTTTGATTAGTTCTTCTTGATCAGCGGTTTGAGCTAACGGATGCTTGTTAAAAACCCCGACAAATCCACACATAGTATTGCCTCCATAATTAAAATTGTCATCATTGAACCCCTATTTATAGACGCTGTGAATAGTATTTGGTTTCACAGTTATGTAAAAAAATAAACATGAATACAACGATAAAAAAGGGAAAGCCGCTTAACCAGTAAGCGGCTATAAAATTATTCTCCTAACGCTTCTTTACGCAGCTGCTCCGCTTTGTCTGTGCGCTCCCATGGAAGGTCAACATCGTGACGTCCAAAGTGGCCGTACGCAGCAGTTTGTTTGTAGATCGGACGGCGCAAATCAAGCATTTTGATAATGCCGGCAGGTCGTAAATCAAAGTTATTGCGAACAACTTCAATCAGTTTTTCCTCAGAAGCTTTTCCTGAACCGAATGTGTTGATTGAGATTGACACAGGCTGTGCAACACCGATCGCGTAAGCAAGCTGTACTTCGCAAGAATCAGCAAGCTCAGCCGCAACGATGTTTTTCGCAACGTATCTTGCCGCATAAGCTGCAGAACGGTCTACCTTCGTCGCGTCCTTACCTGAGAACGCGCCTCCGCCGTGGCGTGCATAGCCGCCGTACGTATCAACGATGATTTTGCGTCCTGTAAGTCCCGCATCCCCTTGAGGCCCTCCGATTACGAAACGTCCTGTAGGGTTGATGAAATATTTTGTTTCTTCATCAATCAGCTCTTCAGGAACAACCGGATTGATTACATGTTCTTTAATGTTGCGCTGAATTTGCTCAAGTGTAATTTCAGGGTGATGCTGAGTGGAAATCACAATCGCGTCAATGCGGACTGGTTTGTTATTTTCATCGTACTCAACCGTTACCTGTGTTTTGCCGTCAGGGCGAAGGTACGGAAGAATATCTTCTTTACGGACTTCACTTAGGCGGCGGGCTAATTTATGGGCAAGTGAAATTGGAAGAGGCATAAGCTCTTTCGTTTCGTTGCACGCATAACCGAACATTAATCCTTGGTCACCCGCACCAATCGCTTCAATTTCTTCGTCGCTCATTGTGCCTTCACGGGCTTCAAGCGCTTGGTCTACGCCCATCGCGATATCAGCAGACTGCTCATCAATTGATGTTAAAACCGCACAAGTTTCCGCATCAAATCCGTATTTTGCACGTGTGTATCCGATTTCTTTAATGGTTTGGCGAACCGTTTTCGGAATGTCAACATACGTAGAAGTTGTGATCTCTCCGCTTACAAGAACCAAACCTGTTGTCACAGATGTTTCACAAGCAACACGCGCGTTAGGGTCTTTCTTTAAAATTTCATCTAAAATGCTGTCAGAAATCTGGTCACAGATTTTATCCGGATGCCCCTCCGTAACAGATTCTGATGTAAATAAACGACGATTTTTACTCATGATTTGCTTCCTCCTGCACAAGGCCTCCCGAAAGACCTTGTATATATGATACGGAACTCGCTCCCTCTTATACAATGTACAGTTATATTAGAGAATGTTAATTGGCATATTTATGAAATAAAAAAACCTTTTCCATCGAGGAAAGGGTTTGGTCTTTGTGCCTTTCACTCTTATCGCTCAAGGAATCATACAACCTTGCAACAGGTTAGCACCTTGGTTGTCTCACTCAGTTGAACATAATAAATAACAGAGAAACCGGTTGCTGGGCTTCATAGGGCCTGTCCCTCCGCCAGCTCGGGATAAGAGTATCCGCTCAATGAAATATCTTATCGTAAAAGGGTTTGCAATGTCAATATGATTCAGAAGAAATAGGCACCTATATTGAGGGAAAACAATGGAAATGCACACACAAAAAATAATAAATAGTATAGACTATTTGAAAATATATGTTATACTAATTCACAATTAGCAAAACACAAAAAACGATAAAGGAAGGTTTCATATGAACTCAGTTGATTTGACCGCTGATTTACAAGCCTTATTAACATGTCCAAATGTGCGTCATAATTTATCAGCAGCACAGCTAACAGAAAAAGTCCTCTCCCGAAACGAAGGCATTTTAACATCCACAGGTGCTGTTCGCGCGACAACAGGCGCTTACACAGGACGCTCACCTAAAGATAAATTCATCGTGGAGGAAGAAAGCACGAAAAATAAGATCGATTGGGGCCCGGTGAATCAGCCGATTTCAGAAGAAGCGTTTGAGCGGCTGTATACGAAAGTTGTCAGCTATTTAAAGGAGCGAGATGAACTGTTTGTTTTCGAAGGATTTGCCGGAGCAGACGAGAAATACAGGCTGCCGATCACTGTCGTAAATGAGTTCGCATGGCACAATTTATTTGCGCGGCAGCTGTTTATCCGTCCGGAAGGAAATGATAAGAAAACAGTTGAGCAGCCGTTCACCATTCTTTCTGCTCCGCATTTCAAAGCGGATCCAAAAACAGACGGCACTCATTCCGAAACGTTTATTATTGTCTCTTTTGAAAAGCGGACGATCTTAATCGGCGGAACTGAGTATGCCGGTGAAATGAAGAAGTCCATTTTCTCCATTATGAATTTCCTGCTGCCTGAAAGAGATATTTTATCTATGCACTGCTCCGCCAATGTCGGTGAAAAAGGCGATGTCGCCCTTTTCTTCGGACTGTCAGGAACAGGCAAGACCACCCTGTCGGCAGATGCTGACCGCAAGCTGATCGGTGACGATGAACATGGCTGGTCTGATACAGGCGTCTTTAATATTGAAGGCGGGTGCTACGCTAAGTGCATTCATTTAAGCGAGGAAAAGGAGCCGCAAATCTTTAACGCGATCCGCTTCGGGTCTGTTCTCGAAAATGTCGTTGTTGATGAAGATACACGCGAAGCCAATTATGATGATTCCTTCTATACTGAAAACACGCGGGCAGCTTACCCGATTCATATGATTGACAACATCGTCACTCCAAGCATGGCCGGCCATCCGTCAGCAATTGTATTTTTGACGGCTGATGCCTTCGGAGTCCTGCCGCCGATCAGCAAACTGACGAAGGAGCAGGCGATGTACCATTTCTTGAGCGGTTACACGAGTAAGCTTGCCGGAACCGAACGTGGTGTAACGTCTCCTGAAACGACGTTTTCTACATGCTTCGGCTCACCGTTCCTGCCGCTTCCTGCTCACGTCTATGCTGAAATGCTCGGCAAAAAGATCGATGAACACGGCGCTGACGTTTTCTTAGTCAATACCGGCTGGACCGGGGGCGGCTACGGCACAGGCGAACGAATGAAGCTTTCTTACACTAGAGCAATGGTCAAAGCAGCGATTGAAGGTAAATTAGAGGATGCTGAAATGATAACTGACGATATTTTCGGCCTGCACATTCCGGCACATGTTCCTGGCGTTCCTGATCATATCCTTCAGCCTGAAAACACGTGGACCAACAAGGAAGAATACAAAGAAAAAGCAGTCTACCTTGCAAATGAATTCAAAGAGAACTTTAAAAAGTTCGCACATACCGATGCCATCGCCCAGGCAGGCGGCCCTCTCGTATAAAAAACAAAAGCCAAGAGCAATTATGCTCTTGGCTTATTTTAATTGACGGAATGCAAAGAAGTCAGCTTGTATGTAATGATGGTACGGTCTTCTTCCCATTGAAGCTTCTGCACTTCAGCTGTGCCTGACTTTTCGCCAAACTTTGTTTTGCGTACATCCATTGGAATCTCCATCGGATATACCCGGTATCCGTCCTTCTCTAACGTGAATATATTTTCATCTATCCGAACTTCTTTTCCTTTTGTCACAATCAGTGTATTAAATTCAACAGGCATTCCCAAAGTGAAATCCCCTTTCGTTCTCTTTTTTCTTTATCATAACATATTTCACTGTCAGCGGTTTTTCATCCATTGTGTGAGCTGCCGCACGATACGCCGGTTTTCTTTTGGCGGGAAATAATGTGTGAATGTACTGTAGTACCACGTCTCCACCGGCTTATGCAGTTGTTTTAGCTTCTCTTCTAATAAATAGGAATGCTGAATCGAAACATTTTGGTCTTTTTCTCCATGGATTAACAGCACGGGAGCCTGAATTTTGTTTACTTGGTCAAACGGTGTCCTCCATTGATATTCCTCAGGCACCTTTTTCGGTGTTCCGCCGATGACTCTTTTCATCATCCGCCGCAAATCCTGCCGCTCCTCGTATGTAAGAATCATATCACTGACGCCTCCCCAGGAAACAAATGAAGCTGCCTGCCCGCCCATTTCGATCGCAGTGAGCATTCCCATAATTCCGCCGCGGGAAAAACCGAAGATATGAATTCTGTCCTTCTTGACATTTGGGTGCTGCTGAAGCAGGCGAAAAGCAGAAAATGCATCCTCCCTGTCTTCTCCTGCAAAATCCTCATTGCCTTCTCCTCCTTGATTTCCTCTGTAAAAAGGAGCAAACACCACAAACCCTTGGGATGCAAACTGGATAATCCGGCCCGGCCGAACCATGCCCACGCTTTTAATCCCGCCGCGCAAATATAAAAATCCGTCATATTGTCCCGGTTCCGCCGGCTCAGCCAGAAGCCCCTTAACCCGTAATCCATTTGACAGATAGCAGATCGTATACAAACGCACATGCTGGCTTGGCGACGGAAATCTTCTTTTCTCTACAATCAAAACAGCCGCCTCCTTTTTTTCTATATGCTTTCCTTACTCCAAAATTACATCCGGAGAACCTGATTAGGCATTCACACATTTTTATACCCATCATACGATATGTAAAGCAAAAAAGGATATTAACTTGATGCGAAATAAGGAGGTTGTCTATGTGAACAGATGGTTAAGGCTGGGCTTCGCCTGTGTCGGCAGTATCTTTCTGATGTTCGCCCTGGCGGCTTGCAAGCAGGAAGAAACGCTCACCAAAGTCAAAGTAGCTGAAGTGACCCATTCAATTTTTTACGCACCTTTATATGTTGCTGAGTCTAAAGGTTTTTTTAAGGAAGAAGGGCTTGATGTCGATGTGAATACGACCTGGGGCGGAGACAAAACGATGACATCGCTTCTTTCCAACGGCTCCGACATCGCGCTTGTCGGGTCAGAAACATCTATTTATGTCGAAGCGCAAGGGGCTAAAGATCCCGTCATTAATTTCGCCCAGCTGACTCAGACAGACGGAACGTTTCTTGTCGCGAGAGAAGATGTTGAACACTTCGACTGGGATCAGCTGAAAGGAAAAACGTTTCTCGGCCAGCGAAAAGGCGGCATGCCGCAAATGGTCGGCGAGTATGTGCTGAACAAACATAAGATTGACCCGCATAAGGATATAGACCTCATCCAGAACATAGACTTCGCCAATATTGCCAATGCGTTTGCTTCTGGAACCGGTGAGTATGTACAACTCTTTGAACCGCAGGCTTCTCTCTTTGAGAAAAAAGGCATCGGCCATATCGTGGCTTCATTCGGAGAAGAATCAGGAGAGGTTCCTTATACGACTTTTATGGCGAAACAAAGCTATTTGAAGAAAAATGAAGACACAGCCGTCAAGTTTACAAAAGCCATTTATAAGGCGCAGCAGTGGGTTGAAAATCATTCTGCGAAGGACATCACAGATGCCATTAAAGATGAATTTGATGATACCGACCCAGACGTCATCGAAACCTCCATTGAACGCTATAAAAAACAGCATTCATATTCGCCAGACCCTCTGCTTAACGAAAAAGAATGGGAGCTTCTCCAAACCATTATGGATCAATCGGGAGAACTGCCGAAGCACATTCCATACAATCAGCTTGTAAATAAAGAAATTGCTGAAAAAGTCACCTCGGAGAAATAGGAGGCGCCATCTATGTCTTTCTTACATGTCGACCATGTAACCCATACTTATTTTTCTATTAAAGAAAAAACAACGGCTGTGCGGGATATTCATTTCGATGCCGAAAAAGGCGATTTCATCTCATTTCTCGGCCCAAGCGGCTGCGGAAAAACAACACTGCTTTCCATTATTGCCGGTTTGATTGAGCCATCGGAAGGCAGAGTTCTGATTGAAGGCCGTGAGCCGAATCAAAAAGAACATAATATTGGCTATATGCTTCAGCAGGATTACTTATTTCCCTGGAAATCTATCGAGGAAAATGTGCTTCTCGGTTTAAAAATCGCCGACACGCTGACAGAAGAAAGCAAAGCCGCTGCACTCGGTCTATTGCCGGAGTTCGGCCTCATAGATGTGGAGAAAAAATATCCGAAAGAGCTGTCAGGCGGGATGCGCCAGCGGGCTGCGCTTGCAAGAACACTTGCGCCTAACCCTAGTCTGCTTTTGCTGGATGAGCCATTTTCCGCGCTTGATTTTCAGACAAAGCTGTCTTTGGAAAACCTGGTATTCCGCACATTAAAGGAATATCAAAAAACAGCAGTGCTTGTCACTCATGATATAGGGGAAGCGATAGCGATGAGCGATACGATCTTTTTATTTTCAAATCAGCCGGGCACCATCCATCAGATTTTTACCATTCCTAAGGAATTGGCCGCGATGTTGCCTTTTGACGCCCGTCAGGAACCTTCCTTCCAGACACTGTTTCAAACAATATGGAAGGAGCTGAATTCTCTTGAGAAACAGCAAAGAAACCATTGATCTGCTTCACGAGCAGTATCAATTCAAACAGAAAAAGGAAAAGTGGAAGGTCCATTCCTTTCAGCTTGCCATATTTATTCTCTTTTTCTCGGGCTGGGAAATCTCCAGCAGGCAGGGCTGGATCGATCCGCTGATCTTCAGCTCTCCATCAGCTGTGTGGCGATTATTGCTAGAGAAACTTGGTGACGGTTCTTTACTGTCACACATCGGCGTCACTTTATTTGAAACGGTGCTTGGCTTTTTGCTTGGGACGTTTATGGGCACGTGCCTCGCCGCTTTGTTATGGTGGTCTAACCGACTTGCCAGAATTTTAGATCCGTATCTTGTGATTTTGAATGCAATGCCGAAAGTGGCCCTGGGCCCAATCCTGATTGTCGCGCTCGGCCCCAGTTTTATCAGCATCATTGCGATGGGAGCCATCATCAGCGTCATTATCACAACCATCGTTGTCTACACCGCCTTCCAGGAGGTCGACGAAAACTATACGAAAGTCATGCAAACATTCGGCGCAAAAAAGTGGGTTATTTTTAAAGAAGTCATACTGCCTGCATCCTCCCCCGCGATTATTTCAACACTAAAAGTGAACGTCGGCTTATCATGGGTTGGCGTCATTGTAGGGGAATTCCTCGTTTCGAAGGTCGGATTAGGATATATGATTATTTACGGATTCCAAGTCTTCAATTTTACACTCGTCTTCTTAAGCCTGCTGATCATCGCCATCTTCGCCACTCTGATGTATCAGGGCGTCGAGCTGCTGGAAAAGAAATGGACGAAGGGGAGGACATAAAAAACCCGGCATATATGCCGGGTTTTTTATTCAATCCATCCAGATTCTTTCAGTTTTTTCAAACTGATCGGAAGTACGGAATCCTTCATAATAAAGCTGAATTTTTTATTGCGGGAAAGGTTCTCCGGAAGCTCGTGAAACAAAACCGGGCCTTTCGTTTCAAAGTAATCAGCTTGCTTTTCAAGCTTTTCTATATCTGCAAAATATATATTTTTTACAATCACTTTTTCTTTTCCGAGAACTTTATACTGTCCGAGATACTTGAGGCTTTTGACTCTCGCGCCCGTCTCTTCCTTTACTTCCCGGAGCGCAGCCTCTTCTGCGCACTCCATCGGCTCTACTTTCCCGCCTGGAAACTCATAGCCTCTGTCCTCATGTTCTGTTAAAAGCCATTTGCCGCCAAAACGGCAAATCACCCAGACATGCTTCGGGCTGTCCGAGAAAGGCTGATCGTCAAAGGAAAGCTGAACAGTATTCTGATAATAATCTTTAAACTCGTACATGTTTATCCCTCAAATCCGTTCCTAGCTATCTTCCATACATCATACCACAGTTACGTTTCTTCGGAAGCCTTTTATCAAAAAATAAGGGAAACCCAGCACGCCGTCAGGTTCTGCATGCAGACTAGCTCGTACAGTTTTTTGCGATAGCTAGCTTTTGCCGAAAAGTGCGACCGACGCTCTGGGCTTTATTATGACCCTCGAACAGGGAAAAGTTACGGTTTGCGCTTAAATTTATTTTTTAACGTTTCTAAAAGATCGACAAGCATCTGAGGAACCGGTATGCCAAGAGAACTGGCTGTCACAACAATTTGCACAGATTCATAAAGAATATAAAACATAATAGCCAAGTCACGAATTGATCCCTCTGTATTCAGCAGCTGATCAAAAAAGTGGCATACAGAGATCAGAGCCAGCGTGACTAATTTTTTGACAAGCCGGGCAAATACCTTTATAAATGACAGTTTATGAATAATGGTTTCCTTCAAAGTCGTACTGATAAATTCAATTGCCATAAGAGAGAGCAAAATCAGAAATGAATACTGAAAACCTCCAAAGAAAAAACCCGCTGCTGAAACGCTGACTGCTAAAAACGAAAAGATGCCAAAGTCTCTATCCATTTATCCCAACATCCTTTCACAGAAACGGCCTTACGATATTCTATGGAAAACAAACCGAACGGATTGGATTTTTCAGAAAAATGGACTGGTTGTCGCCTATTTTTCAGATACAAAAAGAAAAGCCGGACGTCTTTTTTAAGACATCCGGCCGTTCTATTTTTGGACTTAACCTAGGTAAGCTTTTAGCATCCAGTTATGTTTTTCAATATTTTGATGGATCGCAAGAAGCATGTCCCCTGTTGTTTCGTCACCGACTTTATCAGCTAAATCCATGCCGTTTTTCAGCTCTTCCGCGATGACTGTGAAATCATCATATACGCTTTGAACCATTTGTTCAGCTGTTTCATTTCCAGCCGCTTCTTTGATAGAAGCCGTTTCTAAGGATTCCTTCATTGTTGCAATCGGTTTTCCGTTCAGCGCCAAAAGACGTTCTGCTAAGTCATCAATATAAGTTGCCGTTTCGTTGTACAGCTCCTCAAACTTTTCATGAAGCGTGAAGAAATCTTTTCCTTTCACATACCAGTGATAATTATGTAGTTTCACATACATGACCGTCCAGTTGGCTACTTGTTTGTTCACTGATTGAATCAATTGTTCTGACATGGTATCTCCTCCTTGTTATATGACTATGTATACCCTTAATATCGTACGCTAAAACCTCTTTTTTACCCTTATCTGTCACGATTTCTACTATTATGCTACAATTGTTAAAAAACGGGAGGTGGAATGTCATGACGCTTCTCATTACGATAAGTATTTTGATTGTGCTGGCTGTTTTGCTTGTAACCATTTGGACGACTGTAAAAGCCTATAATGTAAAGCATACCATTGATCCGCCACAAGAAAATCACTCTGATTCACACAATCAATGATGATGTGAATGCTCCTCTTCTGACTGATTGCTGGCAGCATCGGCGTCTCCGACTTGGACTTTTAAGGTCGGCATGCTATGCTGTTTTTTTGCTGTGACATGGGATTGGACAGTGTATACACCATCTTCCTTAAACGTCGTTTCCAATCGGTATACGCCTTTTTCTTGTTTCGCCTTAAACATTTGGCTTGCGTCTTTTTCCCCTTCTTTCCATACTTCAAACTCTACTTCATCGGCATCCGTCACAGCTTCATCACCATATGATACGGCTGCTTCATAAGCAGCGCTTTCTCCGGGATTTACTTTTTCAGGCCCGGTCAGCTTGACATCCAAAACCTCGGGCGTCTCAGCTGTATTTGCTTTACTTTCACCAGATCCGCATCCGTTAAGCAAAAAAGCAGAAAAAAGCAGAACAACCAACATCTTTTTCATGCCATCACCCTTTCATCGTTTACCTAAATAGTAGCAAACGCTTACAGCAAATGGTACACAAAATATGAGACGTCACAAAAAAGACCTTTTTGCTTATGCGCAAAAAGGTCCTTTCTATTTTAGCCAAATACTTTTAGCAATTCTTCTTTATCCTGTGAAAGCCAGAAACGCATTAAACGTTTAGCGCCTTCCAAATCATGAAGCTTCGCTTGGCCGCACTGCTTTTCATTCGCAGCTGGTATTTCTGTAATCTCTACCGCTTCTTTCATTGTGTCTTCAAGCAGATCAACGATTTCCGCTGATGTCGGCTCTCCGCTCACAACTAGATAATAGCCTGTCTGGCAGCCCATTGGAGAAATATCAATGATATCAAAATGATCGTATTTCTCAGCGTGAGAACGAATCGTAAACGCGAGCAAATGCTCGAGTGTGTGAATGGTGTCAGGCTTCATCGCCTGTTTATTTGGCTGGCAAAAACGAATGTCAAATTTATTTACAACGCCGTCTGTTCCTACTTTATGCACACCGCAATGTCTTACATATGGAGCAACAACCGCATTATGATCAAGCTCAAAACTTTCTACTGAAGGCATAATGGCACTCTCCCCTTTTTTTAAAATGTAATTTCATTATAACATACTTTTCCGATAAGAATTATTGATTAACTTTTCAATCTGTGTTTTTTTTCTTATACTTGCATCAGAAAGGTTGCTGAAGAAACATGAAAACCCTATTCATCGCTCTGATCAGAGGATATCAAAAATTCATCTCGCCCCTGACACCGCCAACATGCCGCTTTTATCCGACCTGTTCCCAATATGGAATCGAAGCGATTAAAACGCATGGCGCTTTAAAAGGCGGATGGCTGACAATCAAACGGATTTTGAAATGCCACCCGTTCCATCCGGGAGGAGTCGATCCCGTTCCTGAAAAGAAACAAAAACATTAATTGTTATAGCCGTTTACGATTAGATCCAGTTTTCCGGTTTTAGGATCAATGACTAAGCCATGGACCGGAACGTTTTCAGGGAACAGCGGGTGATGTTTAATAACGTCTACGCTGTCTTTCACACTCGCTTCCACTGAATCAAAACTTTTAAACCATTGATCAAAGTCTACACCGGAGTACTTTATTGTTTCGATGCGTTCTTCCGGAATCCCTCTTGCTTTGATTTTTTCAAGCATGCTTTTGCTGCTGATTTTGCTCATGCCGCAATCGTGATGCCCGATCACACACACCTCATCTGCATTCAGCTCGTACACTGCGACGAGTAAACTTCTCATGATGCTTCCGAATGGGTGTGTCACAAGCGCACCGGCACTTTTAATGATTTTCACATCACCGTTTCGCAAATTCATCGCATGCGGCAGCAGTTCAACCAGACGAGTGTCCATGCAAGAAAGAATCGCCATTTTTTTATCTGGAAATTTTGATGTTTGATACTTTTCATACTCTCTTTGTTCAGTAAATGTCTTGTTAAATTCAAGAATATCATTTAGAAGACTCATGTTCGTTGTCCCTTTCTATTCTTTTTACTCTTCAATATATCACAACCCTTGTTTATTCGTCATAATAAAAAAAGACAAACCCTCTGGTCTGCCTTATTTCCCCATGTTATAGCGTTTTTTGAACTGCTCAACTCGTCCGCCTTTTTCATTGAATTTCTGGCGGCCTGTATAAAACGGATGCGTGTCAGAACTTACCTCTACTTTAATGACAGGATATGTGTTGCCGTCTTCCCACTCTGCTGTTTCATTAGATGTTTTAGTAGAGGTGCTGAGAAAACGGTAGCCGCTGTTGACATCCTGAAATATCACTTTGTGGTTCTTCGGATGAATTCCTTCTTTCATGTGAATCTCCTTTCAATAAATCGTAATAATTACGTTTTATTTTATAACCTTACAAACGTTTTGTCAATCTTCTTATATCCTTCCCTCTGTTTTCGCATCGTAAACCTCATGGCATTTAAGAATAGGAAGAATAATCTAACCGAGGAAGCAAATAATAAACCCAAAATACATACAGAACGTCTTTTTAGAAAGGTGGTTTACGATTGTGGATGATTTAGTTTTGGCAAGAAGCCTCTTTGGCACGACTATGGGCTTTCATATCATTTTCGCAACACTTGGAGTCGGTCTCCCGCTCATGATTTTAGTGGCGGAATTGATCTATCAAAAAACGAAAGATGACCATTATGCGATCATGGCGAAAAGATGGACGAAAGCACAAGCCGTTTTGCTGGGGGTCGCCATACCGACCGGAACGATCGCGGGCACTCAGCTCGCGCTTTTATGGCCGGGATTTATGGAAGTCATCGGCCGGGTGATGTCCCTGCCATTTCAAATTGAAATCTATGCTTTTTTTGTTGAAGCCCTATTCATGTCGATTTATGTATACGCTGCAGACCGTTTGTCACCTGCAATGAGGATTGTTGCTGTTTTCTTTGTGTTAGTCGGGGCAGCAGCATCAGCTGTTCTGATTACGAATGTTCACGCTTTTGAAGGTACGCCCGCCGGTTTTAAAATTTTAAACGGAAAAATTACAGATGTTGACCCGTGGGCTGCGTTTTTTAATCCTAGCTTTTTTATCACTGCCGGCCATGTCGTGCTGTCCGCGTTTATGACCGGTGCGTTTATCGTGGCTTCTGTTGCGGCGTATAAAATGATCCGGACGAGGAAAAAGGAAAAGGTCTATCGCTTTCACCGGAAAGCCCTTTTGCTCGCACTGACGATCGGCGGTATTTTTTCGTTGCTGACCGCTTTGAACGGACACGAATCTGCACAAATGCTGTACGAATACCAGCCCGAAAAATTAGCCGGTGCGGAAGGCCTGTTTGAAACAAGATCCCACGCCCCGCTCGCTATCGGCGGTTTTACCGACCCGAATGAAGAAAAAGTAAAATGGGCAATCGAGATTCCATGGGCTTTAAGCTTTTTGGCAGCGAACCGTTTTGACACTGTTGTAAAGGGATTAAATGCATTTCCGAGAGATGAATGGCCGCCGCTTTTCATTCACACGCTGTTTAATGCGATGGTCGGTGTAGGCATGCTGCTTATTCTTTATTCCATTATCGGAGTGGTCTGGAGAAAGGTGCTCAAGAAAGACCGTTTCCCAACGTGGCTTTTGGTCATTTTCATGACAGCAGGCCCTTTTAGTCTCATCGGCATTGAATTCGGCTGGATTTTCGCATGTACGGGGAGGCAGCCTTGGGTCATCTATCATCTGCTGAAAACGTCAGATGTCGTAACAACGACTGGCTCGATCGGGGTGCTGTTCTTATTTTTCACATTTGTTTATGCCGTGTTAGGCGCAGCTGTTGTCTACGTGCTGCTGTATTATTTCCGCAAGCACCCGGTTGACGAAGATTTAAATACAGCGGAGTCGTAATGGCTCCGCAAACAGGAAACCAAATGGAAGGAAGATCGTACAAATGGAGATTTCAACTGACGCTCTGATCGCCATCTCAATTATCTGGGGCTTTGTGTTTATTTACGCCGTCATGGCGACAATGGATTTTGGAGCGGGATTTTGGTCTATGATCTATTTAAATAAGGAGCATATGAAGGCCACCGATATTGCGAATCGCTTTTTGTCCCCGACTTGGGAGGTCACAAACGTCTTTATAGTAGCCATCGTCGTGGCGCTTTTCAGTTTTTTCCCCGGCGCGACATTTGTGCTCGGAACCGTTTTATTAATTCCCGGAAGCATGATTTTGCTGCTTTTAGCGATTCGAAGCGGATTTCTCGTTTTTTCAAATACAGCAAAGGAGCGGAAAACGCTAAGATATATTTCCGGCATCTCCGGCTTTATCATTCCTGCTATTTTAATTTTGGTGCTTCCTGTGACACACGGAGGGTTTATAGAAAAAACGGATGGAATCTATAACTTAAATATGTCTAAAATCTTTTCAAGCCCCAACGCCTATTCATTTATCGGGTTTGCGATTTTAAGCACCTTATTTTTGTCCTCGCTGCTGCTTGCAGATGTTTCAAATGTGGCAGAGGAACAGGATGCGTACCGAGCCTACAGAAAAAGCGCCCTGATTACCGGCCCGATTTCACTGTTGTTTGCTGTATGCATCATGGTGACAATGCGGAATGAAGCTAACTGGCTGTACAGCGGAATGCTGAATGATTTTACTTGGATTATTGCATCGTTTATTACATTTGTCATTGCTGGAATCGCCCTTTTTCTGCCTAATAAGAGCTTTGGGCAAAACATTGGAAAACCGCGGCTTGCACTTGTCGCGATTGGGATACAGTATTTTCTCGCAAGCTACGCGTACGGGCGGGCGCATCTTCCGTATATGATTTATCCTGATGTGACAGTCATGTCAGGCTTCACAGAGCCAGCAACGTTCAGGGCGCTGTTTGCGACTTATATCGTTGCATTTATCATTCTATTTCCGGGCTTTTATTTCTTCTGGAAAATGTTTATGCGAGATAAACGCTATATCCGCCAGGAGGAATAGAGGGCAAGCCAGCCGGCTATACTAATCCAGAACCTTTATAAGGAGGGGATGGCATGGAGCAGAAAATTCTATGTGAGGTCAACAACTGTTCTTATTGGGGCAAAGGTAACAAATGCACCGCTGATGCCATTTATGTTGTCAGCCATACTGGTGAAACGGCTGAAAACAGCCGGGAAACAGACTGCAAAACGTTTAAGCCGCATGATTTGTAATTAAAAGAAAGAGCTGCGTCAGCCAGCTCTTTCTTTTTGCATGTTGAGTGTTCTCAGCTTTTTAGTTATGACCCCGTTTGCAGGTGAAAACAAAAAGGCGCTTGCATAACATACACCTGTCATGGCCGCCATCGCTCCTGAAATCGAAACATTAAGCCATGTTGCGAAGAAATAGCCCATGACCGCCGATAGCCCGCCAATCAACGCGCTGAGAATCAGCATATAAAGAAGCCGGTCTGTCAGCAAATGTGCCGCAGCCGGCGGAACAATCAGCATGGCCACAACCAATACGGCCCCCACCGAATCAAAGGAAGCAACAGTCGTCAGGGACAGCATGCCCATTTGCACGTAATGAATGAGCAAAACCGGTATTCCCAAGGCTAAAGCCATTTGAGGATCAAACGAAGCGATTTTAAACTCCTTATAGCACACACTGATCAACACTACGTTTAAAACCAGAACAGATGTCAGCATCCAAAACGCTTTCGGCCCAATATCAACCCCCAATACCGTCACCGTATTCCACGGCACAAAAGCGATTTCTCCCATTAGCGAGTGCTCAATATCGAGATGGACATTCGCTCCATACACAGAAAGCAAAATAACCCCGATTGCAAATAAAGATGTAAACACAACGCCTATGGCAGCATCTGATTGAACCCCCTTGCTATGAAGAAGCTGAACCAAGAAAGCCGTTAATAGACCGGTTGCGGCTGCGCCGATAAACATAGAAATCCCGTCGAGACTTCCCGTCACTAGAAAAGCGCCGACAATGCCAAGCAACACTGTATGACTGATTGCGTCGGCCAGCATAGCCATGCTTCTCAGCACAAGAAATGTGCCGATCAATCCGCAGCTTACACCGACTAATACACCGGTAGCTATAATCCATGCTTCAAAACTCATTTGCGATCTGTCCCTTCTCGGCATCATGAGACGCTTTTCGACGCTCAGGCATCCGTCCATACAGCTTTAAGAGTGAATAAAGCCGCTCTCTCGTTTCTCTCGGTAAACGGTCCGGGTCAAAGTAGTCCTGATCGGATTCTATATTGGCAAGTTCCATTTCATGCATGAGATACACTTCATACATCCGCTGCTTCAAAGCTGTGTGATAGCCTTTTTCTACCCCTTTGCTTGTGATTTGCCAAATCCCATTTTCGATATGCTCAATGCACCTCTCTTGTTCCAAGTCATTTAATGCCTTAAGGCATAATGAAGGGGATAGGCGTCTTTTCTTTCTTACACTTTCAACATTTACACAAAGATTATTCTTTTCATACTGTTCATAAATTGCCAAAAGCACTTGCTCCCTGCTTGTTCTGCGACGCAGCCTCATCAGCCTTATGGCTTTAGCTGCCAATCCCCGCTTAGGCGCGCAAATCATTGAAAAAAGAAAGAGCAGCGTTGCAGATAAGATCATTAATGGCCCTGTCGCCATTCCCTTCATCGTGGTGCTAAGCAGGGTTCCGGCCGCGCCGCTGACCCCGCCTGTAATCCCGGCAATGACGATCATCCCGGTTAATCGTTCGGTCCAATATCTCGCAGCTATGGCAGGTGTAATCAGCATAGCCGCCATTAATATCACACCAACAGTCTGAAGCCCAATGACGACACAACAGACAATCAGACAAGCCAAAAGCCCGTTTAAAAAACGCACCGGGATTCCTAATCCCTTTGCAAACGCGAGATCAAAAGTAATCAATGTAAATTCCTTAAAGAAAACAATACAAAGAAGCAGTAGAACAGCGGATATTCCTGCTATAAGGATGATATCCTGCCTGACCAATGAAGCAGCCTGGCCGAATAAAAAAGAATCAAGCCCGCTTTGGCTTCCCGCCCCCTGTTGCTGAATATATGTCAGCAGAATGATCCCGACGCCAAAAAACACAGAAAGAACAATCCCGATCGCCGAGTCCTCCTTTGTTTTTGAAAGCCGCGGAATCAGCTGAATACAAAACGTTCCGAGCAGCCCGGCGAGCGCCGCACCCAGCAAAAAGAAAGGCAGTGATTTTTGCCCGGTGAACAGAAAAGCGAGACACACTCCCGGCAGAGCTGAATGGGCCATCGCATCGCCGATTAAACTTTGCTTTCTCAGCAGCACAAAGCTGCCCAAAACACCGCTTGCCATCCCGAGCAAAAGCGTACCGGCCAGCACCCACTGTGTATTCGGATGCTGGAGCTGCAGCCACAAACTTTCAAACATCGCGCTCACTCCTTATGTCCTTCTGCCAGCACTTTATCTTTTAAAAACGTAAGCCTTCCTCCATATGTTTTTTGCAGGTTTTCGATCGTAAAAACGTTTTCCGCCGGTCCGAAAGCGATTTTTCTTAAATGAAGAAGTAAAATCCAATCGAAATAATCCTCGGCGGTCTGCAGGTCATGATGGACGACAAGCACGGTTTTTCCTTTTTCTTTGAGTTCTGCCAACAGTGTCATAATCGCCCGCTCCGTCGCTGCATCGACACCTGCAAACGGTTCATCCATAAAATAAATGTCAGCGTTCTGGCAGAGTGCCCGGGCAAGAAACACCCGCTGCTGCTGGCCGCCTGACAGCTGGCTGATCTGCCTCTTCGCATAATCAAGCATCCCGACTTTTGCTAATGCGGCCTTCGCCATCTCCACATCCGCTTTCTTTGGCCTCTTTAATAAACCGATTCTCCCGTATCTTCCCATTAGGACGACATCGAGCGCGCTTGTGGGGAAATCCCAGTCAACCGAGCCGCGCTGCGGAACATATCCGATTCTGGTCCGCTGATCCTTATAGTCTTTGCCGTAAATAGAGATGTCTCCGGAAGCCCGGGGCACAAGACCGAGAATCGTTTTGATCAAGGTTGATTTTCCCGCGCCGTTTGGGCCGATAATGCCAATAAGTTTTCCTTCCGGTACCTGCAGCGAAATGTCCTGCAGTACAGGCTTTTTATGATAAGCAACCGTCACATTATCAAGCTCAACAGGGAACATATCCTCCACCTCTTTTCTTTATTTAAGCGCTTTAGTAATCGTGTTGATATTGTGGCGGAACATTCCTTCGTATGTGCCTTCTTTTGTGCCCTTTTCACCCATGGCATCCGAATAAAGCTGACCGCCGATTGTGACTGTATGGCCTTTTTCTTTAGCGCCTTCCACCACTGCATTGATTGATTTTTCAGATACACTGCTTTCTACGAACACAGCTTTTATTTGTTTTTCTGTCAGAAGATCAACCAGCTCCTGAACATCCCTTAATCCATAGTCCGAATCTGTGCTGAGTCCCTGCAGGCCTTTTACCTTAAATCCATACTCATTCCCAAAGTACGCAAACGCATCATGAGCAGTCACAAGCACACGGCTTTTCTCCGGAATATGTGCGATCTCTTTACGCGACCACTTATCTAAATATTGCAAATCTTCTTTGTACTCTTTGGCATTTTTCCGAAAGGCATCTGCGTGCTGAGGCATTGCTTTGCTGAATTGCGCTTCAATTTCATCCACCGCATAGATCCATAACGGAATGCTGAACCAGACGTGGGGATCAAACGTCTTGCCTTCCCCCGCGGGAATAAGCTTATTTTTCGGAATGGCCTCAGCTACTGCCGCCGATTGTTTTTGTTCGCCGATTTTTTGGAGGACATCCTCCATTTTCCCTTCCAAATGCAACCCGCTGTACAGAACAACATCGGCAGACATTAATTTTTTCGTGTCACCTTGGGAAGCTTTGTAAAGGTGCGGATCAACCCCCGGTCCCATTAAAGAGGTGACTTTTACATGCTTACCTCCGATGTTTTCTGCTGCATCGGCAATTTGAGATGTTGTCGCTGTCACTTGTAATTGCTGATCAGCGCTTTTTCCGGCTGAATCCGTTCCGCATCCCGTTAAAGCAAAGGTCGCAAAAAGTACTGCTGCCATCAGCCCTCGTCTCATATTTCTCCTCCTCTTTGCCATAAATGTCCGATTGTTTTATCTTATGTTGTCAGTTCTTAGACATGTGACATTAAATTAGCCAAAAGCATGTTTTATTTACACAGGACAAAAAGTTTCCTTTGTGCAAAATTATCGCGTTTGGCCATTTTTGTCAAGCTAATTTACATTAAAAAAACCGGCTGGGTCAGCAGCCGGTCCAAACGAGAAGGGATGTATTCAACGAACACTTTTACTGTAACAGCACAGTGTCATTTATTCAAAATAGCAAAATGCTTTTTTCTTAACCATGCTGTGTGAAAACATCCATTTTGGTCACATATTTTCGCATAATGTCTTGGTTTACCTCAACCCCTAAACCAGGCTGTTTTGACACAGAAATAAATCCATTATCAATACGAATATCAGGAGTTACAATATCTTCATCCCAATAGCGTGAGGATGAAGATATATCGCCAGGTATTGTGAATTGAGGCAGTGAAGCAAGCGCCACGTTCTGCGCTCTTGATATACCTGTTTCCAGCATTCCGCCGCACCAAACCTGCATATGATGCTCTTTGCATAAATCATGAATTTTTAAGGCTTCTGTTAAGCCGCCGACACGAGAAGGTTTTATATTAATAATTTTGCAGCTTCCTAGCTCAATCGCCCGTCTCGCATCATCAACTGAACAAATGCTCTCATCAAGGCAAATAGCCGTTTTCAAATGTTTCTGCAGGTGGCGGTGGTCAACGATATCGTCGGATTGAAGGGGCTGCTCAATCATCATTAAATGGTAGTCATCAAGCTCCTTTAAACGGCTGATATCCTTCAATTCGTAGGAGGAATTGGCATCGGCCATAAGCGGAATATTTGGGAATCGGCTGCGGATGGCCTTGACCAATTCCACATCCTGCCCAGGCTGAATTTTAATTTTTATTCTTTGATAACCTTCTTTTTGATAGCTCTCAATTTCCTTCAGCATATCGTCAAGAGGCGCCAGGCCGACTACCACCCCGGCAGGGATTTTATCTCTTGTTCCGCCCAATGCCTCAGCAAGGGATACGCCCTTCTTTTTGGCATAGATATCCCATACAGCCGATTCAAGTCCCGCTTTTGCCATCCGGTTTCCTTTATACCGCGCCAGGCTGTCCGGCACTTCTGAAGGGTGATTGAATTCACGGCCGACGACATTTGGGATAAAAAAATCTTTTAGCATATGCAAACATGTTCCAATGGTTTCCTCGGTGTACCAAGGCGAAGAGAAAGCGGAAACTTCTCCCCAGCCTGTGACACCTGTTGTATCAATGGCTTCCACGATCAGAAATTTACGCTCTTGAAGCGTTTCGATACTGTTTTTAAACGGTTTCTTTAAGTTCATGCTCAAATGGTAAAGCGTGATTTTTTCTATTTCGATCATAGCAGTTCTCCTTTACGCGCATCCTTCAGCTGATTTCGCAAGAGCTTATTAGACGCATTGCGCGGCAGGCGGTCAAGCACAAAGAATTTTGCCGGAATTTTATACTTCGCCAAGCGTTCTTTGCAGTAGGCAGTCAATTCTTCTGCGCTCACAGGCTTGTGAAGGACAAGATAGGCATGAGGCACTTTCCCCCATTTTTTGTCCTCAGCCCCTGAAACCCCGGCTTCGGCCACAGCGGGGTGTGAAAGCAGCACTGACTCCACTTCGGCCGGATAAATGTTTTCTCCGCCGGATATGATCAGATCTGAACGTCTGTCTAATACATATAAAAAGCCTTCGCTGTCCAAATAACCAAGATCACCTGTTTTCAGCCAGCCATTTTGAAAGGAGGCTTCGTTTGCGCTTTCCCGGTTAAAATAGCTTTTCATGACATTCGGGCCTTTGACCATGATTTCACCGTGTACAAACGGTTCACATACCTGTCCGTCCCGCTCTATTTTGATTTCACATGAAAACAGCGGTTTCCCCGCAGATCCGAGCTTTTCCATACTGAATTCCGGCGAAAGGGTAACAATTTGTGAGCATGTTTCTGTCATTCCATATGACTGAAAGACAGGGAATCCTTTCTCACGGCATTCCTCAAGCAATGGCAGCGGTGCAGGGCCGCCGCCGAGAAGAATGCATCTGATGGATTCAGGGCAGCGGCTTGTTTCTTCCAAAAGACTGGCTAGCATTGTCTGCACCGCAGAGATCATTGTCACTTCATGCCTGTTGATAGAATCCAGCACATCACTTACGGAAAAACGCTGGTGAAGCACGACAGTCATTCCATAGATCACAGATTTGAATAATGCGGACAAGCCGCTGATATGAAAGAGCGGCAATGCGATAAGCCAGCGGTCTTGTTCTGTTATACCCAAATTAAGCGCGGACGACACCGCACTGAAATAGTGGTTTCCGAACGTTTGCTGAACTCCCTTGGGCTTTCCTGTCGTACCCGACGTATACATCAGCGTTGCCGTTGCATCCATTTGCATATAAGCTTGGATCGCAATTTCCTCTGCTGCTTCTTTCATCAATTCATCCACATCAATCGTTTGAACGATGTGTTCATACTCTTTCTTGTCAAAGCTTGAATCTGTCAGTAAAAAGCCGGATCCGGAATCCTCCAGCTGAAACAGCCTTTCATGTGTTGACAGCTTCGTATTCAAAAGCACCGCCTTAACACCAAGCAAAAAACAAGCGTGAACGGCGTATACCATTTCTGCACGATTTTGGAGCAAAATAGCCGCAGTATCCCCTTTCCGAACCGAATGAGCGGCAAGCTGTGCCGCCATTCGCTTAGACGCGGCAAATAATTCTGCAAATGTCACGGTTTGGTCTCTATAGATGAGAGCGATTCTCTCAGGTGTCAGCTGTGCCCGCTGCATGAGCCAGTTGGGCTGTTCTGTCAGCATGTCATCATCTCCGAGGTAAAATGTCTGTATTGAAAAGAAAACAGCTTGGACCGCAAAGTCTCAAGCTGTTGGTTTACTAAGTATTGCTGATCACGGGAAACGAGGGAACTGTCCGAAATCAGGTTTGCGTTTTTCCTTAAAGGAATCACGGCCTTCTTTTGCTTCATCTGTTGTGTAGTAAAGAAGGGTAGCATCCCCTGCAAACTGCTGAATTCCAGCAAGTCCGTCTGTGTCCGCGTTAAACGCAGCTTTAAGAAAGCGCAGTGCGGTCGGGCTTTTTTCAAGCATTTCTTCACACCATTTAATCGTTTCTTCTTCAAGCTGTTCCAAAGGAACGACTGTGTTGACAAGACCCATGTCCAGTGCTTCCTGTGCGTTGTACTGTCGGCATAGGTACCAGATTTCACGTGCTTTTTTATGTCCTACAATTCGAGCCAGGTAGCCAGAACCGTAACCTGCATCGAAGCTTCCCACTTTAGGGCCTGTTTGTCCGAAAATTGCGTTGTCCGCAGCAATTGTCAAGTCACATACGATGTGAAGCACATGGCCTCCGCCGATCGCATATCCGGACACCATCGCGACAACCGGTTTCGGGATGACGCGGATTAAACGCTGAAGATCCAATACGTTAAGACGCGGGATCTGATCGTCTCCTACATATCCACCGTGGCCGCGCACTTTTTGGTCTCCGCCAGAACAAAATGCTTTGTCCCCTGCACCGGCAAGCACGATAACCCCAACGTTTTGGTCGTCTCTTGCGTCAGCAAACGCATCAATCATTTCAGCAACCGTTTTAGGGGTAAACGCATTATGTACCTCAGGTCGGTTGATTGTTATTTTTGCAATGCCATTATACGTTTCATACAATATCTCATCGTATGTCCGTTTTGTTTTCCATTCAGCCATATGATGACCTCCTTTTATTCTCTATGTGAATGAGTCAGATGCTCGTCAAAAACTCACTCACTATTTTACCAAACAATCGCGGCTGTTCCACATGGACCGTATGTCCTGCTTTTGGAACAATCTCTATTCTACTAGAAGGAAGCATCTTATGCACCTCTTGATTGATGGCGCAAAATTTTTCGTCCCACTCCCCGCAGATAAGAAGCACAGGAACATCTATTTCCTCTACACGGCTCCACAAGGAAGGCTGTGAACCGGTGCCCATGCCGGTTAAACTGTTCGCAAGCCCAATCTTATTGTTCCGCAGACGGCCCGATCGTATCCTGTGCCGAATATCTTCAGCCAGCCTCTGCTGAGATGAAAACAAAGGGATATTCTCCCAATACGCAACAAATGCTTTGAGCCCGTCTCGTAAAATAAAATCAGCAAGCTTCCGGTCCCGCATAATTCGTTCCCGCCGTTCCCCAAGTGTTTTGAGCCCCGGCGTCGTGCTTTCAAGCACAAGTGCCGATACCCGCTCGGGATATGTCATCGCAAAAGAGTAAGCAAGCCTTCCTCCCATAGAATACCCAATCAATTTCACTTTGTGAAGTTTTAATTGATCAAAAATCTCGGCAAGGTCAGAAACTTGCCGGCTTGTGCTATATCTTTTCCCATTCAGCGGGGCATCGGTTTCCCCATGCCCTAAACAATCAATTTTGATCAAGCGGGAATCAGGCAGCATCTCATCAAGAAAAGTCCATGATTGTTTGCTGCCGGTAAACCCATGCAGGCAGACGACGGCTTCGGAAGCATTCGGTCCCTCGTCTGCCACTGCATATCGGACACCATCTGATACCGTTATGTTTACAGTTCCCATTGTTTTTTCACTTCCCGCACAGCCTCATTCAGCATATCGCGATGAAGCTGGACTCTTGATTGGCGATCCGTTTTGATTTCAATCAAATGGAGTCCGGGCTTGTCTGCCTGCGGCGCGTAAGCTGTTTTGAATTCATCCCAAGAAGCCGGGCATGAATACGTTCCGCCGTAAAGTGCAGCCGCATGCTTGAAATCGAGCCCTGTCGGTGTGCCGAACAAATCTTCAAAGTGTGTCTTCTCAGAAGCCTGCGGCAAAAAGGAGAAAATCCCTCCTCCGTCATTATTGACAAGAATCACAGTAAGAGGAATACCCAGCTTTTTGGCCGCCAGCAAGCCGTTTAAATCGTGATAAAAAGATAAATCTCCAATCACAAGGGTAACAGGCGCTTTTGTTCCTTCACATACCCCCATGGCAGAGGAGACGACACCGTCTATCCCGTTTGCTCCCCGGTTTGAATAAATCCGAAAAGGGCGGTCCTGCTTTTCAAAAAACGTATCAACATCCCTGATCGGCATGCTGTTGCCTACAAACAGCGAGCTGTTTTCAGGCACAAGATGCTGAAGGATTCGATAGAGATTGCCTTCAAACGAAACATCTTCACTGCTGATTGTTTGCAGGTGCTCGCGGAACCGCCCATTGACAAACTGCCACTTTTCCAGCCACTCTGAGGATCTGGTGGCAGCAGTAAGGCCTGCCATGATCTCCTCAGCAAAAACAGACGCATTACAATGAATCATATGCGCGCTTGCCTGTGTCGGGTCTCTCCAGCCTCCATCCTCGTCAACCACGATTTGCTGAATCGCCGGATCATCTTTAAGCCATAAGAAAACCGGTTTTGAAACAGGCATCGGTCCAAACCGAATGACAACATCAGGACGAAGTTTCCGCTTCAGCTCATCATCTTTTAAAAACGAATCATACGCATCAATAACAGTGCTTTTATCATGAACACCATTCCGCAGATTAGACAGCGGATCCGCTAAAATTGGATACTGAAGCGCTTTTGACAGCGCAATAATGTTTTCCTTATCCGCATCACTATGGAGCTCTCCGCAGACAATCATTCCTTTTTCAGCCTCCGCGAGCATCTCAGCCACATCAGACAGGGACTCGCGGTCAACAGACTGCGTACCTGTTTTCACAGACACATGACGGCCTGTTCTCATTCTTCCAAACGGCTCATCTGAAAGATCCGGCATCAGCGGTTCGCGCAGCGGCACATTCACATGGACAGGCCCCATTGGGCGCTTTTGTGCTTCTCCGGCAGCGCGGCTTGCCAGCGTTCGGATGTATCTCAGCATTTGCGGAGACTCTTCAGGAAGAGCAGAGTCTGTGAAAAACTTAACAAAGTTACCGAATAAGAAGTGCTGATTAATAGCCTGCGGTGCGCCTACTTCGCGCAGCTCATGAGGCCGATCAGCAGTTAACACAATAATAGGCACCCTTGAATAATGGGCTTCAACCACAGCCGGATAAAAGTTGGCCGCGGCTGTTCCAGATGTACAGATCAATAGTACGGGACGCTGCTTCGCTTTTGCCAAACCTAAGGCAAAAAATCCGGCAGATCTTTCATCAATTTGGACATGGACGCTGATATCAGGATGCGCAGCACAAAGAACAGCCAGCGGTGTGGATCTTGAGCCCGGACAAACGACAGCGTCCGTAATTCCGGAAAGGGCGAATTCATCAATAAAACTTCCGATGTAATGAGTAATCGGGTTGACTGTCAACGCCTCTCACCTCCTAATGCAGAGATCATCGGCTTCAATTTAATCTGTGTTTCTTCATATTCCGAGATTGGTTCCGAGTCTTCCACAATACCGCACCCGGCAAACAGCCTTGCTGTGCTTCCTTCGATCAGCCCTGAACGAATGGCTACCGCGAATTCCCCGTTATCCTGGCTGTCAATCCAGCCGATAGGGGCCGCATACCAGCCGCGAGACATCGGTTCAATCTCCCTGATCACGTCAACAGCTTTTTCCTGAGGTGCTCCCCCAAGCGCCGGAGTGGGATGCAGCTTCTCAATTAAGTCAAAAATTGAAGCAGACTCGCGCAGCTGTCCGACAATCGGCGTAAACAGGTGCTGCACGCTTTTTGTTTTGTACAAAACAGGTCCATCAGGCTTTTCAACCTCTGAACAGCTTGATACAAAAGCATTATGAATCATACCTACCACAATATCATGCTCAAGCAGGTTTTTCTCATCGTTTAATAATTCAAGGCCTATCCGGCGGTCGTCTTCTTCATTCACGCCTCGTTTAATGGAGCCTGCCAGACAGGAAGACATGACAGTGCCGCCGTCTCTTTTAATCAGTCTTTCCGGAGACGCGCCGACAAAGGTTTTGCCATCTTGTTCAATTGCAAAAACATAGCTTGTCTGCTGATCGTCCAGAAGCGTTTTAAGCACCGGTTCAATTTGGATTGGACCGTCAAACGTGAGCAGCAGCTCTCGGGCAAGAACAACCTTATCATATTGTTTCTCTTTAATTTGGCTTGTGGCCGTTTCGATTGCTTTCAGCCAATCATCCTTATCCAGCTCTTCGGCTGCTGCAATCACAGCCTGATCTTCTTGCTTGAAATCGGGAACCATAAATTCCGTTGCAAAAGCTTTTAAGCCTTCTAAAACAGCTTCTGCGTCTTCTCCTCCGCTTACCCATCTGTTAACTGTTAAGAACGGGCCTTCAGCAGTCATCGTCAGCATAAGCGCAGGCACAAAGAAATCCCCTTCCGAGAAATGGTCCCATTGTGAACCTCTTTCTTCGCAAGGGTCAAAAGAAAATCCTCCGAATAACACAGGTCCCACTGCAGAATGCTGCAGCTTTTCTTCTTCATAAATATGAAAAGCCGTCTTTTTAAAGCGCTCCCATTGTTCAAAAACCTCACGATACCGCTCGCTGTTTTTTTGATTTGTCTGGAAAACCGCTTCTTTGCCAAGACCGACTATTGTCAATTCACTTTCAGGATCTGACCAAAAAAATCGATTGCCTGTATATTTTTTTGCTCCGTAATTGAAAAATGATAGAGGGTCAAGAGACTCGATTTGTCTCGAATAGCTTATTAAGACAGCATGGTTGACTTCTTTGGCTTTATGTAATGCATGTAGAACTTCCTTTCGGAACGTACGCTGCACCGTTGTCACCATGAGACATTCCTCCATAATCCTTAAAATGCTTTTAATACCATACACCTGTGTCTCCTTTGTGTCAAACACAGATCATGCAGTCCAAATGGCCTGCCTTACCTATTATAAACCTAATTTCAGAAATGAAAAAGAAACAAAGCTTAAATTTCTTTCTCCACTGATAGCAAAGGTTGTATCCGCTTACCATAAAAGGAAAACCTCCTATATTCCTCCACCCGGCATTTATGAAAGTTCTCAGGCGATCTGTTCATACTAAAGGTATGCATCACAGAGAAACGAGGCGATCACATTGCTTACGAAAGAACAGCTTCAGCATTTAAAAAATGAACTGGAACAAACGAAAAAAGATATCTTAAACCGTTTCAAAGACAATGACCATTTTCAGCTTAACTCAGCCTTTCCTTATGATTCGTGGGGTGAGCTTTCGGCATACGACAACCATCCCGGCGATCAGGCGACAGAACTTTACGAGCGTGAGAAAGACATCGCTCTCGATTTACATGAGCGAGAGCACCTTCGGGACATTGAGCATTCATTGAAGGCGATAGAAAACGGTACGTATGGCATTTGTGAAGTCAGCGGAAAGGAAATCCCTTTCGAACGACTTGAAGCGCTTCCGACTGCCACAACCCTCGCGGAGTATTCGTCACAGGACGTGGTTTCCAAAGACCGTCCGATTGAAGAAGAAACACCGTTCGGGCAATTTGAATTTGATGATGATGAAGAAATCAGAGCGCCATATGACAGTGAGGATTCCTATCAGGATGTCGAAAAATATGGTAACTCACAAACGCCGCAGGATATGGAAAACCCTCCGCTCAGCTATGATGATATGACGATGAATGCCGAAGAGAATATCGGCAATACGGAGTCTTACGAAAATTTCATCGCTACAGATATCACTGGAAAAGAAATTACCGTTTATCAAAGCAGAGCCCATGAGCGCTATGAAGAAGAACTTGACGAAGAGGGAATCATGACCACATTCGGCGATCTCCACGCTGATTGAACCCCCGATTATTGGGGGTTCTTTTCCGTTTTCAGCATATCGTAAATCAGCTTCAGATAATCCTTTTGCAGGCCGATGTCATACCGCTCGCCCTCTAGCAATTTCCCGTATACAGTACATGCCCCGAGCGAAGCTTTTATCGCATCCGTTACCTGCACTTCTCCTCCGCTATCAGCTTCTAATGCCTCCAGCTCATTAAAAATATCAGGTGTGAAAATATAACGCCCTGCTGCGGCAAAATGAGACGGAGGGTTTTGTTTAGGCTTTTCCACAATATCCTGTATGCGATAAAGCCCTTTTTCAACTGGCTCCCCTTTTATCACGCCGTAATGATGTAAATCCTCCGTTTTTGTTTCTTTTAAGCCGATTACACTGGACTGATATTTCGTATACGCTTCAATCAGCTGTCCTAAAGCCGGCTGATTGGCGGAAAAAATCAGATCATCTGGCAAAACGACGGCAAAAGGCTCTTTGCCTGCAAATTGCTTTCCGAAAGAAATGGCGTCGCCAAGACCCTTTGCATAAGGCTGGCGCACATAGTGAATCCGTATATCCGGAATGGGATGCTCACTAAGCAAATGCTGTTTATTCTTAGAGGCCAAAAAAGCCTCAAGTGCCAAAGAGGAATCAAAATAGTCGACAATCAGATTTTTATGGCTCGATACAACCATCAAAATGTCCTCAATGCCTGACTCCTTTAATTCTTCAACAAGATAATGAATCACAGGCTTAGATCCTACTGGAAACATTTCTTTCGGAATCACCTTCGTCACCGGCAGATTTCTCGTGCCGAATCCGCCTGCAGGAATGATCGCTTTTTTTATCATGTTATTTTCCCCTCAGCTCATGTTTATTACATGATATTCCAAGAGCGCATCCCGATGTTTGTACATCTGAAATTAGGCGGGAGCAACTGGGCAGAAAGCGGAATCACGAACCAGCCCTTTTTTAATAGGATATTGATATATGACCAGTAATCTTGTAAAGGAGCTCAGGTGATGAAAATTTGTGTGGTTGGCGCCGGGTATGTCGGTTTAACCCTATCAGCGGCACTGGCATCCATCGGACATGACATGATATGCACAGACAAAGACGTCAAAAAAATCGGGCAGCTGAAAAAAGGAGACATTCCCTTTTACGAGCCTGGGCTTTCAGATGCAATACTTCGTTGCGGCAATCTCTCGTTTTCTTCTGAAGTGAAATCGAGCATGGAGGAATGTCCCGTTATTTTTATCGCAGTCGGAACTCCGCCGCGTTCGGACGGATCAGCTGATACGAAAGCCCTGCAGTCCGTCATCGGTGATTTAAGCGAGGCGATCCGATCGTATAAAACCATTATTACGAAAAGCACTGTTCCGCCCGGGACTAATGAAAACATAGCAAAACAGCTGATTGCCTCCGGAGTGTCTAAAAACCTTTTTAATATCGTATCCAATCCGGAGTTTCTGCGGGAAGGCAATGCCTTATATGACATGCTGCATCCTGACAAAACAGTCATCGGTGTTCAGGAAGAAGATCACGTATCGGCAGCCATCGTCAAATCCATTTACAAACACATTGATACCCCTTTTATCGTTACAAGCTTAGCGGGAGCAGAGCTGATCAAATATGCCAACAATTTCTTTTTAGCGGCCAAAATTTCGTTCATTAACGAAATGGCCCGCATATGTGAAGCCTATCAATCAGATATCTCAGATATTTCCCGCGCTATCGGTCTAGACCCAAGGATCGGGGAGCACTTTTTGCAGGCAGGCATCGGATACGGAGGCTCTTGTTTTCCAAAGGATCTGCAGGCGCTGCAATTTGCTGCCCAGGAAAAAAACACGGAGACCTTCCTGCTCCGGGCCGTGCAGCACATTAATGACACCCAGCTCGGCCTGTATATCAAAAAAATACAGTCATTCTTCGAAACACTTCAAGGCAAGAAAGCGGCTGTACTCGGCATTTCCTTCAAACCGAATACCGATGACATCAGGAATTCTCAGGCTGTCAGACTGATGGAAAGGCTGGCGGAGCTGGGATGTGATGTTCATGCATATGATCCTGAAGCTGTACTTCCAGAACATTTGCGGCAACATGTAACTCAGCATTCTCAAGCTTTTGATGCGATCGAAGAGAGTGACTTTTTATTTTTGGCGACAGAATGGCCTGAGTTTTTAGCGTTTGATTGGAAAAAGGCTGCAGTTATCATGAAAGGGCGTCTTGTGATTGACGGGCGCAACGTACTGAAAAAAGAACTGATCGAGGCTTGCGGCCTGATCTGTACGGGAGTTGGCCGTCCATGAAAATACTCGTCACAGGAGCAGCGGGCTTTATCGGCTCCCACCTCTGCGAAGAATTACTAAAAGATAAGAAACATAACATTATCGGAATCGATGACTTTATCGGTCCTACTCCATTTTCCTTGAAACTAAAAAACCTTAAAAACCTGCTGCCGGAAAAGCGATTTACGTTCATAAAGGAAAATCTGCTGACAGCGGATCTTGCTCCCTTACTAGAAGGAGTGGACGTCATCTTTCATTTGGCGGCCATACCGGGTGTCCGCTCAAGCTGGGGCAGTCATTTTCACCCATATGCCGCACATAATATCCAAGCGCTCCAAAGGCTCCTCGAGGAGTGCCGGAAACATTCTATTCAAACGTTCGTCTTTGCATCCACCTCTTCCGTCTATGGCGAAAAACAAGGAAAAGTCAGCGAAAACACGTCGCTTTCTCCTTTATCTCCGTACGGGGTAACAAAGCTTACGGGAGAAAAGCTTTGCCATGTGTATCAACAAAGCTTTGGCATTCCAATTGTGATTCTCCGTTTTTTTACCGTATACGGGCCAAGACAGCGGCCGGATATGGCTTTTCACCGGCTCATTAAGCAGCACCTTCAGCAAAAGCCGCTTACCATCTTCGGTGATGGGCAGCAGTCAAGAGATTTCACTTATATCAGCGACTGTGTCAAAGGCATCACCGCTGTTCTTGGGAAACCCCACCTTATTGGTGAAACAGTAAATATCGGCGGTGCTGAGCGTGCCTCAGTCTTAAAGGTTGTCTCCCTCATTGAGGATATTTCCGGTAGAAAAGCAACACTGCACTTTTCGGACAAAATAGCAGGGGAACCGAGCAACACGTGGGCGGATATTTCAAAAGCAAAGCAGCTCTTGCATTATGATCCCGCCACATCCTTAAAGGATGGCTTGACCAACGAAATCGCCTATTTATCGTCGCTGTATCAGGGGGAATAAAAATGAAGCTTGCCTTTATCTGTACAGAAAAGCTGCCGGCGCCCGCAGTACGCGGCGGCGCTATTCAAATGATGATTGACGGTGTCACGCCCTATTTCAGCAGCAGGTACGACCTGACTATTTTTTCAATAGAAGATCCAGCGCTTCCAAAAAGAGAAACAAAAGACGGCGTACATTATATCCATCTGCCAAAAGAACATTACCGCGAGGCGGTAGCCGAAGAGCTGCGAGCCTCTTCCTTTGACCTCATTCATGTGTTCAACAGGCCTTTAAATGTCTCTTTATATAAAAAAGCCTCACCAAACAGCAAGATCGTTCTGAGCCTGCATAACGAAATGTTTTCTGAAAAAAAGATGACCTTCGCGCAAGGAAAAGAAGTACTCGACAATGTCTCCATGATCACAACTGTGAGCGAATTTATTAAACAAACCGTCATTGAACGTTTCCCTGAAGCCGAGGACATCACAAAAGTTGTGTATTCCGGCGTTGATTTAAACTCTTATCCGCCCGTCTGGACGATGAAAGGCTCGGCTGTCAGAAAAACATACCGGAAAAAATACGGTATTGAAGATAAAAAAGTTATTTTATTCGCCGGCCGCTTAAGCCCGACAAAAGGACCTCACCTTCTCATTCACAGCATGAGAAGGATTTTGCAGCAGCACCCTGATGCTGTACTGGTCATAGCAGGCGGGAAGTGGTTCAGCGATGACAGCGAAAACCATTATGTAACCTATCTGCGCACGCTGGCCCTGCCATACAGAGACCACATAATCTTTACAAAATTCATTCCCGCAGACGACATCCCAAACCTATTTCTGATGGCAGATGTATTTGTGTGCAGCTCTCAGTGGAACGAACCCCTCGCCCGTGTGAATTATGAAGCAATGGCGGCCGGCACGCCCTTAATTACCACAAACCGGGGCGGAAACGGAGAAGTCGTAAAAGACGAAGTCACCGGTCTTGTCATCGACAGATACAACAAACCTTCTTCATTTGCAAAAGCAATTGACAGAGCCTTTACAGATCAAGAATTAATGAACAAAATGACAAAAAACGCCCGAAAGCATGTAGAAGCTTTATTTACCTTTACCCATGCGGCCAAAAGGCTCAATACTGTTTACCAATCCGTTCTGACCCCGAAAAACAAACAATTTCCGCCGCCTTTTCTGACGCAAAATTTTGATTTATCATCTATCAATCAGCTTTTTGTGAAAGCAAAAACATAAAACCTACAGCTCGTGTTGCAAAACGGGCTGTTTTTTTGCTGCAGAAAACATAAAAAAAGGCATAAATGTGACTTTATGCCTTGCGCTTTACGGTTTGAGAAAACCATGGAGCTGGTTTAGATTCACTTGGAAGAATGATGATTTCCACTTTAGCTTCTTCCGCTAAGTCTGGTTCTTCATCTTCATCTTCATCCTCTTCTTCAAATGGGGGCACTGAGCGTTTCGAATCATGCTCCTCCTCAGGCTCTAGAGTGGTTTCGAATTTTGTTTCTTCTTCATCATAGACGATTTTGTGATCTGTTTCCTTTTCCTTCGTTTCTTCTTGATATTCTTTCGGTGCATTGATGTGAGGGAGCTCTCGAATGCTGCCCACATCTAAATGCTTCTCCTCTTCTTCCTTCTCAGCTGAGATTGAGTCATGAGCCTGCCATCCCATTGGTCCAGGCGGTGTAAATACGAATTGGTCGAGATCCAGTTTAGAAATAGAGGCTTTTTGTCTCGATGACCTCATGTCAATTCGCCTCCCGATACGCTTTTATCTTTTTATACAGTTCCGGCAGTTTATCCAAAAACGAATCTTTAGATTCTTCAACAGAAATCATGTTTTGCAGCGCCCAGTTATACTTCTCATCTGACCACGTTTTCTTTTGCTTCAAATAATATTTGTGCCCGATTGCACAAAACAAATGCGGAAACGCGAGATCAATCCAAAGTACCTCGTACTGTTTTTCTGTGAGCGGATACACTGCGTCGTAGGACGCGAGCAGTGCAACCATGAAATCAGTATCCCATACAGAAAGCTTAACCATCACTTTATTCAGCAGAATACGAAGGTCTCTTGACGGCAAATCGTAGGTAATCGAGTGAAGCTCCTTTAAAAAAGGCTCCCCTTCGATCTCTGTCAAACGTGCCAATGTAAAATCCTGAAAACAGAATCCGCCATGCTCGAGCGTTTCTTTTGTCCAGGTTTCGTATTCTGAGTCATCAAGCGCTCTGAGAGCTTCTTTTCCTCTTGCCAGCATTTTATCAGCATGTTTTAAGAAAGTTTGCGAAAATACGTCATCAGGATAGGATGCTGCGATCTGCATATTCCCCTCCAGTTCCTGCAGCTTCCAACGGTACAATTTATGCCATTTTCCCAACCGGCTTCTCTTCTTGCTTTCATCTGTGCAAACATATCCTTTTGAGGCATGATGAAAATGGCCGGCAAATGACATGACTTTTTTCATTTGCTCTGCATCATAGTAAATCATTTCTTTTCCTGTCACTTTGTCATATAAGCTGTAAGAAACCTGATCCGTGCCCAAGCAGCTACCGCCATTTTTTGTTTGATGAATCGGCGCTATCGGCAGCCCTTTCTCTTGTAAATGGGCGTGTGCCTGAGTGATAAAAAGCATCCGCTCCGGTTTCATTTGCGCTTCTTTTAGCAGCTTTGGGCCATGATCAGTTTGTATTTCCCAGATTTTGCGCCCGCTTTTGTTCGATTTCAGCGCCACATTGTCAATATGAAAAGGATAATAGCTGAGAATTTCGGACACAATCTGTTCTTCATGCTCTTTTTGGTACACTCTGTTCACCCCTTCTATCTGTTCTTTTCATAGACGCTGAGCAGATTTTCAGCCACCCTCTGCCAGCCAAAATTGCTTTCTGCCTCACGGCGGCTGTATTTCCCAAGCCGTTCCCGCTTTTCCGAGCTGCTCAGCAAATCATTGATATGTTCGGCATATTGTTTAGGATTTTCAAAGTCATGAATGATGTAGCCGTTTTTCCCTTCCTCTATGACCTCTGGATTGCCTCCCCGATTGCTTGTAATAATAGGAAGTCCCGCAGCCATCGCTTCATAATGCACCCTTGCTAAAGGCTCCTGCCATTGCGAAGAGCATACAAATACATCTGACATGGTATAAAGGCGCGGAATGTCCTTTGGCTTCACAAATTGAATAAATGTGACATGATCCTTTTGCATCGCACCAAGGGTATGAAGATGTTTGACATAGTTATTTAATTCATTATCTCCGAACCATTTTGACCCGATAAACACCATCATGACATCGGGGTGCTCCTCAATGATGTCCGGCAAAGCCTGCAATAATATGTGCGGGCCTTTGACTTTGCTAAGCCGGCCAACAAACAAGACGATTTTTTTGCCGTGAAGCCCCAGCTCGCTTCGCATCTCTTCGCGAGCCCGCTGCCCTTCATTCGTCCAGCGGGGGTGGTACGCTTTTAAATCCACACCGGAATACACCGTTTTTGTTTTTGATCGTGCTGACGGAAAACGGCTTGTGATCGTCTGTCCGATATAATCGCTGACCGTAACAATCTGCGCTACGGAGTCGATGCAAATCTCGCCTTCCGCCTGGCTGATTTTATCGTAAGCGAACATTTCATTGTGAACGCTTAAAATAAAAACAGCATCCGGCGCCTGTTTCTTCAATTTCGGAACCCAGCTTGGGCGATTACAAACATGCACAAGATCAAAACGGCTCTTTTTCAGCTCTGCTCCAACGGCTTCTTCATAACGGTCTTCATCCAAATGCACATAATGGACACCGTCTACCTTCTCTCTATCAGCGAGATTCGGATCTTTAATAGAAAACACAGTCACCTCATGTTTTTTGGCAATTAAAGGGGCAACCGCTTCGAGGTAGATTTGAATGGCGCCTCCTCGAACCGATGGGACAGGAAGCTTCTCTGTGGCGATCAGTGCTATTTTCATACATAGCCTCCATTCCTGCATGATTTTTAACTAGTTAGAATCATGATACGGCTGAACAACCAACTTGTGCGGAATGGGACTGCCCTAAAAACAAAACGGGTAAACAACCAGATTCATCTATTAAATATAGTCAAATAACTCAATCATTTTTTCCTTTTGATTCATAAGGTAGGAGTAAAACAGGTAAGGATGTGTCCTTTAATGGCAGAAAACCATGAAGTCATTGAGGAGGGGAATTCATCAGAGCTTCCTTTATCAGCAGAAGATGCAAAAAAATTAACGGAGCTGGCTGAAAATGTGCTTCAAGGATGGGATGTGCAGACTGAAAAAATAGACGTCATTCAGGGAAACCAGATGGCGCTTGTCTGGAAGGTCCACACAGACTCCGGCGCAGTTTGTCTAAAACGAATACACAGGCCAGAAAAGAAAGCGTTGTTTTCCATTTTCGCGCAGGACTATTTGGCGAAAAAAGGCATGAATGTTCCTGGCATACTCCCAAACAAAAAAGGCAGCCTATATTCCAAGCACGGCTCATTTCTATTTGTCGTATATGACTGGATCGAAGGAAGACCGTTTGAGCTGACTGTAAAGCAGGACTTGGAGTTTATCATGAAAGGCCTTGCTGATTTTCATACAGCGTCCGTCGGATATCAGCCGCCAAATGGCGTTCCCGTATTTACCAAATTAGGTCGCTGGCCGAATCACTATACGAAACGGTGCAAACAGATGGAAACGTGGAAGCTGATGGCGGAGGCGGAAAAAGAAGATCCTTTCTCACAGCTTTATCTTCAGGAGATAGATGGCTTTATTGAAGACGGGCTGCGCATCAAAGACCGGCTTTTGCAGTCGACCTATGTTCCATGGACTGAACAGCTGAAAAAAAGCCCTAACCTTTGCCACCAGGATTACGGAACCGGAAATACACTCTTAGGGGAAAATGAACAGATTTGGGTCATTGACTTAGATACCGTTTCATTTGATCTGCCTATTCGCGATTTGCGCAAAATGATTATTCCGCTTTTGGATACGACGGGCGTATGGGATGAAGAAACATTTCATGTCATGCTGAACGCATACGAATCCAGAGCCCCATTAACTGAAGAACAAAAACAAGTCATGTTTATTGATATGCTTTTTCCTTACGAGCTTTACGATGTCATTCGCGAAAAATACGTCCGCAAGTCTGCTTTACCGAAGGAAGAATTAGAATCAGCTTTTGAATATGAACGCATTAAAGCAAACGCATTGCAGCAGCTTATTTAAGACCATCATTTCCCCCGCATATCGGGGGTTTGATCTTTATAAGATAAAGGGTAAATAAATACATGCGGAGGTTGCAAATATGAAAAAGATTGTCGGCGCTTTAGCCGTTTTTGTGATTACATATGCGCTGTTTTCAGCCGCAGGCTACCTGTTTCCTGTGGACCAAGAATGGTACAATTCATTGAAAAAACCGGACTGGACACCAAGCGGAACTGCGATCGGCATCATTTGGGCCATCCTGTTTGCCCTGATCTCCCTTTCAGCAGCCATTGTATATGTTGCGTTTTCATTTAAAGGTGCGAAAAGCTTTTGGTTTACACTTTTGATAAATTACGTGCTCAATCAAGCATTCAGCTATTTCCAGTTTACGCAAAAAAATCTGCTGGCTGCATCGCTTGACTGCCTGCTTGTCGCCATCACAGCAATCGTATTACTGATCATTGCCAAAAAATACAGCAGAGCCGCAAGCTATCTTCTTTTGCCTTATTTTTTATGGAGTGCATTTGCGACGTTCTTATCCTTTACAATCAATTCAATGAATCTGTGAACAAAAAAAGCCGCTTATACAGCGGCTTTTTTCACATCATCGGCTTGATGCCCCAAATGTCCTTCGCATATTCCCGGATCGTGCGGTCGCTGGAGAAATATCCAGAATGAGCAATGTTTACAATCGAACGCTCAGACCATTTCCTTCGCTCTTGATAATCAGCTTGAATTCGCTCCTGCGCATCTGCATATGAGCTGAAATCCTTCAGCACAAAATACTCATCATTATGCGGAAGCAGCGAGTCAAAGATCGATTCAAATTCATCTGCTTCTCCTTCAAAAAAACCATTGATCAGCTGATCCGCTACCTGCCTGATTCTCCTGTCATGCTGATAATATTCCCTCGATCTATAGCCGCCGTTTTCCTGATACGATAGAACCTCATCCGCCTTTAAGCCGAACGTGTAAATACAGTCAGGGCCCACCCGCTCAAGGATCTCGATATTTGCGCCGTCATGCGTGCCGATCGTCAAAGCCCCGTTCATCATAAACTTCATATTCCCTGTACCAGACGCTTCCTTGCTTGCGGTTGAAATTTGCTCACTTACGTCTGATGCCGGAAAAATTCGCTCAGCCATAGAAACTCTATAATTTTCTAAAAAAACAACTTTGATCAGCTGTTTGACCGCCGGATCATAATTGACTTTTTCTGCGACAGAATGGATCAGCTTAATGATTTTCTTGGCATAATAATAGCTTGGTGAAGCCTTTGCCCCGAAAATAAAGGTTTGCGGGTAGATTGAAAACCCAGCGTCCTCCTTGAGGCGGTTATACAAATACATAATGTGAAGAACATTCAGCAGCTGCCGTTTATATGCATGGAGCCGTTTCACCTGTACATCAAATATGCTGTCAGGGTTCACAACCACCCCGGCCGTGCAAAAAATCAAATCGGCAAGCTCTTGTTTTTTCTTGCTTTTGTTGTTTTGAAACTGTTCAATAAATGCAGGATCAGAGGCGTACGGTTCTAAACGGATCAGTGATTCCGGCTGTTTGACCCATTCATCGCCGATCGCCTCTGTAATGATGGCAGACAAGCCTGGATTCGCTTTTAACAGCCAGCGCCTGTGGGCAATTCCATTCGTCTTATTGTTAAAACGATTCGGGAACAGCAAGTGAAAGTCGCGCATCTCCCTTTCCTTTAATATATCGGAATGAATTTTTGCAACGCCATTTACACTGTAGCTGCCTACTATGGCCAGATGAGCCATTTTGACAACACCATGCGCTGTAATCGCCATGTCCTCTATCCTTTTCCAGTCTCCCGGATACTTTTCCCAAACTGCACGGCAAAACCTCTCATTGATCTCTTCAATAATCATGTACATTCGCGGGAGCAGCGGCTTAAACAAATGAATCGGCCATTTCTCGAGCGCTTCTGACAATGTTGTATGATTTGTATAAGAAATCGTATGTACAGTGATATGCCAAGCTTCTTCCCAGCTCATGTTCTCTTCATCGAGCAAAATCCGCATCAGCTCGGGCACCGCAAGCGCAGGGTGAGTGTCATTAATATGAATGCTCACTTTTTTATGCAGGCCGGATAAGGATTTATGTGTTTTACGGTAATTGTTCACAATGCTTTTTAAGCTTGCGCATACTAAAAAATACTGCTGCTTCAACCGTAAAATTTTCCCCTCATCATGGGTGTCGTCGGGATATAAGAATTCAGAAACCGCTTCTGTTTCCCGCTTATAAGACAAAATATTACCGCCGTGATAATGCGCATAGGGCTCGGCGTTCCAAAGCCTTAACGTATTGACAGTGCCCGTTTCATAGCCGATGATCGGGATATCATAAGGAACAGCGGTAACGATTGTGGCTTGTTCGTGGCGAAAATGCAGGCGCCCGCTTTTTTCTGTCATATGGACTTCGCCCCAAAACGGCACGTCTACTGCTTGATCCGCATTCCTTACTTCCCATACGTTCCCGTTTTTCAGCCATTGCTCAGGCAGCTCCACCTGATGCCCGTCTACAATTTTTTGCTCAAACAAACCATGCTTATAGCGTATGCCCATCCCATGCCCAGGCAGGTTCAACGAAGCAAGAGAATCTAAAAAGCAAGCGGCCAAGCGGCCAAGCCCGCCGTTGCCGAGACCTGCATCGTTCTCTATCTGAAGGATTTCCTCTAAATTGATGCCGATTTCCTTTAAACCAGCTTCTACAACATCACGAACACCAAGATTCATTAAGTTTTGCTCAAGGAGCTGACCGAGCAGAAATTCGATTGATAAATAATATGTCTGCTTCCCGGAATTTGATCTGCTTTTTTCATTCGTTTCGATCCAATCAGCGCTGATATACTCTCTGACCATATTGCCCAACGTTTTATATTGATCCAGCTTGGCAGAATCTTTAAAGCTTTTTCCGCACGTCATTTCCAGACGCTTTAAAAATAAGTCTGCAAAGCGTTCTTTACTCGAGAACATCCCGTCCACTCCTTGTCACCTGCTCGAAAATACGCTGATACTCTTTAGCCGACTTCCTCCAGCTGTAATCTGCATTCATTGCGGTCTTCACGATGCTCTTCCATACATCCTGTTGGCGATAAAACGACAGCGCTCGTTCAATCGTAAATTTCAGATCATGCGCATTAAAGGCGGAAAACGTAAAGCCATTGCCCGTTCCCTCTTCCTCCTGATAGGCACGAACAGTGTCGTAAAGACCGCCCGTTTCCCTGACAATCGGAATGGCGCCATATTGAAGAGCAATGAGCTGCCCCAAACCGCACGGCTCAAATTTCGACGGCATCAAAAACATATCAGAGCCCGCATAAATTTGATGAGCTAGCGGCTCATCAAACCCGATATAAGCCCGGCACTTCTCATGAAAAGCAAATTCTGCATACCGGAAATAATCTTCAAATTCACGTTCTCCTGTGCCCAGCACAACCAGCTGTATGTCTTGCTCCTCAAGAAGTTCGTGCATAATTCTGCGGACAAGATCAAGCCCCTTTTGTTTAGTGAGCCTTGTCACCATACTGATCAGCGGAATATCGTTTTTCTCTGGAAGCCCCATCCGCCGCTGAAGCTTCGTTTTGTTTTCCAACTTGCATGCAAGATCCCCTGAATCGTATTGCGCCTCTATATAAGGATCGCTTTTCGGCTGATAGAACGTATCATCAATGCCATTTAATATGCCGGTTACATCATTTTCCCTATATTGCAAAACCTGTTCCAACTGCTCACCATAATACGGAGTCAATATTTCATTTCTGTAAGTGGGGCTCACAGTTGTCACATGATCAGCCGCAATGATGCCCGCCTTCATAAAATTAACAAATCCGTTGCATTCTAACCTTTCATAATGAAAATGATCCATCTCAAGACCCAGCAAGTCATGTGTGACATCAGGAGGGAATATGCCTTGAAACTGCAGGTTGTGGATCGTAAGCACGCTTTTCATCCGTTCATAAAAAGGATGTTTTCTGTACTCCTCTTTCAGCAAATAATTGACCATCGCTGTATGCCAATCGTGAGTATGAACAATATCGGCTGGAACATTCACAACTTTGGCAGCCTCCAGCACAGCTCTTGAAAAAAAGGCAAACCGCTCACCGTCATCATAATGCCCGTACAACGAATCCCTGTTGAAATAGTACTCATTGTCGATGAAGTAATAATTCACATCATCTTTGGCCATATGTTCAATTCCGCAATATTGCTGACGCCAGCCGACAGCTACCGTACACTCAGCCTTTTTTTTCATACGCTTTTTCCACGGTTCAGGTATTTGGCTGTACTTCGGCAGCATCACAGCTACTTCATTGCCTAATCGTGCAAGTGCCTTTGGCAGAGCACCTGCTACATCGGCAAGACCTCCTGATTTAACAAATGGGGTGCATTCTGACACAGCAAATAATATCTTCAAGAATTCATCAGCTCTCCTTGCACCAAACCTTTTCTTAATACAAGCGGCTGCTCAGCTGTTCCTGCAGCTTCCGTCGCCTTGCCGATTTTAACGTCCTTATCCGAAATGACCTGCTCAAGAAGACAATCCTCGCCAATCTGCGTTTTTTGCATAATAATACAGTTTTTCAGCTTCGTACCCTTTCCGACATGGACCGCCCTGAACAAAATGCAGTTTTCAACCTCTCCTTCAAGCACACAGCCGTTTGCCACCAAAGAGTTTTTGACAGTGCTGTGCTTTCCGTATTTCGTAGGCGGCTCATCCTTCACTTTTGTATAGATCGGCTGCTGCGGCAAAAACACCTGCTGCCAAAAACGAGGCTGAATGAGCTCCATACTGTGGGTATAATATTTTTCCACCGAATCAATGACAGCGGCATAACCTGAATATTCATATGGGCAAATGGTCAGGGCGGAAGATTCCTTTTCAACAGCCTCCTGAATGGTTTTATAGCCTTTTTCGCTATGTCCGTAGATCAGATCCTTTAAAAGCGTTGTTGACATGATATAGATTTGCAGCGACTGGCCGTCCTGAAATACCTCGGTGACGTCGCAGCCAACCTCCTGATGGCGTTTCAGCACATATTGAAATTGAATGTTGCATACGGTATGGCTGTTGGAGATAACAGCATATTGCTGCGTGCTTCTGTGGAAGTAATCTAGATGGTCCGAAAACTGGCGAAAGGACCCGAATTCATCGTATTCGTGATGAAGATGGGGAGACGGGAAAAAAAAGAGGCCGTCCTTTTTCCGGTGCAAATCCCATTCCTTACCCGCTCCAAGGTGATCCATGAGCGAACGGTAACGATACTTCGGAAAAATTGCAACACTCCTAATATCCGCATTCACCATGTTGGAAAGCATAAAATCAATCAGACGGTACCTGCCGGCAAAAGGGATCGCCCCGAGCGACCGCTGTGCTGTTAAATCCTGAAGAGAATGCTTATATGTGGTTTCATCTATAACACCTAACATTTGATTATTGAACACTGACTCTGCCCCCTCTTCAGTAATTAAATCAATTCTTTTTCTACAAATTCCTCTGAAACGAGCAGCACCTCTTCAATGTCTTTTTCGGAGCGAATCACTGCGCCATCCGGCAGCACCATCCCATTAGGAACGATGGCATTTTCAATGACTACATGCTCCCCAATCGTCACATCCGGCATTATGACGGATGATGTAACAGTCGTATGCTTACCGACAGTCACACCTTGAAAAAGAACGGAGTGAGACACATTTCCATATACAACACAACCTTCGTTCACAAGCGAGTCTTGAACCTGCGCATCAGATGAAATAAATTGCGGAGGCTGATTTGGATTGACGGAGTAAATTTTCCATTTGCGTTCAAACAGCTTCAGCTCCGAGTCCTCTTTTAACAAATCCATATTGGCTTCCCACAAGCTCTGCACCGTTCCGACATCCTTCCAATATCCCTTGAACGGATAAGCAGAAAGCTTCTTTTTCTCCTCCAAAAGCAGAGGAATAATGTCTTTGCCGAAGTCGTGGCTAGAATAAGGGTTTTGATCGTCCATCTCAAGATACTGTTTCAAAAGCGGCCAATTGAATATATAAATTCCCATTGAGGCAAGATTGCTCTTAGGGAATTTGGGCTTTTCATCAAAATGTGTGATCGTCCCATCTGGATTGGCCTTCATGATGCCGAACCGGCTTGCTTCCTCCCAGCCCACTTCGATGACAGAGATGGTCACATCTGCTTTCTTTTCAATGTGATAATCAAGCATTTTGCCGTAGTCCATTTTGTATATGTGATCTCCTGATAAAATCAGTACATACTCAGGATCATACTGATTCAAATAATTGAGATTTTCATAAATGGCGCTTGCCGTCCCTTTATACCATTTGACTTCTGATGACTCGGCATAAGGGGGTAAAACCGTCACGCCGCCATTATATCTATCCAGGTCCCATGCACTGCCGATCCCAATATAGGAATTCAGCTCAAGCGGCTGATATTGCGTTAAAATCCCGACTGTGTCTATGCCTGAATTAGAACAGTTGCTTAGGGTAAAATCAATAATCCTGTATTTTCCCCCGAAAGATACAGCCGGTTTGGCCATATTTTTTGTTAATCCGCTGAGACGGCTGCCCTTCCCGCCGGCAAGGAGCATGGCTACACATTGTTTTTTCATCTTTTTATCTCTCCTCTTTTTTTAACCGCCCGTAAAATCGAGATGCCGTAAGGGGGGATGGTCATCGTGATATAACACGGTTTATGATGAAGTGCTCCCTTTTTAGCCGATAACGGCTTTTTGTTGATTTGCCCTGAGCCTCCATATGTTTCACTGTCACTGTTAAGCACTTCAATGTATTGAGTAAAAAAAGGAACTCCAACATCATATTGATGATAGACCACGGGTGTAAAATTACAAATGATGACAAGCGCCTCACCGTGCTTTTTGCCATAACGAATAAAAGAAAAGATTGATTGTTCGTCATTATGGACATCAATCCATTCAAACGATTGTGCACGATGGTCATGCTCATAAAGGATTTTGCTTTTTTGGTAAAAGCGGAGAAGATCTTGCGTAAAAACGCTGGCTTTCTGATGCATGGGGAAGGAGTCCAAAAACCAATCAAGCTGTTCTGTATCTTTCCATTCATCAAATTGGGCAAACTCTGATCCCATAAAGATCAATTTCTTTCCGGGATGCACTGTCATATAGCCCAGCAAAAGCCGATACTGGGCAAATTTCTGCCAGTAGTCGCCAGGCATTTTATTAAGAAGTGATTTTTTTCCGTATACGACTTCATCATGAGAAAACGGCAATACAAAATGCTCACTAAACGCATATAGTAATGAAAAAGAGATAAGCTGATGACAATGCCGCCTTTCTTCGGGCGGCGTCTCCATGTATTTCAGTACGTCATTCATCCATCCCATATTCCATTTATAATGAAAACCAAGCCCCCCTTCCTCAACGGCACCTGTCACTTGAGGCCATTCTGTAGAATCTTCCGCAATCATCATCACATGGGGATATGCCTCTCTCATGGTTTGATTGAGTTTTTTTAAAAAATCAACAGCATATGGATTCGTGTGGCGTTCATCCTGATTTGGCCAATACAAGATATTAGCCACTGCATCAACCCTAAATCCATCTATATGATAGAATTCCGCCCAGTACAACGCATTCGAAATTAAAAAACTATGAACTTCCGGTTTTCCCAGGTCAAAGTTTGCCGTGCCCCATAACCAGTTCTCCCGATCACGTTCTTCTTTGTATTCATAAAGCGGTTCTCCATCAAACATATAGAGTCCATGTGCATCTTTACAAAAATGTCCGGGGACCCAATCCAAAATGACTCCGATATTTTGTTGATGACATTCATCAACAAACTTCATCAGATCATGCGGTGTGCCAAACCTGCTTGTCGGGCTGTAATACCCCGTTCCTTGGTACCCCCATGAACGATCATATGGATGCTCATACACCGGAAGCAGTTCAATATGGGTAAACCCATGCTCCTTGATATAAGGGATAAGCGTCTGACTTAATTCTTTATAGGAATAATGCCTGCCATCAGAATGCTTCTTCCAAGACCCAAGATGCAGTTCATAAATGAAAACAGGTTTTTCATACAGCATCTTAGCCTTCTGTTTTTTTTGCCATTTTTGATCTTGCCAGCTATACCCTTCCAAATTGTAAGTAAGTGACGCTGTGTTTGGTCTGACTTCTGAATAAATAGCGTATGGATCTGCCTTCAGCCTGATCTCACCGTTATTCGTCACGATTTCATATTTATATCGTTCCTTTTCTCCTATACCTGGAATAAATAACGTCCAAATGCCATTATCATTCACTCTGTGCATCACATGCTCTTCTCCAGACCAGCTGTTAAAATCTCCAGCCACTCGTACTTCCGACGCATGAGGCGCCCACACACAGAATTCATATCCGCTTTTGCCATTCAGCTCACGGTAATGCGAGCCAAACAGCTGATAGCTTTTAAACAGACTGCCTTCGTGAAAAAGATAAACATCATGTGCTGTCGGGCTGGCAGCGGCCATGTAATCATCCTTTCTGACATCATAGTTTTCATTTATAGTATTTATTCGAAGAAATAAAAAAAAGCCCTTTCCTGAAAGCGCTTATACTTATAGACAATTAACTTCATTTTCTGAAGAAAAACGAAATATATGGAGATTTTTGTAGTCTGTTTTTAAAATAAAGAACAAAATCTAAGACATATCATGATTTAGAAAACAAAAAAACCTTGCAGGATATGCAAGGCTTCTGGATGACCCGTACGGGATTCGAACCCGTGTTACCGCCGTGAAAGGGCGGTGTCTTAACCGCTTGACCAACGGGCCGATAATTATTATATCTGTAATCATATGGCGGAGAAGGAGGGATTTGAACCCTCGCGCCGCTTACACGACCTACACCCTTAGCAGGGGCGCCTCTTCAGCCACTTGAGTACTTCTCCATTTGGCTCCACAGGCAGGATTCGAACCTGCGACCGATCGGTTAACAGCCGATAGCTCTACCACTGAGCTACTGTGGAATACAAAAGTCATGGTGGGCCTGAATGGACTCGAACCATCGACCTCACGCTTATCAGGCGTGCGCTCTAACCAGCTGAGCTACAGGCCCATGACGATATAGAAATGGAGCGGGTGATGGGAATCGAACCCACGACATCAGCTTGGAAGGCTGAGGTTTTACCACTAAACTACACCCGCAATTTTTATTTGGGGCGATTGATGGGAATCGAACCCACGAATGCCAGAGCCACAATCTGGTGCGTTAACCACTTCGCCACAACCGCCAAAATATAATGATAAATGGTGGCTCGGGACGGAATCGAACCGCCGACACACGGATTTTCAGTCCGTTGCTCTACCAACTGAGCTACCGAGCCTAAGTATTTAAATGGCGGTCCGGACGGGACTCGAACCCGCGACCTCCTGCGTGACAGGCAGGCATTCTAACCAACTGAACTACCGGACCATTTTAAAATTTGGTTGCGGGGGCAGGATTTGAACCTGCGACCTTCGGGTTATGAGCCCGACGAGCTACCGAACTGCTCCACCCCGCGATGATTAGGAATATGTATGGCGGAGGAAGAGGGATTCGAACCCCCGCGGGCTTTGACACCCCTGTCGGTTTTCAAGACCGATCCCTTCAGCCAGACTTGGGTATTCCTCCGTATAGTGGTGGACCTTGTAGGACTCGAACCTACGACCGGACGGTTATGAGCCGTCTGCTCTAACCAACTGAGCTAAAGGTCCATTGGTAGCGGCGGAGGGGATCGAACCCCCGACCTCACGGGTATGAACCGTACGCTCTAGCCAGCTGAGCTACACCGCCAAATATTTTTTGAAACCAAGTGGAGCCTAGCGGGATCGAACCGCTGACCTCCTGCGTGCAAAGCAGGCGCTCTCCCAGCTGAGCTAAGGCCCCAAGAATGGTCGGGAAGACAGGATTCGAACCTGCGACCCCATGGTCCCAAACCATGTGCTCTACCAAGCTGAGCTACTTCCCGATTTCATATAGATCATGGCGCGCCCGAGAGGAGTCGAACCCCTAACCTTTTGATCCGTAGTCAAACGCTCTATCCAATTGAGCTACGGGCGCAAAACTTAATGCCGAGGGCCGGACTTGAACCGGCACGGTAGTCACCTACCGCAGGATTTTAAGTCCTGTGTGTCTGCCAATTCCACCACCCCGGCGTGGATGGTATAGTTGGAGCGGAAGACGGGATTCGAACCCGCGACCCCCACCTTGGCAAGGTGGTGTTCTACCACTGAACTACTTCCGCAGAAATGGTGCGGATGAAGGGACTTGAACCCCCACGTCTGTAAAGACACTAGAGCCTGATTCTAGCGCGTCTGCCAATTCCGCCACATCCGCAACATGTAAATGGTGAGCCATGAAGGACTCGAACCTTCGACCCTCTGATTAAAAGTCAGATGCTCTACCAACTGAGCTAATGGCTCTTCTTACAAGAGACTTGAATATTATATCATATAAAAGTGGTGCCGGCAAGAGGACTTGAACCCCCAACCTACTGATTACAAGTCAGTTGCTCTACCAATTGAGCTACACCGGCATATATGTAAAACCGATATGTATAATGAAAAATGGTGGAGGATGACGGGCTCGAACCGCCGACCCTCTGCTTGTAAGGCAGATGCTCTCCCAGCTGAGCTAATCCTCCATAATTGCACTAACGTGCAATTGCTTGGCGGCGTCCTACTCTCACAGGGGGAAACCCCCGACTACCATCGGCGCTGAAGAGCTTAACTTCCGTGTTCGGTATGGGAACGGGTGTGACCTCTTCGCTATCGCCACCAAACAAATTGAGAGTGTTCTCTCAAAACTAGATAACAGATGTGACATCATTCAAAAGTATGGTTAAGTCCTCGATCGATTAGTATCTGTCAGCTCCATGTGTCGCCACACTTCCACCTCAGACCTATCAACCTGATCATCTTTCAGGGATCTTACTTCCTTGCGGAATGGGAAATCTCATCTTGAGGGGGGCTTCATGCTTAGATGCTTTCAGCACTTATCCCGTCCGCACATAGCTACCCAGCGATGCCCTTGGCAGAACAACTGGTACACCAGCGGTGCGTCCATCCCGGTCCTCTCGTACTAAGGACAGCTCCTCTCAAATTTCCTGCGCCCGCGACGGATAGGGACCGAACTGTCTCACGACGTTCTGAACCCAGCTCGCGTACCGCTTTAATGGGCGAACAGCCCAACCCTTGGGACCGACTACAGCCCCAGGATGCGATGAGCCGACATCGAGGTGCCAAACCTCCCCGTCGATGTGGACTCTTGGGGGAGATAAGCCTGTTATCCCCGGGGTAGCTTTTATCCGTTGAGCGATGGCCCTTCCATGCGGAACCACCGGATCACTAAGCCCGACTTTCGTCCCTGCTCGACTTGTAGGTCTCGCAGTCAAGCTCCCTTGTGCCTTTACACTCTGCGAATGATTTCCAACCATTCTGAGGGAACCTTTGGGCGCCTCCGTTACCTTTTAGGAGGCGACCGCCCCAGTCAAACTGCCCACCTGACACTGTCTCCCCGCCCGATAAGGGCGGCGGGTTAGAAGGTCAATACAGCCAGGGTAGTATCCCACCGATGCCTCCACCGAAGCTGGCGCTCCGGTTTCCAAGGCTCCTACCTATCCTGTACAAGCTGTACCAACATTCAATATCAGGCTGCAGTAAAGCTCCACGGGGTCTTTCCGTCCTGTCGCGGGTAACCTGCATCTTCACAGGTACTATAATTTCACCGAGTCTCTCGTTGAGACAGTGCCCAGATCGTTGCGCCTTTCGTGCGGGTCGGAACTTACCCGACAAGGAATTTCGCTACCTTAGGACCGTTATAGTTACGGCCGCCGTTTACTGGGGCTTCAATTCGCACCTTCGCTTACGCTAAGCGCTCCTCTTAACCTTCCAGCACCGGGCAGGCGTCAGCCCCTATACTTCGCCTTACGGCTTCGCAGAGACCTGTGTTTTTGCTAAACAGTCGCCTGGGCCTATTCACTGCGGCTCTCTCGGGCTTGCACCCTAACAGAGCACCCCTTCTCCCGAAGTTACGGGGTCATTTTGCCGAGTTCCTTAACGAGAGTTCTCTCGATCACCTTAGGATTCTCTCCTCGCCTACCTGTGTCGGTTTGCGGTACGGGCACCTCTCACCTCGCTAGAGGCTTTTCTTGGCAGTGTGGAATCAGGAACTTCGCTACTATATTTCGCTCGCCATCACAGCTCAGCCTTATGGGAAACGGATTTGCCTATTTCCCAGCCTAACTGCTTGGACGCGGATATCCAATACCGCGCTTACCCTATCCTCCTGCGTCCCCCCATTGCTCAAATGGTGAGGAGGTGGTACAGGAATATCAACCTGTTGTCCATCGCCTACGCCTTTCGGCCTCGGCTTAGGTCCCGACTAACCCTGAGCGGACGAGCCTTCCTCAGGAAACCTTAGGCATTCGGTGGAGGGGATTCTCACCCCTCTTTCGCTACTCATACCGGCATTCTCACTTCTAAGCGCTCCACCAGTCCTTCCGGTCTGGCTTCACAGCCCTTAGAACGCTCTCCTACCACTGTTCGAAGAACAGTCCGCAGCTTCGGTGATACGTTTAGCCCCGGTACATTTTCGGCGCAGAGTCACTCGACCAGTGAGCTATTACGCACTCTTTAAATGGTGGCTGCTTCTAAGCCAACATCCTGGTTGTCTAAGCAACTCCACATCCTTTTCCACTTAACGTATACTTTGGGACCTTAGCTGGCGGTCTGGGCTGTTTCCCTTTCGACTACGGATCTTATCACTCGCAGTCTGACTCCCAAGGATAAGTCATTGGCATTCGGAGTTTGACTGAATTCGGTAACCCGGTAGGGGCCCCTAGTCCAATCAGTGCTCTACCTCCAAGACTCTTACCTTGAGGCTAGCCCTAAAGCTATTTCGGAGAGAACCAGCTATCTCCAGGTTCGATTGGCATTTCACCCCTACCCACACCTCATCCCCGCACTTTTCAACGTGCGTGGGTTCGGGCCTCCATTCAGTGTTACCTGAACTTCACCCTGGACATGGGTAGATCACCTGGTTTCGGGTCTACGACCACGTACTCATGCGCCCTATTCAGACTCGCTTTCGCTGCGGCTCCGCATCTTCTGCTTAACCTTGCACGGGATCGTAACTCGCCGGTTCATTCTACAAAAGGCACGCCATCACCCGTTAACGGGCTCTGACTACTTGTAGGCACACGGTTTCAGGATCTCTTTCACTCCCCTTCCGGGGTGCTTTTCACCTTTCCCTCACGGTACTGGTTCACTATCGGTCACTAGGGAGTATTTAGCCTTGGGAGATGGTCCTCCCGGATTCCGACGGAATTTCACGTGTTCCGCCGTACTCAGGATCCACTCAGGAGAGAACGAAGTTTTGACTACAGGGCTGTTACCTCCTATGGCGGGCCTTTCCAGACCTCTTCATCTACCTCGTTCTTTTGTAACTCCGTACAGAGTGTCCTACAACCCCAAGAGGCAAGCCTCTTGGTTTGGGCTGATCCCGTTTCGCTCGCCGCTACTCAGGGAATCGCATTTGCTTTCTCTTCCTCCGGGTACTTAGATGTTTCAGTTCCCCGGGTCTGCCTTCTCATATCCTATGAATTCAGATATGGATACCACTCCATTACGAGTGGTGGGTTTCCCCATTCGGAAATCTCCGGATCAAAGCTTGCTTACAGCTCCCCGAAGCATATCGGTGTTCGTCCCGTCCTTCATCGGCTCCTAGTGCCAAGGCATCCACCGTGCGCCCTTTCTAACTTAACCGTTAAAAAGAATCACTATGTGATATCTTGTGTTACTAATTGAATGTGATGTCTACTGTTATCTAGTTTTCAAAGAACACGTTTCGAAGGAATGATCCTTCAAAACTAAACAAGACAGGGAACGTTCTGTTTATAAGACCCAAGGTCTTATATTCCGTATAATATCCTTAGAAAGGAGGTGATCCAGCCGCACCTTCCGATACGGCTACCTTGTTACGACTTCACCCCAATCATCTGTCCCACCTTCGGCGGCTGGCTCCTAAAAGGTTACCTCACCGACTTCGGGTGTTACAAACTCTCGTGGTGTGACGGGCGGTGTGTACAAGGCCCGGGAACGTATTCACCGCGGCATGCTGATCCGCGATTACTAGCGATTCCAGCTTCACGCAGTCGAGTTGCAGACTGCGATCCGAACTGAGAACAGATTTGTGGGATTGGCTTAACCTCGCGGTTTCGCTGCCCTTTGTTCTGTCCATTGTAGCACGTGTGTAGCCCAGGTCATAAGGGGCATGATGATTTGACGTCATCCCCACCTTCCTCCGGTTTGTCACCGGCAGTCACCTTAGAGTGCCCAACTGAATGCTGGCAACTAAGATCAAGGGTTGCGCTCGTTGCGGGACTTAACCCAACATCTCACGACACGAGCTGACGACAACCATGCACCACCTGTCACTCTGCCCCCGAAGGGGACGTCCTATCTCTAGGATTGCCAGAGGATGTCAAGACCTGGTAAGGTTCTTCGCGTTGCTTCGAATTAAACCACATGCTCCACCGCTTGTGCGGGCCCCCGTCAATTCCTTTGAGTTTCAGTCTTGCGACCGTACTCCCCAGGCGGAGTGCTTAATGCGTTAGCTGCAGCACTAAGGGGCGGAAACCCCCTAACACTTAGCACTCATCGTTTACGGCGTGGACTACCAGGGTATCTAATCCTGTTCGCTCCCCACGCTTTCGCTCCTCAGCGTCAGTTACAGACCAGAGAGTCGCCTTCGCCACTGGTGTTCCTCCACATCTCTACGCATTTCACCGCTACACGTGGAATTCCACTCTCCTCTTCTGCACTCAAGTTCCCCAGTTTCCAATGACCCTCCCCGGTTGAGCCGGGGGCTTTCACATCAGACTTAAGAAACCGCCTGCGAGCCCTTTACGCCCAATAATTCCGGACAACGCTTGCCACCTACGTATTACCGCGGCTGCTGGCACGTAGTTAGCCGTGGCTTTCTGGTTAGGTACCGTCAAGGTACCGCCCTATTTGAACGGTACTTGTTCTTCCCTAACAACAGAGCTTTACGATCCGAAAACCTTCATCACTCACGCGGCGTTGCTCCGTCAGACTTTCGTCCATTGCGGAAGATTCCCTACTGCTGCCTCCCGTAGGAGTCTGGGCCGTGTCTCAGTCCCAGTGTGGCCGATCACCCTCTCAGGTCGGCTACGCATCGTCGCCTTGGTGAGCCGTTACCTCACCAACTAGCTAATGCGCCGCGGGTCCATCTGTAAGTGGTAGCCGAAGCCACCTTTTATGTTTGAACCATGCGGTTCAAACAAGCATCCGGTATTAGCCCCGGTTTCCCGGAGTTATCCCAGTCTTACAGGCAGGTTACCCACGTGTTACTCACCCGTCCGCCGCTAACATCAGGGAGCAAGCTCCCATCTGTCCGCTCGACTTGCATGTATTAGGCACGCCGCCAGCGTTCGTCCTGAGCCAGGATCAAACTCTCCGATAAATGGATCACAGGTTAAGTTCACCGCATCCTGCGGCGACACCTGTGTGACCTGCGTCGTGCAGGTCCTAGTTTGACTGACTACGCACATCGCTGTGCGATTTATAAAAATGAATTAACAGGTACGTTTTATCTTGTTTAGTTTTCAAAGATCATTTCGTTACTTCTCAATGAAGCAGCTTTACTAATATAACATTCAGCTTCTTTTTTGTCAACAACTTTTTTCAAGTTGTTTTGAAGCATCTAGTTTGTGTCCGCTGTGCATCAGCGACGTTTAATAATATAACACCTGTATTTATTTATTGCAATAGTTTTTTTAAAAAATCTATAAAACAAATAAACTATAATCCTCGCCATGATTTCTAAAGCGTGTGTATCATATAACTTTCTTAAAAGAACATATACATCAGTCATGTGATCTTGTTGTTTTTTTTGTTTTCTTGTATAGTAGAAACGAACTAAATACTGATGACCACAAGGGGAGCATTAAAGCTGAGAGTGAGCGGTTTCGTTCTGACCCTTTGAACCTGTTAGTTAACGCTGGCGTAGGGATGTGGCAAAGTCAAATGAATTGCAGATCGTAAAGCAGTGCGTGGAACTTTTCTCATCCTTCCGCGTGCTGCTTTTTTGTTGTCCTTTTGGTTGTCTGTCAATGGAAGGAGATAGATATGAATCAATCTAAGCAACTGGTTCGCCTTATTGAAATTGCCATTATGACAGCAGCAGCCGTTATTTTAGACATTGTCTCAGGAATGTTTCTTAGCATGCCTCAAGGAGGCTCGGTCTCCATCATGATGATTCCGATCTTTTTAATTTCGTTTCGCTGGGGTGTCAAAGCAGGTCTTACTACAGGTTTGTTGACAGGTCTAGTACAAATAGCAATCGGAAACTTGTTTGCTCAACATCCTGTACAGCTATTGTTAGATTACATTGTCGCTTTCGCAGCAATCGGCATAAGCGGCTGTTTCGCTTCTTCTGTCCGTAAAGCCGCTGTATCAAAAACAAAAGGGAAATTGATTGTTTCAGTGGTCAGCGCAGTTTTCATCGGCAGTTTGCTGCGCTATGCCGCGCATGTCATTTCAGGAGCTGTGTTTTTCGGCAGCTTTGCTCCAAAAGGAACGCCGGTATGGATTTATTCTTTAACTTATAATGCGACTTACATGGTTCCTTCATTCATTATTTGTGCAATTGTCCTATGTTTATTATTTATGACAGCACCCCGTTTGCTTAAAAGTGACAAAGCGTAAAAGTGACAATCCCCCAGCGAATTCCGCTGGGGGATTGTTCGTTATCTGTTAAGAAGTGTTTTTAAAGCTGAAAGATCCGGCCAGCCAAGACCTACTTCTTTCAGTCTTACTCCGTCAATTTCAAAGTTGTCCTCCGCTACTCTTTCAGGTGAATAGGCCTGATAAAATATAATCGAGGGATTCTGCTCAATAACCCAAACAAACATACTTGAAAAACCATGTTGAAGCAAAAACTCCGCTCCTTTTGCTAAGAGCGCCCTGCCTGCACCTTGCCGCTGGCGCTCTTCCACAAGATAAATAGCGTATAACTCGCCGTCATAGCCTTCTTGTTCAGATCGAATAGGTCCAAATGAAGCAAAGCCGAATACTGAACCCATTTCGTCCTGAGCAACAAATACTCCCTTTAACGAGCGACTTTTCCATTTGTCTTCAAATTCCTTATAGTTCAGGCTGTTTAAATAATCAATCGGGATAATTTCGTGGTATGTTGTCCTCCAGCTGTCTACATGCACTTTTGCAATGTCCTTTATATCCTCTAACTTCGCTTCACGTACAGTTACCATACGGTTCTGCCCTTTCCTTACTCTGATTTTTGGATCGTTTTGGCTTCTTTGATTTCATTTGTTAATTCATTAATGCTTTGTTTTACGTTTCCTTTTCCTGAAAAGTTCTCAAGCATTTCTTTTACATCAATTCCTGAGGATGCTTTTAAACTTTCTTGCAGACTTGACATTAAGTTCGTCGCATAGCTGGTTACTTTGTTTGCTCCGCTTGATTCACCGCTTCCTCCTGTATCGACAACGGTGATTTTATCAATATTTGAAAGAGGTGCCGCTGCTTGTTTCGCGTATTCCGGAAGCATTTTGACAATCATATCGAAAATCGCCGCCTGCCCGTACTGTTCAAAGGCAGCCGCAATTTTCTCTTTTGCTTCCGCTTCTGCAAGACCTTTCAGGCGGATAACCTCTGCCTCTGTCTCTCCTTTCGCTTTTTCCGCTTCTGCTTTTGCTAGCCCGTCAATTCTTACTTTTTCCGCCTCAGCCTTTGCCATTGCTTCAATACTGTACTTCTTGGCATCGGCTTCCGCGAGCTGTTTGGCTTTCTCTGCTGCTGCGGACTGCTCAACAGAATAACGGTCTGCATCGGCTTTTTTCTTTACCTCTGAGTCGTATTGACGTTCACGGCGAAGAATTTCTTTTTCTTCTAGTTCTATTTGTTTTTGGCGTTCGATAATTTTAACCTGCATTTCCTGCTCTGTGACTTGCTGGCGTGCTCTGGCAGTCTCTAAATCATATGCTTGGTCGGCATTCGCTTTTGCCGTATCTTGTTCTCTGCGGAATTCAGCCATTTTGAGCTGATTGAGTTTTTCAGCTTCAGCGATTTCCGTCGCCCGTTCAAGTTCTGATTTTTTTGCGTCTTTATCGGCTTCTGCCCGCTTAATTCGTGTTTCTTTATCAGCCTCTGCTGTTGCGATATCAGCATCGCGTTTTACTTGGGCAATTCTCGGTTTCCCTAATGATTCAAGATAACCGTTTTTATCACGAACATCTTTAATGGTAAACGAGACGATTACAAGCCCCATTTTCGCGAGATCCTGTGAAGCGACACGCTGCACCTCTTGAGAGAATTTTTCTCTGTTTTTATAGATTTCTTCTACTGTCATTGAGCCGAGAATGGAACGAAGGTGGCCTTCTAAAACCTCCCGCGCTTCCTGCTCACGGTCGTCTTTTGATTTCCCTAAAAATTGTTCGGCCGCTGTAGCGATTTCTCCTATAGAACCGCCGATTTTAATAATCGCAGTTCCATCGGCCATTACTGGCACTCCTTGTTCTGTATAGACTTCAGGTGTCGAAACATCGAGTTTGCTTGATAATAAGCTTAGCGGCTCTGCCTGCTGGAAGACGGGAAGGACAAAGGTTCCTCCGCCGCGGACGATTTTAATACGGTTGCCGCCTTCATCGACATGAACATTTTTATTCCCCAGATAGCTCCCTGTTACAATTAACGCTTCATCAGGCCCTGCTGTACGATACTTCGTAATAAACACAGCTATTAGTGCAATTAATAAAAAGAATACAACTCCGATGATCATTATAATCGGCATTGTCATATCAAATTCCTCCTTTTATGTTAAATGGGTTCATGCGGAGTAACCGAAAGAACTCCGTTGTTAATATCTACGACTAACACCGTTGTCCCGTAACTGATCTGCTGATTATCAAAACTGACCGCTGACTTTGAAATGGTGCCTCCTATCCCTTCTATGACCACTTCACCAAACCCGTCAACCGGAACAGCTGTAATCACTTTACCGAGTCTTCCTCTGAGATCATCTTCTCTATATGCCAATGATTCTTCTGCAGATGATAATGGTACCAGTACAAAGATGTGAAGCAATACCACCAGCATGATTGAAAGGATGCAAGATAAAAGCGCAATCAGCAAGCTTGACAGAGGCAATACGAGTTCACCTATATATCCGCCCGCTGAAAAACATGTGAAAAATGAGAGCACTAATGTCGGATTAAGAAACGGAATGCCTTCCGGCAGCCCTGCAAATACATCTCCGAAAAACAGAAATAACAGCGTAAGGCTGCCCGCAATAATAAGCGTATAAAGATAAATTGTTTGTATAGGTACTCCAAATAACTCCAATTTCCTCATCCTTTCTTCATCAATGCATTGATGAACGGCTGCCGTTACCATTTATACGAGACACCACGGGAAAAGTTTCAAAATTTTAAGACAAATAACCCATTTGAAGTGCTTTATAAATGATAATTGCTTATATATATGGTAATGTCATTTTAGGAGGAGATATGATGAGTATCTTTAATGAAGCCAGATTAGAAACGTGGAACGAATTGAAAGGACTTTCTGACGAAAAGCTGAACCAAAAGCCTTCTGCTGAAGAATGGAGCATACGGGAAGTTCTTGACCATTTGAAAAAAATCGATATGACCGCACAAAAAATGTTGAAGGAACGTGTAAAGGACGCTCCGATTAAAGAAATTGAAGAAAAACCGCTTGAGGTAGCACAGGACAGAAATAATAAACGGAAAGCCCCGAGTCATCTTGAGCCTGCGCATGATTTTATTTCAGGCAACCAAATGAAACGTGAGCTTGATGTGGTAAGAGAGCAGCTGACTGCTGCGATTGCCTCTCTGACAGAAGAAGATTTTGAAAGAGTGCTTCCGCATCCTGTGTTTCAAGAGCTGACTGTCAGACAGTGGATCGATTTTATCGGCCATCATGAAAAACGGCATCTCAGCCAAATAAAAGAAATTAAAGAAAAGATAGAAAGGGCCTGATTTCATCAGACCCTTTCTGCTTTTCGTTTGACTTTTCGCTGATAGGAATGAACTTCTATTTCATCGCCTGTGTAAACAGCACCAGGTCTCTCCACAATACAGACAATCCCTCTAATGCCCAGTGCGTGGCGGACGAAAGCCGGCGCCAGCTTCGGTTGGTCCGGATAATAAGACTGAATCACTTCTCCCGGCTGGATACACGGATCATTTTCGCCCTCACACAGCAGAGCCGCTCCACTCGGAAAAATAATCCGGCTTCCTTCTTTTAATGAAGTAAGATCTGGCATACCGCTGACTGCCACATTCGCCCCGAGCCATTCCGGCAAAATCCTCGGCACTCCCATTTTTAAAGCGATTTCGTTGCATTCCTCTATTGAAACAATTGAAATTTGTCTGCGGTTGAAAATTTCAGTCCCTCTTGAAAACATTGGTTCTCTGGCTCCCGCTTTTTTGGTCAGGCCAAAATGCAAGTCGCCGGGGATGCCGCCATAATCAAAATCAAGCTTGTCCATTTGCTTTGTTACGAAGCTTTCTGTATCTGCGATATATAAGCCTTCCGCTTTTGCAGTCATACGCTTCCACATCAGCTGGCACCTTCCTTCTTATCTAAAATTTCCACCTATGCTTCATTATCCCAAAAAATCCCGCTCTGTAAAGGAGCGGGATTTTGATTATACCGTTTTAGGCGTAAGGTTAAAGCAGCGCTTGTAGATCCAGTTGTATGCTTTTTCATTTAAATCTCTAGGGTTTCCGAAGGTTTGCGGATCTTTCATTGCTTCTTTAGACAAGCGTTCGATCATATTAGGTGATACTCCCTGCTCTTCTAAAGTCGGCACTTCTAAATCTTCGACCAGATCATACATCCAATTGACAGATGCTTTCGCAGCTTCTTCTGTTGTCATCTTGCTTGTATCAATACCGAACGCTTTCGCAATACGCGCAAACTTCTCAGGATAGCCCTTCCAGTTGTATTCCATGACAGGGCCCATCATCGCCGCTACACATTGGCCGTGAGCGACTGGGATAATACCGCCAAGCGTTTGGCTCATCGCATGAGCCGCGCCCGCTGATTCACTTCCATAAGAAAGACCAGCAAGCATCGCAGCCTGCGCCATTCCGTACCTTGCTTCCAGATCCTCTCCGTCAGCAAATGCCCTCTTAATGTAATGAGCAGCATACTCAATCGCCATTAAGGCAACCGCATCCGTGATTGGCTGTGCAAATTTCATTGTATAGCACTCAATGGCATGGGCGAGCGCATCAATTCCCGTCATAGCTGTTACATGCGGAGGCATTGAAACATGAAGCTCAGGATCAATGATGGTCAAGTGCGCTGCAATCAGCGGACCGCCCGTGTTGAATTTGAATTCTCTTTCTTCATCTGTGATAACCGCCCATTGGGTTACTTCTGATCCTGTTCCAGCTGTAGTGGGAATTGTCGTCAGCGGAGGAATGCGGTTTTCCAGCGGTTTTTTCCCATCTGCCGCTTCATAATCAAGCACGCTTCCTTCGTGAGTCGCTTCTACTCCGATTGCTTTTGCTGTATCCATGGAGCTTCCGCCTCCGACTGCCACCAAACCATTACAGTTCTCTTTTTTGTAAAGCTCAGATCCTTCATTCACCAGACGGACAGGCGGGTTTGGCTCAACTTTATTAAAGAGCACCACTTCAATGCCTGCTTCTTTAAGTGATTCGATTACAGGATCAGCAACACCGGCTTTATAAATCCCTGGGTCTGTGACAAGGAGCGCTTTTGAAACGCCCAGTACAGCTACTTCCTCACCCGTATGCTTGATGGCTCCGATTCCATGCTTAATCACAGTCGGAATTTCAAATGTGTGGAATTTCTGCATGCTTTCTACCTTCATATTTAATGTCATCATCAATCTCCCCCTCTTATGAATTGAACCAGTTAACCGCTGCCGGTTTTGTATTGCGGTATACATGTTTGACTTCTGTGTATTCTTCAAGGCCTATTTTTCCAAGCTCGCGTCCGAACCCGGATTGCTTATATCCGCCCCATGGCGCTTGTGCAAAGTACGGATGAAAATCGTTGATCCAAACGGTTCCCATTCTCAAGCGGGCTGCTACCCGTTCGCACTTTTCAATATCTTTTGACCATACCGCTCCAGCCAAGCCATAGATGGTATCATTCGCAAGCTCGATTACCTCTTCTTCAGAGCTGAAGGTTTCGACTGTCAATACAGGACCGAAAACCTCTTCCTGAACGATTCTCATGTCAGAATTACAGTTTGAGAAAATAGTAGGTTCATAGAAAAAGCCGTTTTGAAGCGCAGGATCTTCCGGGCGTTTGCCTCCTGTCTCCAGCTTCGCGCCTTCCTCTATTCCGATCTCTACATATTTTTCTACCTTTGCCCTGTGCTCCGCCGAAATAAGCGGACCGCTTTCTGTCTCAGCATGAAAACCGTTTCCGAGTTTTATGCGTTTTGCTCGTTTGACCAGCTCCGCCAAAAATTGATCATGAATGGCGTCCTCAACAAGCAAGCGGGAACCTGCAGAGCATACTTGGCCGGCGTGGAAAAATACAGCGTTTAAAGCTTGATCAACCGCAACTTCTAAATCCGCGTCCTTGAAAACAATATTTGGGTTTTTCCCGCCAAGTTCAAGGGCGATTTTTTTGACGTTTCCGCTTGCCGCCCGCATGATTTTTTTGCCTGTTTCAATTCCGCCCGTAAACGAAATCAAATCGACGTCTTTGTTTACGGCAAGCTCGTCGCCCACTGTGGCTCCCGGTCCAAGAACAAGATTTGCGACACCTTTTGGAACACAGGCTTCTTCCATCAGCTTAAAGACTTTGATTGTCGTCAGCGGCGTAATCTCACTCGGCTTCATGACGATTGTGTTTCCTGCAGCCAGTGCAGGGGCGATTTTCCAGCTTGCTTGAAGGAGCGGATAATTCCATGGAGTGATCTGGCCGCAAACCCCGATTGGCTCCCTAATAATTTTGCTTTCTGAATCAGGAATCGGAGATGAAATGATCTCTCCGCCATCTTTGTCTGCCAAGCCGGCGTAATATTGAAAAACATTGGCGATATCGTCCATATCGGCCTTACTTTCTTCGAGTGTTTTTCCTGTATCAAGAGATTCAAGCTCAGCCAGCTCCTCAAGATCGCGTCTGATTAATTCCGCAATTTTCAGAACAATTTTCCCGCGTTCAAGCCCGGATAGCGATGACCATTCTCCTTTGTCAAATGCTCTGCGTGCGGCTGCGATTGCTTTGATGGCGTCCTCTCGCCCTCCCTCGCTTACAGTTGCAATTTCTTCTTGATTAAATGGGTTGATAATACTGCGGATCTGTTCTTTTTCGGCACTGATCCATTCTCCGTCAATGAATAATGTTTGACTCATATAAGCCTCCTTGACGTAAATAAAGTTTGTTAAATAAAAATTTAATGTTTTTAACAACCTTAATCTAACATATGGTTTTTAAACTGTCAAAGTCCCATTTCGATTTTTCTTTTTGACTTTTCCTCATGTTTCGTTAAGATAAAGAACATAAAGAAATAACTTAACGAATTTAATTTTCTAAAGGAAAAGAGGGTCAGTATGGATGAAAATCCAGAATTTGCAGCTATAGAACAGGCTCGGGATCTTGTTATTGACTCCATTGCTGAAACGATGGATCTTTACGGAATTACCCGCAGTGTCGGGATTTTATATGGGACGATGTATATGAGGGATGAGATGACGCTTGACGAAATGCGTGAGGAGTTGCAAATGAGCAAACCAAGCATGAGCACAGGCGTCAAAAAGCTTCAAGACTTAAATGTAGTGAAAAAAACATTTCACCGGGGAATCCGCAAGCATACATTTGTGGCTGAAAAGGATTTCTTTAAATTTTTCACAAATTTCTTTCCACCTAAATGGGAGCGGGAGGTTCAAGTGAATGTAGCAGCGATCGAGGAAGCTCAAGCTGATTTACAAAAGGTTTTAAGCAAGGAAGATCTCGATGAGGATATCAAAAATGAGGCACTGCAGTTATACGATCAGCTGGAAAGCTCTAAAGCTTACTATGACTGGCTGAAACGGCTTGCTGAATCGGTGCAGACCGGAGAAATTTTTAAATTTATACCGATCGAAACAAAGTAAAGCAGAAAACGCCTGGGAAACCAGGCGTTTTTTTGATGTAACTACTACAAATTTGAAAAATACGGGAAAAACACCCCATTTACTTCCAAAATATTTGATGGTAATTTTATGTAGGTAAAATTTGTATTTGGCCTTCAGAGGAGGTGAAAAGCGGGCAGGCCTGTTTAATTGATAATTTTTTTAGGGGGAATTTTGTTATGAAACGCAATTTATTATCTTCTTTGGCAATTAGTGCATTAAGTCTCGGGTTACTCGTTTCTGCACCTACAGCTTCTTTCGCGGCTGAATCTACATCAACTAAAGCTCATACTGAATCTACTATGAGAACACAGTCTACAGCTTCATTGTTCGCAACAATCACTGGCGCCAGCAAAACGGAATGGTCTTTCTCAGATATCGAATTGACTTACCGTCCAAACACGCTTCTCAGCCTTGGCGTTATGGAGTTTACATTGCCAAGCGGATTTACTGCAAACACGAAAGACACATTGAACGGAAATGCCTTGCGTACAACACAGATCCTCAATAACGGGAAAACAGTAAGAGTTCCTTTGGCACTTGATTTGTTAGGAGCTGGCGAATTCAAATTAAAACTGAATAACAAAACACTTCCTGCCGCTGGTACATATACTTTCCGTGCGGAGAATAAATCATTAAGCATCGGAAATAAATTTTACGCAGAAGCCAGCATTGACGTGGCTAAGCGCAGCACTCCTCCGACTCAGCCTTGCGGTTGCAACTAATGTAAAAGACCGGTTAACGCCGGTCTTTTTTGCGTTTTACCCTCCCCTTTTTCTCTAATCCCCGTTATCTTTTTTCTGGTTTAAAATTTAAATTGACAAACACTAGAAACAGGAGTAAATTCTTGAGTGTTCAATTTCATACAGTCTCTTTTACCGCTTAATCAAACACGAACGGGGGAACCAACGATTGGCTGTTTTATTAACAGCCTTGGGGTGAATCTTACTAAGTAAGAGGGGGTACTCTGAATCCCTAATCCGACAGCTAACCTCGTAGGCGTATACAGAGAGGAGGTCTATTATCGGCCATTCTTTGCAATGGTCTTTTTTGCTTCAAAAACGTTAATTCACTAAGGGAGATATGAACATTGGGAAGAATTAAAAATAAGCAATTTGCAGTGATCGGGCTGGGCCGGTTTGGCGGCAGCATTTGTAAAGAACTTCATAGAATGGGGCATGAGGTTCTTGCGGTTGATATCAACGAAGAAAAGGTCAATGCATATGCTTCTTACGCCACTCATGCGGTAATTGCCAACGCCACCGAAGAAAACGAATTGCTTTCATTAGGAATACGCAATTTTGAATATGTGATTGTTGCCATCGGAGCAAATATTCAAGCGAGTACGCTGACCACCCTATTATTAAAGGAGCTTGATATTCCAAATATTTGGGTAAAGGCTCAAAACTATTATCATCACAAGGTGCTTGAAAAAATCGGCGCTGACCGCATTATTCATCCTGAAAAAGATATGGGGGTTAAAATCGCACAAAGCCTTTCAGACGAAAATGTTTTGAATTACATTGATCTATCTGATGAATACAGTATTGTCGAGCTGCTGGCTACGCGCAAGCTTGATTCAAAATCGATTATTGACCTGAATGTAAGAGCAAAGTACGGCTGCACGATCCTGGCCATTAAACACCATGGAGATATCTGTCTTTCCCCCGCGCCTGAAGACATCATTCACGAGCAAGATTGCCTGGTGATCATGGGCCACAAAAAGGATATTAAACGTTTTGAAAACGAAGGGATGTAGACAAAGGTGACACTTCAAAAGGATAAAGTGATCAAATGGGTTCGGTTTACACCGCCTCAAGTGCTTGCCATTGGTTTTTTCCTTACCATTATCATCGGGGCTGTCCTATTAATGCTTCCGATTTCCACTACGAAGCCATTGTCATGGATAGATGCCCTTTTTACTGCGGCTTCCGCTACAACTGTTACAGGGCTTGCTGTTGTCGATACCGGTACTCAATTTACGGTATTCGGGCAAACAGTAATTATGGGGCTGATTCAGATTGGCGGGCTTGGATTTATGACATTTGCGGTCTTGATCGTCATGATATTAGGAAAAAAAATTGGCTTAAAAGAACGAATGCTCGTCCAGGAAGCCTTAAACCAGCCGACAATCGGCGGTGTCATTGGCCTTGTCAAAGTCCTGTTTCTGTTTTCGATCAGTATTGAATTGATAGCAGCACTCATTTTATCCATCAGGCTTGTACCTCAGTACGGCTGGTCATCCGGCTTGTTTGCCAGTTTGTTTCACGCAATATCTGCTTTTAACAATGCCGGGTTTTCGTTGTGGCCTGATAATTTGATGAGCTACGTTGGCGATCCTACAGTAAACCTCGTGATTACTTTCCTATTTATTACAGGAGGGATCGGATTTACGGTTCTGTTTGATGTGATGAAAAATCGGCGTTTTAAAGCTTTTTCTTTACATACAAAGCTCATGCTTACAGGAACGCTGATGTTGAATGCGATTGCTATGCTTGCGATCTTTATTTTAGAATACAGCAACCCTGGGACGCTCGGCCACCTGCATATAGTGGATAAACTGTGGGCGTCCTATTTTCAAGCGGTGACGCCGAGAACCGCAGGCTTCAATTCTCTAGATTTTGGAAGTATGAGAGAAGGAACAATTGTATTTACTTTATTATTGATGTTTATCGGAGCAGGAAGCGCATCAACGGCGAGCGGCATTAAGCTGACTACGTTCATCGTGATTTTAACATCTGTTATTGCTTACTTGAGAGGTAAAAAAGAAACGGTTATTTTCCGCCGTTCCATCAAATATCCGATTATCATTAAAGCTTTAGCTGTGAGCGTCACCAGTTTGTTCATCGTGTTTTTAGGGATTTTCGCCCTGACGATCACAGAACAAGCGCCATTTCTTCAAATTGTGTTTGAAACCTTTTCCGCATTCGGAACTGTCGGCCTTACGATGGGGCTTACTCCTGAACTGACAACAGCTGGCAAGTGTATCATTATTGTCATCATGTTTATCGGAAGAATTGGTCCTTTAACGTTCGTGTTTTCATTCGCAAAAACAGAGCAATCAAATATCCGTTATCCTGACGGCGAAGTGTTTACAGGGTGATATCAAAAAATCCGGCGTGCAGTCGCCGGATTTTTTTATGATTCGATATGAGATTGTTTTTGTCTTTTTTCCTGTTCCGCGATGATTTCATTATCCTCCGCGTTATCACGGGTTACTTTTTGTGTAAGAATCGCACCAACTGCTACAAGTATCATAACAGCGATGTAATAACCTTTTTCATTGAGTTCCAGATTATCAGCATTATAGAGTCCGATACTAAACAAAAATACTCCCGCAAAAAAAGTAAAATAAGCTAATACTGTAAAGGCAACCGTGTTTCTGCGTCTATATTTCTGCACCTTTGTTCCCTCCCGAAAGCATAGTTAAAAAGTGATAACTTCCGTGGAATATTATACCTCAAATTCCCCAGAATGGAACAAAGAATTAAAAATACCAGTAAAAAGGGCTTAGGTTGCCTCCTTTATTTCAACAGCTGAATCATCAATCCAGCCAATAAGTTTATCATTGATTTGGAATTGGTACCATACAGACTGGCCTTTCTGTTTTTTAGACACAACCTTTATGTCTTTGCCGACGTAAGATTGGGCAGAGGTAAGCCTTATGGACCGATCATCAGTAGAAGGCTTGGACCATACATCTTGAACGGCACTGTCTTTAATAGAGGCGTTTAAATCCACAGATTTGAGGGATGGATTTACCTCATCGTACTCATCTAAATCGTATTTTTCCACAATAGCGCTGATTTTGTCAGCGTAGTCAGGATCTGTAGCATATCCTGATGTTTGCAGGGCGGTTGCCGCTTCCTTATAATTCCCTGCCTCAAGCACCGGTTTATACTTCTTTTTATTCCACGATGTGCCACGGACGAACAATTGGGCGTGATCATCCATAGATTCAAAAAACGTGCTGTATTTTCGAAACTTCGCGCGAATGGTTTTTCTTTTCCCTTTTTCAACTTCGTCCGTTTCCATCGTGACATGATGGCCTTTATAATTCCCTTTTACGCCAAAAAGGTTGTTGGCCTTAGCAGCCAGTTCACTGTTCCCCCAGTCCGATTCGAGAATGGCCTGAGCAATTGTGATGCTGGGGAGAACATGGTATTTTTCATACAAAATTTGGGCATGTCCGGACAGACTGTCTATAAACACTTGCTGTTCATCGATTTCTTCAGTTTCTTTGGATATTTCAATCGGTTTTGATAAAGTTGTCGCTAAAACAAACAGAGCTAGCGGAATCGATACAAGGAAAAATAGTGAAATCAAGAGTTTACGTTTTTTAAGTTTTTTACGGGCCATGAAAACCTTCCTTCGAATTAAAAGATTACGAATGTAAAAGAATCTACCTTTTAGAATTTTACTTGCACTTCTAATATTTTTCAATTCTTTAGGGATAAAGTTGGGAAAAGATTGCAAAATAAAAACCTTTTCGCTCAATGAAAAGGTTTTTACCATGTATCTATTTTTGTAAATTTCTGAGTGCATTCCGATATTCCGTATCATTTATTACTTTATATGAATTGACGGTTGCCTTCGACAAACCTTGTGCTGAGACGGCCTGTTTTTCCGGAGCTGTTTTCGCTTTATCATGTGGTTTATGTGCCAGCTTGTGCCCCATTCCAGTGGCATTCATACAAAATGACAAGCAGACGAGCAGCACGCTAAGGATAAAAGAAATGAAGAAGAGATCATGATAAGCAGTCATCATAGAATCCTGTACCGAACCGCTTTGTCTGGCAGCATCTTTTTTCGTGAAAAAGCCGATGAGAATGGGAACTCCCATATAGACAAACAATCTTAAAAACTGAACAGCTGTCATTCTCTTGACCAAATCAGGCAGCGGGCCTCCCATGGCAGCTCCCATCAGCCCTGCGGCGACTGTCAGGCCTGTTCCCGCTGCAAGCATGATAAACAGTGCTGCGAACATATAAAGAGATGATCGATCCTGTATATGCAGCCATTGAAAATTCACAAAGACGAGAATAAGTCCGCCAATAATACCGAGCATCCCTGGTCCGACTTTATCATATAACAGAGCGCTCAAAATGGCCGCGATCGCCACTCCGATTAAAAGAGTCAAGTTTAAAAAAATGAGATGCTCCTGAGAAATATCATACATATGACGGAGCAAGCCTTGAAAAGCAGACAGGCTGACAGCTACCGTTATCGTCCCTGCAGCTATGATCAATAAGCCAAGCACCGGTTTTGGCAGCAGCATCAGTTTAATAGATATGAAGGGGTTTTTCACTTTATATTCCACAATCAATAGACCAATGAGCAAACATAACGTCACCCCGAAACCAATCCTTACATAACCCGATGACAGCCCCCATTTTTGCAGAAAAATGAATGAAACCGCTGAGGCTGCGGCAAGGAAAACAGATAAAAGAATTCCCGCACGATCAAGCGGCTGTTCTTGATCCGCCGCTCCGTGATGCTCGTCATGGAGAAAGAAATAGCTCACCGCGACACCGATCAGGGACAAGGTGCCAAAGATGAAAAACAGCCATCTCCAATGCCCGCAGCTTGTTGCAATGGTTCCCAGGATTGTGCCGATGATAACAGAACCATAGAATCCCCCGATCAGCACAAGCAGTGCATAGTTCCTGCGTTCAATCGGGAATGACAGTACAAGCATTGGAATCATAATCATCAGCATGACGCCTGTTGCCGCCCCCTGTAAAAAGCGCCCTGCCGCCATCCATGCAATATCGCCTGAACATGCGATGAGCAGTGAGCCTAGTATAAAGACAGGTAATGAAGCCAGATAGACGGGACGAGCACCGAATTTTTTCCTCAGCAGCGGTCCTGCCGGAACTAACAAGGTAAAGGCCATATTGCCGATCAATATCGGATTTACTGATGTGAAGACACTTGTTCCAACCGCTTTCTGAACAAGGCCTTGAACTGACGACAATGCCGTGTTAGACATCAATCCCGGCCCGACCGCTAAGACGGCGAGCAAAGAAATCACCCAATAGTGTTTTGTCTTCATGTTGTCATTCCTTCCTATATGAATACATGCGAAACACATCATTTTTTGAAAACAAAAGAAGCTAATAGATTTTGCATACCATTAGCTTTCATTCTAATATTATCCCTTTCAGGGGAAATGATATTATTTTATTATAATTATGTGAATGAATGAGCATATAATCAAATATTATTTCAAATCGATTGTGTTTTGTCAATGGAGTAAATTTCAAGCACAACATAGAAAGCTTTTCCCCGATATTGTGTCTAGAACTGCACTTATGAATCCCTGCTCGTTCCCTCAAGCGAATTAAATCAGGCCGTTTTAATCCTTTCAATCCACTATTCCAACTAATAAACTCGAATAAGTTGGTGATAAGACAACATTTTGGCCGCACATTTTTTTGTGTTCACTGGGCGTTTGCCGCCTCTAAATTGTATATGGGTAAATACCATGAATTAACCTATGAAATACCAATGTAAGGAAATTTTAAATATTCTGGGAGGCAAAAACGAATGGAACTGTATGAGTGTATCCAAGACATTTTTAGCGGCTTAAAAAATCCATCGGTTAAAGATTTAGCAACATCTTTAAAACAAATTCCAAACGCAGCAAAATTGAGTCAACCGTATATTAAGGAACCAGACCAGTACGCTTACGGCCGAAATGCCATCTATCGAAATAATGAATTGGAAATTATCGTGATTAACATTCCGCCAAACAAGGAGACGACAGTACACGATCATGGTCAATCCATTGGTTGTGCAATGGTGCTAGAAGGAAAGCTTCTTAATTCTATTTATCGCTCAGCCGGCGAACACGCAGAACTCTCCAATTCATACTTTGTCCACGAAGGAGAATGCCTTATTTCAACCAAAGGTTTAATTCACAAAATGTCCAATCCGACATCCGAACGAATGGTGTCTCTTCATGTCTACTCCCCCCCTTTGGAAGACATGACGGTCTTTGAGGAACAAAAGGAGGTATTGAAAAATTCATGATTGACAGATAAACTGCTCACTTTGACTTCGCTCAACTGTAGGATTCAGAGAATGAACCTTTTCCTCAAAACAAAAAACCCTTATAGAATAAGGGTTTAAAGGTATGGAGCCAAGGGGGCTCGAACCCCTGACCTCTACGCTGCCAGTGTGGAGATATGTTTCTGATACGAACAGACGTTTTATTTCCAAACCCTATTTTATAGGGTTTTCTTACATAAGTTTCTGATTAAAAATATTCCTTTTTGATTAAAAATGAAGGAGTTGGTCCCCAATTCGTCCCCATCTGTCCCCAAAAGGCATTATAACATTCTTCTTTAACTAAATCAGACTTCAAATAAAGGACCTGATATTCCATTATTTTCTCCGTTGATAAAAGAACATTTGTTCGCATATAATTTGTTCAAGGAGATGATCGGAATGAATGAAGGAATTTACGACAAGAGATGGGAACAAAAATTCATTTTGCCCGAGCAAAGGGCTGCACTGTTAAATAGGAAGAGAGAAGTGCAAAAAATCGAAAAACCCATTCTCGATGAATACCAGCTGGAGGAAATGGCACGCACTATTTGCGAAGCCATGGAGTTTAATTCCGCTCTGGTCATCAGAGTATACAGAGACGGCTTTATCGAGGAAGTTACAGGACATGTTCATTACATAGATGAAGTTAAACAGAGGCTGCACGTGAAGGATTTAAAAGGAGATACACGGCTTATTGCATTTGATTCACTTGTGTCTGTCGATAATTAAATAACCCTTTTAGAAAAAAGGGTTATTTATTCAGTGTTATTAATATTTCTTGTATTCCTTTGTCGAAGCTCTTCGTAGTCACTTGTGGGCTGTGTCGTCTGTTCATATGTATTAGCTTGTTGTGATTCATGCTTGAATAAAGTGAACATTAGTATAGATACAATTCTGTAGGAAGTGCAAACAAAGAATACAGTTATTCCTATCCATAAATATGTAGTCATTTTGTCGAAGTAATCAATCTCTTGTTTATTGCTCACAATAAACATATAAATTGAAATTATAACTGTTGCAAATCCACTAAATAATGAGGAACGGAAATATCCGAAAAGCAATGTTTTTCCATCATCATTACTCCCTGAAGCTGTATAGTTATAAAGGTGGGTCATAACAGGTGATCTTGAAATACTTAATATTATGGCCAGTAAAGCTGCTATAAACCCTAGAACTATTGAAGAAAACGATATAAGACCATCTAATACATTGTCAAATCCTTTAATTGTTGGATTCAGCTTTAAAAAATACGCCAACCCTATTGATAACAATCCACAAATGTAAGGATATATCCTATCTCGAATTCTCCCCATTTAAATCATCTCCCAATTAAGCTTAATAACTGTGCCCTTCTCGCCATATATAGACGCTCCATTTCTAAAATAACCGCATCGTGATTTAAAACTGCTCTTGGAGGCACTTGAAAGGTAGCAATGTCGTGAGCATTATTATTAAATAAATCAACAACTTCATTATCTGCTAAATCAGTTTTTTTAATACTAGCTTCTGCTGTAGATATTAAATCTTGGTTTTCGTATATTTCATCAACTAGGCTATCAATTCTACCGCCTAAAGAGGCTTTTCTTTTCCGACCTACTGTTAATACTATTTCCCCCGAAATAGTTTCATAATCATCAAAAGTTGTTAGCCATTTTTTCAAGCTGTTTCCCGTTACATTTTCACTAGCTTTTTTCACGTCGGCAAATTTAATTCGAAGTTTTCTTACTATTTGGGCAGTTTTAACTTTCCTCCGCATATCGGTAACATAAATAGGACGTAAACTAATTATTTCATTAGGATCACAAAAATGATTAAAATATTCCTCAATTGCACTCGGACCTAAACTATATCTATTTCTTTGAATCATTATTATGTTACATGACTGATCATAAATAGCGGATACTTTTTCACCGATGAATTCATCATCATCTAAATCAACTGGAGTAGTTGGCGCATTTTTTTTAGCTTTAGATGGAAGATTAAAGTCTCTTAATCTTGCAAAATACATATCCCAAAGATTTTGGGTATGCGACATAAATGAGAATTCCTCCATGCGAGCTTGCTCTTGCTTATACTTAACAGTTCTTTCAGGAAGAGTTTTCTTATCAAGAATTGAAAAAATAGCTCTTAAATCAAACGGTGTATCACGCGCTACTTCTGGACCTTTAGGTGTGCATGTTACGTAAAAATAATCAAAATTCACATATTTATTTTGCATTATAAGCCCCCCAAAAATTCCGGGCCCAAACATATAACATTGTTTATAACTGCCTTATGTAGTAAACTAACTTATAATAAACAAATAATTTACTTAATGACATGTTTGGGATTCCGGCATGTCTTTTTTTCTTACAATTATAGGGGAACTTTATTGATAATCATAGGTTTTTTTACTAATAGGTGGAAAACGTATGACAAACAAAAACCCTCCTCATCTCGAGAAGGGCTTCATTCATCATACGGCCGGTACTTCTTCCGGCCGGCTTCTAATTCTTTTTTAAGGGCTTGTACATGTCCGTGCAAAAACAATGCGACTGTCCCAACCTTTTTAACTGGCTTGAGCTTTCCGGAAGTCACAAGGGTGCTTAAACGCTGCCGGGTGACTCCAAGCAGCTCCCCCGCTTCCGCTGCTGTCAAAACTTCTTCCTGAATGAACTTAATTTTTTCGCTTTCTTTCATGTCGGCTTTCTCTCCACATCATAATGAATCCTTTTAGCAAGGTAATAACAACGGCTACCATCAATACAGTATGCGCAATCTTTCCAGACATACCCTCATCGGTCAGATCAATTGCGACGATCCCAGCAACCAAAATGAGCAAAACGGCAAAATCTGCTGTGCTGTACTGCTTAAAATATTTTTTCATAATATCGTGGACGTGATATAATGTATGAGCAAGGGGATTTCTCCCCTTGTCTCACTAGTATCAGCGCTTCTTGCTTGTCCGGCGGGAGCGCTTTTTCTTTTTCTTGCTATGCTTTTCGCTTTCCTTCTGCCATATGTCGTAGATGTGTTTTATGATGGTCACGATGCCAGCGATAGCAAGAATCCAGTTTCTTACCTCGTCCACTTCAGCACCTCCTTTCTATACTTTAATTATACAATACCTGTTTACGATAGTCAATAGATATGACAAAAAATTTCCTTTCTTTGTTTTTTGAGGATAAGAAATGGAAATAAGGGTTAATTAAAGCCCTACTCAGGTAATAGGGCTTTTTATAGACCCCAGCAATTTCCCAATAGTCAATATGTCAATTTTGAGTTCATAAGAACACAACTTTAGAAGTCCTTTCACTTTATGTTCATGATACCTTACTACCAACTTTATTATAACTATGGAAAATTATGTTATGAAATGTTAGACTCTAATTGCTTCAAATTTAAAGGGAAGGAGAACCAAAAATGAATAGTGTAATCGGAAGTTTTAAGACTAAGTTTGCGATTGTTTTGGGGTTGGTTTTAGCTTTGGGTTTTGCATCTATCTTTGGCACTCCACAAGCTCAAGCTGCACAGGCAAATAATGACTATCAAGATAAAAAAGCAGCTGAACAGTTGGCATTAGCTTTTTATGAAGCGTCTACATTTGACAAAGAGACAAGTAAGTACAGTTTCGATGTTGAAAAAGCTATTGCATCCGGAATCAAATTGGCTGATGCTGTCCAAATGAAAAATTATTTAGAATCGTTGTCACCTGATCAAGCTAAAGAAACATATGATCAACAAGTAAGCGCAATAAAAGAAATGAAAAATAGCCCTACAATTGCTCCTATTATTTGGTGGGCTGTGAAAGTTCTTGCTGGTGCTGGCTTAGCTTGGTTAGGTAAAAAACTATTAGATATGGGTGGATATGAGTTCTGTAAAAGATATAAGGATTATAACGACGTTACAAAGTATGTATGTAAATTTATCGGATAACATCTAGGAGTGATCAATATTGAAAGCATGGTTTGTATATGTCTTCATTGCGACATTGGTGTCAATGCTAATTCAATCAGGGTTAGATAAGGCTGGTATGTTAAACTTGAACAACATCTGGGCTGATTTTATCAGTTGGATTATCATTTTCTTTGTCGTTTATATTCTGGTTGAGTTGGCAGGAAGATTCCTCTTACGCTCGAAAAGCAATAGTTAAAAAATCCCCTCCTAGAAGGAAGGGATTTTCTTTTTTACTTCAATAACGCTTCCAGTTTCGCCTTCGTTTTTGGTCCATAAATGCCATCAGCTTTTAATCCATTCATTAGCTGGAACCGTCTGACGGCATCCGCTGTTTTCGGTCCATAATAGCTATCGATACCAAAGTTTTTGGCTTTCTTATCCGGATAGAAATGCAATGCAGACAGGGCTGTTTGGATCTGCTTAACGGCATCGCTGTGCATCAATGGGCTTTTCACTTTAAATATGCCTGAAGGCAGATAGAAAGATGATTTCTTTTTACTTGAGCTTGGTTTTTTCACTGCCTTGGACGAAGTTGTTTTCTTACTTGATGTTTTGCCGCCAAGCGCTTTTAATTCAGCATCAATCGCCGCTTTGACTTCATCCCAGCGCCCTTCTGACAAGATACGATGCGGGCAATACTTTCCACTCCAATCTTGATGCTTTCGCACACGATCAATACCCCAGCCACGTTCTTTAAGCAGCTGCGCCACAAACTTGATAGCCAACTTTTCAGCAGCGTAGTAATTGGCGCCTCCTGACTTGCTGTAGCAGATTTCAACGCCGATAGACTTACGGTTACCGGGGCCGTTTGTGCCGTCTCCTGTATGCCATGCATTGCGATTTAAAGGCAGTCCTTGAATAACCTCTTTGTCATCAACTGCAAAGTGGAAACTCGTTGAACTGGTGTTTCCGGTCATGTAGCTGACCTCGTTAGCAGCTGATGCATCATTCGCTGTATTGTGGATGGTAATGTATTCAGCGTCCAAGTAATTCGGGCATTTTAAAGCGTATTTTGCTTCTGATACAAGGTTCTTTTTCACTGCAATTGTCATAAAAATCGCTCCTATTCTGTTTTTGAAATAAAAAGAGCCGCTGGATTACCCAGCAGCTTGTTCATCTTTTTTTGTTGTTTGTTCGTTTTCTTCTTCAATTACATGAAGTCGGTCCGTAATCGCAGCCGGAATCTTAACGCCGATTTGCGCCAGGTTCTCCGTAATGGAAAGCCCCTCATTGGCGATATAAAAAAGAACGGTTCCAAATGTCAGGACGCCGTTCAGATTGAGAATTGTATCAATAATGTTTGCCACAATAACCACCAAAAAGCTGAGCATCTTCCGGACATAACCGAACCAAGCGCTCCGGCTCCGCAGCTTCTTAAATTTCCATGCCTTGATTACGCCTGTTATGACGTCAATAATGCTGAGAACCAGTAACAAATCGAGATATTTCACACCTCCAAACAGATAGATCCTTGCTAAATCCAACGTTTCAAAATTGATAAACACAGTCGTTTCCTCCATTTCGTTTGATCACCTCCTTAGAGGCAAAATAAAAAAGCCGCTTCTCCGCCGCTTAATTTTTCTGATGATTTAGTTTTACTGGACCTTTCAAGTTGTTCAGGTTCTTTTCTAACTTCTCAATATGTTCCTTTAGTTGCTGGATTTCATCTTCTTGTTTCTTTAAAAGCTCTTTGTCCTTACTGGCCATGTAACTATATGTCATTAATGTATCTTCAGCTTTAAGCCATTTTTGCTGATAAGTTGCTGCTTTCAATTCAAATAACTCAACTTTTTCTTGTAACTCCATATTATTTGATTGTTTTTCCTCCATATTAGCGTTCTCCTATTCTGTTTTATCAGGATAAGCGTTTCCGCGCTCAAGGGCCGTTATTTCGTCAAATTCAGCTTGTGTAATGCGTTCTTTTTGAACGTGTGTTTTTAGCTCAATGGTTAGTACAGTTCCATTTTTCCAACAATCCTCAAAAAAGTTGTAAAATGCGCTCCGGTTTTCCATTGAATACCCTCCTATTAAGGCTGATTAGCCATCAAAACATTACACACTCTTTGCAAATTTAAAATTTGCTCTTTCATCTGCTCGACTTCTGAAACAGGTTCATTAATCGGGTTTGTTCCTTTTAAAATCTCGTCAATTTCCTCCTGGGTAGCACCTTCAACCCATTGCCCTTGTTCTCTATCGTACCTTGGTTTAAAAAAGCCTGATCCTTCCCATGCATCTACAACGCCATCAGGAATATCTTTTGCGTCTGGTTCGTATCCTTTGATTATATAACCGTTCTCATCAACCTCATATTTTATTAATCTTGATTCTTCCATTTTTCATTTTCCCCTCGTTATTTAGGTTTAGGCATATACATGATTCCGTTTAGGTTTATCGCGCCCGCCTGAAAACCCCGGACAGCTAATGAGCCGCCTGAATCATAGGCCATTTTATCTGCCCCAGTCACTTGCACACGCAAACCACTTCGGCCATTAGAGCAAATCCATGCGCCGTTTTTGTCTGGTGTAGGGATTTTCCCGATTTCAAGATCACCTGTGTAGGTAGTTCCTTTTACTTCTCCTCGAAGTTCAACAAACCCATACTCATTATATCTCCAATCTGCATACCCCCACTGGCCACCAGTATGTGTGAAAAAAGGCGTTAAAGATATCCTGTTCCACCCTTTATTTTTCGAATAAATGCTCGCTTTTCCGTTAGCGTAGAATTCAATGTTTTGCTCACCGCTCATATACAAGCTTCTGGCCGACCATCTCCAATCGACCTCTTCACCTAAAATTCTAAATGTTTCGTAAGGGTCTGATACCGTGAGGGTATCGTACAATATAGATAACCTTTTAACATCATCTCGATAAATTTCAATGTATGCCCCATCATACCCGCTAGTAGATTCCCTGTTTTCTTTGGCGGATATTTCCATTCTTACACTCGCACCGTCAGGGCCGTTAGAAAGTTTAACAGCCCCCCTCGAAATTTCGGCTTTTTTCTCCATTTCTTTATTGTCGCTGTTATCTAACGATCCGTATTCTTGAACTATACTTCCAGATGTAATAGTCAATTCTTCGTAATCATTGTAGTTGAATTTTCTATATTGGCTGATAACATTGGCCTCAATGTACGATTTCAGAGAAGAAGAACCCGTTGTTTCAAAACGAGAACCACGGATCACAACCCCTTCAATCGTAATACCTTTGAGCGTTCCGACATTGATCTTATCCGCTGACAGGTCTTTTATTTTGGCATTTGTGATTGCGGCATCTTTGATGTTTGTCGTGTCAATAATTGCTGTGCCTAAATGGGCGTTTTTAATGGCTCCATTTTGAATTGCTACGGAGCCAATCGCCGCTTCTGCGATTTGTGCGCTCGTTATGGCCGCTTTTTGTATGTGTGTTGTGCCAATAGCTGCCGATTGAATATATTCCCCATATATAGCGCCATCAGTGAGCATGACGTCATAAGGGCTGTAACCGTATTCCTTGATTTCTTCGCCCTTTCTTACTTGAATCTTACGGAAAACAAAGCTGCATGGTTCTGTATTTCCGTTTGTATTTCGTCCGCCGATCCCGATAGTGTAATCAGATCCGGTTGCTGGTGCTGTGAATTTGATATTTACCCTCACGAATTCATCAGGTGGAAAACTTGAAATATCATTCAAATCACTGCCACTTATTAAGGTGAATTCGGTGTACTTTTTCAAATGTATAAAGTTTATATTAGTCGTGTTATTACGTTTAATTTCGAAAGATAGCGTATATACTTGTCCCTCAACTAAAGACATCCGTTGTATATTATTCGGTGAACCTCTGTAACCGGCTACTCCGAAAACCGTATTATCGCCGTTTATTACTTGTGAAACGGTCATTTCATTGAATGTTTTTTCTTCAACCCTGAGAGCAGAATCACTATAGGCGTAGAATTGGTTCGCTTTCAACAAAGACCCTGGGAATATATTACCTTCGTCAAAATCCCTGGCTATCTTATCAGCTGTAACTGCCAAGTTAGCCAGCTTTTCGGCTGTAACTGCACCGAAAACAATATCATTGGTCAGTATTCGCTTAGTAGTGGCCGAGAATTCGGCTGTAAAATCGCTTGCTGTGCCTCTTGTATTGATTGCTCGAAGACGGTAATACCAAACTTCATTCACACCTGTAAAATGCTCATATCCGCTTGTTTTCCCTCGAAAAATCCTGTTTTCTGTCAGAGGTGTAAACCCTTTAATCTGAGAAGCATAAATTTCATAGGCAGCAATATAACTAGATGGATCATAGTCCCACGTTAAGGTGATATTTTGAAACATCGACTTTACTTCAACAGATTTAGGTACTGGTGGCTTTTTATCTGGGAAACTGCCATCAGTGACTTCACCAACGTCTGGCTTCCTCTCCCAAGTACCTCGATTTTTATCTAGTATATTCTCTATCTGATTAATCCGATCATCACCTTGGAGCACTGATAAAAACTGCCCTATTTCCACTACACAGGTATTGTCCGGGTCTGTGATGTCATATTCCATGGAAATGATGCGCTGCGACGTTTCTATTGGAATAGCAAAGTTTCGGTCTATGGCAATTGTCGTATCGCCCAGCTCAACATGCTCATGCTCATAACCAGGTACATTATGAAGCAACTGAACTGAAAGCTCATAATTCACCTCGGTTTTTGATGCTGTCGTAATGAGGTGGTTGTATGTGGCTTTTAAAAGCTCCGCTGGATCAGTGATATCTTCATTGTTGTATTGTCCTTCTCTGTGGATCAATTCACCGTTTTTAAGGCGTCCCAGCCTTTTTAATAGATCCGGATCGCCAACCCATTCCTGACCCAGTGGTTTATCAACAGGATCACCTTTTGATTTCTTCCACTCTACTTCCGAGAAGTCAATAAACCTCGAATAACCGCCCGTCTCTTCCCCGTCCTCATCTGTTGAGGCAATAGAGGCTCCATATCCCCAAAGAGCTGTCAATGGGTAGCTGATGACTGTCCTTTTGATATTCTCTGTATCTTTATCTATCTCGAAGCGTTTCCCGCTGTCTTTTCCTCGTCGTGGCAATATCTTGATAAATCTCTTTGTGATCTTGTTTCCGTCAAACTCGATAGAATCTTGAAGCTCGCCGCCCCAGATGTTTATCACTTCAGCAATACATTCTAGAGCTGTTTTCTTATAAAACGTAGTGGAGTTTGTACCGAGTTCAGCGCTTACCTCTGCCACCCACCGAGAACGCGCAAGCACGTTGTCTAAAACAAATTGTGCTGTTTTGTCAGTTGGCCGGAAGTCTTTCACAAAGGTTTCTGCCAGCTCCATCATGGCAGCTTCACATGTCACGAGTGTATTAACCTCTGAGTTTTCGTCTGTATCGTCAAGCTCCTTGATCACAAACAATCGGAGAATGCCGTCTTTATCTCTAAAAACAACCTGATTCTCTTCAAACAAATAGCGCGCATCAGGATGGGAAGCATCTGCTACAAAAGAAAAAGAAGAGCCTTTATTCAGCTCTTCTTTGTATTTGGCATCCCAAAATCTGCACGCTTCTTGTCCGTCGCTGGACAGCACTGTCAGGACTTGATCATCTGGTGAAAGAATATACATGTCAGCCATTAACGGACCTCCTTACAAATAAGTCTCATCGAATTTGATGCGGCTTGCGTGGCTTAACTTCAATTGAGTTGGTACTTTTGGTGGCAGTGTGAACCACTCGGATTGTATTTGTAGAGCAGTCATGATTAATTTGCCGCTACATGTCACTTTTCTCTTTGCTGAATCAATAATGAGGGTGTCGCCAGCGATGAAGTTGTACACGACTTTTATTGTCTTAGAGACAGATCCATCACCATTTAAAAGAGCCACCTCATATGAAGTGGCCGCCTCTTTAAAAACACATTCGATTTTTGGTTCAATTTCCGCATATCCTGGGTTCGTGAAGATCTGCACCCCAGCATTCAGTTCTGATTCCGCAGACGCTCCATATTTTTTAGGATCAAGGCACATGAATGTCAATGTAGCCTGTTGAAAGCCGTCCTGCTCTTCGCCTTCTGATACACTCTCAAAAATTGCGTAATAGGTTCTGTCAGGCTCATCATGGAAGATAAGTGGCTTCGGCTCCTTTTCATGCAGAATATAATTCAGTTCTTCTTGTTTTTTCTTTAATTCCTCTTCACTGCTGAAAGCAAAAAGAACATCTATCGTTATTGTTCTAATCGGTATTCTAGTGCCACGAAGGAAACCACCTGGACGGTTTCCTTTTGAGGACGTGTTTACCTCTCGGCTCATTATTCCCCGCCCAGTGGTTGATTTAACATAAAAGAAGGGTGAAATATCAATCCCATTGAATGTGATTTTCCACTGATTGGGCAAAATCTCCTGATAGTTGATCAATTAAACCTCACCCTCCTTGCATTTGATCTTCTTTGTGCGTCTGTCACAGGCTTCTCAACGCCCTGTCCGACTTTCTTGCTGTCCATTTCAACAATGATAGTTCTTTCAGGTAACTCAAGGTTTTTGACATCTGCACTCAGTTCTTTTCTGACAGTGCCCAGGTCGCTTCTAGATATGGATGTATCGTAAGCAAGATTCATATCTTTCTGCTCGATATACATGGCATCGCTGACAGCAGTCATCGCCCGCTGAACCGTTCCGATGCCGTTCTGGATACCAACTGCGATTCCCGCTGGCACCATTACGCCAACTTGGTCTCTCATTAATCGGGAAGGTGAATGGATCTTCAGCTTTTTCTTGATTGTCTTCTCGATTGTAGAGGCAATAGTGTTGGCTTCCTTCGCAAGCTCACCCTTCATATTTCTCATTCCGGAAATAATGCCGGCCATCGTGTTATAACCGATTGCTTTCCCGCTGTTTTTCAGTGAGCCTAGCTGCTTCACATTGACAGTAAGCTCGCCAATTTTTCTCATGTAGTCGCTCTTCAGGAGGCTCAGTTCTTTATTGGCAGCTGATCGAAGCTCATTAATTTTCTTGGCAGTCTCATTCTTCAGGCCAGTCAATTCCTGAGCCGCCTGCGTGCTTGCCAGTTTATGCTTCTCTGTCCAAAGACTGACGTACTCATCTAATTCAGACGAAGTCATGCGGGCAATTGCATTGATCTGATCTGCTGAACCGACTCCCATTTCTTTCAGTTCATCAGCGAATGCTTTTGGTGCCCTGCCTGCGATGCTTGCGATATCGCTGTCAAATTGCTTTAATTTTGCCAGCTGATTTTTAAGGTTTGATGTCAGCTTTGAACCGTTAACCTTCTCACTTGAAACATCGTCAAATAGACCGATTGCGTTGTAAATCGCATTTGTTCGGTCTTGAAGCTCCTTCTTATAGGCGTCGTTTGCCGCTTTTATGTCTGAGGTTAGTTTGTCGTTAATGCTTTTGAATTTGGACAGATATGTGTTATTGGCTGAGAGAATACCTTTGTTGATTTTATCTGCCGCTTTTCTCTCATTCTCTTTTTGCTTCCTGACCTTATCAGCCATTGCTTTTTGAGTTTGATAAATCTCACGCTGTACCTTGATTTGCTGATCAGAAGTCAGTTTGTTCTTCTTGCTGATCTTTTGGAGAGTCTTTACGTATGTGTTGCCGCTGATTTTCCCTGTATCGTACTTGGCCTCAGCTCGTTTAATCTGATCAGACACCTTTTTGGTGTATGCAAGCTTTGCCTTAGCTTGCTTGCGTTGCTGCTCTTTCAAAAGCTTTTTCTGTTTGTCAGAAGCATTTTTAGCAGCTTGATAGATTTCACGCTGGATTTTCCGGCTTTGTTCGCTTGTCAGCTTGTTTTGCTTCTGGATTTTCTGCAACGTCTTGATATAAGTGTCAGCGCCCATTTTTTTGGTGTCATATTTTACTTCAGCGTTTTTAATTTTGTTGGTCACTTTCACTTCAGCAGCTTTTTGAGCCGCTTTAGCCGCTCTCGCCGCAGCCGCTTTTACTTTGGCCTGTGACTTATCAATACCGGCTGCCATACCGGTGCCGACGTGATAACCAACTTGATCGCGCATAACCCTTGATGGCGAGTGAATTCCTAGAAGTTTTTTCATGCCGTTAGGGATCGCATTTGCCATTGATTTAATTTTGCTGGCTAATGCCCCCGCCATACCACTGATACCATTTATCAGACCTTGGATAATGTTACGGCCAATGGTTTTCAGATTGATTCCTTTGAAAAACTTCATCACGCTATTCCAGATACTCACTATCTTTTCTCGGGTGGCAATTATGCGATTTGCGATCTGATTTTTCATGTAAAGGAACGCATTTGACGCCGCTGATTTTATCCCGTTCCAGATGGATTGAACTTTACTTTTGATTGCATTCCAAATGCTAAGGATTTTTTCACGTGTCGCCAAAATCCGGTTTGCTATTTGGTTCTTCATGTACAAAAAGGCAGCGGACGCTGCAGACTTCAACGCATTCCATATCGAAGACACTTTGCTCTTTATGGCATTCCATACACTGAGTATCTTTTCTCTAGTAGCCAGAATTCTGTTTGCAATCTGGTTTTTCATATAGAGAAACGCTGCAGATGCTGCGCTTTTCAAACCGTTCCAGACTTTAGTAACTGCGTTTTTAATCGCGTTCCAGACTTTTGAGGCGAATGATTTAACGGCATTCCAAACCGTCATGATAATCTTTTTTTGCAACTCGAAATTTGCCTTTATTAGCGTGACAAGAGCCGACCATACTTTCGAAGCCGCATTCTTAATCCCTGTCCAAGCAGATGAAAGCCACTTAGAAACAACGCCCCAGACTTTGATTGTATAAGCTTTGATCTTATCCCAGTTCGCAATGATGAGGACAACCAGACCCACTACAGCCGCGGTGATCCATCCAATAGGACCCATAGCAATGACCCAAGATGCCGCCATTCTCGCCGCGTTTGCAGCCGCCTGAGCCGCTAAAACAACCAAACGCGCTCCGAAAGCAATCATCTGTTTGATTCCAGCTGCCAACATAGATGCAAATGAACTGATTTGCGCTGCCGTCCACGCCGCCGCCATACGTGCCGCTTGTGCCACAGACTGAGCAGCCATGACAACCATCTGTTTGATCCAAAGTCCCATCTGCACTATCCCAGCTCTAAGGGAAGTTACAAAAGAGCTTATTTTCATGATTGTCCATGCAGTTGCCGTTCGTGTTGCTTGCGCAATTGACTGTGCCGCCATAACAGTCATATTCTTGATCCACAGACCCATTTGAACTAAACCTGATTTCAGAAGAGAAACCAACGTGCCTATTTGCATAGCAGTCCATGACGCTGCCATTTTAACTGCATTTGCTGTGGCTTGAGCAGCCATGACCGTATATTTCGCAATAAATTTACCGACCCAAATTATTCCGGTTTTTAGCTGTGATACCATTCGAGCAAGTGTAAATCCTTCGGTACCAGTGACAAACGTTCTTACCCACTTAGCTGCGGTAACAAAGTCTTTTAACCCGTTTGTGACTGCACTAACTGCAGCAATCGCAGGAACTATCGCTCTTAATGCACCCAGCAATGAAATGCCCACGGCAATGAATTGTCCGATAGCAGGGTTAGCTTGCATTGCTGCATTTGTGAATTTTAAAAAGCCATTTACCGTTTGTAAGATGGATTGCCCTAATGGCGCCATACCAACAAGCAAATTGATGATTGTTTTGGCGATTTCACCAATCGTACTCCAAACAGTCGGACCGTTCGTTTTGATGTAGTCAATAAACGACTGAAATTCCTTCGTTTTCGTGACGCTGCCGGCCCATTCATTAAACCTCTGAGTCATGTTGACAAGGGATGTCATCATGTCCTGAGACATCGGGGCAAAACCGGTAAACAACTTAGTTAGGCCGCCTGATAAGTTTCCGATGATCTGCAGCAATTTAGGACCGTTCGTTTTGACATATTCAATAAACGTTTGGAACTTCTCAGATGAACCTAAATTCGCTGACCATTTCACCCATGAAGCTGTGGCTTTTTCCAAACTGGCCGACATGTCGTTTCCAAGAGGTCCAAAAGCAACAATCAGATTCATAACTGTTCTGAGGACGTTGCCGGCTATTTTCCCAAACGTAACGAAAGCTTGGCCTGCATTTTTATTCATGTAATCTATAAAGCGCCGCATGTCGGTGTCTTTAAACGCCGCATTCATGCTTTTTGCTAATGTAACGCCGCCATTTGCCACGCTTTTGAACATAGGTCTTAAACTATTCAGTACGCCCTTAAACGTCGTCAGCGAGCTCGTGAACGTTTTTAAAATTGGTTTCTGCATAGATTGAGCGATGCTCTGCCAATTCGCTTTAAAATCTTCTAACGTATCAAGGGCCTTCTTCTCTTCTTTTCCAAGAGACTGCTGGATGACCTTGATCTTCTCCATGATTTTTGCGCGTTCCTTGGCGTCAGTGGTTTCATCCAATTTTTCTTGAAGCTTTTTCAAGTCCTCAGATGCTTTAAATACACCGCTTAATGAAGAAACCGCCAGCGCCCCGAATGAAGCCGCCCCTGTTCCTGCTACTGCAAAAGCACTTCCGAGTCCCATAACGCCACCAGCTGCCACACCAAGCATCGGGCCCAGTGAGCCTATAGCGCCAGTAATGCTGGCAAGAACCGGAGAAATCGCAGGCAATGCAGATGTAAATGCCCCTGCAAGTGAATGGCCTATTACAGTAGAAACGGAGTTAGTGATTTTAGCCAGACGATTCATAGAGTTTTCGAATCGATCAGTACGGGCCTCAATAAAGATCCACACTCTGTTAGGTAAGGATCTCGTCTCAGTTTGTGCAGTAGCGACCGCGCGAGTTAAATCCGAAGTATTCCCGTTAATGTTGGTTGTAACCCGGTTGGGTAATGATGCAAGTTCTGTTCGCGCCGCCGATACTGCCCGTTGTACGTCGTCAGAGTCTGCGTCTAAATCGACTCGGGTTCTCTGATGCCGATGAATAAAGTTGTCGATCTGCTGCTCTGCTTGTCTGACTCGTGCTTGGAAACTTGCAATCTCAGCTTCCACTTCAACAGTATGGGTATCAGCCATACGCCGCATCATGTCGTTGACCCGATCCATGCTTCTGTTGAATCTCTGCGTCTGAGCTTCTACAACAGCAGTAAGCCTCTCGATCATGCCCTCACCCCTTTTCTTTGGATTGTTTTCCGAAATAAGACCGCACAGCGTCATTTAACATCTGCACGCCTTTGGCTCTTGGACCGAGCTTGTTTATGTCTGATTCACGCCATTTGTTTTCCTCGCTTGTCAGAGAGCGCTCAAGCTCTCTGCGCGCTTTTCTAGCGTCAAACATCTTTGACTCTTTTGGTCTCTTTTCGTTTAATGCATAACGATGAAACATTGCATTCCTTGCCAACAACTCTATCTCGTCAATTTCACGCAGCTTGGCTGCTTTTAGCTTTCGTTTATACTCGTTTGGAGTCCATGACATAATGACATCGTTGTCATAGACACCCATCCAACGTGCCGCATTTTCAATTACTTGGAGATAGTCGATCCCGTCTTCTCTTTGTACGCTTCCTCCATTGTCTCCAGCATGTCCTTGTTCATTTCGTCTTCCTCCAGACGCTTCGCTTCCATTTCCGGAGTCTCGTTCGGGCTGGCCTTCTTCGGTTTCGCCAGCTTGCTCATCATCTTCCATTGCTGACGGATCTTTCCTTTGAAAAAACCCGCAGAATCCAGTGTGTTAAAAGCTTCTTTCACCATCTCATCAACGGCGTTTCCAGTTTCATCTTCTTCGATGATCTTGGCGATTGCATCCTCAATCTGCTCAACAGACGGCTTGCCTTTTTTCAAGTGAGCAAGTGCGCAATCCCAAAATGCAGAAAGGTAAACAGCATCATCGTTCAGTAAGCTGTTGTAAATCGTTAATGTACCGCCTGATTTGTCACCGTTTTTATCTTCTTTCGCATATTTCTCGTTTGCTGTTCTATCGAATGCGAAATCACAGCGTGCAGCATAATCTTTTCCGTCAATTGTTAAGTGAGCCATATATAAAACCTCCAAAATTTTGTATTAAAAAGAGCCCTGGCAACAGCCGGGCTCCTATGCTTCTTCTTTATTTGTGCGAATCGTGAATTTCTCTGACCAAGCCGATTCCCCGGCGGCATTTACCGCGGATACATTGAAAATGTATGAACTGTCAGGTTTTAGAATCGGATTGGAGAGATATGAGTTTGTCGTGACAGTTGCTATCTTTGCATAGTATCTGTAAATGTTGTACGAGGTCGCCCCTTTCACCGCGTCCCACTTGAATCCCACTTGATTAGAAGTGACACTTGTTGTGGTTATATTACGGGGTATATCAGGGCGCAGTCGCTTGAGTTCTCGTGATGATCTCGGTCATCGGTGATTCCCCAGCGTCATTAACTGCTGAGACGTTGACCGTCAGCTGGGTATCTGCCGCAATGCCTGTCAGTGTGTGGGATGTGCCTGTGACAGTAACATCAAGCTGCTTGTTGGCTCCTCGGTACACTTTATATGACGTTGCCCCATCTACCGCATCCCACTTCACGGTCACGCTGTCAGTAGTAGCCGTGAACGTTAGATTTTGGGGCGCATTAGGGTGTAGTCGTTGTTTTGGCATTCTCGCCAAACTGCATGAACTTTTTAGCACCCGCAGATGATCTGATCAAATCAATTAATTCTTGAGGCAGTGGGTCAAGTTCTCCTTTACGAGTCTTACCGAGAACAGGCATAGTTGTTGATACCTCAATAAATCCATCTTGTGGTGCACTTTTCTCTAAGCTTTCAATGATTGCATGGCCATATTCAGAATCATGCTTTTGGTTTGCGTTCTTATTCAGGTTTACTTTCCACACCTGGAGTGTCTCTTCATTATCATAGGCATCTTCGATTGCAGATTGCCCAGGATCATTGGTAGCAGCATAATAAGTCAGTTCAAAATTCTCTGATTTAGGACCGTAACCAACAATTCGACCAGACTTTGTTGATTCATCTTTTGTATCTTGCTCTTTTGTATGACTGCCTTCTGTTTGGAAAGCAATAAACAGGCCTTCATTTGAAGTAGCATTCATCGGTTGAACAAAGTAAACCTCATCAATACCATTCAATAAATCTGACATTTTGTTCATCCTCTCAATTGTTTATTGTGTATCGCATCCTGAGAATGCCGTGTCTGGTGTATCCGTCAATGTCAGTGATCACCTGCATGCCACGCATCTCAGAACGGCATAAAGAAAAGCCCTCTATTTCTAGGGGCTCTCTCGTTATTGCTTGCAGCATCAAATCAAGGATCTGCATCGCTTCTTTTTTGCCGTTGTAGTCGCTCCAGCAATGGAGAACAACATTGATGGTCTCACCTTTAGACGTTTTTGTTTCAAATGGCGAAACGTCATCATCGCCCGTTGTTACATATGGCTTTTGCTGATCTTTTGAGACTGCATCAAGCACACCAGTGACGCGTGCATTCAAGTCTTCATCAGTTGATAGCCTTTGAAATATAGCCGTCTGCAACGGCCACATGGCTGACCGCATAATGACAGCCCCTTTCTATCACATTTGACTGGCGAAGTACCGCATACCTTCCTCAATAGACGGATTCCAGAACGGCTGGGCCCGCATCCCCCGCGTCATAACCCATTGGTTAAGCTTGGTGTCATAATAGACCCAAGGAGTCTGCCGGCCGCCCCCGTCCTCCGCATAAATTCCGGTACCGTATTCGACATATATTGCATAATCAGCACCAACAGAAATAACGGCTGTTAAGCCGCCGTCACGATAATCGATTTCTATTGAATTTTTCAAGTTCCCGCCGTCGATCATGGCTGTTGGAGCATTTAAAACGGCGTTGCTATAAATCAGCTCAGCCGTGTCAGTTATAATCCGTTTGGCTTCTTCAATCACATTATTCCTGAACTCTTCAGTAGCTCGACGCATTTGCCTGACCCATCTGCCGCTAACTCTCGCCATCAGACTCTAGCACCCCCGATACCTGGCATTTCAGATTCAAGACTTCATGCATGCCACCTTGATCAATTGGCTCTGATTTGAGAATGAGGATTTTGTTTTCATAAATGATCCTCTTTGTCTTCTCGATATCAGTCCGATAAGGGAAATACACGTTGCATTCAACCGGGTTTTGCAACTGCTGAGCCTGATAATATTCCCGAGAACTGACGCCACTGACTAAAGCTTCTGTTGTGATGTAATCGATGTAACCTTCTTTATAACCACCGCCGCCGTCCGGCACCTTACCCATCCGCTGAAACGTGATTTCGTGGGGGAATTCTTCATAGATCATCGGTATGCCTTTCTGTATGAATACAGATTCTTCATGATGTGTTGCGGGAATTCCGTATTATACGAATATGACACATCCCCCATACTTCTCCCAGACAGACCAGACGGCGTCATATTGTATTCAGTCGCTTTTGCAACAAATATTTTCACGCCGGCGGGCAGCGCTTTTGGATCAAAGGTACTTTTACATTTGTCTGCGGCAACCTCAATTAAAATAGGAACAATCTCTGATAAATATGCGTCATGCTTATCAGTGGTTATCCCTATCATTCGTTTTACTTGTTGGATGTCCATCGGATCACCCTTTCAGTTTGGTTAGCAGTGTATCGCGCTTCATGTTGAAATAGCCGGGTATGCCCCGATCTTTTGCAATCTCTTTCAATTGATCATCAGATAGTGTTTCAAAATCAATACTTTCTTGGCCTTCTTGTTTGTCAGTTGATTCGGCAGTTTGTTGAACTGCTTTTCTAGCTTTCAACTCCTGTTCAAGAAGCCAAAATGTAGTCGCTCCCATTAGAAACTCTCCTTTACGCCTGTGTACGGGTAACAATCTCAGACATTGCAGATTCCCCGCTATTATTGACAGCCGTCACATTGATTGTAAGTTGAGTATCAGGACTCATTCCGGTTGTTGTGTAAATCGGTTGGGTTACGCTCTTATCGAACGTTTTATTTGACCCTCTATAGATGTTGTATGAAGTAGCCCCAGCTACGGGATTCCATTCAACCGTTATAGAATCAGTTGTACTTGTGTACCGTAGGTTTTGGGGCGCATTAGGGCGCTGGTGTTACAACAGGAAGTGAATCATCAACAATAATGGACTTTTGAAGGTATGTTCCAAAACCTACATCAGCCCTGTTGTTAGGAATGAACTCAATCAAGTTTTGTTTCTGTAAATTTGTATGCGTTACTGAATGCATTGCAATTGAAGTGAATTTCCCTTTAGCATCCCCGAGTAATTGAGCTGCATCAAGAATCACTTCACCGCTTAATTTTGAATTAGCTGCTGCTTCTGGTCCTTCATTGGAAATGATCTTCACAATTCGGACTTTCTTTTTGTCATAAACACGTTCATAGTTCTTTGCGCTTGCCAATTCTTTGAATGTAGGCATTTCGGCAGCAACATCAGCTTCGGTCCATTTGAAACCACGAGGATGCATAATGAACTTCTTACGATTGATCAAAATGTCCTCACCTTTTAGTGAGTTTCGATCTGTTTCGGTTGGTGTTTTCGGCATACCTGGGGCATAACCAACGGCACCTCCAGCAAATAGGTAAGTTGTGTACTTTTTCCCGTCACCGCTCGAAATATCTAATACAAGATCGCCATCATTATTAGTGATGTTGCTACCAAAGACACCATCCAACATAAGGAAGATCATTTTTTGAAACTGTCTTTCCCAATAGTAATTGACGCGATCCCCAATTGCTCTCATTGGATCTGATCCTGCAAGCTCTCCCGCTAAATCTTCTGCGCTCCAAGCCTTACCATATTCGAATACCCGAGCAACGTCTTTCCCTGATGTGATTTTTTCTGGAGTCAATGCAAAGTTTGATTGAATCGCCTCTGGATCTCCTTCAAGATCGTTCCAAAAAGGCATATTGACTGTATCACCACCACTTGGAACAATTAAGCCCGGTACAGACTGAATAATTCCACTTCGATATACCGCTGTTTGTTCAACAGTATTGTTCATTGTGTATTGGTTAAAAATTTCCGGGATGATAACATCCTGAACTCTAGTTACTGTCATTTAACATTCTCCTTTATAATCCGTAGTTTGCAGGATTTCCGCCTGCTTGGATAATTAATTGTTTTGCTTGTTCTGGGTTACTTCTTAGAATTTGGCCTTGTTCAGTCAAGTTCATATGTTCTTTACTGAAAGGGTTATTCCCAGCCGGAGACACAGCCCCTGCTCCTTGAGAACTATGAGGTTGTCTTCCTGCAAGCTTTGGCGGTTGTTCCTCACTCTCCTCAAAAAGGTAACTGTCGCTTTCTTTGAGAGCGTTCAACTGCTCTTCCAGACCAATGACCTTACCGTCAGCTAACTTCAAACTGTCGAGGCTTAAATTGGCTTTAACAGCCTTGATGTTTTTTGACTTCGCATCACGCAATGCTGATTCAACAGCAAAATCAAAAGCCTGCTGATCTAATTTTTGCTGATACTCCTCAGCAGTTTTTTTGTTGTCTTCTTGCAATTGTTCAATCGCTGCCTGAAGCTCTTCATTGCCTTTTGCCTGCTTCTGCAAAGTAGATAATTGTTGATCGCGCTCATCCAGCTGCGCTTTCAAATCCTTCTTTTCGCTGTTTACAGCGTCAAAACGTTCTTTCGGAAACCATTGTCCGTTACTAACAATATCAATCTTTTGATCTCCGACTTTATCCATGACCTGAGCATACAGATCATCACCAAGCAATTCTTTTAAACTCACTATAATCTCTCCTTTAATGTTTTTTTGCGTGTCCACCTCACGCACAGGATTTGCGCTTAGTTTGGCTCCAAGCCTTTAGAATGAGCAAATGAGCCTTTTATGACGTCATGCTCAGGACGGTAGTAATTTATTTACGCTTTTCCTCAATGGATTTGTACCACTCTTCATACGTCTGGTATGGGATAGTTTCGCCAGCCCCATTGCCGCGTTTACGGGCCCTTCTTGTATCCGGCAGAATACCGTTTACTTTGAAAGCAATAGTACAACGGCAGTTAATATCATCCTTGGCATTATTCATGTGTCCCGGAGCCAGTCCGATACCGCCGTATATTGATTTGAATAGGCCATTCCGTTCAACTGTCTTACCGTCGAGCTTTCTGTGGCCGGAACGAGTCTTCAGATCAAGTGTTGCATTCCACATCTTTTCGAGTTTGCTCTTTTTAGAAGCCTGCTCAGCGCTTTTCATCCTCGCCGAGACTTGTACCCTATGAGTCTCTGTTCTCGCCACGTCACGAGCCTTTCTGCGAGCAAATTCGGTGGTTCTTTCAATACGCCGGGCAATCTTGGAGTAATCTTCTCCAGCTTGAATGCCTTGAGAAATTGAAATCTGTATTTGCCGAACATAGTCATCCCTGTGGCGCTTATACAAGGCTGCGAGAGTCAATTCAGCTATAGGATTTAATATGGCCTGTTTGATTACTTCGACTGTAGGGATGCTGAACCCTAAATCAACCGCAGCTTCCATCTCGTACAAATAGGCAGAACGCATGTAATTTTCAAGGAATTGTTTAGCAGCCAAAGCCTCAACGATTGTGAGGATGGTTTTGAATGCCTTACTGGATTCCTCAGTCATGCGCTCCATTTCTTTTTTAAACCGGTTATATTTATTCATATCAGCCATGGATAACTGACCGTCTCTGCTGTATTTCGCATAAAGAGCCGCGATTTGTTGATTGATCTCTTTCAGTCGTTGAGCAAAAACGACATCAATCTTTTTCGCGTCCTCGGTGATCATGTCATCCAGGTACTTATCAATATCATTCTGGTTCATCTTCGTCACCGTCCGTATCCGTTGGGATATCTGTCAACGGCGGCATGTTGTTCCGGTACTCCTCTTCCTCATCTTTTATCCTCTTCAGCTCAGCTTCTACATCATCAACCCAAGGATGGTGCGCCAATCGTGTTTCTTTGCTTATATCAGTGCTCTGACTACCCATTTGCACCTCTTCAAGCTCGTTTGTCATACGTGAGCGATTGAATGTCATTTGCAAAAGAGTGGGATCGTATTCACCTTGACCAGTCATTTTTAGGTATTCTGTGAAAAACCAAAAAAAGGCGTGCAGTGCTGGCCGGAATTTCCGTTCAGCTTCATTCGCCTTTAGATCAAGTAATGAATATAGATTTTTAATCGCGACGTTTGTAGGAGAATTCCCAACTTTATCCGGATTGTTATTTACACCCTGACCGAATCGGTAAATGTTTTCTTCCAATCGATCAAGGTGGGTGTTCGCACTATCAATCGGCACATCGACAGTCTTAAGTTCAAGGCCGCCTTCTTCTCCGACTTCAACTGCTTTATAGTGTTTCAAGTTGGTCATAAACTCTCCTAAGTCCTGACCACCGAAGTTTTTCAATTCGTAAATAACATCCTGCATTTCATCAAAGGTGTTTGCGTTGTTTGAAATAGTGTTGTTGTACTGATCTATCAAGTCTTTATAAAAGACAAGGTCGCTGACTCCCTCGTCGTTGTTTTTAAACTCGATCAAAGGGACCCTTCCCCAGCCGTATCCTGTTTCCCCTAAATAAAAATGACTCTCCGGATTTCGTTTGTACTCAAAATCAAGAACAAGTTCTCCGTCATGCATAATGTAATAAAAAATTTGCTGATCAGTATAAAGCTCAACTTTCCTGATAAATTCATCGTCAATTGTCTTTATGTCGTAATAACGGATAGCATAAAGAAGGTTCCTTTTTTTAGTCGTGTCGTATACCGGGCATACTTCCTCAGCCGGAATACGAATAAAATCGAATTTCCCCTCTTCATCTACGAATGGATGTAGCCACTCTCGTCCTTTGTTGCTGGCGTTCTTTAGCAGTTGATTCAACACATCATCAAACTCTTCGTTTACGAAGTCATTTACCAGCTTCAAAAAGTTTTCATCCTCAGCATTAAAAGTGATCGGCTTCCCGACTAAATACTGTGTTTTCTGCTGAACGAGGAGTTTGTGCCAATTGTGAGATATGCGGTTATTTGGCTTGTCAGTATCTACCTTGCGAATACCGCCCTCATAGTAGTACCGCAGCTTCTTTTTAATATCAGCCTGATTCATGTAATAAGCTACGCCTTCAAGCATCTTATCCCGCTCATACTCATGTTTATCAATCATCCGTAATATTGCAGAGGTATCAGGCAAAGTGTCTGAAGTCTCTGCGCTGTCTTCGATGATTTTCAGCAGTTCTTCTGTGTGTGTTGGTGTTATTGGATACATCGCTTAAACCTCCTTTATCTCGTCATTACTCTTACTCCAGATGGTTTGCTATTCGTATATATCGCATAACGGACAGAGTCCAGAACATCATCCCATTCCTTAACCGGCTCGCCTGTCTTCTGATTCCAGACATACATAAAAATCTCTTTTTTGAACCGATCAACTTTATCCTCAACAACGTAAAGCTGATCTTTCTTGAATAGCTGCGCCACTTTCTCTATACCGGATACAACAGCTTTATCAGCATTTTGAGCCCGGAGTTTTTCTCTTCGGAACCGCTGAACGTGTTCAGGCCGAGCCGTATCACAATAGAAATTAATGTTGCCATATCGCTCTTTGATGTCCTTCGCTACCTTCACCCAGTAGTCAATCTCTTCGTGTTGCTTAGAATGTTCTTCGAGCAAATAAAAACACCCTTGGTCATCTTGTCCGATTACGACAATAGAACCCGGGTGCTCATATCCCCAGTCAACACCAGCGAAGTATTTTGTAAACCTGCCCTGTTTCTCTTTTAACTGGTCTGAACTGATATAATGTTTGTCTTTGTTGAAATCCTTGTATATTACACCCTCTGGCGCAACCCAGTAGCCGTAAATGTCCCGGTCTGTAAACATGCCGCTCGGTGTTGAGGCAACAATACTTTCCACATACTCAGGATCAAGAAAGTTGTTATCAAACAATGAGAAGTGAAAAGACCGGATATTCAGTCGGCCATTTTTCAGCCGCTGCCCGTCTTTGTCAATATAGTCCGTTTTGACAGTGTGCATCGGGTTTTCTGGGTTTGTATCCATCATGACCATTGCGCCTTTATAGGAGCAACGTGAAATGACTTCCTTCACGAATGAATCATGCAGGGCCGTCGCTTCGTTTAAGAATGCACCAGCTGATGTGAAGCCCCGCGCCTTTTTCCATGAGTCTGCGTTTGCACCATCGAAACAATATACACGGTTACCGAATATCTCAACGGCATTCGCTTTATCAAGCCGTAATTCTTTGCCCAGGATCAGCTCTAAATCATTTAGGATATTCCGCTTTATAGAAGCCTGAGTTGCCCCGCCAATGATAAAAGAAAGCCCCATGTTTTGATATTTGCTGATGTGCCCAAGGAACGTCAAAAGGAGCACGAATGTTTTCCCTGCCCTTTTCGCCCCGCTGCATATTAAGATTTTCGGCTGTTCTTCAATAAAGCTATTCCACACTTCTTGCTGCTTTGAGTTAAGTTCCATGAGGTTTCACCATCTTCCGCAGCATGGCAGCAACTTCATTTTCTTTAGAGTTTCCGTTATCGCCGTTAATATCTTTCTTGGCCTTCTCGATATTCAAGCGCATTTGCTCCAATTTAAGGCGCCGTTCATCTTGTTCATGGGCCAGCTGATCAAATTGCTTTATCAAGCTCCTGAGCTCTCCCATTGCCCGAGATTGGGCATTCAGGAATGTAGCATGACGATCCCAAGCAAATTGTATTTCAAGCTCTTCTTCAGCAATGGACTTTTCAAAATACTCGTTTCCGTCTTCATCCTCTTCAGGTCGATAAACGTATTTCGCCTTTTTCAGTTCTTTTGCAAGATCATCCTTATCCTGCACGAACATGATGCGCTGCGCCCGGATAATGGCTGCATATTGAATCTGTATTTGATCCCATATCATATCAGCAGGCGAACGCTCCTGAATCTCTTCCATGATTTCAAGCGTTTCTTCTGGCAAGAATTTAGAGAAAAAGCCGTGAGTAACAGCATTTTGATTCCTCTGTGGTGCGCCGCCGTTGTTCCCGACTGCATTTTTGTTGCCAGGTTGACCGCCTTTTTTTGTGTGCACACTTTTTTCAGAGGGTGCACCCTTTTTCCTTTCCCAACCATGCCGCTGCTTCCACGATTTAATGGTGTTCACTGACACCCCGTATTTCTCGGCAAGGTCCTTGTATTTCATGCCTTTGACGTAATCCTTATACGCCTGAATGTGCTTTTCGGCCATCTACATTCACCGCCGCCCCCTTCTGATTCGTGTTGTTTTGGAAAAGATATTCCCTCTAAACCACCACCGTGCTCAAGCCGTTAACCGCCAATTGTCTATCCTGAGTCTTACCGGAAGCAGTTTACAGAGAATATAAAAACGCCTTCCAAAAGGAAAGCGTTTGTTTTACCTAGGTATATTGTTTATATCCAAGGGTTCTCTTAGAAGTCCTTCCAAAGGAGTAGTTAGATCTCCATTAGACACATTTGTTTCATTAATAATAACTATTTCAGGCTCTTTTACTTTCTCTAATAGTTGTTCACCAGTTTTAGATATCCACTGATAGACAACTGTTTTTTCTTTCTGCTCTGCATCAAACAATTGATTAAATGAATCTATGCCGCCTAAGCCACAACCAACGTCTAAAATTGCTTTGAATGCAAGTCTCAACTCAAATTTTATATGTTCATCAACTATAAAAATAGCTCGAACATGTGGATCCACTGGAGTAAGCAGTTGGCATTTTATATTTGAACTCACTTTTATCACCCCCTCGCCTACCAAATTATAGGCGAAAACAGGGGAACAAAGGAACAATTTACGAAATTTGTCGAACGAAAGCCCTACACCCAATAAGGGCATAGAGCTCTTAGATCACTATATGAAATTAGTGGTGACGCAGGAATAATCCGCCGCGCCGATCCTGCCTTCCATTTTACACCGCCGATTTAAACGATCTCAAATATTGCAGAAAGTTGGCTTCTTTGACTTTATTGACGATGTTGCCGATTATGGCTGTTTTGATCTTTCTGATGGTATCCCGGGAGCAATCAAGGTGGTTTGCAATAGCAGTGTAGCTCATGCCTTCCATCATGCAATCATAAACGATACGGTGCTTTTCTTCTTCGATGTGTTCCATGGCGTTGTCCAGGTAATGCACAATAGATTCATATTTATGGAGCCGTCTTTCTCTTCGGTCCATCTGCCGTAGTTCTGCCTGACTGACTCCTGCTGATCCCCTTGGCATGCCCGCTTCATCCCCGTATGTTGCAGTGAGCTTCGCGCTAATAAAGTCTACTTTGTTCAACACACGGTTGAGCCTTTTGATCTCCCGCAGCATGAATTTATAATCGCGAATCCATTCCTCAATCTCCCATGCAATCATTTGATCTGTCATAGTGCTTTCCCTCCTGATAGTTAAATAGAGTAAGTGTCATTCCAGTTGTTTGCTTTTTGCTCTGCAATATATTGTGGCCTTGATACCTCTTTCACGTTGATACTGAAGGTTTTGACCAAGAAAGCTTTCAACTCGTTATAGAGCTCTTCTTTGCCGCAAAAGATATTTACAAGCTTTCCGTTTTTATACGCGAATCCGTACTTCATCCCTGAAACTCCCCTTTTACTTTCTGCGTTTATAAGCGCCGCCTTTGCCGCGTCTGAGTGTTTGCATGTTAGTGTTCATCATTGATTGCCAGAAACGATCTGAGCGCTCCTGTTGCTTCTGTGATGGTTTCTTTTTGGACTGTTTCATGTCTCATCACTCCTTTCACCGTTAGTAATCGCAATAGATATCCAGATAGTTGCAAAATAAAAAACGGACACCAAACAAACAGCGATAATGCTGTAAGTTCAGTGTCCGCAGGCTTTCCGTCTTGGACTTATTCAGTTAAAGCAGCACGTATGTAGCAATGGTGCCAATAATAGATGTGATACATATTGCGGTTAAGTGATTCCGCAACTGCGAATCCTTATCCTCGCCTATAGCTCCCATAAGAGAGATAACCATAACCAGCAAGAGAACTATTTTTAAAGCTATTATCATTTGTCTTCCCTCTTCTCTATATACTTATCAATATCTTTAAAGTAAGCCGCAGCCGTGAATGAAATGATTGCCCCGATCAAAGCAAGGTTCGCTTTCATGTCCGGCCTGTAATCGTGTTGGAAATATGTCCAGAATCCGCATCCCGTCAGCAGAAAAAATATTCTGAGAATCATAGGTTGCTCTCCATCACTCCGAACCCTCCTTAATATCCATCACTGAAATACAAGTCGTATTCTTCCCACTCTTCACAGCAATTGCATTCCACTACGTTTGTTTCCCCCACTGGCTGGCAATCGCATTTCGTGAGTTGGTCGACAATGTCCTCTTCATCCCTTTGCAGTAACTCCCGTGCGCTGTAGGTTCCCCTTTTAACTTTTCCAGTCTTTTTACTGATTACTGTAATTTTAATCACTCCGCACCCTCCTCAACCAATTTCATTCTGCCTGTGAAATGTTCCTCACGCCGTAAATAGTTGCGTGCGCTTTTATAAGTTTGGAACCATAAACGCATTTCGTCGCCAAGATGATCTATGTTTAAATCAACACCACCGAACACACTTTCTTTTATGGTGTACGTGTAATTTCCGTCTTTCGCCATCCACTTTTTCACTCCGCGCCCTCCTTCTTAACTATCCATTTATTAACGAGGTAGCCGCTAATGAAACCACCCGACGTTACGAACCCTGTTTTGATATATCCATTTCCGTAATGATGACTTAGCAAAGCGCCCGCCATAGTGAATATCATCGGCGTCAGAAAAATAATGATCATTCTATTGATCTGTTTCACTCCGCGCCCTCCTTCACGACATATCCATCAAAAATAGCATTTCTAAAGTCTATAGAACTCATATCGTTCAGGGATTGAAATATCCCCTCCCATGGTTCGGTGTCGCCGCGTTTCACACGACAATGTTCAAAAACGAATAGATTATATAATCGTTCCCCACGTTTTAATCCCTGTGCCTCATAACACTTTATTCCTTCACATATCGCCCGTTCCTGTGCCTCCGAGATTTCAACCTTTTCGCTTGTGTGGACCAGTGTTTGAATAGCTGCTTCCAGATAGACTGCATGATCAAGAGTTTCTTCAAGTGCATGTTGCAACCAGCCGTGGAGGTCATAGGCATTAACGTGGACGGGCTGGCCGTACTTGGCAAGCCCCTTTTCCTGTTGTGCGTTTAGTTTGCTGATGACGGCTGAAATGATCGGGTTGTCGGTGTGGTTCATCAATACCCCTCCTGCTGCCGCTGATGATTGACGGCGTTTTTTAATGAAAATTAACTGCTCCGTTTTCAGATGCCATTTCAAAAGCTTTTTTCCAATCATCATACAAGTAGAGCCACACTTCCCCTGCATCACCTAATGTTCTGGCGTATTCACGAGCCGCATCGGCGTGTTCGTTGAAGTCTTTTGCCAGCTTTTTAGAAACGACAGGTCCTATAGTGCCCTCATTATCTGCAAAATTGATTAACTCCTGAAATGTGGTGTCTCCCTTGAATTCTTCTAATTTGCGACGCCACCAACCATACCCGCTGTAACTCCCTGCGCGGAAGCTAAAGCTCTCTTCCGATGTATAAAATTTGTCTGGATCAACACCTTCGCCACGACCGGGAAAGTGCTCTTCCGACCATTTCATACTTTCACCCGGTGTCCACTCTGTTCTCCAATTTTTAATGTCGCCGTATTCGTCCAACTCAGGATTTTCAACAACCTTCAAATTTTTATACGCCGTAATATCTAATCCCATTTATATCTCTCCCTTATTTCCGCCCGCCGACGGTATTTTGTAGAAATTCATGCACATGACACATCAGCAGCATGCCGCCTTTTTCCGGTCCGTACTTTTCACGGAAGACAGCCAATGCTTGTTCGAAAGCCTGCCTGTAATCTTGTTTCATTGTTTTACCTCGGTACCGCAGGCATTCAAAGCCACTATGCAAATTGCCATTTGAGGCGTTTCAGCAATAGCTGTGAAAACGCGTTCCTCTGTCGGTATTACTGCAAGGTAGGGCGCATACCTTCTGTTTGAATCTCTATCTATTTTCACAAGTTTGAATTTCTCCACTACGGACCAAGCTTGGTCAAGGTTTTCGGTCGGAGAAAATTGCTCCGGAATGGTCAATTCTCCATCCTCTGTGTAGGCAGATGTAACACCGATGTTAGGAAACGTTTGAGTTTGCCAACCCATTACCTTTTCAGCAATCAATCGGTCAATTTCTCTTGTATCTTTCACGCTATTTCCTCCTCAACGCCCATACTGCAGCCGCATTTCGGGCAGCGTGCATCTGGGCGGATTTTTATATCTAATTCGTTGTGACCGCATTCAGGGCAGCTGTACTCGATCATTTACTATCAGCCCATTCATCAAAACTGTAGGCGTAATCAACGCTTTCAATGAAACCGATCTCCTTCGCCTTCTGACGAATCTTCATACATCCTTCATAGCTGTATGCCCATATTTCTTTATAATCCCTCAGCTCGCCGTATTTCCCTGTCATTATGAACTTTCGAAAGCTGTTGACCAGTTGCCACATGTTGCCTCCATGCGAAAAGCCGTTTGAACTTCCGTATCCCAATTCATACGGGTAAACATCATCTCCCGTGTAATCATCAACAAAGAACAATTTTTTCTTAAATCTGAAATACGCTATCCGGTTCTTTGACTTACAGTAGAAAGTACGTCTGTCTGTGCTTGCGATAAGCTTTATCAGATCATTAATATCGTTCATGCGTTTTATTTGCTCAGTTGTCGCCATATCTTAACCCCCTATCCCCGGCAGAACTGCGATTGCAAAGAATAAAACCAAAACCATCGCCCCGATGAGCCAGCCATTCGTCTTATCACGCTTTGCAATGATTGTTTCATCACCGATCATTTTCAGATCGTCTGACTTTGCCACAAGCACTGGTATGTAATCTGGATGTACTTTTAGAAGTTCCGCCGCCTGCTCAACTGTCATCGCTTCATCTTTCGTGGCTTTGACTGCCCGCTGAAGCTCAACTTGTAAAGGGATCATTATGCATCCTCCTCCATGTCATAAACCTCAACCGGTGGCATTTCGCCAAGCCTGCTGAACGTGTGCTTTCTTTGCTCCATGAGACATTTATCAAAAACAGCCGTACTGTGCTTATTGATGATTTTGATTAAATCCTTACCAACGCTCTCGAAAAATTTCAACGTGTCTTCTTTGTTGAGTGTCATCTGATAGATTTTAGAGGTCATCGGAATTTTAAGAACTTGTAGTCCGGTTGTTACCTCTGATACGTTAATATGATCAAACGATGGAATGGCACAGAAACGATATTTTCCAACTTGAATTTCATGACCAACCGCCGGCTTCCATTTGCCATCCTCTGGCTTATGTGTATTACTAAGGGCTAGATAGAACTTCTTCACTTTTTTGTCTACTGTAATTTTCATTCCGCATCACCCTCCATTCCTCTGCCTTCAAGAAGCTCCTTCGCATATCGGGAATAGCTTTGAATTACTAATTCAGGCGCCGTTCTCACTGTTTTCATATTTGCGAACAGATGAAAGGCTTTTCTAAAACTGTCATTCTCCTTTTTAAGCCGCTGATTCTCTTCCTGATCGTGCTGCTTTTCCTTTTTCAGACGTTGCACTTCATTGAATAAATCGACGTTTATTTGGTCCTGTGATAATCCGCTCATTTCGCATCACCCTCCAATTCATTTTGGGCAACTGTTATCGCGAAATTGAGATTGGTAATGATCTTCTCTAGTGCCTGTTTGTATCGTTTCCTATCGCCGCTTAGTTGCTGAATATCCTTTTGAGCCTGCCGGAATTGATGAACCGTTACTTCCTGCTGGCGCTTGTTTTCCTCGATGATTTCCTGCTGCTTAGCAGCCAGTTCAGCTTGCTCAATAAGCCAAGCAATTTCCTTCTGTGGAATGTATGTCAGTTTTTTCAGACGTTCAATTCTCTCTTTCATGTCCGTTCCTCCCCCGCAGGGGAAAGCCCCTGCTATTTGATTTTGTAACCTATTTCGTGATCGACTCGAGCAAAGCTGCCCTTAGCCGTTTGAATGATTGTTTTGCCGTGTTCCGGGGCTTCCAAGACATGTGCGGTTCCCTGGCTCCCGTCTAAAACGATGATCTGTATTTTGCCCGGCTCAATTGCCTGTTCAATTGTTGTATCTTTGCTTAAATTAATTTCTCTTGGGTTGTACATTCTTAGCGCCCCCTGTGCTATGATAGAAGTACCAGTTCATATCAAAGCTCCGGGGCTAACGCTTCGGTGCTTTTTTTGTGTTTAATAGTGGTCCGGTTTCCATCCAGCCATTGTGAATGTTGGCGATGGCTTCAGATCCTCCCGGTAAACGATCGGATGCTTTTTCACGTATTCGGCCAGCTGTTCCGGCGTCATCTTCCACTCTTCAACCGGTCCTGGCAGGTAAGGATTGATGTTTTGTTGTTCCATGGTATCTACCTCCTGAATTGATTTTGGGTATTTCCGTGCCGCCGAGCTTCTTGCAATCAGAACCCATTCGGCTGGCGCATGCCTTAAACTGAGAGCAACGTGTCATACAGGCCATGAGCTTATCTTCTTCCTGCACCCACAACGGCCGATCGTCTGCGATTACCACGTTTAACAGTGGACTTTCCCGCCTTTCTTTTGAGTTTTTTCAGCTCGTCCAGCTCGATGAAGCCGAGTGACTTATCCAGAGCCAGCACCTTGAGTGGCGTATCGTAAAGCCGCTCATACAACTTGCGTTTGATGGCAAATTCCTTTGTTTCCACGCCCTTGATGTCAATGATCTCGATGCTGCCGTCCAAGTTATGAACCTCAAAATCTGCAATATATTCAATCTTCCGAAAAGTTTTGCCGTTCTTTTTGAATGCTTCTTGCAGCAGGAACCGTGGCTGCAGCTTAAAATCTTTGATCTGCTTGCTCACCTTGAGCCATTTAAGCTGCTCATAGTATTTGGCTTCGGCCCGGCTATCGAAAGTGATTCCGTCCACCTGTGTTTTTCTGGCGCCGTATTTATTTACTGGCATGTGATGCCTCCCCTATTCTGATTAATAGTGTAAGAGGAAGGAATGAGCATTTTATAAACCGCATCCCGCCAACTGAAAGGATTTCAAAGCCGATATTCCAATTTAGCAGTGCCAATCCCCAGAAGAATCTTGGCATCATTCTGCCGCCTCCAATAGCTCAGGGTTTTCGTAGACTGTTCCGAGAAATTCAGAATCTACACCCCATATATCAAGAGGAACCCTTCCCCTGTTGTTATATTTAGCAACGAACGAAGCAAAGTCATTTTCATAAACAACTGTGAATATGTCGCCTCGTCTGTCTTCTCTTACATCCCCCTCATAAATCTCTCGGCCGTATTTGTCCTTCAATCCGGTGTATTGCATCAAAATATGATTATCTGCCTGCATTTTATAAAGCTCCTGATTAACCGTCATGTATTCTTCGAAGGCAAAATCATACTCCATACAAGGCGTATCCACTCCGCTATCACGATGCCAACTGCTTTCTTCGTTTATCCAAGCACGAAACTTAATTTCCCTCATTCTCCTTACCTCCCGTCATTCTCTTCCCATTGCTGAATCTGCTTTTCTTTTGCTGGCGCCGTCAGTATGATGGCCGGCAGCAGGATCACCGCTTTAAGCACTGCGCATCAGCTCCATTTGTCTGATCTTTTCCTCAAGCACCCGAATAGCCGGTGTGAGGTCCTTGCCGCCCTTTTGTTCAGTAGGCCCGAACATGTAAATGCCGCCGATCCCATTCGTTTTTTCATCCATTTCTCAACCCTGCCAATCTATGATTTAATTGCATTCTGTCGCCCTTGATGATCACGCAATAGTCAGCGCACATTTCATAAATCCGGGTGCCAAGTGCCTCGTCAATATCCACCAGCTCTTCGATGTCCAATTCACTTGAGATAAGAACCGGTTTATGATTCAGATACCGATAATTGATGACTGAGTATGTCTGCTCCACCTGCCAATCGGTTGCCCGTGGTTTCTTAATCCGTCCCTCTTTGGTGTTTGTGTACACAGGCTTGAACAGATCATCTATGAATAGCACTTCAACCTCTTTCATGCGATTAAGTTTTTCTTCAAGCTTGTCAAAGTCATCTTTCAGATCGTTGAAGCCTTCCACGTAAGGAAAATACTGAACTGCGATGTTCTTTGATTTGATCAGCTTGTTTGAAATAGCTGTTAACAGGTGCGTTTTCCCTGAGCCTGGCTGTCCCAGTAAAGCAATGCTGTTGCTTCGGGTGCCGCGAATGCTGTCAAAGTCTTTGTAGTATTCCACCGCAGTATCGTAAGTGTCTTTCACGACAGCTGGCTTTCCTTCGGTTATAAAATTCTTGAACTTCAACTTCTCAAATTCAGCAGTTATGTCACTAGAGTTCATCAGTTTCCGGGTGCGCCGGCGTTCTATGCAGTTGCACCGGACCCAAACTTCATAGCCGTCTCTGTTCTCGATGTATCCGAGCTGATCTTTGCATTTAGGGCATTCATAATCAGCCTTTTCTTCTGACCCGGCCGACCCCGCCGAAAATTGGGCTGACCTTTCCTGAAGCTTTTTCAGTATTGCTGCCATTGCCGCGTCCGTACTTTGCGTTTTGTGTGTTTCCATGTTGCCACTCCTTACTTTTGTTCTTGTTTGACTGGAGAATGCGCTGTACATAGGCCAGATTGCGAGCGTTCCGCGTTACTGCCTCTTTCATTGCCTCCAGCACCTTATCTTCGCCATAATCGTCTATCAAGCTATTAAGCTTCTCAGCCATGAACGATGATAGAAGGCCGAACCCCTCGTCTTCGAAAAATGCAAATGCGTTACTCTTCATTTTCTTCTCATCCTCCTGCTGCTTTTCTTGTGCTGACGTTTCGTCCTGTGCCGGCTCCGATTTCTTCCCGTAATTCTTGGTGTTTTGAAGCTTTACATAATCAACAATGGTGACAATAATCCCTTTGTTCTGCTTCAAGCGCCTCGTTTTAATAAAGCCTGATTCTTCTAACTTACTGAGCGAATAACGCACCTTCTTTACGTCAATGGAAGCTTCTCTCGCCAATTCAGCAACGTTGATCATCGCTTCTCCAATCTTTAGAGATCCAAATGGTGCGAAAGCAGCCTCTTCGAGTAAGCACATATAAATCATCTTTTCGCGCCTGTTTGTAAATTGGCGAGAAGGGACAATAACATAACCCCAACCTTCCATATCCATGCCGCTCACCTACTTCCTTTCACACAGTGCTGTCATTCCGCTGATGCGGACTAAACGTAAACCAGGTTCATTTGTCTTTAGATAGCCTTCGACATAAGCACGGAACAGCTGCGGGCGATTGGGCGCCCCTTCCGTCAGCCACTTGTAACAGAAGGGGATGCTGACCTTAATCAAATGGGAGGTCATTGTCACTGATGTCTACAGGCTTGCCGTCAAAAGGATCAGCATCCTGCGCACTTGGTTTTTCCTCGGATGGTTCCGCATCAATAATTTCTGGCTCAGTCATTTCGTCAGTAATGTCAATTCGCTCGCGTTCCTCGTTATCCTCAATGACTGCCTTTTGCATTTCAACTGAGAGAATCCCCCACTTGCTGAGCATGGATTTTAGAACGGTTTTGAGTGCCATCGCATCCCAGTCCTTGCCCCAGCCGAAGTCCGACTTACTAAATTTCTTTTTGTGTTTCTCAACTTGAGCCTTTGTCCAATAGACAGTTTTTCGGAATCCATTTAAAAGCTCAAAATAAGCAGCATAACCAATAACCGAATCTGATTCCCGCTTTTCAAAATCAATATCAATTTCCTCGGTCAACGGATTCCACTTTTGCAATTCTCCTTCATGAACCGGTATGCAATTGATAGATTTATATTGGCCCGTCCGCAAAGCAAGCTGAATGTATCCTTTGTAACCAAGCTGAAATTGCGCGCGGCCTTTATACGGAACGATCCAGGCATAACCCAAGTTCTTATCCACTGGCAAATCAAGCGTTGCCGCCACCATAGCTGATGAAATTACACTCATAGGGTCTGCCTTTTGAAGAGTATTTTCACTGCTGTATAGGCTTAAGATTGACGCTGTGAATTGAGACGCCCTTTTCCCCAAAACTTCTTCGAATCGTTTCATGACTGCCGGAGAAGAAAGCAGGCCCTTCATCGTTGTTCCTTGCTGTTGTCCTGGGGCACTGTTTTGTTTCTTCTGAATGTTGTCTTTAAGCGTTTGAATTGTAGCCATATTCAGCTAACCTCCTTAATTCCAAAGCGCCTGAATTGCACTTCTTTTGTGACTTTCTCGTATACATCTGGAAACTGCTCTTTCAATTTCTTGCTATCGATCCGATTAGTTGAAACTGACTTCCAGCTAGTTTGATAGTTTCCGATGAATCCATATTCTGCTTCCTTCATTTCATGTTTGATCTGGTTTTCTAATTCCTTTGCCTGCAATGACAGCTGGTTGATCTGCTCTTTCAGCTGTAAATACTGCTGAATACGTGTTTTATTATCAGATGTGAGATCAACGACTTTACCGCCTTCTGCTTCGGCATAACGTTGCTTGAGATATTCTTCTGCAGCACTCGAACCGTCAAGAACCGGAGCCTTTCCGCCCAAGACCTTTTCATTCCAAAATTCAATTTCAGCCTGAAAGATCATCGCAATGAGCTCGTCATCGCGCTCAATCTCTTTCCAAACGAATTTATTGCCGCCGATCAGTACAGCAAAATATGCTTTTTTATATTCAGGCCCCAGCACTCCTAGATAGTGTTGGACCTGAACAATATAGCTGTCAGGAATCTCGTCATCTTCCCACTCTTTAAGGTTGTATGCCGATGTCGTTTTGCACTCCAATATGGCTTTTTCACCAACAATCATTCGGTCAACATTCGCCAATATAAAATCGTGCTTAGGATGCCTGAGCATTGCTTTTCTCCGCCTTACTTTTTTACCGCTGCGTATCTCAAACTCTTTTGCAACAATATCTTCAAGAAGTGAGCCGAAGTAAGCAGCCTCACTGCCAGATTCGCTCACAGGCACTTGGCCTGTTTTGTCTAGCCATAATTCAAACGGTGTTTGCCATTTGTTTATGCCTAAAATTACGGAAGCATCTGAACCACCTATGCCCTTCCGTCGCTCAAGAAGCCATTCGTCCCGACTCATGTCCGCTGTCGAAGCGAAAACCTCTGCTTGCATCAGATCAGCCCCACCTTTCTTTTGTACTCTTCCGCACCAAGCCGCTGCCATTCCCGATAGTGATCCATGGAAGGGAAACTAAACTGCGCTTTACCGTTTTTGGCGTATACAATTGAACCGCCGACCTGTCTTAAACGTTGCTGATCCTCCGCACGCTCGCTGAATGCCACTTTTACTGCTTTAGCCATGTATAAAACCTCCATTGATTTTCTTGAGGCTATCTGGTAGAATATTGTTATATGAGTTTTCAGATAGCCTTTAATTAAGTCCACTTGCCAGAGTGGGCTTTTTTATTGCTCATTTTTAAATTCAAAACCAAGATGCTCCTTTAGGTACCGCTCAAGGTTTTCCCTCAAGATGACTTCACCCTCAGCGCTATCTATCACGTAATCATCGAAAGGTGTTACTTCATCCCCGAAAAAATCTTTTTGCGTTTCTGGCTCAGTCAGCCCGTCATGCCAGTTGTTCAGAATCATCGGGTTCTCGACTTCCATTTTCCTCAGCTCCTTCGTTTGCTTTAGCAAGTTTTGCAAGACTTTCGATTGCATTCTCTAATGAGTAAAATTCCTTATGAAGAATACTCACGGCACCTTTGATATCTTCCTCTGAATATGCCGCCTTTTGGGCATGTCGCAAGAAGCTTGCCGCGAGCTCAAATTTTCTGAGATTCATCCCAAACACCTACTTATCACTGCCAAATTGATGCCCCGCTGTTGCATTTTCATAGCTGTTTCATACAACCGCCCTTTATTAGCCAGTCGGCTGATATCCTCAGTAAGAACTTTGATACTCCCGGCGAGACTGATTGCCTCTTCATAATCACCATCACGTAATGCCTCTGAAAGCATAATAGAAAGCTCTTCCGCTGATTCAATTTTTCTTTTTGCAGCATTTACATCTGACTTCAAAAATTGATTAGTTTTCATACTAAAACCGCCTTTCTTTCTTCTTGTTTTGCCATTGCAACCCGATCCATTAATGCTTTGCGCGTCCACCTATCGGCCAGCTCTTGCATGCTTAAACCATGACTCCGCACTAATGAATAAATCAGCGTTTTATTTGCTGGGATCAGATCAAATATTTGTTTGATGTCCCCCATCGGTATATCATCTGACCTTCCGGGCCGATCATTTGCCAGCCAACGCGCCAAATGCTTTGTAGCTTGTAATGCTTCTTCGAGCTGATGAATCATATTGATAACTGCACTACTTGCGCTCTCATTTAATGCTGGATCAATAGGCGCCGCTGCTGTTGGATGAAGCTTAAACAAGAAATGTACGAGGTCGATATGTTCATAAGCCCCACAAGCTTCAAACCACTTGATACACAATTCAGGCGTTAAAGGAAAAATACCGTTTTCGACATTGGAGACATACGATTGATCTCTATTCCCAATCACCTTGCCAATTTGATACTGTGATAATCCTGCCCTTTTGCGTTCCCGCCTGAGAATGCTTGGTAAATTGTCCATATTGTATGGATTGTTCGACATATGTTTGCCCCCTGATATATTTAGTTTTAATTGGTAAAATTTAATTAATGAATCTCCCCAAAATTGTGGAGATCTACACCTCACTCCTCAAAGTTGTGGAGTGAGTTAATTTAAGCAGACTGAGATGACATAAATTTATTCACAAAATAAATCTGACCTTTACCGGTTACCTTTGGTGTGCGTGTGGTCCTGATAGAGCCGTCAAGATTGCTTACAGTTCTTTTCTTAATTTCGAACAGCCCCATATCCATACTGCGTTGGGTTGGGAGATTAAATGATTCACCCTTTTTTCGAATCAGATATCCATTGTCGCGCAGCCATTGAAATAATTTGTTTGGCCCAATATCTACACCGTTTTGCTGGATGATTTTCGCTAACTCACCAACAAGCACAGAGGACTCAGATGATTCAACCGCCTCAGCGAAAATCACTTTCGGTTTCATGGTTTCAATTTGCTTGCTTTGCTCTTTCATAGTGTGGAGAGTAGTTTTGAAAAGCAGCTTTGTATTTTCATCTGCCTGTGGCAAATATGTTTGGATGAATAACTCGTCATTTGCAACGTAGCCGCCCGTTTTTCTGATTGTCGGGATGACTTCATGAGTGATCCATCTTTTGAATTGTTTTGCCTCTGGTTTGTTACTAGTTAAAATAAGTGAATACAAACCAGCTTCATTGACAACGGTTGTTTTTTGATTACGGCCTAATGAATCGGTGAGGTAAACTTTACTTACCTCGTCTTCGTCGAGCCGGGACGCCGCTACTTTGTGATTTGAATGATTTAGTACATTGCAGACGTCCTTTGCGACAAACCAAGGTTGTCCATCCTTTACAACTGTCCGAACCTGCTGATCTTGATAATTGAATACTTTTTGTAATTCGTTCATTCATGAACCTCCTTAGAAAGAGTTGTCATTCACTAAACGGAAATTTTCGTTCAGTAGGTCCCTTGCTATTGCGCTTGTTTCATATTTGCTTGTTCTTGTGCTTCGATCCACGCATCTATGTTGTGTTTAGTGAAGAAAATGCGTGTGCGCACTCTGAAGTGAGGAATTTGCTTTTCTCGAACCATTGCGTAAATCGTGTCGTGGTGAACACCAAGGTATTCAGCTGCTTCTTGGACAGTCATTGTGTTGCGTGTCATTTCGTAACCTCCTATTCTGTCTAAATAATCTTCCAATCTCTTATGTGGTAAAATCTTGATAGAAAGGTGGTGTTGACTATGTCAGATTTTCAAGATGGAAGTACATTGGTAGAGACAATCTCAGGTAAATGGTTTAGATTCGCTAATGGAAAATCAGGTACCATGTTAATTGATTTTCCAAACAAAATAATTCTTAGCATTCATGTTTCATCCCAAATGATTGGAATTTATATTCCTGATGAGAATAATGTTTATCATCTTGCCGGCGATCTTTCATTTCAAGATGAGGATGGACAAACTAAAATACATTTGTTTAGTACCGCTCTTAAACAAATTCAGTTAGACACTAAAGGCGGTACAATTGAAAATACTTTTCAAGATATTACTTCTTTTTTTGCCGAACTTGATATATCCCGAAAAGATGATTGGAGAAACCGACGAAAATTGGATGAATTATCTTAATAATTTACTCTCACAAAACGTCTGTTAGGGAAAAATTGTTTTAACTGTGAGTAAGGAATTAGTCGATTCCCGCACACTCCACAAAAGTTTAATTTCCCACTCCATGCTCTACCACAATTAGTACATGCATTATCCGAATCACTAGCCGCCGTTACTGCGGTGGCTTTTTCGTTAATTTGTTTCATTTTCTCACTCCTATGCTGTATATGATTTTTGTTTCGTATCGACGACTTCTTCTTCAAAAAAAAGCGTCCATTCGAAACCCAACTCATTTGCAATCCTTTTAGCAACTTGCACCGAAGGATTTCTCTTTCCTAATTCGATATTGGCATATGCCCCACGGGAAAGCTGTACTTTGTCAGCAACAGATTCTTGGCTTTGCTTACCCCGTCGGTTAATTAACCATTTTCTCAATATTATCAACTCCTTGGTGTGTCATATCGAATCACTTGTTTATTATAATATCGTCGATAAGACGCATTGTCAACACTTTTTTCGTCGTTTTGACACATTACTTCTATGTTTCATTTTGACACGTTATAATTGCTTTTGAAGAGGTGTGTCCACATGTTTAATAAAAAACTGATAACCCTTAGAAAATCAAAAAAACTAACACAAGAAGAAATGGCTAATAAAATCGGAGTACATAGAGGTACATATGCAAATTATGAAAGAGGACACCGGCAACCCGATTATGACACCTTAAAAAAAATTGCCGATTTCTTTGAAGTAACAATTGACTATTTGTTAGATCAAGAATCTGAACCGATTATACGCGAGGAGAAAACTCCTTATACTGCTTTAAATGATCCAGATTTACAAATTGCCTTTAGAGATGCTGCTGATTTTTCTGAAGAAGCTCGCAGACAAGCAATTGATTTTATCAACTATCTGAAGGAGAAAGAAAAAGCGAAAGGTCGTAAATCTCCGAATACGGAGAACGATTGAAATTCCCTAAAGCAAAAGTATTGCATTTTTTTATTACCAATAAATGATACAAATAATGATATAACGACACTTTTGCAATAATTATCTTTATGATTTAGTTATTCTTTAGTTATTTAGTTATTAATAGAAGTTTCCCAAAAAAGTCTAATGGTAACTAATGTAATTCCATCCGTGTACCAATGTTAAAAATTACAAGTGGTTAACCCCTTATGTATCAAGGGGTTGAAGAAATGCTCGTCTCCCAATGGTGTACCACTGGTTTCCTAACCGTATCCCATTGGTGTACCAAAAAAACGGGTATCTTCTTTTAATTTTCTGATGACATTTTTTTATAAAAAGGGGAAATTACAGTTGGCATTTTTATTTGAAAATGGTGAGGTTTATAATTGTCAATTTAAAAAAACGATGAAAGCCTCTAAAAACTTTGTGAAAACATATGAAGCAGCAAAAACTATACTTGATGAAAAGAGCGAGACAATTCATGAACTCGTTTGCGGGTGCATGAAAGGTGACTCATCTTGGGGGCTTTTTATCGCAACTGAAAATGTCGTATATTTCATTGTTTTGAAGAAAAAGCAACCTGTTGTAACGCAATGGTCATATGAAGAGATTATAAAGATTTCAATCAACCGAAAACCTATGATTGGATATAAAATCGATTTGCAAACAGTTGATGGCAGTCTAAACATCAATTCAATATCAGAAGGCGACATCGAAGGGCTTCATAAGTTTGTGGAAACAAAAATAGCTGGCAACGAAGAGAAACACCAACAGCAACAAGAAGAACTCAAGAAGAACATTAAGGAATACTACTTTAAATCTGCCAAAACAACAGTTACTTTGGATGGCAACTTTATAAGAGTTGCCAGAAAAGGTGCAGTCAACACCATTACACGTGGTTACAGTGGTGAGAAATCATACAGAATTAGTGAATTAACGGGTGTTCAAATTAAAAAACCTGGTTTAGTCACATCTGGTTATTTTCAATTTTTGACCCCAGCTGCAAATGAAACAAGTGGATTATGGGATGCTATTCAGGATGATAATTCTTTTGTATTTATAAAAGATGAATTACCAATGGTTTTAGAAATTCAAAAGTATATCGAGGAACATCAGTCTGCGCCAGCACAATCGGCAGCAACTGCGGCATCTGCACCAGCGCCAAGTATTTCAGCAGCCGATGAGTTGAAAAAATATAAAGAATTATTGGACATGGATGCTATCACTCAAGAAGAATATGAAATCAAAAAGAAACAATTACTTAATTTATAATTGCCCTTTTTCCTTGGGCTTTTCTTTCACACCAAAAACAGAACATATATTCTCATATGGTGGTGTTTATTATGACAATCCAGTTATCGCATCTTGAAGAAGAAGTAAAAAAGATTTATACAAAATTAAATATGCTTACCCCTGAAAATATAGATCTTGAACGCATTGCCGCTGCTTTTAAGATATGGATTCATTATGAGAAAGCTAATAGCAGCATGTTTTGTATCAATGGTCTTTACAGCATGGTTTTGGATATTCGGGCTTCACCACAAGAGCAATGGCAAGACTTCGTTCACGAACTCGCCCACGTGCTGAAGCATGCCGGAAACCAATTTAATATGAATAGAATGTTTAGAGAGCTTCAAGAATATCAAGCCAATAGTTTCATGTATCACTTTTGTGTACCAACATTCATGCTCGAAAAGATTTCGTTGCCGCGCATGCAATCAGAGGCTATAAAGTTAATTGGGGATACATTTAACGTCACATACCCTTTCGCAGCTAAACGGCTTGAAATGTACAAAAGAAAACAGTTTTCTATTCTCTGGCATCAAAAGCTCTATCAACTAAATTAATAGAACAAGGAGGTAGTCACATGGCTAGTATTGAAAGACGCAGTGAAAAATCTTTTAGATTAATAGTCGAAAATGGTTATGACGCAAACGGTAAAAGAGATAGAAAAAAGAAATCGATTCGTATCGAAGATCCCAAAATATTAAAGTCTAAACGGAAACTACAGGAGTATCTCGAAGATCAGCTGCACCGTTTCAGAATTGAAGTAGAGGCCGGCGAGTATATTGCTCCTGAAAAAGCAACTTTCGAATCATTTGCGGAGAAATGGGTTGAAAAGAAACTCTTTAATAAAAGTGGAAAACCTTACTCTTATAAAGCATCCGAGAAACACTCAGGTCACTTACACAACCACATCCTCCCTGCATTTGGGCATAAACAAATAGACAAAATAAAAACACTGCACGTTGTTGATTTTATAGATGATTTATCTAAAGATGGGGCTCGAAAAGATGGGAAACCTGGTGGGCTCGGTGATAGAACAATTCTTGATGTATTTCAAACGCTACAGGCAATGTTCAAGACAGCTACAGAAGAATGGAAACTCATTAAAGACAACCCTATGGAGGGGTTGAGTCAGCCACATGTGGAACCAAAAGAAATGCAGTATTTTCAGACTGATGAAGCTGAAGAATGTATTCGAGTTTTATATGAGATTGATATTAAATGGCGTTTGTACTTTTTGGGTGCAATGATTGGCGGTTTGCGGCGTGGTGAAGGACTTGCCTTTCAATGGCACTTGGATGTGGATTGGGACAGAGGAGGATTCTATGTAAATCGCTCAATATCTAAAACAGTCAACGGGCAGCCGCTTGTAAAGGCACCTAAATCTCGCAGTTCCAAACGTTTTGTTAAAATGCCAGATTTCTATATGGAGGATTTAGCAAAGTATTATCGCATGTGGAAGAAAGAAAAACTTATGCTCGGTGATGCCTGGGAAGGCGAGGACAATCAATACATCTTTCATAGTGGAACAGGAAAGCCATATTACTACACTACCCCTACTGCAAAGTGGGCTAAAATCAAAAAGAAGTATGGGCTTAAAAATATTAGGCTCCATGATCTGCGGCATACGATGGTGGCTCTCCTAATAGAAGCCGGCGAAAATATGAGTGCAATTCAAAAACGTGCCGGTCACGCAAGCAGACGAATTACATCTGATATTTACGGTCACGTTACCGAGAAACTTGAAAATGAGACAGCTCAATATTTTGATCAATTTAACCCTAATTTGAAGGTGAAAAGCAACTAAATGACCCCAAAATAAAATTTTGGTCCCCAATTTGTCCCCAATTGCTTTTTTGGGTATTTGGCTCTGTTCCTGACAAACAAAAAAACCCTTATAGAATAAGGGTTTACAGGTATGGAGCCAAGGGGGCTCGAACCCCTGACCTCTACGCTGCCAGCGTAGCGCTCTCCCAGCTGAGCTATGGCCCCGTATGTAACGTCATGTTTATTATAGATGATTTTTTTTTGAAAAACAAGCTGTTTCCTCTCGAATTGACAGAAAAAATAAGGCTCGGAAAAGAGCCTTATTTTTCGACTTACATCATGATCAAAAGTAAAATCACACCGAGAATAATTCGATAGATTGCAAATGGGACAAGTTTGATTTTGTTAATCAGCCTTAAGAAGAAACGGACGACAAACAGTGCGACCACAAAGGCACAGATAAAGCCGACGATGAAAAATGGCATCAGATCCGAGCTTAAGCTGTCCCAATGCTTCACGAGGCTTAGAAAGCTGGCTCCCATCATGATCGGCATCGCCATAATAAACGTAAAGTCGGCTGCCGCTCGGTGGTTTAATCCGAGAATAACACCGCCGGAAATGGTTGAACCCGAACGCGAGAAACCCGGCCAAAGGGCAAGACATTGGAATAAGCCGACTGCTATCGCCTGTTTATAGGAAATGCGGTCGAGAGTGTCTGTCGCTGTTTTCCGCTTATTGACCCAGTCAGCAAAAAGCATCAGGATTGCCCCGGCAATTAAACCGATGGCCACAGTTTTAACGGAAAATAAATATTCATCAATGTAATCTTCAAACAAAAAGCCGAGAACAGCTGCAGGCACGAGTCCGACGGCAATTTGGGCAATGCTTAATTTATGTCCCTGCTCCTGGTCGCTTGTGATATTTTTTTTCAAGCCGAGTAAGTTTAAAATTCGGTCTTTAAACACGATAGCTACTGCTAAAATGGAACCTAGCTGAATAACCACCTTGAATGAGTTAGCAGCTTCTTCTGACATCAGATTACTTGATTTAAGCCAGATGTCGTCTACTATAATCATATGTCCTGTCGAAGAAACCGGCGCGTACTCTGTTAATCCTTCTACGATTCCTAAAATGGCGGCTACAAACAATTCCCATAGAGTCATGATTTTGATTCTCCCCATTAGACATTTATTTTTTACATAACGGGAGCTTTCCATAAATGGAAAGCCCGTCTTATATAACTATAAACGAAAATCACACTTTATGACCCGGCGCATTTTCATTTTTTTCTTCGTCGTATAAATGTGACCGCATTTTAAACCAGTCAAATAAATGTGTCGTAATGACTTTAGCAACTGCATAGCCCGGAATGGCAAGAATGATTCCAACAACGCCAAACAGTTTGCCAGCTGTTAACAGCAGAAAAATAATTGTGATAGGGTGGATGTGAAGGTTTTTTCCCATAATTTGCGGAGAGATCAGCTTCCCTTCAATCAGCTGAACAATGGTCCAAACGATCACCAATTTAAGCAGCATGAGCGGCGATGTCACTATGGCAATGATAATCGCAGGCGTAATGGCAATCGTTGGCCCTAAATATGGAACGATGCTAGTACAAGCCGCAATGACGGCTAGCAATGAAGCATAATCCAGCCCGATAATCAAATAACCGATAAACAGCAAAAACCCGATACAGAAGCTGACAATGATCTGGCCTCTGATATAAGAGCTTAACCGATGATTCATTTCGCTTAAGACTGTGTATGTCTGTTCTTTCAATTGCGTCGGAACAAACTTCAGTATGTAGACCGGCAATTTTTTTCCGTCCTTTAACAAATAGAAAAGGATAAACGGAACCGTAACGATTGAAATGATAATCTCAGTCAGGGCGCCGATAAAATTCCCAACGCCGGTAAAGGTACTGTTCACAATTGTCGCTGCCTGATCTGAAACCTTTGTTGCGAGATCAGATATATTGATGTTCGTCGTTTGCTGGGCCTGATTGACGAAGTTGCTGCCGATCAGCTGTTTCGTCTGATTTTCAACGATATCCACATATCTTGGGATGTTGTCGATTAAACTCATAATTTGTTCTTTTAAAAAGGGAATGATGGACACGATTGTGATCGTGATCAGCCCGATAATCAATAGATACAACAGTAAAATAGAATAGATTCTTCTTATTCTTCTTCTCTCAAGGAAATCGACGACCGGGTTTAACAGATAAAAAACAATGCCTGTCAAAATAATCGGAAGTGATATCGTTTTGAGCAAAACAATAATCGGGGTGAAAATAAATGATGTTTTTGTAAATACTAGAATATTTAAACCAATCAGCAGCAGCACAAGCAAAAATAAAACAAACTTATTGTCCAAGAAGAATCGCTTGAATCTGCCGCTCCATGTTTGCAACGTCTCCACTATCGTTCCTCCGTCATACATAGTTTAATTAAATTGTACACTATCGTCCCTATAATGAAAAATAAAAACCGTTAATTGCTGGAAAAGCTTTCACGGTTTTAACATTCTATTTATATCTATCATGTGATTTTGTTCTTTTTAAGCTATAATTTAGCTATATCATACAAAAGGAGCGATACGAGTGATACGTTTTGCAATAATAGGAACCAACTGGATTACAGACCGCTTTCTTGAGTCAGCAGCGGATATCGAAGATTTTCAGCTGACTGCTGTTTATTCAAGATCGGCTGAACGCGCTGCCGAGTTTGCTGCTAAACACAACGCTGCGCATGCCTTCTCAGACCTTCAGGAAATGGCGGCGAGCGATTGCTTTGATGCCGTATACATAGCGAGCCCGAACGCTCTTCATAAGGAACAAGCCGTTCTCTTTATGAACCATGGCAAGCATGTGCTTTGTGAGAAGCCGTTTGCTTCGAATACAAAAGAAACAGAAGAGATGATCTCAGCGGCTAAGGCAAACGGCGTTGTTCTCATGGAAGCAATGAAGACCACTTTCCTGCCGAATTTCAAAGAGCTGAAAAAACACCTGCATAAAATCGGTACTGTCCGCAGATTTACCGCAAGCTACTGCCAGTATTCCTCACGGTATGACGCGTTCAGAAGCGGAACTGTTTTGAATGCGTTTCAGCCTGAGCTTTCCAATGGGTCATTAATGGATATTGGCGTCTATTGTATTTATCCGGCTGTTGTGTTGTTTGGCGAGCCAAAGGATGTAAAAGCAAACGGATATGCTTTATCTTCCGGAGTGGATGGAGAAGGAACTGTCATTCTGTCTTACGACGGGTTCGAAGCCGTTCTGATGCATTCCAAAATCTCTACTTCCTATGCCCCAGCGGAAATCCAGGGTGAAGACGGGACGATTGTAATCGATACAATTCACCGGCCTGAACGTGTTGAAATCCGCTACCGGGACGGCCGCCTAGAAAACATCTCGATTCCTGATCCTAAACCGGCGATGTTCTATGAAGCAGAAGAATTTGTCACGCTCATAAAAGAGAATAAGCAAGAATCTGAAGAGAATACATTTGAACGGTCTTTGACCACCGCAAAAATTATGGAAGAAGCAAGAAAGCAAATGGGGATTATATACCCTGCTGATCAAGCTTAAAAAAATCCGCACGCGCGCAAATGCCGCGGCGGATTTTTTATTAGACAATCGGAGAAGATGCCTTCCTTTTTAAAAGCACCTGTTGCTCATATTCTTTGATGTCATGAAGCCATGCCTCTTTTACCGGAACGCCCATTTGCTCACAGTAGGAATCCCAGATGGCTCCGAAAGGATATGTTTTGAATTCCTCCATCAGGGCCAGCCTTTCTGTATAGCGGCCCTCTTCCTGCAATTGTTTTAAATAGCCGTTCGGGAGAAGCAAGGCATACAATAAAGCTTTGATCATATTTCTCGTTCCGATGGTCCAGGCGGCTACACGGTTAATGCTGGCATCGAAAAAATCCAGACCGATGGCGACCTTCTCAAGAGCCTGATTTCGTACAATTTCAAGAGCGATTTCTCTCAATTCATCATCCAAAACCACTACATGGTCGCTATCCCAACGAACAGGCCGAGATACGTGCAAGGCAAGCTTGTCTGTGTAAAGCAGCATGGACGAAATCTTGTTTGATACCGTCTCAGTCGGATGGAAATGGCCTGTATCAAGTAAACAAAGCTTATGATTCGTCAAAGCATAAGCTAAATAAAATTCATGAGATCCGACAACATATGATTCGGAGCCAAGCCCGAACAGCTTGCTCTCGATTGAATCAAGATTGTGTTGTTCACTGATCTCCTCTGCGAAGATCCGATCCAGTGATTCTTTTAGTCTTTTACGCGGTGTCAGCCTATCACTCGGGATATCCTTATAGCCGTCGGGAATCCAAATATTCGTCAAGCAAGGTGTTCCTAATTCTTTCCCGAAGTATTCCCCGATACGGCGGCACGCGATGCAATGCCTGATCCAAAATTCTCTGATATCCGGATCAGGGTGTGAAAGGGTGAGTCCGTCAGCCGCTTTCTCATGCGAAAACAAGGTTGGATTAAAATCTAAACCGAGACCAAGTTTTTTTGCCCATTTCACCCAGTTTTCAAAATGCTGCGGCTTCAATTCGTCACGTTCTACCGCTTCCCTGTTTGTTTCTGCGTATATCGCATGCAGGTTTACGCGGTGCTTTCCAGGAATGAGAGAAAGAGCCTTCTCCAAATCTCTTCTTAATTCTTCAGGAGTTTGCGCTTTTCCGGGATAATTGCCGGTCACGTCAATTCCGCCTGAAAGCTCGCCCTTATTTACTTCAAAGCCTTCAATATCGTCACCCTGCCAGCAGTGGATCGAAATGGGCACTTGCTCTAATTGCCGAAGCGCCTCTTCAACATCAATTCCCCATTTTTCATATGCCTGTTTTGCACTGTCATAATTGGTTTTTATGGTCATACGGCTCTCTCCCTTTATCAGTTTTTTAATCCAAATAAAAAACTTCCTTTAGATCTACCGAAACAGGACTGAAATCCGAATTTGTTTTCATTAATGGCGACATCGATTTCCACCATCTTTGGCAAACTTCTGTGTCCGCCATCTTTCTCCATTTCTCTTCATCCTCTATTTCTAAATATGCAAAAAGCCTGCCTGTTTCCTCGTCTAGAAAAATGGAATAATGGTGTGCTCCATGAGCTTTGAGTGCTTCGGCCATCTCAGGCCAAATGTCATCATGCCGCTGTTTGTATTCTTCGTACTTGTCTTGATGGACAAACATGATACTGGCTTTTCTTTTCAAACCTTTTCACCTCTTCATCATTGAGATAGCGCTTTCAAAACAGTTTGCTGAAAGGACTGAATGATCGTGCTTCTGTCAATGTCTTTAGGTGTAAACACTTTGATCGGAAAGGAATTTCTGACGACTTGCCGGGCTTCTTTTATGCCTTTGACTTCTTTGGCAGCAATCATTTGCATCAAAAGATTTCCGGTGGCAGTTGCCTCTATCGGCCCTGCATATACCGCTTTTCCACTCATGTCTGCCGTTAATTGATTTAAGAAGTCATTTCGGGCTCCGCCGCCGATGATATGAAGCTGCTGAATCTGTTTTTCTGTGATCGTTTCCAGCTCTTTGATGGCAATCGCATAGATGATGGCTAAATTGCTGTAGATGCAGCAGGCAAGTTCGCCTGCAGTGCGAGGAGTCTTTTGGCGGGTTTGTCTGCAATAATGTTGTATTTCCTTTATCATGTTTTCTGGATTCAGGAATCGTTTATCATTTAAGTTTATAAATTGCTGGAATGGTTCTGTTTTTTCGGCTTCTTCTGCAAGCTGCTGAAAAGAATAATCTGCTTGTAACTGCTGTCTGACTTCTTGTATCACCCACATGCCGATAATGTTTTTGAGAAAGCGAATGGTGTTGTTTGCGCCGCGTTCATTTGTATAGTTGTTTTCTAAAGCAAGATCAGTTATTATCGGTGTTTTGTTTTCAATCCCGATTAACGACCATGTTCCGCTGCTGATATACGCCCAGCCATCATGTACGCCTGGCGCCGCAATGACGGCCGAGGCCGTATCATGTGTTGCGACTGTCATCACCTTGCACGCCGGGAGATCATAATCCGGGAACCACTCATTTCTTAGCTTCCCGAGCTCACACCCCGGTTCAGTCAGCGGCGCAAATTGCTGTTCCTGAACGGACACGGCTTCAAGCAATTCAGGATCAAGATTTCCCGTTGAGGCGTTTAAAAGCTGTGTTGTGGACGCGTTTGTGATTTCCGTTACAGCTTTTCCGGTTAAACAATAGCCTAAATAATCAGGAACCATCATAATTTTGTCTGTCTTTTTCAGCAGCTCACGGTCTTCTTCATACAATTGATAGATCGTGTTGAAAGGCTGAAATTGTATTCCTGTTTTTTGATAAATTGCGGCTTTTGAGAGGGTATGTTCCAGTTTGTCTATTGTGTGATCTGTTCTTCTATCACGGTAGGAGATTGCTTCCCGCAACCGATCGCCTTTTTCGTCCAGTAAGACATAATCGACTGCCCATGTATCAATGCCTACGGTGCAGTGTTCATACCCAAGCGTCTTTACTTTTTGCAGTCCTTGCAGGATTTGTTTTAGCAAATGATCAATATCCCAAAAGCAATGCCCGTCTCTTTGACTGAAACCGTTAGCGAACCTGTGAATCTCTTGTATGTCAAGCTTCCCTTCATTCAGTTCACCTACCATGATTCTCCCGCTTGATGCGCCTATATCAATGGCAGTATAAATCATTCTTTCACCCTCTCTTCGAAAGAGGAACAGCTGTCACCTTCACCTTTTTGTCCTCAAGAGCTTTTACCGATGCCGGATCAAGTCCAGAATCCGTAATTAGGCGGCTGACATCTTGCAGCGAGGCTATATGTGAAAACTCGCGGTTCCCCCATTTGCTTGAATCGGCCATCAAAATGGTCTGGTCCGACCTTTCGATCATCCGTTTTTTGAGCAGCGCCTGCCACTCATTTGAATCACTCATCCCGTTGTGTACGTCAAATCCCTTACATGACAGAAAGGTTTTATTGACATGATAGGTCTCAAGTGAACGCTCTGCTAACGGGCCGGCAAACGATAATGATTTTTCCAGCAAAATGCCGCCTGTTGAAATGACTGATATGTTTTCTTTATTGCTGAGTTCAATAGCTGCTTTCATTGAGTTTGTAATCACGGTGAGCTCAATGTCAGGGAGTATTTTCGCCATGTACCAGGCGGTTGTGCTTGCATCGAGAATGATTCGGTCTCCGCTTTTTACATATTTGGCCGCTTCGTGAGCGATAGCTTTTTTTTCGATGACATTCGTGATTTCCCGTTCAGAAAAATGAATTTCTGATTCCTTCTGCTGAATACTGACCGCTCCTCCGTGGCTCCGGCTCAGTTTATGTTCTTTTTCAAGCTTTTCAAGATCACGCCGAATGGTTTCCTCTGTGACTGAAAATATGTCACTTAATTCGGAAACGCGGATGCTTGAACGCGTATTCACTATTTCCACTATTTTTTGCTGCCGTTCTGCTACTAGCATCAGTAACGCCCTTCCTCATATCGTAGTCCATCTTATATTTTTTATCTTAGCATATTTCTAACGCGTAAAAGCAGCAGGGACGCCGCCGTCTACCGTAATCATGCAGCCCGTTGTTTTTTCGGCTTTGGAAGAAGCGAAGAATGCAATGGCTTCGGCAATATCCTCCGGGTAAATATTGACGAGCAATGCTGTACGTTTCCGGTAATGTTCCTCCAGCTGATCTGGTTCAATCCCGTACGCCGCGGCTCGTTCCTCCCGCCAGCTTGAACCCCAGATTGCCGATCCTTGAAGAACTGCATCAGGCAAAACGGAGTTGACCCTAATGCCGAATTCTCCACCTTCTGCTGCGATGCATCTTGCTAAATGGGTTTCAAGCGCCTTAACAGAGCTGTAGGCAGAGGCGTTTTTGCCCGCATAAACCGAATTTTTCGATCCGACAAATACCATGCTTCCGCCTCTATTTTGCTGTTTCATCTGTTTAAACGCTTCACGGGCTACAAGGAAATAGCCTGTTCCTAAAACATTCATATTAAGATTCCATTCTTTTAGACTTGTTTCGTCAAATGGGCTTGATGTGGCCAGCCCGGCATTATTGACGACGATATCAATGCCGCCGTAAGCAAGCGCCGCTCGTTCAAAAGCTGACTGTACGTCTTCCTCCTTTGTCACATCCATTTTGACAACCATTGCCCGTCCTTCTCCGTATGCATCGTTTATTTCCCCGGCAATTTTCTGTGCACCTTCTATATTCAGATCAGCTACGATCACGTGCCCTCCCTCAGCTGCAAATCGGCGGCATGCTGCACTGCCGATTCCGCCGGCTCCTCCAGTTATCAACGCGACTTTTCGGGAAAATTCTGCTTCCGGCGGGGCCAGCGTGAGTTTATATAGTTCGAGCGGCCAATATTCGACATGGTAGGATTCATTTTCATGTAAAGAAACAAATTGCCCCAGAGCGGTTGCTCCTTTCATCACGGCGATGGCCCTCCGATATAAAGCCCCGCTTACTTTAGACATGGCATAACTTTTTCCTGTATTCACCATTCCAATTCCAGGAATCAATATCACCCGCGGGGCGGATTCAAAGATTTGATCCCCATCCTGCTGATTGCGTGTAAAGTAAGCCTGATACTCTGATGTAAAGGTCTCGACTCCTGACTTGATCAGATCCGCAAGCTTGTGCACATCTTGAGTTTCCGGATTCCAATCAATGTACAGCGGAACCCGTTTTGTGTGAACAAGGTGATCCGGGCATGCCGCACCGATTTGCGAAAGTGCTGGCGCTTGGACACTGTTTACAAATTCCAAGACGTCGTCATGATCATCATAGGAAAGGATCATTTTCTTTTCTTCACTTACTGCTCCTCTGATCACAGGCATGATGCCTGCCAAGATTTGTTTTCTTTTATCCTCCGGCAGCGGCTGATACCTTTTGCCTCCGAATACCTCATGCTGATTGATACGATCGTTAATATACTGCTCGGCTTCTTGAATGATGGATATCGTTTTTTGATAACATGTTTCAGACGTCTCTCCCCAAGTGACTAAGCCGTGTTTCTCCATTAATACAAGCTCGGCGTGGGGATTGTTTGCTACGCCTTCAGCGATCATTTTAGACAAAGTAAATCCAGGACGGACGTATGGCACCCATACAAACCGGTTTCCATAAATGTCTTCAGCGATTTGTTTTCCATTATCTGCACAGCATATGCTGATAATCGCATCTGGATGGGTATGATCAACATGTTTGTATGGCAGAAAAGCGTGTAATAGCGTTTCAATTGAAGGGCGGGGATGTTTGCTGTCTATCATACAATGAGACAGGTAATCTACCATTTCTTCATCTGGCATTTGGTCCCTTTTAATCAGCGGGCGGATATCATCTAATTTCAAACCGGTAAAGTTATGCGCTTTCATTGTTGCCAAATCCGAACCGCTTCCTTTTACCCACATGACTTCTATTTCACGGCCTCTAAAATCCTTTCCCGTTGTTTTCATAGATGTATTCCCCCCGCCCCAGTTGCAGACAGTGCGGTCTGACCCGATCAGATTGGACCTGTACACCAATTCCTCTACACCTTTAGGCAGCTGTGCAGCTCGCTCTGAATCCCATATATGTTTCACCATATTTGATATTCCTCCATCCCCTTTTATTTGTATCCGTTTTCATTATATATGATTTCCGTTTGTTTTTGAATTGTTTTTGTTTATTTTTGTTTTTAACAAAAAAGAAAGCAGCAGATATGCCGCTTTCTTTTTTCATTAAGATTCAATTTTAAATTTCTTCGTAATGTCCTGAAGTTCTTCCGCCATGTTTGCCAACGTTTCCGCTGAAGAGCTGATTTCTTCCATAGACGCAAGCTGTTCTTCAGCCGAAGCTGCGATATCCTGAATGCCTGCTGAGCTTTCTTTCGCCACTGCAGAAATATCTTCAACGGCACTTGACACTTCCTGCGATCCGGCTGACAGTTGTTCAACCGTCGCGTTCAAGTTTTGCAATTCGCCGGAAATTTGAGTTGTCATCTCATAGATTTGTTTAAAGCTTTCCGCTGTTTGATCCGTAATCTGCAAGCCTTCTTTCACTTCATGATTCACGGATTGGAACATTGAAAGTGAGGTGCTGATTTCCCTGACAATCTCTTGAATTAATCCTTCAATTTCCTTGGCGGAGTCTGCTGATTGTACAGCAAGTTTTCTAACCTCTTCCGCAACTACTGAGAAACCTCTTCCGTATTCTCCCGCTCTTGCCGCCTCAATCGCAGCATTTAATGCAAGCAGGTTGGTTTGATCAGCAATGCCATTAATCACATTCAAGATGCTTGTGATGTCTTGTGATTTTGTTTCAAGGCCCTTTACAACCGCTTCCGCTTTTTGAACGGATTGGTCAATTGTTTTCATCTGGCCGACTGTATGCTCCACCAGCTTTTCTCCGCTGCCCGCTGCCTCAGAGGACTGAATCGATGATTTCGTAATGGTTGAAGAGGCCTGAGCCACTTTTGAAATCCCCTCGTTCATTTGAGAAAGATGATTTGAGCTTGTTTCCAGTTTCTCGCTTTGTGCCTCGTTTCCATCTGAGAACTGTTCGATGGCAAGTGTAATATGTTCAGTTGCCTTGCTTGTTTGGGCTGCGCTTGCCGTCAGCTCCTCAGAAGATGAAGCAACGTTTTCGACAGACGTTTGAATAACGCCGATTACAGAACGCAATGATGCAGACATTTCATTAAAGCTTTCACCAAGCTGGCCAAACTCGTTTTTCGAGTGAATGTCAATGACTTCTGTGAGATCTCCGCTGCTGATTTTTGCAGACGTTGAGACAAGTTTTCTTAACGGCTTGGTGATGGCACGGATAATATAGAGTATGAGTATGCCGCCGATTACAATTGACACGCATAGAATGATAACCGCAGTGTTCAGCACCGGGCTTGAAGCATCTTGCAATTCACTGACAAAATATGTGCCCGCGATTTTCCAGCCAGTCAGTTTATTTGTCGTAAAGGCCATTTTCTTTTCTTTGCCTTCGAATGTATATTCAAATGAGCCTTCTTTTTTGGAATATACTTGGTTTGTCCAATCGCCGGAACCGGTTGTCCCCGGCTTAATGGTCGGATGGGCGATATATTTTTTGTTGCCTGTCGTAATAAATGCAAAGCCTTCTTTACCGATTTTGATTCTTTTTGATGCAGTAAGCACTTCATCCAGGTTTAAATCCAGCGCTATAACCCCTGAACCGTCTTTTAATTGTTTTGAAATTGTGACAACGATATCTCCTGTCGCTTCATCGGTATACGGTTCTGAGAAAACAGCTTGTCCTTTTTCCGCAACCGCCTGTTTGTACCAGTCACGTCCTGTCGGATCGAAACCTTTCGGAACACCGCTATCCGGATATTTATAAAGCTTCTTATCTTCTGAAGCAGCATAGATTGCGCCTACATCGTCGTTAAGTGTCGTGTACTGCTTAAATTTCTCTTTCAGTAATGTTTTGTTTTTGCCTAGCAATATGTCTTTATCGACAGTCTCACTATAATAATCTATTGCTTTTACTTTATCTTCTAATTTATTTTGCAGCGTACTGTTTAGTTCTTCAACATTTCCCTTCGCACTGCTTATGAGCTCTCTGTCTAACGCATTCCAAGCTGATTGATAACTGAAATATGCTAAAACCCCAACCGGCAAAATAAGCACTGCCAGAAACGCAGCGATTAGCGGTTTGCTGATCGATGGCTGTTTGATCCATTGTATGAATTTTCCCATTCTCGTTGACTCCTCCTTTAAGATAAATCTAATATCGTCAAACTAGGATAAAAGGTTTAATAAAAAAACTAAAAAAAACACCCAAGCGCAACAAGCTTGGGTGTTAAGGCTTATTATTCGATTTTGAATCGTTTGGTCATATCGCGAAGCTCTTCCGCCATAGAGGAAAGGGTTTCTGCTGACGAGCTGATTTCTTCCATGGAAGCAAGCTGCTCTTCGGCTGACGCCGCGATATCTTGTATATGCGCTGAGCTTTCTTTTGAAATCGATGCAATGTGCTCGGATGCTCCCGAAACTTCCTCAGAGCTCGCAGAAAGCTGCTGAACCGTCGCACTCATATTTTGCAGTTCGCCGGCGATTTGGTTCGTCATTTCAGAAATGCGTTTGAAGCTCATTTCTGTTTTATCTGTGATGTCAAGACCTGTCTGCACCTCTTGATTGACAGATTGGAACATGCCGAGAGATGTATTAATTTCCTTCACAATTTCGATGATTAATCCTTCAATCTCTTTTGCTGAATCTGCTGACTGTACTGCCAGTTTTCTTACTTCTTCCGCTACAACCGAGAAGCCGCGGCCGTACTCGCCTGCGCGCGCTGCCTCAATTGCTGCGTTTAAGGCAAGCAGGTTCGTCTGGTCTGCGATGCCGTTGATCACACGCAAAATGTTTGTAATATCTTTCGATTTCGTTTCCAATCCGCGTACGACTTGCTCCGCTTCTTTAACGGACTTGTCAATGACATTCATTTGGCCGACGGTTTGATGAACAAGCTTACCGCCTTCACTTGCAATTTCTGTCGATTGAACAGATGAATCAGTGATCACTTCAGAAGCTTGAGCCATATTCGTCAATCCGTCATTCATTTGATAAATGTGCTCTGCTGCCGTTTCAATGTTTTCGTTTTGTTTTTCATTGCCGTTAGAAAATTGTTCAATCGCCAATGTAATGTGCTCTGTTGCCTTGCTCGTTTGCGCAGCTGATGCAGTGAGCTCCTCAGAGGAAGCGGCAACATTATCTACCGAATCCTGGATGGCGTGTATGAGAGAACGAAGTGACGACGCCATATTGTTAAAGCTTTTGCCGAGCTCGCCCAATTCATCTTTTGAACGGATATCAATGGTTTCCGTCAAATCTCCCTCGCTGATCCGCTTAGAGGAACCGACAAGCTGTTTCAGCGGTGTTGTAATCGACCGAATGATCAAAGTCATGACGATAATCCCTATGATAATAGCTGCGGCCAAGACAATTAAAGCAAGGTGAAGGACAGGCTGGGCTGCTTCATGGATTTCATCCAAATACATGGTGCCGCCGATCTTCCATCCCGTCAACTTGTTTGTGTCAAAGGCCATTTTTTTCTTATCGCCATCCATGGTGTATTGAAAATCGCCTTTATCAGCACTCAGCATCTTATCTAGCCAGTCGCCTTTTAATTCTGTTCCTGATTTTTCATTCGGGTGAGCGACAACTTTTTTGTCCTTCGTCATGATAAATGCGTAGCCTTGTGTGCCGATGTTGACTTTTTTGGTTGTTTTCAGCAGATTTTCAATCGTCATGTTGATTGCGATAACGCCTGAACCATCTTTTGTCTGCTGGGCGATTGTCACAACCATCGTATTTGTCGACGCGGTTTTATAAGGGTCTGTGATCACAACTTTCCCTTTATTTGCAACCGCTTTTTTGTACCAGTCGCGTTCAACCGGATTATAGCCGCTTGGCATCGGAAGATCCGGATAGCGGGTAAAGTGTCCTTTTGTGTCGCTTGTATAAATGGATTCTACATCCTTGTTAAGGCTGATATATTGTGAGAATTTCTCTGCAATGCTTGCATTGTTTTTTGCATTGTATTTCTCTTTTGTCAGCCATTCGCTGAAATAATCAGCACTGTTTTCTTTTTCGCTGATGCTGGTGTTAATGATTTCGTTTAATTGCTGTACATTTTCCAATGCGCTCCCCATCATCTGTCTGTCGAGTGAGCTGCTAGCCGATTGATACGCAAAGATCGCCAATATGACAACCGGTATGATAAGGATCGACAGAAAGGAAACGAGAAGCTTCCGTGTAATTGATCTTTGTTTTATGAGTTGGAGTATTTTTTTCATCATTCATTTCTCCTTTTTTATGCTACCCTTCATATCGGCTGGAAATGGGTAAATATATACAGCAAAAAAGAAGAAATTTAACAAAAGTAACTAATTTCCCATAAATAAATAGTATTTTAGACCTATTATTTATCTACTTTAAATTGTTTTGTCAGATCACGGAGTTCTTCAGACATTCTTTCAAGCGTCAGTGCAGATGAACTAATCTCCTCCATGGATGCCAGCTGTTCCTCAGCTGAAGCGGCGATATCTTGGATGCCATCCGAGCTTTCCTTAGAAATGGCTGTGATATCATTTGAAGCTGCGGAAATTTCTTGAGCTCCCGCTGACAGCTCCTCAACCGTCGCATTCATGTTTTGCAGCTCGGAAGCAATTTGATTGGTCATTTGCGATATATGTTTGAAGCTCTGTTTAGTTTCATCCGTCATGACAAGCCCTGTTTCAACTTCTTTGTTTACGGACTGAAGCACGTTCAGTGATGTGTGAATTTCTTTTACTATTTCACTGATCAGCGATTCAATTTCTTTTGCCGAGTCAGCCGACTGTACCGCGAGCTTTCTCACTTCCTCAGCGACGACTGAGAAGCCCCGTCCGTATTCACCCGCTCGGGCCGCTTCAATGGCGGCATTTAAAGCCAATAGATTGGTTTGATCCGCAATGCCGTTGATGACACGCAAAATATTTGTGATATCCTTTGATTTGATCTCCAGCCCTTTCACCACATGTTCCGCTGCTTTAACGGAATGGTCAATTGTGTTCATTTGGCCTGCTGTTTTCTGGACGAGTGTCTCCCCTTTACTTGACACTTCTGTTGAATCTGCGGATGTTTCTGTAATCACTGCTGCAGCCCGCGCCAGCTCTGCCAATCCGTCATTCATTTCATTAATTTGTTCGGTTGTCGTTTCTATTTTCTCGCTTTGGCTTTCACTGCCGTTTGAAAATTGCTCAATAGCCATCGTAATGTGCTCAGTGGCTCGGCTTGTCTGGTCTGCCGATGCAGTCAGCTCTTCAGACGATGAGGCAACGTGTTCTACTGAGTCTTTGATCCCGTGAATGAGCGTGCGAAGCGAGTGTGCCATATGATTGAAGCTCTCGCTCAGAACACCGAGTTCATCTTTTGAATTGATTTCAATCGTTTCGGTTAGATCGCCTTCACTAATTTTTTCAGCGGATGCGACAATGCGTCTCAATGGCTTTGTGATGGATCGAATCACAAAATAAATCGCCGTCATTCCAGCTGCGATGGCAATCGCCAGAACGATTGAAGCCATGATCAGAACCTTGCTTGCAGCATCGTGAATCTCGTTTGCATACATCGTGCCGCTGATTTTCCAGCCTGTTGTTTCGCTTGTTGCAAATGCCATTTTTTTCTTTTTGCCTTTGTACGTATATTCAAAGTCCCCGCTCTTATCCTTGTAGAGCTTATCAACCCAGTCCCCTTTTAGCTCTGTTCCCGCTTTTTCTCCGGAGTAGGCGATGACTTTCTTGTTTTGGTTCAAGATAAAAGCATAGCCTTCTTTTCCGATATGGATTCCTTTCGCGGTAGTGACTAAGTCATCAATTTTCATATCAATGGCGACAACGCCTGATCCATCCACCGTTTGACGGGCGATGGTGACGACCATTTTTCCTGATGAAATCGATTCATAAGGCTCAGTGACAATTGTTTTGCCTTTATTGGCCATTGCTTCTTTGTACCAATCTCGATCCAAAGCATTAAAGTCACTTGGCATGTCAGCGTACGGATAACGGGTGAATTCCCCGTCTTTGCTGCTGGAAAATACCGCAGCGACATTATCATTCATTTGGATAAATTGTTTAAATTCCTGTTTCAGCTCTGTTTTCTTTTTATCCTGAAATTTTTCTGCTGTAGCCCAATCGCTGAAATACGCGAGGCTTTTTTCAGTCGTGCTGATTTTATCATCAATGATGTGATCTAATATCTGAACATTTTCCTTTGCGCTTTGCGTCATCTGTACATCAAGTGAGGCAACTGCTGATTGATAAGCGCTAACCGAAAGGGCGGTTATCGGAACAATTAAGATCAGCAGGAAAGAAATAATAAGTCTCCTTGCAATTGATGATCTGCGAATAGTGGTGAGTGTTTTTTTCATTTCCTTTTGAACCTTCTTTCAATAATTTACAAATTATATCGGCGGATCTTCCTTTAAATTACATTGAAAATGGAGGAAAAAATGAAAAATAGTTCTAAATTCACCGGATTAACTAGGACTTTATTATCGTTTACCATATAAAAAAAACAGCGCTTTGATGCGCTGTTTTTCGGCTTTTACTCGATTTTAAATTGTTTCGTCAGATCACGAAGCTCTTCTGCCATCTGCGCAAGAGTGGTCGCTGAGGAACTGATTTCTTCCATGGAAGCAAGCTGTTCTTCAGCTGATGCGGCAATGTCCTGGATGCTTGCCGAGCTTTCTTTCGACACGTCTGCAATGCCGCTGACTGCTGCTGAAACATGCTGTGAACGGTCTGACAGCTGCTCGACGGTGGAATTCATCGTCTGCAGCTTGCCCGCGATTTCGTTTGTCATGCTGAAAATGCTCTGGAAGCTTTCTTTTGTATTGTCTGTGACAACAAGTCCGGACTGTACTTCCTGATTGACCTCTTTAAACATGTGAAGAGAGGTTTCGATTTCTGCGACGATTTCTTGGATCAGCTTTTCGATTTCTTTTGCTGAATCGGCTGATTGGACAGCCAGCTTGCGCACTTCCTCCGCTACAACAGAGAAGCCGCGTCCTGACTCTCCGGCACGCGCCGCTTCAATGGCTGCGTTTAGTGCAAGCAGATTTGTTTGGTCAGCGATTCCGTTGATGACTCTCAAAATGCTTGTGATGTCTTTTGATTTTCCTTCTAAGCCTTTGACAACAGCTTCAGCCTGCTGAACAGATTGATTAATCGAGTTCATTTGTCCGACTGTCTGCTGCACAAACTTCTCACCCGTTCCGGCAATTTCCGTTGATTGGATAGATGCCTTTGTAATATCTGACGATGTTTGTGAGACTTGCTGGAGTCCTTCATTCATTAAGTTCAGCTGATGAGAGCTGGATTCAACCTTTTCGCTTTGCTCCTCGTTTCCGTTTGAGAACTGCTCAATCGCCATCGTAATATGCTCGGTGGCTTTACTCGTCTGCCCGGCAGATGCGGTAAGCTGTTCGGAAGATGCGGCCACATTGTTCACCGAGTCCTGAATAGCGCTGATCAGAGAGCGAAGAGATTGTCCCATTTCATTGAAGCTTTCCCCAAGCTCCCCAAGCTCATCCTTTGAATGGATTTCGATCGTTTCGGTCAGATCCCCCCTGCTGATCGTTTTCGATGATTGGACAAGACGTTTTAACGGTTTTGTAATCGAACGAACGATAAACAGAATTAAAATTCCGCCTGCCACAATCGAAGCAATCAGCACGATCATTCCTGTTGTCAGCACAGACTTTGAGGCATCCTTAATTTCATCCATATACATTGTGCCGGCTATTTTCCAACCAGTCAGTTCGTTTGTAGTATAGGTCATCTTTTTATCTTCGTTATTAAGAGTATACTGGAGTTCACCGCTGTCATTCGCATACATTTTGGCTACCCAGTCGCCTGAAAGCTTTTCTCCAGCCTTATGGTTCTTGTGGGCGACATATGTTTTGTTTTTTGTTGCAATGAAAGCATAACCTTCTTTTCCGACCTTGATTTGTTTCATTTGTTCTAACAATTTATCAATGGTAATATCCATGGCGACAACGCCAGATCCGTCCTTCAGCTCCTGTGCAATGGTAATGACCATGCTTCCGTCACTCGCAGCCACGTAAGGATCTGTCACGACAATTTCACCGCCGGCCTTCATCGCATCCTGGTACCAAGGACGTTGTCTCGGGTCGTATCCTTCCGGCAATTTTTCTTTTGGCGCTTGTACGTAAGTGCCGTTATCTGCGCCCCCATAAATTCTGGCTACTCCTTGATTAATAGATACATATTGTGAAAATTTAGCTTTGATCTCTTCTTGATTTGATTTCCCTTTGAATGCGGATCTTTTAAGAGATTCACTGAAAAAGGTGACTGCTTTCGCTTTTTCTCCCAGATTATTTGTAACAGTTGTATTAAATGTATCGACACTGTTTTTCGCATTTCCCATAATTTCCTGATCCAGCTTTCCGCTGGCGCTTCGGTAAGAGCTAAATTCTAATATAAGAATAGGGATAATGAGAATCGCAATAAATGAGACGATTAATTTCTTTGAAATAGACGGTTTCTTCAGCCAATTGATAAAAGTCTTCATGTCACTTGCTCCTTCAGGTTTGATACAGTATATATCGGCTGCTTAAAAAAGTTTTAAAATAAAAAATGGAAGAAGTTCTTTTTGGCTGTCTTCTGCCTTTTTAACTTTCATTGCCCAAGCTCTTTGCATATCTTATAAAAAACAAGGGGGGCTAAACATGATTATTGTATCAGGACAATTGCTCCGTCCCCAGGATATTGAAAATTGGCAGATTGATCAAAATCTGAATCCGCTGTTAAAAGAGATGATTGAGACACCTGTTCAGTTTGATTATCATTCAATTGCTGAACTGATGTTTGAGCTTAAACTGCGGATGAATATTGTAGCAGCGGCAAAGACGCTGCACAAAAGCGGGGCGAAGTTTGCCACTTTTTTAAAAACATACGGGAATACAACGTATTGGAGGGTTTCACCGGAGGGCGCCTTGGAGCTGAAATACAGAATGCCGCCTTCAAAAGCGATTCGGGACATTGCTGAGAACGGCCCGTTTTATGCGTTTGAATGCGCAACCGCAATCGTTATCATTTATTACTTGGCCTTAATCGATACAATCGGAGAAGATAAATTCAATGCCAGCTTTGACAGAATTATTTTATATGACTGGCATTATGAGAAATTGCCGATATATACGGAAACAGGACACCACTTTTTCCTTGGAGATTGTTTGTATTTTAAGAATCCTGAATTTGATCCGCAAAAGGCGCAATGGAGAGGCGAAAATGTAATTTTACTGGGGGAAGATAAATATTTTGCCCATGGTCTTGGAATCTTAAACGGACAGCAAATTATTGATAAGCTGAATTCTTTTAGGAAAAAAGGAGCCTTACAGTCAGCCTACCTTCTGTCTCAGGCGACCAGACTGGATGTTCCGTCTCTTTTCCGCATCGTCCGCTAAAAAGCCCCATCGCCTATTTTCCGGACGATGGGGTTTCAAATGCCTTTCGTTTTCGATAGAAGGGGGCTGTGCCGAAATATTGGTTCGCAGCCCACTCCATTTTTTCAAGGTCATTTCTTGTCACGATTGGATCCTGGCTGCTCCATTTGATAAAGCGGACAAAATAGTAGCCTTTGATAGGAACCATTGTAACTTTTGAGTGAGGCCAGCCTTCAAATACAAACTCAATTTTCCCTCTTTTTTTATAAGAATATTGAAGAATGTTCATATCTGTCACCTCAGTTTATCAAGTTACGTTCGGCAAAGCTCGGTACGTTTACATCCATTGATTGACTATCCCTCATGCAGGCTTTCCTGAAAACAAAGGATGAGGCGCGTGTCTCTTTCCCGCGCTTTTTATTTTGCATATGGATTAGCTTTTCGAGCATGTCGTGACTGAGATAGCCGAATGCCAAGCGCGCCTTCATTCGATAAAGCGGCAGCCGAGGCGGGGGTGACAAGCCCTCCGGCTATCGGCGCTTGTTCAGCGATCATGCTTTTGTCACTATTATCCCATCATTTTGATATAGCATGTCCGGGTGCGAGGGCCGTCAAATTCGCAGAAATAAATGCCCTGCCACGTTCCAAGAATGAGCCGGCCGTTTTCCACAATGACATGCTGTGAAGCTCCGACCGTACTCGACTTCATGTGTGCAGCTGTATTGCCCTCCATATGGCGGTCCAGCTCATGTTCCCACGGATATACCTCATCAAACCTTCTGAGCATATCTTTTTTGACGTCCGGATCGGCATTTTCATTAATTGTAATACCTGCCGTCGTATGCGGACAGTAAATCAGCGCTGCGCCGCTCGTTATACCTGTTTCTTGAAGAAACGCTTCCACCTCCCGGGTGATATCAATCATTTCATCTCGTTTTGTCGTTTTGATTTGCAGTGTTTTCAGCATTTGTTTCTCCTTTCTTTTGTCCGCTCTATTAATTCGTTCTGTGTTCTTTTTTTCCTGTTAAACCGCTCTCATAAACCTGATACAACAAAAAAAAACTCCAGTCTAAGGCTGGAGATTAGCGCCATAGATATATTCTTGCTTCATACGGCTTTAAGAGTACTGATGTCATATGCTTGTGCGGCTCTGTTTCAATATTTGACAAGACGAGTGCATCTGATGACAATGGCAATCCAGAGTGCTTGAACAACGCCGGTGTTCCTGTCAGATTGGCCGCAATCAGTGCAGTATGGCTCTCGTTTTTCCGAAGATATGCAAAGATTTGCTGATCTTCCGGTAAAATGAGCTCGTATGTCCCGTTAATAAAAACATCATATGTTTGGCGCAGCTTGATCAAGCTTTTGTAAAAATGGTAAACGGATGATTTATCGTTTTTTTGCGCCTCGGCATTCAGCCATTTGTAATTCTCATTGATTCGGATCCACGGTTTGGCCTCAGAAAATCCGGCGTATGGACCAGCATTCCATTGCATCGGCGTTCGTGAATTGTCTCTTCCCTTTTTCCAGACAATCTTCATCACATCCTCGTGTGATGTGCCTTTCGCCGTTTTTGATTCATACAGGCGTTTCATTGCGACATCATCATAGTCCTCAATAGATGGAAAAGCCACGTTCGTCATCCCGAGTTCCTGTCCCTGATAAATAAACGGTGTGCCTTTCATGAGAAAATAAACAGCGGAAAGCGCTTTTGCACTTTCTTTCAGGTACACTCCGTCATCTCCCCACACAGAAACTGAACGGGGCTGGTCGTGATTCTCCATAAACAAAGCATTCCAGCCGATCCCTTCCAGACTGTCCTGCCAGTCAGTTAAAATTCGTTTAAATGCAACGATATCAATACTTTCATTAATCTCTACATCCCACAGGCCGAGATGCTCAAATTGAAAAATCATGCTGAATATGCCGTTTTTTTCTCCAGCCCAATCAGCTGCTTCTTTTGCAGCGACGCCGTTTGCTTCACCAACTGTCATAATCGGATAGCGGGAAAATGTGTTTTCCTTCAGCTCTGTTAACAAATCCATAATACCGTCAGCATTCATATGATAAGGAAAGGAAGGGACATAGTCCAATCCCTTTGGATTCGGCATGTCGGGAAACCCTTCTTTTTTCTTAATATGCGTAATGGCATCCACCCGAAATCCGTCAATTCCTTTATCAAGCCACCAATTGATCATGTCATAAACGGCATTCCTCACCTTTTCATTTTCCCAATTCAAATCAGGCTGTTTTTTATCAAAAAGGTGAAGATAATACTGGCTTGTCTTTTGATCATACTCCCAAGCCGCCCCGCCGAAAATGCTTTCCCAATTGTTAGGCGCTTTTCCGTTTTTGCCGTCTTTCCAAATATACCAGTCGCGCTTTTCCGAGTGTATAGATGAACGGGATTCTATGAACCATGGATGTTCGTCGCTTGTGTGGTTCACAACGAGATCCATAATCAGCTTCATATCCAGATCATGAATGTCACCAAGCAGCTCGTCAAAATCTTCCATGGTGCCAAACTCGCTTAATATGTTTTGATAATCCCTGATATCATAGCCATTATCGGCATTCGGTGAATCATACAGCGGGCAAATCCATATGACGTCAGCGCCCAGCTCTTTTATGTAAGAAAGCTTGGATCTGATTCCTTGAATATCCCCGATTCCGTCGCCATTTGAATCTTTAAAACTGCGGGGGTAAATTTGGTAAACAACGGCTTCCTTCCACCAAGCCTTTTTCATACAGCCACTCCTTCCCAGTGTCCATCTTATATATCCTATGTAGAAAAAAGGCTTTACAGCATTGCTTTTTAAGAAATGACTTGATGACACAAAAAACAGCCGTTCGTTCCCCGGCTGTTTTTTATCAAAAATCGGTTTTTTTTATTTCTACAAAACGGATGTGATGATCTTCGGCGTCGAGGATTTTAAATTCACAGCCCTCCGCGTGTATCACATCTCCTGCTTTCAGCTCCATTTTTTGCGTTAGAAGCCAGCCTGCAATCGTATCAATTTCTTCATTTTCAATCGCAATGTCGAGCAGGTCATTCACTTCGTCTATTAGCGCTTTTCCATCCATCACATAATGGTGCTCGCCCTTTTTCAGGATGTGCGGTGTTTCATCCTGATCATACTCATCGCGGATTTCCCCGACGATTTCCTCGATAATATCCTCTACAGTGACAAGCCCCGCCGTTCCCCCGTATTCATCTACGAGAATCGCCATGTGAATCCGCTCCTTCTGCATGCGGATTAAAAGCTGCTGAACAGGAATGCTTTCAATGACTCTGATAACGGGCCTCATGATTTGATTCAGCTTTATCGGCTGGCCAAGAAAATAAGCTTTAAACATATCTTTGCTGTTGATGATCCCTAAAATATGATCCTTGTCATCTTTGATGACAGGGTAGCGTGTATACCGTTCATTAATGATAAGATGAATTGCCTCTTCAAGCGACTGCTCCAGAGAGATAACCGCAATTTCTGTCCGCGGAATCATAATCTCTCTCGCTACCCGGTTGTCAAATTCAAAAATCTTATTTACATAGCGGAATTCAGACTGATTGATTTCTCCCTTTTCATAGCTTTCTGAAAGGATCAGCCTCAGTTCCTCCTCGCTGATGACAACCTCATGCTCCTTCACTGAATGAAAGCCAAACAATTTCACAAGAAAACTTGCAGAGCCGTTTAATGCTTTAATAAACGGGTACGTGATTTTATAAAACCAGATCAGCGGCTTTGCAATCCATAAGCTTACAGCTTCAGCTTTTTGAATAGAAACCGTTTTCGGGGCAAGCTCCCCCATCACCACATGCAAAAAAGTGACGATGATAAATGCAACTACAAATGTGACAATGTGGTTAAACGGTTCCGGCATGCCTGTCATTGTAAATAAGGGATGAAGAAAACGTTCAAATGTAGGTTCACCAAGCCATCCAAGGCCGAGGGCAGTAATCGTAATCCCGAGCTGGCAGGCTGATAAATACTCGTCAAGATTGGAGATGATTTTATGTGCGGCTAGCGCTCGGCTGTCACCGCTTTCGATGAGCTGATTGATTTTTGAACCTCTGATTTTGACGATCGCAAATTCCGCTGCAACGAAAACAGCCGTAATGCCAATCAAAACAAAAATGGCGATCAGTTGTAAAATAAGCAAAAAAAGCCCTTACCATAAATGGTAAGGGGCCACCTCCTTAACGTTAATTCTCATCACGACCGTTTAAGAAAATCATCACAAAACGAAGTAGTTCAAACAGGGATACCAGGGCGGCGGCCACATACGTTAAGGCAGCAGCGCTCAGCACTTTATTTACCCCATTTTCTTCATTGTTTCGGATGAATCCTTCTGACACAATAATCTGCTTCGCACGTGAACTTGCATTGAATTCGACAGGCAATGTAATCAGCTGAAAAAAGACAGCCGCTGAAAACAGTATGATGCCAAGCCCGATCAGATTCAGGCTGCCGAGAAGCATGCCTCCTAAGAAAAGCAAAGGAGCTACACCGGATGCAAAATTTACGACTGGGAAGATTTTATGTCTCAGCACAAGCGCACCATATGACTCCTGATGCTGCAAGGCATGTCCGACTTCATGGGAAGCTACGGATATGGCGGAAATTGAGCGGCCGTAATAGACCGGCTCAGATAAACGCACCACCCGTCTTGTCGGGTCGTAATGGTCTGTTAAAGTGCCTCTTACCGGTTCGACCGGCACGTCGTAAAGACCGTTTATATCTAAAATCCGTCTTGCGGTTTCTGCCCCTGTACGTCCGCTTGAGGCTTCCACTTTTGAATATTTTTCAAAGTTGCTCTTTACTTTAAATTGTGCCCAAAACGACAATCCCAATGCGGCTATTGTTAAAAATATAAACAGCATTTTTTCATCATCCTTTTTCCATGATCATTTCTCTATTACGATTATTTTAATGAGTTTTCTTTCCCGTGTACAGAAATGCGCTTTTTCTTCCGGCTTGGAGCACACAATCCAATCAGCAAAAAGAACAGGCCTGCTGAAAACAAATAAAAGGCGAAACTGCCGGCCAGTTCTTTCAGAAAATGAAGCCAGGAGAAGCTGCCGGAAAAGTGATTATATGAATTCAAATCGAAAATAAACAAAATCACCGCGGATGCTGCCAGCTGCGTACCGATCAAAACCACGATCGTTCTTTGAAAGATCGTCATCTTTTTCATCCTTTTTGTTTTAGTTTATGGAGAAATCCGGTTTTATATGTTTTGTACATTTTTTGAAAAACATCACCGGAAGTGGGACATACTGTTAGAAAAAAGCACGGGTGTGATGGAAGCTATGAAAGTGACGAGTGAGGAAAGGGAACAGCTGAGCACAGCAATCGACCGAATGAATGAAGGACTGGACGCGTTTATCCAGCTTTATAATGAATCGGAAATTGATGAACCGCTTATTCAGCTTGATGATGATACAGCCGAGTTAATGAAGCAGGCCCGAGATAAGTACGGCCAGGAAAAGCTAAATGAGAAATTAAATACAATTATTAAACAGATTTTATCCATCTCAGTATCTGAAGAAGGAGAAAAAGAATGAAATCAAATCGGATATTTATTTCATGGCTCAGGTGGCCGTTATTTATCCGAATCGGGGTTATTATTTTATGTCTGATTCTTTTGTTCGGCCAAATTATTTATATACTTGAGCCTAAGCAGTTCACTTCGGTATTCGAAGGCATTTGGTGGGCTGTCGTAACGGTTTCGACAGTCGGTTATGGAGACTATGTGCCGCACACGCCGCTGGGACAGGCAGCCGGAATACTGCTGATTTTGAGCGGAGCAAGCTTTGTCACAGCATATTTCGCTACGTTATCAGCGGCCGCATTCAGCAGACAGCATCGCTACATCGAAGGAAAAGTTGCTTACAAAGGCCGAGACCACATCATTCTGATCGGGTGGAATGAAAAAACAAACCGGCTTTTGAAGGACCTTCAGCTTGCCGCCCCTTCCAAAACAGTCGTACTAATCGATGAATCCTTGACAGAAGGCCCGCTTATTGAAAACGTTCATTTCATACGCGGGCACGCTGCCGATGATGGGACACTGAAACGGGCCAATATTACTGAAGCGGAATCAGTGATGATTACTGCCGATCAGTATAAAAGTGAAACTGATGCTGATATGCTGTCAGTGCTGACTCTTTTATCTGTTAAAGGGCTTAATCCCCTTGCTTACTGCATCGTCGAGATTTTGACTGACCGTTTTGTCACCAATGCGGAGCGGGCAGGTGCAAACCAAATCATCGGAACTTCAGAATTTATCAGCCGGGCGATGCTGCAGCATTACCAAGTCAAGTTACGGCCGTCTAAACAGCAGAACGGAATCAAGCTGACACTTGATCAGCATGTGGAGCTTCTTGCTGTTCCTGACGAACTAAAGGGAGCGGCTTACAAAACCTGTGTTCTCTATTTCCTTGATCACAACACAACAATTATAGGCGTACAAAAAGAGGAGGGGCCGATGATTTCCCCTCCTCTTACATACAAGGTGCTCGAAACAGACCAATTCCTTGCCATCTAGTGTAACAGAACATCCTCCAATTCTTTCACGAGAGAGGCGCCGATATCCAAAAATGCCGGATCAATTTCCGCGTCCCGCCTTTCCGGTTCGGAAAATTGATTAAACAGTGATTGGAAAGGCCCTCCCTCGGCGTGATCGTCAACATCCGCCTGAAACACCTGTCTCAGCATAAATGGCGTTCCGATCCGGACGGCCGCCCCTCGTTCATCGAGACTGCCCTGTACCGCATTGACGGGAATTCTTAAAAATAAATAGCCGTCTCTATCATCAATTTTATAATCAAAGTAGCCATGATCGTATTCCCAGCCGCCGTTTATCACATAACCGAGCGGCTTCATCACTTGTTCCAGTTCTTGAAGCAGAAAAGACTGCCCATCTATCGCGGAAGGTATTGGTATCATCAGAATGCCCCTTTTTTCACTTATCCTGTCCCGCCGAACAAGACTTCATTCAGAGGCGCACTACATGGAAATCGTTGTTTCTTTCGCGCGTCCAACAGAAAAGAAAGCGCATTCAATTAAGAAGTAAACAGCCATTGCCGCTGCAAGCCATGCAGCTGAATCCCAAGACACATAAACAACCGTTGCATAGAGTCCTAATTTAGTGAAAAGAGTATGGGTTCGTTTTAAATGCAAAATCCGATGTACCGCATCGGTAAAAAGGGCAAGCGGCAAACCAATGAGAAGAAAGGCGTGGATGAAAAAATGTGACAGCGTGCCGCCAAAGCTTGAAGAAAACTCTGTATACACGGCATCAAAGGAGATAAGGAAACTTAAAATAGCTGCAGAAAAACCGGCAATGATGAGATGTTTAACCAATTGTTTCATGAACATCAGCACCTTTCTGATTTTATAAAAAGCCGACCGGCAAATGCCAGTCAGCTTTCTCACATTAATCTTCCAGACGTTTTTCAAGCTCTGCTTTTTTCTCTTCAAAGCCAGGTTTGCCGAGTAACGCAAACATATTGACTTTATACGCTTCTACACCAGGCTGGTCAAACGGATTGACGCCAAGGAGGTAACCGCTCATCGCGCAGGCTTTTTCGAAGAAATATACAAGGTATCCAAAAGTATATGCATTCAGCTCAGGAATGTTAACGATTAAGTTCGGAACATTTCCGTCTGTATGGGCAAGCATTGTACCTTGGAATGCTTTTTTGTTAACGAAATCAACAGTTTTACCGGCTAAATAGTTCAAGCCGTCAAGATCGTTATCCGCTTCCTCAATTGTCAGTTCATGTTTAGGCTTCTCTACGTTCAGGACCGTTTCGAATAAATCTCTGCGGCCTTCTTGTACATACTGGCCTAAAGAATGAAGGTCTGTTGAATAGTTCGCTGAAGAAGGATAAATGCCCTTCTCATCTTTCCCTTCGCTTTCTCCGAACAGCTGCTTCCACCATTCCGCAAAGTATTGAAGCGCCGGTTCGTAGTTGATGAGCATTTCAATTGTTTTGCCCTTATTATAAAGGACATTGCGAACAACCGCATATTGGTATGCTGGGTTATCTTCCAGTTCAGATGTTGCAAAATCTTTGCTCGCATCCAGGGCGCCTTTCATCATGTCATCAATGTTGACGCCGCTGACAGCAATCGGCAAGAGACCTACAGCTGTTAAAACTGAATAACGGCCGCCGACATCGTCAGGAATAACGAATGATTCGAAGCCTTCTTCGTTAGAAAGCGTTTTTAATGCGCCGCGCTCTTTATCAGTTGTTGCATAAATCCGCGCTTTCGCTTCTTCTTTACCGTATTTCTCTTCAAGAAGCTTGCGGAAAATACGGAAAGCGATTGCAGGTTCAGTTGTCGTACCTGATTTAGAAATCACATTAATAGAGAAGTCAACATCTTCAAGAAGATCCATGACGTCTCTCATATAAGATGAACTGATGTTGTTCCCGATAAAAATGACTTGCGGATTGCCGCGTTTTGCTTTTGGCAAAGTGTTATAAAACGCGTGATTCAGCGCTTCAATCGCTGCCCGCGCTCCAAGATAAGAACCGCCAATGCCGACAACAAGCAAGACATCAGAGTCAGATTTGATTTTTTCCGCACTTTTTTTGATGCGCGCGAATTCTTCTTTATCATAATGTTCAGGGAGGTCCACCCAGCCTAGAAAATCGCTGCCCGCGCCTGTTTTTTCATGGATATTATGGTGTGCTGTTTTTACAAAGTCCCGCAGATATGTAAGTTCATGTTCGTTGAAGAAAGTCAACGCTTTTGAGTAGTCAAAGCGTACATGCGTCATTGCTTGTCCCTCCATAACGGTATAATGTTTTCATCTTTCACTTTATATGAACTTATCTGTGAAATCAAGTCAAGAAGAAAGGGCGGAATGACTGGATTCCGCCCTTTGAGTTTATAGAGACGCGCGAAGGATGGCAAGCACGTCATCTTTGTTCAGTTTTTGGAAGTTGCCGAAGCCGCCGTGTTCCATTTCCTTGGCTGCGATATCAGCAATCAGCTCAAGCTTTTCTTCTCCAATATTGTAATCAGCAAGACGGGAAGGTGCACCGAGGCTTGTCCAGAACGCAGACAGTTTATCGATTCCTTCAAGCGCAATTTCTTTATCTGTTTTGCCTTCAGTATCAATGTCAAACATGTTGAGCATAAGGTTTTTAAAACGGCCTACATTTGTATCAAGCGTGTATCTCATCCAGTTTGGGAACAGTATTGCCAAACCGCCCGCGTGCGGAATATCATATACAGCTGAAACAGCGTGTTCCATTGTATGAGAAGCCCAGTCACCGAAGTATCCCATTTGGAGCGTGCCGTTTAAAGCAATAGTACCAGCATACAAAATCGTTTCACGAAGTTCGTAGTTTTCCAGATCTTCAAGAAGCTTAGGAGCTGTTTCGATGACCGTCTGCAAAACAGCAAAGCACATTCTATCCTGAAGCGGCGTGTTTTCAACATTATGGAAGTATTGTTCGAATACGTGGCTCATCATGTCAACCATGCCGTATACTGTTTGATTTTCTGGAACGGTGAACGTATTTTCAGGGTCTAAAATAGAGAAACGCGGATGAGTGACATTGCTGCCCCATACAAATTTCTCGTTTGTTTCCCAGTTTGTAATCACGGAATCAGGGTTCATTTCAGACCCTGTTGCAGCAAGAGTTAAAACAGTGCCAAACGGCAGCGCATCCTCCGCTGTTACTTTTTTGCTGAAAATATCCCAAGCGTCGCCATCGTATTTGACGCCCGCTGCGATTGCCTTTGTACAGTCAATCACACTGCCTCCGCCTACAGCAAGCAGAAAATCAATGTCATGCTCTCTGCAAAGTCCTATGCCTTTTTCCACTGTTGCAAGACGCGGGTTCGGCTCTACACCTGACAGCTCATGAACAACAGCGCCCTCTTCTTTTAAAATGCCTGTGACTTGATCATAAAGGCCGTTGCGTTTAATGCTGCCGCCCCCGTAAACAAGCAGTACATTCTTGCCGTATCGTTTGAATTCTTTTCTTAATTGTTCAAGCTGACCTTTTCCAAAAATCAGCTTTGTTGGATTATAATAAGTGAAATTTTCCATAGTAAAACCTCCAAATGATGCTTGTAAAAAACAGATTTTCCATTGTAACATACGTTGACAAAAAGAAAAAGGGAAGCAGCCAAACGGCTATTTCCCCTTTTTTTATAGAGATGCTTTCAAAATTGACAGCACATCTTCTTTGTTGAGTGATTTAAATTGGCCGAATGTACCGTTAGCCATTGCCTTGTCAGCAATTGTGTCAAGCTGCTCATCATTAATATCATAATCAGCAAGACGGTTCGGAGCGCCAAGGCTTGTCCAGAATGCGGACAGCTTATCGATACCTTCAAGTGCGATTTCTTCATCTGTTTTACCTGCTTCTTCAACATCAAACACGCGAACTGCAAGCTGTTTCATGCGGGCAGGGTTTTCAGACAATGTGTGTCTCATCCAGTTCGGGAACAAAATTGCCAGTCCGCCGGCATGCGGAATATCATAAACGGCTGATACTGCATGTTCAATATTATGAGTAGCCCAATCCCCTCTTGCCCCCATAGAAAGCATGCCGTTTAATGCGATTGTTCCTGTGTACAGGATTGTCTCACGCAATTCGTAATTTTCGAGATCATTAATCAGCTTAGGCGCTGTTTCAATGACTGTACGCAGAAGTGATTCACACATGCGGTCCTGATACGGCGTGTTTGATACATGGTGGAAGTATTGTTCGAATACGTGGCTCATCATGTCAACCATCCCGTAGATCGTGTGGTTTTTAGGTACGGTGAATGTATTCACCGGATCAAGAATCGAGAATTTCGGGAATACGAGCGGGCTGCCCCAGCCGTATTTTTCTTTTGTTTCCCAGTTTGTAATAACAGATCCTGAGTTCATTTCTGAACCAGTCGCAGCGAGAGTCAATACTGTTCCGAATGGTAAAGCATCTTTTGGCTGATGTTTTTTCGTAACGATATCCCACGCATCACCATCATACTTCGCTCCTGCGGCAATCGCTTTTGTACAGTCGATTACGCTTCCGCCTCCGACAGCCAGCAAGAAATCAATGTTGTGTTCTTTACAGATGGCAACACCTTTATTAACAGTCGACACTCGCGGATTCGGTTCCACACCTGCTAATTCATGCACGGTTGCTCCGGCTTTATTCAGCTGTTCAATCACTTGATCATACAGGCCGCTGCGTTTAATGCTGCCGCCTCCGTACACAAGCAATACGTTTTTTCCGTAAGGTTTGAGTTCCTCCGGAAGTCTTTCCACTTCGCCGCGCCCGAAAATTAATTTGGTCGGATTCCAGTATGTAAAGTTTTGCATGACATCTCCTCCTTAGATTTTTTATTATGCAGAATGTCCTCACCACATGTAAAGCAATCAGCTCTCACCGATCAGCATACCAGATGGTTTTATTTTGCAGGATGCTGGGAAAGAAGCTGATATAAGCGAGGGCAGGCCAGCTTCCCTCATATGGAGAATGCATGTATAGATTCTCCAATATGTCACAATCTATAACTGTTTTAATAATTCATGGAGGAGGTTGCAAAACATGAGTACCATTCAAAGAATTTGTCTTGTATTAACCATCATTGGCGCCATTAACTGGGGACTGATCGGATTTTTCCAATTTGACTTAGTAGCGGCTATCTTCGGCGGCCAAGGGTCAGCTCTTTCCCGAATCATTTACGGACTTGTCGGAATCGCCGGCTTAATCAACCTCGGTCTGCTATTTAAGCCAAACGAGGAAAGATCACGTGAAGAAGCAGCAAATCCTGAAATGCGATAGGATATCAATCACGCTGAAATAGGATTTTGCATGAAATCAAAAGCACCGAACATTCCTGTCCGGTGCTTTTTTCATGCTTATTTTTTGATAAGGTCTTTGCGGTTGGACATTTCGATCCACTCTTCAAGCTTATCTTTTAATGTGTTGAAACCTTGTGGTGTAGAAGCTTCTTCGCTTACGTGAGCAGCTTTAGGTTTTCTTGGTTTGCTTTCTTTTTTCTCAGGCGCAGCTTGTGTCGCACGAATTGAAAGGCTGATTTTGCCTTTTTCTTCATCAACAGCAAGTACCTTTACTTGTACTTCGTCGCCAACTGAAAGGTGCTCGTTGATATCTTTTACGAAACCGTGAGTCACTTCAGAAATGTGTACTAAACCTTGAGTTTCTTCATCTAATGCAACAAACGCACCATACGCTTGTAATCCTGTAACTTTACCAGTGTAAACACTGCCCACTTCAAATTTTGCTGCCATTCATAACAACTCCTAAGTTAAATTATATATCTGTTTATACGCAATTTAAAATTATATCATACATGTCTTATTTCCGCAAAGAAAACTTTTTTATAAAAAATCAGGTTTATGCACAGCAAAAAGGGGGTAAACTGAAAAATACCAAAGGCTTTCTAGTATTCCCCCCTTTTATTGGATGCGAACAAAAGGTTCGTATCTTTTTTTATGTTGTTTTGTGCAGGAAGCGTTTCATTCTGACTAACGCTTCTTGAAGCTGTTCAATCGAGGTTGCGTATGAACAACGGATATATCCCTCACCGCTCGGACCAAACACACTTCCAGGAACAACTGCCACTTTTTCCTGCGTAAGTAGCTCCTCAGCAAACTGTTCTGAGCTCATTCCCGTGCTTTTAATAGATGGAAAAGCATAGAAAGCGCCGCCCGGATGATGACAGCTGAGACCGATTTCATTGAGCGATTCTACAAACAGATTCCGTCTTCTTCGATAGCTTTTTTTCATTTTTTCTACGTCTTCCATGCCGTTCTTCAGGCCTTCAAGGGCGGCAAACTGCGCCATTGCGGGCGCGCACATCATCGCATACTGATGAATTTTAAGCATTGCATCCCGAAGCAAGGATGGTGCCGCAGCAAAACCGAGCCTCCAGCCCGTCATTGCAAATGCTTTTGAAAAGCCTGAGATGACTACCGTCCGTTCCTTCATTCCCGGTAATGCCGCTATACTTGTAAATTCCTCATCATATGTCAGCTCTGCGTAGATCTCGTCGGCTAAAACGATGACATCATGTTTTTTGGCAAACTCAGCAATCTCATTCAGCTCTTCCTTCGAATAAACCGAACCTGTCGGATTCGATGGTGAGCAGATGAGAATGGCCTTTGTTTTTTCAGTGACTGCCGCTTCAAAATCAGCAGCCGTTGCTTTAAATCCTTTGTCTGCCGTTGTATGAACGTGAACCGGGATACCGCCTGCCAAAGAAACAAGCGCATCGTACGCCACAAAACACGGCTCAGGAATGATGACCTCCTCACCTGGATTCACAATGGCGCGGATCGCAATATCCAAAGCCTGACTTGCCCCCACTGTCACAATCAGCTCATTATCTGGCGAGTAGCTAAGGTCAAACCTGTTGCTCAAATAACGGCTGATTTCCTCCCGCAATGAGTATAAACCCGCATTGGCCGTGTATGACGTATATCCTTGTTCAAGAGAGAGAATGCTTGCTTCGCGGACATTCCACGCGGTAACAAAATCAGGCTCGCCGACGCCTAAAGAAATGACGCCTTCCATCGTTGCCGCCAAATCAAAGAATTTGCGGATGCCGGACGGCTTTATTTGTTGTACATAGTCAGATAAATACGAAGTCATTTACGGGGACACCACGATTCTTTTGTCGTCGTCTCCTGTTTCAAACACTTTGCCGTCATGCTTGTATTTTTTCAGGATAAAATGAGTTGTCGTAGATACAACTGAATCAAGTGTGGACAGTTTATCCGAAACAAAACGCGCTACGTCAGACATCGAATTGCCGCGAATCACGACAGACAAATCGTATACGCCTGACATCAGGTAAACTGATTCAACCTCTTGGAATCGGTAAATCCGTTCCGCCACTTCATCAAAACCGACGCCCCGCTTCGGTGTTACTTTGACGTCGATCATGGCCGTAACGCCCTCATGTCCGTCTACTTTTCGCCAATCAATCATAGCGGAATAATCGATAATAACCTTTTCTTTCTCCAGTTTGTCAATAATTGTTTTTACTTCATTTACAGGGATGCCCGCCATCTTTGCGATTGTTTCTAAATCGGCGCGGCTGTTTTCGTCTAAAATTTCTAATATTTCTGTTTCTTTTTCTGTCAATTTCATTTGATTCACACCTTTGCAATGTCAAGAAATCTCATGACATTATATCACGTTTTTTGACGAATGCTAAGAAAAAACGAGGAGAAACTTCCGCTAGAATTGACAATTTCAGGGCATAATACAACCATCAAAAAAAGGGAGTGACACAGAATGGAGGCGGTTTCACCAATAAGGCGGTTTACGGTCGATGGAGTCAACGTATACTACGAACATTATCAAAATCCCGGCAGACAAACGCTGGTCTGCGTACACGGTTTTTTATCATCAGCATTCAGCTTCAGAAAAGTAATTCCTCTCCTTCGGGACAAGTACGACATCATCGCGCTTGATTTGCCTCCTTTCGGCCAATCTGAAAAATCAAGAACGTTTATCTATACCTATCAAAACCTTGCTAAGCTTGTAATTGGGATTTTGGAGCACTTGCAAGTGAAACAGGCTGTGCTTGTCGGGCATTCTATGGGCGGGCAGATATCGCTGTCTGCTGCTCTCCAAAAGCCTGAGCTTTTTTCAAAGATTGTGCTACTTTGCAGTTCAGGGTATTTAAAACGTTCACACCCGACGATTATTTTCGGGACCCATATCCCGTATTTTCATCTTTACATCAAACGCTGGCTCTCGAAAGAAGGCGTGATGAAAAATTTATTAAATGTGGTGCATGACAAATCGCTGATTGATGAGGAGATGATTGACGGCTATGGCAGACCGTTTCAGGACGAGCAGATTTTCAAAGCCATGACAAGGTTTATCCGCCACAGAGAAGGAGATTTAGAACCCGAGCAATTGAAGAAAATGAACAAGCCTGCTCTATTGATTTGGGGCGAGGAGGATCGAATTGTCCCAATGGAGATCGGTAAACGGCTGCACGCAGATTTGCCTAATTCCGTGCTGTACTCACTTGGCCAGACCGGACATCTGGTGCCTGAAGAACGGCCTGAACTTATTTCTGAACACATTGCTGATTTTATCAAATAACAAAAAAACCGGTGCTGAACCGGTTTTTTTAAGGCGTGCAGGAGCTGCTGTTTTTAATGAATAAAAGCTGGCCAGCCACTTCCCGGCAGCTGTCGATCGGCAGCGTTTGTTCAAAAGAAGTTTCAAATATTTGCTGAATGCTTTTCGCCAGCACGTCAGGATCGTCTTCATCATAGACTGCCTGCACGACATCAACAGCCTCCGTTTCGTAAAACTCTTCTCCATATTTAAACGGGTCCCATTTGGCAATGATCTTAATCATTTCCCTGACCGCTTGACTTTCTTCCATATTCATCACCGCTTATAATAAAATTTGCAGTTCTATCTTATCATAGTGAAGCTTAGAAGAATAAACATACATGAGGGGGTAACAGAATGAACTTTGATAAACGAGAAGAACGCCTTGGCACCCAATCTGTCAAATGGGACAAAACAGGCGAATTATTTGGCGTGACAGACGCACTCCCGATGTGGGTGGCGGATATGGATTTTCGCGCCCCGGAAGCGATAACTGAAGCGTTAAAAGAGCGTCTTGACCACGGTATTTTTGGTTATACAACTCCAGATCAAAAAACGAAGGATGCTGTGTGCGGATGGATGCAAAACAGGCACGGCTGGAAGGTGAATCCGGAAAGCATCACATTCAGCCCCGGCGTTGTAACGGCTTTGAGCATGGCGGTACAAGCTTTTACGGAGCCTGGCGATCAAGTAGTTGTTCAGCCTCCAGTTTATACGCCTTTTTACCATATGGTGGAGAAAAACGGCCGGCACATTTTACATAATCCGCTGCTAGAAAAAGACGGCGCATATGCAATGGATTTTGAAGATTTGGAGACGAAGCTTAGTGACCCAAGCGTTACATTGTTTATTTTATGCAATCCTCATAACCCTTCTGGGCGTTCATGGAGCCGGGAAGATTTATGGAAGCTAGGTGAATTGTGCCTTGAGCATGGCGTCACAGTTGTATCGGATGAAATCCATTCCGATTTAATGCTGTACGGACACAAACACACGCCGTTCGCTTCGCTCTCTGACGATTTCGCTGATATTTCCATGACATGTTCTGCTCCAAGCAAAACATTTAATATCGCCGGATTGCAGGCTTCAGCAATCATCATTCCAGATCGCCTGAAGCGCGCCAAGTTTTCCGCAAGCCTTCAGCGAAATGGTTTAGGCGGACTGAACGCATTTGCCGTCACTGCAATCGAAGCCGCGTATTCAAAAGGCGGACCGTGGCTCGATGAATTGATCTCTTACATTGAGAAAAACATGAACGAAGCGGAAGCCTTTTTGAGCACCGAGCTGCCAAAGGTCAAAATGATGAAGCCGGACGCATCATACTTGATTTGGCTCGACTTCAGCGCTTACGGCTTGTCCGATGCAGAGCTTCAGCAAAGAATGCTGAAAAAAGGAAAAGTTATTTTAGAGCCCGGGACGAAATACGGGCCTGGCGGAGAAGGATTTATGCGCCTGAACGCAGGATGCTCTCTTGCAACCCTGCAGGACGGCCTGCGCCGCATCAAAGCCGCATTATCGTAAATATAGCTGTTAAACGCCTTTACGTCTTCATTTGTAAAGGCGTTCTTAATAAAGGAATTTTATATTTTACTTCTAATATTTAGTGTTATAATAGATTCATATTTTATACGAAAGGATTTCACACGAATGGAAATTCTAAAAGACTATCTTCTGCACATCTGCTTTATTTTGTTTCCTATTCTTCTTTACCAAGTGTTTTGGCTTGGAAAACCTGCGATTCTTGTGCCAAAAATAAACAGCGGTTTGGTCACGCTCTTCGCCTGCGGCGCCTCCGTTTTATGCATTATTTTCCCGATTCATGAAATGGACTACATACAATACGGCCTTCAGATGATTCCCGTTATCATTTGTTTATTTTACATTAGTACCGCTTCCGGACTTACGGTCGCCGCATCTGTCCTATGTTTTGAACTGCTTTTTTACGAACCTTCCGCAATGTTTGTTTTCACTTTGCTGCCTTTTCTTATCATTATCCCAATCTTATTTCAGAAAAAATGGCCATTCATGTCCAAAGCGAAAAAACTGCTGCTGTCTTTATTGATCAGCTGCGTGGAGATTTTCCTATTTTTCGCCTCAAGCTGGATTCTTTCCGCCTTGAATATTTTAAATTTTCAAAAATCAGGAAATTTCATTTACGAGGCGGCAGTCTCAGGGCTTTTCCGCTCCAGTGTTCTTCTATTAAGCATCTATATTATCGAAAGCATCGCCGAAAATATCGCCCTGCGTTCACAGCTTATCCACTCTGAAAAAATGACGATTGTGAGTGAACTGGCAGCGAGCGTCGCTCATGAAGTCAGGAATCCGCTGACAGTTGTCCGCGGGTTTGTCCAGCTGCTTTTTAATGACGAAACCCTACAAAACAAGTCGAGTGCGGATTACAAAAAGCTTGTACTGTCAGAGCTTGACCGGGCGCAAGGCATTATTACAAACTATCTCGATATGGCCAAACAGCAATTATACGAAAAAGAAGTTTTTGACCTATCTGGCCTTATTAAAGAGACAAGCTCCCTTATGGTGTCGTACGCCAATTACAAGTCAGTAACCGTCGAGGCTGAAACAGAACCGGACCTTTTGATATACGGAGACGCAACAAAGCTGAAGCAGGCTGTCATCAACCTGATGAAAAACAGTATTGAAGCGGTTCCTCACGGGAAGGGAATGATCCACATATCAGCCAAAAGAAACGGCCATACGATCATGATTAACATCACAGACAATGGGGTCGGGATGACAGACCATCAAATGCAAAAACTCGGCGAACCTTATTATTCCTTAAAAACGAACGGAACGGGACTCGGCCTCACCGTAACCTTTTCCATTATTGAACATCATCACGGGACCATTTCATTTAACAGCAGCTTCCAAAAAGGCACTACGGTGACCATTAAGCTTCCCGCTGATCTTCCTCACTAGCAAATCGATTGGAACTTTAATAGAATAAATGCGAGGTGATGACAGATGAGCACGTTTGAGACAGGCTCTATCGTTAAAGGATTTTACAAAACAGGTGTATACATAGGAGAAATCACGGCTTGCAGGCCGCAGCACTATTTAGTGAAAGTGAAAGCGGTTCTTACCCATCCCGCTCAAGGAGACCTTCATCATCCAAAACAGGCGGATGTGCCATTTTTTCATGAGAGAAAAGCGCTCGCATATGGTGAACAGACCAACATCCCCCACCATATGGTGAAGCCTTATGACGGTGAAGTGCCGGATTATACCGAATCTCTGCGGGAGGCGACAGCACAGCTGAGAGCCAAATTGAATGAGGATGGTTCGGAGTGGGCAAAACGCTCCCTTCATAATCTGGACATCTTAGAAAAAGAATATTTTAACCGGCCATAACCCAGTCTGACAAAAGATTGGGTTTTTTACGTCGCGCGCTTCAACAGTTCGGTTAAATCGATTCTTTCGCCGATTGTGGGCGGTTTTGGCTTTTCGAGATACTGCTTATCCTGCTCAACAAGCTTAAAAAGTTTATGTGCTGTGAGGGCATCATCAAGCGCTTTATGATGGGTGCCGGTTCCGGAATCTCCATACTCTTCGGCAGCTTTCCATAAACCCGTCAATGTCCGGTCTCCAAAAAAGTTTTTGTATTCAAGCGATAAATCTCTCATTTCTCCCTTAAACGGGAAAGGGATATGGTTAAACATACAGTTTTGCTTCAGCACTTTCATATCCATGTTTCCCCACGTAATAATTGTGCTGTTTTTCTCAGGATCCAGCTCGTTTAGTTTACGGATGAGATCCTCGAATCTCATTCCTTCGTCTACCTGTTTTTGGGTTATTTTTAAAAATGATTTGCAGCGTTTCGTAAGCTTCGGGAACTTTTTCGGTCTAACATAGCTAGAAAACGTCTCAACCACTTCATCATCAATCGACTTTACAATTCCGGCTTCAATGATTTCCGGGAAGAAGTTTTGAGGACTGTACTTTCCATCGGGCATTGTAAATTCGAAATCAATAATGAGTAAGCTGTTTGTCGTCACCTTTTTACACCTGCCTTTCCTCCGATCAGAAAATGCTATCTTTATAGTATATCAATTCCCCTTCTCGACATTTCTTCATTTTCTAAAAATAATGAATTTTCCCAGCCGCTTCGTTTCTTTTAAATTGTGAATCGTTTCTTTATAATTAGTAAGGAACCCGAAATAATAAGAAGGTGATGTTATTTCTATCCGTAAGAAAAACTTTGTCATTGTGTGGCTGGCGAACTTTTTTGTCTCCGCTAGCACAACGATGATCGTTCCTTTTCTCTCCTTATACATTGAGACGCTCAGCTCTTTTTCAAACGGCTTTGTGCAAAGGTGGAGCGGCTATGTGTTCGGCATTACATTTCTCATGGCGTTTTTGGTATCCCCGTTTTGGGGACGGTTCGGAGACAAACGCGGATACAAGAAAATCCTTATGGCAACCGGAACGGGCATTGCCCTCAGCATTTTCTTCATGGGCTTTGTTACATCGGTGTACCAATTGTTTTTTCTGCGTATGGCAATGGGTCTTGTAACCGGATTCATCCCGACATCTCTTGCGATGATTTCGGCACAGACTCCGAAGAGCTCAGCCGGCAAAACACTTGGCACGCTGCAAATGGGGCAAGTGTCCGGAAGCTTGTTCGGCCCGCTTTTGGGAGGCATGCTTGCTGATCGTTTCGGCTTTACGTATACCTTTTTTATCACATCCTTTGTGATTTTCTCGTCTGTTCTTCTCGTGTTATTTGGTGTCAAAGAAAAGCCTCTTGCAGAGAAAACAGCCAAACGTACGTCATACTCGAGAAAAGAAGTGCTCTCCTATATTTTTCACCAGCCGGCGCTGTGGGTCATGATGCTGTTAACCATGCTGATTCAAACAGGCAATTTCAGTATTCAGCCCCTGCTCGCTTTATATGTAAATGAGCTACACGGACCTGTCAATCTTGCCTTTTTCTCCGGCATGGCATTTTCAGCAACGGGGCTCGGAAGTTTGCTACTGGCTAGAAAATGGGGTGATCTGGGCGACCGCTACGGCCATCGCCGCATTTTAATCGGACTTTTGCTCGCCGCCTCTTTCTTTTTTATTCCGCAGGCGCTCGCGTCCTCACTCAGCGTGCTCCTTGTTTTCAGATTTTTATTCGGAATGGCGATGGGCGGTTTGCTGCCATGCATTACGGCAGCGATCCGCGTTCAGGCTCCAGGCAGCATTCAAGGTGAAGTTCTCGGCTACAATGTCAGCTTTCGCTTTTTAGGAAACGTGCTCGGGCCTCTGCTCGGCGGAATCATATCGAGCCATTTTGCCATTTCGGCCACCTTTTACGTCACGGCGTTTCTCTTTTTCGCCGGCGCCTGCATGCTTTGGATCATGCAGAAACTTCGGAAAGATTCTTATGCCAAAGCAAGCTGATTCCGAGAAAAAACTGAGGAATCTTCTAAATTTAACCTTCTCGTAATCTCAAAAGAATGGTACGATATGGCTAGAATTTAGGAGAAAAGAGAGTGACCATGTTACGAAAAATAATCGGATGGATTTTGCTCCTTTGCATAATCCCATTGTTTGCATTTACAGTTATCGCTTCCGGAAAAGAAGTAAAACAAATGAAGTCCCTGGATCAGGTGCTTGATAAAAATATTAATCTGAAAGATATCAGCCTTGTTCAGAACAGCTACATGTATGACAGGGACGGCTCCCTTGTCTCGGAAATCGTCAGCGACCACGAAAACCGTGTGCTCGTTCCATTTAACAAGATTCCCGAGGAAGTCAAACAGATTTTCTTAACATCTGAGGACCGTCATTTTTACGAGCATAAAGGCTTTGACTTTATGGGAATGGTGCGGGCTACTGCTTCTAACGTAAAAGACAAGAAAATTGACCAGGGCGCCAGCACCATCACACAGCAGCTTTCAAGAAACTTGTATTTGAGCCACGAACGCTCCTTCAGCCGCAAGCTGACAGAGCTCGCGTATTCCTATCAGCTGGAGAAAAAATATACGAAAAATGAAATTCTTGAAGCTTACTTAAATACCATTTATTTTAACAATGGTGTTTATGGCGTCGGTTCAGCGGCTGAATTCTATTTCAGCAAACCGCTGAAATCTCTCACAGTGGGAGAAATGGCTTTTATCTGTGCTATACCTAATAACCCTACATTATATGATCCTCTCAAGCATTTTGACTACACGAAAAGCCGTCAAGAACGTTTGCTTAAAGGGCTAAAAGATGCCGGGGTCATTACGGACAAAGAGCTGAAAAAAGCCGTAAAACAAAAAATCAAACTGGATGTTGAAAAAAGAGAAGACAAATATCCTGACTACGTTTCCTACGTCAATGATGAATTCACTCAGCTGGTGTCTGAATCAGAAGGCTTTGATAAACGCCTTCAAAAAGCATCAGGAAAACAAAAAGAAAAGATCGAGAACGAGCTGTCCGCAAGAGTCAGCACGCTGATGAAAGACGGCGTGAAAATTTATACTGCACTTGATCCGTACATGCAAAATCAAGTTGTGGCACAAATGAATTCCAAGCTCCCGTATGCGGACGTACAGGGCGGAGCGGCTGTGATTAATCACCAGACGCATCAAATCATCGCTCTATCCGGCGGGAAAAACTATCAAAAATATGACTTTAACCGCGCCTACCAGGCGTACAGGCAGCCGGGGTCATCCATTAAGCCGCTTCTTGATTACGGCCCTTATATTGAACAGACCGGCGCGACAACAAGCAGCACCATTGATGCCAGCAAGTTTTGCAGCAAAGACTACTGTCCGCAAAACTACAATAACCGCACTTACGGCACAGTGACGCTTGATACGGCGTTTAAAAATTCATATAATACCCCGGCTATTAGAATGCTCGATCGCGTCGGCATCCAAAAGGCATTCAGTTATATTGAGCCGTATCATTTTGCCAAACTTGTCGACAGTGACTATCTTCTTCCGGCAGCGCTTGGCGGATTTACAAACGGCATGACGCCTCTTGAGATGACAAAGGCTTATACGACATTCGGAAACAGCGGAAGCTATACGCCGAGCCATGCGATTACAAAGGTGACAGACCTTAAAGGAAAAACGCTTTATAAATGGAATGATAAAGCGACTCAAATATTCAGCGTCCGCACGAACATGCAGCTGAAAAAACTGATGTCTTCCGTTGTGAAAAGCGGAACAGGGAAAAAAGCATATTTCCATGCGCCTTACATCGGCGGTAAAACCGGAACATCAAATGATTATCACGATATGTGGTTTGTCGGCCTGACTGATACGTATACAATGGGTGTCTGGGTCGGAAAGGATACACCGACCAGCGTTGAATATCTTCACAGCATCAGCCCTCAGCTTTCCATCTGGAAAGGAACGCTGCAAGCGGCTTATTAAAGGATCGGAGGGGATATGGGGTGACTTCAGAACAAATACCAAATCGCGTTTTGCTGTTTGATGGTGTCTGCAATTTATGCAATGGCGCCGTGCAGTTTATCATTAAACGTGATCCGGACGGATTGATTTCTTTCACATCGTTGCAGTCGGAAACAGGACAGAGCCTGCTGAAAAAAAGCGGGCTTCCGACTGATCGGTTTGACAGCTTTGTCTTTATTGAAGACGGCCAAGTGTACACAAAGTCAACTGCAGCCATTAAGGTTTTCAGGCATCTGCGAGGCCCATGGCGGCTCTTCGTCCTGTTTTTCGCAGTGCCGAAGCCTGTCAGAGATATGGTCTATTCTTTCATTGCCAACAACCGCTATAAGTGGTTTGGCAAAAAAAATGAATGTATGCTCCCCTCCCCTTCTATTAAAAAAAGATTTTTACCGTAAATAAAAAATGGCTAGGAAGCTAGCCATCACAGATTGTTGACAAAATCCTAAAACGGCTTCGTTTTAGGATTTTGTCATCTTTTCAGCGTGATTGAAAACTTTTGAAGTCGATGAAGAGCGAGCATTGGATGTGAAACGGCGGAAACCTGAGAATCTAGCCGCCGTTTCATTGCGTATAGAGCACGAAGCGCAAATCTGACCACCAAACGCTGAAATGGCTAGCTTACACAGGTAAGCTAGCCATTATGCTATTATAAAGCTTGATAAATATGAACAGAATACCGATAACAAAGGTAAACCAAAACAGCAGTTCCAATAGAATGAATCCAACTAATGACATGAGAGAAAGCGTCGAATAAATCCGGTATACGGTAAACACAAAGTAAGCGAGCGTGACGACCGCAAACCAGATCACAATCCAAATGACATTTTGCAAGAGCACAAATGATAAAATCCCGCCGCCCAAATAAATCATGGAACCCATTCTGAGTTTTTTCAGGTTGTTCCCTTCCGGATCATTAGCAAAAAACAGCAATGACAGCTCGGTCACGGTATTTGCAATTAATTTCAGAGCGGACAGAACCATAAAATATAAAAGTGCAAAGGCAGCAAATAACGCAAGCCTGATTCCTTTCTCTGAAAAATAATCGAGCATTCCATCATACATTCCAAATGAAGACAGCATCTTCAACGCATAAAGTGAAGTTGAGATGGATAAGGACGAACTAAAAAGCAGGATCGCAATCAGCGGAAAATATCCTGTCAAATAAGTATTTTTCATATAAAAAAGTCCCTTTCTATAATCTACCTCATTTATTATGGAGGACTTAAAACACATTGACAAGATAAATTATTCCATTTTTTCTCCTTTTTACGAATTACGGTCCCAAATCTTCACAAAGCAGCATTTTGAGAGTAAAGTAGTACGCAGGAATCATAAAACGTAAGGAAGTTTTATATGAAAAAAACATTAAAACTGCAAACCAGACTCACCATATTTGTTTGTATCGTTGTATTAATCGCATTGCTCATTACGTTTTTTACAGTCGGTGCCCAAACCACCAAACGAATTAGAGATCAGGAAAAGGCCACTGCGCTGCAGACTGCTGAAATGGTAGCTGAGGCGCCGATGACAGCCGCTGCTTTAGAAAGCGGAAAAAAACAAAAGGAACTGCAGAGCTACACAAAGCGGGTTCAGAAAATTACCGGCACGGAATTTGTTGTCGTCATGGATATGAACGGTATCCGCAAAACTCATCCTGACCCGAGCAAAATCGGAAAAAAATTCAGAGGCGGTGATGAGTCCGAGGTATTAAAAGGGCATGTCCATATCAGCACAGCCTCTGGCACGCTCGGGAAATCGCAGAGAGCGTTCGTCCCTGTCTACGCGGAGAATGGAAAACAAGTCGGTGCAGTCGCGGTCGGCATCACCGTAAATGAAATTGATGAAGTGATCAGCCATAGCTTACGGCCGCTTTACTTTATTATTTGCGTCAGCATCTTCGTCGGTGTGATCGGAGCCGTTATCGTCGCCCGTACAGTGAAAAATATCATGTACGGACTTGAACCTTATGAAATTGCGACTCTGCTTGAAGAACGGAGCGCGATGCTGGAATCGACGAAGGAAGGAATACTCGCTGTCGATGAACATGGCAAAATTAAACTTGCCAACGCGGAAGCAAAACGCCTATTCGTAAAAATGGGCATCAACACAAATCCCATTGATCAGGATGTAGATGACATCTTGCCGAAAAGCCGCTTGAAAAAGGTCATTGAGACAAAAAAACCTCTTCAAGACAGAGACGCCCGCATTAACGGGCTGGAGCTTGTGTTTAATGAAGTTCCTATCCAGCTGAAAGGACAAACTGTCGGAGCGATTGCAACATTCCGCGACAAGACCGAGGTAAAACATTTAGCTGAACAGCTTTCCGGTGTTAAAATGTATGCAAACGCACTGAGAGCGCAGTCTCATGAATTTATGAACAAACTGCATGTGATATTAGGTCTCGTCCAGCTGAAAGAGTATGATGATCTTGGAGATTATATTAAAGATATAGCCATACAGCAAAAATCAGAAACAAGTGAAATTATAAATGATGTCAAAAGCTCCGTACTGGCCGGTTTTCTGCTCGGAAAGCAAAGCTTTATACGTGAACAGGGCGCAAATCTTGATATTGAATGCAACGGTGTCATCCCGAACGCGGCAGACCCTTCTGTCATCCATGAGCTTATTACAATCATCGGAAATCTCATCAACAATGGCTTAGACGCTGTTGCCGATATGCCGAAAAAACAAATCACCATGTCCATGCGCTTCCATAACAGCATACTTGATATTGAAATTACCGATACTGGAGCAGGCATGTCTGAAGAAGACCAAGCCAAAGTATTTGAACAAGGCTATTCAACAAAGGGCAAAAATCGGGGATTCGGCCTTTATTTCACACAGCAAAGCATCGAAAATTTAAAAGGCCAAATGATCCTCACAAGCGAAAAGAATGAAGGAACGACATTCAGTATTCGCATCCCGTACGAACCGAAGGAGGAAAATCATGATTAATGTACTAATAGTTGAAGATGACCCCATGGTGGGTGAATTAAATAAACGATACTTAAGCCAAATAGATGGCTTTCAGCTGAAAGGCATCGCTTCTTCCTTTCAAAGCGCTCTGCATATTTTAGGCGAGCATCATATCGACCTCATTTTGCTTGATATTTATATGCCGGGAAAAAACGGGCTGGAACTGCTGACGGAATTGAGAGCCCAAAATGAAGCGGTTGACGTGATTGTCATCTCAGCGGCCAGCGAGCTTGACGTGATCAAGAAAACACTTCGGTACGGAGCTGTCGATTATTTAATCAAACCGTTTGAATTTGAACGTTTCCAAACGGCTTTGTCTGATTACAGACGAAAACAAAAGGTGTATTCAACCCATCGCAACATGAGCCAAAAAGAACTGGACGCCGAGCTTTTTCAAAAGAAAGAAGCAACAGAAAAAGTGCAGCTTCCTAAAGGCCTGACAAAAAGCACGCTGAAGCTGATCTGGTCCAGTATCCAGTCATTTGAAAATGAATCTTTTACGACAGAAGACTTGGCAAAGCACACAGAAATCTCTCAAGTATCCATACGAAAATACTTAAAGTTTCTTGAAGATATACAGGTTCTGAATGTAGAAATGGCGTACGGAACGATCGGAAGACCTGTGTTTCAGTACAACGTCAACAACAGTAACCTTAACGGAATAAAGCAATATCTATAAGAAAACGCACTGCTTGTTTTGAGCAGTGCGTTTTTCCTGTCATATCTCTTGCCAAGATGCTTGATTCTATTGTTGTTAAGCTATACAAGAATAACAAAGGGTCTTTCAACATTTTTAAGCAAACAATTCTAAAAATAGATACTTTTTAAAAAATTATGCGAAATTCTATTTATTTCTTATTAGTTAAATGATAAATTATGATTGGTAAGTTGATCCCGAAAAACTAAGTCATAAGTCTTACTTCAGAAAACGATGTCACGGTTTTCCGCCCGGAACGCCTTCCGCATCCTTCTCTTCCCCGCCTTTCGAAGGAAACACTCACACCACGCTTATTCAGGGAAGAATAGAACTGTCTCAGCGCATTCCATTTGTTATTATCAGAAAATTTTATCGATTATAAGAAATTGTTCAGGACAGCCCATCACATGACTGGCCGGATCAGCTTTGAACCAAATTTTTCTGGGGGGGTATATCTTGAATAAACGAAAAATCGGATTGGCGATGTCACTTGTGATCGCAGCAGGCACCATATTAGGAGCATGCGGAAACAGCGAAAAAAGCAGCGGCTCAGGCGAAGGCAAAAACAAATTCAGTGTGGCGATGGTTACTGACGTAGGCGGAGTGGATGACAAATCCTTCAACCAATCAGCCTGGGAAGGCATCCAAGCCTTTGGGAAAGAGAATGGGCTGAAAAAAGGCAAAAACGGTTACGACTATCTTCAATCCAAATCAGATGCAGACTATACAACGAACTTAAATAAATTGGCGCGTGAGAATTTTGACTTAATTTACGGCGTCGGCTACTTAATGGAGGATTCAATCAGCGAAATTGCTGACCAGCGCAAAAATACAAACTTTGCGATTATAGATGCTGTTGTCGATAAAGACAACGTCGCAAGTATTACGTTTAAAGAGCAGGAAGGCTCATTTCTCGTCGGAGTGGCCGCAGCCCTATCAAGCAAATCAGGAAAAATCGGCTTTGTAGGCGGCATGGAATCAGAGTTAATCAAAAAATTCGAGGTCGGCTTCCGTGCCGGCGTGCAAGCAGTTAACCCTAAAGCCGTTGTAGAAGTGAAATACGCAGGGGGGTTCGATAAAGCCGATGTCGGTAAAGCAACCGCCGAAAGCATGTATAAATCAGGCGTAGATGTTATTTATCACTCTGCGGGCGCCACTGGCACAGGCGTCTTTACTGAAGCGAAAAACCTGAAAAAAGAAGATCCAAAACGCGATGTCTGGGTCATCGGTGTCGATAAAGACCAATACGCAGAAGGCCAGGTAGAAGGAACAGATGATAACGTCACCCTCACTTCCATGGTGAAAAAAGTAGATACAGTCGTTGAAGATGTAACGAAAAAAGCGAGCGACGGAAAGTTCCCGGGCGGCGAAACACTTACCTACGGGCTTGATCAAGACGGAGTCGGCATTTCTCCATCTAAACAAAATCTATCGGATGATGTGATCAAAGCGGTCGATAAATGGAAGAAAAAAATCATCGACGGATTGGAAGTCCCGGCAACCGAGAAAGAGCTGAAAACCTTCAAAGCTGAATAAGAATCGCAGGGATAAGGAGGTCGAGCCCTTATCCCTTGTTTTTCTTTTATTTTGAAAAAAGGAGCGGTCAATCAATGGAATATGTCATTGAAATGCTCAATATCCGTAAAGAGTTTCCTGGTATCGTCGCCAATGATAATATCATTCTTCAAGTCAAAAAAGGCGAAATACACGCGTTGCTCGGTGAAAACGGGGCGGGGAAATCAACGTTGATGAATGTCCTTTTCGGACTGTATCAGCCGGAGCGGGGTGAAATTCGGGTGCGCGGCGAGAAGGTGCACATCAACAGCCCGAACAAAGCGAATGACCTTGGAATTGGAATGGTACACCAGCACTTTATGCTTGTTGACACCTTTACAGTTGCTGAAAATATTATTCTCGGGAAAGAGCCAAAGAAGTTTGGCAGAATTGACCGGAAGCGTGCTGGCCAAGAGGTGCAGGACATTTCCGATCGATACGGCCTGCAGATCCATCCTGAAGCAAAAGCAGCTGACATATCAGTCGGAATGCAGCAGCGCGCAGAAATATTAAAAACCCTCTACCGCGGTGCCGACATTCTGATTTTTGATGAACCGACGGCTGTTTTGACGCCTCATGAAATTAAGGAACTGATGCAAATTATGAAGAACCTGGTCAAAGAAGGGAAGTCCATCATCTTAATCACCCATAAGCTGAAAGAGATTATGGAGATTTGTGACCGCGTTACGGTTATCCGTAAAGGAAAAGGCATCAAAACCCTTGATGTCCGTGATACAAACCAAGACGAACTCGCCAGTCTAATGGTCGGCCGTGAGGTATCGTTCAAAACCGAAAAGAGAGCTGCTCAGCCGGGAGCGGAAGTGCTTGCGATTGACGGCATAACTGTAAAAGATACCCGCGGAATAGAGACAGTCAGAGATTTGTCTCTTTCTGTCAAAGCGGGAGAAATAGTCGGCATAGCCGGCGTCGACGGAAACGGGCAATCAGAGCTGATCGAAGCGGTGACAGGACTCCGCAAAACAGATTCAGGAACAATCACCTTAAACGGAAAACAGATCCAAAACCTGACGCCAAGAAAAATCACTGAATCCGGGATCGGGCATATTCCTCAGGATCGCCATAAACACGGTCTCGTCCTTGATTTTCCAATCGGAGAGAATATCCTGCTGCAAAGCTATTACAAAAAGCCGTATTCAGCATTGGGCGTTTTACATAAAGGCGAAATGTACAAAAAAGCATGCAGCCTGATCACTGAGTACGACGTCAGAACGCCGGATGAATATACACACGCGCGGGCATTGTCAGGCGGAAACCAGCAAAAAGCGATTATCGGGCGGGAAGTAGACCGAAATCCTGATTTATTAATCGCCGCCCAACCGACTCGCGGCCTTGATGTCGGAGCCATTGAATTTGTCCATAAAAAGCTCATTGAGCAGCGTGATGCCGGGAAGGCCGTTCTTCTCCTCTCGTTTGAGCTTGAAGAAATTATGAATCTCAGTGACAGAATCGCCGTTATTTTTGAAGGACGCATTATCGCCAGCGTTAACCCGCAGGACACCACTGAACAGGAGCTTGGTCTCTTGATGGCCGGAAGCACACAAAAGGAAGCGGGGAAAGCAAATGGTTAAACGACTCTCTCATTTACTCGTGCCGCTCACCGCAATCATCCTTGGTCTTGCGGCCGGCGCGTTGATTATGCTTGTGAGCGGCTACAGTGTGGCCAGCGGATATTCGGCTTTGTGGAATGGGATATTCGGAGAAATCTATTATGTCGGAGAAACAATCCGGCAAATTACGCCTTATATTTTATCCGGATTGGCTGTCGCCTTTGCATTCCGAACCGGACTCTTTAATATCGGCGTCGAGGGCCAGCTGCTCGTCGGCTGGACAGCAGCGGTTTGGGTCGGTACGGCGTTTGACGGACCGGCATATATTCACTTGCCGCTCGCATTGATTACAGCGGCAGCTGCAGGAGGATTATGGGGGTTAATTCCCGGCATTTTGAAAGCGCGATTTTACGTTCATGAAGTCATTGTCACCATTATGATGAATTATATCGCGCTGCACATGACCAATTACATCATTTCAAACGTTTTGACAGATCATCAGGACAAGACGGGGAAAATTCACGAATCCGCCTCCCTCCGCTCTCCTTTTCTTGAACAGATCACCGATTACTCACGGCTGCATTTGGGAATCATCGTTGCCCTTCTCGGAGCAGTTATCATGTGGTTTATCATCAACAAAACTACAAAGGGATTTGAGCTCCGGGCGGTCGGGTTTAACCAGCACGCTTCCCAGTATGCCGGCATGAGCGTGCGGAAGAATATCATGACCTCCATGCTTATCTCCGGCGCTTTTGCAGGCCTTGCCGGAGCCATGGAGGGCCTAGGAACATTTGAATACGCAGCAGTGAAAGGCGCATTTACCGGCGTAGGCTTTGACGGTATCGCTGTCGCTCTTCTCGGGGGAAACACAGCCGTCGGCATTGTACTGGCAGCATGCCTGCTTGGCGGGCTGAAAATCGGCGCATTAAATATGCCGATTGAATCAGGCGTTCCATCAGAGGTCGTTGATATTGTGATTGCCATTATTATTCTGTTTGTGGCTTCAAGCTATGCGATTCGTTTCGTCATGGGCAAATTGAAGAAAAAGGGGGCGAACTAAGTGGACATTGTGCAGATTTTATCTATCATTGTCCCTGCCACACTCGTCTATGCGGCCCCGCTTATTTTAACTGCTCTCGGCGGCGTGTTTTCCGAGAGATCAGGTGTGGTAAATATCGGTCTAGAAGGCCTCATGATTATCGGGGCGTTCACCAGCGTGTTATTTAATTTATTTTTCGGTCCGGAATTAGGTGCCGCCGCACCTTGGCTTTCGCTCCTTGCCGCCATGGCAGCAGGCGCCCTGTTTTCACTGATTCACGCGGCAGCGGCGATTTCGTTTCGCGCCGACCAGACAGTCAGCGGTGTCGCCATTAACATGCTGGCGCTTGGGGCAACTTTATTTATCGTCAAACTGATCTACGGCAAAGCGCAGACAGACAAAATTCCAGAGCCTTTTTATAAGACGAAAATCCCCGGTTTGGGCGATATTCCCGTCTTGGGAAAGATCTTCTTTTCGGATGTCTATTATACGTCTATTCTTGCAATAGCACTTGCCTTTATTTCCTGGTTTATCTTGTTCAAAACGCCGTTCGGCCTTCGTATCCGTTCTGTCGGAGAGCATCCGATGGCGGCCGATACGATGGGAATCAACGTATATAAAATGCGCTACATCGGCGTGATGATCAGCGGATTGTTCGGCGGTCTCGGCGGCGGCGTATATGCCTCCACAATTGCGCTTGATTTCACGCACTCTACCATCTCCGGGCAAGGCTTTATCGCCCTGGCAGCGCTTGTATTCGGAAAATGGCATCCGATCGGAGCACTGGGGGCCGCCCTGTTTTTCGGATTCGCCCAAAGCTTAAGCATCATTGGATCGCTGCTCCCTCTTTTTAAAGACATACCAAATGTGTATATGCTGATGGCTCCTTATGTCTTAACGATTCTCGCTTTAACCGGCTTTATCGGGCGGGCAGATGCGCCAAAAGCCAATGGCGTGCCTTATATTAAAGGAAAAAGATAAAACATTCTCCCCTGGGAAGACGATTCTCAGGGTTTTTTTCTAATCCAAAAGACCCCCTTATTTTAATTGTTTATTAGTTTTTTAACTTAAAAAAATATGAAGTGTTAACGCTTTCTTGTAGACTGTAACAAACAATACATGGGGGTGTATGACATGGGAGCAATTCCAAAAACGGGGACAATTTCACCTGAGCAAAAAGACTCACAGGGGAAAAACCTGTTTCAAAAAATCTGGTCTTGGGAAATCGGTGTGATTCCTCTGCCATTATACACAGTATTAGCTGTTATTATTATTCTTGCAGCCTATTACAATGAGCTGCCGGCAAATATGCTTGGCGGGTTTGCCATCATTATGATTCTTGGTGTGTTTCTCGGAGACATAGGCCAACGCATACCGATATTGAAGGATATTGGCGGCCCTGCTATTTTATCTTTGTTTGTTCCTTCATTTTTAGTCTTTTACAATGTACTGAATTCAACATCTTTAGACGCTGTAACCAACTTGATGAAAACGTCTAACTTCCTTTATTTCTATATCGCTTGCCTTGTTGTGGGAAGTATCCTCGGTATGAACAGAATTGTTTTAATACAGGGGTTTATCAGAATGTTCGTTCCACTGGTTGCAGGAACGATCGCGGCCGTTACAGCCGGCATCCTTGTCGGATTTATTTTTGGCTATAGTGCCTATGATTCCTTTTTCTTTGTTGTTGTCCCAATTATTGCCGGGGGAATAGGTGAAGGAATTTTGCCGCTTTCAATCGCCTATTCACAAATACTGGGCTCATCCGCTGATGTATTTGTGTCTCAGCTGGTTCCAGCCGCAATTATAGGAAACGTTTTTGCTATCATATGTGCAGCCTTAATGAAAAAGCTTGGCGATAAGCGTCCAGATCTAAATGGGAACGGACGTCTCGTAAAATCTAAAAAAGCAAATGAGATTTTCAATCAAAAAGAAGCCGAAGCAAAAATTGATTTTAAACTAATGGGAGCAGGAGTTCTGCTCGCGTGTACATTCTTTATTTTTGGCGGGTTATTGGAGAAATTCATCTTCATCCCGGGCGCGATCTTAATGATTATTTCAGCTGCGGCTGTCAAGTATGCGAATATTCTTCCGAAAAAAATGGAAGAAGGCGCTTACCAGCTTTATAAGTTTATTTCTTCAAGCTTTACATGGCCGCTGATGGTCGGTCTCGGCATCCTCTTTATTCCGTTGGATGACGTAGCGTCTGTGATTTCTATTCCGTTTGTCATCATTTGTATTTCAGTTGTTATCGCGATGATTGGTTCTGGATATTTTGTAGGCAAGCTGATGAACATGTATCCGGTTGAATCCGCAATCGTTACCTGCTGCCACAGCGGCCTCGGCGGAACGGGTGATGTTGCCATTTTATCGGCATCAGGAAGAATGGGCCTTATGCCGTTTGCCCAAATTTCAACCCGTCTCGGCGGTGCAGGCACAGTTATTTGCGCGACAGTGCTGCTTCGTTTTTTCACTTCATAAACAGAAAGAGTTCCGTTTTATGCGGAACTCTTTTTTTATTTATTCACAATCCGAATATACTCTCGGGGACCAAACGGCAGATCCTTTGATTCCGTCTCACTCATTCTGGCTGACAGGTGGTGCTCCAGTAAATACAGCTCCCACTCATCACTAGCCGCCACACCGCTGCGCCCGTCATATTGATTCAACATGAATGCCCCTGCAAATACTGAGCAGAATAAACCTGAGCACATCACGACTTTTCTTTTCACATGACCAGCTCCTTTCCTTCAGCTTGATCAGGATTGATTTTAAATATACAAATAACCTCTTTTTTGTTAGACTTATTTTTGAGGTCAAAAGAACTCATAAAAACCCATTACAGCAGTTCGAAGCGTGGCAGCTTGCAGAAAAGTGCGATATAATTTGGACTAGGTCGTTTGACCGTATATTTCATACATAGCGCATTTTTCAATTGAGAACGAGAAAAGGAGGTCTTATCTTTGCAGCTCTTACATCTTGCTATTTTATCGCCTTTTTTATTTGCTTTTATCATTCCCTTCTTGGCAAAATACGCAAAAAGAGTGCATACGGGCTGGTTTGTGTTGATCCTGCCCGTCTTGCTGTTTATATACTTTCTCCCAATGATCAGGATGACACAATCTGGAGAAACACTTCGATCGGTATTAGAGTGGATTCCGTCACTCGGCATTAACTTTACCGTTTATATAGACGGCCTCGGGTTATTATTCGCCTTACTGATCACAGGCATTGGCTCTTTAGTCACTCTTTACAGCATTTTTTATTTATCGAAAGAAAAAGAACAGCTTGGGCCCTTTTATGTCTACTTATTGATGTTCATGGGCGCCATGCTCGGCGTCGTTCTAGTAGACAATGTCATGGTTCTCTACATGTTCTGGGAGCTTACAAGCCTTTCATCCTTTTTGCTGATCGGCTATTGGTATAAGCGGGAAAAGTCGCGCTATGGCGCAGCCAAATCACTTTTGATTACGGTCAGCGGCGGGCTGTGCATGCTCGGCGGATTTATTCTCCTTTATTTGATAACGGATTCCTTCAGTATTAGAGAGATGGTTCATCAGGTTCAATTAATTGCCGGCCACGAATTGTTTATCCCGGCTATGATTCTCATTTTATTAGGGGCTTTTACGAAATCAGCGCAATTTCCTTTTTACATCTGGCTCCCTGACGCGATGGAAGCTCCGACGCCTGTCAGCGCTTATCTCCATTCAGCCACTATGGTAAAAGCCGGCATTTATGTGATTGCGAGATTCAGTCCTATTTTCGCCTTTTCAGCTCAGTGGTTTTGGATCGTGTCCCTCGTTGGCCTCTTTACGATGGTTTGGGGTTCATTCCATGCCGTGAAACAAACTGATTTAAAATCGATTTTGGCGTTTTCAACCGTCAGCCAGCTCGGCATGATCATCTCCATGCTCGGAGTCAGTGCTGCGGCCCTTCATTACGGCCATACAGAATATTATACAGTTGCCGCTATGGCTGCCATTTTCCATTTAATCAACCACGCTACTTTTAAAGGAAGCTTGTTTATGGCAGTCGGGATTATCGATCACGAAACAGGCACACGGAATATCCGGAAGCTAGGCGGCCTGATGGCGATTATGCCGATTACATTTACCATTTCCTTAATCGGGACATTTTCAATGGCCGGCCTACCGCCGTTTAACGGATTTTTGAGTAAAGAAATGTTTTTCACAAGCATGCTTCGCGTGACACATTTCGACCTGTTCAACGTGCAGACATGGGGCGTTCTGTTCCCTGTTCTCGCCTGGATCGGAAGTGTATTTACGTTTATCTACAGCATGAAATTGCTGTTTAAAACATTCAGAGGAAGTTACCAGCCTGAACAGCTTGAAAAACAGGCTCACGAAGCGCCTGTCGGCATGCTCGTACCACCGGTCATTCTTGTCGCTTTGGCTGTCAGTCTCTTCTTTTTCCCGAATATATTGTCGTACAGCCTGATAGAGCCTGCGATGAACTCAATCTATCCGACACTGCTGGACGGCCATGAGAAATTCCACGTTCACATTTCACAGTGGCATGGGGTTACAACGGAATTGCTCATGACTGCGGGTATTGTTGTGATCGGAACAATTGGTTATTTGTCGCTGAATAAGTGGAAGGGAATCTATAAACTGTTTCCTTCGAAACTCACACTCAACCGGTTATACGATAAGCTTTTGACTCTGATGGAGAAAGGCTCTTACCGGGTCACAAAACAATATATGACCGGGTTTTTAAGAGATTATTTGCTGTATATCTTCGCTGGTTTCATCATTCTGATAGGCGGAGCTTTTGCCATTAAAGGCGGATTTTCATTTAAAACGGAAGGCATGGCTAAAATCGGCGTATACGAAATCATTTTGACGCTTGTCATGATCAGCGCCACAGTGGCGACTGTTTTTGCTAGGTCAAGACTGACGGCGATTATTGCACTCGGTGTTGTCGGTTATACACTTGCATTGTTTTTTGTCATTTTCAGAGCGCCGGACTTGGCATTGACTCAGCTCGTCATTGAAACGATTTCTGTGGCACTGTTTCTGCTTTGCTTCTACCACTTGCCGAAACTGAGGCTGAAAACAAAAACGAGAACGTTCCGGATGACGAATTTTATCATTTCTTTAGGCGTCGGTATTATCGTTACTCTGCTCGGTATCGCATCCTCAAGCCAGCGGACAAAAGACAGCATTGCGTCCTTCTTTGTCAAACACAGCCACGATCTCGGCGGAGGAGATAATGTCGTCAATGTCATTCTTGTTGATTTCAGGGGATTTGATACAATGTTTGAAATTACGGTATTAACGATAGCCGCTCTCGGCATTTACAGCATGATTAAAACAAAAGTAAAAGAGGAGGGGAAAAGCGGTGAATGAACAAAAAACAAATGACTTGATTCTTCAAACCGCGACAAAGCTTGTATCCTTTATCATTTTGCTTTTCTCTTTCTATTTATTTTTATCAGGGCATAACGCGCCCGGAGGAGGCTTTGTCGGCGGACTGATCACGTCCTCTTCCATCGTTCTCTTGCTTCTGGCATATGATTTAAAAACCGTGCGTTCCCTTTTGCCGGTCAATTTCATTTATGTCGCGGGAGCCGGCCTTCTGCTCGCTGTATTAACAGGCGTTGGCTCCTTTGTCTTCGGAGCTCCTTTTTTAACCCACACATTCGGATACTTTCAGCTGCCGATCCTTGGGAAAACGGAGCTCGCCACAGCGACGATATTTGATTTAGGCGTTTATCTTGTTGTCGTAGGCATAACGATGACCATTATTCAAACGATTGGAGAGGAAGAATAATGGAAATCTTAATGGCTGTATTAGCCGGTATTATTTTTATGGCTGCTACGTATTTGCTGCTGTCTAAAAGCCTGCTTCGCGTCATTATCGGAACAGCACTGTTAAGCCATGGCGTTCATTTAATGCTTTTGACTATGGGAGGATTAAAGAAAGGCGCCGCTCCGATTTTGAGCGAGCATGCCAAATCATTTGTCGATCCGCTTCCGCAAGCCCTGATTTTGACCGCAATTGTCATTTCTTTTGGCGTTACATCATTCATCCTCGTCATGGCCTTTCGCGCTTATCAGGAATTGAAATCGGATGATATGGATCAAATGAGGGGAAATGATCAACATGAATAATTTTGTTATTTTGCCAATCCTGATTCCGCTTTTGTCGGCTATTCTTCTGATTTTCATGACGAAGAATCTTATGCTCATGAGAATCTTCAGCACGGCGGCATCGGCCATCGGGATTGTGATTAGCGGCATACTTGTACAGACTGTCTTCACAAAAGGTATCCAGACACTCAGCTTAGGCGGATGGAAAGCGCCGTACGGCATTGTGCTTGCCGCAGACCAATTCGCCAGCCTTCTCGTTCTCACAACAGCGATCATCGGTTTATTGGTTGGGCTTTATTCTTTCCGTTCTATCGGTGAAAAACGGGAGCGCTCCTTTTACTACTCCGGCGTTCAGTTCTTGCTTGCCGGCGTCAGCGGAGCGTTTTTAACAGGCGATTTATTTAATATGTACGTATTTTTTGAGCTTCTGCTTATTGCTTCCTATATGCTGATTGTATTAGGCGGCACAAAAATTCAGCTGCGGGAATCCCTTAAATATATTGTGTTTAATATCGTATCGTCTGCCCTGTTTGTCATAGGGGTCGGCTTTTTATACGCTGTAACCGGCACGTTAAATATGGCGGATCTTAGCGTGAAAATCAGCGAATCAGGACAAACCGGGCTGATCACTGTGATTGGTGTCCTGCTGCTTTTGGTATTTGGCATGAAGGGCGGAATCTTCCCCCTCTACTTTTGGCTTCCAGGCTCTTATTACGCGCCACCGGCAGCAATCTCCGCGTTGTTCGGCGCTTTGCTGACAAAAGTCGGGTTATATGCGATTGCGAGGGTTTTCACATTGATTTTTATTCACGATACAGCCTTTACCCATCAGCTGATGATTTGGCTGGCGGCGCTGACTGTGATTTTTGGTGTGATCGGTTCACTCGCTTATTCGAATGTCATGAAAATTGTGATCTATAACATTATTACCGCTGTCGGCGTGATTTTGTTCGGTGTGGCAGTACACACACCCGCATCCATTCAGGGCGCGATCTACTATCTGATTCACGATATGCTGATTAAAGGCGCTTTGTTTATGCTGGCGGGTACGCTGATCGCATTGACTGGAACTGCAAGCCTGCATAAAATGGGCGGGCTGATCAAACGCTATCCTGTTCTTGGATGGATGTTTTTCATTTCTGCTATTTCTCTTGCAGGCATTCCGCCACTGAGCGGATTTGTCGGCAAATTTAAAATTGCAGAGGGCGGCTTCGCAGAAGGTGAATTTACGATATCCATGCTGATTCTGCTTTCGAGTCTGCTCGTACTGTACTCTGTGCTGAGGATCTTTATACATGCGTTTTGGGGCGAAGAAAAAGAAACGCCAAAACCAAATCATCGAACAGCTAAAGGACTTCTTTATCCGGCAGCTATTTTTCTCTTGCTGTCTCTTCTCTTCGGGTTGGGTACAGAATGGGTGTCGCCTTACGTTGATCAAGCGGCCGAGACGCTGCTGAATCCGGAAAAATATATCGAAGCTGTTCTGAAGGAGTAGATCGCATGGCATTTCAAATTTTATTAAATGTGTTTCTCGCTTTTTGCTGGATGTTCTTAAGCAACAGTCCAAGCGCCGCAGGATTCATTACAGGCTATATTCTGGGAATGCTCTCTCTCTTTTTCTTCCGGCGCTTTTTCACTCGCCAGTTTTATCTATGGAAATTGATTTCTATTATCAAGCTCTGTTTCATTTTTATAAAGGAACTGTACCTTGCCAATGTCAGTGTGATGAAATCAGTCTTATCTCCAAAACTGAATATCAGACCAGGTATTTTTGCTTTTAAAACTGAACTGACGAAGGACTGGGAAATCACCCTGCTTTCTCTGCTCATTACATTAACGCCGGGAACCTTGGTGATGGATATTTCAGATGACAGAACAATACTTTATATTCATGCAATGGATATCGAGGATGCGGAAAAAGCAATTTTTGACATTCGGGAGTCATTTGAAAAAGCCATACAGGAGGTGAGCCGCTGATGTTTACGCTGATCCTGCAAATCGCGCTCGGCATTATGGCAGTGTCTACCTTTTTGTATGTCATTCGTGTCATTAAAGGGCCGACTGTGCCTGACCGGGTCGTGGCTCTGGATGCAATCGGCATCAATCTGATCGCAATCACGGCGCTTGTCTCCATTTTGCTGAAAACAAGTGCGTTTTTGGATATTATTTTGCTGCTGGGGATTTTATCGTTTATCGGAACGATCGCATTTTCCAAGTTCCTGGAGAAAGGAGAGATTATCGAAAATGATCGAAACCGCTAAAGTCGTTGTGGCTGTATTCATATTGCTGGGCGCTCTTGTATGCCTCATTGCTTCATTTGGCGTACTTCGCCTTCCCGATGTGTTTACACGCGCTCATGCTGCTTCTAAAGGCTCAACATTAGGTGTCAATATGATTCTGCTCGGTGTCTTCTTCTATTTGTGGTTTGTGACGGGGGAGCTCTCCGCTAAAATCCTGCTTGGGATTCTCTTTATCTTTATTACGTCGCCTATCGGCGGGCACTTGATCTGCCGTGCTGCGTATAACTCCGGCGTCAAGCTTGATGAGAGAAGCGTACAGGATGACTATAACGGAATCAGAAACTTTGTGATTAAACGAAAAGAGGATTCTTATTTATAAAAATAAGCAGCCGGACAGGCAGAGTTCCGGCTGTTTTTTTATTTCTTGATGACAGCCAGTGTGCATCTGGATATACAGATCAGCCTCTCTTGCTCGTCATATATGTGAATGTGATAGACAATCGTCGTTCTGCCGATATGAACGGGCTCGGCTACCGCCTTTACCGTTCCTTCCTTTACAGATTTTAAATGGTTGGCGTTAATCTCCAAACCGACACAAGCTTGTGTTGAATGATCAATCAGGTTCTGTGCACCTGCGCTCGCCGCGGTTTCTGCTAGGGCCACTGAAGCGCCCCCATGCAAATATCCGAACGGCTGCACCGTCCGATGATCCACCGGCATAACCGCAATGCATCGTTCCGCTGTGTTTTCAACAATCTCAATACCAAGCGCTTCAAGCAATGTGTGTTTCGTATCCATCATTACACCCCCCTAATTTAAAGTACACCGTCTGATTTCGCAATCAAAACCGCTTCCGTCCGGGAACCGACATTCAGCTTATTGAAAATCGATGTCAAGCTGTATTCAATGGACCGCTTGCTTAAATGAAGGGCATCTGCGATTTCTTGGTTTGTAAATCCCTTTTCAACTTCTTGAAGAATCAGGCATTCTCTAGGTGTGAGCACATCTTGTTCTTTTTGAGAGGAAGGAGCCGGCTTTGTTTTTTGCTGAGTCATCAGCTGTTTAAAGTAAGCAAAATCGACTAAAATTTCTCCGTTGAGTACGTGGTATATGTATTGGGTGATCTTTTCTTTAGATTCCGTTTTGCTGATGGCACCGTGCAGACCCGCACGAATCGCTTCCTCGAAATAATCCTCGACCTCATAACCGGTATACACGATAATTTTACAATGAGGATTCTCTTGTAAAATCTGTTTAGAAAGCTCCATCCCATTGACCTCGCCGCCTAAATTCAGATCCATTAAAATGAGATCATATGACGAGAAATCATGCTGCTTGATAAACTGTTCGCTCGGTTCAGGACTGAGACAATCAACAGACAAATTCGAATCCGTTTCCAAAATTGTCTTGGTGCCTTCCATGACAGCCGGATGGTCATCAATCACTAGTATCTTTTTCATGTTTTCCTCCCTTTTACTCACTCTTTTCCATTTTATAAAAAAGACTTGGCCTGTGCCAAGTCGTTTCCGTTATAAATCCATTACAATTCGATTTCAATATCAGCCTTAAAGCCCTTTCCTTCACTTGTTTCAATCCGAAGGCGCCCATCTAAAGCCCTGACTCTCTCCTTAATGCCAGAAAGCCCCATGCTCATAGAATGCTCAGTATTTTTATCTTGATCAAACCCTACGCCATCGTCCTCATAATGAAGAACGATTTTGTTTTGAATACTGATGAGCATAATCAGCACATCCGTCGCCTGAGAGTGCTTAACCGCATTAGACAGAAACTCTTGAATGATCCGGTACAAATTCAGCTGCGAATCCAGATCAAGGGAAGCCGTAAATCTCCCAGTATTTAAACGGATATGAAACGGAACCCGCTCCTGCTGCTGCGCCACCAGCTTCGACAGCGCCTTCACCAATCCAAGATCATACAGAAGCTGCGGCCGCAGCTCATGACACGTCTCCCTCGTCATCGAAATCACATCAGACATCTGCTCATTCATCTGTACAAGCTTGTCCTGCACCTCTTCACGGCACGGATTATCACCCTTCTTAAAATCACCCAAAAACAGCTCACACTGGCGTTTTAAGGAGATCAAATCCTGAAGAACCGAATCGTGGAGATCGCGGGCGAGTCCTGAACGCTGTTTTTCTTCGATTGCAAACATTAGCTTTTTCAGCCAGATGGGGTTGGTTCCCTCTTGTTTTAAGTCCTTTAAATGTTCCATGAGTTCCTCAATATGCATGACATTTTCCATGGACACACTTGTATAGAAAGACAGTGTTTTCAACCATGATATCTCATCCCGTGTTAGCCGAGGAGTGTTAATATTAGATAAACAAAGCAGAACATAAGAACTACCGCCTCGTTCACCAACTTTCATAAGAAAGCCTTGATTGACTTCTATAATTTTCCCAATTTCTGAAGTTACGTTTTCAAATTCCTCTTGATAAAAATTCCAGTCCGGTCCAACTTCATGCTTATCTAAAAATATCACTTTGTGATCAGGAGTAACCTCAAAGGTATAAGCTTTGCTTACAAGCAAAACATCCAGTATAGTATTTTTCAGTTCTTTAAAAACTTGTTGAAGAGAAGTTACACCCCTCATTAGCTGAGTATATTTAAAAATACTGTCCTGATAGTTGAATTTTTCGGAGAAACGTTTTAACCGAAATTTAAAATCCATGACCTCTTTAAAATAAAAGACAGCGAACATGACAACGAAAAAAAATACAGTTTGACGCACAGGGTTCATCTGGATGTCCATTACATCAAACAGAACTAATGCACCAACTATTAGAAGAGTTGGTATCATGGCAAGTAGAGCATAGTATCTCATTCTTCCTAAGATAAACTCTATATCAAACATCTTATTGGCTACAAATTGGTATACTAACCCGAACGGAATTAGTACTAGTAATGACGCCGAAGCTAATGCCGGGAAAATATAATTACCTGTAAATATTATTGGAAGAACAAAAAATATCAAAAAAGGCGCAAATGAAAGAGTGTTTGTTAAAATTAGTAATTTAAGAATAAACGAATGCTCAGCATATTTATATTTATTAAGATGTAAGTATATCGCTGAAAAAGAAAATAGAGTCAAAGTTGCAAAAGAAACCAAATTAAGAGTTGCTAAAAAATCAATATCTACTTGTAAATAGTCTTGAAAAAACTCAATACCAAGATTAAATATTGGTATGATATAAAGAAAAGAAATTCTATTCAAAAAAGTTTTACCTATTTCTCCAAGGTATCTTTGTATAAATTGAAGATAAAGAATAGGAGAAGATATAAAAGTAAACAAGTTAATATACCGATTGATTATATGTCCTCTAAATGGTCCGCCTGCACTTATATATGCTATCGAAATGTCTAATAACAATAGAATAAGAATATAGGCAGCAAATGATCTCCTTTTTTTATTTACTTTAAGTATATAAAAAATACATATTATGCTTAAAAAATAAAAAACCAAAGGAAGTACGAACAGAAAAAAACTATAAGGTCTATTTAGAGTAACTAAATCAAAATCTTTGAGATGAATCTTTTTTCCACTTCTCAAAATATCCAGACTGTTAATATGACTCAAATATCCCCATTTCAAATGTTTGTCTGAAGGTTTTTCTTTATTAATTTTTAATATGATGTCTCCCTGTCTCAGACCAACAAATTGTCCATATGAAGATTCCGATATTTCTTCTATCATAAATTGACTTTTATCATTTTTATGAATCTTAGTCCCAATAATAATTCCATTCATACTGATATAAGTTGTATAGCTTATATAAAGGATACTCAAAACAATTACAGCTATTGTGAATTTTTTTATTAAGTTCTTCAATATTAATCCACCTATTAATCACCCCATTGACGGGTTATTGGATCAGCCAGATAATAATCATTATAAGCTTTAATTATTGTTTCAGTTTCTTGCACATCAAAACCTATAAGGCAGGCTTCTTTATTTTTCAATTTTTTTAAAGCCTCAGGATAATTTAGAAAGTAGTTAATTAGGTCTTGCATCTTGTATCCCCCTTTGTATAACTTAATAAGCATTCCTTTATTAGCTCTTTTTTTTCTTTATCTAAATTTAATTGTTCTATAGCAGAAATACATTTCTGTTTATATATTTCCAATAATACCGAAATGTATTGAGTAACTCCCGCTTTAATTAATTTTTCTTGGAATTTCTCTTTATCAAGTAACGATTTATAATATAAGTCTTTATGTGAAATTAAGTATAATAAATCTTCCGAAGCATCATTAAAAAGGCGCTTAAGATATAAGTAAATCAGTGTATGTTTGTTTTTTTCAATATCACTGCGATTTCCGGATAAAAGAACATAATAGTCTCCAGAAATTTGAGCTATAATCCCTTTATAGTAGGAATATCTTTCAACTGTTTCATTATATTCTCCTGTAGCCAATAAAACACCTGCTACATTTGCTAGTGCAATCAGACTTCCACATTTTAATCTAATTACTTCTAAACTTTCATCTTCTGTTTTAGATTTATTAGTGATATCGTCATGTTGACCTTGCATGGCCTCGTTTACGTATTTTAAAACATATTTAAAAATTAGAGGATTGTTATTTAATGAATAAATACTCGTTAATCCTACTGTATACAAGGAAAGTGCTGCATTTAACGACTCCGAGCGATTAATTTTCATCCATAATGCATGGTGATTATCTTCATCTTCAAGATCATCCATAATATCTGATGAAAGAATAAGAATTTCTATTCCCGCGCCAAGCCTTGTTGCAACATCTAAATTCTCCCCTCCAAAAACAACATAATGTAAGATTGTGGATTCAGCAAAGAAGAATGTTTCTTTAGAATCAATAAATGAGTAAAGAAGTTGTGACAAATCCTCGTTAAATATGTTTTGCTCCACAATCTCCTTCATTTTCTCCTTGATCCGGACAGAATCTAAACATATCTGCTCAATAACGACTTCCCCCCTCCCATTCCATTTTACTAAATGGGACATTTAAAGGACAGCAGGTTTTTCGTTTTTTAACAATCATATAATACTTTATCCATTTATTGTATCGGTAGAACGAAAAAAAAGACTTGTTTCCAAGTCTTTTTCACGAAATTTTCATTGCATAATTGTATTTATCGAGTTGATCAATGCTTTTGTTAATGTTTCGTAATGAATCTGTCGTTTCTTTAATATCAAGTTCGAGTCGGAATAACAATTGTTTTACTTCTTCAAGTTTCTTTTCCATCGTTTCCACACTCCTTTTTTTGAAAGATCAATGAATTGTGTATGGTGAACGAGTCCTAGGTATTTGATCTGTTACTAATAGTGTATCTGCTTTCGGCTCATTTTTCACCGAAAAGTATACAAAAAAGTCCTGCGTGACACCGCAAATCTCAATAGGTCCTTATACTCAAAGGAATCACAACAAGAACGGGACTATCTCTCTATGCGAAAGAGCGTTTATTTCTGCTCAAATTGAGAAATATTCTTAATTCCCTTGATTTTAACGTGTTTCGCATTTTCACTAAGCAAGACTATAGTCCTTCATACCGTATTTTCAAAATTGAATATGCGATTCTTGGCGTTTCCTGACCGACAAACACCGAAAAAGACCGCAACGCTAAAGTTGTGGCCTTTTCGCTTTGTCATATTCGGCAATTAGGGATCTATACATATAGAAACATCCCTTTTGTGTGAGGTGCTCCCATGAGATATCGTTATCCCTGGTTTTACGTGTATCCGTATGAGGTACGCCGTCCGCCCGCTCCTGCCAACAATATTGATACCTTTATCCGTTCAGCGAAGCAGGCCGCGGGGATATTTGCGGATGCCCAGCTCGTTCTCGGCCGCATTGCGGGCTCGCGGGAGCTCTCGCGCCGCATTCTGACCGCAGCCGAGCAGTCCGATAAACAAACCATCAAGCGCCTGATCAAACAAATGGGCGTCCGGCATGAAGTGGATACGGTCTTTAATCCCGACGGCATCTATATCAGTCTTATCGGAACGCAAAGCCGAATGATTCTTGCTTTGCGGTGGTCAGAGGACCGCAATCATTTTGCGTCCATAAGATTATGACACCATTCCAGAGCCTCAAGATAACATTCATACGCTTCATCTTTGTCGAGTTGATTGCCCAATTCCGAGCAAGTGTCCCAGTTGTTGCTTTCAATTAATTTCACAAGCTCAAGCATTTGGTAGTAGTCGTTTTGATGGCCTAATAATGCTTGCCCGACTTCATCTTTTAAAGGCAACTCTTGAACAATTTCCTCTATTTCTCTATGCAGGAGGGTGTCTATGAGAGAAAACATTCCGATCAGCATATAAGAAGCAGGCTGCGGCCGGGATGTCTTTCTCGCCAGCAGTTCGCAAAGCTTTGCTCTTATCAAAGAAATCTTAATGATTTCGTGCTTGCTGGAATGCCCTTTCCTGCTTAAATCCTTAAAGGAAAGAATATATATCCACCGTTTGATTTCATTAAATCCCAGCAGCATAATGGCCTGTTGAATGCTTTCAATTTTCTGGCTCAAACGGCTGTGGGATGAGTTTAAAAATTTTAAAATTTGATAGGACAGTGATAAATCCCGCTCTATGTACTCTGTCACACGCTTTATGTTAGGCTGCTCTTTGCTCAGTTCGTTAAGCAGTTCATAGTAAGAATAGAAATGAGTCGATAGGTCATGCCCGCTGATGATGCGCGGCTCGCTGAAAAAGTAGCCTTGGAATAATTGAAAGCCGTCTTGGACCGCCTGTTTATATTCTTTTCGGGTCTCTACTTTTTCCGCTAAAAAAATCAGGCCGCGACAGCCGTAGGTTTGCAAAATTGTTCTGCGTTCCATTCGTGTTGTTTTGAGAAAATCAATTTTCAATATATCAATATAGCTCATGAGTTTTTCCAGTAAGTCCTCATCTTGCGGGTTTATTGCATAAAAATCATCAAGCGCCAGCATATACCCCATTTTTTTCAATTCTTTGCATCTAGAAATGAGGGCCGGCGTGATCGGTATATCTTCAAGGATTTCAATGACAAGCTGTTTCGGATTGAAGGAGGTGGGAAGATTCGAAAACATCAGGCTTTCCGTAAAATTAACAAAACAGCGTTTCCCTTCCGTCAGCTTCTCAATTCCGATGTTTAAAAAGCTGTTGATCACCAAATCTGTTGTTGCCTGATCGCCGTCTTTAGCGCTATACACGTTCTCTTCGCTTTCTCTATACAGCAGTTCATAAGCAACAACCTGTTCTTTTCTATTAAAAATAGGCTGTCTTGCAACAAACACCCTCATTGATTTATCCCCCTTACAATACGCGCGGCTTTCACCCCTAAGTATATCAAATAATTTGACGAAAATTGTCTAAACATGAAAAATAATATATACATAAAGAAAACTGGCCCTTCGCGAACGAAAGGCCAGTTTTTCTTTATTCTTCCTCAAGCTCTTCTTCAATTCTGCTTTTCACTTCGTGGATCCGCTGCATTTTATTGCTCCAGCAGTCCTCGCTTAAATCAACCGGGTATTCCTCCGGCTTGCTGATTCTCTTATATTCCTCCCAAAGCAGGCTGAGGTTATCCTGCACATACTGCTGTATGTCTGAAATCTCAGGGTTTTGGTAGCAAAGAATACCCTTCTCAAAAATCAGCTCATGAAGATCCTTCGCATAAAAATTCGTGACAAATTTGCTGATGAATGTATGAACCGGGTGAAACATTCTGAGCCGCTTCTGATCATTCACCTGCTCATCATAAAGCGCAATATAGTCGCCTTCAGAATGATGGTTGGACTGATTAATAATGCGGTAGACTTTCTTTCTGCCCGGCGTCGTCACTTTTTCAGGATTGGACGAAATTTTGATCGTGTCGACCATTTTCCCGTCTTCTTCAATGGCAACGAGTTTATAAACTGCGCCGAGAGCCGGCTGGTCATAGGCAGTGATCAGCTTCGTACCGACACCCCAGACATCAATGCGCGCTCCCTGAGCCTTTAAATTCATAATAGTGTGCTCATCCAAATCGCTTGAAGCAATCACCTTCGCGTCTGTAAATCCTGCTTCATCAAGCATTTTCCGGGCTTTTTTTGACAGGTACGCCAAATCGCCGCTGTCCAGACGGATGCCAATGAAATTAATGCGGTCGCCGAATTCCTTGGCAACCCTAATCGCGTTAGGCATGCCTGAACGAAGCGTGTCATACGTGTCAACTAAGAAGACGCAGTCCTTATGTGTTTCCGCGTATTTTTTGAAAGCTGTATATTCATCGCGGTAAGCCTGCACAAGCGCATGCGCATGTGTGCCGGAAACCGGGATATTAAAGCGCTTTCCGGCTCTTACATTGCTTGTCGCGCTAAAGCCGCCGATTAAGGCTGCTCTCGCTCCCCACATGGCCGCATCCATTTCGTGCGCCCGTCTTGTTCCGAATTCAAGCGCAACTTCATCACCGATGACGCCTTTAATCCGGGCAGCCTTTGTTGCGATTAATGTTTGATAGTTCACAATGTTGAGCAAAGCCGTTTCAATCAGCTGCGCTTCTACCAGGGGTGCCTCCACCCTCATAATCGGCTCATTGTTAAAAACGAGTTCTCCTTCTTTCATGGAGTAAAGTGAACCTGTAAAAGATAAGCCGCGCAAATATTCAATAAAATCTTCATGATACCCGAGTTCATCCTGTAAATAACTCAAATCGCTATCCGTAAACTTGAAATTTTCCAAGTATTCAATGGCTTTTTCCAAGCCCGCAAATACGGCATAGCCATTTTCAAACGGAAGCCTTCTGAAAAACAGCTCAAAAATCGCTTTCTTTTCATGAATGCCGTCTCTCCAGTACGTTTCCGCCATATTGATCTGATAAAGGTCTGTATGTAATGACAGGCTGTCATCTTTAAATCCGTACTCTAACACTGTTTTTCCCCTTCCTTACTCTGCCACTTGCGCTCCGATGCTGTTTGCAAAATGGGAAAGAGCCCATGCGTGCCCCTCCTGATTAAAGCTGGCAACAGCTTGTTTATGCACAACAATCCGAAAACCTTTGTTGTATGCGTCAACAGCTGTATGCAACACACAAATATCTGTGCAGACACCGGCAAGATGCAGTTCGCCAATCTGCCGCTCTCTGAGTTTGAGCTCTAAATCAGTTCCCGCAAAAGCAGAATATCTCGTTTTTTCCATGTAGTAAACATTAGGTTCATGTTCATGTTTCTGATATAGAGGCAAAAGCTTTCCGTACAGATCTTTTCCTTCCGTGCCTTTTATATTATGCGGAGGAAAAAGACGGGTTTCAGGGTGATATTGATCCCCTTCATCATGAGAATCTACTGCTAATACGACGTAATCACCGTTTGTGATGAATTCTTCAGTTAAATTGACGATCGCCTCTTCAATCATTCTGCCGGGCTCCCCGCAGGTCAATTTTCCGTCACTCGCCACAAAATCATTCGTATAATCAATACAAATAAGTGCTTTTTTCATAGCCGGCCTCCCCGCCATCAGTATGAGAACATTATATCTTATCTCCAGTTGTAAGTGAATTGCCATGAACAAAAAGACAAACGGTCCGTTTGTCTCTTAAGATTTCAGCACTGACCGATTATAAATGTCGTCCTGAATATATATCAATTCACGATTCACAGCGATGTCAGCCGCAATGACGAGGCCTAAAGGCGTATGAAACTGAAGATCAGATACAATCTTGAAGGGCACTCCGTACCGGTTCGCCATTTGGATATAAGGAGAGTAAGACTGGTACTGAAGCTTTCCATTAATCAAAAGGGTGACGTTATGGCTGTTTTTCAGCTCGTGCTCCACCTCTTTATACGGTTTGCTTCTAAGCACCTGTCCCTTCGTCAGTGCCAAAACGACTCTTTCTCTTAAAGAACCTAAAAACAAATGGCGCTCGTCAGGCTTTGTCTCCAAAGGCCCATACATTCCTTGCTGCAAATAGAGATCCATTTTATCTTCACTCAAAAGCCTGTCCTCCCGTCTTGTTTGTCTTCATTATCACCTGATCAGGCAGGAGCTAAACTTTCAAGCGCCGCTTACATTTCTGTTACCCAATGAATGATTTTTTTGGCCAGCTCACCAGCAGGGGTTTCCTCTGTATGCCGGCGCAACGACGCTTCCAGCCGTTCAGGCAGAGTTGCTTTATCTTCTTCATAGGAAATGATCGTGCTCCACTCCAGCTGCGGTACCGCTACAAGCGTGCGCAGTTCTTTTCTGTTTTCATGCAGATACACGTCCGTGATCATTCCGGTTTGCGTATTGATATTTGCTTTTCTGATTTTCATAACATGACCTCTCTATTTAAAGACTACCCATATTATACAATAAAAAAGCAACAGCCTCTTGTGAAAAGGCTGTTACCCGTTAAACGAAACTGTTTCATCAGTGATATCGGCATCTTTGAAGAGAGTTTTACTCGTTTGGTTGTTAATCTTCACAAAATCACCAAGCTGAAATGCGCCTGACCCCGCCCCTGAATGAGCGACGCTTTTGGGCGAAATCGCAAATACGTCTCCAAAGCTTGCCGCGGCATTACCCGTAACTGACATGATATAAATCGGCCCCACAATTGCAGGCATTTCCCCACCTCCGCATTGATTTACAGCATCATATGCAAAGAGCCGCTAATGGTGCCCGCCTATTCAGCTGGCTTTGCGTTTTCCTCGAGTCGTGACCGCTGGCGCAGCTTGATCAAGCGGACAATATTCAGGAAGAACGCCTTCACTACCGCATAAACCGGCACCGCTAAAATCATGCCGAGAATTCCGCCGAAGCTTCCCGCTCCGATTAACAGCAAAATAATCGTAAGCGGATGGGTATTCAGCCGCTTTCCGATCACAAGAGGAGACAGCAGGTTTCCGTCCAGCTGCTGAACGATGACGACCACAATAATCGCAAACAGCGCTTTGGCCGGCGAGTCCATAAAACCGACAATGACAGCCGGTGCGGCACCGAGAAAAGGCCCGACATAGGGAATGATATTGGTAATCGCCATGACAATCCCGAGAATCAGGGCATACGGCAGTCCGGCAATTAAATAGCCGATAAAACACGCTGTCCCGACAAAAAGACAGATTAACAGCTGACCCTGGAAGTATGCCGCAAGCGTATCGGATAAATCTTTAAAAATCTTTAAGCCTTCTGTCCGATAAGAAGCCGGAAGAATTTTTACTGCCAAATGCGGAAAGCGGTGTCCGTCTTTCAGCATGTAAAAAAGGATAAATGGAACAGTAATAATAACAAGCGTGATGTTTGTCACGACGCCAAACACCGCAGATAAACTGGACGTGATATTTTGCGGCAGGTTTTGGAGAAAACTTGTCAATGACTGTTCAATTTTTGATATCGATACATAATCCTGGTTCATCATCCAGGTAAACCATTGAGAATGGGACAAATCCTTTGTCAGCGCCTGAATCTGTTTTATATAATCAGGAAGGTTGTTAAACAGCCCTGTCACCTGTGAGGTGATGATAGGTCCGACTGACGCTGAAATAAAGGCAAGCAAACCGATAAACAGTAAATAGATCAATAGAATGGATAATGTCCGCGGAATTTTTTTCTCAAGCAGGCGGACAACCGGATTAAATATGAAATACAAAATTCCCGCAATCAGCATCGGGAAAAACAATGTCGAGATAAAAACAATAAACGGCTGAAATACAAATGAAACTTTTGTTGCTACATAAATAATCAGCAAAACAAATAAAATCTGCAATGTCCAAAAATGGACTTTTGATTTCAACAAGCTTTGTTCCTCCTAGTTTTTCTTTGTCTGTCAGATAAAAGAACTTATACCCCATCATTGTAACAAAAATGAACTCATATCAGAACTCTTAATATAATGAAAGGAGTGTTGGTGATGAAGGCCGTGACATACGATACAGATTCAGAACTGGCTTATATCTATGTTCATCCTCCGGAAAAGAACAGGAATATGCGGTCTGAGGAGCTTAAGGTCAATGATTGTATCCTGCTGGATATCGACCAAGACGGCAAAATTGCCGGATTCGAATGTTTTGGTAAGGCAGCACACCTCTGTGCCCCATTTACCGGGAAATCCCGGCTTTATGTAAAAGATTCAGACGGTTATCATTTTCGTGTCCGACAGCATGCTTCAATCCGTTCCTGCTATACAGTGTACGGCGTCACTTTCTGTTTTTCAGATGGTAACTATCAGGAATTTGCCGGTTTTGACCTTGACGGAACAATGTATCATAGTACATTTTTACAGCGCTTAACTGAAAAATAGGACGTCCTGTTGTACGCCTATTTTTCATGCGCAAGCACTGTTAGACCCGCTCACTGTAATCTGGGGTGACGGAAATCATGTGCTGGATTCTGATCAAACAAACAGAATTTCGGGCTCCTTCAATTGTGATATGGTCAGGTTTTACATCGATCAGTCTGCCTCTGACCGTATCTCGTACTGTCTGTATAACGAACCTTGAGCCGATGAGCTTTTTAATGGTCTGATAGACATAAGGATCGACTAAAGAGACCAGTTGCGGACTACCTTGGTTGACCATACTTTTATCCCCTTTGTGTGTTTTATCTCAGCTTATGCCGCGCTTATGGATAATGACACAGGCTTACCTGATAAAACAAAGGGGTGCGGAGATTTTAGGAGAATACGTTTGGAAGCGGGTGTAAAGGAAGTATCGATGAAGCGGAGACAGCGAAGAAAGCTGGCGCTGTTCCGTACTTATACAGGCTTTATCACGGATGCCTGGGCTTGGTCGATTAATTGGTCCAGCTTTTCTATTTTTTTTCGTGCGGTTGAAGGATCAATTTGGCGGTAATGATGGTGGCCGCCCGGCTCTTCATCCAGTTCGTCCGCTTTTTTGACAATCTGCTGCAGCGTGTTTTTATCTAATTCGCCTTCAGGCAAATAGGAATCTGTATGAAGCAAAATAGCTAGTGCAATCTCTTTTGCCGCTTTCGGTTCCTCGCCAAGCCGAATCAGAAGCTTATGCGCCCGTTCCGCCCCTTTAATGGCATGAATGTCATTTCTTTTATATTTCTCATAATCCCACTTTCCGTCTGTATACCATTCATAATGGCCGATGTCATGAAGCAGTGCCGCTTTTGCTGCTAAATCAGGATTAATGTCAGCCTTCACAGACAGCCTGTATGCATGATAAGCGCAGGCAATCGCATGTGCCACGCCGGAACGCTGAAGATATTTTTGTGCAATTGGATGGGTGAAAACATCCATTAATGTAACCTTTCTCATGGAAACCCCTCCTTTAGATATTTTTAGAATCCTAACATAATTTGCAGAGAAACTCAATTCTTATGTCACATCATTTTGATCTTCTTATCATCATTGTTATACCCTAAAAGCAGCGTTTCAGTCAGTATATGCGGCTGTTCAATAAAATGCGCTGGCTGTAGCCTTTTGTATAAAAAAAGAGCAGAAAATATCTGCTCTACAAAAACTCTTTAATATCATAAATGCGGCCGTTTTCCGTCCCTTTTTCTAGTAAAGAAAGCAGCGTGCCGGCAATAAAGTCCGGACTGCGAAGGCTTCCTGTTTCATTTAATTTCCGGAATCGTTCAATGTGGTGGAAATCCTTTTTCGATGAAGAACGGATGACGGCCTGCATCTCAGTGTCCATCACTCCAGGTGAGAACGAAATCATGTTCACCGGCAGCTCTTCATCCTCCTGTTCAAATCCGAATGTCCTCGTAAACATGTCGAGCCCGGCTTTTGAACTGCAATACGCGCTCCATCCCTTATATGGATTTTTGGCGGCTCCTGAAGTAATGTTGACAACCGTCTTTTTGCCGCTGTATGAAGCAAACCGTTTTGTAAACAGCTGACTCAAAAGCACGGGCGCAGTCAGGTTCAGCTGATAATGGCGCTGAAGCTCGTCAAGAGACGCTTCGCCGGCACGTTTGATCGGCGTTACCATTCCGGCGTTATTAATAAGGGTAATACCAGAATAACGATCTGGATCGATGGATGAGAGCAATGTTTCAAATTGCTGTTCAGCTTCTTCAAGATTGATGAGGTCTATTTGATGCTGCGTTAGTTTTTTGTGAGAGACATCCGTTTTCGTTCTGGATAAGGCGTGGACTTCATGCCCCTTTTCTAAAGCCTGTAATGCAATGGCTTGACCCAGCCCTTTTGACGCTCCGGTGATGATATAAAGTTCCATTGGAAACCTCCTTTTCCGTTATTATTGTACGGCACCGCTTTTACACAACACAAGCACGCGGCCTACGCCTTCTTGTTTTCCTGCGCTGTGACTTTTGGGATGAGGAACACGATGCCTGCAATTCCGAGCAGGATCAGTACGACATAGATCATCGGCAGCAGCAATGATGATGTTTCTTGTTCATCTTCTGTTTCCGTTGATGATGTCTTTGTCATTGGTTTTTCAGCAAAAGTAATTCCAAGCTGTTTCGACTGGGCCGCAATCGTGTTGGAATCCTCGGCATTTGTTGATGTAAACAAATCTTTTATCAGCTCGGCGTCCTTGTCCTTCGGTTTATCAAAAGTGATATCCTTCTGTTCCTCAGGCAGTTCTGTTTTTTCTTCATAGTAGGTATCTTCATGTAAATAATTCGTATCGATTTCGATGTCTTTTTTCTCATACTGGTTTGGCGCGACATCTGTATTTTCTTCAGTTTGGGCAGCAGCTGCAGAGGGTATGAAAAGGGAAAAGGAGAGCATACAAATCATGATCCCCTTTTCCATGCTGCGATTACGCTTCATACGTTTCATCGCTTTCTGCTGTGTGTTCAGCCATCAGCCGGATAATCAGCGGCAGAGCCGCGGCAATCACCGTAATGATCAGCAGAACTGTTATTCCCATTGTAAACAAGTGCCCAGTACCGTACTGGATGTCGATATATACTTTCGAAACCGGATCTTCAAATGTAAAGTTCGGCATGATCAAATCAATAAGCGGTGCGACATAGAATAGAATCATTGCCGCTGAAGCAACCCAGCCAGGGATTGATCCGAATCTGAATGCCGTCCGGATGAAGGCAGAGCTTGCGACCAGCAATAGAATCGTAAACACCGACCACTTAATCGTCTGATCGTCCGGCAGTGAATAAATATTCAAACCGAACAAGCTGATCATAAGTCCGACAAGGATATTCAGAATTCCGAATAAAGCTCCTTTGACGAGAAGCGGTGCATTTTGGTAATACGAGCTGAAATAGCCGATTAACAGACTGCTGATCAACACAATGACAAGGATGACAACCGGAGGTACCGTCTGAATTTTTTCTTCCGGAACCTCTCCGCTGATTTTAAGCGGATTCGCCAAGTAATCATATACATAGCCATTGTTTTGCCCATCTACTAATGTGTTTCCGAGTATGCCGTATACGTCATTGCGCACGAGTTTCGTGGAAGCGACATTTTTCCCCCAGTTGTTGTTTAAGGTGTCGGCTTTCGCTTGAACATCATTGACGCTTTGCTGCATGTTGGTTGTGTAATCAATGATGCCTGACTGGCGATCAGACAATGAACCCATCATGTCTGACATTTGCAGCACTTCCTGGCCGACTGTATCTTGGACACTCAGTGCCATGGTGCCAGACAGCCCATCGTTGCTGAACGTCGCAGATTCCTGCGTTGCGCCCGTTACAAGCTGTTCTGTCGCTTTTGCGGCACTTTCAGAGATTTTCGTCAGTTCGTCGAGAACACCTGCTTGAGAGTCACGGATAAATCCGCTGTAGTCGTCCGCAAATTTGGTCATTCCGTCGATGAAGCTGTTAATGTCTTCATCAGTTTGCATCGTGTTGTTCTTGAGAGCTTCCCAGCTGGCTGATTCTTCAGGTGAGAGAGCCAGGACTGATTTGACGTTGCCCTGCTGGCCGTCAATAGCGCCGGCTTTTGCAGCACTGTCAATCGTACCGGATAATACAGAATCATAAACAGATAGATATTTATAGTATCTCATTAAAGCGGAGATGCTTTCTGTATTGATTTCTCCTGAAAACTGAAGCTGATCTTTATTTTCAAGCTCGCGAATCGCACTGTAAATCCCTTCAAACTCCCGCTTCCGTTTCGCTTCGAGTCTTTTGAGATTATCATCGAGTGTTTTCACTTGGTCTTTGAGATCATCTATTTCATCATTTAGACCGTCCATTTGCTCTTTCAATTCTTGAAGCTTCTTCTTCAGTGCTTCATTATGTGTATTTTCTTTTTCCTTCAGCTCTTCTTCGATTTGCTTAATTCGCTCTGACGCTTTGCTGAGCTGTTCTTTTGCTTTGGCGATATCAGAAATGTCATCGTTTCCTGGTTGATCTTGGTCTCCAGGCTCCGTCGTATCTCCGCCGCTCCCGGTATCTCCTGAATCTCCGGTTCCGCCTTCATTTGCCAGCTTGATAAATTGAAGGGCTGAATCAGAAGATGCAGTCTGTTCGGCAGATGTGCCCGTTTCGGTTTGTCCGCTGTCGGACGCACCGTCAGATCCATCGCCGTTCTGCTCCTGACCGTCTGTTCCCTTCTGCTGGTCTTGATCCTGAGTACTGCCGTCCGTTTGTCCGTCATTACCGGTATCACTGCTGTTATTGTCGTTCCCTGTGTCGCCCTGTGTATCATCGGGATTTGTACTGCCCCCGTCATCAGGTTTTTCTGGATTATCAGTGGACGGATCGTCTGGTTCAGTACCCGGGTCCTCCGGTGTTGGGTCCTCTTTTTCAGGCTCCTTCAGATTGTCTGAAATATCCTGAATATCAGCAGCGATATTTTTCAGTTCTTCACGCTGTTTTTCAAGATCAATTTTGAGTTCTTCAGGATCATCTTCTTTAGGGTCTTTATCTTTATCATTGTTGTCAGAGCCATCGTCTATGACTGGGTCGTCCCCTTTCTCAACAGTTAGCGCCGGACGCGTCAAAACAAGCAGTTCATACACCTGATTTAGTGCAGCCTGCCTTGATGCGACCTGGTATTGGTTAATTAAATCGCTTTGTATCTTCGCCATACCAAGTTCCTGCTGAGGCACTTGACTCTCCCTAATTTGCTGGGCGTTTGCCAGCACATTACTGGTTTGTCCGAGCTGTGTCTTCGCTTGGCTGATCCCAGTTGCCAATCCGCTCATGCGTTCGCTGAACTGATTCGCCTTTTGCTGTGCCTGGATGGCATCCAGACCTGTCCGGATTTGCTGCTGTGTTGAATCTTGGGCTGCCAAAAGCAGCTTTTTCTGATTTTCTTGATATTCTTTGTATCTTTCAACTGTATCAATGAATTCTTTCAGCGTGTTTTTGGCTTCCTCCGCTGTAGAAGCTTTTTCTTTTGTCGTGCCTTGCGCTTCATTCATTGATTTCTTCAGCTCATCGATTAAGTCTTTTTGCTGTTTGATTTCACCTGCTAAATCATTAGAGCTTGGTTTGTAAAAGTTGTACATGACATTCTGGAATTCAGATTCTTTATTGACGATCTTGTCAAATTCTCCTCTGACATTGTCCACTTTTTGTGAAACAAAATTCCAGTATAAGGCCGACATTTTTTTGTTCATTGTCTTTTGGGCATCCTCAAGCTCACGCTGAACTTTTTCTTTGTTAACCGCATTCAGGTTATCTTGAATGCTGAATTCGAGCGTTGCTTTTTGAGGATGGTCTTTGTCATAGCTCAAAATGTTTTTTGAGAAGTCTGAGGGAATGTAGACGATCGCATCGTATTTCTTTGAAGCGAGACCGGTCTCGGCCGCGCTTCGGTTTACGACCGTCCACGAATAATCAGGACGTTCACCCAGAACGGCCGCTACTTCCTTGCCGAACTGGGCGGATTTGTCCTCTTCATCAGACTTTACCTCATCACTCAATACGCCTGTGTCTTCATTCACCACCGCGATTTGCCGGGTGGAATTGACTGCTTTTTTCGTTGGGTCGTCTCCGATAAATCGGAAAAACAACACCGGCAGCAGCAAAATGATGATGACGGCGGATATTAACTTGATCAAGCTTTTTCGTTGTTCTGTCATCTAGCACTCTCCCTTTCAGCAGAACATAAAGGAATTTGAACTTTTTGCTCCTTCCCGTTTTCCACAACATATCCGAAGCCCGGCTGAATCTCAGGCTCCTGTCTTTGGTACGGGAGAGGAATGACATTTTGCTCAGATTTTTTCATCAGCAGAATCGCGTGGCGGATTTGCTTCATCTCAGTCGTCAAGGAGTCATAGCCTTTTGAGAATTCGCTGTGATTTCCGCCCGGGATAAAGCTGAACCCAAGATGAGCGTATGATTTCATGAAGTTAGCGAGACGGTCTTGTATTCTCGTATCAATCGTCTGCTGGAATCTCGTTATCCCGTCAATCATCAGCACCACTTGTGAGAATCGCAGATTTTGCGCGTCTCCTTGGCGGACGGCTTCTACATACATGGCCTCTCTTGTTTTGAAAATGTCTTCTGCTGTTTCAATCCACTGCTCAATATCTTCTTTCGTTTCCAAATATGAAACATCTGATTCCTTCGCATAATGAGATAAGCCGCGGTCAATCGAGTCAAACAGGCCGATCATTTCAGTTTCATCATCAATCAGATGTTCGAGCATTACTTTTAAGACGTTTGTTTTCCCGCGCTGAGTCTGGCCTAAAATCAGGCAGTGCTTATGCTTGCCTAAATCAAAATAGACTGGGCTGACTGTTTCTTCATGAAGCCCGATCGGTACAGATAAAGGCTTGCGTTCCAGCTTGAAGCGGATAGAAAATTCTCTCGTCGACAAGCTCTCAGGCAGCATCGGAATCGGTGCCGGCTGCTCCATTGAAGCAAATCGCTCTTGAAGTTTCTGTACGTCTGATTTCAGCTCGTTGAACATGCCGATATCATCATCGGCGTCAACAGGCAGGAACATTTGCGCGAAATAAAGCTCTTCCTTTTGAATGATGACGCGTCCCGGAATCGGCTCAAGATTGAATTTCGGACGGCCGTAAATGGAATATCCTTCTGATTGATCCATGAGATAATGGACAACCTTTGTTTTCAAGTTATTTAACAATGACTGGCGGACAGCATTCACCCGCGTTGCTGTCAGCATAAAGTAGATACCCAAGCTTTGTCCGTCTCTGGAAAGCTGGACAAATTCCGATTCAAGCTCATGCATCTCATCCTTGACAATGTCAAAGTTGTCAATGGTGATAAAAATGAACGGAAGCTCTTCTTCGCTCAGCGCATTGTACATTTTGATGTGGCTGATTTCTTTTTCCCGGAACAAACGTTTACGGCGGTCAATTTCTTCTTTGATGCGAATCATGAACTTTTCAATTTTCCTTGACTGGTCCATCAGGAAGTAATCCGCGGTATGCGGGAGCTTCGCTAATGGCAGCAGCGTTCCGTTTCCGAAATCAAAGATATAGACATGAAGCTCTTCAGGTGTGTATACGTCCGCAAAGCTCATCAGGAACGTTGCGGCTGTAATCGATTTTCCGTAGCCCGAAGAGCCGAAGATGCCGATATTTCCATCTTCCATCATCTTATAAGCAATTGGCGCCTGTCTTTGCAGATCAGGTTCATCGACATACGCAAAGTGGAAATGGTCTTTTTCGTCTGAAGGGAAAAGAGTGCGCGGAATACGTTCCGCAAGCGGCGGCAGCCAAGGGCTTGGCAGCTTCTCGATTCCCATTTCATCTTGGATGCGTTCAATTTCGTCAACTACAGCTTCGATTTCGGTTTGAACGTCTTTTTTCGCGTTATCTTCGGTATCAACCTCAGAAAGCGGGATCAGACCCGTATCTGTAACAATCGCGATTTCATCCTCGGTACCGTAGACTTCCTCTAAGTAAGGCGCCCCGCTCCATGCAGATTGGAACAGCTCATACACTTCATTGTTTCCGACCTGCAAATAGCCGCGGCCTGTTACGGTAATGTTTGCGGCATCGCTGTTTTTCAAAATTTCTTTACTGTCGGTGGCATCCTGGACCTTGAGCGCTACTTTAAAGCGCGAGTTACTCCAGATCTGGTCGTCGATGATGCCGCCTGGCTTCTGTGTCGCCAAAATCAAATGAACGCCGAGGCTTCGTCCGATACGCGCGGCACTGACAAGCTCCCTGATAAAATCAGGCTCCTCGCTTTTCAGCTCGGCAAACTCATCAGAAATTAAGAACAAGTGAGGCATCGCCACTTCTGCTTTCCCCTGCTTGTACAGCTTTGTATAGTCATTGATGTGATTGACTTGATACTGGTCAAACAGGCGCTGCCTTTTTTTCAGCTCGCTTTTAATGGAAGCAAGCGCACGCATACTGAAGTTTTTGCTTCCTTCAATATTTGTGATCGTGCCGAGGAGGTGGGGAATGTTGCGGAACGGCTGCGCCATTCCTCCGCCTTTATAGTCAATTAATAAGAAAGCCGCTTCGTGCGGATGAAAATGCACGGCAAGTGACAAGATGTAAGTCTGGAGAAATTCACTTTTCCCTGATCCCGTTGTCCCCGCAAGCAAGCCGTGCGGACCGTGTGCTTTTTCGTGAAGGTTCAGATACACAATGTCATCTTTCCCTTTATAGCCGATCGGCACTGACAGCGACTTCGACGATTCACTTGTCAGCCACCTTTGCTGAATGTCGATTTCTTTTACTTCCTTTGCATGAAAAAGCTCCAGGAACGATACCGTTTCCGGAATGGAATTCGTAATGCCGACCTGGTGGTTCAGCGTCCGCAGCGTGCGTGAGAACCGTTCGTTGTCCTCACGCTGATGATGATCGAGACGGAACGGAATTCTTACCGCTTTTTTCTTTTGTATTAAAATGTCGCCTTCATGCTCATTGATGTAGCGGACAAGAGTTGTAATGTTTTCCGACAAGCTTTCCTTTGTTTCCGCTGCGACAATTGTCGAGATGCCCAGATGCTCATGCTGTCCTTCTAAATATTCGAGAATGACATGCTCAGAGATCAGCTGCTGATTCGTGATGACAAATACAAAATGCGGTTTGAACTGCAGTTTTTCTTTGTCATCTTCGAGATCACGCTCTCTGATCAATTCGTAAAGTGAAGACAGGAGCTGATCTCGCGTTTGCTCATTATAAATAAATCCTTTTGCATAAATATGGGGCATTTGAAATTGCGGAAGCCACTTCATCCACTCCCAGTCTTTATACTCTTCTTCATGAAAAATAAATACAAAACGCAAATCGTGATAGCTGTTAAAGAACGAAAGCTGTCCGATCAACTGGTGAATCTCATTTTTCACAATTTGCGATTTACCGACAAGCCCCATCGGACCTTCTGCCAAATCGACCGTCACCGGCGCATTGCGGATATCTTTATAGACGCGCTGCATGTGCTGCGATTTCTCCATGAGGTCATCGATATCACGATTCGCCAAGTCTCCGCCGCTCATATTGATTTCATAGCTTGAAGGGACTGTTCCCGTCCCAAGCCGCAGCTGGAGATAATCCTTGCTTTCAAGTGATTTTTCCCAGATCCGGTCACTGATTTCACTTGTTAAGTATTTCATTTGTTCAAATGAAGGAAAGTGAAATTCAAGAACCTGCTTTTGCTTTTCAGCAAGTGCCTGAAGCTCTTTCCGCTTATTGTCTAAGTAAAGCTTATATACACGCTCCCGTTTTTCCTCGCGTTTTTTCCGCTGGTTTTTATCCCGGAAATATTGCACTGTCGAGGTAATGAGAGTCATCATAAACATCGCCAAAGAAACGAGTATAAATATACCGCGCGGCTGGATGATGGCAACTACGCCCATCACGATCAGCATCACAAGCGGAGGCAGGATGACGAGCCACAGCCCTCTGTTGGTTTGATCGCTCTCCTGAGAGGGGAAACTGAAAGAAACGCGGTCATCCGGCAGATCGTATACCATCCGCGGCGTTCTTCTGTACTGCGGATATTTTTTCTGCATCTCTGTACTCGGTTTGACCGTTTCTGTTAACGCTGTTTCAAACTGGGCATAATGAACAATTTCTAAAAGGTCTTGTTCCGTCACCCTCATTTGCGTGAAGTTCCAGAATATTTCATCCCCCGGCTTGAGCGGCGTATTGGCGTTGATCTTCTCTCCGTTCAAGAAGATCGTTCCGCTTTCAGGGCGGACCGACCAGCTGCCGCCTGCACGAAGCAAAGAAAACGTGCTTTGTTCTGCAAATGCAAAATCTTGCGGATTCAGATAAATATCTGCATTCGTTTTTTCTGAGGAACATACAATTTCATCCCGATTTCCCGTAAAATAAACGGATTTCTCAGGTTCACTGCCCGTCAATATCAAGCGTATATCCTGCTGATCCGTTTGGAGAGTAAATGATATATCCGCCTCAATCGTGCCGAGACAATCATTTCCCAGGAAAACTTCGTATTGGCCGCCGGATTCCTTTCTTTTAAGAGAAATCACTCCGCTATTAAATGGAATGGAGCTGATCGTAACGGAATCCTTCACATCAGGCCCTATGGTCACCGGATGAGACGACGGGAGGTTAGAAAGATTTAATTTTTGAACGTTATTTTGGTAAAAAACCCATAATAGACTCAAATGGCGAACCCCCTTACGGCCGAATGGCAGCATGCGATGACCTGTGCTTCATGTCTCACGTTATTTGTCATCTTTTTTCTCATCTTTCTTTTCTGTTTCTTTTTTCTCGTCTTCTTTTTTCTTCTGTTCTTCTTTTTTCGCTTTTTCCTCGGCTGCGGCTTTTTCTTCTGCCGCTTTCTCTTCTGCTTGTTGTTTTTCTTCGTCTGTTTGTGTCTGTTCTTCGCTTGTATCGACTAACGATGTTTCAGAATTAGACTGTTTGTTGTCTTGACGTTCTTTTTGGGCTTTTTCAAGCTCACTATTTACTGAGTCAAGTTCTTTTTGTATGTCTTCATCATTTGTATCCTCAGATAAAAGCTGCTGTTTATATTTAGCTAGGGCAAAGTAAATATAATCATTGTATTCAAGCTTACGGCCGATACTGATCGCTTCTTTGTATTCTCCTCGACCATAATCAATCCAATACAAGAAATGCTGAGGGTCTGATTGAAGGGTGACTAAATTATTTTCTATATTTTTGGTTTTTGCACTCCCCAGGTTTTCGACCTCAACATAGGACGTCGCCAGCTGATACTGCACCGATTCAGGCAGGCTTTCCGCATCATACTTGGACAGTGTGCTGATGACTTCACTGTACTGCTTGTTTAAGAACGCACGGTTGCTGTCCACTATCGCCTGGTGCTTTGGCTGCGCGAAAAATAAGGCGTACATCGAATAAATAAGTGCCGGTACAAGCAAAACAATGAGCCCCAGGCCGATATATCGCTGGATGTTCCACTTCTTTCTCGGGATATGTATGTATGTTTTTGCTTTGGCTTCGAGCTCATCAATATGGGTTTGAATCAGCTCGAGCAAATCATCATAGGATTCCGCATCTAATATCGCCTTTGCCTCTGCGGAGAACGTCAGCGTTTCATTGAATTTCAGGTAGTCTTCAAACGCAAAAGCGCCGTCAACTGCCAAAGCCGCTGCCGCTTTCAGCTCCTGCCATACTCTTTCCTCATCACGCTCGTAAGGAGGAATGCTTTCTTTTACTCCATAATGGAGAAAATAAGGCGTAAGCCCTTTATCGAATACAATGTTTTCAGGAGCGACAATCAAATTCAGCCTCGACAGATTGTGCTGCTGTACGGCTTGAACAAGCTGATAGGCAAACTGCCATTTACTTTTTTTATCCTTAGCTTTCATGAAGCGGAATGCTTTATAGGAGGAGGGAGGTTGGATTGTGATGATTACTTCATCATCCGTCACATCGATTTCTTTATAAAAAAATGGATTTATATCTTTGATCACGTTAGCTTCAAGACCGTCGAGAAGCTTTATTTTTTCCCGTTGAAAGGTAAATGTATAGCCGGCATCTGTTTTCTCGGCAACAGCTTCTAATTGGTTTTCTAAATATGATTTTTGTTTACCTAACATTCAACCAGATCCTTTCATAATATTTCAAGCCGGTCTCCGTTTGTAATGCCGCAATCAGACAGCTTGCATTCTCCGGAAAACACCTTATCCTTGTTCACCACTCTGATCCAGTGCCCTTCGCGCGGAGGCATAGATACGCTTTGGGCCTGCCAAGCAATATCAATTACTTTTTTCACCGGGTGGTAATCTGACAATCTGAGATCAAAGACACTGCCGTTATAATGTTTCAAATCTATTGTAATATCAATATACATTTAGGATCACCCTTACATAGAAAGAGCGCCGTCTTCTTTTGAATCAGGCGCTCCTTCCCTTTCATACTGTTATCCGCGGATTTGATTTGCGATGTCTTGGTCAGTAGACTCAAGTGTATTTGCTGTTTGATCAAGCTGCTGATTCACATCTTGAAGCAAATCTGACATTTTGATAAATGAAGGTTTGAGCTGCTCGTATTGATCTGCGAACGCTTCGCTTGAAGCACCTTCCCACATGCTTTTCAAATCAGAGATCATTCGGTTTAAACGATCAACCTGATTTAATACTTCTTGGCTTTCAACGCCATATTGCTTCGCCATCGCTCTTAGCTCTTCGGGTGTGACACGAATTAATCCTGCCATATTCCTCATTACCTCCTGTGCCATCAGCCTAAATATGGGCTAATTCACTTATTTTTAGAACGTCATTATTATAAAAACAGTTTTTCGGCATAGTCAAACAAATATGTTTTAATTTTACAAAATGAGTCCAATGGTTTACCCCGAATCACTTAAAAATGACATATACTGTAAAGTAAATAGGTTTATTTTCTTAATCTTCTCTTCATTCTCCGAATAATCCAAAAGACCCAAATAACTCCCCAACTCCCAAAAAAAACCTTTCAGAAAATTTGATGCTACAGCACCATTTCTGAAAGGTTCAATTTTTTCTTTCCTTAATTAGTCTCGCCTCCGATGACTTTCTTAGAAGATTAATAGGATAAGCTGTCGTATTATATGAGGCATACAACTGTCCTGCAAAGAGGCGATTACACCGCCAAATGTATAGAACGTTTCTCTCATGAAATTGTTTTTTTGCTTCTGTTCTTTGTTGTTGATTTTCACAAACAACAACAATCATAATAAAAGGAAGGGGATGAGATGTCAAAGAGAAATCAAGCACGAAAAGTAGGGAGATTTATGACCATGCCGAATGATCCGTTTAAATATAGTTTTGACAGACTTGAAGATGTGGCTGATCATATCAGCGACGTTCTGCGGTGCCCGATCACCATAGAGGATGTTAACCACAAGCTGCTTGCCTACAGTACACACAGCGACTGCACAGACCCTGCCCGGACGTCTACCATTATTGGCAGAAGGGTACCGGAGAAGGTGATTAACAAGTTGTGGAAAGACGGGACAATTCCAGCTCTCTTAAAAACGGACCAGCCGATCAGAGTCAAGCAAATTGATGAAGTCGGGCTGAGCAATCGCGTCGCTATTTCGATTTGGAAAAACAAGCAAGTGCTTGGCTTCATATGGGCGCTTGAGATCCAAAAAACATTGTCCGATGAAGATCTGCTGACATTGCAAATGGCAGCAAAAGCAGTGAGAAATAAGCTTCTCAAACTTCAAATCAGAAAAACGAAAAATGAAGAACGCAGCCAAGAATTTTTCTGGAAAATGCTGACCGGACACATCCATCAGGAGGATGATATGGCGGATGGGTTCCATAAGCTTGGAATGGCCGCTCCTTCAGAGTTTTCCGTTATAATCATCCGCATAAATGGCGAGCTGACTGAAAAAATCGAACAGCAGCTGCAATATTTACAGGAAACGACCCAGCAGGTTTACGTGCTGCTGGCGACCGTAGATTCCAATGAACTTATTATATTAACCTCACCCAAAACAGATCATCCTTTTCAAGATTTAAAACAGTTTGCTTTCAGTACGCAAAAACAGCTGAAGGAGCGGTATAAAATAGAAGACGTTTCTATCGCTTTTGGCGGAATATACAACTCTATTTCTTTTGTCTCCCGCTCCTATCAGGAAGCATTGTCCGTCTTAAAAACGAAGGAACGGTTCGCTGAAGAGACCAAACATCTTTTCAGCTTTTCCGAGTTAGGCATTTATCAATACTTAGATGTCTTAAATGAAAAACGGAAACAGGCGGGCCATTATAATTACTCGCTTTCCAAACTGGAACAATATGACCGGGATCACCAGTCAAATCTGGTAGAGACGCTAGAGCGCTTTATTGAAGCAGACAGCAACGTGAATACCGCTTCTAAGCTGTTAAATATACACGTTAATACGCTGAATTACCGTCTCAAACGAATCAGCCAGATCGCTGAAATTGATTTAAAAAATGTGAATCAAAAATTCACCATCTATTTAGATATCAAACTTCGGCACATGGATTTGTGAAATTTCACAAATCCATGTTTTTTTATTTTCTTAATCAAACAAAGAATTTTCCAAAATATCAAGCTACACTAAAAATATCACAGGATACAGGAGGAGACAGATATGATCATAGGGGTTCCTAAAGAGATAAAAAACAATGAAAACCGTGTCGCATTAACACCCGGGGGCGTTTCTCAGCTCATTTCAAACGGCCACCGGGTGCTGGTTGAGACAGGCGCGGGCCTTGGAAGCGGATTTGAAAATGAAGCCTATGAGTCAGCAGGAGCGGAAATCATTGCTGATCCGAAACAGGTCTGGGACGCCGAAATGGTCATGAAGGTAAAAGAACCGCTGCCGGAAGAATATGTTTATTTCCGCAAAGGACTTGTGCTGTTTACGTACCTTCATTTAGCAGCTGAGCCTGAGCTTGCACAGGCCTTGAAGGATAAAGGAGTAACTGCCATCGCATATGAAACGGTCAGTGAAGGCCGGACATTGCCTCTTCTGACGCCAATGTCAGAGGTTGCGGGCAGAATGGCAGCGCAAATCGGCGCTCAATTCTTAGAAAAGCCTAAAGGCGGAAAAGGCATTCTGCTTGCCGGGGTGCCGGGCGTTTCTCGCGGAAAAGTAACGATTATCGGCGGCGGCGTTGTCGGGACAAACGCGGCGAAAATGGCTGTTGGCCTCGGTGCAGATGTGACGATCATTGACTTAAACGCAGACCGCTTGCGCCAGCTGGATGACATCTTCGGCCATCAGATTAAAACGTTAATTTCTAATCCGGTCAATATTGCTGATGCTGTGGCGGAAGCGGATCTCCTCATTTGCGCGGTATTAATTCCGGGTGCTAAAGCTCCGACTCTTGTCACTGAGGAAATGGTAAAACAAATGAAACCTGGTTCAGTCATTGTTGATGTAGCGATCGACCAAGGCGGCATCGTCGAAACTGTCGACCATATCACAACACATGATCAGCCAACATATGAAAAACACGGGGTTGTGCATTATGCTGTAGCGAACATGCCGGGCGCAGTCCCTCGTACGTCAACAATCGCCCTGACTAACGTTACTGTTCCATACGCACTGCAAATCGCGAACAAAGGGGCAGTAAAAGCGCTCGCAGACAATGCGGCACTGAGAGCGGGTTTAAACACCGCAAACGGACACGTGACCTATGAAGCTGTAGCAAGAGATCTAGGCTATGAGTATGTTCCTGCCGAGAAAGCTTTACAGGATGAATCATCTGTGGCGGGTGCTTAATTCACAATGAGCTTGCAGAAAGATTTCTGCAGGCTTTTTTATTTTTTAAAAGGAAAAAAGAGACCATTTCACGAATTATGACTATGAAGTTGATCATAAAGGAGGATTCATATGGCTGTTCAGCAATATGGCGTGTTAAAAGGCATAGTCTTAGACATGAAGCGGGAAACAGATGATGACAGTCCTCATTTCCAAGTCAAAATGCTCGGTGAAGAGAATACGTATTACAGGTGCGCCATCAATGTGATGTCCAGTTCTGAGGAATCTGAAGTATTGTATTTGGCTGACGATCAGTTTGATTCGGGCTCAATTACCATCCTTCCGAACATGCCGTATGGATATACAAGGATCAATGAAGCAAACCGTGAAGTGGCACTGGATTATGTGCGGGGCAATTTGTTTGACCCGCGGGGAATGAAGCCTTTGCCTCATGAAATCACGGGCCCTGATAATGATTTAAATGATTTTATTGAAACCTATATGAAGAAAGCACAAGATGAGAAAGCGCCGGTTTATATATTCGGTTCAAAATTCGGACCTGAACAGGCTGCAGATAAAATATTCGGCTTTACCCCGACCAACGGAATGCACAATATCCATATGAATCAAGGGAATGCAATGGATACCCGCTGGAAAAAAGACAACGGCTCTTGGCATGACGGGGGTATTCTGATTCAGTTTGCAGATCAGTGGGCCGCTGTATTTTTAGCGTTTTTATCCCAATCTTGGTGTACCGATGAAAACGGAAACCCGGTCAGAGATTGTGATCATACCCAAACGTCTGCGTAAGATTAGAAAAAGAGACTGCGGCGAGCAGTCTCTTTTTGATACGATTACACATTTTCAACAGTCTTTAGGCTGTTTGGCCTCATATCACTCCAATGCGATTGGATATAGTCCAAACAAGCTTCACGCCCTTTTTCCTCATGAACGACTGTCCAGCCGCTTGGCACATCTATAAAACCGGGCCATAGGGAATATTGGCCTTCTTCATTGACCAGCACCAAATATGTGCCATCCGCATTTTCAAAAGGATTTGCCATTCTATTTCTCCTCCCTTATTTATTCAACTCTTCCAATTTGACAGCGAGAACCTTGCCGATTTGAGCCAGAGGTTCCGGCTGACATAAATCTTTATGGCGGCAGTCGATGTCGATTTGTTCAATCTGTCCGTTAATATAAGGCTTCCACGAGTCAGGTTCAATCGGATCAAACCATTCAGGAATGATTGTTGATCTGAAAAACAAAACATTTCCACGGAAGGTTTTCGGCTTATAGGAGCCTAAAATGCCGACAGAATTGACATACGTATTCTTCAAATTTAAAATGACCGTTTCATCCAAGCTCGCAAGCGCACTGCCGTCTCGGCGAAGAATCTCAATCGCCGCTTCAAAATCTAGCGGTTTGTCCCCTAAGCTGTCTGGATCGTACCCGCCTAACGCCAGAAGGGCAATAAGCGCTTCCTCATCATCCGGTGCCTCTTTTATAGGAAGGAAGTGGTTCGGATAGGCATCCAGCATCACCAATAGGGAAACTTCTTCTCCTTGATTTTGCAGCTGGGTGGCCATCGCTTGAACGACATTCCCGCCCAGGGACCAGCCCAGCAGATGGTACGGGCCTTTTGGCTGGACCGTTCGGATTTGTTCAATGTAATCGGCAGCCATGTCATCAAGTGTTTTCGGAAGCTCCTCGCGCTGCCCGATTCCCCGTGCCTGCAAGCCATAGATCGGATAATCCGTTCCTATATTCGTCATCAAACCGGCATAGCACCAGCTGAGTCCCCCTGCCGGATGAACACAGAATAAAGGAGGCTTGTCTCCGCTTGTTCGGAGCGGCAGCAGAACGTCAAGAGCGCTTTGGCTTGATCCCATTTCAAGTCTTTCAGCGAGCCCGGCTACAGTAGGTGCTTCGAACAAGTTGCCGATGCTGAGTTCAACGCCGAGCGCTTCACGAATGCGGCTCATGAGCTGTACAGCAAGCAAGGAATGTCCGCCTAAATCAAAGAAACGGTCATCAATGCCGACACGCGGCAAGTGAAGCACCTCCATAAAGAGGTCACAGAGAATTTCTTCCTGCGGCGTTCTCGGTCCTCGTCCTGTCACTGCGAAATCCGGAGCGGGCAGTGCTTTACGATCAAGCTTTCCATTCGGTGTCAGCGGCAATTCTTTCATCGTCATAAAGGCAGCAGGCACCATGTAATCCGGCAGTCTCTCCGCAGCATATTTGCGCAGTTCCGCCGTATCAAATGTTTCTTCCGAAGGGATGACATAAGCTGCCAACCGTTTATCTCCCGGCTGATCCTCACGAACGATCACTGCCGCATCTTCAAGCTGCGGATGCTGAACAAGTGCGGCTTCAATTTCTCCCAATTCAATTCGGAATCCCCGAATTTTCACTTGATGGTCTGCACGGCCGACATAGTCGAGGGAACCGTCAGCGCGGAGGCGGGCCACATCCCCAGTGCGGTACATCCGGGTGCCTGGAGGACCGAACGGATCAGCTATGAAGCGTTCAGATGTTAAACCAGGCCGGCCTAGATAACCTCGTGCTAACCCCGCTCCTGATACATACAGCTCTCCGGCAACACCCGGCGGAACCGGCTGCAGGCGTTCATCCAGCACGTATACACCAAGATCGGGAATGCCGCAGCCGATCAAGCTGTTTGCCCGTAAAGCTGCCATGCTTCGGTCTAATTCGATATAGCTCACATGCACCGTCGTTTCTGTAATACCATACATATTGATAAGCTGCGGTCTATTTTCAGGGTGGCGGTTGTACCAATCCTCTAAACGGCTGAGTTCAAGCGCTTCTCCGCCAAAAATGACATAGCGCAGACTGAGTGCCTGTCCGAGATCCGGCTGTTCCCGTTCCGCCTGCATAAACTGATAGAAAGCAGACGGTGTCTGGTTCAGAACAGTCACCCCCTCTTTGACAAGCAGGCGCAAAAACGCTTCTGGCGATCTGCTGACGTGGTGAGGTACGATCACAAGACGTCCGCCATGCAGCAGAGGACCCCAGATCTCCCACACCGAAAAATCAAACGCATAGGAGTGGAACATGGTCCAGATATCGTCTGAGCTGAAACGGAACCAGTGCTCGGTCGCTGCAAATAAACGTGTTACATTTTGGTGAGGAATCATCACACCTTTTGGAACACCAGTTGAGCCGGATGTATAAATGACATATGCCGTATTCAAAGGCGAAAGCGGCTGAGTCCTATCCTTATTTTTTGGATTCTCTGCAGGGTACGTGTTTAGTTTCTCTGCCAGCTCGGGATCATCCAGCACGATTTTCGGCACGTTTTCAACTGGCGGAATGTGATTTGCAGCTTTAGTGTTCGTCATGATAAACGCAGGCTGTGCATCTTTTAGCATAAAAGCAATTCGATCAGCCGGATAATCCGGATCAAGAGGGAGATAAGCTGCCCCGGCTTTTAGCACCGCCAATAGGCCGACAGCCATTTCCAACGATCGGGGCAGTGCCAATGCCACAAATTGCTCCGGCCCGACACCTTCACTAATCAGCATTCGGGCAAGCCGGTTTGCTCTTTCATTCAGCTCTGCATAGCTCAGTGCCTGATCTTCATATACAACGGCAATAGCATCAGGACGTAAAGCAGCCTGCTTCTCAAACTGCTCTGGCAAACTTGCGTGCGGAATCTTTTCAGATACACTTTGCCAATCTGTCACCATGCTGCTGCGTTCCTCTGGCGCAAGAATATCCAGATTTCCGATTTGCTCGTCAGGATCAGACTCGGCAGCCTCCAACAGGCGCATCAATCGGTCAGCAAGAGCCTGAGCAGTTTCCCGCTTGAAAAGATCAGTGCTGTATTCAAGCAGTCCTTCCATTCCGTTTGGTGTCCCGTCAGCAAGGCGATCTTCACTGATTTCCAGCGTCAAATCAAACTTGGCAGAACCGACACTGTTGATTCGCAGGCTGCTCTCCATATCAGGAAGATGCAGTTCAGCGTCCGGTGTGTTTTGGAACGCAAGCATGATTTGGAATAAAGGATGCGTCGCACGCGAACGAGCCGGATTGAGTACCTCTACAAGTCTCTCAAACGGCAGATCCTGATTGTCATAGGCGGCCAGATTCACTTCCCGTACTCTGTCAAGGAGCTCACGGAAGCTTGGATCACCGGACGTATCGGTTCTGAGCACCAATGTATTAATGAACAGCCCTACAAGATCGCCCAGCGCATCATCATTCCGTCCCGCGATCGGACTGCCGATCGGAATGTCGGTGCCCGCCCCGAGCCTTGTCAATAAAGCGGCGAGACCGGATTGAAGCACCATAAACAGGCTCACCCTATTTGCGCGAGCCAGCTCCTGCAATCGCTTGTGAAGCTCGGGCTCAATACGAAAATGAATCGTATCTCCATCATGACTCGGCTCAGCCGGACGTGAATAATCGGTTGGCAGTTCAAGCTGATCAGGCAGGTTTTTCAAGGTTTCTTTCCAGAAAGCAAGCTGTCCGGCAATCAAGCTATTTGGATCATCCTCGTTTCCAAGCAGTTCTTGCTGCCAAAGCGCATAGTCTGCATACTGCACAGCAAGAGGCGCCCATTCGGGAGATCGTCCGTGGCAGCGAGCTGCATAAGCCGTCCCAAGGTCTCGGGTCAGCGGTGTTAAGGACCAGCCGTCCCCGACAATATGATGGACGAGAAGAAGCAGCACGTACTCGTCAGGACCGATCACAAAAAGCTCGGCACGAAAAGCAGGTTCAGCTGCAAGATCAAAGCTGTAGCGTACAGCTTCGGCAAGCCGATCAGAAAGCTCCTTCTCAGCAATTTCAGTAACATGTAACTCAGGATGGGCTTGATCGACATCTAAAATATGCTGATAGGATGTCCCCTGTGATTCAGGGAAGATCGTCCGAAGGCTTTCATGACGGCAGACGAGGTCATAAAGTGCCGCTTTCAGCAATCCTTGATCCAACTCACCCGACAAACGGACAGCAACCGGAATATTATAAGTAGGACTCGGTCCTTCCAGACAATGCAGGAACCATAGCCGGCGCTGGGCAAATGATAGCGGGATCTTTTCAGGCCGCTCAGCTCTCTGCAAAGCGGGACGTGCACTCTGCGCCAGATCAAGATGGGCAGCGAGTCCGGCTACTGTCGGTTCGTCAAAGAGCTTGGCGATACCAAGTTCGGCTCCCATTACCTCGCGAACGCGGCTCATCAGACGGGCTGCAAGAAGAGAATGGCCCCCAAGCTCGAAGAAACTGTCATCGATACCGACGCGTGCCAAACCGAGAACCTCTGCAAACAAGTCACACAATATCTCTTCCTGAGGAGTCCGCGGGGCCCGATCACTGACAGATGTGCTGAAGTCTGGTGCCGGCAGTGCTTTCCGGTCAAGCTTGCCATTAGGTGTTAACGGCAGCTCGTCCATCTCCACAAACGCCGCCGGTACCATATAATCAGGAAGACTAGCCCCCATATAACGACGAAGCTCTGCAGTATCAATAGCAGCATCAGCGACTACATAAGCCGCCAATCGTTTGTCTCCCGGCTGATCTTCCCGCACGACAACCGCGGCCTGTTCAATGTGCGGATGATTGGCAAGCACGGCATCAATTTCTCCAAGTTCAATTCGGAATCCGCGAATTTTGATTTGATGATCCGCCCGCCCGATATAATCCAAAGACCCATCGGCGCGCCAGCGGGCCTGGTCTCCGGTCCGATACATCCTAGTTCCCGGCGGTCCGTATAGATCTGCAACGAAGCGCTCCGCCGTTAAATCAGGGCGATGGAAATAGCCTCTGGCCAAGCCGGTGCCTGCAATATAAAGCTCTCCGACAACGCCCGGCGGCACCGGCTGCAATCCATTATCAAGCACATACACCTGCGTGTTCCAAATCGGTTTCCCAATCGGAGGAACGCCCTTCAGCCCTTCTTCAAGAAAAGCTGCTGCAGACCAAATCGTTGTTTCAGTGGGACCGTATAAGTTCGTGACTGAACAATGAAGGTCTTGAAGCGCCTGCAAAAGACCGCTCGGCAGCGCCTCGCCTCCTACAAGCACTCTAAGCCCCCGAAGTTTCTCAGGTTCACTCGTTACCAAAGCGTGCCACAGTGTCGGTGTCGCCTGCATGATGTTAATATCGAAATTTTCAATCATTTGACCTAATGCCTGCGGCTCACGGATCGTTTCTTTCTTTGCGATCACGATTTGCGCTCCGCTAATCAGCGGAAGATATAACTCCAATGCTGAAATATCAAAAGCGACAGTCGTCACAGCCAACAGCCTGTCTTCTTCTCCTAGAGAAAATGCCTCCTGCATGGACAGCAGAAAATTGCTTAAGCTTTTCTGTGTCACAACGACTCCCTTCGGTCTTCCTGTTGATCCTGAGGTATAGATGATATACGCAGGATGGTCAAGAGAAACCGATACATTCGGATTGTCAGGCGAATAGCGTTTTATAATCTCCTGTGTAACAGCCTGATCAAGCACAAGCTCCGGTACAGCCAGGTCATCAGGCAGACTGGCTGCTATTTCCTCAGTCGTTATGATGCATGAAGGTTTCGCATCCTCCAGCATGTAAGAAATACGGTCGGCTGGAAACTCCGGATCAAGGGGGAGATACGCCGCACCAGTCTTGAGCACACCAAGCATTGAGGCCACCATCTCAGGGGAACGCGGCAGCGCCAAAGCGACAAATTGCTCCGGACCAATCCCTTTTTCGATCAACAGACGCGCGAGGCGGTTTGCCTCTTCATTGAGCTTATGATAGTTGACTTGAATGTCATCACACATGAGAGCGATACGTTCTGGCGTAAGAACTGCCTGCTTTTCGAACATGTCCTGAAGGCTGACCAGCTTCTCGGATTTTGCCGTCTCATTCCATTTAGAAATGACTTTTTCTTTCTCCTCTGGCAACAGAAGCTCCATGTGCCCAATCAGCATGTCCTCTCCGGCAGAAGCCGTTTGCAGCAGCTGCAGGATACGCCGCTGATGAAGCTTAATATCAGACTCACTGTATACCTCGGGATTCGCATCAACATCAATTCGCAGCCCGCTGCCGTCTGTTCTGTCATATACATTGATTGATAGATCATCAACAGGACCGGCTGAAAGATTATGCGTTGTGCCCCGGGCGCCGGCAAAGTCGAGACCGTAATCAAACGGCATAAGATTGATTTGAGGGCCAAATAATCGATGATTTTCTCCTATCAATTTCAGATCGCGCCGAAGCTCTTCATGGCGATACTTATGATGTCGCCGAATACTGCGGATTTCCCGGGAAATTTGCTGAATCAGTTCAGAAAAGCTCATCGAAGAGCTTACCGTCAGCCGGAGCGGGAGAAGGTTCATCACCATAGCCGGTACATTCAGTGATGCAGACCCTATCCGACCCATCATGGGCAGGCCGAGCACAACATCCTCAGAGCCGGTCATACGGTGCACATAAACAGCTGACACCGCAATCATGACTTCATGCCAGCTTCCTGAGAAATAGCGCGCCGCTTCTTTTAACGCGTTTACATCAGACGGAGGCAGATATGCCGTATGACGAAGAAAACTGTTAGATGTTCTTGGCGCCCGATCAGCCAAGCTCACAACTTCAGGTGCATCTGCAAAACGGTCCAGCCAGAATTGACGATCCTTCTCATACTGCTCTGATCCGCGATAATCTGTATCCTCCTCCAAAATGGCCTGGAGAGACCTAAAGGAACGGCCTTTAGCTGTTTGTCCTTTTATAAGCGCAGTATATGTACTTGCCACACGCTGGGCTATCAGGGAAAAACCGAAGCCGTCGATCGCTATATGGTGAATGCGCTGATACCAAAAGAAACGATCAGGCCCGGCAATAAACAGAGCTTCATTAAACAAAGGGTCATGCCCTAAATCAACCGGCTTTGCTAAATCAGCTTTCATCCAGTTTAATGATGTTTTTTCCGGATCAGGCACAGAGCTGACGTCAATGACGTGCAGCTGTACATCCGGAGACGGGTTTATCATCTGCCAAGGCCCGTCCATATTTTCACCGAAGCGGACATGCAGCGATTCCGCTTCCTTGATCACGTGCCGCAAAGCTTCTTCAAAAAGAGCAATATTGATTGGTCCATTGATTTCTATATATTCCGCTGTATTGTAGATTGGATTGTCCGGATCAAGCTGCTGAGCAAACCATATGCCAGTTTGCGCCCCGGTCAAAGAATATTGAAGATCTTTTGTATCAGGCATCCGTTTGTTTACCCTCCTTTTATAAATAATCCGCGTTTGGCAGCACTTGCTGGCTGCGGGTTGTGAGCAATTTCTGCCATTCTTCGATCGTTGGGCGTTCAGCCAATTCTACGAAAGTCACCTCTGCCCCTTCACGGCGCCATTGTTCCACCAATGTCATGATCCTTACCGAATCAAGACCACGATCGAGCAAATCCTCTTGATCTGTGATGTCTTCCGGTGTTTCTTGTAGAAGCTCAGCAATTTGTTTACGGATATTCTCACATGTAAACACCTTCTTTTTGCCAGTGTTTGCTGACGTTTTTTGAACGTCTGCCGGCGCATTCTGCAGCTGATCAAGAAGACTGTCAGTCATCACGGTAAACGCACAGCGTCCAGCTGCATAGTCCAGCGCCATTTGATGTTTTTCTAATGAAAAATCAGCAACTGCATCTCCCACAAAAAAGGCTTTAATATCCTCCATAAATGCTTCACATGCTGTAACAAGACAGCCGATATGGGCGTAAATTCCTGTAATGATCAGCTGATCGCGTCCCTCTTTGCGCATCATTTCAAGCAGATTCGTTCTCTTAAACGCGCTGTATCTCCATTTTGTCAGCACAAGATCATCATCCTCTGGTGCCAGCTCGGTTATAATTTTCTCCTCATAAGGACCGCTGTTTAATCCCGGGCCCCAAAAGTCAGTCAACAGCGCCCGGTCAGCCGGATTTTGGCTTCCCGGCTGTGCGGTATAGACAACAGGAATCCCAAGCTGAACACATTGATTCTTCAGCTTTCGTATATTCGCTGAAAGCTCTATTACCGGAGACGCTCCCGCTGTGAAAGCATCGACAAAATAGTTTTGCATATCGTGTATTAACAAGACAGCCCCATTCGGATCAAGCACCCATGATACTTTGTTTTGCGGCATATCAGATGCTGTCGGCATTTGATACGGCTGAATGGCAGGTATAGCCATTTGAACACTTCCTCTCAAATTGTTGTTTTATTTTTTTGACCCTGCAAGAAGTTTCTCGGAAATAGCTTCACGAAGAGCCTTTTTGCTTACCTTTCCTACCCCTGTCTGCGGAAAGGATTCGACAAATTCAACTCGATCAGGGATTTTATATGCCGCCAGTCCGCGCTCTCTCAAAAATGCTTTGAGCTCTGTGGCTTTTGGGGCTTCATCCCTGGGAATAATGAACACACAAGATCTTTCGCCAAGAAATTGATCAGGCATGGAGACCATTGCCGCATCATGGACAGCTGGATGCGCCAGCAGATGATTTTCTACCTCTTCAGCCGCAACCTTTTCTCCTCCACGGTTAATTTGATCCTTCGCCCGGCCTTCAACGACAATATAGCCGTCTCGTGTCAGCCTGACGATATCACCCGTACGGTAAAAACCGTCCTCAGTAAATGAAGCGGCGTTATGCTCTTCTGCCTTATAGTAACCTCGAATTGTATACGGTCCCCGCGTCAGCAGATGGCCTGTTTCACCAGGTTTTACGTCGCGATCATGATCATCCCAAACACGCACTTCATCATATGGGGACATCGGTCTTCCTTGGGTGTTGACAATGATCTCCTCAGGATCATCCAATCTCGTATAATTGACGAGACCCTCTGCCATTCCGAACACCTGCTGCAGCGTGCAGCCGAAAACAGCATTTACCCTGCGCGCGGCTTCAGCACTAAACTTGGCACCGCCGACCTGCAACACTTGAAGGCTGGATAAATCGTCACGGCGTGAGGATGCCGCATCCATCCATACCATCGCAAGAGGCGGAACAAGAGCGGTTATCGTGACCTTTTCGCGTGCAATCAAAGGAAATGCGTCATCTGGACTTGGAGAAGGAGATAATACCACTCTTCCTCCAGCGTATAATACGCCGAGAACGCCAGGTGAGCTCAGCGGATAATTGTGTGCCATCGGCAGCGCGGCCAAGTACACCGTGCTGTGGTCGAGCCAGCAGACCTCCACACTCCGCTTCAGGCTGTATATGTAGTCATCGTGGGTCCTCGGAATCAGTTTCGATAGCCCGGTGCTCCCGCCAGAAAGCTGGAGGAACGCCACATCCCAAGATTTGACTTCAGGCAGTTTTACAGGTTCTGTATGCAAATCCTCGAGCGGCAAAAATTCCTCTGCCTCACCTGCGACAATGATGTTTTTCAAAGTCGGCAGCTTGCTTTGAACCTGTCTGGCAAGCGAACGGTAGTCAAAACCGGAATATGCGTCGGGAATGATATATGCAGCCGCTTCAGCAAACTCGCAAAAATATGTAATTTCACTGCTTCGATGAGAAGGCAGTGCGAAGACTGGAAGCGCCCCCAGACGGAAAAGCGCGAAAATGACTTCAAAAAACTCTTTGATATTTGGCAGCTGCACCACAACACGATCCATCTGTTGAATGCCGAGCTTTTGAAATCCGGCAGCCAGGCGATCAGCCCTTGTGTCAAGCTCTCGATAGCTCCAATGGGTGTTTCCGCATGTAATGGCAATGCGATCACCATATTTGGCTGCTCGGTCCCTTAACAAATCTCCAAACGTTTCACCGGCCCAGCAGCCGTTCTTTCGATAGGTCTCAGCTAACTCATCAGGCCAAGGCGTAAATCCTTTCAGCATGTTGTATCCCTCCAGCAATTCATTCTGTTCATATGTGATCCACGCCCATTGCCCGCAGCATTGTCCGAAACTTTGCGGACGTCTCCTGAAGCTCGTCCTCGGGCTTTGAACCGGCCACAACACCAGCTCCAGCATACAGGCGGAGTGAGCGTTCTTCTGCCTCTGCACAACGGATGGTCACGATCCATTCTCCGTCACCGGCATCGTCACACCAGCCGACCATGCCGGTAAAGAAACCGCGGTCAAATGGTTCAATGCTGAGAATCGCTTCTCTTGCAAGATCAGTCGGTGTTCCGCAGACTGCTGGCGTCGGGTGGAGCGCCGCCGCCAATTCAAGTGCAGTTACAGACGGATCGGAAAGCTCTCCCTTAATCACGCTGGACAGGTGCCACATCGTTTCCGTTTTGATCAGTGAAGGCTTCTCCGGAACCTCCAGCGTCCGGCAGAAAGGTCTCAGCGCTGCCGCAACCGCGTCAGCGACAACCGCGTGCTCATGAAGATCCTTTGCGGAAGAAAGCAATTCAGCTGCCCGGCGCTGGTCTTCAACAGGATCATTACTGCGCGGCCTTGAGCCGGCTAATGGATTGGAAACGACCTGTGTTCCCATCCTTGAAACGAGAAGCTCCGGACTTGCTCCGAGCAATGTTCGGCGGGGAGACGTTTCCTCCTGGCTGGACACGTCTGCGGCAAACGTGTAGCCATGCGTGTTATGCTGAGCCAGATGGCGAAGCAATTCATCCGTCTGAATCGGTTCAGGCGATGTCAAATGCAGCGATCTGGATAGGACGATTTTGCTGAGTGTTCCATCGGCAATGCGTGTCAGCCCTTGTTCAACACCATTTTTATAATCCTCAGGTTCAGGAACAGGCTTTATGTGGTATGTATGCCCAGCCTGCTGTTCCTTTTCCTCATGATCAAATTGAAACGGTCCTGACCAGCGCACTTCCTCAGGTACAACGAGCCGCGCTGCTTTTACTTGATCAAAAGGAACGGCCCCGACAACAAGCGGCCGGCTTTGCCCTGATTGTTTTGCCTGACGCAACGTCTCTGCAATTCGGCCAGAAAGGGTTTCTATTTGGTTTTGCCCGTCTGCCTCCGGTACGATTTCACATATGCCTTTCGCTAACAGTACACGATGAGGAGACGCTAAGAAAAAGGCGCCCGGCTGATATTCATGAAGCAAATGCTCCGCTTTTGTTTCTGTTATAACGTTTTGATCCAACATTCTCATGAACCTCCTTTAAATTCAGTTACACGCCTAAGGTCGCGCCGCCATCTACGACTAAATTATGCATCGTAATATGCCCTGCCTGGTCAGAAACCAAAAAGAGCACCGCATCCGCAATATCCGAAGGCTTGGCTAGTTTTTTGAGCGGGATCCCTGTTTTAAATGTCTCAAGTGATCCTTTTATGACTTGCTCCGCTCCATTCTCGTCGGCCCATAATGACCACTGCATGTCTGTTTCCGTTGATCCGGGAGATACAATGTTGCAGCGAATATTGTATTCTGCAAGCTCAAGGCCAAGGCATTTCGTAAACATCACAGCCGCAGCCTTTGAAGACGCATATGCCGCCATAGATGTTCTTGGTACACCGGCAGCATTCGATCCAACTGTTACAATCGAACCTGATCTTCGGTCCATCATATATTTGCTGACTGAACGCGAGGCGTTAAATACGCCAGTCGAATTCACTGAGAACGTCGCCTCCCATTCCTCATCGCTAAGTGAATGGATCAGTCCCGGGCGAAGGACACCCGCTACATTCACTAAAATATCAATCGGCCCCATTTCACGTTCAATGCGCGCCGTGATCTCGTCAATCGCCGCGCTGTCTCTCACATCCGCAGGAAAAGCTTCTGCATGGCGGCCTTCTGCTTTGAGGCTGCTCACAACCTTATCCAGCTTTTCAGGATTATAATCAACTGCCGCAATATGTGCGCCTTGACTGGCAAGCGTCCGCGCAACAGCTTCGCCTATTCCTTGGGCAGCCCCTGTTATAAAAGCAATTTTTCCCTCTATACCCTTTGCATTCATATCATCAATTCCTTTCTTCGCTCTAAATGCCGAACAGACATCCAGCGAAAAAGACTGCTGCGCCTTGAAAAACGCAATCTATTGATAATGATTATCATTATCAATTATAAAAATAATCATATCCAAATGTCATGTGACAGTCAAATATAATTTCAGTGACAAATATTTTTTAAAGGCAAGGCTGAGTATGTCTCAGCCCATTGATAGATGCGGTCCGTCAGGGTGAAGCGCAAAACGCAGCGCCCGGCTGACCAAAACTGGAAGAACTGAAATATGTCCTTCTCCTGAAAACTCGCAAAATTCTGCTCGTATGCCTTGTTCAGATAAAACGGCCAGCCGCTCATAAAGCTCCCTTGCATTATCATTCATCCGGCTTTTATGATGCTGCTCCAATTCTCCTGCAGCAAGCAGGATATTGATAGGCTGATTGTTTTTCTTGGTGAGAGAGACGAAATGGTCCGTTTTCTCGAGAATAAACGGTTTATTCCAATGAATGGACGGACTTCCCGCGATATACGTTTGAAACGCATCGGGCTTTGTTAGCAGCACCTGCAGCACGAAAAGCCCTCCGAGCGAATGGCCAAAGATTGTTTGTCTTTTTTTATCAATCTGGTAATCTCGTTCTATCTCCGGTTTTAAATCCTCTTCAATAAATCTGAAAAAGCCCTCCGCTCCGCCATGCTCCGGCCATTCTCTGCCGTCGGGCCTTTCCGGCAGCTTCGATTGGGCTGTTGGCATTGTAAAATCCCGGTGGCGTGCTGAAGAGAACGGCTCCGCTGTCTCATAGCCAATGCCGACGATTACTGCAGGGATCACCCCGGTTTTTTCGGGTCGGCGTCCCTGTATTCGAACGGCTTCCGTCATCGTTCCGAAGACAGAATTGGCATCCAGCAGATAAATCACAGGATAACCAGCGGGTGGCGGCGGCGTACTAGGTTTCGAGATAAAAATGTGATAGGTACGGTTTTCATTGCGTGAAGACATCATACGCACTTCCGTACCAGGAATCGTAAATGCGTTTGATGTCCCGCCATTTGTCCGGTCTGTTGTTTGCTCTTTCATGCAGTACGACATTCCTCTCCTTAAACTAAACCGCAATGTATGATAATGATTTTCACTATCAACTAGACACCTCAAATAATAGGTTTTCTTCCAAAGAAAGTCAACTTTTTCCCGAATAAAAAAAGCACCTTGATCAAATAAGGTACCTGCAGACTATCAATATGGAAGTAAAAATCCAATAAAGATGCGGATTGTCCTATTTGAAATAGAACCTTAATCCCATGTAAACCTTTGATTTTGCCAAGGATCGCCTCTCATGTGATAGCCATTCCGCTCCCAAAAGCCAGGGTGATTTTCTTTCGTAAATTGGATGCCGCGCAGCCACTTGGCGCTTTTCCAAAAATACAGATGCGGAAATACACCCCGCAGCGGAAAGCCGTGTTCAGGGGTTAAAGGTTCGCCATTATGCGCATAAGCCAGAAGGGAAGTTTCCGCTAAGAAATCATCAAGCGGCAGATTGGTCGTCCAGCCCTCTTCAGCATGTAAAATGACGTAGCCCGCTTCTTCTTTTACACCCGCTTTTTCCGCTATATCACAAGCCCGCACGCCTTGCCACACATTATCAAGCCTTGACCAGCCCGTGACGCAATGAATGTCATTTTTCGATTCATACCGTGGAAAGGCTTTGACATCTTCAAAGCTTAACAGCATCGGATGGTCAACCAAACCGTATACTTGAAGATTCCATTTCGTCATATCTTCGTAATATGGGACATTTCCGGTATGAAGCACAGGAAATGAAGTGGTGACGTTTTGATTTGGCGGCACTCTTCCAGATTGATCGGACTGTTTTGTTTTTCCGAAATACATATGGAGCACTCCTTTTTTGTTAACCTCATTTTAAATTATGTTGACAATCTTTTTGTTCTTTATTACTCTATGATTGTGTATGTCAACCTAAGGGGGAACAACGATGAAACAACGTAAACTTCGTGCGGGAGATATGGCGCTGATTGGCATGTTCGCTGCACTTATGGCTGTCGGGGCCAACATTACGTCAGTAGCACCCTTTTTACAAGTAGCCGGCATTCCGCTTTCGATGCAGCCGTTTTTCTGTCTCTTGGCAGCTTTGCTTCTTGGCAGCAAACGAGCAGCGGTTGCCATGATTGTATATGCACTTGTGGGATTGGCAGGAGCGCCTGTGTTCGCTCAATTTTCAGCAGGCTTCGCACCGTTTGCAGGGAAAAGCGGCGGGTTTATTATCTCATACATCCCGGCAGCATTTGCAGCGGGATGGTTTTTAGAACGAAACATTCAGCCAAGTAAAATTCGATTTCTCATTGCTTCACTTATCGGAACGGCGATCATGTATCTCATCGGCACTACCTATATGTATCTTGCACTGAAGCTGTGGATTCATACGCCAGTGAGCTACGGCACGGCTTGGGGCTTTATGATTTGGTTTATGGTAAAAGATACAGCGCTGGCTGTGATACTGTCGTTTATCGCACCAGCAATCTACCGCTCTATTCATAAAGCAACCGGCTTTAACAGAAATCATATATCGTCCATGTAAAACCGTTCTATTGGACGGTTTTTTTATCATAACGAGAAAAGGCTCCCCAGTAAAGGGGAGCCTTTTTCCTATAAAACAAGCGCTGCAATCCAGCCAAAGATAACAAGCGGAATATTATAAAATATAAATGTCGGCACACAAGTATCCCAAATGTGGTGATGCTGGCCGTCCGCACTCAAACCTGAAGTCGGCCCAAGCGTACTGTCACTGGCAGGTGAACCGGCATCGCCGAGGGCAGCAGCAGCTCCGATAATCGCAATCGTTGCCATCGGGCTGAATCCAAGCTGCATGCATAGAGGCACGAAAATGGTTGTGATAACAGGAATCGTCGCAAAAGAAGATCCGATCCCCATTGTAATTAATAAGCCGACAATGAGCATCAGCAATGCACCTAATGACTGACTGTGTCCGATAAAACCAGCTGACGTTTTGACCAGTGACTCGACATCTCCGGTTTTCGTCAACACGTTTGAAAACCCGGCTGCAACAAGCATGACAAAGCCGATAAAGGCCATTAAAACCATTCCATCAGTAATCAGTGAGTCCGCTTCATCACGCTTCATCACACCGCTGACAAACAGAACAATCAGACCAGCGAGCGCCCCCATAATCATTCCTTCTACTCCCAAAGTCTGAGATAAGTAAAGCTGGACGCCGAGTGACACGACAATGGCTAGAACCGCGATACCAATGCTTTTTCTCGTATATGGCGATGCTTCTGCACCTGAAATGTCTTTTGTTTCATATTGTTTCGGTTTACGGTATACGATCACTGATAAAATAAGGCCGACAACCATACCTGCAACTGGAATAATCAGTGCGTACGGAATATCAGCAAGCGGAACGTTTAACCCCGCATCCGCCATATTGTCCTTCAGCATTCCCTGGAAGATTTGGCCGAAACCGACCGGAAGCAAAATATAAGGAGCCGTTAAGCCAAATGTAATTACACACGCGATCAGACGGCGGTCCATTTCAAGTTCATTAAAGATTTTCAAAAGCGGCGGAATCAGCACCGGGATAAACGCGATGTGAACCGGAACGACGTTTTGCGAAAAACAAGATACAATTAAAATAATCAGCACAATCAGCACCTTAGACAGTGCTTTTTTTCGAGAATCTTCTTTATTTCCGATTAATTTAACGGAGGCTTCCACCATTGCGTCCGGAAGACCCGTTTTCGTCAAAGCGGCGGCAAACGCGCCAAGCATAGCGTAGCTGACTGCAACGGTGGCATTTCCGCCGAGACCGTCTGTGAAAGCTTTAACCGTTTCGCCAAGACCGAGCCCGCCTGTTAACCCGCCGGCCAAGGCGCCTATAATTAATGCGATAACAATATTGACACGCAGCAGGCTTAATACAAGCATAAGCAGGACTGCGATGACGACTGCATTCATGATGATACCCCTCCAAAAATCCTTTAGTTTGCTAATGTAGTAGATAAATAAAGTACGAACGTATCGTATCATAACCGATCCACTTTAGTCAACTAAAGATTCCGGAAGAAAAAAATCCCTGCCGCATCGTACAGCAGGGATTTTTGATTACTCGTTTTTATCTTCTTCCAATGTAAATCGCTCCGCAAGTGTAGCCAGTGTTCTTGCCATAACGCCAGTAGCCCCGGCCGGCCCGAAGCAGGTTGCTTTATTGGCAGTCGCTGTGCCTGCAATATCAAGGTGAACCCAAGGTGTTGACTCAGCGAATTCACCAAGAAACGTTCCTGCCATTATCGCATGTCCCTCGCGTCCCGGTGAATTGTTGAGATCCGCCATTTGGCTGCTTTTCACGCGTTTTTTATCCTTCTCTGTTATCGGCAGCTGCCAGATTGCCTCGCCGCACTCTTGTGCAGCATCAGCTACCTGCTGGTAAAAGCTTTGATCATTTGTCATTGCACCGGTTGTTTCTGTTCCTAAAGCTACAACGACGCCGCCGGTAAGCGTAGCTACATCGACAAGAACTGACGCGCCATGCTGTTTCGCGTATGTAATGCCATCTGCAAGCACTAGCCTTCCTTCAGCATCCGTATTAAGGATTTCTATTGTTTTTCCGCTTAAAGATACGATCACGTCATCCGGCTTCATGGCCCCGCCGGAGATCATATTATCGGTTGATGGAATAACGCACAGCACGTTTTGCTCAGGACGAAGCTCTCCGATCGTTTCCATAGCCCCGAGAACCGCAGCTGCTCCTCCCATATCTGATTTCATGCCGACAATTCCAGATTTCGTTTTAATGGAGTAGCCGCCTGTGTCAAAGGTAATTCCTTTCCCGACTAGTCCGACGACGTCTTCCCATTCCTTTTTGCCCTGATATTTCAACACAATCATTTTCGGCGGTTCGGTGGAGCCTTGGTTTACCGCAAGTATTCCGCCCATACCGAGCTCTTCCATCTCTGATTTCTCCAGTATCTCACACTCAAAATCATATTTCGCCGCAAGCTCCTCAGCATACGAAGCGAGGTCAGTCGCTGTCAGCATGTTTCCCGGCATATTCACAAGCGTTCTAGCCGAATTTGTCCCTTGTCCGTATGCCTGGCCGACGCGAAGCCCCGCCTGCACTTCCTGTGTATCTTCATCTGTTACAACATACACGGCTTCAATTTGTTTGTCAGGCTCATTTGATTTGTGCTTATAATCCTGCACCTCATAGGAAGCAAGCAGGCAGCTCTCTGCTAAAGCATGAGCGGCATCGGCTGGAGGCACGTCTTCCGAAATAAACGTATCAAGCAGAACAGCAGTTTCTTGTTTTCGATCTTTATGAATGGCTTGAAAAACATGAGCAAAACGTTCCTTCGCCTGTTCAAACGAATAATTTGCTTCTCTCCCCAGACCAACGAAATAAATCCGTTTCATACCCGCAGAAGATGGAGGGAATACTTTTGATACTTGATTCGGTTTCGCAGAGACATCACCCTCTTTTAAAAGCTGTGTCAGATGGCCTTCGAGCATTTCATCAATTTCCAACGCTTTTCCTGTCAGCTGGCTTTTTTGAAAAAGCCCGACCACAAGGGTTTCTGTATGCTCTGATTGTTGAACCGCATAAAACATGAGGCTTACACTCCTAACGTAATGGGTATTTGTAATGAACAATGGTATAATAGGAAAAACATTCTTTCCACTATACTTATTTTAACAAACAACAGTCTAAGACTTGCTTTTTTCTTTTGAAACACGAAGGATTTTTCAAATAGAAAGGATGTCGCCGATGGAACTTTTAACGAATTTTCCTTTATTATCAAGCCTGGCCGCAATTATTTTTGCTCAGGTCATCAAAGTGCCCATACAGTTTATCGTGTCCAGAAAACTGGACTGGTCGCTGGTCACAAGCACAGGCGGCATGCCGAGCTCTCACTCCGCAGCGGTCACTGCGCTTTCTACAGGCGTAGCCTTGGAGCATGGATTAGACTCCTCACTCTTTGCGGTTTCCGCCATTTTCGCCGTCATCACCATGTTTGACGCAACTGGCGTCAGACGTCACGCCGGTGAGCAGGCAACAGTCATTAATAAGCTTGTCATTGATTTTAACCGTTTCGTAAATGAAGCGAAGGACTTCCCTAAGGCTGCAGAGAAAGAAAAGCAAAAAAAGCTGAAAGAGCTTCTCGGACATCAGCCGATCGAAGTCTTTTTCGGAGGCCTCACAGGTATTTTACTGACATTGGTACTCGCTTACTTTTTCATGTAAAAAAACGCTCCTGCTTTCGCTGGAGCGTTTTATTCTTTCACAGTTTTATATTGATTTCTGAACACTTGCAAAGATTTTGTTTCATTGAGCTTCTCAAGCTCATCCTCGGTAATCTTTCCCGTTCCCTTTTTAATCACATATACATCAAGGGTTTTTTTGCCCCATTCATTGTATACATCTTTGACTGTCTCATAGTACAGATCAAGGCGGTTTCCCTTAATAGCTGATCCTGTGTCGGCCACAACTCCGAGACCGTAGTTCGGAATGAATAAAATTGTTCCGATCGGGAAAACGGACGGGTCAGCAGCAACCGTGGAATATAAATCCCGTTTCACTTTCACACCTGAATATGTAAGCCCGTATAATGGATCACCGGGATTTTTGCCCGTCGACTCAGCTCCTGCTGTGTAGCCTGTTGCTGTTACTCTTTGGACTGGATATTCATCCCAATCAAATGCCTCTTCTAACGGTTTTGTTTTATCCTCAGCCGCGGACGTGGTTTGTGTTTGTTTCTGCTGCAATGCTTTTAATGTCAGTCCTGCATGCTTCAAGTGCTTTTCCTGATGTTCCTGCACCCATTTTGACAAGTCCTTCGCTTCAATTCCTGACACTGATAAAAATGTCGTGCCAAATGCAAGCAGAAATAAACAGGTCATCAGCAAACGTCTGATCATATTCAACATCATTCACCTCTCCTCCGAATCATTGTTCCCAAGTGGAGAGAGCATTATTCAAAATGATGAATGAGTTGAACACATAAAAAAAGCTTTCTTTAGAAGAAAGCGGCATTTAAAACATTTGATATCCTCTTTTTCTGAGCATGTTGATCGCTATACCGGACACGATGGCGCCGGCCAAACCACTGACTAAAATCAGCACATCGGCAGCCGCTAATGATAAGACACGATGAAACAGGCTGGCAAAGGATTCTCCCGGCGACTGGACATAGCTGATCAGCTTTTCTTTGCTGATAATGAAAAGGCATACAATCGGATAAATCACAGCCATAATCCAAGACATTCTCAGCAGCATGTTTAATAAGAAACCGATTCCAAAAAACAAGACAAAAAACAAAACAATTGAGATGATTACGACTGGCAGACTAATCAACCTATTCCACCCCCCTGCGTTGTTTTTAGTGTAACGCGGGGGCTGAAATAAAGTCAACGGCTGGAAAAAGAATGACTGTCTTTTCCTGTCCCCTGGCAAGACGGACAAGTCTCTGAACCGCCGAGAATCAATTGAAAATATCCTTTCCCTGAACAAAATGGGCATGCATGTGAAGCGGTTGTCGTTGCAGTTTTCATCTAATCATCACCCTTTTTCTTAATTTTCTGATAATATACCATATCAAGCTGTCAATAATAAAGTCAGATCATGTGACAAATCTTTTGATGTAAGCGGAAACATACTTATTTTCCTCTCATTCTCTTTTTATTTTGGCGTTTTTTAATAAAGAAAACCCGCTTCCGCGGGTTTTTAGAAAAACTTGAACTTGCCTTTTTTCAGTGTCAGTCCGAGTCCGCCAATCATAAACAGCGAGCGGTTATCAATGACTTTTTTCATAAACGAAGCCGGCGTGCCTTTCAGCTTTCTGCCATAAACAACCCCAACCGCGTTATGCTCGCCAAGAGAAGCCACTGTTCCCTTAATGTCCGGCTTGAATTCCTCAAGCTCTCCGCCTTTAATTAGCCTGCCAAGGTTTTTAGCAACCGTTATGCCCTGCTGCATTGCAATTTGCGCAGTCGGCGGATACGGACGCTCTGTATCTTCATTCATAAACAGCGAGCTGTCGCCGAGAATAAAGACATTGTCATGTCCTGGGGCGCGAAGATCAGGGTTGACTTTCACCCGGCCGCGCATATTTTCAAAACCGGCTTCCTCTACAATCGGATGGCCGCGGACACCTGCTGCCCATACAACGGTTTGCGATTTGATCTGCTCTGGTTCCTCATCTTTTTTGCCGACTCTGACTCCTTCCGGGGTACATTCTTGTACAGCTGTGCCGATCTTGAACTCAACTCCGTTTTCCTCAAGGAAATGTACGGCGTAATCAACAAGTTCCGGATCAAAGCCCGGCAAAACGGTCGGCGCTGCTTCCACACAAATGATGCGGACAAGACTTCTGTCAACGTCATACTCCTTACAGAGCTCCGGCACGCGAGCCGCCAGCTCGCCAAGAAATTCAATTCCCGTAAATCCGGCACCGCCAACAACGATCGTTAACCTGTCCGGCCGTTTTTCCGCTTCCGTATTGTAAGTCGCAAACTGCAGCTCAATATGTTCCCGCAGCAGGCGCGACGTGTTGATGTTGGCGATCGGAAACGCATATTCTTTCAAGCCTTTAATGCCGAATGTTTCAGGCACGGCGCCGAGCCCGATGACTAAATAATCGTACTGCAGTTCTCCATTCGCAAGCACAACTTTTTTCTCATCAATTTTGATTGCCTTTACGGTATCCTGTACAAAATTCACCCGTGACTGGTTGATTACATCTTTTATCTGATAACGGCAGCGGTCATGATGGAGCGTACCCGCGCTCGCTTCATGCATCCATGTCGTTTCATAATGATAATTGTGTTTATTTACAAGCGTAATTTCAGCATCATTCGGACCGACATATTTCGTCAGCCTTGTCACCGTCATCAATCCGCCATATCCTGCACCTAAAATCACGATTTTGGGCTTATTCAATGCCATCACATCCACCTTCTCTTTTTTTGCTTTTGTTAGACCCATAATAAAATCATCATTTGTGTTAGCTTCAGCTAATTGGCGGGATTTTATGAAATATATTGAAAAGTTTTTTGTGAAGTCCTTACCCATAGCACTATTATCATGTTTATCCGGCTGGCCCAAGAAACATTCAGAAAAAGATCATTTCATTTGGTTATTATCGTAGCGGCCTGCGGAAATATTTTCAAGAACGGATGGGCACGTTAGATCCTTACGATTTTTTCTGCTGACTCGTCAATTTGAACGGCAATATGGTATAATTAATAACAATTTTCATTTAGGAGGCAATTTTCGTATGCGAGAGGATACAAAGGTTTATGATATTACAATTATAGGCGGGGGACCGGTCGGCTTATTCACCGCTTTTTACGGCGGAATGAGACAGGCAAGCGTCAAAATTATCGAAAGCCTGCCTCAGCTCGGCGGACAGCTTAGCGCCCTATACCCTGAGAAGTATATATATGATGTAGCGGGATTCCCGAAAATCCGCGCGCAAGAGCTTATCAATAACCTAAAAGAGCAAATGGCGAAATTCGACCAAACCATTTGTCTGGAGCAAGCGGTTGAATCTGTTGAGAAACAAGCGGATGGCGTGTTTAAGCTTGTAACAAATGAAGAAACCCACTACTCTAAAACGGTCATCATCACTGCAGGAAACGGCGCATTCAAACCGAGAAAGCTGGAACTTGAAAATGCCGAGCAGTATGAAGGCAAAAACCTCCATTACTTCGTTGATGATCTGCAAAAATTCGCCGGCAGACGCGTTGCGATCCTAGGCGGTGGAGATTCCGCGGTTGACTGGGCGCTTATGCTTGAGCCAATCGCAAAAGAAGTATCGATCATTCACCGCCGCGACAAGTTCCGTGCGCACGAGCACAGTGTGGAAAACCTTCATGCGTCGAAGGTTAATGTCCTGACACCATTCGTCCCTGCGGAGCTGATCGGCGAAGACAAAATCGAACAGCTAGTGCTTGAAGAAGTGAAAGGCGACCGCAAAGAAATTTTAGAAATTGATGACTTAATCGTCAACTACGGTTTCGTTTCATCTCTTGGACCGATCAAAAACTGGGGCCTGGATATCGAGAAAAATTCCATTGTCGTGAAATCAACAATGGAAACAAATATCGAAGGCTTCTTTGCAGCAGGTGACATTTGTACATACGAAGGAAAAGTCAACCTGATTGCCAGCGGCTTCGGTGAGGCACCGACAGCAGTGAACAACGCCAAGGCTTACATGGACCCGAAAGCCCGCGTACAGCCTCTTCACTCAACAAGTCTTTTTGAAAATAAATAATAAAAAAGGAGCTTGTGTCTGCGACACAGCTCCTTTTTTATTTGAAGATATTGATATAATTCAATGCAGTTCCTACAACCAGCGCAATCACAAGGGCTGCGACTACCCAGATCATTGCCATAATAATACGGTCCTGAATCTTTTGGGACTTCGGTGTTTTTTCTTCGTTTTGGGCCATCTTATTCGCTCCTTTCCCATGTCCATGCCATAAAGAAAGCCTGGTGCTGAACGACCAAGCTTTGCTGAACGTATATCATTCGCGTTTTGATCCGCTCTCTAAGACCATTCGTTAAAACTATGATACCTAAACTCACCCTGCATGACAAGCTTCGGCACTTGCACCATACCTGCCAGGAAATCATAATGTTTGACATCCTAAATAAAACAGAGTACATTATAGAAGGCGAACATTTCATATAATATCATTTTAAATATTCGTTTTTAGGAGTGAAAAACATGGAAAACGTATTTGATTACGAAGATATTCAGCTAATTCCTGCAAAATGCATTGTAAATAGCCGTTCAGAATGTGATACATCCGTACGTTTAGGCGGACGTACATTTAAATTACCCGTCGTCCCTGCCAATATGCAGACGATTATAGATGAAAAACTAGCGATTTCATTAGCCGAAAATGGCTACTTTTATGTGATGCACAGATTTGAGCCTGAGACACGAATTAATTTTATTAAAGATATGAACGCACGCGGCTTATTCTCTTCTATCAGCGTGGGCGTCAAAGAGGAGGAGTATGAATTTGTCCGCCAGCTGGCAGAAGAAAATCTGACTCCTGAATACGTGACAATTGACATTGCTCACGGGCACTCAAATGCTGTCATTGAAATGATCCAGCACCTAAAAAAACATTTGCCGGACAGCTTTGTTATTGCTGGCAATGTCGGAACGCCGGAAGCGGTCAGAGAACTTGAAAATGCGGGAGCGGATGCCACTAAAGTCGGCATCGGACCGGGAAAAGTATGTATTACGAAAATCAAAACCGGCTTCGGCACAGGCGGCTGGCAATTAGCGGCGCTGCGCTGGTGTGCCAAAGCAGCCAGCAAACCGATTATCGCGGATGGCGGCATCCGCACCCATGGCGACATCGCAAAATCAATCCGATTCGGCGCAACGATGGTCATGATCGGTTCACTATTTGCCGGACACGAAGAATCGCCAGGCCAAACGATCGAAAAAGACGGAAAGCTTTACAAAGAGTACTTCGGCTCAGCCTCTGAATTCCAAAAAGGCGAAAAGAAAAATGTCGAAGGCAAAAAAATGCACGTGGCGCATAAAGGCTCAATCAAGGATACACTGATTGAAATGGAGCAGGATCTTCAATCTTCTATTTCTTATGCAGGCGGAACAAAGCTTGACGCCATCCGCAATGTGGATTATGTGATTGTGAAGAATTCCATTTTTAATGGGGATAAATATTAATCATAAAAAAACGCCAAGTCAGCGGTTCTCCGCTTGAGTTGGCGTTTTCTGCTACTTCTTCAGCAAAGTAAGCTTATATTTGCTTTTTGAATTTATTTTCCATCAGTTCTGCCATTTGTTTTGCATTTGGATTTTCTTCATTTTGCAACTGTTCAATGATGTTCATATAATCCGTTTCATTTCGGTTCTGGCTTAATTTATATGCCGCTTGAATGTCTTCCACCTTAATCTTAAATCCAACGATACCTTTCAATTCACGTTCTAAGAGTTTTGGAGAAAGCTTATCCCATAAAACAGGATTGTCACGATGTTTTTCGTATTTCTCCAGCATGATTGTTAATTCTTCTGCTAATTCATCTTTCTCTAACATACTTGCTTTTCCATACATGTGGACAGCCTGATAATTCCACGTCGGAACATTTTCGCGCGAATACCAGGAAGAAGAAATATAAGCGTGCGGTCCCTGAAACATCACAAGCACATCTTCACAGGCTTCAAACGTTCTCCACTGAGGATTTCCATAAGCGAAATGCCCCGTAATATAGTAATGATCATCTTTTTTATTGAATCCTAACGGCAAATGTGTGGCAATTGGTTTTCCTTGTTCTGTTGTGACAATCGTACCAAAGGAGTTTTCTTGTACAAAATTCCAAATGTCTTCAGCATTTGTGACTTTAAAATATTTTGGAATATACATCATCATCCACCCTTCGAAAAATATTATATGAGTGTTTTAGCCATGATTAAATCCGTTTGTTCTTCATCACCCATATAAAAAGAGTGGGCGCCGGTCTGATAAAACCCCATTTTCTTATAAAAGGCAATGGCATTTTCATTTTTTTCCCACACACCTAGCCAAATGTTCTTTTTATTACGTTCCAGCGCAATTTCTATAGCTTTATTCAACAGATGTTTGCCAAGCCCATGTTTTTGAAAGCTGTTCTTTATATAAATTCTCTCGATTTCAAGTGATTCAGCACCCATTTCTTCAGACTGAGCATCATCGATATTGACCTTTACATATCCAGCGATTTCATGATCAAAGTAAACAAAAAAGAATTGCGAAGACATATTGGATAACTCTTTTTCCAGTTGCTCAGTGTTAAATGCGCTTTCTAAATAGGATTTCATATTTTCAGGTGAGTTCTGTTCTTTAAAAGTGTCATTGAATGTTTCAATACTCAATTGTTGGAGTGTTTGTAAATCTTCCCGGCTGCATTTTTTCATTTTTACACTCATTGTTCGGATTCAGCCCCTTTATTAAAAATTCAATTGTCTTGTGTCCCTTTTTAATATATTTAAACAAGGAACAGATACTGACCTTGTTACCATTCCAAAAACCTTCTTCATCATCAACTCCCTAACGTTTTTTGTTGTAAATGCAATAAAATATACTTCGCATTAAATATAGCGTAATTTTGCTGTATTTACAACAAAAATCAAACAGCAATGCGGATTTTCTCTTGCCGAAGTTCCCGGAACTCTCTGCATCATTTCCCCATAATAAAAACGCCTCCCTTAACGATGATTTATCGCTAAGAAAAGCGTCATTAATAGTTGCTATCCGTTTTTAGTGCTTAGCACTCTTCAGGCTTGCCTGCATTCGTTGCTGTTCTGAACGAAGAACCGCAGCCGCATGAAGCGATGGCGTTTGGATTGTCGATGGTGAAGCCACCGCCGAGCATGGATTGTTTATAATCAATCACGGTGCCGTTCATGATGTCAAGGCTTTCTTTGTCAACTAGAACAGTGATGCCATGCTGATCAAACACACTGTCTGATTCACTCTTTTCATGCTCAAAGCCCATGCCGTAAGAAAGTCCGCTGCAGCCGCCGCCTTTGACGCCTACACGCAGAAACGCGTTTTCTTCTTCATGCTCTTTCATCATATCTTTTATATGCAAAGCTGCTGCTTCTGTAATTGTTACCGGGTTGCTCATCATTGTGAACCTCCTTTTAAAAACCGGTTGCTGTCTTTTATTATAAACATGATCGTCCCAATTCTCAAACAAGGTGTTTTACAAGAAATAGACACCCTCACAAACGGTTTCAGCCGGCCCTGTCATCATTACATGGCCGTTATCTTTCCAGTTTATCACCAAATCCCCGCCTGCTAAATGCACCGTGATGTCTTGATTTCGCTTTGATACGCCGTTTAATACAGATGCGACCGCCGCTGCACATGCTCCTGTCCCGCATGCCTGAGTAATCCCTGATCCCCGTTCCCAGACGCGGAAATGCAATTCTTGTTCATTCACAGTTTCAACGAATTCCACATTGATGCCTTCCGGAAATCTCGGATCTTTCTCAATCACCGGCCCCAGTGTCGTTAAGGGTGCCTGTTCAATGTCTGCGATCGGAAAAACGATATGCGGATTTCCCATTGAAACGGCAGTGCCTGTTAGTTCTACTTCACCAAATGCCATCGTTTCATTGATTGTGCGCTCTTCCCCGCCGTCAAGCATCGGGAGCTCGGATTTTGTCAAGCGCGGTTCGCCCATATCGACAGTGACCACATTCACTTTTCCGTTTTCGACTTGAACCTCCGCTTTCACAAGCCCGGAGAGAGTTTCAATCAGAAAAGATGTTTCCTCAACCAGCTTATGCTCATATGCGTATTTTGCGACGCAGCGCAGGCCGTTGCCGCAGTTTTTCCCTTCAGACCCGTCATTATTAAAAATCCGCATTTTAACAGGCGCTTGGTCTGATGGGCATATCAGGATCATTCCGTCGGATCCGATCCCTGTATAAACAGAAGAAACCTGAATTGCAATCTCTGACAGTTTTTCTTCTGAAAGCTGTTCTTCAAATTGATTCACATAAATATAACTGTTTCCCAGGCCGTGCATTTTGGTAAATCGAAATGAGTTCATAGGTGCCTCCAACTTTTTTTCTTTTTCTTAGTATAAAAGCTATTATAAGCGGACACAATACAATTATCCCCCGTTTTTCATACATAAAAGCTCCTTGCACTGACGCAAGGAGCTTTTATCGTTTATATAAACATGCCGGCAATGGCTGCGCTGAGCAGATTGGCTAATGTTCCTGCAAGAACAGCCTTCAGGCCGAGACGTGCGATATCTGAACGGCGGCTGGGTGCTAAACCGCCAAGCGTACCAAGCATAATCGCAATTGATGAAAAATTGGCGAATCCGCATAACGCGAAACTGATAATGGTAGCAGTTTTCTTAGAAAACTCGCCGATGTGCGGACCGAAGTTAGAATAAGCGACAAACTCATTCAGCACCAATTTCTGGCCGATATAGCTTCCCGCCTGCAATGCTTCATGCCAGGGCACGCCAATCAAAAAGGCGATAGGAGAAAACACATAGCCGAGAATGGATTCTAATGTTACGCCTTTTAAACCGAACAAGCCGAAAGCCCCGCCGAGAATACCGTTTACTACAGCGATTAACGCAACAAACGCAAGCAGCATCGCCCCAACGTTTAACGCAATTTGCAGTCCTGTTGACGCTCCCTTTGCAGCTGCGTCAATGACATTGGCTGCGCCTTCACCTTCATCCATTTTGAAATCGCTTTTTACGGTTTGCGTTTTTTCCGTTTCGGGTATAATCAATTTACCAAAGACTAGTCCAGCTGGAGCAGCCATAAAGCTGGCCGCCAGCAAGTATTCAATCGGAATACCGAGTAGCGCGTACCCAAACAAGGTAGATCCCGCAACTGCCGATAGACCGCTCGTCATAATCGTAAACAACTCAGAGCGCGTCAGCCCAGCAATCAGAGGTTTGATCACTAACGGAGATTCTGATTGTCCTACAAAAATATTGGCAGCAGCCGCCAGAGATTCCGTTTTGCTTGTTCCAAGGAGCTTCGACAATCCGCCGCCAATGACACGGAAAACGAGCTGCATGATTTTCAAATGATATAAAACTGCAATCAGTGCTGAGAAGAAAATGATAACGGGCAGTACACTTAATGCAAATGCCGGACTGTCTCCGACCTTTAGAAGCGGTCCAAAAATAAAACTGATGCCTTCATTCGCATAGTCAATCAGAAGCTGTACACGGCTTGAAAACCATAAAAAAACAGCGCGTCCCGCTTCCCATTTCAACACGATGTATCCAAACGCCACCTGTGTGCATAAACCAACGATGACGGTTCTTATCTTAATATTGCTTTTCTTTTCTGAAAATAAAAACGCGATAGCAATGATCGCAACTGCGCCCAGCAGCCCCCACAGAACATTCATGAATACTCGTACACCTCTTAAATTTTATTTAAAAAAATATCTTTTATACGATAACAATAATATTTTTTGATGTCTACACATTTTTTTAGTTCTTTTGTACGGCAAAATAAAAAAAGGGCCTGTCCAGGCCCTTTTCTTTAAAACATTGGATTTTCTTCAATAAAGGTATATATATTCTCAACAAGCTCAGCAGGCGTTTCACCCATGACGACTTCTCCGTTTACCAGAGCGAAAAGCGATTCCATGCATGTCCCGCAGTAGCTTAAGCAGCCATATTCAAGGACATCAAGGTTGGGATCCTTCTCCAAAATCGCCCGGGCTTCCTGAGAGCCGTGAGCCAGATTGCTGACACAAAATTCAATCATTGGATTCATGCGGTTTCACCTCACATATGTCCATTATCGCGAATTTTTTACTATTCGTCAAAGACAACGGATGATTCAAAATTTATTATCGTAACATATTATTTCTCAAATAACGTTTTACTAATTTGTGTTTTCAGGCTAAATTGTAGGTTATTTTGAAACTATTATTGTGATTTTAGATCAAATTCGATATAATTCTAGATGTTATTTTACATAGTTCGTATTTTCTTCAATGTGTCTATCATACTCTTCGGATTAAAGGGGAATTCAAATGAAAAAATTGGTCTTGATCGGCGGAGGTTACGGGAACATGCGTGTTCTTCATCGCTTATTGCCAAACCAGCTGCCTGATGATGTTTCAATCACGTTAATTGACAGAAATCCTTATCACTGCTTGAAAACAGAATATTATGCCCTTGCCGCAGGCACAATTTCTGACCATCATATCAGAGTGTCATTCCCAGAGCACCCTCGCCTGGATGTCCAATATGGTGATATCACATCAATTGATATTGTACAAAAACAAGTGCTGTTCCAAGATCGTGAACCGATTTCTTACGATGACGCCGTAATCGGGCTCGGCTGTGAGGATAAATACCACAACGTGCCGGGAGCGCCTGAATTCACCTACAGTATTCAAACCATCGATCAGTCCCGCGAAACCTATCAAAAGCTGAATAATCTGAGCGCTAATGCCACCGTCGCCATTGTCGGAGCGGGCTTAAGCGGCGTTGAGCTTGCAAGTGAATTGAGAGAAAGCCGTGATGACCTGAACATTATTTTGTTCGACCGCGGTAATCTCATTTTATCAAGCTTTCCCGAGCGTTTAAGCAAATATGTGCAAAAATGGTTCGAAGAGCACGGTGTCCGCATTATTAACAGGGCAAATATCACAAAAGTAGAAGAAGGCGTTGTGTATAACCACGATGATCCGATTTCTGCAGACGCCATCGTGTGGACAGCCGGCATCCAGCCAAACAAAGTCGTCAGAGACTTAGATGTGGAGAAGGACGCACAAGGGCGTATTGTATTAACGCCTCATCACAATCTTCCAGGTGATGAACATCTGTACGTTGTCGGCGATTGCGCCAGCCTTCCTCATGCACCGAGCGCCCAGCTGGCAGAGGCTCAAGCAGAGCAGATTGTCCAAATCTTGCAAAAACGCTGGAATGGAGAAGCCCTGCCTGAATCAATGCCTCAGTTTAAGCTGAAAGGCGTCCTCGGTTCACTCGGAAAAAAAGCCGGCTTCGGGCTTGTTGCTGACCGTCCGCTGATCGGCCGTGTTCCGCGTATGCTGAAATCCGGCTTGCTGTGGATGTATAAACACCATAACGGTTAATGATAGAGAAGAACCGCTGATCAAGTCAGCGGTTTTCTGTATACCCATGCTTCTCCATTTCCTCATAAACGTCTTTTAATTTCGGATTGCCTTCACCGACAATTTTGTCTTCTACGAGCACAAGCGGATAAAAATACTCGTCATTTCTGATTTTTTCCACAAGCTCTTTCGCATGTTCATTGTCAGGCGGCTCATGAATATCGATGTACTGCATCTCAAAAGGCTGATTTGGATATTTTCTTTTCAGCGCAGCCTCAAGCCACTCGTATGTATCCTTGGCTGTCGGCATATTGACACAGCTCGCACAAACGGTTTCTGCCCCGTATACGCTGAGCATGACTGGTTTCATCACTTGTAAACGCCCCCTTTCCTATGTAAGTCCTTTCTTTTAAGTATACAGAGCCAAAGGACGTTTTTATAGAAAAAAACCGTTTTTGTGTTGAAGTCTGAATGTGCTATAATAGGGAAAGCAACTTTGCAAACCAAACAATAGATTTTTATTGTTACACTGAATATAATGGTTTTATGACGACGAAAGGAGCGAATGTCATGACTGAAGTTGAAATGAAAGAACAGGTGCAGGAAGTACTGGACAAACTTCGTCCGTTTTTACTTCGTGACGGCGGTGACTGTGAGCTTGTAGACGTAGATGAAGGTATCGTTAAGCTTCGTCTTCTAGGCGCATGCGGCAGCTGCCCAAGTTCAACAATTACGCTGAAAGCCGGAATTGAGCGCGCTCTTCTAGAAGAAGTGCCGGGTGTCGTTGAAGTAGAACAAGTTTTTTAATAAAGCAGCCAGGCTGATATTTGATCAGCCTGGCTTTTTTATTAGAGATGTTGATCAAACCATGAGCTGATATAATTCAGGCGCTTGATCCGCTGTCTTGGGTGTCCGGTGCGTGACAAATTGTGCGATGCATTCGGAAAACGGACAAGCTTGGTTTCCTTGCCCATTTTTTTCAGAGCGATAAACAGCTGCTCCGCCTGCTCGATCGGGCATCGGTCATCCCGCTCGCCATGCAGAATCAAAAGTGGTGTCTCCACGTTTGCTGCGTATTTTAAAGGAGACCGGTCCCAGAGCTTTTCTGTGTCCTCAAACATGTCATGCCCAAGCTGCCAGTCTGTAAAGAAAAAGCCGATATCACTGACGCCGTGAAAGCTGATCCAATTTGATATCGAGCGCTGGGTAACGGCAGCTTTAAAGCGGTTCGTCTGCCCGACGATCCAGTTGGTCATAAAACCTCCGTAGCTTCCGCCTGTGACACCGAGCCGCTTAGGATCAATATGCGGATCTCGTTTGATAGCCTCATCCACAGCTTGCATCACATCGTCATAATCCTTTCCTCCATAATCTCCTCTGACCGCATTCACAAATTCCTGTCCGTAGCCGTGGCTTCCTCTCGGATTGATATAAACGACCGCGTATCCTTTCGCCGCCAGCACCTGAAACTCATGAAAATATGTATGCCCGTACATCATATGCGGACCGCCGTGTATGTTGAGAATAAGTGGATATGTTGTCTCACCTTCCATTTGTGCAGGCTTCATCAGCCAGCCGTTCACCGTCACGCCGTCTTCTGTAGCATATTGAATCTCTTCAGGTATTGATATCGTATGCTCACTGACAAACTTGTCATTCGCGCCAGTCAGCTGTTTCTCTTCCTGTCCAAGCGGGATACTGTAGAGCTCACTCGGTCTGTCCGGCTTTGTCACACTGGCAATAAAGTGCTGTTCATCAGGTGAAAGAGAAAAGCTATTGATGTACTCTTTTTCCAGACGAATCGGATACACAAGGCCTTCAATCGAAATATAATAGATGCCCGTACTGCCTTGATCTGTGCCGATGACATAAAACCCTTGGCTGTCCTTTGTCCAAACCGGGCGCTGTTCGGCACCACCGATCAATGAATCACCAATCAGTGCATCCGCTAAGTGTACGTCCAGCATTTCAGTCAGACATGTGAGGCGGCCTTGTTCGATATCATAGAGCCACGCCTTTGAGAGCGTTGCATTCTGATATTCCTTTTCATTTCCAAGCAAAGCAAGATACCTTCCGTCTGGTGAAAATGAGCTTGGTCCGAATGAGCCGCGATGAGGTGTAATCTGCTTAAGATCTCCAGACTCCAGTGACACCATGTAAACATCATGCGGCTTGCTGGCATCATCTGTTTCAGTTAAATTAGCTGAGAAAACAAGCCATTTGCCGTCAGGAGAAAAAGCAGGATCACCATGATCAGCTTTGTGACTTGTCAGCTCCTTCATCTCACCCGACTTTACGCTGACAAGCACAAGCTGGGCATACGCGCCTCTCGTCAGCCCTTTGCCGTCCCGTTTGTAGGAGAGGCTTTGCACTTCAACAGGTTCATAGCTGTCCTGCTCCGTTTTTTCTCGGTCATCAATGCTTTCTCCCTCTCCCAAACTGACAGTGACTAGAATCGATTCGCCATCCGGGGACCATATTGGCTTTGACACGCCATACGGGATATCAGTCAGTTTTCTCGCTTCTCCGCCTTCAGCGCTCATCATATACAGCTGTGCCGCATCGCCTTCTCGATCAGAAATAAAGGCAAGCGTGCGCCCGTCCGGAGACCATCTTGGGTCGGTGCTTCGCTTTTCTCCATGTGTCCAAGGAACAGACCCGCCCGTTTTCGTTTCATAGATCCATATATTTGATGTATACGAATCTTTCTCTTGATTCACTTGTGATTTTACATATGCGGCACGGGTGCCGTCTGGGGCGTATTGAGGATCGGTCACAGAGACAATCGCAGTGATGTCGTCTGCGGTTATCAGCTTTTTCATATTCATCTCCTCCTTTTTACAAGTATTTCGTTTTTCTAAATAAAAACTCCTTTATCTTCAGCAAAAAAAAGCGCCCTCCGCTGACGCTGAGGAACGCTTGGCATGATTTATACACTTTTTACTTGATATAAAGGATTTCGCTCTATTATACTTCCCTCTTTCGGAACGGTCAAAGCGTCTACTTCACAATGAGGGAAATGAAGCGCGAGCTGTTCTTTTAGCTCTTCTCCCTTTCCTTTTTCGGTCATGACAAGAATCGTCGGGCCTGCTCCGCTGAGAGCCGTTCCATATGCGCCCTTCATCTCGGCGACGTGCTCTACTTTTGACAGCTCAGGCACAAGCATCGCCCGGTACGGCTGATGGAACATATCCTTCTTCATGATTTTCCCGACAAGCGGCCAGTCCTTGGACATGATCGCAGCAATGAGGATATTGCTGACAGCACTTGCTTTTACGGCATCGGCATATGGAAACTCCTTCGGAAGCACGTCTCTCGCGTCTCTTGTCAGCACTTCGTAAAAAGGAATGACAACGACTACGTCAATGTCAGCATTCGGGACGCGGATCATTTGGGTCTCGTCATCCTCATGCAGGCCGATCACAAGTCCGCCGACGAGAGAAGCGCCAGCATTGTCCGGGTGTCCTTCTTCTAGACTGGCTAAATGCAGCTTGTCCGCTTCAGACAGCTTTAAGCCGCATAATTCATCAGCCAGTTCAATGGCCGCTACAATCGCCGCGGCGCTGCTGCCAAGGCCGCGTGCAAGCGGGATGTCGCTCCACACCTTCACATGGACAGGAGGCATTTCTTTTCCGTACAAATCTGCGGTCCGTTTAGCCACTTGATAGATCAGGTTATCTGTACCCGCCGGAATTCCGGCGACTGTTTCTGTTTCAGCCTCAAAAGACCATTTGTCGCTTTCAAAGACGGTCAGCTTCAAATATCTGCTGAGCGCCATTCCGACTGAATCAAAGCCGGGGCCTAGGTTAGCTGTGCTTCCGGGAACAGTGACAGAGAACAGCATGTCGGCTTCGTTCATACACGGGCCGCTCCTTTTACATATTCAAGGATGCTGTCTTCATCAGTCGGCAAAGTGACAGGCTTGATTTCTGAAATGTCGACCGCTGTGTTCGGATCTTTCAGTCCGTTTCCTGTTAACACAGCTACGACCTTGCTGCCTTTCGGAATTTCTCCGGATTTCACCTGTTTCAGCACTCCTGCGATAGACGCGCAAGAACCTGGTTCTGCAAACACGCCTTCTACACGGGCGATCAGCTGATATGCGTGAAGGATTTCATCATCAGTGACTTCGTCAATTTTCCCATTGGATTCCTCGGCTGCCTTTACAGCTTTGTCCCAGCTTGCCGGGTTTCCGATACGAATGGCTGTCGCTATTGTTTCAGGATTTTCAATCACTTCATTGCGCACGATTGCCGCCGCACCCTCAGCTTCAAAGCCGCGCATTTTCGGAAGGCCTGTGCCGTTTTTCTCATGATATTCCTTGAAGCCCTTCCAGTACGCAGTGATGTTTCCCGCGTTTCCGACCGGGATCGCTAAAACATCAGGCGCTTCCCCCAGCTGTTCGCACACTTCGAAGGCAGCAGTTTTTTGGCCTTCAATGCGGTAAGGGTTGACTGAGTTGACAAGGGCAATCGGTGATTTCTCACAGATGGAACGGACAATTTTAAGCGCATCGTCAAAGTTTCCGTCAATTGCGATAATCTCGGCTCCGTACATGACAGCTTGAGCGAGTTTTCCAAATGCAATTTTTCCGTTCGGGATGATGACAATGCATTTCATGTTAGCACGGGCTGCATATGCTGCCGCAGCAGCGGAAGTGTTACCTGTTGACGCGCACATAATCGTGTCATTGCCTTCTTCTTTTGCCTTTGCCACAGCCATAACCATTCCGCGATCTTTAAATGATCCCGTAGGATTGACGCCTTCCGTTTTGACATGAAGCTCAATTCCGAGCTGCTCAGATAGCTTCGGCAGGTGAATAAGAGGTGTGTTTCCTTCATGTAAAGTCAGCGCCGGTGTTTGATCTGTTACAGGTAAAAATTCTTTATATTGATGGATAAGTCCTTTCCACATTAGCTCCAACCGTTCCCTTCTACACGATATGTGCTTTTGACTTCTTGAACGACTTCCAAATCATTTAGGTTTTGCAGAATATCACTGAAATCAGCTTCTGATGTATGATGTGTGACAATTACGATTTCAGCTAACTCATCATGGCCTTTAATTGGCAGCTGAAGGATTTTTTCAAAGCTCACGCCCCGTTCTGAGAACACAGATGTAATTTTCGAGAATGAACCAACCTCATCTTTTACATGAATTCTTAAAAACTGCTGTGCATAAATGTCAGACGGCGATTTCATGTTTTTCTCATATTGCGGTCCGACAAAGCTGTTGCCTGTTACACCAAGGCGCATATTTTTCATGACAGCGACGAGGTCAGAAACAACGGATGTCGCTGTCGGCATGCTTCCGGCTCCCGGCCCGTAGAACATCGTCTCACCTACAGCCTCGCCGTATACATAAACGGCGTTAAACTCATTATGAACAGCAGAAAGCGGATGGTGGTCAGGAAGCAGTGTCGGCTGTACGCTGACCTCGATTTTGCTGCCGTCACGCTGAGCAATCCCGATCAGCTTCATTGTATAGCCAAGGCGTTTGCTGAAGCTGATGTCCTCGTCTGTAATTTGGGAGATCCCCTTTACTTTGACGTCTTCCAGATCCACGTTCATCGAGAAGCCGAGGCGCGCCAATATCGCCATTTTCCGTGCGGCGTCAAGCCCTTCCACGTCAGAAGTCGGATCAGCTTCGGCAAAACCGAGATCCTGCGCTTCCTTGAGCACTTCCTCGTATGGGCTTTTCTCTTTGATCATTTTTGTTAAGATAAAGTTTGTTGTGCCGTTCACAATTCCCATCATTTTTGTAATTCGATCTGATGAGAGGCCTTCCTCTAACGTGCGCAGAATCGGAATCCCGCCGGCAACACTGGCTTCAAAGTAGATATCGCATCCATTTTCCTTTGCTTCGGCAAGCAGCTCGGAGCCGTACACAGCCATTAAGTCCTTGTTTGCTGTGACAACATGCTTTTTCGATCTCAGCGCGTCGACCAAATATTGTTTTGTCTGTTCAACGCCGCCGATCACCTCGATGACGACATCAACATCTGGATCATCAATGACATCATACACTTCTGTCGTGAGCACTTCCTTCGGCAAATCTACTTCTCTCTTTTTCTCTATATCTTTTACAAGCACTTTTTTTATCGTAACCGGACAGCCGACCTGATGCATAAGCTTATCCTGATGGTCTTGAATAATTTTAACGACACCGCTTCCGACGGTACCTAAACCTAAAAGCCCTACACGAATCGCTTTCAAAAAAACTCCACCTTTCTTTTGATTGTCCTCTTGAAAAAGACAATTGTTAACTCAACACAGACATATAAGTTACAAACATTATATAAGCCCGCTCCTGTTTTGACAAGACAGCACTAGGCTGAATTTTGTGAATGTAAACGCTTAATGCATTGATATGACAAGATTCTTTATTTTCTAATTATTTTTGTCAGATTTTCTCCTCACCCTGAGCTGCCTTTGCCGAGCCAGCTGACGCGGGGAACAAACAGCTTCTGCGCCCGCATATTCATGAATTCCTGCGCTGTATTGAGAAATTGTTCATAACGCCCACAGTCATTAAGAATGAAGTCAAGCTGTTCTTCAAAATAATGCTTTTCTGATTCTGATGACATGTAATAGCTTTCCACGATTTCAAAATAATGAAGCGGGAAAAGCAGACGGCTGTATAAAAGGCGTTTCGAAAACGAAGACAGCGGTGTGACTTGCTCGTATTCCTGTAAAAAGAGAAAGCCCTGCTGATTAAAATCTTGTCTGTGATGCAAAAACGTATGCCTCATATATTCAGCCAAATCACGGGAAGCATGGTCAAACACCCAATCAGCCGGAATTCTGATCAGTGATTCGGGTGACCATGTATGCCTTTCCATCCGCTGATGGCATATCGTTCCTGAATCAGCGGCTTGGGGCTTGTCATCCAGCTCAGTGTCCACTAAATATTGTATCGCGTTTTCTGACAGTCCTAAATAATATGAAAATGATTCGATCATTTTTTTATCGAATGGCTCATGCGGAGGGGTCTGAACCTTTCTCTGCCAAAATGCTTCCAGCTGATCAATTCGTTTTCCCCACAGATCCTTCCACTGGCCGATTCTTCCGGCTGCCTTCACCTCATACGGATATCCTCGGCCTTTTCGGTGAAATTCCGACAGCTCCGCTCCAATGGAGAACGCCCTGTTTGAATAAGGGGGGGCCGCCTTCAGCAGAGCGTACGTTTTTCCCTCATGTTCAAATGTCAGCTCACCTTCTTTTGTAAAGATAAAAACCGAGACGTATGGGTCACTTTGTTCTTGTAAATACTGACTCATGTAATAAAGCTCCGCCAGCTCTGTTTCTGAGAATTGGGAAACGGGAACAATCAGAAAGTATGAATTAGGCGTCTGAAAGCATTGATATGTGTGCTGGTACATGGAAAGCTGCCTGATGTGAATGCCGTATTTTTCTTTTATTGTACCTTTCACCATGATCACCTGCCTGTTGAATTAGGGCTCATCACATCGTAGTCATACACAGCCGGAATTATGAATACATATTTTAATCCGAAGAAGGCGCAAGAAAAAGTCGTAAACTTCTCAAGCATTTTGTATAAACTAGTAAAAAAGATTGGGTGAAGCTGATGTCAGAAAACGAACAATTCAGTCAGATGGAAGCTAAAGCAAGAGCACGGATGAAGGAGCGCGGCGTTGAGGTATCAGACATTGCCGAGCTTGTCTTTTTTCTGCAGAAAAAATATCATCCGGATTTAACCATTGATGAATGCACGCTGAACGTCAATCGTGTTCTCGCAAAACGCGAGGTGCAAAACGCGATTTTAACGGGCATTGAATTGGATGTTCTTGCTGAGCAGAAAAAACTGTCTGAACCGCTGCAAACGATGCTGGAAATAGATGAAAGCCTATATGGAGTAGATGAAGTTCTGGCATTTTCCATTGTGAACATTTACGGATCGATCGGGTTTACGAACTACGGTTACATCGACAAAGAAAAACCCGGAATCCTTAAACGATTGAATGATAAATCAACCGGTGAATGCCATACCTTTTTAGATGACATCGTCGGAGCGATTTCCGCCGCGGCTTCAAGCAGACTTGCACACCGCGCGCGGCATACAGAATAAGGGCACCCTTTTAGGGTGCCCTTTCAGCGTGTCGACAAACCCTCGCATTCGTTGTCAGGCCTGCGCTTCGGTGCTCACGAATTTCAACATTCGCCGTGCTCCGGTGCTCGGCCTTCCTAGACTTCAAAGGTTTTCAATCACGCTGAAAAGATGACAAAATCCTAAAACGAAAACGTTTTAGGATTTTGTCATCAATCTGTAAGGGTACCTTTTTTGGGTGCCCTCAATCTGTAAGGGTACCTTTTTTGGGTGCCCTTTTTTCAAATGTATGGAATCCATTCAGTCAGAGAGTCAATGGCGTGAGTCGGTTTTTCCATATCGTCTGTCATATGTTCTCTTTTCGTTACGCCTGTGTGAACGAGCAGCGTATCCATACCCGCGTTAATGCCGGCCATAATATCAGTGGCGTAGTTGTCGCCAACCATGAGTGTTTCAGACACATCTGTGCCGAGAACGCGCATCGCCTGCTCCATAATAATTGATTCCGGCTTGCCGATAAATACAGGCTGTACACCTGTAGATACGGTTAACACCGATGTCAGTGAACCGTTTCCCGGCAGAAGCCCTCTTTCAGTCGGAATCGCAATATCTCCATTAGTGGAAATAAAGCGGGCACCATTTCTGATTGCCAGGCAGCCGACAGCAAATTTTTCGTATGTAATGGAACGATCGATGCCAACAACGACAAAGTCCGCGTTTTCTCCGCCAAATGTCAGGCCGTTTTCTTCAATCGCCTGGCGGATTCCTTCCTCCCCAATCACATACACAGACGCGTCTTTTTTCTGCTGTGCAATGTGCTGGGCAGTTGCCATGCTGGTCGTGAAGACCTGCTCTTCTGTTGCCGGAATATCAAAAGACACGAGCTTGTCCGCTACCTGCTTCGGTGTGCGCGAAGAGTTGTTTGTCACGAAAAGATAAGGAACGCCGCGATCTTTCAGCGTTCTGACAAATTCACACGCTTCCTCGATTTTTTCCGTGCCATTGTACATCGTTCCGTCTAAATCAATTAAATACCCTTTATATGTTTTCATATCCAACACTCCTGTGGCTTTCCAGTTGTTATTTAAACGCGGAAACAGGCCCTAGCTCTGTTTCCAAATAGCTTCTGATCCGTTTCGGGAAGTCCTGAAGAGCTGTTTGATGCGCCTTGATCAGCCTGTAAAGCTCGCCGCTGTCAGCGAGCAGATACTGTTGAACCAACGTTTTGCGGTAGGCGATCAATTTTTTGAGCTCATCACCCTCTTTTTCCGTGACAACTTTCTCATCAACAAGTATATCCATAATGTCGTCATAGCTGCCCGGGTCCCGCATAATAAAGCCGTCAATCATGTCATTGCCTGTATCCAAAATGCATTCGATTAACAGATGGCCTATACGCTGAAGTGCCAATCCCCCGATTTCAGACTGCCAGCCTGTTTGTGAGTCAAATAGCGCCAGCTGGTGCTCGAAGAATCCTAGTGTTTTCTCGATTTTGCTTCTGTCAACAAAATACATGACAGCATCCCCTTTGTGTATATTTATTTTCTGATCCGTTTCAAGACAAAATACGCACAGCCGAAATTGCAGTATTCGTAAATATATTCATCTAATGTGCTGATTTTCGTTTCGAAGGTTGCCTTTTGATTCTGGTCGTCAAAGAAGCCCTTGAGCCTTAACTGACCGTATCCCCAGTCTCCCACAATATAATCGTATTTATTTAATATATCGGAGTAGCGGGCTTTAAAAGCCTCTTCGTTGAAGCCGTCTTTGAAATTGTGCACCAATTCAAATTCGGCATTTTGAATAAGAATCATGATCTCACCTCTTTTTCACTCATTCCTATCATAATTCATTGCCCCGTCCCCATCAATTGCTAAAGAATAAATCATGCGATTTGGCTACCCTACACATGAGGAGGGATTTATAAATGAAACGAACCGCTGTCAGCCTCTGCCTGCTAACCGGACTTTTATCCGGGTGCGGAGGCGCAGGATTGGATAATGCCCAAAATGTCCGGAATCAGACGCAGAATCAAACCAAACCCATTCATGTGTCGGACCGCAACGAGGCTTTTAACAGGCATAATGAGAACGAACAATTTGGCTATGTCCGCTATCAAAAAGAACAATTTGACGGAGACCAGCAGAAAACGCCGGTGATGAACCGGGAAGAAACCGCTCACATGATATCAAGTTTAACGGTTCAGCTCCCTCATATTCAAGATGCTGCGACATTGGTGACTGACCGAGAAGCGCTTGTCGTATACAAAACCGATTCTAAAAACCGGGAGCTGACCGCCGATCAGGTGAAAAAAACAGCGGCTTCCGTGATACCGCGATACTATCACGTGTATATTTCTGATAATCCAAACCATATGCAATCCGTCGAAAATTACAGCAATCTCGGCTCTGGTTCAAGGGATATCAGAGAGATCATGTCGGGGACGATTCAAGAAATGAAAACCTCCCCGCAAGGAAGCCCTGTCTCAGAGAATGAAAATGCCAATGGAGAAACACATCAGGACATGAAAATCGATAGGAATGACAAAAACGCCAGATGATCTGGCGTTTTGGCATTATGCTTGTGCTTGACGCTTTTTAGATGCTTCGTTTACTTGTTCATCCGCATGGTAAGAGGAACGGACAAGCGGACCGGCTTCACAATGGCTGAAGCCTTTTTGCATCGCGATTTCTTTTAATTCTGCAAATTCATCAGGATGGTAGTATTTTTGGACTTTCAAGTGTTTCTTCGTCGGCTGCAGATATTGGCCGATTGCCATAATATCCACGTTGTTCGCCAAGAGGTCGTCCATTACTTCAATAATCTCTTCTTTTGTTTCGCCAAGTCCGATCATGATACTTGATTTTGTCGGAATGTCAGGCTGCATTTCCTTCGCACGGCGCAAAAATTCCAATGAACGGTCGTACGTCGCACGCGCGCGGACTCTTGGCGTCAGGCGGCGAACCGTTTCGATATTGTGATTCAGGATGTCTGGGCGTGTATCCATTAAGGTTTTTAGGTTATCGTAGTTTCCGCCCATATCAGACGGCAGCACCTCAATTGTTGTGAACGGGCTTTTTCTGCGGATCGCACGGACCGTTTCCGCGAAAATGCCTGCCCCGCCATCTTTCTGATCGTCACGCGCAACAGCCGTAATGACCGCGTGCTTCAGATTCATAAGCGCGACTGAATCCGCTACGCGTTCCGGCTCTTGCAGGTCAAGCTCAGTTGGAAGGCCTGTTTTGACAGCACAGAAACGGCATGCTCTTGTACAAACAGAACCTAAAATCATAAATGTCGCTGTACGTCTGACCGCCCAGCATTCATGAATATTCGGACATTTTGCTTCTTCGCATACGGTATGAAGGTTGTTTTCCCGCATGAGTTTTTTGAGCCCTGTATAGTTTTCATTTGTATTTAATTTAATTTTAAGCCATTCGGGCTTTCTGAGGTGTTCGTCTTTCTTTGCCAATTCCCATCATCTCCAATATCCAATATACTCAATTTCTGACACGAAACATTCTGAAAACGAGAAAGGTGCAGGTTTTAGTTCTGCAACAAAAATAATGTTTTTCTAACTAAAGAAAGTCTTTTCTTTAGACACTTTAACATAGGAAAAATTTCTCGACAAGGGAAGATGATTACTGACATTTTTAAGCCGGGTTGCCGCAAACTATGTGTATTCAATATGAAAGGAGATTATTTTGTGAAAGTTTTGTTATCCGCTCTTCTTCTCCTTTTGTTTGCATTTGAGCCTTCTGCGTCTGGAACAAAGCTTTCAGATCCAGTGCTGTCGAAACGGATGGAATTATATCATAAAATCGAAGCTGTGACGCAGATCCCTTGGTATGCGCTCGCCGCTGTTGATCAGTACGAAGAAAACGTGCGGAGCAACCGGAAAGATCTGCCTGACAAGGCGGGAATCATCAGCATCTATATACCCGATGACATCTGGAGCGGGCCTGAAAACCCGAATCCGAAAGATGATGCGCCGTTAAGCATTAAAGTGTTTGACGGAATCGGAATGGATGGCGATGGAGACGGGAAAGCCGAGGTCAGCAACGATGAAGATATTTTGTATACGTTCAGCCAATACTTACTGTCGTATGGCACAGATGAAGACAACATCCGGATCGGGCTTTGGAATTATTACCGGCGTGATCAGACAGTGGGGATCATATCTGAATTCATGAAGCTGTTTAAAGCCTACGGCCATATTGATCTGGGCGAGCATGCATTCCCGCTTCCGATCAGAACCGATTACAGCTATCGAAGCACGTGGGGAGATGCCCGCGGCTTCGGAGGAAGGCGGATTCATGAAGGTACGGATATCTTTGCCCATTACGGCCTTCCTGTCAAATCCACATGTTACGGTGTAGTTGAAATGAAGGGCTGGAACCGCTTCGGAGGATGGAGAATCGGCATCAGGGACATTAACAATACGTATCATTATTTTGCCCATCTCAATGGGTTTGCCAAAGGGATTAAAACAGGACAAATCGTTGAGCCTGGCCAAGTGATCGGATCAGTCGGCAGCTCCGGATACGGCCCGCCGGGAACCGCCGGGAAGTTCCCGCCGCATCTGCACTATGGCATGTACAAAGATAACGGAAGAACCGAATGGTCATTTGATCCATACCCGCATTTGAGGGCGTGGGAGCGATATGAATACCAAAAAAAGAAGTAACAAAAAGCCGCCTCTTCGACAGGCGGCTTATTTGCTGCTTTTTTCTTTTTTTGAATCAGCACCGTCTTCTTCTTTGCTGCTCGGGAGCTGGACAGAAGGCGTGACACCCGAGCCGCCGCTTCCATTATAAAACTGCGGCACTTCGCCCTGCACTGCTTTAATCGATACAGGAACATTATTTGTGACGACAGCGGTTTTGCTGGCAAATGGAATGATGACCTTCACTTTAATTTCGACAAAGATGCTGATATCAATAAGTGCGTTATTTATGCCATACGGCTTGATTTTAGTTTTGACATCTGTAAAAGCGTCACCGATTAAATTGAACCGGACCGGGATTTTCGGCCCGAGGTTTCCAAGAAGACTGTTGCCGGTTACCTGTCCCAGCGGAATGTTGATCATAATGTTTTCACTGGCGCCGCTGTGTCCAGTATGGGTTTCCATCTCTTTCAAATGAGCCTGAAGCTGCTTTGTCACTTTTGTTTTCACACTGTTTACAACCTGTGTATTAAAATCGATTGTCGTTAAGTTTCCGTTTTCATCAGAATTCATTTGAAACATATCTTTCATATTTTCACTGTCAGACATATAGTCCTCAATCGAATCCTGGATCACCTCTGTCGCTATACGCTTCGTTTCCATCTCGCCGATGTCCATTAAAATAGGTTTGATCGAGCCATTGATCATCCAAAGGCTGACCGTTGTTGACAGGATAAAAAAGACAACTGACAGGAGCATCACGTAACGGAAAGGCAAAGGTCCTCTCTTGCGAAAAGGGCCGCGATATCTTGGCAAGAAAATCCCCCCTTACATATCACAATGTATGCTTATAAGAGGGGACATAGTAATAGCCGGGGCCAATTTATTTTATTTCACCATTTTTAAAAGCGCTTCTCTGCCGCTCATGCCGACTTTGATGCCAAGATCTTCTGCGGCGTACGTGATGGATTCTAAAGGTGCGTCTAACAGCTGGTCAATGGTGCGGACACCAACTGCGCGACCCGCCACAATGCCGCGCTCCTTTAATTTTTCATTCAGCAGCGCCACATCTAGCGCGCCGCACATAATGTATCCGTGATCATTGGTGACGGCCATAAAATTCGTTTTTGGAAGTTTCACTGTCACAGCTGTAAAAGGCTGTCCTTCTATCATGATCGGTGTCAGATTTACCACGTCAACCACTCCCTTCATTCATCACTTTATGATGAAGGGCACAGCTTGTTGTGGGCTGACTTCCTTATTGCGCAAGCTTCCAAGCAAGCAGATCCCGCAAAAATTCAGGCATAAAATATTCTTTTTCTGCAGCGTCGCGAATCAACGGAAACAGTTTGCCGAGCGTAAACATATCAAGCACCGCAACGGAGTATTGTTTATGTTTTTCAATATCTTCCCCGTTCAGTGTGATTCGGGTGACGTGGGTGATCCCGTCATCGAGCCGTTTCGTTTCTACCTCAACGCCGGCATACACCATTTTCCCCATCACTTCTCCGCGGAAGCCAAGTCCTTTGATCCGGAGCTGCTCCATTTGTTCGGAAGCGGCATGGACAATGGTTTCCTTCAGTTCTTCTCCCGTCAGGCGGACAGCCACCGGGTTGATCGGATGCGGACAGATACGGTGCAGATCCAGCTTTGTCACAGGACCTGCTTTTAGCGGACCGAGAATGACACCTGAATTGACCATACTGATGTCCGTCTCGCACCATTCCTTTAAGGCGTATGCCAAAAGCAAAGGCAGCTCTGATTCTTCAAACCACTTCACCTCAGCATCTTGTGCAAGCTCTGCAACGGCATCGGACAGCTTCGCCTCGGCTTCACGTTCTTTTTCATTGAGAAACGCTTTTGTTTCTGCGGATTCTCCTGTCCATTCCGCCATGTTCTGCACAGAAGCCGTTTTGCTGATGATGCTTCGCTGTACGCTGTCCACCGTGATTTCTACACAGCCGACATAATGCCCGTATTTCTCGGCGCTGGCCAGCAGTACCCCATTAACCACTTGTCCATCTTCAAGCAAATGATGGGTATGTGATTCGAGGATTACATCAATCTCAGGTACCGCTTCAGCCACTGCTTGATCATCAAGAATGCCTAAATGTGACAGCAGAACGATAATATCAGCCTGCCCTTTCACTTCCTGAATGGTTTCCTTTATGCTTTCAAGGGCATCCGTTACTGTCCATCCCAGCTTGTCATAAACAGGATAATACGGCACAGTTACACCTAAGAAAGCAATGGACATACCGTTTTTCAATGATTTGATATGGTAAGGCACCGCCCAGGACGGACGGTTTCCATTTTTATCAAACAGGTTAGAGACGATGACAGGAAATTCAGCATGATCATATAAGGCAGCAAGCTCTTCATGCGGAAGCGTAATCCCTTCGTTATTGCCGATCGCCGCTCCATCAATGTGAAGGCGGTTTAAGAGATCGACATTCGCTTTTCCGAATGTCGCCTCTGTCACGAATTGAAAACGATCAAGATGATCGCCAATATCAAAAACGAGCGTCTCTTCGCCGTATGACTGATGCTCTTTTCTTTTCTGCTCGATATAATCTACAATTTTCGGCCAGTTTTCAAAATGGCTGTGCAAATCATTTGTATGATATAAGCGGAGCTTCTCCTTCATAATATCTCTCCCTAATCGTTCAGCTGAAAATGCCTTCATAAATGAGCTGGCAGCCGATCAAAATCAATACGATCCGCATGATCATAACGATCGTTTTCGTCTGCATTTTTCTGTTGATGGCGGCGCCAAGCTTTCCGCCGAACCAAGCGCCGGGCACAAGCGCGAGGGCGTAAAGCCAATTGACGTGCCCGGAAATCATATGTGAAACAGACCCTGTCATAGAAGACAGGAAAATAATAAACATGGACGTTGCCACCGCAACCTTCGGCGGAAACAGAAATAACAGCATCATCGCCGGAACCATCAGTGATCCGCCGCCTATACCGAAAAGTCCGCCTAAAAAACCGACAACAAAGGCAATGGCAATACCGACAGAGGCCTGATATGAGTACGTATAAGGCTCACCGGCATCATCCTGAAATGTCCGGATAATTCCTTTGTGCGCTTTATTGACCGGCCGGGCTTTCGCTTTCAGCATTAAGGATAATGAAATCAGAATCATAAAAATGCCAAACCAAACGGAAAACGAGTTTGAATTGAACAGCTTTGACACGTAAGCCCCGATCATGCTGCCGGGACCCGAACCGATAAAGAAAATGAGCCCGCTCTTATAATCAACGGTTTTATATTTAATATAAGCCAAAGTTGAAGAAAGGCCCGTAAAAATAATGACCAAAAGCGAAGTTCCAATCGCAACCTGCGGCGTCACATCCTGAAACAGCTGCGTCACTGTGCTTAAAAACATCAGAGACGGCACAATGACAATTCCGCCGCCAAGCCCGATCAGACTTCCTACCGTACCTGCGATTAATCCCAGTACGACCAAAATCACAAACGACATCAATAAAAACCTCTTTTCTAAAATAAATCGAGCTGTCTCGGAGCAAGTCCGCTGTACTCGATATCAAGCAGTTCAAGCATCTGCTTGCCATTATCCGCGGCGTCACCGCCGGAATTGTTGTTGAACAGGACAAAAACATCCTTACATTGCTGCTGCAATTCATTCAGGTGCTTTTTCCAATCCTCCAGCTCCTGTTGGTTGTAGCGGTATAAGTACCTGACCTCCCGCCAGTTTTTCCCGCCATCAGGCTTCATCCAGCCCTGCTTGTTGCGTCCGTGAAACCTGACGAGCGTTTTGTTTTCATCGGTGGCGCGCAACACAGTCGGAACGCTGCCTTCTCCGATTTGCGGTTCATCACAGACACTGTGAATCCAGCCTTCCGCTTTCATAAATGAAAGCGTCTGCTCATAAAATGGCGGCGAGAACCAGGAACGGTTTCTGAATTCAAGCGCACAAGGAATATCTCCCATTTGGTGCTTGCACCATCTCAAATAGGCGACATTCTCCTTCTTGCAGTCAAACCACGGCGGAAATTGAAACAGCACCATGGCGAGCTTATTGCTATGTAAATATGGCGTTAAAGACACCTTAAACGCATCAAACATCTCCTCTTTTGAGTCAAAGGGAATTTCGCCGCGCTGATGCCCTGTCATGCCTTGATATGCTTTCACGATAAATTGGAAGGTTTCGGGCGTTTCCTTCACCCACTTTTCATTATTGCGCGCCGGCTGAATCGCGTAAAAGCTCGCGTCTAATTCCACGATCGGAAAATGGGAGGAATAGGCCTGCAATTTTTTCTGGCTGGCCGTTTTCGGCGGATAGATGCTGTCATGATCCCCCCACCCCGTCAGTCCGATATAAATCACACTCATTCACCTCTCTTCCAGTTTATCACACGTGTTTTCAGGTTTCCTCGGAAATGCTGTACATATGGCGGGAAAATGCAGAACGAAGATGCTGATATTGTTCCTCATTCGTATCTAAAAACGCCTCTTCTCTTGAGGAAGGAATATGCTGATATTCAATAGGCGCCTGAAACTGCTCACTCGTAAAATCGTACATCACACCCATGATGCTGTTATAAAAATGCCAGCTCTCACCGACTTTTGTTTTGAAAATCGTGCCGCCGAAATGGTCTTGAATCACCAATGCCGTCACGCCGCATTGGCCGCATGCCGGGCATTCTTCCGTCCATTTAGAGCTCGTATGGCGCGACCAAGATTGCTTAAGTATGTATTTAACATGTTCCATTGCCTCCGCCTCCTTTTAAAAAAGATACCACGTTGATGAGATTTTAAAAACTAGAACGGAGGAAATCAAAAAACCCGGCGGTAAAATCCGCCGGGCTTACGAAGGAACGACCAGAGCTCCGTCAATTTCAGTGACTTTTTCCCCGTCATTGTACACGCACCGGCCTTTGCTGTAAGTGGCCGAAATGCTGCAGGGAAATGTATGTCCTTCGTAAATGCTTTTTTTATGCTTTGCAAACATCGATTCTCTTGTAACAGTGTACGGCTCCATGCTGACGAGCACGAAATCTGCATCACACCCCGCCTCAAGCCGCCCTTTTTTCTGAAGGCCGAATCGTTTTGCAGGGGCCGCCGCTGTCCATTCTGCGATGGTTTCAAACGGAATCTGATGCTCAAGCGCCAGTTCCAGCATTCCTAATAAAGTGAACTGCCCGCCGCTGATTCCGCCCCATGATAAAAACATGTTATCCTCCCGTTTCAAGGATGGACGGCAGGGGGAATGGTCTGAGGAAACCATGTCAATATCCCCGGCAATGAGCGTCTCGATCAGCGTCTCTTTTGATTGCCGTGACCGGAGCGGAGGCGCGCATTTTGCGACAGAGCCCCTTTGCCGTAAATCGTCATGGCTGAACAAGACATAATGCGGGCATGTTTCAACCGAAACATCAAGACCTTCCTGTTTCGCCTCTCTGATCAGCCGGACCGCTTTCGCCGTGCTGATATGGACAAAATGAACCGGACAGCCTGTCACCTTCGCATACTGAATCGTGCGATACACCGCTTCAACTTCTGCTTCCTCCGGGCGGGAGGCGGCGTACGCATCCGCATCCACCTTTCCTTTATTGGCCAAAACCATCTGCAAGTAGCTTGTGATCGCGTCGCTTTCCGCGTGGAGAGCGAGGATTTTTCCTGCAGCCGCGATTTCTGCCATGCCTTTGAGCAATGTCCGTTCATCAACAGAGCGGAACTCATCAGTGCCTGACTTTGATAAAAACGCTTTAAACCCGATCGCTCCCGCTTCAGCCATCGGACGGATGTCCTCGATATGGCCTGGCACAAGGCCGCCCCATAGCGCAAAATCCACGGCAGATTTTTGCCTGCCTAGCTCAGCTTTTGCGAGAAGATGCTCTGCCGTCACGGTTGATGGAATACAGTTGAGCGGCATATCAAAATAGGTGGTGCAACCGCCTGCGGCCATCATTTGAGAACCTGTTTCAAACCCCTCCCAATCCTCCCTGCCTGGTTCATTAAAATGAACATGGCAGTCTATCACACCAGGAAACACGTATTTCCCGTCTGCCTGGATGATTTCCGTCCCGCTTGCTTCAATGTCAGAACCTATCTCGGCAATGACACCGTTTTGAACTGCAATCTCAGCTTCTATAACGCCATCTGGCGTAACTGCCTTCGCACCTTTTATCACCATATCGTAAGCCATATTGATCCCCCCATGTCAGGATGACGATTTTTCATGTCAGTTTATGTAACACAACCAGTTCTATTTTCAACAGTTTACTGCTACTATGATCGTATTACATCAGCAAAACCGCTAGAATTCCTATTGAAAATTATTCACCTTAACCAATGTTTTTATAGAAAAGGAGAATGCGCTATGAATATTTTTGATGTGATGAAAATACCGGCTTTTGAAAACGCCAATTTAATCGCTGGAAAAGCAGGAGGGGAAAGAGAGGTTCAGCATGTCAATATGATGGACGCTCCGGATATCGCAGACTTTTTGCATAAGAATGAATTGCTCGTCACCACCGCCTATCACCTGAAGGATCACCCGCATCAATTATCTGAACTGATTCGGCAAATGGCAAAACGCGGCTGCGCGGGCCTCGGCATTAAAACAAAGCGCTATCTGGAAGATATCCCGAAGGAAATCATCGAACTGGCCGATTCATATGCGTTTCCGATCATTGAACTTCCAGAACACATCCGCCTCGGCGATATTGTAAATGCCACACTCAGCCACATTCTCGATATGCGTTCTAACGAGCTGCAGCAAGCCATTTACGCGCACAAAAAATTCACAAACCACATTATGAGCGGCAAGGGGCTGCAATCCCTCCTTAAAAAGGTGTCAGACCTCCTTCAGCTTCCCGTGCTGCTGCTTGACCAGCATGCCAAAATGCTGTCTGCGTCTCATCAGATTTCAGTTGAGACCGAAAAGCTGAAAGGCACCCTGAATACCGTATCCGGGCCATTTTTCACTTGTTTCTCTACAATCTCAGATCAGAAAACATATTCTGTCCTGCCTATTTATAATCACGAAAAAAACTGCGGCTACCTGCTGATACCGGACATGGTGCAGGCAGGCGACAAAGGATTGATCCTCACGATTGAACAAGCGGCCAACGTCATTTCCTTTGAACTGCTGAAGGAAAATGCGCTGAAGCAGTTCAGCCGGCGGGCCCGCAATGAGTTTTTCAACAATTTTATTGAGCGGTCCTTTTCTTCAGATGACGAAATCAAAAACCGGGCGAAAGAATTCAAGCTGCGCTGGGATCAAAAATACATGTGCATTGCCGGCAAACTCGATCGGAATGATGAATCAATCAGTTTTACAGAAAATCAGCTCGCTTCCGACAGCGTATTCGAATTTCTTGAAGGTGAACTATCAGCCTTCCCGTTTCCGCCTCACTTCTTTATGAAAGGAAATGTCGGCATTATTCTAATCGAGGCGACAGACAGCTGGAGTGAAATGCACGCCTCGGTGATCAGCTTTTTAGAACAGTTTCAAACACAGGTCAGCGCTCAATTTAAACGAACCGTGTCCTTTGGCATCAGCAATATATGCCAAAAGCTCATTGATGTTCCCGACGCTTTCACAGAAGCTTCTGATGCTCTGCAATCGGGGCATTTGTCAAGAAGCACCGCATTTATCCAGGTGTATCACGCCAAAGATGTGCCTGAGCTTCTGCGCTTGCTCCCGGTTGAGGATTTGAAGAAATTTTACAACTCCACGCTTCAGAGCCTCGCTGAAAAACAGCAGGAGGATCAAAGCCTGCTTCATACGCTTTCCGTCTATTTAGAGACACACTGCCAAATTTCAGAGACGGCAAAGCGTCTGTACGTTCATCGCAATACGGTCATATACCGCCTTGAAAAATGCGAAGAGCTTCTGGGTAAAAGCTTAAAAGATCCTGAAACAACGATGCGTTTGCGGCTTGCCTTACGTATGCAGCGGCTGATCAGCTAATGTTTGTTACATTTTCTTACAAAACGAATCATTTTTCGTCACTTTCAGCAATCACACCTGTCTTTTTCAGCTACTGTATCCAATGACACCCCTCGATCGGCACGATATCATGTTACTAAAGTTCACATACAGGGAGGGACTATAGTGAAAAAAAGATCGTTTAAGGTGTTTACGCTTAGCCTGCAGCATGTGCTCGCCATGTATGCAGGTGCGATTTTGGTGCCCCTGCTTGTCGGCAGGGCGCTGAATGTAACAACTGAACAGCTGTCCTACCTATTGGCGATTGACCTGTTAACGTGCGGGGTCGCGACGCTTTTGCAAACCTTGCGCGGAGCATACATCGGCATCGGGCTTCCCGTCATGCTTGGCAGTTCATTTGTGGCCGTCACACCGATGATTGCAATCGGCAGCAATTACGGCATTCACGCGATTTACGGTTCCATCATCGCGGCCGGTGTATTCATCTTTTTATTTGCGCGTTTTTTCGGCAAGCTGACTGTGTTATTTCCTCCTGTCGTAACAGGTACCGTTGTGACCTTGATCGGCCTTTCACTTGTTCCGACAGGTGTGAAAAATATGGCTGGCGGCGAAAAAATAAACGGCAGCCCCAACCCCGAATACGGTTCACTCGAAAACCTTCTTCTTTCTGTCGGTGTTCTTGTTCTGATTTTAGTCCTCAACCGCTTTCTCAAAGGATTTGCCCGAACACTGTCCGTTCTGATCGGCATCGCCGCCGGAACAGCGGCAGCAGCGATCATGGGCAAAGTCAGCTTTTCTTCTGTTACAGAAGCACCGTTCTTCCAAATCCCGAAGCCTTTTTACTTCGGAGCCCCTACGTTTGAAATCGGTCCGATCTTAACGATGCTGATCGTCGGAATCGTCATAATTGTGGAATCAACCGGCGTTTTTTACGCAATCGGAAAGATATGCGGCAGATCTTTAACTGAAAAAGACCTCGTCAAAGGCTATCGAGCGGAGGGAATCGCCATTCTCATCGGCGGGCTGTTCAATGCCTTTCCTTATAATACCTTTGCGCAAAACGCCGGCTTATTGCAGCTGACCAAAGTGAAAACAAGAAACATCGTCGTTACCGCAGGCTGTATCCTTGTCTGTCTCGGACTGATTCCGAAGATTGCCGCCCTTGCTTCTGCCGTTCCTGCTGCTGTACTTGGCGGCGCGACCGTCGTCATGTTCGGCATGGTGATTGCCTCCGGCGTCAAAATGCTCAGCGCAGCGGATCTCAAAAATCAATACCACCTCCTGACCATCGCATGCTCAATTGCACTCGGCATCGGCGCCAGCACGGTCCCCGGGATTTTTGCTGAATTCCCCGCTCCGATCCGGATTCTGGTCAGTGACGGCACCATCACCGGAAGCCTAACCGCCATCTTTTTGAATCTATTTTTCAGCTTGCGCGACAAAAAAGAATTAACAGCACAGCAAACAGAACTTCCGGTATTAGAACATACACTCGCATTAGAAAAAGAGGTGTAAAAAAGATGAAGGAACAGCACAATGCCTTACAGCTGATGATGCTGGGGCTTCAGCACATGCTTGCCATGTATGCGGGAGCCATTCTCGTTCCGCTGATCGTCGGAGCGGCGATCGGGCTGAATGCGGGACAGCTGACGTATTTAATCGCGATTGATTTGTTTATGTGCGGGGCGGCAACTCTTTTGCAGCTCTGGAGAAACCGATATTTCGGCATCGGCCTTCCCGTTGTGCTCGGATGCACGTTTACCGCAGTCGGCCCGATGATTTCCATCGGCAGTACTTACGGTGTCCCAGCGATATACGGTGCCATTATCGCCGCAGGACTGATTGTCGTCTTAGCCGCGGGCTTTTTCGGGAAGCTTGTCCGTTTTTTTCCGCCTGTTGTAACCGGATCAGTCGTCATGATCATCGGCATCAGCCTGATTCCAACGGCAATGAATAACCTGGCCGGAGGTGAAGGAAGCAAAGAATTCGGCTCACTGGACAATGTGCTCCTCGGGTTTGGCGTCACAGCTTTTATCTTATTGCTGTTTTATTTCTTTAAAGGCTTTATCCGCTCTATAGCGATTTTACTCGGTCTTATCGCAGGAACAGCGGCTGCATATTTCATGGGAAAGGTCGATTTTTCTGAGGTCTTGGAGGCGTCTTGGCTTCATGTTCCGTCTCTGTTTTATTTCGGACCGCCAACCTTTGAGCTGCCGGCTGTTGTCACGATGCTTCTCGTTGCGATTGTCAGCCTCGTTGAATCGACAGGCGTTTATTTTGCGCTTGCCGATATCACAAACCGCAGGCTGTCGGAGAAAGATCTGGAAAAGGGCTACCGGGCAGAAGGCCTTGCGATTTTGCTGGGCGGCTTATTTAACGCGTTTCCCTATACAGCTTTCTCGCAGAATGTCGGCATCGTTCAGCTCTCAAAGATGAAAAGTGTCAACGTCATCGCCATCACAGGAATCATACTGGTCGCGATCGGCCTGGTTCCAAAAGCAGCGGCCCTGACAACAGTGATCCCCACCCCAGTTCTCGGCGGCGCAATGATCGTCATGTTCGGCATGGTCATTTCGTACGGGATCAAAATGCTATCCAGCGTTGACCTTGATTCGCAAGGCAACCTGCTGATTATCGCCTCTTCCGTCAGCTTGGGGCTTGGCGCTACAACAGTTCCCGCGTTGTTTTCATCTCTTCCGGGCGCGGCCTCTGTCTTGGCAGGAAGCGGAATTGTGATCGGCAGTTTGACGGCCATTGCACTGCACGCTTTTTTTCAAACCAAACAGCCGAATGGCGCAGACATAAAAACGTAAAGGAAGATGCCAATGTTCACAATGGATGACCTGAACCAAATGGACACACAAACACTGACAGACACACTTGGCTCTATTTTTGAACACTCTTCATGGATTGCGGAGAGATCCGCAGCACTACGGCCGTTTTCGTCCCTTTCTGATCTTCACCGCAAAATGACTGGCATTGTAAAAGCCGCGGATCGCGAGACACAGCTTGATTTAATCAAAAAGCATCCCCGGCTCGGAACAAAGAAAACAATGAGCGATGACTCGGTACGAGAGCAGCAGAACGCGGGGCTCAGCAAATTAGAACAGCAGGAATACGAGGAGTTTCTCATGCTGAATGAACACTATTATGATCGCTTCGGCTTTCCTTTTATTTTAGCGGTGAAGGGAAAGACGAAACAGGACATTCACCAAGCCCTGCTGGCAAGGCTTGAGAGCGAACGAGAAACGGAGTTCCAGCAGGCCCTTATAGAAATTTACCGAATCGCCCGCTTTCGTCTGGCTGACATCATCACTGAAAAAGGAGAGACGCAAATGAAAAGAACTATGTCTTATGGCAAAGGAAATGTATTTGCATACCGAACGTTTTTAAAACCGCTCACTGGAGTGAAGCAAATCCCAGAATCATCTTTTGCCGGGAGAAGCAATACCCTTGTCGGTGTTGATGTGACATGCGAAATTGGCGGAGAAGCCTTCCTGCCATCATTTACAGACGGAGACAATACTCTCGTCGTGGCGACGGATTCAATGAAAAACTTTATCCAGCGCCATCTCGCATCCTATGAAGGAACGACAACCGAGGGGTTCCTACACTATGTAGCTCACCGATTTTTAGATACCTATTCTCATATGGACAAGATCACTCTGACTGGCGAAGACATTCCGTTTGAAGCAATGCCTGCATACGAGGAGAAAGAGCTCAGCACAAGCCGCCTCGTCTTCAGAAGATCGCGTAATGAACGAAGCCGCTCTGTGCTGAAAGCAGAACGAAGCGGGAATACCATAACGATTACAGAGCAATACAGCGAAATCATGGATCTTCAGCTCGTCAAGGTGAGCGGCAACTCCTTCGTCGGCTTCATCCGGGACGAATATACGACTCTCCCGGAAGACGGCAACCGCCCGCTGTTTGTCTATTTAAACATCAGCTGGCAATATGAAAATACCAATGACGCATACGCTTTTGATCCATCCCGCTACGTTGCGGCTGAACAAGTCCGCGACTTAGCGAGCACCGTTTTTCACGAGCTCGAAACCCCTTCAATCCAAAACTTAATCTATCATATCGGCTGCAGAATATTAGCGAGGTTCCCGCAGCTCACTGATGTCAGCTTCCAATCTCAAAATCACACGTGGGATACGGTTGTCGAAGAAATCCCGGGCTCAAAAGGAAAAGTCTACACCGAACCGCGCCCGCCATACGGTTTCCAACATTTTACCGTGACAAGAGAAGACGCCGAGAAAGAAAAACAGAAAGCCGCTGAAAAATGTCGGAGCCTGAAAGCCTGATGGGAAAACTGACAACCCATATTTTAGATTTAACCTGCGGCAAACCAGCGGCGAACGTAAAAATTGAATTGAAGCGGCTGGGCGAAAGTATTATGAAAGAGGTTTACACTAACAATGACGGCAGAGCCAATGTCCCTCTGCTGGCTGGTGAAGAGCTGGTTTCCGGAGAGTATGTGATGGAATTTCATGCAGGAGACTATTTTGCGAATAAAAACGTGAATACGGTCGACCAGCCATTTTTAACCATAGTCACCGTCCGTTTTCAGCTTTCAGATCCAGATGCACATTATCATATCCCGCTCTTGCTGTCGCCGTTTGGATATCAGGTGTATAGGGGGAGTTAAGAAGGAAGCCCGCCGGTGAGGCGGGTTTCTATTTGCACTTCAATAAACTTTTGATCCTAAGACAGTACTTGCAGTGATCCCACGCTTAGTGAAACAACAGCTTGAATAAACATTCACCAATATTTTTCAGGATAATTGCTACGAGAAAAACATCCTGTAGTCCTTTCATTTATAAATCGGGGTTTCAAACTAATAAGTCAGCTCTTAGAAGCTTCTCAAAAAAATACTTTGAAGACAATTGCTGCGGTTTTAATAGTTTTGATAATGCGTTCTCTCTTACACCTTTAGACAAAATATTCATTTTTTCTTTTTTAGACTTAAATCTATGTCGAAAATGATCGTTTGGCATATCTTATACTATCTCCACTAAAGGAGGTGACATTATGGGATTCTACAATTCTGGTGGATATAGTGGAAACTCTGGTTACTCAAACGGTTTCGGGAGCTCCTTCGCTTTGATCGTGGTGCTATTCATTTTGTTGATCATTGTTGGAGCAGCTATCTTTAATTATTAAGTTTAACTTTCCTTGCCTCCGCCGTATCCAACACCTCCCTGTCCGACAGACGCCATAAGAAGTTTTTATGGCGTCTTTGCTATGGATTCACTAATCATTTTCTAATCCAGAAGCTGTCAAGTTCTACGAGATTTATCGTGTGTTTTCCCACAACGCTTCTGCGACTTGATCGCGCTGTCTGACTGAGGCTAAAAAAGTCCGGCTCTTAAAAGCCGGACTCCAGACTACCCCCGTTCAACTCTCTTCTAATCCTGCAAGCTGACCGCATAATCCCGCCATACCCGGTACACCGGCACAAGTTCCCCGCCAGCCCTTCTTCTATATCTTTGTCAGAAGGTTGAGGGGTTTCCCGAAACAGTGCTTTAAGCGCAATTATCATTCCTGGGGTACAGTAGCCGCATTGGAAGCCTCCTTCTTCCAGAAAAGCGGTTTGGCAGATATCCAGTTCCTCTTTTTGTACGCCCTCGATTGTTGTAATGGAGTGGCCGTCCACTTGATAAGCCATGGTCATACACGCATTGGCCAGTTTTCCGTCGATTAAAATAGAGCAGGCTCCGCAGCGGCCGATTCCGCAGGACACCTTTGTCCCGGTCAGCTGAAATTCCTTTCTAAGCAAGTCACTCAGATGTGTCGTAGGAACGGCAGCAACCTCCCACTCCTGCCCATTCACGGTCATCCGGAACTGTTCCTTTTTTACAGGAAATGGCCCGGCCTCTTTTACGTCCATTGCTTCAGCCCCTTTCTGTCGATCGCTTCAAGCAGCTCTTCTCTTGAAATTGGCAGCTTGTTTATCCAGCATCCGACCGCATCATGTACTGCCTTTACAATCGCCGGAGTGATGGCGATTGTTCCGATTTCGCCAACACCGCGCGGTCCATATGCATCACCCTTCATTAGTTCTTCTATTGCGATCACCTTCATGTCAGGAACGTCTTTGACTCCAGGGATCAAATAGTGATCTAGATTTTCTGCGGCATAACGGCCGTCCGTCATTTTCGCTTCCTCCATCAGCGTATAGCCGAGTGCCATGGCAGCGCCGCCTTCAATTTGACCTCGATATCCCTGCGGACTGACAACCGGACCTGCCGCAATAGCGTGCTCACAATCTATCAATTTGACATCGCCTGTTAACAGATCTACCTCCACCTCAACGGCAGCCGCTCCAAATGAGTAGAGGAAATGGCCGCCCACCACAGGATCAGGCGTTGTTGGAAAGTCAAAGGCCGTTTCCTCTGCCAAAGGGCCTTTTTCAGCCAGCTCCTTATACGTCACCACGAGCGCCTTTGTGTTTTTGTCACGCAAGCCTGCAGCGCCGGGAATAAGGTTTTCCGCTGAACAGCCGCTCCATTCTGCCGCCCGTTTTTTCAACTGGGCTAGAAACGGCTTCTTCAAACGCTGGATCGCGTGCCACACCATGCTTGTGCCGCGGGATGCTGTGGAGGAGCCTGACTTCGGCACTTTTGCGGTATCCCCAATAACAATGGAAATATCTTCCGCGGCACAACCCAGCTCCTCCATGACAATCTGTTCAATCGCTGCTAGAATCCCCTGTCCGCATTCTTCAAATCCGAACGATGCTGTGATTTCACCTTCACTCGAAAGGGACAAACGGCCTCCTGCCGCATCCATTCGGCCATACCCCAGCCCGCCGCCGTGCATTGTAATTGCCGCTCCCGTGCCTCTTTGCAGATACCCGCAGTTCCGGTTGGTTCTTGTAAGAATGGGAGATTTAGATATGGCATTCAACACCTGTGCTGCTCCGTCAGTCGATGCAATCCGATGCTCAAGAGGCCCCAAGTCATGCGGTTTTCTGATATTTTTTCTTCTCAGCTCCAGCGGGTCGATGCCGAGCATGCCGCTGAGACGATCGAGATGGGTTTCGAGTGCAAATGTGATTTGGTTGCCGCCAAAGCCTCGAAATTCCCCCGCCACCCCGTTGTTCGTAAATACTGATATTCCTTCAGTCCGGATATTCGGAATACGGTATGGCCCCGCGGCATGCTCGACAGAAAAATCTAGAACGGCAGGCCCAAGCGTGGCGTAAGCGCCTGTGTCCGCCACAATTTTCACGTCGTGCGCCAATAGATTTCCCGAATGATCTGCACCCGTTTTTATCGTAATCTTCATCGGATGGCGCTTAATGCCAGAACGTACAGATTCCTTTCGTGTCTGATGGATTTTGACAGGGCGTCCGCTTTTCAGGGCCAAAAGCGCAGCATACGGCTGAATATTCAGCTCATCCTTCCCTCCGAACGAGCCGCCCATCGGACTTGACACAATTCTGATCTTCTCTTCAGGAATATCAAAAATACGGGCAAGCTGGAAACGGTCTTTATAGCCGTGCTGGGTTCCTGCATACATCGTAAAACCCCCGTCGTCTTCCGGAACGGCTACGCCTCCCTCCGTTTCCATATACGTATGCATCTGCCGCGGCAGCTCATAGGTTTCTTCAAGGACTGTATCAGATGCTTGAAACCCTTCTTCCACATCGCCGTTTGAAAAAAATGCGCGGTGCAGGATATTCCCGTCCTCATGCAGTCTTTGCGCATCCGGCCGAAGCGCTTTTTCTGGTGAATCTATGACTTCCAGCTCTTTATACTCAACTCGAATCAGCTCCAGCGCCGCTTCCGCGATTTCCTCCGTTTCCGCAGCAACTGCGGCGATCGCATCCCCGACATACCGCACCCTGTCCTCACATAAAACCGGCTGATCAGGGATGACAATGCCAAATCGGTTTAAGCCGGGAACGTCTTTATGCGTGACGATGGCTTGCACGCCTTCCATTTTCTCAGCTTTTATGGTGCAAACCGACACAATCTCTGCATGAGGATAAGCACTTCTCAGCACCTTGCCATACAGCATTCCCGGAAAGCTGAGATCGGTCATATATTTCAATTCCCCTGTGACCTTACCCCTTCCATCCGGCCTGACTCTTGACGGTTTGTTGATGATCATTTATTCCCCTCCCTCAGCCATCAGCTCTGCCATGATGACGTTGGCAGCGGCTTTTTTTCTGTATGCCGCTGACATAATAGCATCTGAGGAAAACGGCAGCTCATGGATAAGTGTTTTGTACAGCTCATGCGAGTCCCACCCTGGTGCCATCCATTTCGCTTCGCTGTCCAATAATCTCCTAGGAGTGATATCGGCATGGCCAGCGGCGAGACGAATGCTGCCGTCTTTCAAAAAACGTCCAGCTGCAACAGCAGCCGCTCCTGTAAAAGCCTGGCGCCTTCCAAGCTTGTGATAAAAAACACGCTCTCCCTCCGTCCGCGGGATGATGACACGCGTGACGATAGCCGTTCTAAAGTCTTCCTCACTTAGCCAAGCGCCAAGCGGCAGCCTGATGAGCTTCTTTTGATATACGATAAGCTCAGCATCAAGCACAAGCAGAAGCGGAATGAAATCACCTATTTTACTCGCTATGTTGCCGCCAATCGTGGCACGGCTGCGGATTCCCGGTGCGGCGACAGCGGAAGCAGCGTCACTGAAACAGCCAAGCGCACTCTTGATCAAAGGATTCTTTCTGCATTCATTCAGTAATGTGAGCGCACCGATCGACATATGGGTGTTACTGGCGCTGATCCCTCGCATCTCGTCAATCCCTTCAAGGCTGACAAGGTGCTGTTTCGGTAGAGTTCCTTTGTCCCACTGAAGCTGAAGAAGCGTGCTTCCCGATGCGGCACACACATCCGGAGCAAGCTTCTCTAAAAGCGAGTAGGCCTCATCAAGCTCTGTCGGCCTCCATAATTGAATATTCATCCTTGCTTTTGTCATTTGGCCGTTCAAGCCATCGCCCTCCTTACCATGTCATATTCCTCGGGTGTATCAATATCGTCCAACTCGCCGCTATCCTTTGCCTCCAAAACCGCTCCTGCTCCAAGCTGTCCGCTTTTCAGGAGTCTGCGAGCCCCTTCATCTCCCGTTAACCCCTTTACATAAGGAAAACATGTCGACGAGAAGTAGATTGGCGGGGTGAACGCCCCTAAAAACGATGACACGGCAAATGACTCAGGAGCCAGTGCCATAAGGGCATTAAGATGATCGACGGAAAGCTGAGGCTGGTCGGCTAACAAAATGACAACGCCGTCCGCCCCCATGCTTTCTGCTTTTCTCACCCCGCTGCTGACTGAATGCCCCTGACCCTTTTCTGCGTCTTGGCAAACGTGCAGGCTCCAGCGCTTTTGAAAAGGCGGAGCGTGATACGGCGCCCCTATCCACTCAAGGGAAGCATGTTCTGTCCGCTCGACGACCAGCACGTGATCAAGGCGGGACGACAGAGCAGTTTTCAAAGAAAGTGAGCCTATGTTTTCTCCTTTTAGCGGCAAAGCCAGCTTGTTTTGGCCCATTCTTCTGCTTTTGCCGGCAGCGAGAAACACGCCGATCAGATAGGGGCTTCTCATACAACCGCTATCCGTTTTCTTGTTTGAATGATTTCTGCAACTACACTTACCGCAATTTCCTCTGGACCTTCCGCACCGATTTTCAGCCCGACCGGACTGTAAAAGTGAGACGGAGGATGTTTTCCGTTCAGCAGCCGTTTCGTGCGGTTTGCCGAACCCAACAGTCCAATATAATGGAGGTTTTGAGAAAATAAGAAGTTGATGATTGTTTGATCGTGCTGATAATGATGGGTTGCCACAACAGCTGCATCATGCGGAAAAAATTGAAATTCGCTAAGCATTTGTTCCGGAAAAGCGGTGATCAGCTGATCCGCTTTTGGAAAAAGAGAGGATGTACAATAAGCGGGCCGCCAATCCGTCACGATAACAGAAAACCCTGTGTCAGCCGCCAATTTGGCCAGCGGTACAGTATCCGGACCCGCCCCAAACAGAATGAGGCGCGGCTTCGGTTCAATTCGCTGAATAAACATGTTAGTGGGTGGATCGAAATGCGGTAAATGAAGCGTTGAAACAGTACGTTGAATATCTTGCAGAGGCGCGTCCGGCCAGTTGCCAAAATGCCCGTTCTCCGTCAGAAATAAATAATGGGAGGATCCAATCTTTTTAACGGAAGTGACAGCTTTGCCTGAATGAAGGCAATCCCTCACTTTCTCATAGTGCCGCCTTTTTTCCTGAGTGATTCGCTCTGCATGAACATGAATAATGCCATTGCACCCGGCTCCCATGCCCCAAGAAAGATCGTCCTCCGACCGCATGTCGTAGGGAATCAGCGTTGGTGTGAGCTGATCGCCCAGCGCACTGATTCTTTGGATTACATCTTCTTCCACACACCCGCCGCTCAGCAAGCCAATCCGTCTGCCATTTTTCTTAAAGAGCATAGAGGCGCCTGCTTTTCGATACGCGGAGCCTTCCACTTGAACAATTGTCGCCAGTACAGCCTCCTCCTGGTCTTCCAGGAGCGCATCTAACATCGTGTTAAAATTCCCCAATGCCGCATCCTCCTCTCGAAAATTGCCGTGAGAAACAACTAGTTCAGCGTGATTTTATAGGTAACTTGTATAAAGAATAGACGATGGAAGAAAAAATGACTCATGATTTGTCAGAAAATGAAACACATAGAAAGAGGATTTGTAAAAAGAGTCAAACGAAGAAAATTAGATTGGAGAAAACACGAAATCATATCTAAAAAGCTTGCGGAGTTCCGCAAGCTTTTCTTTACACCGCTGCCTGGCGGCCAGCGTTTTCATACACATCCAGCGCTGCTTGGAGCGCTTTTCCTGCTTCGATTCCTGCGTTATGTCTGAGAAGCACAGCCTCTAACCCGGCAAGCACGAATAGCACGTTTTCTTTTCTGCAGCTGTACCCCATCGTGCCGATTCTCCAGATCTTCCCTGCGAGCGGGCCGAATGAGCTGGCGATTTCAATACCGAATTGTGCCAGCAGCATGCCACGGACAGACTCGCCGTCAATGCCGCCGGGAATTTCGACACAGGTGACAACAGGCATTTTGCAGCTGTCATCTCCAAACAATCTTAGCCCCATTGCCTTTATCCCTGCTGCTAATGCGGCTTCATGGTGCCGATGCCGCTCAAAACGCGCCTCAAGGCCTTCTTCAAGCACCAGTCTGACTCCCTCACGTAAGGCGTACAGCATCGTCGTCGCTTCTGTATGATGATTGAGCCGTCTTTCGCTCCAATAATCCTCAAGCTGGCTCAAATCAAAGTAGTTGCTTGTGATTGGCCGATTTCCCGAAAGCGCTTCCCTTTCAGCTTGTGACGCAATCCCGCGTTCTACCTTTTTGCGAACTGCAATCACGTCCGCCACCCGCTCATTATATGTAATCGGCGCCATTCCTGAAGGCACAGACAAACATTTTTGCGTTCCGCCGATGGCAGCGTCAATCTTCCATTCATCGACTTTAACCTCGCAGCCCCCAATCGTTGCGACTGCATCGACGATAAACAATGCATCCTCGGTGCGGCAGGCTTCGCCGATGGCTTTCAGCGGGTGAATCCGTCCTGTCGATGTTTCTCCATGCACCATTGCCACAATTTTCGGCTTCACTTTTTTTATCTCCCGTATGATGTCCTCCGGGTCAAAAACCGTTCCCCATTCGCACTCAAGCATATGAACATTTGCCCCATATCGCTCTGCGATTTCAGTCAGCAAATAACCGAAACGGCCGTAAATGGGAATGAGCACATCATCTTCCGGCTCTATGACACTAGCCAGCACTGCTTCAATTCCCGCCCTTGAAGTGCCGTCAATCGGGTATGCCCAGCGGTTTTTTGTTTGGAACAGCTCCCGAAGCATCTCCATCGTTTCATTCATAATACCTGTAAACGCCGGATCAAATTGGCCGACAACCGGGGTGCTCATTACTCTTAATACACGCGGATCAACCTCAACAGGCCCTGGCGTCATAATCGTTCTTAACGGGGTGCATAATTCTCTTCTGCCTGACACAGCCATTCCTCCTTTATCAGTAAGCCAGTTTGTATAATAAATCAGTCAGTGCGCGGACGCCGATCTCAAGCTGTCTGGCTGACGTATATTCCTTCGGTGAGTGGCTGACGCCGCCTCGGCTTGGCACAAACAGCATACAAGCAGGATAGCGCCTTCCGATCATTTGCGCGTCATGCCCTGCTCCGCTCACCATTCCCTCACAGCTGAAGCCGTTCTCTAATGCTGTTTCAAAAGCCGCAGCCTTCAGCCTTTCGTCCATCGGCACAGGCTCTATCCGCATATATTCATCAATCACGGCGCGAATTCCTTTTTGATGGCAAATGCCATTGATCAAAGCAACCATGTCTTGATGAAACTGCTCCAGCACATGCTGATGCTGATGGCGAATATCGATTGAAAACTGGACGCGGCCCGGTATGACATTGGCTACATTGGGCTCTGCCGTTATTTTTCCGCATGTCAGACGGAGCTCCTCCGGCAGCTCCTCCGACCGCAGCAGCAGCTCATGAATGATACGGCTGCTGGCTGCGAGCGGGTCCTTGCGCCATTTCATGGAGGTGGTTCCCGCATGATTGCATTCCCCCTCCAGCGTGACGAGATATCGCCTCTGCCCCGCAATGCTTGTCACAATCCCGAGATCCCGTCCTGACATTTCCAATGTCTGTCCCTGTTCAATATGGAGCTCAACAAAAGCGCTGATATCTGTCCGATATGCTGCCTGAAACACACCTTTGCCAAAACCGTTCTCATGCATCGCATGTTGCAGCGAGACTCCTGATTCGTCTCTTGGCTCTGCGCCATCCTGTAATGAAAAAACACCCGTCATATTCCCTGATCCCCAGTAGGTCATTGGAAAACGGCTGCCCTCCTCCTCACATAAGGATACCGCTTCGAGTGTTTTTTTCGGCGATCCATATGTCTCTTTGAGCCGCTTTATCGCAAGCATTGCCGCCAGAACACCATAGGCGCCGTCGTATTTTCCCCCATTGATGACAGTATCGATATGTGAACCGGTTACAATGACTTCATCCGGAGACTGGGTGCCCGAAAGCCTTCCAAACACATTGCCGACATCGTCGAATCTTGTGTCAAGCCCGAAAGAAGACATTACCGTTTTCACAGCAAGCTGTGCGTCCATCCACTCTTTTGTGTATAAAAGCCTCGTTACGCCGCCATCCGCAGACGCACCGTATTGGGCGAGCCATTCAATATAATCTGTGATGCTGTTTTTTACTGAAAGCTTCTGCTTTTCCATGTACTCCCCCCTCTGGCCGCTATGGTGACTTCATTATAGAAGGAGGAACATGATAGTTCATTGACAGATTAACCAAAAAAACGTTTATTTTTTAGTCACAGTATCTATCCAGCAACCAGATTCACCCTACATGTCACAACTATTTTGATGTAAAGGTCAAAAGAAAACACGGTTAGGAAGAGAGCCAGCAAGAGCGAAAGAGAGGGTCAAAATGCCTTTCATATGAACAAGCTCAGCTTGCCGGAGAGGCGATGTTTGCGGTACGGATGAAAACGGAAATGCCGGCAGCTCGCAAAAAACAGAACCTAAAGATATGGGAACAGGAGATTTCCGTCTCCTCCAAAGGGATTAATTTACAATTTTAATGAAAAATATACAAAATGACACTTCTATCCTTTATTTCAATTTTAGATAATAGACATGATCTGATAAAAGGAGGGCAAGTGATGACAAAAAAAGCATGGTTTCTGCCGCTCGTCTGTGTATTACTGATTTCCGGATGGCTTGCGCCGGCAGCTTCAGCAAGCGCGCAAACCGCATTAAGCCTTAATGACCGATTGGCGTCTTCCCCTTCAGGGACAGGAAGCCTTCTCTCATTAGCCGCCCCCGCTGCACCCTATGCTGACACAGATACCTATTATGAAGGGGCTGAAGGTAAAACAGGAGACTCGCTAAAAAGCACCCTGCACCGTATTATCAGCGGACACACGATGTTGTCCTACAGCGAAGTGTGGAGCGCGCTGAAAGAAACGGATGAAGACCCGAGAAATCCGAATAACGTCATCCTGCTCTATACGAAAGAATCGCGGTCCAAAAACCTGAACGGCGGCAATGTCGGCGATTGGAACCGCGAGCACGTCTGGGCGAAATCCCATGGCGATTTTGGTACGAGCAAGGGACCTGGTACTGATATTCATCATTTGCGCCCGGCTGATGTTCAAGTGAACAGCGCCAGAGGAAATATGGATTTTGATAATGGCGGCACTGAATATGCGAAGGCACCCGGAAATTATTATGACGGCGATTCATGGGAGCCCCGCGATGATGTGAAAGGCGATGTTGCCCGCATGCTGTTTTACATGGCTGTCCGTTACGAGGGTGATGACGGCTATCCTGATCTTGAGCTTAATGATAAGACAGGCAACGGCTCAGCTCCTTATCATGGCAAACAATCTGTCCTGCTCGAATGGAATAAGCAGGATCCGGTTGACGACCGCGAGCGGAAAAGAAATGAAATCATTTATGAAAAATATCAGCATAACCGCAATCCATTTATCGACCACCCTGAATGGGCGGACGAGATTTGGCCGTAAGAAAAAGGTGCTCCTTTTTAGGAGCACCTTTTTCTAATACACAGCCTCTTCCGTTTCCACATCGAAAAAGACGACGTGGTCCATTTTCACTGAGAGCTGGATTAAATCGCCTGCATCGATTCGCGTGTTTCCGTCCAGACGGACCTTGAGCCGCTCATCCCCAGCCATGACATGCACTATGAGCTCCGAGCCCAAATTTTCATTCACTTCCACCTTCGCTTGAAACACTGAATCAAACAACTGGTCATTTCCTGTCATTTGTGTGATGTGCTCCGGCCGTACACCGGCAATCATCTGTTCTCCGGCATATCCCTTTTCCTTCAGCCGCTTTGCTTTTTCTTCAGGAATATGAAGCCGGATCGAAGAATTTGTGAAAAACAGCTCGCCATGCTGCTGTTCTATGATGCCTTTCAAAAAGTTCATCCCAGGAGAGCCAATGAAGCCTGCGACAAACAAATTGGCCGGGTAATGATAAATGTCATGAGGTTTCGCCACTTGCTGGATTTCCCCTTCATTCATGACGACAATCCGATCTCCCATTGTCATTGCTTCGGTCTGGTCATGCGTGACATAAATGATCGTTGCCTCTAATCGCTGGTGCAGCTTGCTGATTTCTGTCCGCATCGTCACTCTTAGTTTTGCATCCAGATTAGAAAGCGGCTCGTCCATTAAAAAGACCTTCGGCTCCCTCACAATCGACCTGCCAAGCGCCACCCTTTGCCGCTGCCCGCCGGAGAGCGCCTTCGGTTTTCTCTTCAGCAAATGTTCAATTTCTAAAATTCTAGCTGCCGCATGAACCCGCTCGGCAATTTCCTGTTTCGCCATCTTTCTGAGCTTTAATCCAAACGCCATATTATCAAAAACCGTCATATGCGGATAAAGCGCATAGTTCTGGAATACCATCGCAATATCACGTTCTTTCGGCGGAAGATCATTGACCCGCTCCCCATCAATAAGAAGATTTCCTTCAGAAATGCTTTCTAATCCAGCCACCATCCGCAGCGTTGTTGATTTTCCGCATCCTGACGGCCCCACCAGCACCAAAAGCTCCTTATCCTTTACATCTAAATCAAAGTCCTTCACGGTTAATTGTGAGTGATATGATTTTTTGATGTGTTCAAATGTTAATGAAGCCATCAGAAAAGTCCCCCTATCTTTTGACCCGTTATTTCGTCACTGGAAACAACTTGGTCTTTCTGTTATTTTTAGAGTAATCGATTCCTATTTTTGCTATATTTCTAAAATAAAAAATGTAAATTTGTATTATAACGTCATAATACATTATAATATAAATAATAGGTTAAAAGGAGGCTACTCTTTGTTAAACAACGGAAGTTCTACACCTTTATACATTCAGCTAAAACAAATCATCACTGATGACATCAAAAAGGGCGTGTATTCCCCAACCGCCAAGCTGCCTACCGAAAACGAGCTTTGCACCAAGTATAACGTCAGCCGCATCACCGTCAGGAAAGCCATTCTCGATTTAGTCGAAGAAGGCTATCTGATCAGGCAGCAGGGAAAGGGAACGTTCGTTAAAAGCCCTAAATTAAAACGAGAGCTGATCGCTGTAAACGGCTACTCGGAATTTATGGAATCAACCGGCAAAAAACCGAAGCATCATGTGCTGTCCCATGACATCATTCCAGCGTCAAAACCCATCGCTGAAAAGCTTCAAATCCATCCCGAGAGCCCTGTCGTTGAATTAAAACGGATTTTATATAATGATGATCAGCCTCTCACCTTTGAAGTGACGCATTATCCGCTTGATTTGTTTCCCGGCATTGATACCTTTATTGCTGACGGCGTCTCCATGCATGATATTTTGAAACAGCAGTACAAAGTTGTACCCACGCACAATACGAAGCTATTAAACGTTGTATATGCCCAACAGGAGGAAAGCAAATACCTGGATTGTGATATCGGGGATGCGCTGTTTGAAATTGATAAAACGGCTTTTACATCAAACGACCAGCCAATCTATTGCTCATTGTTTTTGATGCACACAAACCGTGTCACTTTTACCATCAACAGCCCCTACACATAACAGGCATAAAAAACGAGACACTGCTTATAGTATTCTCGTTTTTTCACTGCTTCCCCCGTCCTCCAAGCGATAAGGATAGCCATAGCCGAAAGCACCGTACACACCGCATGTTTTCGCAGCCGTTTCGGCGGCTTGGCGCAAAGCGTACGTTATATCCTGCTTCACGCAAAAGGCAGTCAAAAAGCCTGCTATAAAAGAATCTCCCGCTCCAAGTGTATCTATTATATCAGTTTCCACAATCGGCTGATGATAGACTCGCTCACCCGCAGACAGGATTGCTCCTTGGCCCCCTCGGGTCATACAAACCATTTTGGCTCCGTACCCATGAGCTGTTTTGGCAAGCTCACCGCATTCCGACTCACTCAAATCGCTTCCTGAAAAAAACGCATACGTCACATAAGGACAGACCCTCCTCAAATAATCATCCTCCCGATTGGTTGAAAAATCAAATGAGACAGGGACAAGCCCGCACAGCTGCGGAAGATCGTTCTCAAGCCTGCTGTACACGCTCGTATGCAGCAGATCATGCCCGCTGATAAAAGATACATCTTTCTCCTGAAACGCGAGGCGAAGCCGAGACTGAATGCCGCCTTTATTTGATCTGACAAAAATGCGGTCCCCCTGTTCATCAAGGGTGACAATCGCCATCCCGTTTTCTCCGTGCGCCTGGCGAATATAATCTGCATTAACCTGCTCCAGCTTGAGAACGTTCAACAGATGCGCCGCGGCTTCGTCATTGCCGACGATTCCGATATAGGAAGACTCATGCCCGAGCCGCTTGGCAAGCACAGCAACGTTTAAGGCATTTCCTCCCGGGTAAAATGTTTCTTGATCCTGGTAGTAATCTACAACATTATCTCCAACCGCAATCAATTTCATAGCGCTTCCTCCTTTATCCTTTTACACTGCCGCTTGCAATCCCGCGGACAAAATATTTCTGCATCAATAAAAATAGAATAATAATCGGCGCGGCTGAAATCGTTAACCCCGCCAGCAGGACGCCCCAGTCTGTCTGCAGCGCGTCTCTGAACTGCATCAGCCCGGCTGGAATGGTCCGCAAATTCTCATCATCTATGAAAATAATCGCAAACATAAACTCATTCCATGTATGGTAAGCCGTCAAAATGCCGGATGTCACCAAAATCGGCACGCTCATTGGTAAGAAAATTCTGAAAAATAATCCAAAACTTGTACACCCATCCAAATAGGCCGCCTCCTCCAATTCTTTGGAGATAGAAAGAAAATAAGAGCGGATCAAAATGATGGTGAATGGGATCCGATAAGCCGCATACGGCAGGATTAACGCCCAATACGTATTGTACAGGCCAAGCGACTGAATAATAGAATAAAGCGGCACAAGACTGACCTGCGGCGTCAGCATCAATCCGCCAAGACATAGCACCAAAAAGAATCCTTTTCCTTTAAACTCAAACCGGGAAAGGCCATACGCTGCCCATGCACTGATAAAGACAGTGATCACACACGTCAGCGCCGTAACGATGACACTGTTCATAAAATAAGAAGAAATCCCCTGGTTCCAGGCGGAAACAAAATTTTCCGGATGCCACGAAGACGGCAGCGACCAGCTGTGCTCAAAAATATCGTCAGAGTTTTTAAAGGCGCTCATCACCATCCAGAGAAGCGGATAGGCAATCGCAATCAGATAAAGAAACAGAAAAACCCACACAGACGTTTCTCCGATATACCATTTTCGTCTAGGCTTTCTTTTCACCTCAATGTGCTGGTCAGGTACAGGCTCCAATCTGAACGAATCTGTCTTCTTCTGAGGCAGCATCAGTTACTCCTCCTTTCCGGTTTTAAAGAACTTCATTTGCATGAGCGATAATGCAAGCGTAATGATTAACACGACAGTGGCAATCGCTGAGGCGTAGCCCATCATATCCTTTGTAAAGGCGCTTTTATATAAAAACGTGCTCAAGACTTCTGACGCGTTTCCCGGCCCGCCGCCTGTCAAAATGTACGGCTCATTAAATACTGTAAAGGCCCCGGTCAGCGTCATGACCACCGCAACAAAAGACATCTCTTTCGTCTGGGGAACAGTAATATGAAAAAACTGCTGAATTTTACCAGCGCCGTCAAGCCGGGCCGCTTCATACAGTTCATCCGGTATTTTTTGAATCGACACGATGTACAGCATCGCAATATAACCGACAGATTGCCACTGGGACACAAAAATGACAGAAAGCATAGCTGTGCTGTCATCCCCGAGCCAGGCCCTCGTCAGCTGATCAAGACCGATTGCCTGAAGCAGCTGATTCAAAAGCCCTGTCTCCGGATTGTAAATAAAATCAAACAAAAGCGCGATCACCGTCATTGAGATGACAACTGGCAAAAAGAAAACGGTACGAAAAAACGGCGACCATTTTCTGACCAGCTTATCCTCAAGCACCGCCGCCAAAATCAAACCGCCAAATACCTGGCATACAATTGAGATCACTGCATAAAGCACATTATTGGTAAGTGCCTGATAGAAGACAGGATCATGAAATAATTCAACATAGTTTTTTAAGCCGATAAACGTTTTTTCCGGAGAAAATGAGCTCCACTGAAACAGGCTGAGGAATACATTCTCAAAAATCGGGATATAAACGAAAAGTAAAAAAACGAGAGCGGGCACCAAAAACAAATAGGGGATTATTTTATTCTGATTGACCAAGGGTATCTCATCTCCTTTATAAAAAGAAAAGGTGCGAAGATTCACCTTTTCTTTGATTTATTCAGCTGACGCCCTCACCTGCTTCGCTGCCTTTTGAACGGCTTTCATCACCTGCTGCGGTGTCATGTCGCCGCCAAGCATTTGCTGGACGCCCGTTAGGTACGCATCTGCGACTTCAACATCGACATCCATATCAAACCATGGAACCATTGATTTGGCATCAACGATATGCTGAACGGCTTCACGCTGAATAGCTGTTGCATTTTCTTCAGTAGCCGTACCTTGCACTGCACTGTATTTCCCGACATCTTTCACGAGCTTTTCGCCCATTTTTTTCGACGTCAAGAACTGCAAAAATTCCATCGCTTCCTTCGGATGTTTTGTTCTTGAGGAAATCATGAATCCTTCCGGCGCTCCCGTTAACGCTTCTGAAGATCCTTTTTGTCCGCTGATTTCAGGGAATGGGAACATCCCCAGATTAACCGGTTCAACCAGCTTGATTTCCGCTGTTTCCGCATATATCATCGCCGACTTTCCGCTCTTAAATTGCTGTCTCACATATTCGTGGTCGACGGAGTTTACATGTTTATTAAAGTAAGGCATCAGCTCTTGAAGCTTTTCAAGTGCTTTTACATAGCCTTCATCAGTAAATTCACCCGTTTTGGCGTTATAGTCCTTTTCCCGTGTTTTTTCATCGACCATCCGCTGATTAAGCGTGCCGATATAGTGCGAGATTGTCCAAGTCGCCTTTGTTCCGAAGCTGATCGGTGTGTAGCCATGTTCTTTCAGCTTTTTTGACACATCGATTAATTCATCCCACGTCTTCGGGGGATCAAGATTCAGCTTTTGGAAAATGTCTTTATTATAGAAGAATGATTTAGCGTCCATTTGCCACGGCACGCCATATTGCTTGTTTTCATAAGTAAATGGTGTAATTTGCGATTGAACGAGCTGTGATGACCAATCGATGTCATTTTTGTAGTAGGACGAGAGATCAAGTGCTTTATTGCCTCTGATAAATTTAAAAGCAAACTCATCGCTCCAAGAGAAGTAAATGTCAGGAGGGCTGGTGGTTCCCAGCATGACCTTAATTTTATCTTTATAGGAGTCATTTAAAACGGCTTCAATTTGAATATCGATATCTGGGTGTTCTTTTTCAAATTCCTTAACAACCTCTTCAAAATAACTTTTTTCCGGCTCCTTTGGCCATCTGTGGAAAAATTTCAATGTCACCTTTCCGTCCGCTGAACTGCTTTGGCTCGAACAGCCTGCGATGGTGAGCATACTGACAGCTGCAATGATCAAGAACAACAACATTTTCTTCAAAGGGTTGGCCTCCTCTGGACATTAGACTATAATGTTATATAACATTATAGTCTAATGCATAATGGTTCTTCATTTTCAGATCAATACTCAACTTTCCACATGTATCTTCTATGAGATAAAGGATGATTTCTCGCCTCTGCCAGCTCGTCTGCATAGCTTCTCAGCACACGATTGAGAACGAGCGGAGCAAGGTAGCCTTTAACTGAATCGTCAATTGCAGTGAAGTCGTAAGATGCAGCATCAAGCACAGTGAGCTTTTTGCCATACTTTTTCGAGAAGGTAAGCGCCCGCTCTTCAAGAGATCTTGTTTCATCTAAACCGAGCAGGATGATAAACGGCACGGATTCATCAATAATTTCAAACGGTCCGTGAAAATATTCTCCGGCATGAATGGCGTGGGAATGAATCCATTGCATTTCCATGAGAATGCAGATGCTGTAGGAGTAAGCGACACCGTAGTTTGCACCGCTTGCCATGGTATAAATAATGCTTTCTTTTTCATGGGCTTTTGCAAATTGCTTGGCGTTGTCAGCTTCCTGCTTAAGGGCTTTTTCATATACAGCCTGCAATTGATCCAAGCCTTCAATTGCTTGTTGGAATTTCGTATTGTTTTCTAATACTTGCAGGGTTCCAAAAACGATTTGATACAAAACGCCATAGTTTGTATTGATCGCAAGCGCCTCATCACCCCAATCGTACTGGGCAACATATTGCGCTTCCTGCGCTAAAGGAGACTCCGGTTTAAACGTCATCGCAATCGTAAGTGCGCCCTTTCCCCTTGCAAACGCAGCAGCTTTGACTGTCTCCGGGGTATTTCCCGAATGCGAGCACAAAATAACAAGAGACTTTTCACCAAGCTGAACAGGATTGCGCTGAATAAATTCGTTGGCGCTGTAGAGGTCGGAGTTTATTGATTTTGACTCTCTGTCAAACACATACTTACTCGGATACATAATGGCAGAAGACCCTCCGCATGCGACAAAGAATACATGATCAATGGTTTTCCCTTTCAAATCCTGCAAGAAAGCTTGAACCTCACGATTTACTTTTGCTGTGGCCTGACTCAAATCCTTCACTCCCCGTTTTTATTATATAACGTTATATAACATTATATATTGTTATATTAAAGTCCGCGGGTAGGATTGTCAACATTATTTTCTGAAATTTCTCAATAATTTATTCGAATGATAGACAAAGGGTCTATAAGCGAAAAAATGCCCAAATCAAAAGCCAGAACTTGACTTAAGCTCTGGCTTCGCTGTTCAATCCGCAGACTGACGTCTTATTTAAAAAATACCTTGTCTATATTGTACTTCGATTGCTGTGTATTGATGATATATGTTTCGTAAATCTCTCTTTCCATTGGATCATCAACTACACATACCTCAATTTTATATACTTCATCTCTGTGATGTTTGATCGGTGAAACAGTGTCTTCGAAATGCTTCTTAATTCTCTGTCTTAACTTTCTAGCTTTACCGACAAACAGCAGCTCGTCATGAATGTTGTAAAACATAAAAATGCCGCCTTTGTCCCTTGGGATCTGGTGAAAGTCGATGAATCCGTGAATCGGTTTTATCTTCGGCTCGTTATCATTAGCTGACTGCTGTCGTTCAGTGATGGTAACATTCGGTGCGGGTATATCAATTTTTATCAAAATCAGTTCACGTCCTCTTTTTCATTAAAGATAAATGCTAACACATACAGAAAAGAAAAGCTAGAACAGCTTTATTATATTTGTTTGTTATGCTCTTACTTATTATGCAAGTGCTCCGGCTGGATTATAAGGACTAAGGTCTAATTCTGTCTGCTTTCCGAGAACTAGCTTTGCGAGCTCTGCACCCAAGAACGGCCCCATCGTCAGTCCAGAAGCACCCAAACCGTTTGCAGCGTACAGGCCTTGAACATTCGGCACGGCCCCTACGACCGGCAGAAATCCCGGTGTAAACGGCCTGAAGCCCACTCTTGTTTCAACAGCAGCCGCATCAGCAAGACCCGGTGCAACGGCTAACGCTTTACTCAATACTTCGTGCTGGCCTCCGGCTGTCACACGAAGATCATCAAGACCGGCATCGTTTTCGTGTGTGGCGCCGGCTACAATTCTGCCGTTATCAAACGAAAGAATGTACTGATCACTCGGCGGCATTACAACCGGCCACGATCCTGTATCTGCATCTGTCATTTCAAAATGCATAATCTGCGCTTTTTGAAATGACACTTGAAAATGAATGCCAAGAGACTTCAATATCTCATTGGCCCATGCTCCCGCCGTCACAATGACCGCGTCAGCCGCAAACTGCTTTGCATCAGTTTGCACGCCGGTGACTGTTCCGTTTTCAAAAAGCAAAGACGCATTTCCTTTGATGACTGTTGCGCCGCGTTTCTCTGCAGCGCTTAAAAGCGACCGGCACAGTGCTCTTCCGTTCACACGGGCGGCACCGCTGATGTGAACCGATTCATAGCCGTCAGCTAAAATCGGAAACAGCTTTTTCGTTTCACTTGCAGACAAGCGGGTAATGTCGCCGATTTCCGGCGCATCCTCCCGTCTCTTATATGCCCTTTCCTCCATTTTATCGAGTTTAGACGCATCAGTATGAATGCTGATGGCACCGACACGTTTGTATCCTGTATCCGTTTCACCGTCTTTTTCCAATTGATGGATTAAATCCTTATAGTACCGTGCTCCCCCCTTAGCAAGCTGGTACCAATCCTGATTACGGCGTTGCGAGAGCCAAGGACAGACGATCCCCGCCGCCGCATCAGTGGCTTGTCCCGGCTCTTTCCGATCAATGACAGTAACGCGAGCGCCTGATTTTGCGAGATGATAAGCCGTCGACGCGCCCAGAATCCCTGCGCCGACGATGATGTACGATTTCATATGCAAACACCTTTTCTATTATAATGTCTATTCATTTTACCAAATCAAATGCTTTCCTTCGACCTTTTGCCCTAATGTGGAAAAACCGCGAAGTTCGTCCAATCTCTTTACTCTCCTATCGAATATCCTGTCACTATCAATAGAGAAAGGATGATACCATGAGCGAAAATCGTCATGAAAATGAAGAAAACAGACGCGATGCGGCAGTCGCAAAAGTCCAAAACAGCGGTAATGCAAAAGTCGTGGTCAACGTGAATACAGATCAGGATCAGGCACAGGCGCAGTCACAAGACGGAGAAGACTAATGAACGAAAACATCATTCCTCTCAACAGACATACTCAAGAGATACCCACTACTGAATCTGTTATCAAAAACAGCGGCAACTCAGAGGTCCATATCGACATTCACATTGATACAATGCCAATTGCTTTTGCTATATTATGCTCTGCATTAGCCGCAAAGCAGATGACAAAAGAGGAATTCGATATGGCTTATACTCAATTGCGAGAGATGAACAGAGAAAATAACAGCAGATCATCTGTAAAGCAAATTATCAATCAGGAGACAGAAGAAGAGTAAAAAACCGCGGGCCCTGTGGCCAGCGGTTTTTCTTCTGCATACAAAAAGGACGCGACTGAAAACCAGTCACGTCCTTTTTTATGAAGGAATTAACCGAATGAACTTTAATTAATCGTAAATAATACAGTTATAATTTTTGATTAGAATTCACCAATAAATCGTTTAGAAATATGGTTATTTCATGCATTGATTACTCCTATACAATGTGAATAAGGTTACCCGCATGTATCGTCGAAGACAGCTATTGTGACTTGGCTCAAATAACCCAGCCAATCCTAAAAAGATAAGTCCTGAGAATACTAGTTAATAGTTGTAAAAAATTTGAACATGCAAAGTATCAGATACTTATTTAATCTCCAATATTTCCTTCATATACTTTTTAAATGCTTCATTCTTCCAGAATCCCAGACGAATCCCGTCAATTCCTCTAGTCATCAAAATATAGTAAATGTTCAACACAAATAAGGTAAACTCTTGTGCATTTTTAGGGCTTTCATCGTCTTTTGAGAACTTACCGTTTACATTATGAAAATTCTCTGGATTACCGAATAACCGACCCTTTGCGTCGACTTGCAGATCATTGCCGATTAAAACACCGACTTTATTCAAATCGATTCCCTGAACTGCGAAGACAGAGCCAATCTGATCTTCGGCATCGGCATCCTCTGAAAAAACCCAATTTTCTTGAGTAGAATTCCATCTTCGTTTGATATTCCCTTCATGCCAATGAGTGATCGAATGGTCTTTGCCATCAGCCTGCTTCCAAGGTTCAACTAATCCACCTAACACGCGGTTTATGTGTTCAGGATTGAAATTTCTGTCTTCTTCTACCCAATCAATCAAATTCTTTAAAGGTTCTGTTTCAAAATATCCAAAATAAGCATCTGCATCATCATCATGAAAAACCGCTCTGTTAAAATTCGGGTTAAAATTCGTTGCTTCTTGTTCTAATAGACCTGTATCCTTATACAAAAGATATTTTATGCCATTTACGAAATCCTCTGATGTATAGTTCTTGCCTTTTGGAGCTTGAATTCTAAATTGCGTTGTTAAGTATCTCTTTTCAAAATCTGTGGTTGCTTCCTTAAATTGCGCACGTGTCATATTGGCAGGGCGAATAGCTTGCAATACATCATACATTAACACAATTTGACGACCTAATTTTTTTAAGCACTCTAAGTGGTTCTCATCCTGTGCAAATCTTCCTTTATACACACTATTAAAAGATGCCATTTGCTTTGAAAATTTTCTGGAAAGCTTATGAGATTCGTCAACAATTACAATATCATAATTTTCATCGTCATTAATCAACTTTGTCGAAGTAGCAAGTGTAAGGTTATTGTTGTTCATTCCATATACTCTAAAGATTTGCTTTGCCGTTTTAATCCAGTTAGGCTGCAAAACGACTGCTATTCTATGATTAGGTTTATCATTCAACAGCTTAGCGACCAAATGAGTCAGTAGCACGGTTTTGCCAGTACCTGCATCACCATTAATCACAAAGCTTATATCAGGATTTGATTCAATCTCATCTAGAATGTCCATTTGCTGTTCTGTTATTACTTTGATTGGGCTATATTTGACCAGTGCTTCATTGCGCAACTTCTTTAAAGTCGGTGTGCTTACCCATCCATTAGGGTATAGCTCGTTTTCCCAAAAAGGCAAAACAACTTCTGAAGCAACCTTTTCTTGGTCTCGATAGGCATTGACGCTGATACCCTTATTTCCATTAGTAATGTCATCATTGTCATAATGAACCAGTTGCTTTCTAGAGTTTGAATTCTCTGCCTTAAAGTATGTGATTAGCTGGCTTTCGACATCATATAAAGCTGTACCACCATCTAAATAAACTGAACAAAGAATAATCACTTGGTCGAAATCTGCATTATTAAATCTTTCATCTTCACCATTGTAGTGTTGCTTATTCCGCAAAGTAAATTGTTTCGTTTGTCCAATGTAAATCTTTTTCGACTTCGACCCTTTATAGATATAAACGACATTGCCATTTTTAAGGATATTTTGTTCAGGCTGACGAAGTCTATCGAAACCATCCAATTCTCCATTTTTCACTTTCAATGTTATACATTTGTACTTAGCCATTGCTTAATCCATCTCATCCAGTTCATTATATTTCTTTTTTTGACCAAAGCTTTTGGGAACTGGATATTTCCGGGCATTTTTATTTAATTTTTCGGCTATGATTTCATCAATATCAAATCCTAGATTATCAGCCATCATATAAGAGTAAATCAGCACATCTGCCAGTTCTTCTTTAAGTCGTTCAAGATTTCCCTTGGATTCCTCTGGTGTTTTCCATTGAAATAATTCCAATAATTCATTGGCTTCTAAAGAGATGGAAATGGCCAGATCTTTTTCATTATGAAATTGCCGCCAGTTGCGCTCATCTCTAAATTGATTAATCCGCTGCATTGTTTCACTCATAATAATTCCCTTTCATTCCTTCCAGAAAATGTTTCCTTATCTCTTAATTATTGAACCAGATATAAGTTTCTTTTCTAGCAATCCTTCCATATTTATGTACATATTTAGTTTATGTTACGAACCTTTCTTCTTCAACTATCCTGCCCCGTTAATTCAATATAAAGAGCAGCTAAATTAAATAGCTGTATAAGAACAGAACTAACATAAAGCTTCGGGGGTCGAATATAGGGGCCACACACTGTCTTGTGCTTGAATGAGGTGCATCCCTTCCCTGATTTATGTATCGAAAAGATTGGGGCATAAAAACAACAAGTGAAACCATCATATAATGGAAAAAATCGAACAGGATGAACTTGCAAAATTCGCATCTTACATATCAAGATAATAAAAGCTTGACAGAAACTTGGCACGTATCAAAAATAAGAAAAACCCTTGATAAACAAGGGTTAATCGTTAGTTATCCAATAGAACCTTCCATTTCGAACTTAATCAAACGGTTCATTTCAACTGCGTATTCCATTGGAAGCTCTTTTGTGAATGGCTCGATAAAGCCCATTACGATCATTTCAGTTGCTTCTTCTTCAGAAATACCGCGGCTCATCAAGTAGAAGAGCTGCTCTTCAGATACTTTGGAAACTTTCGCTTCGTGCTCCAATGAAATGTTATCATTTAAGATTTCATTGTAAGGAATTGTGTCTGAAGTTGATTTGTTATCCATAATGAGCGTATCGCACTCGATGTTAGAGCGAGCGCCTTCCGCTTTGCGTCCGAAGTGGACGATTCCGCGGTACGTTACTTTTCCGCCCTGTTTTGAAATCGATTTTGATACGATTGTAGATGATGTGTTTGGTGCAAGGTGAATCATTTTCGCACCTGCATCCTGATGCTGGCCTTTACCCGCAAGAGCGATAGAAAGCGTCATACCGCGCGCGCCTTCGCCTTTTAGGATACAAGCCGGATATTTCATTGTCAGCTTAGAACCGATGTTGCCGTCGATCCATTCCATTGTTGCGTTTTCTTCACAGACTGTACGCTTTGTTACAAGGTTGTAAACGTTGTTCGCCCAGTTTTGGATCGTTGTATAACGGCAGTAGCCGCCTTTTTTCACGATGATCTCAACGACCGCACTGTGAAGTGAGTTTGTTGTGTAAACAGGCGCAGTACAGCCTTCAACATAATGAACGCTTGCTTCTTCGTCAACAATGATCAGTGTACGTTCGAACTGACCCATGTTCTCAGAGTTGATACGGAAGTAAGCTTGAAGCGGTGTTTCAACCTTCACGCCTTTAGGCACGTAGATGAAAGATCCGCCCGACCAAACAGCTGAGTTAAGCGCCGCAAACTTGTTATCAGTCGGCGGGATTACTTTTGCCCAGTGCTCACGGAAAATATCTTCATTCTCTTTCAGCGCGCTGTCAGTGTCTTTAAAGACAATACCTTGCGCTTCAAGATCTTCTTTCATGTTGTGGTATACAACCTCAGATTCGTACTGAGCAGAAACACCCGCAAGGTATTTTTGTTCAGCTTCAGGAATACCGAGCTTGTCGAATGTTTGTTTAATTTCTTCAGGAACTTCATCCCAAGAACGCTCTGAACGCTCAGACGGTTTTACGTAGTACGTAATTTCGTCAAAGTTCAGTGAGTTTAAATCTCCGCCCCATTGAGGCATCGGCATGTTGTAGAAATGCTCAAGTGATTTCAAGCGGAAGTCAAGCATCCATTGAGGCTCTTCTTTCATGCGAGAAATTTCTTCTACGATTTCTTTTGTCAATCCGCGCTCTGAACGGAAAATGGAAACGTCCTTGTCGTGAAAACCATACTTGTATTCACCAATATCAGGCATTTTTTTAGCCATCCATTTTCACTCCAATCCTTTTAATTGCCGCCTTCTTCTTTCGCGACTCCTTTTTCAAGTGCTTTCCATGACAGGGTTGCACATTTGATACGGGCCGGGAATTTTGAAACGCCTTGAAGGGCTTCAATATCCCCAAGATCTATAGAATCATCATACTCTTTCCCTTGCATCATATCCGAGAAAATCTTAGACATGGAAAGGGCAGTTTCAATATCTTTCCCTTTAATCGCCTGAGTCATCATCGAAGCGGATGCCATTGAAATGGAACAGCCTTCCCCTTCAAACTTCGCATCTTCCACGATGTCTCCGTCAAGCTTCATTGTCAGTCTGATGCGGTCGCCGCATGTCGGATTGTTCATATCCACGACGATGCTGTCATTCAAAACCCCTTTATTTCGCGGGTTTTTGTAATGATCCATAATCACCTGTCTGTACAATGTATCTAAGTTTGCATTAAAAGACATTTGTAAAATACTCCTTTGTCTTTTGAAGAGCTTCCACAAGCTTATCAATCTCTTCCTCTGTATTATACAGATAAAAGCTTGCTCTTGCAGTAGCAGTTACATCCAGCCATTTCATCAGCGGCTGCGCGCAATGGTGGCCGGCTCTGACTGCAATTCCCTCCGCATCAAGCACAGTCGCCACATCGTGCGGATGAACATCATCAAGGTTGAATGTGACAAGCCCGGCACGCTCTTCCGGTCCGTAAACCGTTACGCCGTCAAGCTGGCGGAAGCGTTCAAGCGCATAAGCTGCAAGCTTGTGCTCATGGCGGGAAATCTCATCAAGACCGATTTCTTCGAGAAAATCAATGGCGGCACCGAGACCGATTGCTCCTGCAATGATAGGCGTACCCGCTTCGAATTTCCACGGAAGCTCTTTCCAAGTTGATTCATAAAGCCCGACAAAGTCGATCATTTCACCGCCGAATTCGGCAGGCTCCATGTTTTCCAGCAGGGCTTTCTTTCCGTACAGCACACCAACACCGGTAGGTCCGCACATTTTATGGGAAGAAAGCGCAAAGAAGTCGCAATCGAGATCCTGCACGTCAATTTTCATGTGAGGCGTGCTTTGTGCACCGTCCACCACAATGACAGCCCCATTGTCATGAGCGATTTTCGCCATTTCTTTAATCGGGTTGACCGTGCCGAGGACATTAGATACATGAGACACCGCAACAATTTTTGTGTTGCTTGTGACCGTTTCTCTGACGTCTTCTAAAGAAATCGTTCCGTCTTCCTGCAGCGGAATATATTTTAATGTGGCGCCAGTTGCTTTTACAGCCTGCTGCCACGGAATGATATTCGCATGATGCTCCATGTAGGTGATGACCACTTCATCACCAGGTTCCAGGTTGGCGCGTGCATAGCTTAACGCCACCATATTCAGTGATGTGGTCGTGCCTTTTGTGAAAATAATCTCAGCCATTGACTTCGCGTTAATAAACTTGCGGACTTTTTCACGCGCTCCTTCATAACCATCTGTCGCTCTGGTTCCAAGTGTATGGACGCCCCGGTGAACATTGGAATTGTATTGGTTATAATACTTATCCAGTGTTTCAATGACAGCACGCGGCTTCTGGGAAGTCGCCGCGCTGTCGAGATAAACGAGATCATGTCCGTTCACTTGCTGATGAAGGATCGGGAACTGTTCACGAATATCTGTGATATTCATTACTTCACTTTCCTTTCGATAACAGAAACTAATTGTTTCTTAACGCCTTCAATCGGAAGTTCATTTACTACCGGTGCAAGGAATCCGTAAATGACTAAGCGTTCTGCTTCTTCTTTCGGAATTCCGCGGCTCATCAGGTAGTAAAGCTGAATAGGGTCCACACGGCCGACAGATGCCGCATGTCCTGCAGTTACATCGTCTTCGTCAATTAAAAGAATAGGATTTGCGTCTCCGCGTGCTTTTTCGCTAAGCATCAGCACGCGTGATTCTTGCTCCGCATTCGCTTTAGAAGCGCCATGTTCGATTTTGCCGATTCCGTTAAAGATAGAAGAAGCGGAATCCTTCATCACACCGTGCTTCAAGATATAGCCTTCAGAAGCTTTACCGAAATGGATGATTTGTGTTGTGAAGTTTTCTGTTTGCTCTCCTCTTCCGACAACAACTGTTTTCGTATCGCCGTATGTGCCGTCACCGTAAAGGTTTGTTGTATTTTCGGAAATCGTGTCGCCGTCGTTCATCAGGCCAAGAGCCCACTCGATTTTGCTGTCGCGTCCGCGCGCAGCACCGCGGCGGTTCACATAAGTTGTCACACCGCTTGACAGATTATCCACCGCACCGTATGTCACGCTGGCATTATCACCTGTGATGACCTCACTGATAATATTGAAGACAGCGTCTTTCGGGTTTACAGTGCTGATGTAGTTTTCTACATATGTTACAGAGCTGTGGTCTTCAGCCACAATCAGCACGTGGTTGAATAGAGCTGTATCATTGCTTTCGTGGACATAAACAGCCTGAACCGGCGTCTCCACCTGAACATTTTTCGGAACATAAAGGAATGCTCCTCCGTTAACAAGAGCCGCGTGAAGTGCAGTTAACTTATGTTCGTCAACTTTCACGCCGTCCTTCATAAAGTATTTCTCCACCAAGTCGCTGTGCTCACGTGCAGCAGTCAGAATATCAGTGAAGATGACGCCTTTGTCTTTCAATTCTTGAGAAAGAGAAAGATATGCCGGCGTCTGGTCACGCTGTACGTATAATGTTTTATCTTCGTTTTCAACGTCGATCAGCGCTTTTACTTCATCAGTCAAATCTTCTAATGAAGAAAGCGGTTCGTTATCCACTGTATGCTTCGCGAAATTCGTGAAGTTCCAGTTTGTGATTTTTGTTTTGTCAGGTTTCGGCATCGGCAGATCCTCAGCTTGTTCAAGAGCCTGTAAGCGCAGGTTCTTCAGCCAGGCAGGTTCTTGGTGCTTTTCGGAAAAGCTTTTGAGATACTCCTGATCTACGGATAGTTTTGTACCTAGTGTCATATTAATCCCCCTAACGCTTACGCTTCTTGGCCAACAGTTTCGTCTTCAATGCCAAGTTCTTGTTTGATCCAGTCATAACCTTCTGCTTCAAGACGCTGTGCAAGCTCTGCACCGCCGGATTTTACAACGCGGCCTTGCATCATAACGTGAACAACATCCGGAGTGATGTAGTTTAACAGGCGCTGATAGTGAGTGATCATCAGGCAGCCGAAGCTTTCGCTGCGCATTTTGTTGATCCCTTTTGATACAACTTTCAAAGCGTCAATATCAAGACCTGAGTCGATTTCATCAAGGATGGCGATTTTCGGTTCAATCATCATTAATTGAAGGATTTCGTTGCGTTTTTTCTCCCCGCCTGAGAAGCCTTCGTTAAGATAGCGCTGAGCCATTTCAGGGTCCATTTCAAGGAACTCCATGTTTTCGTCCATTTTGCGGATGAATTTCATGAGAGAAATTTCATCGCCTTCTTCTCTGCGCGCGTTGATTGCTGAGCGAAGGAAGTCGGCATTTGTCACACCGCTGATTTCACTTGGGTACTGCATCGCAAGGAATAAGCCTGCCTGCGCACGCTCGTCCACTTCCATCTCCAGTACATCTTTGCCGTCAAGCGTGATGCTGCCTTTTGTTACTTCATATTTAGGATGCCCCATAATAGCAGCTGATAATGTGGATTTACCAGTTCCATTCGGGCCCATTACTGCGTGGAATTCTCCACCTTTTATTTCAAGGTTTACACCCTTTAAGATCTCTTTCCCTTCGATTTCAACGTGAAGATCTTTGATCGTTAATGTTGAAGCAGCCATATCTATACCTCCAAAAATATATAATCATTATTCTCATTTTATTCTCATTCTAATTTTATAACAAATGAAAAGTAAATACAACTTTTTATCGTGCCTTGCACATTCCTCAAGTTTAACAAAGATCAGCACTTTATTAAAGCGATTGAAAAAGAAAAAGAGTGGATTCCCACCCTTTTTTAAAAGATTGATTTTCTCAATAAGCTCCCGCAGAAATCCGCTTGCTTTTTTCATAATCAAGCTCTCTCTGCCGCTCTACCTTCATTCTTGTTTCCAGCCGGCGTCCATATTCCTCGTATCCAATTCCGTGTGACAGCTGCATCGCTTTTTCCATTTCTGACGTATAATCGAGGTTCAGTCTGTCCTGGCTGCTGCAAATAATGAATCAATCCCTTCATATATTTGCTTTTTATTGTACCAGTGCTGCGTTGGATGCCGCAAAAACGATTTGGCGTGAAATAGCGGCAGATGAGACGAAAGCATCCTTTCAGAACAAATGAGAATGGTTTTTCGGAATATTCCTTCTCTTAATGCGTGGTGTTTCCGAATTCCTCAATGCACTGTTGAACAACTGTCACGCCTTGGCTGAAAGCTGCGCCGCCTCCAAATGCCGCTGCCACACTGACGGCTTCGAGAATGTTTTCTTCTGTCGCTCCCTGATCGAGACAGCCTTTTGTATGATAGATCATGCAATATTCGTCCTGAGCATTGATGGCAATTCCGAGGGCGATCAGCTGTTTTTCTCTTTCAGTCAGAGAATTCCCGGCAAAGCACTGTTCAGTAAATTCGTTAAATTTCCTTCCCATCAGCGGCATCTTTTGTTCAAATGTACCTAAACCATGTTTATATTGTTTTAACGCGTCCTGCATGCTTCCTCTGTCTTGATTCAAAGAAAATCCCTCCATCTGTTTAACATTCCTTTTTATTATGAACAGCTTTTAGGAAAATACGCGAAAAAAACCCCGGATTTCTCATCCGGGGTTTCAGCCTTATTCAGATACAGGAAGCACAGCTCCGTCGTATTTTTTCTCGATGAAGTCTTTGATCTTTTTAGAGTGAAGAACTTCCATCAGCGCTTTGATTTTTGCAGAATCTTCTTCGCCTTTTCTTACTGCGATGATGTTAGCGTATGGGTTGTTTTTCGTTGATTCTACTTCAATTGCATCTTTTTTAGGATTTAATTTATTTTGGATCGCATAGTTTACATTGATGAAGGCCGCGTCTCCTTCTTTGTTTTCATATGCTTTTGCCGTTAATTCAGGCGCCACTTTTTTGAATTCAAGGTTTTTCGGGTTTTTCTTAATGTCTTTCAGTGTTGCGTCAATTGTTTCTACCTTAGAATCAAGAGTGATTAATCCAGCGTTTTCAAGCATTGCAAGCATACGTCCTTGTTCAGCAACGTTGTTTGTCAGAATGATTGTCGCACCGTCTGGAAGGTCTTTCAGTGATTTGTATGTTTTAGAGTAAATACCGAATGGCTCTAAGTGAACAGCGCCGGCATTCACAAGTTTGTAATCTGTGTTTTCTTTCATTTCTTGCTCAAGGTAAGGAATGTGCTGGAAGTAGTTCGCGTCCACTTCTTTATCAGCTAAAGCTTTATTGTACATTTTGTAATCACTAAGCACTTTCACTTTCAGCGTATAGCCTTTTTCTTTCAGCAATGGTTCAGCTTCTTTTAAAATTTCCGCATGCGGTGTTTTTGTTGCCGCAACGACAATTTCTTTCTTGCCGGATTCAGCGCCGTTATTCGAACCGCAGGCAGCCATGACTCCTGCAAATACAAGCAGTAATGCACCCAAAAATAGCTTTTTCAATGTAAATCCTCCCTTATCGTTTGTCTATAATATTTGTTATTAGATCACCGATGATTTGAATAATAAACACGATGATTAAAATAAACACAGTAGCAACGAAGGTAACATCAGCGTTATTAGACTGATATCCTTCTACGTACGCAAGGTTTCCAAGGCCTCCTGAACCAATGGCTCCGGCAATTGCCGTTGAGCCGATCAAAGCGATGGCAGTAACCGTAATGCCAGAAATAAGAGCAGGCATTGATTCCGGAATCAGCACTTTGAAAATAATCGTAGACGTTTTCGCGCCCATTGATTTAGCGGCTTCAATCACACCTTTATCCACCTCACGCAGCGCGATTTCAACAAGGCGCGCGTAAAATGGTGCCGAGCCGATTACCAGCGCCGGCAATGCGGCGTTTGGCCCTAAGATCGTGCCGACTAAAAATTTCGTAAAACCTAATAGTAAAATAATTAAAATAAGGAACGGAATCGATCTGAATATGTTAACAACGGCCGCAATCACAGAGTTGACCGCTTTATTCTGCCAGAGGCTTCCTTTGCTCGTCAGAAAGAGCAGCAAGCCGAGGATGACCCCGATGACAAAAGCAAACAGTAAAGAAATCAGCGTCATATAAAGTGTTTCATATGTCGCGTTCCATAATTCAGTTAAATCAACGTTCGGGAAGTATTTTTCAAACATTCGTGATCACCTCTGCTTTCACCTGTTTGTCATTAATGAATCGGATCACGTTTTGCACTTCTTCCTCGTCCCCGTCAATGTGGATGAACAGTGAACCGTAAGCCCCATCCTTCGTCTGCGAAATTTTCCCTTGCAGAATATTGACGCTGACATTGAAGTTTCTGATCATCTCTGTAATCAGAGGCTGTTCAGCTGACTCACCGACAAATGTGAGCTGAACCATTTTTCCTGATGCTGTATCATCAAGAAGGTGCTGAAGCGTCTCTTTCGTTTCTTCCGGCTCTGTCACCTGCTGAACAAATCGTTTTGTCATTTGTTCCTTTGGATTTTTGAAGACATCGAGAACCTCGCCTTCTTCGACCACCTTGCCGTTTTCCATGACGGCGACTCTGTTGCAGATTTTGCGGATGACATGCATTTCGTGCGTAATCAGCACAATCGTCAAACCGAGTCTTTCATTAATATCGGACAATAGATCCAGAATTGAATCTGTCGTTTGCGGATCTAATGCTGATGTCGCTTCGTCACAAAGAAGAACCTTCGGATTGTTTGCAAGCGCTCTGGCAATTCCCACACGCTGCTTCTGACCGCCGCTCAGCTGGGACGGATATGATTTTTCTTTTCCTTCTAAACCTACCAGTTTAATCAGTTCATTGGCGCGCTTGATCCGCTCGCTCTTTTTCACTCCGGCAATTTCCAAAGGAAACATGATATTATCTCTGACAGTCCGCGACCAAAGCAAATTGAAATGCTGGAAAATCATACTGATCTCATGGCGTGCTTTTCTTAAACCGCGTCCATTTACTTCATTAATCTTGGTTCCCGCCACTTCCACGGTTCCTGAGGTTGGTTTCTCAAGGCCGTTCAGCAGACGGATTAAGGAACTCTTACCAGCTCCGCTATATCCTATAATTCCAAAAATCTCACCTTTTTTAATGGAAAGCGAGACATTTTGGACAGCATTGACATCTCCATGTTTCGACTTGTAAATTTTTGAAACATCCTGAAGATTGATCAAAGCAATCACCTGCCTTAACACTATTCTAAGAAATCTTCCGGTTTTTTCTGCAAAAGAAAAGCCTTTCTGCACACTTGAGCAGAAAGGCTTATATAAAATGCCTTTCTCTCATCTTTCAAAGCTGAACGCTTCGTGTGAATTGGCACCATTTCAACAGTGTTGATGGTTGCCGGGCTTCATAGGGCACTTCCCTCCACCTCTCTTGATAAGAGAAATATATAGTCTTTTTCGTCCGGAAATTCTTAATGTAGAATAGCACGGCGAATGATTAAATGTCAATAAAATAAATGATGTCAACTTTTACTATTATAATAATTTATTATTTTTTAATTTTTTAAAATCCTCTGAAAAAATCCATTTGTCAGCCAGAGAATGGCTTCCAGTTTTAACAGGGCCCTGAATGACCCCTTTACTTTGAGGCTTCCGCTCTGAATGAGGTGCTGAAGGGAAATGTCTCCGTGCAATAAATCAATAATTTCCGTTTGGTTTCCGTAAAAGGTCAGGTTGGACGTTTGGGGCGGGGAAACTTTTTTCATTTCTCCCTGTTCGTTTATTGAGACGGTTAAGGCTTCTGCTTCTCCTTGGAAGGTAATGAGCAATGTTGAGGCATTCAAAAGGGGTTTTAAAAACAGATGCTGATACTCATCTTCTAAAACTTCCGCTTTCTCCATATGTACAACCTCCTATTTGTTGGTCATACATACACATTTCTCTCTTTGTCGCAAGAACCCCTTTATAAAACGAACGACAATTTCATTGGATATGCTGAGAAATATGTCATAAATGGGATGCGGAAGATGATTTTTGTTTGATCAGCTCATATAAATAAGAAACGGAATGAAATGCATATCCTCTTTCGACCATCTTTCCGCCTTTAAACAGCAGAAAACAAGGGACGCTTTCAATTTGATACGCTTTTGCGAATGTCGGAGAGTAATTGACATTGTTTTGATAGAAGGCGACATCAGGCAGCATTTCTTTCACCACTGTCAGCATTTTGCTTGCAAGCTGGCAGGTGCCGCAAAACGGAGTATATAAATATAGAAGGTACACATCATCTTCAATGTGGTCAAGTTCGTGTTCTTGGAGTTCTTTCATGCTATACACCTCGGGACTTTCTTTCAAGAAAAATAGTATGGACATTCAGATTCGCACGCAGCAATACAGAGGCGACGTGGTGCCTGGGCGCAGCCGCTACTTCCTTATAGGCTCTGTCGATATGGAGATGGCAGGCTTCATTAAATTCACGCTTCAGCTGTTTTCTCAATTTCTCACCTGATTCATCAGCATCAACTAATATATAGACGTCTTTATCATAAAGCTCGTCAGCCAATTCCTCAAGCCTCAGCTGGCTGATTGTTCCGTTTGTGCAGATAATGCGCACCGGCTCATTCAGGACGCTTTCGATTTTCTCTTTATCTGATTTCCCCTCGACAATCATAACCTTTTCCAGCTCATCCATCTTCATCTTGTTCACCTGCCGCGTCAAATTTGAAACGTTCAGATTGTAAAAGAAGGCAGTGAAATTCACCGCCAACATTAACACCAGCCGTTTTCGTAGTCACAATCTACATATTTTGCGTCGTCTCCAGAGACCACATCGGCTGTCTTATAAAATTTCTCATTTTCAAAGGAATAACCGGACTTAAGCTCATATTCATTCATGCTTGTCATTTGGCCGATCATCTCATTATCATGATATAACGAGAGCCGGCCATTTTGAAAGCGGCCTGTCACGTCATTGGTGACATCGAGCTTTTGTTTGTCGAAAGCCATATTGGACACCTCCCATAACGTTAGCGTGTCCAATTGCTTTTACGGCTATCCTGTTTTAGTCTTCTTGTGTCATCTCTTCGTATTGCTCTGCTGTCATCAGTTTTTCAATTTCAGAAGCGTCAGATGGCTCAACGACGATCATCCATGCTTTTTCGTACGGAGATTCGTTGACGAATTCCGGACTGTCATCAAGATCTTCGTTTACTTCCACAACCGTTCCGTTAATCGGTGCATAAAGCTCAGATACCGTTTTAACGGATTCAACACTGCCGAATGGCTCGTCCGCTTTGATTTCAGCGCCCACTTCAGGAAGTTCGACAAACACGATGTCGCCTAGTTCGGACTGGGCAAAATGCGTAATTCCGATTCTGGCTTTTTCTCCTTCAACTTTTACCCACTCGTGTTCTCCTGAGTAACGCAAATCTTTTGGTATGCTCAATTGAATCCCTCCATTTTTTACAGCACTACAATAAGAAGATACCACACTTTTCAAAAAAAATTTACATTAAGCCCAGTTTTCTTCAAATTGGTCTTCTTTAAATCCGACAGTCACTTTTTCGCCGTCTGTTGTAAGCGGGCGTTTGATCAGCATACCATCTGAAGCCAGCAGCTCGAGCTGTTCGTCCTCTGACATGTGATACAGCTTTTCCTTGAGATTGAGTTCGCGGTATTTCATGCCGCTCGTGTTGAAAAATTTCTTGAGATCCAGCCCGCTTTTTTCATAAAGCGCTTTTAATTCTTCTTTGCTTGGCGGCTGCTCAGCAATATGTATTTCGTTTATTTCTTTTCCATGCTCTTCAAGCCACTTCTTTGCTTTGCGGCACGTTCCGCATTTAGGGTACCAGTAAAAAGTTAACGACATCTTCTTCCCCCTCAATAAAATAATCGAGGTTATTTTAACACAGTTTGTTTTAAAAACCTAAAACAGTGCTTCTAAAAAAAAGCTCCGCGCATGCGGAGCTCTTGGCCAATCAGACAGTATATTTCTCAGCCTCAAAAATGCCTGCCGCCGCCTCGCGTTTTTTCTGAATCACGTTTTTAGGCGTTACGCGTGTCAGCTTGCGCAGAGCGGAAAGCATCATGCGGAGTGAATCTCCTTCTTCCATTGCGATAAGGGATTCCTTCGCATGCGCTTCAATTTCGTTAAAGGCCTCTTGAACGAAAATTTCTGTGTACAGCACCTTTTGCGCTGCTTTTTCAGCGCCTTGTGCGGCAATGGCCTTTTCCGTTCTGAGCACGGCTGATTCCATTCCGTATACATTGCTGACGATATCCGCTACGTTCACGAGAATTTCTTGCTCACGATCGATCGCTTTTCCGTATTTTTGCGCGGCTAGGCCGGCAGCAAACAACGCAATTTTTTTGGCTTGCTTGACGATATATTTCTCCTGCTCTAAGACGCCGCTTCCAGGCTCTTCAGGCATAAGCATCATGAGTTCTTCCTGCAGCGACTGCGCTTTTTCGAATAAAGGCAGCTCGCCTTTAAGCGCTTTTTTCAGGAAGGTGCTTGGCACGATTAACCGGTTGATTTCGTTTGTGCCTTCAAAAATCCGATTGATCCTTGAATCCCTATAGGCCCTTTCTACTTCGTATTCCTGCATAAAGCCGTAGCCTCCATGAATCTGCACGCCTTCATCAACGATATAATCAAGCGTTTCAGAGCCGAATACCTTATTCAGAGAGCATTCGATGGCGTATTCCGCAATCGATTTGGCAATTTGCCGGCCGTCCTTGAGATCTTCAGCCGTGAACTGGCTCATATTATCTTCAAACAGCCCGACGGTTCTGTATACAGAGCTTTCCATCGCATACAGCCTTGAGGCCATTGTCCCGATTTTTTCCTGTGTCAATGAAAAACCAGCAATCGGCGTTTTAAATTGGCGGCGCTGATTTGCGTATGCCGCAGACAGCTCGATGACGCGTTTAGATGCGCCGATTGTGCCAACCGCCAGTTTGTAACGGCCGATGTTTAAAATATTAAAGGCGATGACATGCCCTTTGCCGATTTCTCCGAGCAGGTTTTCCTTTGGCACTTCAGCTTGATCCAGAATGAGGGTTCTTGTCGATGATCCCTTGATTCCCATTTTCTTTTCTTCCGGTCCCGTGGAGACACCCGGGAACTCTTTTTCTACAATAAAGGCTGAAAACTTGTCGCCGTCTACCTTGGCGTAAACCACAAATACATCGGCAAAAGCAGAGTTGGTAATCCACTGTTTTTCCCCTGTTAATACATAATGGGTTCCTGCTTCATTCAGCACAGCTGTTGTTTTTGCTCCAAGTGCATCAGACCCAGAGCCAGGCTCAGTCAGAGCATAAGCGGCGATCTTTTCGCCTGAAGCGAGTCCAGGCAAATATTTTTTCTTTTGTTCTTCTGATCCGAAAAAGACGATCGGCAAGGAACCGATACCGACATGCGCGCCATAAGAAAGAGAAAAGCTTCCCGCACGCGAAAATTTCTCAGTGATGAGTGCCGAGCTGATTTTATCAAGGCCGAGCCCTCCGTATTCTTCCGGCACATCGGCGCCAAGCAGCCCTAGTTCGCCCGCTTTCTTCAACAGTCTGACAGAATGCTCGAATTGATGGTTTTCGATATCATCTATATGAGGAAGAACATCTTGCTCGATGTAATCCTCTGTTGTTTTCGCAATCATTTTATGCTCGTCAGTGAAATCCTCCGGTGTATACATTTGATCGTATGTGACATCCTCGATTAAAAATCCGCCGCCTTTTTGTACTTCAGCCGCTTTTTTTGCCATTTGTTTTTCCCCCTTTAGCATAATTCAAATACACCGGCCGCTCCCATCCCGCCGCCGATACACATGGTCACGACTCCAAATTGCTCGTTTCTCCGTTTCATTTCATGGATGAGTGAGAGTGTAAGCTTTGTGCCCGTACAGCCAAGCGGGTGTCCAAGCGCGATTGCGCCCCCGTTGACATTCACCTTTTCTTCATCAATTCCCAATTCTCTGATTACTTGAATGGCCTGTGAGGCAAAAGCTTCATTCAATTCAAACAAACCGATGTCCTGCAGCTGAAGTCCGGCAAGCTTCAAAGCGCGCGGAATCGCTTCCACCGGTCCAATTCCCATCACTTCCGGCGGCACGCCGCCTACCGCAAAGGAGCGGAATTTCACAAGCGGCGCCAGGCCAAGAGCATCGGCTTTTTCCCGGTCCATCAGCATGACAGCCGCCGCTCCGTCACTCGTCTGCGAGGAATTGCCCGCAGTCACCGTCCCGTCAACGGAAAAGGCCGGGCGCAATGTCGATAAGATGTCTGCAGTCGTTTGCGGGCGAACACCTTCATCCTGAGAAAACACAAACTGTTTTTCCATAGGCTTATGGTCTTCTCCGATTTCTCTCACCGTCACTTCGACAGGTACAATCTCATCTTTAAATTTCCCTTCTGCAAGGGCTTTAGCGGCGTTTTGGTGGCTGCGAACGGCAAACGCGTCTTGATCCTCACGGGAGACGCCGTATTTTTTCGCGACTTGCTCGGCTGTGTGGCCCATGCTCATATAATATTCCGGTGCCTTTTCTGCCAAAGCAAGGTTCGGACGGGTAACATGCCCCATCATCGGAACTTGCGACATGGATTCTGCTCCGCCGGCGATCGCTGTATCGTAGGCGCCCAGCATAATTTTTTCTGCTGCATATGCAATAGACTGAAGGCCTGAAGAGCAATAACGGTTAACTGTAATCGCCGGAACTGTGTACGGCAGGCCCGCGAGCGCACCAATATTTCTCGCCATATTAAGCCCCTGCTCCGCTTCAGGCGTTGCACAGCCAATAATCAAATCGTCAATATTGCCTTCGTAGCCGCCTGCCCGTTTCAGTGTCTCTTTTACACAAATCGCTCCCAAATCATCCGGGCGAACGGTGGCCAACGATCCTTTTTTTGCTTTTCCAACCGGTGTTCTTGCACCTGACACAATGACTGCCTCTTTCATAAGCTCCCTCCTAATTCCGTAAAGGTTTACCTTTCACAAGCATATGCTGCATTCTCGCTTGAGATTTTGCCTCTCCTGCCAAACTCAAAAACGCTTCTCTTTCGATCTCCAATAAATACTCTTCATCAACCTCAGTACCGAACGGCACTTTTCCGCCCGCAATGACATAAGCGAGTTTTTTCGCAATCTTGAAATCATGCTCAGATATATAGCCGGACAGTTTCATCTGCTCAGCGCCAAGCAATAGTGCTGCATAACCGGTTTCTCCCGGCACCTTGACCTTTTCTTTTACAGGCGGCCGCCAGCCGGTATCGTATAAAGATGCAGCCAGCTGCTTCGCATCGTACAGCAGGTGGTCTTGATTCACGCTGATGTGATCCGTTTCTTTTAAAATGTTCATCTCACGAGCCTCTTGGGCGGAAGCGGACACTTTCGCCATCGCGATTGTTTCAAATGTTTTCATTGCCGCATTCATCGGATCATGGCCGCGGCGAAGATGGTTGATGTACAGCTCTTTGTTACCTCCTCCGCCAGGGATGAGGCCGACACCGGATTCCACAAGTCCCATATAGGCTTCGCTTGCCGCTTGAATGCGCGCCGCCGGCAGGCATGCTTCCGTTCCTCCGCCGAGCGTCATGCCAAATGGCGCGGCGACGACCGGTTTCGCACTGTATTTGATCTTCATCATCGTCTCCTGAAAACGGCGGATCACAAAATCAACTTCCAAAAAGTTGTCGTCTTGGACTTCCATTAAGATCATGGCGAGATTCGCGCCGACGCAGAAATTTTTCCCTTGGTTGCCGATGACAAGGCCCTTGTAATTCCGCTCTGTTTCCTCTAATCCTTTGTTGATCATTTGAATGATATCGAGGCCGATCGCATTGCTTTTCGAATGAAATTCAAGAAGGGCGACATCATCTCCAAGGTCAATCAGGCTTGCTCCGCTGTTTTTCGCAATCACGCCTTTTGTTTCTTTAAGTGCTTGTAAATGAATTCGTTTTTTGTTTTCTTTCACGGCTCTGTATTCGCCGCGGTCATAATAAAATACCGTTCCGTTCTCTTTGATGTAGAAGGTTTCATTTCCTTTATCCAGCATCTCTTTTATCCAGCCAGGCATATCTGCTCCAAGCTGCTCAAGCTTTTCCGCTGACTGCTTGAGGCCGATGGCGTCCCACATTTCAAAAGGTCCCAGTTCCCAGCCGAATCCCCACTTCATGGCTTGGTCAATCGCATGAATATCATCGGCAATCTCGCCAAGCAGCTCGGCTGAGTAAAGCAGGGTTTGAGAAGTGATATTCCACAGCAATCTGCCCGCTCTGTCATCTGTATAAATAAGCGCTTTCATTTTGGCTTTTGTCCCTTTTGCCTGTTTTGCCGCTTCAAGTGCCGGTGATTTCATTTTTGTCCGCTCGCCGTAAGTAAGCGTCACTGGGTCAAGCTCATAAATCGTTTTTCCTTCTTTTTTATAAAAGCCTTGGCCGGCCTTACTTCCGATCCACCCTTTTTCCAGCATATCGTTCATGAAGCTTGGAAGGCGAAACACTTCTTTTTCATCGCCATCAGCTTTGTCATACACATTTCGGGCAACGTGGGCGAATGTATCGAGGCCGACCACATCAAGCGTTCTAAAGGTGGCGCTTTTCGGCCTGCCGATCAGCGGTCCTGTGATCGAATCAACCTCCCCGACCTGATAACCGCCTTTCAGCATTTCTTGGACTGTCACGAGAAGCCCGTACGTCCCGATGCGGTTTGCGATAAAGTTCGGTGTGTCCTTTGCTGTAACAACGCCTTTCCCGAGGACATTTTCTCCGAAAGCTGTCATAAACTTCAAAATATCAGGATCGGTTTCCTTAATCGGGATGATCTCCAGCAGCTTTAAATAGCGTGCGGGATTAAAAAAATGCGTTCCGAGAAAATGGGCTTTAAAATCATCCGACCGGCCTTCAGCCATTTCCTGTACTGATATGCCGGATGTGTTGCTTGAGACGATGCTTCCAGTCTTTCGATGTTCATCCACAAGAGCGAAAATTTTCTTTTTGACTTCAAGGTTTTCGACAACGACCTCAATAATCCAATCTGCTTCTTTCAGTTTTTCTGCATCATCCTCCAGATTGCCCGGTGTAATATAGGAGGTATTTTTCGCTGATGTGAGGGGAGCGGGCTTTTGTTTCAGCAGTTTTTTCACCGCCTGCCGGCTCAGCCTGCTGCGCACCTCCGGACTGTCCTTCGTCAGCCCCTTTTTTTCCTCTTCCTTTGTCAAATCGTTCGGCACAATATCTAGCAGCAGGACAGGAATTCCGATGTTAGCCAAATGCGCCGCAATCCCGGAACCCATTACCCCCGATCCTAAAACGGCTGCCTTCCGAATGTGTTTGTGCATGAGATATCCCCCTTGAACATTGAATGAATAGTCATTCATTTTTTGACTAAAAAAAATGAAACCCGTTTCTTCTTTCATCTTAAAAGATTTCCGGTTCGACTTCAATAGCTAATTTGTTATTTTTTTGTATGAAGCCTATAAAAGTCGGGCAACTTAAGCCCGGAGGTGAAGGGAATGGTACGAGAGAAAAAAAATCCGTCTTCAGCGGCAGTCAGCGCGGCGAGCGTAAAAGGAGATGCCGGTCCGACTCAGCATTACGGCGGCGGAAAACGGACAAGTCAAAATCAGCAGTATAAAAAACATAACATGGAACAATCATAATGCAGCTGCTTCCCGCGGCTGCTTTCACTTTTTCAAAATTCCTTTTAACACAAACGCTGCATTGGCAGGCCGTTCGGCAATTCTTCTCATAAAGTAGCTGAACCAGTCCGTTCCATATGGGACATACACACGCATTCTGTAGCCTTCCTTGGCGAGTTCCTTCTGACGCTCCGGCCTGATGCCGTATAGCATTTGAAACTCAAATTGCGACGCGGGGATTTGATGTTCGGCGACGAGCTGTTTCGTAAATGCAATGATGTCATCGTCATGTGTGGCGACAGCCGTGTAGTTCCCGCTTAACAACTGCAGCTTTATTAAGCTCTGAAAATGAAGGTCCGTTCCTCTTTTGTCAGGAAACGCTACAGCCGCAGATTCTTTATAAGCGCCTTTTACAAGTCTGAGATTCGGCTTTAAGTCCCGCATCTTTCTGATATCTTCTGCCGCCCGGTACAGATACGCCTGAATGACCGTGCCGAGCTTCTCAAATTCCTGTTTGCATTGCCTGTAAATAAAAAGTGTCTGTTCATAATGCGAATAGTCTTCCATATCAATGGTCACAGCAACATCATATTGCTTCGCAACGGAAAGAATGGCGCGCAAATGAGTAAGAGCAAGTTCTTCTGAAAGATCGAGCCCGATTGAGGTCAGCTTAAGTGAAAGCTCTGAATCCAATTGATGTTCGGCAATGGCTTGAATGGCTTTCTTGCATTCCTCTGCGACTTGGTTCGCTTCTTTTTCCGAAGCTGCATACTCGCCTAAATAATCAATTGTTGCACACAAACCGGATCTGTTTAGCCTTTTGACGGTCTTAACCGCCGATTCAATCGTATCCCCTGCGACAAACCTTCGTGCTCCAAGCCGCGTTCCGTATGCTTTTGCGAACTTGGTAAGTGTTTTATTTTGAGATAAGAATAAAAACACATGTCTCAACATCCGACTCCCTCCCGCCGTCATCTTCAAAACACCTGTATATAACTCCCAGTCTGAAGGAAACTATAAAATGAACAGAAACCAAAGGAGGATCACAATGGATAATCAGCAGCAATCTCAAATGCCGCCTTCCGTTATTTCGACAAAGGATCATTTGTATCTCAATGACATGCTGAACTGGAATTTGCTCGCGATGAAAAAAGCACATTTCATGGCGCAGCAGTGCCAGGATCAAACGTTAAAGCAAGAACTCGACCGCGTCGGACACATGCATCATGATCACTATCAAAGAATATTAAAGCACCTGCAGCCAGGCCAGCAGCAGTCCGGCTACATCCAATAAGGAGGCGCCAGAATGAATCAGCAAAATCAAAAAATCAGCAACCCGCAGACACCTGTACCGACAACATCGGAAATGAATGACAGAGATTTCGTCAACGAATTGCTGACAACCGAAAAATACATGACAACAGCTTATTGCACTGCCTTGCACGAATTCAGCCACGAGTCTCTTTATCAGGATATTCAATCCATTTTTGATGAGTCACAAAAAGCGCAAAGAAAACTGTATGACCTCATGTTCCAATATGGATGGTATTCTGTTGAAGCGGAGGATGCACAAAAGCTGCAGCAGTCCTATCAAAAATTCCAGCAGACCATTCAGCAGCAGTCTCCTTATCAGCAATAACAATATCAGTAAAAGGATACGATGTTCTTTCGGGCATCTATCCTTTTTTTGTGTAAAATCAGTTGACTTTTCATTTACGCTTATTTATATTTAATAAGCATTAACTATTTTGTTATCAAAATATATATACAGTGTATGTAACAGAGGGGAATTGAATATGAAGAGTGCGGATCAGTTAATGTCCGATATCCAATTATCGCTTCAGGCGCTCTTTCAAAAGATACAGCCTGAAATGCTGGAAAGCATGGAGAAACAAGGTGTCACCCCAGCGCAGCTGTTTGTGCTGGCCAGCCTAAAGAAACACGGCAGCCTCAAAATTTCTGAAATTGCCGAGCGTATGGAGGTGAAGCCAAGCGCGGTGACGCTGATGGCAGATCGCCTTGAACAAAAAAATCTTATCGCCAGAACACACAACACAAAAGACAGGCGAGTGATTGATCTCAGTCTTACTGACGAAGGAGACAGAAAGTTCGAGGAGATTTTGGCAGGCAGAAAGGCCATTATGGCGCGCTATCTTTCCTTTTTGACGGAGGAGGAGATGCTGCAGGCGGCGCATATTACAGCAAAGCTCGCACAAGCAGCAGAAACGGATGAAAAGCAAAACATGAAAAGAGGAAATGGATGAAAATGAGTAAAGAAGGCAAACAATCAAAACGAACGTTATTAATAACAGGCTTAATTATTGCCATGTTTTTTTCAGCCCTTGACGGTACCATTGTCGGAACGGCCATGCCGAAAATTGTCGGTGATCTGGGCGGTTTAAGCATGATGACCTGGCTGACAACTGCATATTTGTTAACATCAACAACCATTGTTCCAATTGCCGGTAAACTGGCTGATTTATTGGGACGCCGCATTGTCTATGTATCAGGTTTAATTATTTTCATGGCCGCTTCTGCTTTGTGCGGAATGGCCAACAACATGACAGAATTGATTATCTTCCGTGGACTGCAGGGAATCGGCGGAGGCATCATGATGCCGATGGCGATGATTGTCATCGGTGACTTGTTCACAGGAAAACAGCGTGCTAAATTCCAAGGTGTCTTTGGCGCAATTTACGGGCTGGCTTCAGTGATTGGGCCGCAAATCGGCGGCTGGATTGTAGACTCGTTAAACTGGAAATGGGTTTTCTATATTAACCTGCCAGTCGGAATTATTGCGGTTATTTTTATTGCCAGAGGATTACAGGGACGTCAGCAGACTGGTCCGATCAACTTCGACATCGCTGGTATTTTCACAATGATTGTCGGTGTGGTCAGCCTCCTGCTCGCCTTAAGCTTTGGCGGAAAAGATTATGCATGGGATTCATGGCAGATTCTTGGGTTGTTCGCTCTCGCACTGATCGGCATTGTCAGCTTTATCATCGTAGAATCAAAAGCAAAAGAGCCAATCCTGCCAATGTATTTATTTAAAAACAGAACATTTACATTTCTAAACTTGATCGGCTTCTTTATGAGTATCGGTATGTTTGGCGCCATTACGTTTGTTCCTTTCTTTATGCAGGGAATTGTCGGTGTAAGTGCGTCTGAATCGGGTACAATTATGACACCGATGATGATTTCTATGATTATCACAAGTATCATCGGCGGACAGCTTGTTTATAAAATTGGGATTAAACCGCAAATCATTACAGGCATGCTGGTTATGGCCGGCGGATTCCTGCTGTTAACGACATTGGATCTCGATACAAGCAAGCTTGTCGCTACATCTTTTATGGCGATTATTGGTCTGGGAATGGGTCTTGTTATGCCGATTCTGACATTGGCTTTACAGGAAAGCTTTTCGAAGGAGGAGCTTGGAGTTGTCACTTCATCCAGCCAATTCTTCCGTTCTATCGGCGGAACATTCGGCATTACCATGCTGGGAGCCGTAATGAATGCGAGATCAGGAAATCTATTAACAGATAAATTGGTGCCATATTTAGACTCTCTTCCGGCACAGGCAAGCTCGTTTGCCGCCCAGCTAAAGGGTATGATTGATACAAATCCGCAAGGACTGCTGCAATCACTGTTCAGTCCGGACGCAGTCAAACAAATCCCTGCGGCTTTCTCATCCCATATTGTGCCGATTTTAAAAACATCGTTGATGGATTCGCTCCACAGCGTGTTTTATACGGGCCTGATCTTTATCGCAGTCGGAGCCGTATTCACCTTGTTCTTAAAACCTATCAAGCTATCAAATAAGAAAACGGAAGACCAACAAGAAAAAGAGAAAGCGGCAAAAGCCGTTGAATCACCTTCCCATTAATAGAGCACCCCGCGGGTATCAATCCGCGGGGGTTTTTATTCAATCATCTGGGCTCTTCCATTTCCGAAAGACCAATCCTCAGCCTGATTTCCGGCCAGCATGATAAACACATCTTCTTTTCTGACACCAAGCTCGGAATGAATCCGACTCGCGATTGAGCGGTAAAGTGCTTTTTTCTGTTCAGTTGTTCTTGACTGTTTCAGTGTAAAATGAATGTATATCAGTTCATCAGTACGCTCGACTTGGAGATAAAATGGATCATAAAAAAATTCGCTTTTTTCATATTGTCTGATGACTTGGAAATAGTCATCTTCCGGCACATTGATTTCTTCAATCATCGATTGGTGGATAGTCCTGCTCAGTTTTTGAAGCCACGCTTCGCTTCTTCCCGACCGTAAATGAATCTGTACAAATGGCATCTCCCTGCATTCCTTTCTTTACAGCGTCTGTCCGCTGTCAATTGTGATAATTTGGCCTGTGAGTGATTCCTGTTCAATTAGTGAACAAATCAATTTGGCAACATCATCTGGTTCAGCAATACACTGCAGCGGCAAAGAGCCAATCATGCTTTTCATTTTTTCTTCCCGGCCGGCCCACCATCTCGTTGCCACAGCTCCTGGTGCTACACCGCTTACTCTGATTTCAGGCGCTAAGGCGTGGGCCAATGATTTCGTTAAACCGTGCACCGCTGATTTTGATACTGCGTAAGGCATAGATGAGCCGGCACCAGTTACCCCTGCGATGCTGCCGACGTTTACAATCGCCCCGGCCTTGCTTTTCTTCATGAACGGAACCACTGACCGCGCGCAGAAAAACATCCCTTTCACATTGACGGCATACAGCTCATCCCATATGTCTTCTGTCGCAGCCTCAAGATCATCCATTGGAATATGCCATGTAATGCTGGCATTGTTGACTAAAATATCAACCGTGCCGTGTGTGTTCACGATTGCTTGAATCATATCCTGCACGTCGCTGTTTTTGGATACATCTGCTTGGATGGCGAAGGCTTGCCCGCCAGCTTTTCGAATCTTTTCCACTGTTTCCTCCGCTTCTGATTGCGAGCGTGAATAATTCACCGCCACAATCGCCCCGCGCTTTGCCAATTCCATACTGGCTGCTTTTCCGATTCCTGTGCCGCCCCCCGTTACGAGAGCTATTTTGTTCAAGACATTCATTGCCGCCACTCCTTGCTGTTGACTAAAGTATATTTCTGATTCCATTGTAATCCAGCTTTGATGTTACGTATAATGATTGTTAAAGATACTAGATATCACTCAGATTGATAGCAAACGAACGGAGGAGTTCAAAATGGAAAGCGGAGATTTACGTGTGTTTCAATTGGTAGCCCGTGAAGGGACCATTACGAAAGCAGCCTTGCAGCTTGGCTATGTGCAATCGAATGTCACGGCCAGAATTCAACAATTGGAAGCTGAGCTGGGTACCACACTGTTTTTGCGCCATAATCGGGGCATGACACTTTCTGCAAGCGGAAAATTGCTGCTGGACTACGCAAATAAAATTATCGGCCTGCTGGATGAAGCGTCTAAAGCGCTCTCATCCTCAGCAGAACCAAGCGGGCCGCTTATGATCGGCTCCACTCAGACAACAGCCGCGGTAAGGCTTCCAAAGCTCCTGGCATCTTATTATGAAGAACATCCAAACGTCCAGCTGTCTTTAACAACAGGACATACGCAATTTCTCCTTGATAAAGTTCTTCGTTATGAATTGGACGGCGCGTTTATCGGATGCGAATGCCATCATCCTGAGCTCGAATCCTATCCTGCGTTTGAAGAAGAACCAGTAGTTGTTTCGGCTGCCTCCGTGCCCGATGTTGAGGAAGCCATCACAAAGCCGATTCTCGTATACAGCACAGGCTGCTCGTATCGAGAAACACTTGAAAAATGGCTGCGCTCCGTCGGTGTCACACAGCCGGTCATTATGGAATTTGGGACGCTTGAAGCAATTATCGGCGGGGTTACAGCAGGTCTTGGCATCTCGTTGCTGCCAAGAACGGTTGTGCAGAAACATGAAGCAGAAGGATCAATTCGATTGTACCCGTTGCCTGAAGCTCTCAGCCAGATGAAAACAGAGTTTATTGTTCGAAAAGATTCGTTTATCAGCAGCGCGCTGAGAACCTTTATGGATTCCTTTGCGCCAGATAAAACGGCTGAATCACAAAAAAGCAGTCTGCTATAATGAACAGACTGCTTTTTGGCTATTGTTTGTTTCGATGCGCTTCATTTAACTCCTTAATATGCTGAATGATCTCTTTAATGCCCTGCTTTGCGTCGGGGTATGTCGCATTCCAATGCTTAGCGAGCGGAGGCATGCTTTTGGCTATATGGGTGTACAAAATCCATTGCTTCACTTCTTCTTTTAGCTCATCGTTTGTTTCACCAAGCAGAAGCTCAGTATACTTCTCCAGCAATCCATCCAGCTGCTCCTGAAGTTTTTGTTCCATTTTCCATCTTCCTTTCGAAAAAACAGCAAGGAGCTTTCTCAATTGAAAGCTCCTTCGCAGCGTTATTTATCCATGTGATGTGAAAGCCGCTTCCTGGACAATGCATCTGCCCCTGCCATGAGGAATGCAAAGAGGCGTTCCGAAGAGCGGGTCCTGTGTAACCTGACAGTTCATAGAAAACACATTTTGCACAAGATCACAAGTGATGACCTCTTCCGGACGGCCTTCTGCATAAATCCGTTTGTCTTTTATGGCCACAAGATGATGCGCATAGCGGCACGCCAAGTTTAAGTCATGGAGAACCATAACAATCGTCCGGTCTTCCTTTTCATTCAGCTCAAACAGCAAATCAAGAATTTCAATTTGATGCGTCATGTCTAAATACGTCGTCGGCTCGTCAAGAAGGATGATATCCGTTTCCTGGGCAAGCGTCATCGCGATCCAAGCCCGCTGGCGCTGTCCGCCTGACAAAGAATCAACGGCGCGGTCAGCCATGTCCTCAAGCTTTGTTGCTTTAAGCGCTCTTTCAACTGCTTCCTCATCCTCTTTTGACCATTGCTTCAGCCAGTTTTGGTAAGGATATCTTCCTTGCTTCACCAGCTGATGCACCGTCAGCCCCTCTGGAGCCGAAGGACCTTGGGGCAGGATTGCGAGCTCTTTTGCGACTTCCTTCGTCGGAAGCTTGGCAATGGCTCTTCCTTCCAGCAGTACTGAACCGCCTCTCGGCTTCATCAGGCGCGCTAATGAACGTAAAAGTGTCGATTTTCCGCAGCCATTGCTGCCAATAAATACGGTAATTTCACCTTTGGGAATTGTTAAATTCAACTCATCAATAATAACGGCATCCCCGTATCCTAAGCTCAGCGTTTCTGTAGAAATTGCACTCATACCCATAACCGCTCCTTTTTGCTGGCTTTTAGCAGCACTATGTATTGCACGTTTTCTATATACATGCTTTTAAGTCAATTGTCATCAATGCAAGTGATTCCGATATTCAGCCATTTGATATGGTCATATATCCCTCATTGTAGCAGAAAACACTGACTTTGAAAATCATTTTCAATTAGTTTTATGGACATAATTGACGTTTATGGGTTTTTTATCACAAGATTACTTCTTGATTTCTCTGATGGAGCCGTCCTTCAGTTTCAATTTTAAATCGATATGATCATAATGACTGTCCAGATTAAATGCTGCCAGCACACTGTGTATCACTTCTGTTTCAGCCATTTGGTCTGTCACGGAAAGCTCGCTCAGAATCATTTTCATCTCATCCAATGCTTCTTCTCCCTCCTGATTGACACCGGAGAGCTTATCCTGTATTTCCGCTTTTTCCTGAGTCCCGTTCTTTGTATAGATTCCTTCATAACGGTTATGCTCACCATCCCCGTAGCTCACACGAAGCGAAAAATTGCTGTAAGGAACGGATTTCAGCTGGGTGACGGCTGTATTTTCTCCTTCTGCCTGCTGCTGATCTTCATTGAGACGGCAGCCCGCAATCAGAACCACTGCGAGACATACAGCCCCGGCTGCTCTGACCAAATGCATATGTTTCCCCCCTGTAGGATTCCATTTATTTTAGGTATATCCAGAGAATGAAATCCTCATTCAGAGAAGGATTGAAAAAGCCGAGGCATATAACGCCACGGCTTTTCTTTAAGATTCGGTCATTTGCAAAAAGGTTTCGGCGTCACGCACAGCCAGCTTGATGGCATTCTCCCAGAAATCGCGCTTCGTGATGTCAGCACCCAAATGCTTCATGGCCAAATCCTCCACTGTCATAGAAGCCGTATCTCGCAATAGCGCCATATACTTCTCTTCGAATGCGTTTTTTTCTTCAAGCGCCAGCGCGTAAATGCCAAGAGAAAACAGGTAGCCGAATGTATAAGGGAAATTGTAAAACGGCACCCTCGTGATGTGAAAGTGAAGTTTTGATGCCCAAAAAAGCGGATGATATTCTTCTAACGCATTGCAGTATGCCTCTCTTTGCGCCTCTTCCATCAGCTCATTCAAGCGGCTGGCCGGTACCACTCCCCGCTTTCGTTCCTCGTAGAATCTCGTTTCGAATAGAAATCTTGCGTGAATGTTCATGAAGAACGCAACACTTCTTTGCACTTTATCCTCCAGAAGAACAATCTTTTCTTCCCTGGTCTCGGCTTGCTGGACAGTCGCGTCCGCCACTATCATCTCTGCAAACGTTGAAGCTGTTTCTGCAACGTTCATGGCGTAGGAGCGGTTTAACGGCCTGACGTCGAGCATTGCTTCCTGATGGAACGCGTGCCCGAGTTCATGCGCAAGAGTAGAGACATTTGAGGCGCTGCCCGAAAATGTCATGAAAATCCGGGATTCCCCACTGTCTGGAAAGCTCGTGCAAAAGCCGCCGACTCTTTTTCCACTCCTGTCTTCCGCCTCAATCCAGCCGTCCCGAAACGCTTTTTCAGTGAATGAGGACAGCTTTTTGCCAAACGTTGAAAACTGGCTGGTAATGATATTTGCGGCTTCATCATATGAATAGACCTTTCCGTCAGAACCGATCGGTGCCTCGACATCGTACCAACTGAGTTTTTCAAGGCCGAGCATGGATGCTTTCCGGTTCAAAAACTGAACGAACGGCTTCTTGTTTTCAGTGATGACCTGCCACATCGTATCAAGTGTTTCTTTTTTCATCCTGTTAATTTGCAGCGGTTCCTTCAGGACATTCTCCCAGCCGCGCGCTTTATAGGTTTCAAGCCGGAATCCCGCCAAATGATTCAGCGTGCTGCTGAAAAGATCCTGCTTGCTCTCCCAAGCTTGGCGGAAACGTTCATATACTGTTTTTCTGACAGCACGGTCTTGATGGTCCATCATATTCTCCGCCTGACCGACAGACAATTGCTTGTTTTCACCGTTTTCCTCATACGGGATCGTCATTTTCCCGACAACCATATTGTATAAGTCACTCCAAGCGTGATATCCGTCCACCGCAAGGTTTCCGATCAGTTTTTCTTTACCGGGGCTAAGCTTTTCGGCAACCCTCTGTCTTCTTTCATTTAATATGTAAGATACATCGCGCAATCCCGGTTTTGTTAACAATTCATTCCACACGTCTTGATTAATGTCCACAAGTTTATGATCTAATGTAACGAGCGACGATTGAAAATCTGCGGAAAGCCGGTTCATGAGTGCCTGATGCTCTATAGCCTTTTGATCATTGATATTCTGGGCCTGGAGGCAAGCAACAAAAGCGCCGGCCTGCTGAAGCTTGACGGATGTCTGTTCGAATAAATCAAGCAACGCGGTCAGCCCTTCAGCCTCTTCAGGCGATTCAGGCACCTGAAACGCATCAGTCCTGTCTTGAAATGCACGCAGACTTTGTGACAGCTTCTCAATATATCCTTTGAATTCTTCTGATTGGCTCCCGCCCTTAAAAAATGAATCAAGATCCCATCTTTGGCCTACCCCTTGCAGCGCCATATCACAAAACCCCTTTCCTTCTTTCGTTCTATTATAGAACAATTCTGAATTGTTGTATAAAAATTTCTTTTACAGACGTCATTTCCTGTTCAGGATTGTACAATAGCTGTAGCAGTTTAATAGGAGGGTTAGGATGAATAAAAAAATAGCAATCGTAACGGGAGCGTCCAGCGGCTTCGGTCTGCTGGCAGCTGTAAAGCTTGCCCGATCATTTTTCGTGATAGCCACATCAAGACAGCCTGAAAAAGCGGAACAGCTTCGGGAATTGGCTGCAGCACACAATGTGTCTGATTCTATTCACATTACAGCTCTCGATGTCACCGATGAACAATCTATAGTCTCATTCGGAAAAGCCGTTAGTGCTTACGCCCCGATCGACTTACTCGTTAACAATGCCGGAACGGCTTATGGAGGATTTATCGAGAATGTGCCGATGGAACATTTCAGACAACAATTTGAAACGAATGTCTTCGGTGTGATCCATGTGACAAAAACCGTTCTGCCTTACATAAGAAAGCATGGCGGCGCAAAGATTATAAACGTGAGCAGCATCAGCGGACTGACCGGATTCCCAGCGCTGTCACCATATGTTTCTTCCAAGCATGCATTGGAAGGTTTTTCTGAAAGCCTTCGTATCGAGCTGCTTCCGTTCGGTATCGAAACCGCTTTGATCGAGCCGGGCTCATACAAGACATCGATCTGGACAACGTCATTATCAAATTTTATGTCGGTGCCTGCTGACGATTCAGCCTATCATCAATACTATAAAAAGATCCTTTCCTACGTTCAAAAAAACGGAGAAGAAAGCGGAGATCCCCAAGAGGTTGCCGACCTCATTTACCAATTGGCAACAAAACAGCACATCAAGAAATTGCGATACCCGATCGGAAAGGGCATCAGGCTCACCCTGCTATTCCGATCGCTTTTTCCTTGGTCTGCGTGGGAGTCTATCCTGAAGAAAAAGCTATTCAGATGACCCAAATTATAATAATTATAATTTAGTATTGATTTTTATTTAGTATATGATATAATTAAAACAACAGATCACAAGGAGGACGTTATCTTATGAAAACTGAAAACGCAAAAACAAATCAAACATTAGTTGAGAATTCAATGAACACACAATTATCAAACTGGTTTCTTTTATACTCTAAGCTCCACCGTTTCCATTGGTATGTGAAAGGGCCTCATTTCTTTACATTGCACGAGAAATTTGAAGAACTTTATGACCATGCGGCTGAAACAGTCGATACCATCGCTGAGCGCCTGCTGGCGATTGGCGGACAGCCTGTTGCCACAGTGAAAGAATACACTGAGCATGCATCTATCACAGACGGCGGAAACGAAACATCAGCTTCAGAAATGGTACAAGCATTGGTAAACGACTACAAACAAATCAGCAGCGAATCTAAATTCGTGATCGGCCTGGCTGAAGAAAATCAAGACAATGCGACAGCGGACTTGTTTGTCGGATTAATTGAAGAAGTTGAAAAACAAGTGTGGATGCTTTCCTCTTACTTAGGATAAAAAAAGCTGAACCCTATTTGGGTTCAGCTTTTTGTTTTTTTCTTAGCTTGAACGGCTTTCTGTCTGCTTGGTCAGTGTCGCGTTCAACGTTTTCGTTTTTCCCTTTCGCAGCACTTGGATTGTTGTTTTATCTCCGACTTTTAAGTCTTTGTAAAGGATCTGACGGATATCCGCACTGCTTTCCACGTTTTTACCGTTTAGTTTAACAATGACATCCTCAGATTTAATACCTGCTTTTTCTGCCGGTGAATTTGCTTGAACTTCTTTTACATAAACACCTTTGCCCAATTGATCTCCAAACAGGCCGAGCGTATTTTCCTGATAAGTTTCAGGAACTTGTGACATGTCAATCATCTGCACGCCTAAAAACGGACGGTCCACCTTCCCGTTTTGCAGCAGCTGGTCAACAATCGGCTCGACATCATTGCTTGGGATCGCAAATCCAAGTGATTCCACGCCGCTTTCGCTCACCTTCAAGCTGTTGATGCCGATGACCTGGCCGCTTGCATTGATTAATGGGCCTCCGCTGTTCCCCGGGTTGATCGCTGCATCAGTTTGCAGCACGTTCATTTCCACCGTCCCTTGTGTTGTATCCACATCAATTGTCCGGTTCAATCCGCTAATGATGCCTTGTGTCACCGTACCGGAAAACTGCTGCCCGAGCGGGTTACCGATAGCGATTACCTTTTCGCCCGTGCGCAGCTGTGAAGAATCACCAAAGCTCGCCACTTTTTTGACGTTCTTGCTGCTGATTTCCAAAACTGCCAAATCAGTAATGGTATCGCTGCCGACAAGCTTGGCAGTTTCCGTTTCTCCGTTGTATAGCGTAACAGTCAGCTTGTTCGCGCCTTCAACGACATGGTTGTTTGTAATGATATACGCTTTATTGCTGTCTTTTTTGAAAATAACACCTGACCCGGTTCCGCTTTCACTTTCTGAGCTAGAGCCTCCTCCCGTGCCGAATGTGTTATTTTGAGAGGTTTGGATATTTGAGATTCCGACAATCGTAGGCTCTAAATCCTCTACCATATCAGCGATGTTTGATGCGTTCGTTATCGGCGCCGTTGTAAAATTATCAGACTGCACCTGTTTATTTGCAGAAGCGGTCTCGGTCGCCTGATTTTGGTCTGACGGCAGATAAGGCGCGATGCCAAGCATGAGGCCCCCGCCGATAATACCGCCTAAAATCGGGCTCAGCCATGCGGCTCTCCGTTTCTTTTCTTTTTTCACAGCCGTTTCTTGCTTTTCCATTTCTAAAGCAGAAGCCGTTTCCTGCCGTCCCGCTTCATACGACACAGGCGCGTCAAGCAATTCTTGTTCAGAATGTCCTATCAGTTTCTGGTTTTCTGTATTCTGCTGTTCTGTATGTGAAGGTTCAGTTTGATGTTGATCGTTTTGGCCATCACGTCGATAATCCATGTTCTTCCACTCCTTTAACGGTTATTCATTTATCGTTACATATTCATCGCATGTACAAGTTCAATTGTCCCAATAATGAGGAGAAAAGCAAAGCACCAAAATAGAATATGTTTGATCATCCTACATCTTCCTCGCTCTTTTTCTCTTCCTTTCTTCCCTTATACATATCATAAACAAACATTGTGGGATAAAAATGAAAAGAATATGTGAAATTATGAAAATTGCCTGCCGTATGTTAAAACTAGTTTATAATGACGTTGAAAGGATGTGAAGAGCCTTGTCATACACCATTTATCTAGTTGAAGATGAGGATAACCTGAATGAACTGCTGACGAAGTATTTAGAGAATGAGGGCTGGAACATTACATCTTTTACGAAAGGTGAAGACGCCAGAAAGAACATGACACCGTCTCCCCACCTATGGATTCTCGATATCATGCTGCCGGATACCGACGGCTATACATTAATAAAAGAAATCAAGGCGAAAGATCCTGACGTGCCGGTCATTTTTATTTCCGCCCGAGATGCGGATATTGACAGAGTGCTTGGCTTAGAGCTTGGCAGCAATGACTACATTTCAAAGCCGTTTCTGCCGCGGGAGCTGATTATCCGTGTGCAAAAGCTGCTGCAGCTCGTATATAAGGAAGCTCCTCCTGTACAAAAAAATGAAATTGCCGTCTCCTCGTATCGGGTCGCTGAAGACGCCCGCGAGGTCTATGACGAAAACGGGAATATCATCAATTTGACGTCAAAGGAATTTGATCTGCTGCTATTATTTATCCATCATAAAGGGCATCCGTACTCTCGTGAGGATATCCTCCTAAAAGTGTGGGGGCATGACTACTTCGGAACAGACCGGGTCGTTGATGATCTCGTCCGGAGACTGCGCAGAAAGATGCCTGAATTGAAGGTGGAGACGATTTACGGTTTCGGCTACAGGATGATGTCATCATGAAAAACAAGCCGCTCGCGTTTCAGATATGGGTTGTCATATCCGGCATCCTGTTAGCGATATCGATTTTACTGCTTGTGTTATTTTCAAACACGCTGCGAGATTTTTTCACTAATGAAACGTATACGACGATCGAAAATGAGCAGCATGTTCTGACAGAGTACCGCCTGCCAGGTTCGATTGAAAGGCGCTATTACAGCGAGGAAGCGACGGCGCCGACAACTGTCCGCTCCGTACAGCACGTGCTCCTTCCTGAAAATGAAGAGGCTTCTTCAGACAAGGATTTAAGCATTCTGTCATCTTCATTTATCCACAAGGTGTACAAGCTGGCTGATAAGCAGGAAGCTAAAAAGAAACGTTACAGCGCCGACGTCAATGGAGAGAAAGTGTTTTTTGTCATTAAAAAGGGACTTTCCGTCAATGGACAATCAGCGATGATGCTCTCTTACGCACTTGATTCTTATCGGGACGATTTGGCCTATACCTTGTTCAAACAGCTTCTGTTTATTATAGCTGTGGTCATTTTATTAAGCTGGATTCCGGCTATTTGGCTTGCAAAGTATTTATCAAGGCCTCTTGTATCATTTGAAAAACACGTCAAACGGATTTCTGAACAGGATTGGGATGACCCAGTAAAAGTGGATCGGAAAGATGAAATCGGCAAATTGGGCCATACGATCGAAGAGATGCGCCAAAAGCTTGTGCAAAAGGATGAAACAGAAAGAACTCTATTGCAAAATATCTCTCATGATTTAAAAACGCCGGTCATGGTCATCAGAGGCTATACACAATCAATTAAAGACGGGATTTTTCCTAAAGGAGACCTTGAAAACACTGTAGATGTTATTGAATGCGAAGCTCTTAAGCTGGAGAAAAAAATAAAGGATTTATTATATTTAACGAAGCTGGATTATTTAGCGAAGCAAAAAGTGCAGCACGACATGTTCAGTATTGTGGAAGTGACAGAAGAAGTCATCGAACGATTGAAGTGGGCGCGGAAAGAACTATCGTGGGAAATTGATGTTGAAGAGGATATTTTGATGCCGGGCGATCCGGAGCAATGGAACAAACTCCTTGAAAACATTCTGGAAAATCAAATCCGCTATGCTGAGACAAAAATAGAAATCAGCATGAAACAAGATGATCGAAATATCGTGATCACCATTAAAAATGACGGTCCGCATATTGAAGATGAGATGCTCTCCAGCCTCTATGAGCCTTTTAATAAAGGGAAGAAAGGCGAATTCGGCATTGGTCTAAGCATCGTAAAACGAATTTTAACTCTTCATAAGGCATCTATCTCAATTGAAAATGACAAAACGGGTGTAACATACCGCATAGCAGTGCCAAAATAGACTGTAGATGTTTTGCAGTCTATTTTTTTATGTGAAAGAATAGCCGTTAAAATCTCTGTAATTTGTTTTGAGCGGCTGTTTGCATTGATGAACCCATTTTTTCTCTGACAAGGTCTGCTTCGGATATTTGACTTTCTCCACTTTGATTCCTCTGTTTCGCAAGCGGCTGATCATTTCGTCCAATTCTCTCATTCTAGATTCACCCTTTCGCTTGAGCTTTGACCATTCGGTCATCTCAATTTATAATATAAATAATACATGATAAAAAAACAAGTTACAATAAGGTTAATTTTATAACAGACGGTGTGACTATATGGTCATATCCTAGCAGGCCTCCGGGCTCCGAAAGGGTGGAACCATTGAAGGAAAAAGAAAAACTGATTATTGAAACAGCCTTAAAACTATTTGCCCAAAAAGGATACAACTCAACATCAGTTCAGGAAATCGCAAAAGAATGCAAAATATCTAAAGGCGCTTTTTATATTTATTTTCCTTCGAAAGAAGCGCTTCTTCTCTCTATGCTGAACTACTATTATGATAAAACGTTTACCCGAATTTTAAATATTAAAACGAAGGGCGACAGCCCCAGAACGGCTTACCGTAAACAGCTGACCGTCCTCTATGAAAACATTCTTGAACACAAAGATTTTATCAGCATGCAGTTGAAGGAGGGTTCTCTGCCTTACACAGAAGAAGTGGAGCAATGCGCAAAAAAAATCCGCCAGTCCTCACTTCAATTTCATATCGACAGCCTGCTGAACATCTATGGAAAAAAAGCGGAACCGTACACTGCAGAGCTTTGTTTTTTAATAGAGGGCATCAGCCAGATTTACCTGGAATGCATGATTTTGCTAGGGTACACTGTGAAGCCGTCTCAATTAGCTGATATCATTATGAATCGAATTGATGATATGGTAAAAGGCATGTCTGAACGAAACGATAAGCCTTTCATCACATTGGAAGAGGCGAGCTCTTTATTCGGGCCTCTTACGCACGGACGGCCTGACCCGCTGACTGAATCGATTGTGAAAAGCCTACGTGACAAAATTAACAGCTTAAACACAAACTCCTCTCTTGAATTATCGGAGAGCTTGGACATACTTGAAGCAGAAATGAAGAAAAAAACACCGAAGCTGGCGATCATAAAAGGAATGATTCATAATCTGACGGAGTCTGAAGCTCTCGCCAAAGATGCGGAGCAGCTTAAATATTTATTAAAACAGCAACATATTTAGAAGAACGGCTGCTTAAAAAGCAGCCGTTTTTTCTTTCTATTACGCCTTTGGTTTTACCATGTCTTCCGGCTTAACCATTTCGTTAAATTGCTCCTCTGTCAGCAACTCAAGCTTCAAAGCTGCTTCTTTGAGCGTCAATCCCTCTTTATGGGCAAGCTTGGCGATTTTCGCCGCGTTTTCATAACCGATATGCGGGTTCAGCGCCGTAACAAGCATTAATGAATTTGACAGGTTTTCCTGAATGGTTTCTTTATTAGGCTCAATACCGACAGCACATTTATCATGGAATGAATTCATGCCGTCACTGAGCAGCTGCACAGATTGCAGGAAGTTGTAAATAATAACAGGCTTAAACACGTTCAGTTCAAAGTTCCCCTGACTCGCCGCAAAGCCGATTGTCGCATCGTTCCCCATGATTTGCGCTGCGATCATTGTTAACGCTTCGCTTTGTGTCGGGTTGACTTTACCAGGCATAATGGAGCTTCCCGGCTCATTTTCAGGAATGACGATCTCCCCGATGCCGCAGCGAGGTCCGCTTGCGAGCCATCTGACATCGTTCGCGATTTTCATTAAGTCAGCCGCAAGCGCTTTTAATGCGCCATGCGCATAAGTGATTTCGTCATGGCTTGTCAGCGCGTGGAATTTATTGGGTGAACTGCTGAACGTTTGGCCGGTCAGCTTAGTGATCTCTTCTGAGACAAGCTCTCCAAACTCTGGGTGGGCGTTGATACCCGTTCCGACAGCCGTTCCACCAATTGCAAGCGCACGCATTTTATCTGTCGCTTCCAAAATCATTTCCTTCGAACGGTCCAGCATGTGAACCCATCCGCTGATTTCCTGTCCGAGGGTCAGTGGCGTAGCATCCTGAAGATGCGTGCGTCCGATTTTGACAATATCATTGTATGCTTTTGCTTTTTCATCCAGTGTATTGCGAAGCTGATCAAGCGCCGGCACAAGCTGCTCGTAAACAGCCAAAACAGCGGCAACATGCATCGCAGTCGGGAATGTGTCGTTTGAGCTTTGGCTTCGGTTCACGTCATCATTTGGATGAATCGTTTGATCAGAGTTCTTCTCTTTTAATAAAGCAGTCGCACGGTTGGCTACCACTTCGTTCATGTTCATATTGCTTTGTGTGCCGCTTCCGGTCTGCCATACGACAAGCGGGAAGTTATCATCATACTTGCCTTTGAGCACATCATCACAAACCGCTGCAATCGCTTCTGCTTTTTCAGCATCCAGATTGCCGAGGCGTTTATTAGCTAGAGCAGTGCTTCGTTTCAAGATTGCAAACGCCTTCACAACACGCATCGGCATTTTTTCAGAACCGATCTTAAAGTTCTCCTTGCTTCGCTGTGTTTGGGCGCCCCAAAATTTATCAGCAGGAACTTTTACTTCTCCCATGGTGTCTCGTTCAATTCTGTATTCCATTTATGTATCCCTCCATAACGGTTGCTTCAATAGATCATAATTCGCCAATGACACAAAAAATCCTTTTTATTTTTCGATCTTGGCAGATTTTAATTTTAATTCAAGATATACGCGGGAATCCTTTGAATATTTGTATTTTGGATTCGTCCTACCGTACTCCTTTGATGTATAAGAGACATCATAATGCTTTTCAAATGATCTAATGAGCTGTTCAATTTCTTCTTGTTTTCCAGCTAGCCTTACCTGTGCCACTTCGTATCCTCCGCTTTCATAAAAAAACTTACTCCATGAAATACTCTAACACAGTATATCATTTTTTTAACAGGAAAAGATAACCTCTACTAAGGTTTTGGATAAGAGGTGACCTCATTGGAACAAACAGAGTTTAAGGAATATATACACGATAATTTAGCATTGGTGCTGCCAAAATTAAAAGAAAACGATGATCTGGTGAAAAACAAAAAAATGCTTGCGAACGGACTGGTTTTTTACTATCTCTATTTCAGTGAACTGACTGATGAGAATAAGGTGTCAGAAGCCATTAAAACTTTGATTAAAGATGAGGAGACCTTAACGCTTGACCAGGTCAAAAAACGCCTTGACCAGCTTGACGCAAGACCTATTGAAACCGCAAAAAAAACGATTGAATCGATTCTCAACGGCAATTGTGCTGTGTTTATCAACGGATTGGATAAAGCCTATATTCTGACCACAGGAAAGAAAAAAACAAGAAGCCTGACAGAGCCGACAACTGAAAAAGTGGTACGCGGCCCAAAAGTTGCGTTTGTAGAGGATATTGATACAAATCTCGCTCTGATCAGACAAAGAACCTCTCATCCCAAATTGATCACCAAAAAAATCATGATCGGCGAAAACAAGCTGAAGCCTGCAGCCATTATGTACATTGAAGGCAAAGCAAAAAAGTCCGTCATAAAAGAAGTGAAGGCGCGGCTTAAAAATATCCAGCTGGAAGATATCCAGGACAGCGGAACGCTCGAGGAGCTCATTGAAGATAATAAATATTCACCATTTCCGCAGATTCAAAATACGGAAAGACCTGACAAAGTATCTTCAGCCCTGTTTAACGGCCGTGTGGCAATTTTAGTCGACAGTTCACCATTTGTGCTGCTGGTGCCGGTTTCTCTCGGCATCCTGATGCAGTCCCCGGATGACTACTATGAACGCTGGATTTCAGCATCTCTTATCCGGTCGCTGCGCTTTGCTTCTATCTTTATCACCTTGTTTTTGTCATCGATTTATATTGCACTTGTTTCCTTCCATCAAGGGCTGCTGCCAACCGCGCTCGCCGTCACGATTTCGGCAAACAGGGAAAACGTGCCGTTCCCTCCGATATTTGAAGCCCTGCTGATGGAAGTAACCATCGAGCTGCTGAGGGAAGCCGGGCTGCGTCTCCCCAATCCGCTCGGACAGACGATCGGTCTCGTCGGGGGCGTAGTCATCGGACAGGCGGCTGTAGAAGCGAATCTCGTCAGTTCGATTATGGTCATTGTCGTCAGTGTCATTGCCCTGGCATCCTTTACCGTTCCTCAATACGGAATGGGTCTATCTTTCCGGGTGCTGCGTTTTATTTCGATGTTTTCCGCCGCTATTCTAGGGCTGTATGGGATTATTTTATTTATGCTTGTCGTATATACGCACTTAACGAGACAAACGAGCTTTGGGTCTCCGTATTTTTCGCCGAATGGATTCTTCAGCCTGAAAAATACGAGTGACTCCATTATCCGTCTCCCCATTAAAAACAAACCAAAAGAGGCGAATAATCCAAATGAGCCAAAAACAGACTCCACTGAAACTTAATACCTTTCAAGGTATTTCTATTGTTGCAAATACAATGCTTGGGGCCGGACTTTTAACATTGCCGCGAGCGCTGACCACTAAGGCTAATACGCCTGACGGCTGGATCACGCTGATATTAGAAGGTTTCATTTTTATTTTCTTCATTTATTTAAACACGCTCATTCAGAAAAAACATCAATACCCTTCACTCTTTGAGTATTTGCAGGAAGGGCTTGGGAAATGGATCGGCAGCATCATTGGCCTTTTGATCTGCGGCTATTTCCTCGGCGTAGCCAGCTTCGAGACCCGGGCAATGGCTGAAATGGTGAAGTTTTTCCTGCTGGAGAGAACCCCAATTCAAGTCATTATTTTAACGTTTATTTGCTGCGGTATTTATTTAATAATTGGAGGTTTAAGTGATGTGTCGCGGCTGTTTCCCTTTTATTTAACGGTAACCATTATTATTTTGCTGGTTGTATTCGGAATCAGTTTTAAAATTTTTGATATCAATAATTTGCGTCCTGTTTTAGGCCAAGGCCTTGGCCCCATTGCAAACTCCCTTACTGTCGTTTCCATCTCTTTTTTAGGAATGGAAGTGATGCTGTTTCTCCCTGAACATATGAAGAAAAAGAAATACACGTTCAGATATGCGTCTCTAGGATTTTTGATTCCGATTATCTTATATATCCTGACGTATATTATCGTTGTCGGAGCTTTGACCGCTCCCGAGGTGAAAACGCTGATTTGGCCGACTATTTCTCTCTTTCAGTCCTTTGAGCTTAAAGGCATATTCATTGAACGGTTTGAATCGTTTTTACTGGTGGTCTGGATCATCCAGTTTTTCACCACATTTGTCATTTACGGATACTTTGCCGCTAACGGGCTAAAGAAGACATTCGGATTATCGACTAAAACAAGCATGGTGATTATCGGCATAACGGTCTTTTATTTTTCTCTCTGGCCGGATGACGCCAATCAAGTCATGATGTATAGCGATTATCTTGGCTATATTTTTGTCTCCCTGTTTCTGCTTCCCTTCATTCTCTTTTTCATTGTAGCTCTCAAGAGGAGGATTACAGCAAAATGAAAATCCGGATTTTATGTATGTTTATATGCACCCTATTGCTGTCCGGATGCTGGGACAGTGAGAATATCGAGGAATTAAGCTTAGTGATCGGAGTAGGGCTAGACAAGCCTGACGATGACAATTTAGAGCTGACACAGCAAATTCTCGTGCCGAAAAAAATCAGCTCCAAGGAGGGCACTTCTTCTGACCCGACACAGCTTTCTATCACAAAGGGTGAAACTGTCCATCAAATGATGAGAACATCTGCATTAAAGCATAACCCTACGTTTTCACAGCATTTGCGTCTCATTCTGCTTTCCAAGAGCGTGATTGCGGATGAGATTGGAATGGATGCGATCATTAACCAGTTTGTCAGAGACAACGGAACAAGGAGGAGTTCGTACGTCTTTATCACCGACGGCCGAACTAAGGATATATTTAAAAAGAATGATGAAGGCGAGCCCGCATCCAATGTGATTTATGATCTGACAGAGAATAATAAGGTTACGATCAGAATGATGGAGCCTGTTACATTGGGGGAGATTTCAGAACACTTAACCTCTGACGATTCATTCCTCATCCCTCATGTCGGTGAGGAAAACGGTAAGCTCGCAATAAACGGAGCCACTATTATAAAAAATAAATTATGGCACCGGGATCTCACCCCGATTGAGGTTCAAAATATCAACTTATTTTCAGGCACTGTCGAGGGAGGCGTCATTGACTTGAAGCGCGATGGCCATCTCTTTTCTTATGAAGTATATTCGAGCAATCGGAAGATCAAGACGGCCTATAAGGACGGAAAGTTCAAATTCACTGTCACTCGCAATATTGAAGGGCGTCTATCTGAAGACTGGAATCCCAATGAAGATTCGTTTAAGGATTCATATATCAAAAATATTGAAAAGACAGTTGAAAAACGGGTACACGATACAGTAACAGCATTTATTACAGGGAAACTCCAGAAAGAGATCAAAGCGGACGTCACCGGGCTGGGAAACGAGGTCAGAATTCATTATCCTCAAAAGTGGAAAAAGATTTCAAGAAAATGGGATGATGATTATTTCAGCAATGCGGAAATAGACTACCGGGTCAATGTGATTGTCAGAGACTTCGGAACGAAAGGCGCAAACAAATAGCAACCGCCTAATTTACGAGATGATTTCGGTGTGCGTACACCGCCGCCTGCGTCCGGTCACTGACATCCAGCTTTGATAAAATATTGGTAATATGTGTTTTGACTGTTTTAATCGTAATAAACAGTTCCTCGCCTATTTCTTTGTTTGTCTTTCCTTCTGCGATCAGGCAGAGTATTTCGAGCTCCCGTTTCGTAAGTGATTCATGCGGGAGCGCGTTTTCACCTGAGTGGCGCAGCCTGGATAATACTTTTCCCGCCACTTTTGACTCCAGCTTCGGCTCTCCCTTGCTTGCGGCGCGGATGGCATCAGCGATTTCTGCCGCTTTTGAGGTTTTCAACAGATAGCTGAGCGCGCCAGCTTCAATAACCGGGTACACTTTGTCATCATCAATGAAGCTAGTGAGCACAATAATTTTCGGGTCGGAAAGCTCCCGGCAAATTTGCTTTGTAGCTTCAATGCCATCCATTCCCTCCATGACAAGGTCCATTAAAATGACATCAGGCGACAGTTCCACAGCAAGCCGAACACCTTCGCTGCCGTCCGATGCTTCGCCGATGACTTCAATATCGGGCTGCGCCTCCAAAAAAGCCGCGAGCCCCATTCTGACCATTTCATGATCATCAATCAATAATACTCGAATCACGTTCGTTCTCTCCTTTTTCTTCCGGGAAAATCGGGACCTTCACTTCGATTTGGGTGCCTTTTCCTTCTACTGAAATCACTTCGGCGACCCCGCCGATTTCACTTGCACGTTCTTTCATAGAATTCAAGCCGTATGAGGATGCTTTTACCTGGTCCATTTTAAAGCCTTTTCCATTATCAATCACCTTCAGACGGAGCTGGCTGTTCTTTATGCCCAGAATCACGGTTACTTTTGACGCTTTTGAATGTCTAAATACGTTTGAAAGGGCCTCCTGCACGATTCTGAACAAATGGTCTTCAACACCCTTGGATATCGCTGTGTCCTGTATATCCCACTCAATATCAATCGGCTGCTTTTTTCGGAACTCGTCCAAAAGCTCCGTAAGACCCTCCTTCAGCCCTTTTCCTTCAAGGGTAACAGGCCGTAAATGGAGCAGCAGCGCCCTCATCTCATTTTGGGCTTCGCCTGCCATATGCTCGACCATCCTGATCCGCTTGACTGTTTTGTCATCAGCATCCTTGACATGTTCCAGCACGGCTGATGTCATCATCGATATTGCAAAGAGCTGCTGGCTGACCGCATCGTGAAGATCTCTGGCCAATCGCTGGCGTTCTTCTGAGATAACCGACTTCTTCATTTGCGCCTGCCATTCCGCACGTTCATTGGAAAGTTTCTGCAGGGATGCGACTTGAAGCTCCACGCGCTTCGCCATTTCGTTCAGCTGATCGGCGGCCAGGCCGATTTCATCATCACCGAGCGGCGGTATCCGATAAGCGAAATTGCCGTTTTCAAAGGTTAAAATGGATTCAATTAATGTATCAATCCTTGTCTTCAACCGATTGCCGTACATATACCCTGAGGCGAAACCGACGGTCACGCTGATCAGCAGCAAAATCAGGACAAATGGAATTCCGAACCAGCTCGATGACAGCAAAACAAGCGGATCGAGCCGATAGTAAAACATCATAAAGGAAATCAGGCAGACAAAAAGGAGCAGGCTGATTCCCGTTGTCATGCGGATGGCGCGCCATTGGAGGCTGGCAAGCATTTTTTTTTCTCATACGTACTTCACATCCACATCACCGATAAATAAGGAAACGGACACTTTGACCCGGCGCTTTGACTCGCTGAAATCGGTTGACGCGGCATATACCTTCGTGCTTAATCCGCTTTTCTTCGAGCCGATCAGATTGATGTCTCCTATAAAAACAGCCGAGCTGACAGCCACTTCAAGGTCCGATGGTACATAAATATCAACGTTTCCAATGACTCCGCTAATGACGATTGTACTTTCTCCCTCAGGAATCATCGCTTTAGACAAATCGATTTTGATATCACCGATAAAACCAGAGACATTTAAATCATTCAGGTCAAACGGCTGCTTCATCATTTGCAGCTCTCCGATAAAAAAGCTGCGCATGTCGGGATGTTTTACATCTTTTGGCGTCTCATGATGTTCTTTTTTATTGAGATTGACCTGTTTCTCATTCGGTTCAAATATCGGCTTCCCTTTGATAAGCCTATAGCCGGCGTAAATCAGAAATGCGGCAAACGCATAGCCGAATAAATTAAAGGTGATGCTGAAGAGGTTTTTCAAAAATAGAAACGCGGCAAAGATATACATGACGGAGCCAAGCCAATCACGGGAATATTTTTTAAGGAAATAGCCGGCAATCAGAAAAAAGAGCGGCCAAAACAGCAGATCGCCTATTCCGATAATTTGCAAAAACATACTGATGCCGAATAAAGCAATGATCAATCCGAGAAGCTGTTTTTTTGTCATTCCTGGTGTCCGCCTCCTTTCTTCTGCCTGGTGCTACCGTATCGCTAGATCCCCGCTGTCCGTTTTGATGTCGATTGGATGCCGGCCGCTTCCTTGCGTGCCTGTGATGTGATGCTGTTCTTTATGTGTTTTATCAGCAAATGAATACGGCGAACTGACGTCACCGCTTGCTGATAAAGCATTGACTGCAAAGCTGCCGTTTTGGGGAAGGCTTAAATTAGCATCACCGCTTGTCAGCGTGACAGATACGGGACCGGTTACCTTTTTCAATACAGCATTAAAATCTCCTGAAGTCATTTTCACATCAAGAGAGCCTGATACATGAACCAGATTTGCGTCCCCTGAAGCTAAATCAATGCCGGTTGTTTTGGAGACGGTATTTGAAATGGAAACATCCCCCGATGATGCCTTCACTTTCAGGTCTTGAAGGCGGACGTCCGTCACGCTCGTATTTCCGCTCGCAGATACTGCGTTCAGCCCGGAAAGCGCAAGATGGTCATTCCCGGCCACAGACACGTCGCCGCTTGAGGTTCGTACTGCCAGATCACCTTTATAATCATACGGAAGCCTGACGATAAGAGTTGAACGGTTAAACCCATTCAAAAATTGAAAATCTTTTTCCTTTACGGTCAGCTCCAGTTTTCTTTTGTTTTCAGTAACAAATAACTTTCCTGAGTCTCCTGAAATGCCTGCCGATATGTCACTTCGTTCTTCCGCTATAATCCGGACATCCTTGCTATCCGACTCAATGACCATGCTGTCAATGTCAAGCGGCGATGCGCTGGCTGAATCGGCTTCTGTGCCATTTATGAAACCTAGGCCTGCAGCAAACACATCTTTTACGACAACGGCGAAAAAAACCAGAATACCGGCAGTGATCAACAGTTTGCCAAGCATTTTTTTCATTCGGTTTCATCCTTCTCATTCATTCTATTATAAAGGAAAAGCTTGCGAATTGATACGTGCGGAAGGGAAGGACTTGACCGCAAATCCTTCCCCGTTCCGCTTATTCATTTGCCGCTTGTGTCTGGTCTGATTTTTGCAGTGAAAGTGTCCGCATTTTTTCAATCTCCGCTTCCACATCGTCTGCGAATTCTTTACGTGTAAGTTCTGTGCCGGCTTCCGCTGACTTTGAATAATTCGCGCGGATTTCCATTTCTTCAATACGATTTTCAATACGTAAAAATTCACGATACGCGCTTTCACTGTCAATTTTGTCAAATGTCGTATTCATATGCTCTTTAGCTTTCGCCGCATTTGCCCGCGCAATCAGCGCCTGTTTTTTATCCTTTACGTCCTGAAGCTTTGTTTCAAGTGCAGCCAGCTGCTCTTTCAGATCAGCCAGCTGACTGTTTGCCTGTTCATAGGAAGCTTTATGCTCAGCCGCCTTCCCTTCTAAATACTTCATTTCAGTCAGCGCCTTTTTCGCCAGTTCTTCTTCACCCGCGTCAAATGCGAGCTGTGCCTGATTTTTCCGTTTGCCAGCCACTTCAGCGGCTTCTTCATATTTTTTCTTAAATTGATAGGCAATCGTGTGCTGTTTCACAATTGTTTGCTTTGCTTTTGCGATGTCGCTTTCCATATCGCGTACATATTGATTCAGCATCACCTTTGGATTCTCCATTTTATCAAGTCCTTCATGAACTGACGCAACAAACATGTCTCTGATTCTTTTTAATACCATACCTAATTCCTCCTAATATATTGATATTATTTTTTCTTCAAAAATTCTTCCCATTCGTCATCAAAGTGAGATTGGTAGGCAGCAGAAGCCGGTTCAGGATCAAAAGATGATACACCGTTATCAGCTGATCCGTTTTTCATCAGCTTCCAGCCGTAATACACCATAGCGGCTGCCAATGCGATTCCGACGACAAACGGAAGTGAGCAGATGAGCATAATGGCTCCGATACCGCCCACGATGATTCCCGTGATGGTTTTTCCCGCGGCAAACCTTTTGATTCCTGCGTATGTCATTAAGCTCCCGATGGCGAGCGGGATGATAAAGCCGAAGCTTCCTCCTCCAAAAAAGACAGAGATCCCAAATACAATTAATAAGAATCCGCCTATTGTTTTCTTGTTTATCTTCATGCAGATCCTCCTTTCGTTTTCCTTGTCTTCATCTTATACAAGTTGGAAGATATGCAAAACGAATCAGAGATTGATTTTTATATAAGACCGGAGTCGTATCTGGCACCGGACCCATCGGCACAAAAAAACGCCATGCACGAGGCATGGCGTTTCAAAACCCTTTATAGATGAACACTTGCTTCCCTTTCTTTAATCAGGTCGGACCTTTCTGCTTTGGCCAGTTTTGTAAACAGCAAGATTCCGATACCCGCAATAATTTCTACAATCCCGCCGACAGCGATCACTTTACCTGAGCCGAAAGCATTAGCGGCATACCCGCAAATGACAGCTCCGGCAGGAATCGAAATATTTGAGATCATATGTATAACGGCGTAAACCTGCGGCTGATCCTCACTATCCACAGACGTCTGGATAATCGTGTACTCAGGAACATTAACAGCACTGACTGCGGCGCCAAAGGTAAAAGCAGCGAAAAAGACGAGCGGCAAAAAGGTATTCATCCCGGTAATAAAGAAAGCAAATCCTTCAATAATGCCGGCAGTGACGAATAACAAGCCGTACCTGTTTACCTTGACTTTCGCCAGCACAAACCCTAATAAAAACGCGCCCGCGGCGGTGGTGGCCTTTAAAAGCGAGTATACGATCGGCTGGCCGTTTAAATCTTCCGCAACGTATACGGCAGAGAGCGCTTCCCATGGGGCAGCCGCGAAATTCATAAAGATACAGTAAATGGCGAGCGGATATAAAATCTGGTGTTTTCTGACGAGCCTAAAGCCGCGTTTCAGTCTTCCGATATATGTTCCTCTCTGTGTAACAACCGCAGACTCTGATTGAGATTCAACCGCAGTGTACTTAATAAAAAGAACGAGAAAACCTGACACCAAATAGAGCACAAGTGCGATAAGCATGGTATAAGAAGGACTGATAAATGTAAGAAAAGCGCCGCATAATGTGACAGCCCCAAGCCGGACAATTTGAGCGGAGGATTGCAGCACAGCGTTTGCTTTTTGAATGCCCTGTTCATTGACGATTTGAGGAATCAAAGCGATAGAGGCGGGATTGTAGGCAGCTCCAGTGGCTGAATGCACAATCATAAGCGTCATGACAAACCACAGCGGAGAGAAGCCCGCAAAATGACATAGAGGGATAATCAAAACAATCGCCGCCCTTGTCAGATCTGAAAAGTACATCCAAAATTTCAGCGTGGTCTGTTTCATAAAAGGCCCCGTCACAGGCGCCAGAACGGCTTCCGGCAAAAAAGTGACCGCAATCAATAAAGCAGTGCCGATCGCACCTTTGCCGTCATAAATTAAAAACCATAATATTGAATTAAATGCGAACATATCGCCGGATATCTTGACTATTCTTGAGAAAAACAGATAATTGAAATTTCTCTTCCAGATGCTATCACTTTCAATTAAATTCACCATCCATCAGAGCCCCCCACTGCCTATTTTTTACATCTATTTATTACAATATCTCATTTTTCCATTTTTCAGTCAATAATTCATAAGGTTCATTTTTTGTCGTAAAATGGGAAATTGACAGAGTGAAAAACAAAAAAGCCGGCATATATTTGAACACGCCGGCTTTCGGTTTTCACTTTTTATGATTCGCTGCTGTTTCGGTCCCGAAACACAATGGCACTTCTTTCATATTCTACATCGCCAATACCGCTTCTTGCATTCACAACCCGGGCGGCGGCAAAGAAATAATCGGACAGACGATTGAGATAACGCAGCACTGTTTCATGAATCTCCTCCGATTTCATCAGCGCCACCACTCTTCGTTCTGCCCTCCTTGTAATGGTGCGGGCGATATGGAGAAGCGAAGCACCCTTTGATCCGCCTGGAAGAATAAATTTCTTCAGTTCCGGCGCTTCTGCTGTATAGGCATCAATGCGCGTTTCTAAAAAAGAAACAGATTCTTCCGTTAGTTTATAGTCTTTTCTTTCTGTGACGATTGCCAGATCGCCTCCGCAGTCAAACAGCTCATGCTGGATGGTCAGCAGCTCGGCTGTCAGATCTTCAAAGCCGGGCTGCCCGGAAAGCTCTGCCAAAGCAAGCCCGATAAAGCTGTTAAGCTCGTCAATCGTGCCGTAGCTTTCGACGCGTAGGCTGTCCTTGTCCGTTCTGCCCCCGACTAAGCCCGTTTGTCCCTTATCGCCTGTTTTTGTATATAGTTTCATACCCTGAATCTCCTTTACAGACTTATTCAAACAACTCAGCAGCCTCTTTTACACATTCAGCTGTCCCTTTCTTTATCAATTGATTCAGCCGCTGTTCTATGTTTTCGGATTGCTGAGTTTGAGTCGCGGCGATGAGAATATCACCTGTGCCTCTTCCGTCTCCCAGCACTTTCGTCCGTTCTGCTTCGGCAGCCATAAGAGCCTTGATGAAGAATTGATCTGCCGCATAGCCGTTAATCAAAATCCAAATCGAAAAGCCGGTCTGAACGCATATGAAAACGGATAACTCTCCGTCTTCATATGTTCGATACACGAAACGGTCAAGTCTTTCTGGAGAAGCCATCGCACACGTCTCCTGCAGTTGAAAACCGCTTTCTGAAAGACAGGCCGTAAGTCCTTCTATCGGATCTGGCTGATCTGGCAGCCGTTTATGGATCAGCGTCCTGCTCCACGAAAACCCTGCACCGATAGGCGTCGAGGACAATGTTCGAAGCGGGATTTCCGTTTGCAGAAGAATGTCATCACGCCCCGCTTGGAGCAATGCTTCAAATGGGATAGACTGCCGCTTCACGCTATCTTTTTCAGGCTGAATCACAATCATCGGTTTAGGTGAGCTTTGATGAACCAAGGCGGTGACATCTGTATCGTACACCGCCTTTATGCTTTGTTCTGTGACAGCATATTCCGGTTTTTGCTTAGGCCCGGCTGTACCGTTTTTCATAAACATGAGCTCATCACAGTACAGGCTTGCGGTGTTCAGATCATGAAAAACACTGACAGCTGCCAATCCGCTTTCTCTCGTCAGGCGTTTGATCAGATCCAGCAGGTCTTTTTGAAAAGCCAGATCGAGAAAATTAGTCGGCTCGTCCAAAAATAAAATACGCGGCTGCTGCGCCAAAGCTTGTGCCAAATACACCCGCTGCTGTTCCCCTCCGCTTAGTTCGCGAATCGGCCTTTGCGCAAAATTGGCCACTCCTGTTTGCTCCATTGCTTCCTGTACAATGGCTTCATCCTTTTCAGTCTGCTGTCTGAACAGCCCCGTTTGGAATGGATATCTGCCAAAGGCTACAGTTTCTTCGACGGTAAAGGTGAAGGCTTGATCCGTTTTTTGCGGCAGGACGGCCATGATTTGCGCCAGTTCCTTCGGTTTATAGTCCGCCAGCAGTTTTCCGGCCAGATAAACGCTGCCTTCCTTGGCCGGCAGCGTACCTGTCAGCAAGTGCAAAAGCGTGGTTTTTCCGCTTCCATTAGGGCCGAGAATTCCGAGAAATTCTCCCTTCTCCACTGTTAAGCTGACATTGTTAATTAGGCGGCTGTCGCCGTATCCTCCCGACAGCCCTTCTGCCTTCATCATAAGTTTCTCCCCCCGCGGTGCTGCCGAATTAAAATAAGAGCGAACACAGGCGCTCCCGCCAAGGACGTAATGATCCCGATCGGCAGTTCAATCGGCTCAATGATGGTTCTGGAAAGCAGATCGGCTAAAACGAGAAACCCTGCCCCAAGCAAGGCGGACAGCGGCAGTAAATGCCGATGGTCCGTTCCCCACAAAAGCCTTGTGATATGCGGAATCACAAGGCCGACAAAGCCAATCGTACCCGATACTGCCACAGCGCTTCCCGTCAAAAGAGATCCGGCTATTAGAATCATCATCTTCCTCTGCTGAACGCTGACTCCAAGAAGCTTTGCTTTATCTTCTCCATATGTCATCACGTTCAGTTCCCTTCCGTTTATAATCAATAAAATAGTTCCCAAAAGAAAAAACGGGAGAAACAAAATAACATAGCTCCAGCCCCTCATTGAGACGCTGCCAAGCAGCCAATGCACAATCGGAAGCAGGTTGTCTCCTGTCAAGGCGATGATAAGAGAAATAAATGCGCCCAAAAAAGAGTTAGTGATGACACCGGTCAAAATGAGGGTGGAAACAGACATTGAAGCATGAACGAGGCGGCTGAAGAAAAGGACCGCCGCCATCGTGGCAAGTGCAGCGGCTACACTCACAACCGGGAGTGTAAACCCTCCGATGACAGGAAGGTGCAGACCTAAGAACAGAGTTACAACAGCTCCGACTGAAGCACCGGATGACACACCTAGCGTATAGGGATCAGCAAGTGGATTTTTCAATAATCCTTGAAAAGCGGCCCCTGCAATAGAAAGAGCCGCCCCCACAAGGGCGGCCAGCACAACTCTCGGCAGTCTGATATTCATCATAATATTAGTGTACATCGGATCATCAGAACCGATAGAGCCGCCGAAACCTTGATGCCAAAAGACACGAAAAACAGCGGGAATAGGAATATGCAGGCTGCCGCAAGAAATTCCTAAGATGATGCTCACGGCTAAAAATGAGAAACCAATGATATATGCGGCATAACGATTATTCCTTAAACGTATCCGGGTAAATGCTTTCCGCAAGTTCTTCGACCCCTTCGATCAGACGGGGACCGGAACGTGTCACAAGATCAGGGTCCACATCATATACACGATGATGTTTCACAGCATTGATTTCGCTCCAGCCATCGCGTTTTTCCACAGCTTTCGCTTTCACACCGTCCGTTGTAACAATTGCATCAGGATTGAGTTTTACGATCGCCTCATCTGTCATTTGCACCCATCCTGTCTGATCCGCAGCTGCGTTTTTAGCATGGATGACATTCAGCATTTCATTCATAAACGTATCTTTTCCGGTTGTATAAATGTCAGGATCAGGAGAAACCTCGATAAATACGCTTTTCTCCTCGTCTTTTGAAATGGTTTTCGCTTTTTCTTGAATATCCTTTAGATCTGATTTCATGCTTTTCACGAGCTGATCGGCTTTTTTCTCCGCCCCGGCAGCTTCTCCGATCATTTCGATTGATTTGTACACCTCGGAGAATGATTGTGCATCATTGACAGTCAGCACTGTAATGCCCGCGTCCTTCAGCTGTTTGATGGCATCCGCTGATGCTGACATGGAAGACTCATGGGCCAGAACGAGATCTGGTTTTAAAGAAATGACTTTTTCAACGTTTACATTCATATCTCCGACTTTCTCAACCTTTTTGACTTCCTTTGGATAGGTATCGTTTGTGGTGACACCGACCACTTTGTCACCAAGGCCGAGTGCGTATGTAATTTCTGTGTTGCTCGGCATTAATGAAACAATCTTTTTTGGCTCTTTTTTGATGGTTACATCTTGGTTTGACGCGTCATCAATGGTGACAGGGAACGCTTCTGTTTTTTGTTTGGCCTTTGAATCCTTCTGATCCGCAGGATTGCCGCAGCCTGCCAGCATAACAGCAGCCAACAGGAGCGCAGTCCATATCCCGGCTCGTTTTTTCATAAACCTTTCCTCCTAAACGAATTAAAAAAAGCATCTCTACGACGGTAAAGATGCTGTAAACAACACAAAAAAGCCTATTGTTTACACATCATCTGTCCTCGCAGACTTCGTGCTGATCAAACAGGCAGGTATCCTGGCTCTTGGCGCTTGGCCAATTACAGTGGCGGGACCGCACCGGCTTTTACCGGTTTCCCTATTAAGCCGGCTGTTGTTCACGTACCGGCACCTATTTGACATTCGTATCCTTTTTTCGGAGTAATTATACTATATGACTGACAGGCTTGTATATGCGTCCTGAATGACTTTTCCCCGTATTATGTATGGGAGCAAAATCCTCGTAAACACTAAATTTGATCTTGTATACTTAATACCATCATCTATCAAAAGGAATGATTCTTATGGATTTACAGCTAAAAGACAAACTCGTCTTAATCACCGGCTCGACGTCCGGTATCGGGAAAGCCGCCGCAAAAAGCTTTCTGCAAGAGGGTGCGGCAGTCATTGTCAACGGACGCAAACAGGAGACTGTCGATCGTACGATTGAAGAGCTTTCTGGCTATGGAACAGTGCACGGTGCTGCTGCCGATTTGTCAAAAACAGATGAAGCAGCGGCTTTTATCGAAAAAGTAAATGAAATCGGTGATATCGATATCCTTGTCAACAACCTTGGTTTCTTCGAGGTAAAAGACTTTGCAGATGTGACAGATGAAGAGTGGAATCAATATTTCGAAGTGAACGTGATGAGCGCTGTTCGGACAAGCCGTCACTTCCTTCCAAAAATGCTTGCCAAAAACAGCGGCCGTATTTTAAATATTGCAAGTGAAGCAGGCGTCAAACCGCTCCCAACGATGATTCCATACTCAATGACAAAAACGGCACTGATCAGCCTTTCAAGAGGAATGGCTGAAATGACAAAAGGCACAAATGTGACGGTCAACTCAGTGCTCCCGGGACCTACTTGGACAGAGGGCGTGGCATCCTATATGGAAGGTGCCGCACAAGCAGCCGGGCAGGATACAGATACATTTATCAAAGACTATTTCAAGGTCAACGAGCCAACCTCTCTTATTCAGAGATACGCGACAGCAGAAGAAGTCGCCAACACAATCGTATTCCTCGCGTCTGACGCCGCATCCGCCATTAATGGCACTGCACAGCGTGTGGAAGGCGGCATTATCCGTTCTCTATAACATGCAAAAACGCATCCGTCTATCGGATGCGTTTTTTTATACGTCTCCAGCAAATGGTACCGTCTGATATCCGCCTGTTTCCAGTTGTGCTGAAAACAACCCTCCAGCGTGAGGCTGCTCGTATCTCTCTTTTTCTGTCATTTGTTCTGTTGCCGTTGTAATGTAAAGAGTTTTTAAGTCTCTGCCGCCGAACGCGCAGCACGTGACATATTTAGCCGGCACGCTGATTGAATTGATTTCTTTTTTCTGAAACGGGTCAATGTGAACAACGCGGCTGCCGCCAAACAGCGCCACCCACAGCATGCCATTTTGGTCAATTGTCATGCCGTCCGGCAATCCGTCTGACTGATCAAAACGATAGACAGGTTCTGGATTCGAAACATCTCCGCTTTGAGGATCATAGCTGTAACGCACAATCTCCTGCGTCGGCGTGTCGATGTAATACATCAAATTCCGCTCGCGGTCCCAATCCAAACCGTTTGAGGTGGAGACTTGATCCTTGATTTTGACAAGACTGCCGTCTAGATTCAAACGGTACAGCGACGCCTGTTTTTGCTCGCCTTCCATGCTCGTCGTCCCCGCCCAAAGCCTTCCGTACGGGTCACATTTAGCATCATTAAATCTCAGGCTCTCATGCATGTCCTTCGGCTGTTTAATTTTTTCCAAGCTGTCATCCCGAAGATGATACAGGTAAAACCCGTCCTTCATCGTCATAATCAGTTCATCCTTTGAATATTTCGCAAGCGCCGTCACAAAGGATTTGAATTTGATCGATCGGTTGATTTTTTCTTCAGGGTCAAAGATGTGGAGCTCGCTCCCCAGGATATCAACCCAATATAAGCGGCCGTTTTCTTCATCCCATAACGGGCCTTCTCCAATCACTGCCCGAGTGTCTGCTTCCAATACTGCATCCATGTGTTACACCTCTTTAGCTTCAGTCTATATATTGTTATTCCCGGCAAAGAGGTGTCCAAACCACTTGATGTTTATTGTTTTTTAAAAAGGATGGTAATGACTGTTCCAATGTTCATTCTGCTGTTCACATGTATCGTTCCGTTATGCAGATGAACAAGCTCCTTGGCAATCGCGAGCCCGAGACCCGTTCCGGCAGTTGAATCTTTTGTGTTCGTCCCTCTGTAGTAACGGTTAAACAAATGGGTGATCGTTTCTTCATCCATTCCTTTCCCATTGTCCTTCACCTTTAAAGAAATATGATTTTTTGTTTGCTCCAGAATGACTTGAATCTCTGTTCCTTTGCCGTTGTGCTTCACGGCATTCCCAAGGAGGTTTTCTAATATGCGCCTGAACCACGCTTCATCAAGGGCAAATTCAATATGCTCTTCTTTGGATACAAACGAGATATCATAGCCTTCAGAAAACGGATTTTTCTTAAAGTCCTCAATGACATTTTTAAAAAACGGGATAAGGCTAGTGAGCTTTCTCTCAATAGGAAGAGCATCATTTTTCAGCCGATACGTTAAATTTAAATCTTCAATCAGCTTGGACATGTATTCAGATTTTTCTCTGACAACCTGCCCCATTTCTTTCACTTCTTCCGGCGACCAGTCATACTGCTTCGACTCGAGCATCATGCTGTAGCCGTAAATGCTGCTGAGCGGTGTTTTTAAGTCATGTGACAAACCGGCAATCCATTCTTCCCTTGTCGCCTGGATTTTTTCTCTGTTTCTTTTATCCCTTCTCAGCGTTTCAGTCAGCTGATCCATTGATTCAAATATCTCACCGAAGAAGCGGTACGGCTGTTTGATTTTTCCCTTTTTATTTTTGCTGACAGGACGGCCTTCCCGGTTTCTGGGCTCCTCAAGCTTCCCTTTTGACAGATTGACCAGCCATCTAATCGTGTGAAAAATCGGCAGCCCGAATCGGAACATATACCAAACGGTCATCCAAATGATATACATGAACAAAACGGCCATCACGAGAAACATCGCTTTTAATACAACCTTCAGGAATGATTTGTTAAACTCCTGATCGGTTACATAGACTGGGTTCGGCACCGTAGCGACCATCCATCTGTCTTTATTGAGGATCTTAACGGAAATTTCCCGCTTATAATTCCAAGGTTTAGAGCTGTATTTAAGCAGCTCCAGCTGGTTCATCGTTTTTCTTTCGCTTTTTGTGCTGTTGATGCTGTCGAGAATGTTTCCATTGCTGTCTAACAGGTAAATGGCGCCTTTTTTCCGTTTAATATAGTCGATGGTACTGGACTTATAGTGCGCTAGTGAGTCTATCTTTTGTTCGCGCTTTTCAACGGAAGTCAGGAGCTGTTCACTTTTTGATTTCCAGCCGGACAATAGAAGATACGACTTATCTTCAATATTGATGGCCCAATAATTCAGTTTATAGTTATGAAGCTTTTTGGTTTTATAAATAGACAAAAGCTCTTTCTTGGTATAGGTGCCCGGCACGTCTTTTGGCACGCCGTAGGAATAATCAGTGTTTCCTTCCGAATCAATGATTTGCATCCAGCCGTGCTGTTTATCAACAGATTTCTTCAGGAAATTATCCACTTCCCATGTCCCGTCTTCGTTTACATCGAGATACGCCTCAAGTGTGTCGGTCGTTGCCTTCGTCAGCCCTGAATTGGATTCCGCATCGCTAAAACGAGCGTCTAAATAGAAAAACGACGCAACAAGCATAACCGTAAGCAGCAGGATCACAATCAGCATCTGGCCGAAAAAGTGAAACAAAAACTTCCATCTTAACCTCATGACCGCTTGCCTTCAGGATTTGGGATAAAACGATAGCCGAGACCTCGAACGGTTACAATATACTCCGGATTGCTCGGATCGCGCTCAATCTTCTCCCTAAGCTTGCGAATATGAACCATGACGGTGTTGTTGTCACCGTAGGAAGGATAGCCCCATACTTTTTCATATATTTGATCTTTGGAAAGCACCACGTTAGGGTGTTCACAAAAATACTGCAAAAGCTGCAGAAGCTGGGCTGAACAGGCAACGGCTTCCCCGCCTACGATCAGCTCGGCATTTTGCGGAGAAAAAGTAAAATAATCATATGTGTAGGTTTGATTTGAACTCGTTTCTTTCGATTGATATGTACGCTTGAGATGCGCTCTGATCCGCGCCGCTAATTCCAGCGGATTAAATGGTTTTGTGATATAGTCATCAGCTCCAACCGCAAAGCCCGATAATTTGTCCGCGTCGGATGATCTTGCCGTCAGGAAAAAAATCGGAGCGTCTGAATACTCTCTGATCAATGTGCAGGCTTCAAAACCGGACATTCCGCCCATCATGACATCCAGCACAATCAAGTCAACCTTATTGGCCTTCACAACGGGAATCGCTTCTTCTGCGCTTGCCGCATCCAGTATATTTCGATAACCTTCTTTTTCGAGAACGCGTTTGATCATGTCCACAATCGCTTTCTCATCGTCTACGATTAAAATTGACGCATTTTCCACTTTTATGTTCCTTTCTGTCACTGTTTTTTTCATCTTATCATTATATCGTTTATTTATGGTACATTTTTGAATACATTGGAGCTTGGCAAATCAAAACAGCAAAAAAGGAGCAAACACGCGCTCCCTTTCATATGAAAAATATTATGAGTTCTCATCTACCATGTACAAAATAAACTCCCAAAACCCCGGTACATCCTGACACAAAAGCATATCAGCCTTTTCAAACATTTTGATCTTCAGCTCTTGCTCTAAATCTTCTCTTTCTTGATAGGACGTATTGCTGAGTTTTTTTCTGATCATCGGTGAAAAGCATGCAATCAGGTGCTCAATGTCATAAGTCTCGTCTTTTTGTCTCTTTTTTTGTTCAAACTGGCCGTCCACAGCTTACTTTTCCCCCTTTGTTTGCGCCGCTAGCTGCTTTCTGATATTCTCTAGCCCCTTTTTATGAATGTTGGAGATGTTTTGTCGGGACTCCCCTAATGAATCTGCAATCTCCTGCATCGTGGCACCGTGAAGATACACTTTCGTCAGCACACTTTTTTGTTTGTCAGTCAGATTCTGAATCGCTTGGTAGAGCTGATAATCCTGAACATGCTGGCTCAAATCATCCTGCCTGTCTAAAAATTCTTCAAATGCATCGCTTCCTGTTTCGGAAGGAAGCCGATCTCCTGCCTCCGGATGATCAACCGTCAGCGGATACCGTTTTTGATTTTTGCGAACCCGCTTATCAAAATCAATAGAAAAGATGCGAATCATTGAATTCATATACTTGACGATGCGGATTTCTTTATAAAACTGCTTAAATAGCTCGTCCAATGATTTTGCATCTTTTTCGTTAGGGCTTTCCATTACGTTTTTGAACAAACGGTAATGCTGAGGATTGCTCAAAAAATGCTTCACGATGGGATGCTTCATTATCTCCTTACATTTTGACCGTAAAAGACTTTGATAGTCCATCAAACCGCCTCCCTACTAAATTAAATGAAGGAAAGCAAAAAAAAGTAAACTACTACTTTCCGACTAGTGTTTTGCAAAATACTTTGCAGCAGTTTACGTTTTATCGGATTTCCTTCACTTACATACATGACTGCAGAAAAAGAAGGGAGGTATTTTCCAATGGATCAGGTTTTTATAGAGGAAGTCGTAAAACAGATCGGCAATTTGGGGTTTCCCGCGCTGATTGCAATGTATCTGCTGACCCGATTCGAAAAGAAGTTTGATCAACTAATAGAACTAATGACAGAACTGAAAGATCATGCAAAAAAATAATTTTTCAATCGAAGTTGACTTTTCACTGGTTTTTTTCACTTAACAAAACAGAAGGGAAAACGAAAGGCCTTTCACCTTCTCTTTCTGCTATCACATTTAAATGTAAGGAGGAAACATTTCATGAAAAAACAAAATGACATTCCGCAGCCAATTAGAGGAGACAAAGGAGCAACGGTAAAAATCCCGCGCAATATTGAAAGAGACCGGCAAAACCCTGATATGCTCGTTCCGCCTGAAACCGATCATGGCACCGTCAGCAATATGAAGTTTTCGTTCTCTGATACTCATAACCGATTAGAAAAAGGCGGATATGCCCGTGAAGTGACAGTACGTGAATTGCCGATTTCAGAAAACCTTGCATCCGTAAATATGCGGCTGAAGCCAGGCGCGATTCGCGAGCTTCACTGGCATAAAGAAGCAGAATGGGCTTACATGATTTACGGAAGTGCAAGAGTCACAATTGTAGATGAAAAAGGGCGCAGCTTTATTGACGATGTAGGTGAAGGAGACCTTTGGTACTTCCCGTCAGGCCTTCCGCACTCCATCCAAGCGCTGGATGAGGGAGCTGAGTTCCTGCTCGTGTTTGACGATGGATCATTCTCTGAAAACAGCACGTTCCAGCTGACAGATTGGCTTGCCCACACTCCAAAAGAAGTCATTGCTGCGAACTTTGGCGTGACAAAAGAAGAGATTGCGAATTTGCCAGGCAAAGAAAAATATATATTTGAAAACCAACTTCCTGGCAGTTTAAAAGATGATATTGTGGAAGGGCCGAACGGCGAAGTGCCTTATCCATTTACTTACCGCCTTCTTGAACAAGAGCCGATCGAATCTGAGGGAGGAAAAGTATACATTGCAGATTCGACAAACTTCAAAGTGTCTAAAACCATCGCATCAGCGCTCGTAACAGTAGAACCCGGCGCCATGAGAGAACTGCACTGGCATCCGAATACCCACGAATGGCAATACTACATCTCCGGTAAAGCTAGAATGACCGTTTTTGCATCTGACGGCCATGCCAGAACGTTTAATTACCAAGCCGGTGATGTCGGGTATGTACCATTTGCAATGGGTCATTACGTTGAAAATATCGGGGATGAACCGCTTGTCTTTTTAGAAATCTTCAAAGACGACCATTATGCTGATGTATCTTTAAACCAATGGCTTGCCATGCTTCCTGAAAAATTTGTTCAAGCGCACCTTGACTTGGGCAAAGACTTTACTGATGTGCTTTCAAAAGAAAAGCACCCAGTAGTGAAAAAGAAATGCAGTAAATAAAAGACTTGCGGCTTGCAGAGAGCACTCGTTCTCTGCAAGCCTTCATAAGGAGCTGAACCAGTGAAACATCAAAACCCTTCTAAACGCTTATTGCGGCTCTCCATAAAGTACTTGCTGGCCGCAGCAGCAGTGGTGTTGACCTATTTTGCTGTCATCTATATATTGTTTTCTTTAGCGGGAACGAGCTACCGCTCAGCAGCTCATGTCCTGCTTTTTGCCGTGGTATTCCTTGTTCTCGGATTATGCTTTGAACCATTTGAAAGGCTGATGATACATAGCTTTACATTTTTCAAGACAGGAAAACGTCTATTCATTCTCCTTGCCGGCATTGTACAGCTGCTGTTTTTGTGGATGACTGCTCATACAACAGACCAATTGATCAGCGACATCTGGCTGTCCACCACAGAAGAAATGATTGTTGCAGCCGCTTTTTTGATTTTAGACAAATGCAACTCGGCTCTTCCCAGCTAAAAAAAGAACGCATTCCAATTGGATGCGTTCTTTTTATTCATAGCGAAGCGCGTCTACAGGCTGAAGCTTCGATGCCTTGATGGACGGAAGCAAGCCGAAGATAATGCCGACTGCCATTGAAAAGATGAGTGCTCCGACAACAGCTGGAATAGAGACGATAAAAGGCATCGGAAAAATGACCGTCAGCAGCTTGGCGATGCCGAAGCCCGCCAGCACACCGAGTATTCCGCCAATGCTTGTCAGCACGACAGCCTCAGTTAAAAATTGAAATAAAATCACACGCCGCTTAGCACCGAGCGCTTTCTTAATTCCGATTTCCCTCGTGCGCTCCGTTACGGAAACGAGCATAATGTTCATGACGCCGATACCGCCCACCAAAAGTGAAATACTGGCGATTCCGCCAAGCAGCAATGCAAATGACTGATTAAAGGACTCCACTTCCTGCGCGATCTCCTGAAGATCCATTACACTGTACTCTGCTTTTTCCAGCTCAGCTTCTGACAGTCCCTGATTTAAAAGATCTGCAGCCATTACACCCGCTTCTTGGATATGCTCAGAAGAATCAGCCTGCACGGCAATCTGCGTTGGCGCGTCAAACCCTTCAATAAGCGGCCACACTTTTTTCGGCACGTACAAAACCGGGTTCGCATAGTCGCCTTCAAACATGCTTTCCTGTTGATTTTTTTCTTTAAAAACACCGACGACCTTAAACGGCACACCATTCATCTCAATGTTTTTATGCAGAGCTTCTCCGTCTGGAAACAGTTCATCTCTGACAGCTTCATTGATCATCACTACTTGGTGTGTGCTGTTTAAATCGTTTTCCGTCAGCTTTCTCCCTTCGGTTATTCGGATTGGAAACATGTCGAAGTAATCATCGTCCACTCCATACACTTGGGGATACGAAACGTTTGTTAAATGAAAAACGCTCGCGCCTTCTGACAAGTAATATAAGGATAATCCTTTGACCATCGGATCTGATTTGATCGCCTTTACTGTTTCTTCCGCTACAGGCGGCGCGGACGCATACGACACCTGAGGGCCGCCGCTCTCCTCTTCTCCGCCAGACGGCTGGTAGACAACGTTGATGGCGTTGTTTCCCATACCGATCATACTTTGCTTTAATTGCTCACTTTGGCCCTTCAGCATTGAAACAATCGCGATGATTGCCGCTATGCCGATAATCACGCCGAGCATTGTCAGAATGGATCTTAATTTATGAGAAAAAATGGATTGAAAGGAGATTCGAATATGTTCAAGCATGGCTGATATCCCCTCTCTCATCTAATACCAGCTCTCCGTCTCTGATAAAAACGGTTCTGTCAGCTTTTTTGGCGACGTCCGGGTCGTGGGTTATCATAATAATGGTCTTGCCTTCCCGATGCAGTTCAGAAAACAGTGACAAAATTTGTTCACTTGATTTGGTATCAAGCGCCCCGGTCGGTTCATCAGCTAAAATAAACCTCGGCTGATTGACAAGGGCCCTCGCTATCGCCACCCGCTGCTTTTGGCCGCCGGACAGCTTAGGCGGTTTGTAGGAGACCCTGTCTTTTAATCCGACCTTTTCCAGCGCTTCATATGCCCGTTGCCTTCTCTCTTTTTTCTTCACTTTATTGTAGATCATCGGCAGCTCGACATTTTGCAGCGCGGTGAGACGCGGCAGCAAATGGAAAGTTTGAAACACAAACCCGATTGATTCATTGCGAATTTCGGCTAAAGCTCCGTCTTTCCCTTTCAATATATCGATCTGGTCAAGCGTATAGGTTCCTGAGGTTGGCCTGTCCAAACAGCCGATAATATTCATTAACGTTGACTTTCCAGAACCGGAAGGCCCCATAATAGCTAAAAACTCCCCCGCCTGAACAGTCAGATTGATATGTTTCAAGATTGGAACTTCTTCTTTTCCCAGCTTGTATGACTTCGAAATATTATTCAGTGTCAGCATTGACTGTAACCTGCTTTCCTTCCTTGACCGCGGGATCAGGATAGATCACATAATCTTCCGGCGTCAGGCCGCTCTTAATTTCCATCATGTCATTTTCATCAGTCTCACCGATTTCAACAGGCTGCTTAACCGCTTTCTGATTCTCATCAGCTTTCCACACGTACGGTTCGCCGTCATCCTGAATGACCATGTCGGACGGCAGCTTGATCGTATCCGCATCAGCATTATCACTCATCACTTCGATGTTGACATGATAGCCGACTTCAAGACCTTTATGGCTGTCTAATAAAATGGTGAAAGGATAGTTAGAGGACTGGGGATTCATTTCTTCATCAGCAAAGCTTTCTGATTCTTCACCCTCGCCTGCTCCCGCTGGAAGCTTGCCGATCGAGGTGACCTTTCCTTTCCACTCGCCCTCACCGCCTGTTTTCAGCGTGACCCTGACTTTGCTGCCTTTTTTGATCGTGTCCATTAACAGCTCATTGATTTGGCTTTTGACCAGATATTTGCCCGTCGAAACAATCTGGATATACGGGCCCGTTGCCTGGTCACCTGTTGCACCGTCAGCGATATCCTGATTGACGCTTTGAACGATTCCGTCATGCTTGCTTGTAATAACATTGGAACCTTTGTTTTTCGTCAGGCCAGCCAGTTCTTTTTGATGCTGCTTCAGTTCAAGCTGGCTTGTTTTCAAATCGAAATGGGCCTGATCAAGTTCATCTTGAAGCTGGGTTTTCTCTTCTTTTCCTGCCGCTTTCAGCTTCTTTTCCGTTTCCGTTATTGATTTTTGCAAACGGTTGATTTGCAGATTTGTCATTTCAATTTGCAAATTGGCTTGCTCCACTTCATCAGAATGATCCTCGCCCTCATACTCAAAAAGCTTATCGCCCTTTTTAACCTGATCGCCTTCTTTGACGTATGTTTTTTTAATGCTGCCTTTTTCTGAATCTATGTATACTTTCTGCTGTTTCTCAGGTTCAACCTTTCCAGAAAACGTTTGGCCTGATTCTGAATCTCCTCCCATGTATACCGCTACCGATTCAGCATAGGGCTCCGATGATACGGCAACTTGGTTCATGTGAGTAAAAAAGTAAAAACCGCCAGCGCCGATCCCAGCCAATATAAGCACACCGGCACATATCGCACCGCCAATAAGCCATTTTTTCTTCTTGGACACAACGATCTCCTCTTTCTGTAAACTATGTAATATTTTCGAAACATTCTAACCAATATTATCTATTAATTCAAAAAGACTTGCAATCTTTTTATTGAAATGACGGAATCAAATAGAAAAATTGTATTTTCAAAGCCGAATAAAAAAAATCCCGGCTTCAAACCGGGATTTTTTCATACAGTAACTAGCTCTTTTTCATTTTTAATCAAGTCATATGTCAAGCATACAGGTTTATTTGTACGGGGATCAGTCACAATTTCGGCATCAATCTGAAATACCTGCTTCAAAATGTCCGGTGTCATGACCTCCAGTGCAGTTCCTTCCTTGATGACCGTGCCTTTTTTGAGCGCGATCATATAATGAGAAAAACGAGCTGCATGGTTAAGATCATGAATGACCATTAAAATCGTCCGTCCTTGCTCTTTGTTGAGTCTGTCAAGCAGCTGCAGAATTTCAAGCTGATGTGCAAGATCAAGATACGTTGTAGGTTCATCCAGCAGAAGCAGTTCCGTCCCTTGCGCAAGCGCCATGGCAATCCACACGCGTTGACGCTGTCCGCCTGACAATGCCTCAATCGGCCGTTCAGCATATTCAGCCATGCCTGTTTCTTCAAGCGCCCATTTGATAATCCGGCGGTCTTCGTCATTTAATCTGCCGAATCCTGATTGATGCGGAAACCTGCCGTACGACACCAATTCGTGCACTGTTAGGCCGCTCGGCGCTTCAGGTGTCTGTGGAAGAATCGCCATATCTTTTGCAATGTCCTTTGTAGACATTTTATGAATCGCTTTGCCGTTTAAATAGACGGCACCTGCATGTGAACGCATAATTCTGGACATTGTTTTTAAAATCGTTGATTTCCCGCAGCCGTTCGGGCCAATTAAGGTGGTAATTTTCCCTTTAGGAATCGATATATTTAAATCCTCTACAATCACCCTGTCGCCATAACCGATTCCAAGCTGTTCCGTTGATAATGAATTCATATTCGGCCCCCTCCTCTAATTCGCTTTCATCAATAAATAAATAAAGTAAGGCGCACCTAGCACGGAAATGACAAGTCCAACCGGAATTTCTGATGGTGCCAATACATTTCTCGCCAGCGTATCAGCAAGCAAAAACAGGAATGAGCCGATGAAGGCGGAGACCGGTATCAGCGTCTGGTGACGTGGACCGGTCAGCCTTCTAGCCACATGCGGCGCGATCAATCCGAGAAACGCAATGCCCCCCGCAGCTGCCACGCATGAAGCGGCAAGAGTGACCGCTGCCAGAAGAAGAATCCGTCTTTCCCTTTCAACAGCGGTGCCCAGCCCGGTCGCCAATTGGTCTCCGAGCTGCATAATGTTCAAATAGCGCGCCTTATATAAAGTAAACAGAAGCAAGATCACAATCCAAGGGAGAATCGCCCAGATCATATTCCAGTTCGCCCCCCATATTGAGCCGGATATCCAAACCGCGGCTTGCATAAAATCATGAGGGTCCATCTTAAGCTGAAAAATCAGCAACAGGGCATTGAATCCGGCATTCACCCCTATGCCGACTAAAATCAGCCGAATCGGTGTCACGCCTTTTTTCCATGCCAGAATATAAATGAGAAACGCAGCGAGGATTGCTCCTGCCAAAGCACTGAACGGCAGCATAAATGTTCCGAAAAAGCTGAGATCTGAAGCTGACCCTTGAAAAAAGTATATAAAAAGCACTACAGCAAGTGAACCGCCGGCGTTAATTCCGAGAATACCAGGCTCGGCAAGTTCATTTTGAGACACGCTTTGCAAAATGGCTCCAGCTACGGAGATCCCTGCTCCAACAAGCAAAGAAAGGATGATCCTGGGCAGCCTGAACTCAAATAAGACAAGTTCATCACGCGCCGTTCCTTGACCGAAAAAGACCTGAAGCGTTTTAAGCGGTGCAATTTTGATAACGCCCAAATTGAGACTGATAAAAAAGACCGCCACGATAAGCAAAAAGGTCACAGCCATTACAACGAGCGGTTTGTTTGTTTTTGTTTTCATTACAGCCCTCTCCTTTCACGACGTGCCAAATAAAAGAAAAAGGGAACGCCGATAAGAGAAGTCAGCGCGCCGACAGGCGTTTCAAAGGGCGCATTTACGAGTCTGGCCGCTATGTCAGCAAAAACAAGCAAAACAGCACCGAGCACCGCCGAGCAAGGAATGATCCACCTATAATCCACACCGACCAAAAATCGGGTAATATGCGGAATGATCAGCCCGATAAATGCGATGGTGCCGGCTATGGAAACCGCAGCTCCTGTCAAAATCACTACAATAAGCATGCCAATCAGTTTCACCGCTGATGTATATTGTCCAAGCCCTTTTGCCAGATCGTCACCGAGACTTAACACTGTCACAGACCGGGCGATGAAAAACGCGAGCGTTAAACCGACAGCCCCTGCAATAAGCAAAAGCTGGACCCCTGACCATTTCACACCCGCTACCCCGCCTGCGTACCAAAAGCTGATATCCTGAGCGACATCAAAGCGGATTGCAATGGCAGTTGAAATGCCGGTAAAGAAATAAGTAACTGCCGTACCCGCCAGAGCAAGCTTTACAGGCGTAAGTCCGCCCCTTGAAAACATGCCGATGCCCATTACCGTCGATGCCCCCAGCCCCGCTCCCGCAAAGGACCATAGCACAAGCCCCATTGCAGAAAGTCCGGGAAAAAAGGCAAACGCAATCGAAACCGCAAATGCAGAGCCTGATGTCACACCCATAATCGAAGGCTCTGCCAAAGGGTTTCTCGTCATCCCCTGCATGATTGCTCCCGACACTGCCAACAATGCGCCTACAAGCGCGGCAGCCGCCGTTCTCGGCAGTCGAAGATCATGTATAATTTGGTGTGATGTCTTTGTCGGCTGATAATGAAAAATGGCGTCCCATACAGTGCGCAAATGAATATCCGCTGCACCGAGGGATATGGATAAAAATGCGCCAAGGCAAAGCAGGCATAGACCTGCAATAAGGACGATGACCGCGCCATATGTCCTTGACGTCCATTGGATTTCTTCTGATGCAGTCTGTATATTTTTATGTTGACTCAACTGCCGTACTTCCTTTCTGTTACTGATAATGATTATCAATTGCTGTTTCAGTATATCACTTTTTTCAGCTGATTTAATAGAGTGTTTTGAACAAAAATGAAAATGCATTTGCAAAAATATCGTGTCAACCGGCACTTGCAGTGGTATAATCACAGATGATAATGATTCTCTTTTTCATCTATCTTTTAGAAAGAAGGTATGAGATATGACACATATATACAAGAAACTCGGAGCCGCGTTTTTTGCCCTGTTATTGATTGCAGCGCTGGCAGCCTGCGGGAATAACTCAGAAAGCAAAGGTTCTGCCTCTGATTCAAAAGGCGCAGAAACCTTTACATACAAGGCTGAAAACGGAAATGTAAAAATCCCAAAGCATCCTAAACGGGTGGTTGTCATGGCAGACGGCTATTACGGCTACTTCAAAACACTCGGCATCAACGTTGTCGGTGCGCCTGAGAATGTATTTAAAAACCCTTACTACAAAGGAAAAACCGACGGCGTCGAAAACATCGGAGACGGCACTTCGGTTGAAAAGGTCATTGATTTGAACCCTGACCTGATTATCGTCTGGACAACACAGGGCGCTGATATTAAAAAGCTTGAAAAAATTGCGCCGACTGTCGCAGTAAAATACGATAAGCTCGACAACATCGAACAGCTGAAAGAATTTGCAAAAATGACAGGAACTGAAGATAAAGCTGAAAAATGGCTGGCTGAGTGGGATAAAAAAGTTGCGGCAGCTAAAACAAAAATCAAAAAAGCGGTCGGTGACAAAACCATTTCCATTATGCAAACGAACGGAAAAGACATTTACGTATTCGGTAAAGACTTTGGAAGAGGCGGAAGCATTATTTACAAAGACCTCGGCCTGCAGGCTACAAAGCTGACAAAAGAAAAAGCCATTGACCAGGGGCCAGGTTATACAAGTATTTCACTAGAGAAGCTCCCTGACTTCGCCGGGGATTACATTTTCGCGGGTCCATGGCAATCAGGCGGTGATGATGGCGGCGTATTTGACAGCTCCATTTGGAAGAACCTGAACGCCGTTAAAAATGGCCATGTCTACAAGATGGATCCGATTGGCTTCTATTTCACAGACCCGATTTCATTAGAAGGCCAACTGAAGTTTATTACGGAAAGCTTGACTAAATAAACAAAAGAGCCGCCTGCCCGCGGCTCTTTTGCTGATTTATAAGAACGGCTCAATTTGAATCATATCGGATATTTTCTTTGAGCCATTCATATTAAGCTGCCTCCTCATCGCGATCAGTTTTTTTATGCTGGAGAGACTGAAAAACGTTTTTTGCATATTCGATTGTGCCTTAAGGTTTTTCTTTCGATTTCAGCTTTCCTGTCAGCTAGGTTAACGAACGGATTCCTAACAGGAGAAATTGTGATTTTATAAAAAAGACACCTGAGCAAATCAGGTGTCTTTTCATTATGCTTGTTTTTCTTTCTGGAACTTTTTACTCACAAATGGATAAACGATCAAGCCGACAAAGAATAAACCGATGCCGAGGATAAATGTCGTTAAATCTGCTGTGCCTGTTACGATAACAAACACGGAGTATGCACACGCTAGTATCGCGATCAATCCGTCTCTTACACGGGAGCCTTTCAGCTGGTCATACGTTTCACCTTTGATGACTAGCTTCAAGCTGTAGATTGCAGATACCAGATACGGAATTAAATATGCAAGTGTAGCCGCTGTCGTTAAAAATGTAAATGCGTCACTTATTGTCCGGGAAATAACCGAGAAAATGAAGACCTGTGACATGACGTTTGTAATAATGAGTGCAATGACCGGACTTCCCTTTTTATTCGTTTTTGCAAAAAATGCCGGGAAATCTCCTGCTTTAGCGGCTTGGTATGGCACCTCAGAGCCAAGCAAAATCCAGCCGAGCATCGTTCCGAATAAACAAAGGATAGCCAAAAGCGCCATAATCACGCTTCCCGCGTTTCCAACAATCGCATAGAGTACATCAACAAATGGTTTTTCAGAGCCGACAAGCTTATCATGCGGCAGAACACCCATCGTAATTAAAGTCACAATAATATATATGCTCAAAGCAATCAGCAAGCCGGTAATTGTCGCACGTTTCACATCACGCTGAGAGCGCGCACGGCCGGACAGGATCACCGCGGATTCAATTCCGACAAACGCCCACAGTGTAGAAATCGCGGCGTTATGAACCTGGCCGCCAATTCCAATGCTTGTGCCGTTTTCTCCTTGAACCGGGAAATAAAAATGACCGAATAATGTCGTTTGAAACACAAACAAACCGGCAACGATAAAGAAGACAAAACCTAATACTTTAGAAAGCGTTGTGACAAAGTTTAATTTACTTGCGCCGTTAATGCTGGCAACAAGAATCGCGTGCGTTCCCCATAACAAGATCGTACATACGGCAAACGTCAGTAATTGGCCGAGTGTCACCTCTTGCCCGCCGATCGAAAACATCTCACGTTTATCAACCAAGATCGGGAAGAACGAAGTCAAGTAACCGGCGAGACTTGTGATGATCGCCACGTTACTGATCCAGCTCGCCACCCAGTAGCCCCACACCATTGTGAAACCGGCAGCGTTGCCTTTTTTCGGGTCAGAAAACAGCGCTCTTGCATAACTTTGCGGTCCCGCTGTCAGTTCAGGCTTGCGAATGGACAAGTGTCCGAACACAAGTGCAATCATCAGCACGCCGGCACCTGTCAAAAGCCAGGCGGACGTAGCTCCAAACGGACTCGCAATTGAAGCAAGCGAGCTCGGCAAGGAGAAAATTCCTGATCCAACCATATTTCCAACGACAAACGCCGTTAATAACCAAAAACCCCATTTTTTTGTCTGTTCCATTCCAGTACCTCCATGATTCTTTGTACGGACCAGACCCCGAGATCATATAAACGCAAAAAAAGCCTGAACAAAAGTCCATGCTTAAAGAAACACACACCCTTGATCTCCGGATAGCCCTCCGCGAAAAAGCACGCGGCAGTCCTGCACTTATTCAGATACAGTCCCAGCATAGAGAAGGATCGGCTTTCTCCACACTTCGGCGCTGATGCCTTTTACACATGTTTAACAGCCCCTGTCAGCCTGGCATGTGTGACTCATCATCCGCGCAACCTCTACCTCACTGAGAAAGAGTGAGGATTTAATTATTCAGTTACTCCCAGAAGGTTATCAAAGAAAGGATGATCTGTCAAAGGGAACAGATGGAAAATACGGATAGAGCCAAGCCCTATCCGCATGTGGTTATCGATTATTTTTCTTTTTTTGCACAGCTTCTTGAAGCGGATCATCTTTTAGAGCTGAACCAGCATCTTCAAGAGCTCCTTGGATTACGTTTTTTTCTTTTTCGGAACGTTTTCCTTTATCTTTATTAAAGAAACCCATTCGTATCACCTCTTTTAAAAAATAGGTACATGTTTAAGATGCCTCTTTCCTGAAAAATTATGCGGGATATTTTTTATCGTCCAAAGTCCTGTTGATCAAACATACATTCTCTTGATATATTTGTAATTCAGAGATTTTTTGCAAAAGATAAAAGGAGAAGCGGCAAATGACAGGAAAAACACACATCATGGGAGGCATCGCTTCTTGTACGGCAGCGGCTTATTATTATGGATTTGATCCAGTGCTTATGGCTGCGTCAGGCGCGGTTGGAGCATTAATACCCGATATCTGCCACACACAAAGCAAAATTGGGAGAAAATTTCCTATTTTATCGAAAGTGGTCAGCTCCGTTTTTGGCCATCGTACCTTTACACACAGCTTACTGTTTATGCTCATCATGTTTTTTATCACTTCTACATACATTCCAGATAAAAACATATCAGCCGGCCTGATGATCGGAATGGCGAGCCACTTGATTCTTGACGCTTGGACGGTGAACGGAATCAAATTATTATTCCCTTCAACGATCCGCGTTCGGCTTCCATTATATATGAAGACAGGCAGTTTTTCTGAGCAGCTCGTGCTAGCCGGCCTGACCCTTGCTTCATGTTACTACTTTTATATGCTGTTTCATGGGCGCATGTTTTAAACATGAGTGCTGAGACTTGTCTGAACCGGCTGTTTTTAGTAGGTTTTACTTAAGAAGCATTTCATGCAGATGATCAAGAAAACGTGAGGAGTCATATTGATGAAAGGAACCTTTTTTCACAATCAGCGGTTTTTATGTTTTTCGATCTTATTTATGTGGATCAAAACGTATGTGATATATAAACTCGGCTTTGATTTGCAAATCGATACTCTGTTGGAGGAGCTAATGCTGCTGGTCAACCCGCTCAGCTTTATTCTTCCTTTATTCGGGATCGGCCTGCTTCTGAAAGGAAACAAGCAGCGGGCCTTTTTGCTGATTGCCAATCTGGTTCTGACTGTCATCTTGATCTCCAATACGATTTTTTACGGCTTTTATATCGATTTTATTACCATTCCGGTTTTATTTCAGGCCAGCAACATGAGCGATATGGGCAGCAGTGTAAAAGAACTGTTCCATCCTCTGTTTATCGCCCTGTTTGTGGACTTGGTTTTTCTGCTGCTGTTCGCCAGAAAAACCAAACACCCACAGACAAAAGCCGCTCCCCGCACGATCAAACGGTACTATGCAGCTTCCTGCGGCATGCTTTTATGCACACTGGCACTTGCAGAAGTACAGCAGCCGAAGCTTTTGGCACATTCTTTTGACCGGGAAATGCTAGTCAAAAGCATCGGTCTGTTTCAGTTCCATATTTACGATACAATTTCTCAGACTGTTAATATCAGCGCGAAAGCTTTTGCCGATGAAGACAGTATAACTGCCATTAAAAACTACACAGAGGCTGATTACAGCAAGCCTGATCAAAGCAAATTCGGTCTTGCAAAGGGGCGCAATGTCATCTTTGTAACACTTGAGTCGACCCAAAGCTTTGTTCTGAATGAAAAAGTAAATGGAAAAGAAATTACCCCATTTATGAATGATCTCATTAAAAAAAGCTATTCCTTTGATCATTTCTATCAGCAAACAGAACAAGGCAAAACATCAGATTCAGAATTTATCGTCGCTAACTCACTGTATCCTTCCCTTAGCGGCGCCGTCTTTTTCACGAAAAGCGACCATCAATTTCATACGATGTATAAATCGCTGAAACAGCACGATTATTATTCAGCCGTCTTTCATGCTAACCATAAAACATTTTGGAACAGAGATGTCATGTACTATACGTTTGGCATTGACCGCTTTTTTGATGTTGATGATTTTCATGTCACTCCCGGGACATCGACAAGCTGGGGCTTAAAAGACAAAGAATTTTTAGAGCAGTCCGCCGAAAAGCTGAAAAGCCTGCCGCAGCCGTTCTACAGCAGTTTTATCACGTTAACGAATCATTTTCCGTTTGAGATTGATGAAAAGGATCAGCTGATAGATGAATTCGATTCAAGCAGTGATCTGTTAAACCGCTATGTGACCACGGTTCGCTATGAGGATGAAGCATTGAAGCATTTTATCCAAAAACTGAAAGACGAAGGCTTATACGAAAATTCGATGATCGTATTTATGGGAGATCATTACGGCATTTCTGAAGCCCATAACGAGGCAATGGCTGAGTTTTTAGGGAAAGACGAAATCACACCGTATGACAACGTTCAGCTCCAGCGGGTGCCGTTTATCATACATATCCCGGGAATCACCGATCAAAAGCCGGAAACCATCCCTGATGCCGGGGGACAGGTCGACGTCAGGCCGACGCTGATGCATTTGCTCGGCGTTGAGACAAAAGGCGATATCCAATTCGGCAATGATTTGCTGTCGGGCGACCGCACCCCATTCGCCGTTCTGCGAAACGGCAGCTTTATTACGAACGATTATATATACACAAAGAACACGTGCTATAGCCAAAAAACAGGTAAAGTGCTGGAAGATCAGGATGCGTGCCTCCCTTACAAGGAGAAAGCAAACGAAGAGCTTTCTCTCTCTGATAAAATTTTAAATGGTGACCTGCTCAGGTTTTCCGAATGAAAAAATCCCTCTATCAAGAGGGATTTTTTACGTTTCCAACATCACCTTGCCAGTCAGCTTCGTTTCATAGCCGTTTAATTGAGACAAATTCGCCTTGTAGTCCTCAGAATTCAAAATCTCCTTCACGGCCTTCAGCAGCTGCTCATGTTTTTTCAAAACGACGATATCATATTGTTCGTCGATGAGCGGGATAAAATCAACACTGCCCATATGTGCCGCGTGCTGTGCCCCGATTCCCGCGTCAGCCTGTCCGCTTGAAACTTGTGAAGCGACAGCGTAATGATCAGTCACGATATCGCCATATCCCCCTACATCAGCCGGATTCACACCAAGCAAGCCAAGCTGTTCATCAAGGAGCACCCTTGCGCCAGAACCCTTTTCCCTGTTGATGATTCGGATATCGGCTCTTTTCAAGTCTTTCCAGCCTTGAATGTTTTTCGGATTCCCTTTTTGCACATACAGTCCTGCTTTGCGAAGAACGACATTGATGAGACAAAACGGTTCACCTGTCAAAATCCGTTTTACATAAGGCGCGTTATACTGGCCCGTTTCAGCATCGTACAAATGGAGGCTGACAATGTCACACTTTCCTTGATACATATCAATCAGGCTGTTTAAGCTTCCTTTGTATTTACGGAGCGGCGTCTCCTGAATGGCATTCTCCAAATGCTTGCTGAGGAGATCCATCGAAATGTCCTGTCCGCTGATCATGACATTGGGTCTGCCGTCCGGCTCAGCCTCCTGCATCTGTTTCGGCGCTTCTGTTGCAGCGATAGGCTGAGACATTCTCATATTCGTTTTATATTGCTTTAAATCTTCTTCATCCACACGCATCTGCCTTCCGACACGGTAAGCAGGCAGCACGCCTTTTTTAATCAAATCATAAACGGTCAGCTTTGATACCTTCAGCAGACCTGCAACTTCTTCTATCGTATAGGAAGAGGTTTCATTCATCATCATCACTCTCCTATTTTATTATACCTTTTCGTCGAATGTAAAAAAACCCACATAAACCAAACATAATCAGTTATAATTAGTTATATCTAATGATAAGGGGTGCAATCATGTTTAAGAAGTATTCTATTTTCATCGCAGCCTTAACCGCTTTTCTGCTTGCAGCAGGCTGTTCTTCAAACCAGTCTTCAACTGACAGCGAGAAAAAAGTAACGTTAACCATCTCAGCTGCGGCCAGCGCGCAGGATGCACTTGAGGAAATCCAAAAAAATTATGAAAAAGATCATCAAAATATTACCATCCAAGATAACTATGGCTCATCCGGCGCCTTGCAAAAACAGATTTCTCAAGGAGCAGGAGCAGATCTGTTCTTCTCAGCTGCTGAGGATAAATTTAAAAAGCTGATAGATGATGGAGATATCGCAAAAAAAGACAGCACTGAATTAGTCGGTAATGAAATTGTGCTGGTCGTACCGAAAAACGGAGATTCACCTGTGACAAGCTTCAGCAATCTGGCTGGATCAGAAAAAATTGCCCTTGGCACTCCGGAATCCGTACCGGCAGGAGCTTATGGGAAAGAATCACTGACAAAGCTGTCTTTATGGGACAAAGTGAAGGATAAAATTGTGTATGGAAAAGACGTTCGCCAAGTTCTTTCTTATGTTGAAACCGGCAATGTAGACGCAGGTATTGTTTATAAAACAGATGCCCTGGTCTCGAAAAAGGTCAACATTATTGACGAGGCAAAAGCAGATACTCACAGCCCAATTGTCTATCCGTTAGGAATCGTAAAAGATACAAAACACCGTAAGGAAGCGAAGGAATTTTACGAATACCTGCAATCTGATGAAGCAATGAAAGTATTTGAGAAATATGGCTTTACTGCCGAGTAGCATAAGCGCTTCAGAATTTTTCACACCCGTTGCGCTTTCCTTTCAGGTGGCGGCAGTTGCCGGAATTGTTGTCATTATTCTCGGAACACTTGCTGGAGCATGGATGTCACGTGCATCATTTTTCGGAAAAACGGCACTCGAAACATGTTTTATGCTTCCGCTCGTTCTTCCGCCTACTGTTGTCGGTTTTATTTTGATCGTCATTTTCGGAAAGCACAGCTTCATCGGACAAGCCATCGAGTGGATCTTCCAGCAGCCTGTCATTTTCACCTGGTGGGCCGCTGTGATCGCCTCGGCTGTTGTAGCCTTTCCGCTCATGTATCAATCAGCCAAAACCGGATTTGCTGACATTGACCCCGATATACAAGGTGCGGCAATGGTAGACGGCGCAAGCAGATGGAAAGTGTTTATCCATATCTCCGTCCCGCTTGCCTATCCTTCATTGCTGACCGGAAGCATCCTCAGCCTTGCGCGGGCGCTCGGAGAATTTGGCGCAACACTCATGTTTGCAGGGAACATCCCCGGTGTTACGCAAACACTGCCGACGGCGATATATGTCGCATTGGATTCCGGCAACAATACCCTTGCCTGGGCGTGGGTCGTCTGTATTGTTGTCATTTCCTTTTTGATGCTGTTTTTCATTCAACAGAAAAAAACGCACTAAAAAAACTCCCCGCAACGGGGAGTTTTTTGATTAAAACAGAAGCTCATCAGGATTTGGGCCGACACGCTCATCTTTATTTAATGCGTCAATTTTGTCCATGTCTTCTTGAGACAATTCGAAATCAAAAATATCAGCGTTTTCGATGATACGGTGTTCTTTAATGGATTTTGGAATGGTTACAACTTCATGCTGCAGATCCCAGCGCAAAATCACTTGAGCCACAGATTTATTGTGTTTTTCAGCAATCTGTGTCAGTACTTCGTTATCCAAAAGCTGTCCCTGCATGAGCGGAGACCACGCTTCCAGCTGAATGCCTTGCGCTTTGCAGTAATCTCTTAATTCTTTTTGCGTCAAGCGAGGGTGAAATTCAACTTGGTTCACCATCGGTTTGATTTCAGCATCTTTCAACAGCTCTTCTAAATGATGTACTTGGAAGTTGCTGACGCCGATCGCGCGGATTTTGCCGTCCTTGTACAGCTTTTCAAGCGCACGCCATGTATCTTTATATTTATCTTTGCCAGGCCAATGGATCAAATATAAATCTAAGTAATCAAGCTGCAATCTTTCCAGGCTTTTTTCAAAGGCAGCAAGCGTTGTTTCGTAGCCTTGATCTTCATTCCACACTTTTGATGTGATGAAGAGCTCTTCTCTTGCCACACCGGATTCTTTAATCCCGATGCCAACGCCTTCTTCATTTTTGTAGATCGCTGCTGTATCAATACTGCGATAGCCATTTTTAATTGCCGCTTTCACTGATTCAGTCGCTTCATTACCATTTTCTACTTTAAAAACACCCAGACCGAACCAAGGCATTTCAACTCCGTTATGTAACTTTACAGTATCTTTTAAACTTGTTGGCACTTGAACATCCACCCTTTCACTGAAATGTAAGCGTCTATATTATCTCACATTCCTCTCAGCCGATACCAATAATACGCTTAAGACCCTCTTTTTGCTTCTTTTTTCACAGCACAGGCAAATTCAAACACTATTTTTTTCCTATTTTAACAATATTGAGATTACAAATACATTGAGCAGGGTATGCGTGTAGTGTAACCAAATGAAAACAAAGGAGGAAACAACTTGAAACGTATTCGTATCCCAATGACACTTGCTCTTGGTGCCGCTTTGACAATTGCCCCTTTGTCCTTTGCTTCCGCTGAAGAAAATCCTGCTCCGAAGATGTCGCAGACAACTACTGCTGGAACAACTGCCGCTGATGTAGGTTTAAACGTCAACCTGGATGTACTTGGAATTGCCAACCAGATCGCTGATGCTATCAAATCCGCACAGAACAGGGATGGGTTTGTGAAAAACCTTATGGAGTCTTCCTTCTACGCATCCGGCCAAAAATATAATGTCATGGTTTTTAATTTAAGCCAGGAATATGAAGATCATTTGAACGGTGTGCAATTTTACGGCTCAGCCGTTTACGACGGCATTACGTATGGCATTTGGGTATTTGAAGACGGAACCTTTACAAACAAAGGCGATGGCGGCTGGATCAACTGGGCCTTCAGAGGCTGGTTCGACCGGGATGGCAGCACTGTCGCATTTCATCGCCCTTAATATAAAAAAAGCTGGCGCTCTAACGCACCAGCTTTTTTGCTGCATTTATTCGCCGCCTTCAAGCATGGCGGCTTCGACATCATTAATGTATTGGCGAAGCTCATGGGAAATGTCCCGGGAAATTTCCCTCTCCTCAAAGAGCGTTTGAATTTCATTTCTGATCGCCTGCACAGCCTTCAGCTTCACTTCCAGCTTCTGATTTTCAAAATGGGCACTTGATTTTAACTCATGATGGCTGTGCTCCAGCCTGAAAATTAACTGCTTATAGAATGTAATGACAGATAAAAACACTTCTTTATGCTCTTCCGTCTTATGTTTTTCCAGATATTCTATCGCTGCTTTTGCCGTTTTCACTCTTGTTGCCCGTATCAATCCCGCTTCATTTAAAATCGACATCTCCGGCTTTTTATGTTCACCGAAGAAAATCCAATACATCAGCCTTTTGAGCCTTGTTTTTGATAATCCGACTTTAAACGGGTTGGCATACAAAATTTCCAACTCGTTAAATCGTTCTTGCAGCACATTTGCTGTTTCTTCCGGGATGTCTCCCCGCTCCAGCATTTTCATCAGCGCCTCTTGCTCAGCCTTAACCCCCTGCGCACGGACTTTTCGCTCGTGCTTCTTAATGCGATTAGATGATGTATACTGCTGAAAACGAAGATTTTTCATTTTCTCATTGTATTCAGCTATCACCGCAAGAGAGGCCGTTTTGTTTGTCTCATTCATGTCCTCTTTAATCGTTTGAAGGGCTGTTTTGATCAATTTGCGTCTCGCCGTCAGCAGCTTCTTGTTTCGTTCCTCGTCCTCTTCTTCTTTTTCAGTCAGAATCGGCAGCACAACGGTGGCAATAACAAGCGTGCATAAAATGACGCCGGCTGCTAAAAAGAGAATCAGATTTCTTTCCGGAAACGGCGTGCCGTCCTCCAGGAAATACGGAATGGAAAAAGAACCCGCAAGCGTTACTGCTCCACGCACACCGGAAATCGAAATTAACAGCGTCGAACGAAGACCCGGTTTATAGATGTTCTGATCTTTATTAAAGAACCAATTGCCGTTCCAGAAGAACAGCACCCACAGGAATCTGAGGAGCATTAACGTAAATGTGATGACTAGGATATAGCCGATCACCTTCATGTTGCTGATGGCAGTGTCGTTAAAGATAACAGAAATAACATCAGGGATTTGCGTGCCGAGAATAACGAAGACCAAGCCGTTCAAAATAAATAAAATAATGTTCCACGTACTTGAGGAGACGATTTGCAGCTTGATCATCGTTGATTCCAGACGATCCTGCTCAACCGCATGGGTAATACCGCCAGCCACAACAGCTAAAATGCCGGAAACGCCGATTTCTTCAGCTGCCAAATAAATCACAAACGGCGTCAGAATTTGAATCAGCATATGCATCGTGACATCCTGCATGCCAAGGCGGCGCAGAAGTAGGCGAAAACGAATAATCAAAAATGAAATGACAACCCCGCACAGCAAGCCTCCGAGAGAAATAAAGACAAAGCTGACAGCCGCTTGTGCTAATGAAAATGCACCAGTCACTGCCGCTGCAATCGCAAACTTAAAGGCCACCAGACCTGATGCGTCATTCATCAGCCCCTCACCTTCCAGCAGGCGAAGAATCCCTTTTGGCATTTTCACTCTTCCTGATAATGCGCTGACAGCGACGACATCAGTCGGTGAAAGAATGGCCGCAAGACCAAAGGCCGCTGCCAGCGGAATAGCAGGAATCATCCAGTGAATCGTGTAGCCGCCTACAATCACAGTCGCAAATACAAGGCCGAGTGCAAGCAATAAAATCGGAGCCCTTAAATTCCAAAGCTCTGCCCGCGGTGTCCTCTTTCCATCATTAAATAGCAGAGGCGCGATAAACAGAACAAAAAACAATTCGGTGTTTAATTCAAAATGAAGTCCCTGTGGAAATGAGGCGGCAAGAATCCCAAGAGCCACTTGAATCAGCGGCACCGGAATAAACGGAATAAACCGGTTCACGATATTAGAAATCGCAATAATCGTTAATAATACGAGCACAACTAAAAATATGTCCAAATGCATGACCTCCTTCGTCTGTTGTGTGTCGGCATGATGAGCCAAAAAATCTGTTTGTCTAAAAGCCCTTGAGCTAGGGTGGCCTTGCATCCGCTATGTGGTTTCGCAGGAGTTCTCTCCACACTTGTCTTCTTTTATAGTACCCTTTTTAGGGTATTTTTTCTCATGATATGCTCACAGTGAACTTTTTTGCAGCAGAGCAAATTACAGAAAAAAGAGACAGGAAGCTATTCCCTGTCTCTCTTCTTAGTTTTCTCAATCATGAAAATTCGTACCGTCAGTTGTTGCTTTAATAATGCCCGCACGGATGACAAAGTCACCGAAATGCTCGCCTTCCTCGCGTTCTTTCGCATAGCGGGAAAGAAGGACGCGCAGCTCGCTTAAAATGTCTGCTTCACCGATGTTTTCACGATACATTTTGCTTAAACGGCTTCCGTCAAACGCAGCGCCAAGATACATATTATATTTGCCCGGCGCCTTTCCGATAAATCCGATCTCACCGAGTGCATGACGTGCACAGCCGTTCGGACACCCTGTCATGCGAATGGTGATTTCCTGATCACGAAGGCCGTTTTCGTCAATAATCTCTTCAATCTTATCTAACAGGGTCGGCAAATAACGTTCTGCTTCAGCCATTGCCAATCCGCAGGTCGGAAGAGCGACGCACGCCATCGAGCTGCGGCGGAGCGCTGAATGGTGCTTGCCGTCAGTTAGTCCGTATTGTTCAATTAAAGCACTGATTTCTTCTTTTTTATCGCTTGAAACGTTCGCAATCATTAAGTTCTGATTGGCTGTCAGCCGGAACTCACCTGTATGAACTTTGGCGATTTCCCGCAAGCCCGTCATCAGCTTATAATCATCGTAATCCGTTATACGGCCGCCTTCGACAAACAGCGTGAAATGCCATTTATCCTCGATGCCTTCCACCCAGCCGTAGCGGTCGCCGTTATGATCGAAATGATACGGCTTCGCTGCTTCCAGGCTCCAGCCGAGACGGTTTTCCAATTCTTCTTTTACGTTTTCTAAACCGAGGCGGTCAACTGTGTATTTGAACCGCGCATTTTTACGGACAGAACGGTTGCCGTAATCACGCTGAATCGTAATCGTTTTTTCAGCAACGTCATACATTTGCTCAGGCCGGCAGAATCCGATCACCTTGGCTAATTGCGGATATGTCGCAGTATCGCCATGCGTCATTCCCATACCGCCGCCGATTGCCACGTTAAAACCGATCAGCTTGCCATCCTCGACAATCGCAATAAATCCGAGATCTTGTGAAAAGACGTCAATATCATTAGACGGCGGAACGGCAATACCGATTTTAAACTTTCGCGGCAGATAGAGCGGTCCGTACATTGGCTCGACTTCTTCCTCCGGCGTGCCGGCAACTCTTTCCTCATCAAGCCAAATTTCATGATATGCTCTCGTCCGCGGCAGCAGATCATCACTTAATTTTTTAGACCACTCGTATACCTCTGAGTGGATTTCAGATTGATAAGGGTTTGATGCACACATGACGTTACGGTTTACGTCTCCGCAGGCTGCGATCGTATCCAAAAGTGCTGAGTGGATCGTCTGAATGGTTTTCTTCATGTTCCATTTCAGAATCCCGTGCATTTGGAACGTTTCACGTGTCGTCAATTTTAATGTGCCGTTCCCGTATTTCTGGGACAGGTCATCCATGACAAGCCATTGTTCAGGCGTTGAGACACCCCCTGGCATACGCACGCGCAGCATGAACTGATATGCGGGCTCAAGCTTCTGCTTTTGGCGTTCATTTCGGAGGTCGCGGTCATCCTGCAAATAACTGCCGTGGTGTTTCATCAGGCGGTTGTCATCATCCGGAATTCCGGCACTGATTCGATCGAGCATCACTTCTTTCAGCGTGCCGCGCAAATAATCACTTTCTTTTTTAATGCGTTCAACATCACTTGGAGAGCCGTCCGGTGCTTTTAGAATTTTGGTCACCATGTTGAAAAACTCCTTTCAAGTCAAATCAATATACATCACGCTGATAGCGTTTTTGCTGCTGCATATCGGCAAGATAAGCCTCCGCTTCTTCGCGGCTCATATTGCCTTCTTTTTCGATAATTTCAAGTAATGTGTGATGGACGTCATGCGCCATATGCTTTTCATCTCCGCAAATGTAAACAGCCGCTCCTTCTTGAAGCCATTCAAACAATTCTGCGCTATGTTCAAGCATGCGGTGCTGCACATATACTTTTTCTTCCGTATCACGTGAGAACGCCACATCCATTTTTGTCAGCACACCGTCTTTGAGCCAATTCTGCCACTCTGTCTGGTAAAGGAAATCCGTGACAAAGTGCTGATCACCAAAGAACATCCATGCCTTTCCTTCCGCTCCCGTCTCCTCACGCTCCTGCATAAAGGAACGGAAAGGTGCGACGCCTGTCCCAGGGCCCACCATGATAATCGGTGTTTCAGGGTCTTTCGGCAGCTTAAAGTTTTGATTGTGCTGTACATAAACCGGCAGTGTGTCTCCCGGCTGCAGACGTTCCGCGCACAAAATCGAGCAGACGCCTTTTCGTTCACGGCCGTGCGCATCGTAGCGGACTGCGCCGATTGTTACATGCACTTCATCCGGATTTGCGGATAAACTGCTTGCAATCGAATAAAGGCGGGCAGGCATTTTTCGCAAAATCGAGACAAACTCCTGCGCAGATACACTAAATGGGCCATAGTCACGGACGAGATCAAGCAAATCGCGCCCTTCAATATAGGCTTTTACATTCTCCTCATTTCCCGGGGCTAAAAGCTCTCTAAGCTCATCGTTCCCTGTCAGCTGGGCTGCCTGTTCAAGAAGCGGTTTTGTGAGAACGGTAATCTCATAGTGAGAAATCAGCGCTTCTTTCAGCGGACGGACATCACCTTGCTTATTAAGCGTCACAATTTCTTCCGGGTCCCAATTCATTTCCTTAAGGAGCAGCTCGACAAGTTCCGGATCGTTTTCCGGATAGACGCCGAGGCTGTCACCAGGCTCGTAAGTCAGGCCAGATCCTTCAAGAGACAGCTCCACATGGCGTGTTTCTTTATTTGATCCTCTGCCGTTTAAATTTAAATTTTCTAACACTTCAGCCCGAAACGGGTTTGTTCTGGAATACGAAGACTCACCGGTTTGAGACACAGCCGCCGGCGCAGGCGCGGCGCTTCCGCCCCCAGCTTCATTTAATCCTTTCAATACACCCTCAAGCCATTCGGCTGCCGGTTCATCATAGTCAAGATCGCAATCAACGCGCGGAGAAATCCGTTTTCCGCCGAGTTCTTCTAAGCGCTGATCAAATTCTTTTCCTGTCTGGCAGAAAAATTCGTACGAACTGTCACCAAGCGCCAAAACGGAAAAGCGCAGATCTTCAAGCTTAGGCGCCCGTCTTCCGTGCAGAAATTCGTGAAACGACAGCGCGTTATCAGGCGGCTCACCTTCTCCATGCGTACTGACGACGATTAAAAGATTGTTTACCTTCTTCAGCTGATTCGGCTTAAAATCGCTCATGGATGAGACGGTCACTTGAAAACCGCTCTGTTCAAGCTGCTTGCCGGCATTTTCTGCAAGCCCCTGTGCGTTTCCCGTCTGTGAACCATAAAGAACGGTCACTTCTTTTGAAACGGCCGGTGCCGCCGCTTCCGCAGACACAGCTGCCGCCGGCGCACCCGCAGTTTCTTGGGCGGAAACAGATTGAGCGGATAAATATCCGCTCAGCCAGATTTTCTGGGATTCGGTCAAGGTCGGCAGAAGGCGGTTAAGGAGCTCTGCCTGCTCCTGATTAAACGGACTGTTCATTACCTGAAGTTGCAACATATCCACCTCACAAAGTTATAAACTGATCGAAAATTGCATCTAATTGAACTTTACCGGAATACTAGGCTTAAGTAAAATATATTTACATGATGATAACTATTAAGAATCCTAATGATAAAACGGCTATGCTTCATGTAAATAAAAAAAAGAGAAGGACTCCCTTCTCTTCATTCAGCATTCTGATATAAGCGAGACGGCACAGCTGTTACAAACGGACTGGCTGCACCTGTATAAAATACCGCCAGCATGTGCATCGCACGGGTGCACGCAGTATATAAAAGCCTGCGGTCGTGCTCTGTATGATAGTGTTCTTCAGATGCATCATAGACAAGCACTGCGTCAAATTCAATTCCCTTCGCTAAATACACCGGAATCACGCAAACACCCTTTTGGAATGGTTGATTTTCTTTATGAATCAGGCGAACATCTGTATATTCACTCATGTGGGCGTGCGCCTGTATGCATTGCTGCGCAGTCTTGCAGATGACGGCTATTGTTTCGTGCCCTTTTTTCTTGAGCCGTCCAATTTCTTGCGCGAGCTTTTGGCAAAGGCTCTCATGTCCTTCAGTTTTGAAAACGAGCGGCATTTCCCCGGTTCTATTAAACGGCTCAATATCCGCTCCATCTTGAAGCATCGCTTTGGTAAACTCGACAATCTGCCTTGTTGATCTGTATGTTCTCTTTAAACGAACATACTCAGCAGGCTCATCCTCAAAGCACGCATCCATACGCTGATCCCCGTGTATGGTATGCGCGTAGATGGACTGATTGATATCACCGAGCACTGTCATGCTGGCAGCCGGAAAAATGCTTCTCATTTAAGCCATCTGAAACGGTGAATAGTCCTGGGCTTCGTCAATAAATAGATGTTTGATCTTCGTATTTTTCTTTCTGCCCTCAATCAGATCCTGCATATAAAGAAACGGTGCCGCGTCCTCATAGAGCAATTTATTATCCGTAAATGCCGAACGGGTCAGCTCACCTATCGCGGCCATCTTCTCATGCTGAAATTTCCCTCCCCAGCCAGAAAACAATTGCAAATACAGCTGTGAAACATCAAGAAATGCAAGGAGCCTGACTGCCTGCTTGAGCGGTTTGAAAGCTTTTTTCACAATGATGGCGGCAAGCAGCTGCTGCTCTCTTTGATAATCGTTAAACGTACTCTCGCTGAACCGTTTCCTTTCTTGCAGTTTTTTGTACACGTCCAGGTAGTCCTCTTTGTCAAGCAGCTCAGCTTCATGAACAACCCAATCCTTTCGCCGTTCCTTCTTCTCAAGCTTGTTAAGCTCACTGAGCAGCCACTTCGCGGTTTGCTCCATCCGATTCGGAATGGAATGATTTTGATCCAATGAGTAAAAATAGGATTGAATTTGCTCCTTTGTGATCAGCTTGTGTCCGCGGAAGATGATATTTTTAAAAATCATCCCTTCAGAGGAAAGCCGTGTGACGTATTCATCAATGAATTGCTGAAAGGATAAACCCGCCTTCCATGTGATTCCCGCAAGCCTTGTTGGAAAATCGCCTCCCTTTGTTTCGGTCAGGCAATATTCGAGCTGATCAAAGGGGCTTTCACATTTGAACTTGCGGCCAAGACGATGCTCGATATATTCCTGAAACGTCGCCTGCTCCATATTCTCTTCTCCTAACTCAGGCAAAACAGAGGATACATAGCTGTTAAATAAGAAGTTGGGAGAAAACAATACGATTTGTCCGGCATCAATGACGCCGCGGTGCCTGTATAACAAATAAGCGACACGCTGAAGCGCAGCCGATGTTTTCCCGCTGCCAGCCGCTCCCTGCACGATCAGGATCTTGCTTTTTTCATTACGGATAATCTGATTTTGTTCTTTCTGAATCGTAGACACGATGTTTTTCATTTGGGTATCGGAGTGATGACTTAATACCTCTTGCAGCATTTCATCACCAATCGTCATATCGGTATTAAACATCGCCTTGAGATCGCCGTTTTTGATCATAAACTGGCGTTTCAGCACCATTTCCCCTTCTATCGTTTCACCGGGCACCTCGTACTCCGCTTTTCCTGGGGAATAATTGTAGTACAAACTTGATATCGGCGCCCTCCAGTCATAAATCAGAAAGTGTTCCTCCTTCTCATCCAAACAGGAAGCTAAACCGATATAAATTCGCTCTGCCTGCTCCTCGCCGTTTTCAATAAAATCAATCCGGCCGAAATAAGGCGATTTTTTTAATTGATGAATTCGTTTGAGCTGCTGATCCATGCGCCGATGATTGTGTTCCCGATCAGACAGCAGCTCTGCCTGCTGCTTAATGCTTGCCATCGTTTCAATCGCTTCATGGGCATCATCAAAATTAACCTTAACATCCTCCCAAAAGCTTTTTCTTAATCCGATGACATCATGCTTCAACCCGCCCGCAGACGTTTCCAGAAACCGCTCTTTTTTTTCGAGCTCCTGCAGCACCTCATCTATTCTCGACTGCTCTTCCTTCCATTCCTTATCCTGCTGATTCATGAACGGCACCTCCAGAAAATAGTTGACAAACATAGATGAAATACTGTAAAATATAATTGGATACATATATTAAATATATGATGAAAACTGTCAAATACAATTTATAATAGCACATTCACCCAATATCGTTCAAGGTTTGGGTTATTTATATGCATTAAAAAACCGATTTCAACTCGAGATCGGTTTTTTATTTTAAAATTTCACATTGATCACTGTTGGACGTGCTTTTCTTAGGTTGCGACTCTTCTCTTTCATCAGTATCGATTCCTTATTCCATTCAATCTTCGATATAATATTTCTTTTTCATTTTAAAAACACCGCAGAGCTTTACCGTGTTTGTCTGTTCATCTAACGTGAAGAATGACTAAACTGGCTGTTATTGTCATCTTCCATAAAGCAACTACATCCTTGCTATCGTATCTATAGTCGCAGTAAAATAGTCATTTTTCATCCAATTTCGACATATTTCAACAAATTGAAGTTTTTCATTTGGGAGAATAGGACGATGTTACATTATTTCTCTTGGTTTATGATATAAACATGAAGAAAGAACCAGAATTAGTTAGGAGGAAATACTCAGTGAAGAAAAAGCTATCTATGATGTTGCTGGCATTCGTCGTAGCCGTAACAAGTTTTACTGCTATTGACCTAGTAAACAACAAAGCGGAAGCTAAAGATTGGGTTAAAAAAGGGCAAATATGGAGTACTCATTACCATTCGGGCTCATTTAAAAACTATACTTACTCGCCAACATTTCAGATTTATTATCCAGGACGAGGAACTTGGGCCAACATGACAGCAAACGGATCAGGCAGCGGGAAAATTACAGCAACTCTGCAACAAAAGACAAATAAAGGCTGGAAAAATGTTAAAACTTTTTATGCAACGAAAAAAGGCTCTACAAATTTAAGTTACAAACAAGCTTCTAAAAGCTACAAAACAAAATACAGATTCAAATTCACTAACACAGGAACTAAAAAAACCATCAGCTATACCTTTTGGGCTACCTATTAATTTCAAATAGCTTTGCTCTGCGCGGTCAGCATTCGAAAAGGACTTTTTATTTGATCCCGGCAGGCTACCATAAAAGAAACATCTCCATGACGGAGAGGTTTCTTTTATTTTACTGACTATCTAAGCGAAAAGAACGGTTTGGCAGCTTCCAATTAAACATATAGGAACAAACCCGGCAAACAACGAGCACGAAAAACAGAACGTATAAGCCGAACGAGTTCCCCAGCCAGCCCAAGCCGACGATTAAACCGCCGAGAGCCGCCCAGACTGCATAAATTTCTGCCTTCAGCACAAGCGGTTTGCGCCCGGCAAGAAGGTCACGGATGATTCCGCCCCCGCTTCCCGTTAGCACCGCAGCCACGATCACGGCACTAAGCGGATGGCCCATTTTGACGGCATACAGTGCGCCTTGGATAGCAAAAGCAGCAAGGCCGATCGCATCTGATAAATTGCCCCACTTATTCCAATGCTTCAGCAGCAGCTTCGGAAACAGAAACACAATTGTAATAGATAAAAGCGCGATTTGAAAGTACGCTCCCTGCTCCCATAGCGCTGACACCGGAACACCGATCAGCAAGTTGCGGATCGCTCCTCCTCCAAAAGCGGTGACAATCCCTAATATATAAACTCCTAAAATATCATATTCCTCTTCCATCGCAACAATTGCGCCGCTGACTGCAAACGCAATGATGCCAATCACACTGAGCAGCTCCCAAGCCATTCTGATGACTCCCTTTTATGTTTGTTAAATTTTCTGACGACCTCTAGATTTTATAATCGCTCAAGGGTAAAATCAATAACATTTTTATGAGAAAAAAAGATAAATTTAGAGGGAATACGGCTATTGCTGATGGACATGAGTTTGCGAAATTAAAAAAGCGCCCGGCATACGCGGGCGCTTTTTTTGTTATTCAGATTTTTCGCCTTTCAGCAGGCACATAAAAATGATAATCAGGATAAAAGCAATCAGGGCCAGGAATGGAATCGTAATAAAACCAAACCAGTTAATATATTGGCCTGAGCACGGCACGCCGCTGACACATGGCTTAATGCCGCTAAAGCCGGGCACTTTTTGCTCTAAGTAATGCATGATCGAAATGAATGCCCCTATAATCGCCATCGGGAGCACATATTTTTTCACTCGTGTGTCCCCTTGAAAGGTGGCGATGCCTAAAATCAGGACGAGCGGATACATGAGGATACGCTGGTACCAGCACAGTTCACATGGAATAAACTTTCTGATTTCACTGAAATACAGGCTGCCCAGCATAGCGATAAGAGCCACAACCCAGGAAGCATATAAAAATACGATTCTATTTTTCATATCGTTACTTCCCTTTCAGCTCTTTTTCTATTGTCTCTTTGATTTCATCATAATCCGCAAAATTTTTGATCACTTTATCATTGACGTAAATCGTCGGTGTTGCCTGTATGTTCATTTTTTGATTAAGGTCAGAATCCTTTTCCACTTGAGAAGCGAATGTTTCCTTATCAAGATTTTCCTTGAGTGTCTCAGGTTTTATCTTTGTGGTGCTTTTTGCAAGATCACCAAGGAGGCCTGGGGTTACCCATTCCTGTTCCGTATCCGGCTGTTTTTCGAACAGCTTTTCATGGAAATCCCAGAAAGAGTCAGGGTCTTCCTTCCATACTTCTTCAGATGCAAGAGCCGCTAATCTTGAACCTTTTCCATGGAACATGACGTTCACGAAAGAAAATTTCACATCGCCCTTATCAATAAAGTCTTTTTGTATTTTTGGAAAGATGTCACTGTTAAACACCTTGCAAGACGGACATTTGTAATCTCCGAATTCTACTACAGTTACCGGTGCATCGTCCTTGCCAAGCACAGGCTGCCCTTTGATAGACGGCTGTCCGGACACCGCATCATTGCCTTGTTCCGTTTTGTTATTAATGATGACAATGGCTGCTAGCAATACAACAACCACAACCGTAAGGATGACCGCGAATTTCGCAGAAGACTGCTGTTTCTTTTTCACTCCGACACCTCATCGTTTTAAAATTAAAAAAGAAGCGGATCGCAATTGACCCACTTCTTTATTTTAACAAGACAAGCGCTGATAAGAAAACCCCGAAAAAATGAATTCTCTCCGACAATTTATTTGTTTTTGAGACGCATGACGCGCATGGCGTTCGCCACAGCAAGCAGTGTAACGCCGACATCTGAGAAAACCGCTTCCCACATGGTCGCAATTCCAAATGCACCAAGAATGAGAAAGATCGCTTTCACACCTAAAGCAAATCCGATGTTTTGCCACACGATACGCCGTGTCCGTTTCGCAATCCGAATCGCTTCCGCAATTTTTGACGGCTGATCTGTCATTAGCACGATGTCTGCGGCTTCTACCGCGGCATCTGAGCCAAGGCCTCCCATCGCGATCCCTATATCTGCGCGGGCAAGCACTGGTGTATCATTGATACCGTCACCGACAAAAATGAGTTTTTCATTAGGCAAAAGCTTAGCTTCTAATGCTTCGACCTGCGAGACTTTATCTTGCGGCAGCAGCTCTGCATATACCTCACCAATCCCAAGCTGTTTTCCGACGGCTGCTCCCGTTTGTTTCGAATCACCCGTCAGCATAGCGGTTTGTTTGATTCCAAGCGATTTCAGATCAGCAACCGCTTGTGCTGCGTCTTCCTTTACTTCATCCGCTATGATGATTGCTCCGGCATAGCGTTGATCAACAGCAACGTGTACGATTGTTCCAGCATTTTCATCCGGGACATCCTCAATTTGTTCTCTTTCCATGAGCTTTTTATTCCCAGCAAGGATCTCAGTTCCATTTACCTTTGCAAAAATGCCGTGGCCGGAGATTTCTTCGTATGACTCTATCTCATCGGAGGAAAGCATTTTCCCGTAAGCTTTACGCACAGATTCAGCAATCGGATGCTGTGAATGAAGCTCAGCGTATGCCGCCGCTTCAAGTAATCTATCCTTTGTAAAACCTTCCGCGGGTTTGATTTCCGTCACTTCAAAGCTGCCTTTTGTTAGTGTTCCCGTTTTATCAAACACCGCAAATTTGACTTGATTCAAGGCTTCTAAATAATTGCTTCCCTTTACAAGCACTCCGGCCTTTGAGGCCGCTCCGATTCCGCCGAAGAAACCGAGCGGAATAGAGACAACAAGCGCACAAGGACAAGAGATCACTAAAAAGATAAGCGCGCGGTACACCCAATCAGAAAGCGCGGCGCCAGAAAGAACAAGCGGCGGAACAAAGGCCAGCAATACCGCAATGATCACAACAGCAGGTGTATAATACTTGGCAAACTTCGTGATAAAGTTTTCTGTCCGGGCTTTACGGCTGCTCGCATTCTGAACCAAGTCTAATATTTTTGATACTGCTGATTCCTGATAGCCCTTTGTGACTTCAATATGCAGAACGCCGTTTTGATTGATAAAGCCTGACATTACATCTTGTCCTTCCGCAGCTTTTCTCGGAACGGACTCACCTGTTAAAGCAGATGTATCAACCATCGCTGACCCTTGCACGACTTTACCGTCCAGGGGTATGCTTTCTCCCGGATTAACCACAATGATGTCTCCTGTCTGAACGTCCTCCGGGGAAACCTGTTCGATGCCGTTCTTTGTTTTGAGATTGGCGTAATCAGGCCGTATGTCCATTAACGCACTAATTGATTTTCTGGAACGGCTGACCGCGGCTCCTTGAAAAAGCTCACCGATTTGATAAAACAGCATAACGGCGACCCCCTCAGGGTATTGCTGAATCAGAAAGGCGCCGATTGTGGCAAGAGCCATTAAGAAATGCTCATCAAACACCTGACCGCGGATGATGTTTTTGACTGCGCGGATCATAATATCACCGCCGATAATCAAATAAGCACCGAGGAAAAGGAAAAATTCAATGGTTCCCGAATGAACCAAATATGCCGCTGCGCCGAGAATGACAGCCGCCGCCATTCTGATCAGCATATTGACCATTCGATTACGATAGCCATCATCAGCTGATTTCTTTATATGCTTTTGGCGAACCGTTACATGCGGATCAATTGATTTCACTTTTTTCTCTACTTTGTTCGTAACCCATTGCTCTTCTTTCCCATCGGCTGAGACAGTTAAGGTGCTTGCCGCAAAATTTACCGCGCATCCGTCAATGCCTTTTATGCCTTTGACTCCATTTTCGATTTTTTGGGCACAATTGCTGCAATCCAAACCGTCCAGAACGTATTCCTGTTTCACTAGTCTCACCTTACCTTCCGATTTAGGGTTCCCTCTTCAAAGCGTATCAATGAGTATTGCATTCATTTTAATATATATGAGCATATACTCATATATAAGTTATACCTATTATATGTTGTTTTCCAAGAAAGTGTCAATAAAAAACAAAAACCGGCATATGGCCGGTTTTTTATTTTACTTTCTGAAGACGAAGAGCATTCAGAACAACGGAGACGGAGCTGAATGCCATTGCTGCTCCTGCTATCCACGGTGCTAAAAATCCAAGTGCTGCGACTGGGATGCCGAGGCTGTTATAGCCAAGCGCCCAGAATAAATTTTGTTTAATGTTTTTCATTGTCAATCTGCTCATGCGGATTGCGTCGGCAATGCTGTTTAGATCGCCGCGAATAAGTGTAATGTCTGCTGTTTCCATGGCAATGTCCGTGCCAGTTCCAATCGCCATGCCGATATCAGCTGTGGCAAGCGCCGGCGCATCGTTAATTCCGTCGCCTACCATTGCTGTCTGGCGGCCTTCTTTTTGCAGGCGGGCAATTTCCGCCGCCTTTTGTTCAGGAAGAACTTCCGCAATGATATTCGCAATTCCCGCTTCCTTCGCGATGGCTTCTGCGGTTCTGCGATTGTCTCCTGTCATCATGATGACATCAAGGCCCAACTCTTTCAGACGGGCAACAGCCTTCCGCGACGTGTCCTTAATCGTATCTGCAACCGCTACTAGCCCAGCTGCTTCTCCATCAATGGATACAAGCATAACTGTTTTTCCTTCTGCCTCTAGCTCTTCCATTTTGGCGAGAAGAGCCCCATGCTCGACCTGTTCGCTCTCCATTAATTTTCTTGTGCCGACGAGAATGCTTTTTCCTCCGGCTTCAGCCAAAATGCCTGCGCCGACTTTTGCTTCAAAGCGGGTAAGCTTCGGTATCTCAAGCCCTTTATCTTTCACGCCAGCAATAATCGCTTCGCCAAGCGGATGCTCTGATCCCGTTTCGGCTGCCGCTGCAAATTGAAGCAAATCTGTTTCTTCAAAACGGCCGAATGGAATGGCATCCGTCAGACGCGGCTTCCCGTTTGTCACGGTTCCGGTTTTATCAAGAACAATGGTATCGAGACGATGTGTTTTTTCTAAATGCTCGCCGCCTTTAAATAAAATCCCGAATTCAGCAGCGCGTCCAGATCCAGCCATTATGCTCGTCGGAGTGGCAAGACCGAGGGCGCAAGGACAGGCAATGACAAGAACCGCAATGAACTTGCTGATCGCTTCAGCAAAATCGCCAGGAGCCGCCCAAAGGTACCAAATGAGAAAAGTGAGAACGGCAATCCCCAATACAATGGGCACAAAAATGCCTGAAATCTGGTCAGCGAGACGCTGGATCGGCGCTTTTGACCCTTGTGCTTCCTCAACAATTTTGATGATATGAGAAAGCGCAGTATCCTTTCCGACGTTGACAGCTTTAATTTTCAGGAAACCGTTTGCGTTAACGGTTGAACCTGTCACGCTGTCACCAGGATTTTTGTCAACAGGAAGACTTTCTCCTGTAATCATCGATTCGTCAACCGCTGAGCGGCCTTCAACCACTTCTCCGTCGACAGGAATTCGTTCGCCAGGTTTGACGTAAACAATGTCATTAACAAGCACTTCGTCGATCGGGATGATTTGCTCCTGTCCGTCTCTTACAACAGTCGCTGTTTTCGCTTGAAGCTTCATCAGCTTTTTAATCGCATCCGAGGAACGGCCTTTTGCTTTTGTTTCAAACAACTTGCCTAATAAAATCAGCGTCAGCAAAATCGCGCTTGTTTCATAGTAAAGGCCGTCTGTATGCCCGTGAGATCCAAGACTTTGAAAAGTAAGATAAAGACTATAAGCGTAAGCAGCCGTCGTACCGAGGGCGACCAATACATCCATATTGGCGCTTTTATTTCTGAGCGCCTTATACGCACCCACATAAAACGGCCAGCCGATCAGAAACTGGACTGGTGTCGCCAGCGCAAATTGCATCCACGGATTGAGAAATATATCCGGTATCCAAATGAATGATGTAAATGTAAAATGGCTCACCATCGCCCAAAGCAATGGAAATGACAGGACAGCTGAAAAAATCAGTCTCGCCGTTTGCTTCCGTTCTTCTTTCTTTTTAGTAGCAGCAGCCTCACTGTCCTGTTCACCCTTCAACTTTAGCTTATATCCAAGCTTATCTACCGCTTCTTTCAAATCGCCGACAGACGCTTCTTTTGGATTGTATTCGACCGTAACTGTTTCTAAAGCGAAGTTTACTGGAGCGTTTGCGACGCCTTCTATTTTGTTAAGCCGCTTTTCAATCCGATTGGCGCAAGCTGCACAGGTCATGCCTTCAATATCGAATTCAGCTTTTTCTGTAACGACGTGATAGCCCAGCTTCTCTATTTTTTCTTGAATCGCTGCAGTCCCAGTTTCAGCAGGATCGTAGATTACATTTGATGTTTCCGTTGCCAGATTAACATTTGCATCTGTGACACCGGGCATCCGCTTCAGGCCTTTTTCAATTCTGGCAGCACATGCCGCACAGGTCATACCAGAGACCTGCATCGCGATTTCCTTTTGTTCACTCAACATACTCACTCCTTTATATACACCTGGGGGGTATATAAAAATGAAAGAAATATCGCGCCTCCCTAAAGGCGCGATACCTTGAATCACTTGGCTACATCATAGCCCTGATCTTCTATCGCATCCGCAATATCTTTGACTGATACTTTGTCAGCATCAAACGAAACATCGACTTTACCCGCTTCCAGATTGACATGAACGGCACTGACGCCGTCCAGTTCTCCTACGCTTGTTTCTACTGCTTTGACGCAGTGCTGACAAGACATTCCTTCAACTTGCAATGTTTTTTGTTCCATATCAATTCCTCCTGTTTATTCTTTCTGTTTTCATCCTACCATACCCCCGTAGGGTATTACAATAAAAAAAACGCTTTATGATTTTGTGAACTTTTTAAATACGTCCAAAAGCTCAGAAATGGCCTGTTCCCCGTCTCCGCTTTTGATGGCATCTGCTACACAATGATGGGCATGATCCTCAAGCAAATGAAGCGCCACATTTTTCATTGCCGCCTGAACAGCTGAAATCTGCACAAGAATATCTACACAATATCTGTCGTTTTCCACCATGTTTTGAATGCCTCTGACTTGACCCTCAATCCGCTTTAGCCGGTTTGTAATCTGATCTTTTTCTTTCGAGCTTTTATGGTTTAATGTTTTATGTTCGTTATGCTTTTCCATGCGTACACCTCTGTTTAATGATATTAATTCCCATTATACTGATTGTCCAAACGGTTGTCTAAGCATGCCGACGCAAAAAATGAATCAGTTTGGTTTTACCATTTGATCAGGAGGGTATATACTTCTGATGAAAACGCTTTTAAAGGGGAGAAGAAAAGTGGATACAATAAAGGTTGGGATATTAGGATACGGATTGTCCGGTTCTGTTTTTCACGGGCCGCTGCTGGCTGTTCTGGATGAGTATCACATCAGCAAAATCATGACATCACGGACAGAAGAAGTGAATCGGGATTTTCCAGATGCTGAGGTTGTGCATGAGCTTGAGGAAATCACAAATGACCCTGCCATTGAGCTTGTCATTGTCACCACCCCGAGCGGCCTTCATTACGAGCATGCTATGGCATGCATACAGGCCGGAAAACATGTTGTGATGGAAAAACCAATGACAGCAACGGCCGAGGAGGGGGAAACATTAAAAAGGGCTGCCGATGAAAAAGGCGTATTATTAAGCGTATATCATAACCGACGCTGGGATAACGACTTTTTAACGATTAAAAAGCTGATCTCTGACGGATCCCTTGAAGATATCAATACATATCAAGTATCCTATGACCGCTACAGACCTGAAATTCAAGCGCGGTGGCGGGAAAAAGAAGGCACTGCCACTGGTACGCTATATGATCTCGGCTCCCACATCATAGACCAAACCCTGCATTTATTTGGGATGCCTAAAGCCGTGACTGCAAACGTGATGGCTCAGCGGGAAAATGCCGAAACGGTTGACTATTTTCATTTAACCCTGGATTATGGCAAGCTTCAAGCCATTCTATACGGAGGATCAATCGTTCCGGCAAACGGACCTCGTTATCAAATCCATGGAAAGGATTCCAGCTTTATTAAATACGGAATTGACGGACAGGAAGACGCACTCAGAGCGGGAAGAAAACCAGAGGATGACAGCTGGGGTGCGGATGATCCGAAGTTTTACGGACAGCTTACAACCATTCATGGCTCCGACAAAAAAACAGAAACGATTCCATCAGTAAATGGCTCCTACCTTACCTATTACCGTAAAATAGCGGAAAGCATACGGGAAGGTGCTGCGCTGCCAGTCACTGCTGAGGAAGGTATTGATGTCATCCGCATCATTGAAGCCGCAATGAAAAGCAGTAAAGAGAAACGAACCATTATGCTGGAGCAATAAAACAAAAGCCTCCCCAAATAAGGGGAGGCTTTTTCATTAGAATGTTTTTCCTGCTTCTTTCGCACGCGCAATCGCGTCTTCTTTGATTTGCTGTGCTTTATCGGGCTCCGCATTATGTCCCTCTACGAAAATGCCATCGAATGATGGTACGCCGAAGAAGTTCATCATGATGCCGATGTAGCGGTGCCCCATTTCCATCTCAGCCGCAGGGCCTTCTGAATAGTAGCCGCCGCGCGCTTGGATATGAATTGCTTTTTTATCAGTTAACAAGCCGACAGGACCTTGTTCAGTGTATTTGAATGATTTTCCTGCAACAGCAACAGAATCGAGATACGCTTTCATCACTGGCGGGAATGAGAAGTTCCATAAAGGAGTAACAAATACGTACTTATCAGCTGATGCAAATTGATCGCTAAGCTCTCCCAAACGGCCTACTTTCGCTTTTTCGCTTTCAGAAAGCTCTTCAAAGCCTGTACCTGACTGAAGCTTTCCCCATCCGCTGAATACATCTGCGTCAATGTGCGGGATGTTTTCTTTGTACAAATCGATATGTACAACTTCATCATTTGGATTCGTTTCTTTGTAAGATTCGATAAATGCTTTACCTGTTGCCATACTGTACGAAGTTGCTTCGTCATGCGGATGAGCAGTGATATATAATACTTTTGCCATTTTTACCAGCCCTTTCGTTTTTAAAAATCACACATCAATTATTATCATACAGATGCATAATGATTATTCTGTCTCTCTTAGACTTTATTATAGAGACAAAGAAATTTACTTTCAAGTAAAACATCTCGAATTAAAGATTATTTAACTTTCCAAACAGCTTACTTTTCAAAAGCTGTTCTCAAGCCGGAATACAGCGCGGACAGTTCTTTACTGATTCGAGGATAATGAGGGACATGCGGTACTTGAATATCCGCAGGCATCCTTTTCATGATAAAGGATTGCTCAGCCAGTTCAAAAAACGCCCGCAACTGGTTGATCTCTTCATCAGAAAACGGAGCAGGCGGACGGCGGTGAGCTTGCGCCGAGAGCAAATAGTACCCTAAGTGCTGAGCACCCGAAATGGCAGGCCAGAGCGCATCCGCATTCGCATGAGGAAACTCTCCAAGCGCCTTGTCATACGCATCCCGAAGCCTGACAAGACTCCCCCTTAACTTGTGTTCGTCGGCATTCTGCCCGGTTAACAGTTTCTCCATAAACTGCCCTTCCAACCGGATGACATTCCGCACAAGTTCAGGCAGCCGCTTGGTTGAAAACCGCCGCCACAAAAGCATTGTTCCCAACAGCCCAATCACGCTGCCGACAGCTACATCAGTCAGCCTCGCTATCATAAAATAACCGGCACCCGCGCCGCCATGCATACTTTCTGTGATAGCAAGCGCATTTGCGGTTAAAAAGGGAACAGCCAGCGCATAATTGCGGACGATCAGCATCTCAAGAAGACATTGCAGCGCTGCAATACATAACGCAATATAAACACCGCCCGGCTTAAAAAACAAGATTGCGCCTGCCAGCATAACACCGATCACCGTTCCGGCCGAACGCTGAATAGCCCTGTGAAGCGTAAAAACCACAGTAGTGCCAAGCATGACCGCTGCTGCCGAAAGCGGAATCCAATAGGAACGTGCAAAGCCGAATGCGAGGGCAAACATATCGGCGGCAAACAGAACAATTCCGTACTTTAACGCTCTAATCAAAACTGGAGACTTCCAGTCAAAAGCATTTCTCAAAAAGTAAAAAGAGGATGGCAGGCGACTCGGCTCCCCGTCAAGCTGCTTATCAAAACGTCCTGAAGCGATATGCAAAACCTCATTGATTTCTTCAAACAGCTTCCGCCTAGACTCAGATTCGTTCTCATTAATCTGAAACGTACCGGAAACCCGTGCATGCGCAAGCATATCTCCGGTTTGGCGAAGTGCCTTTTCAATCTGCGCAGTCTCTCTGTCCGGCGTTTCAGCTGAAAAATGAATAATGGCAATGAATATGTCGTCAGCTTTTTCAAGGAGGCGGAAAAACCGTTCATCATGCCGCGATTTTTTCCGTCTGTTCCCTTTCCCAAGAACCGTTTGGCGAGCTGTTCTAAGCATGAGCACGGTCTGATGCTGTGCGTTATGAAAACCTGGCGTTCCGACGGCTGAAAGACATGCAGCCAGCTGATGATATGTTTTTTGCAGCACCGCTCCCTCCGGTCCATGTTTGTTCCATAACCAGCCGATTAAAGCGATGCCCATGGCGAAAATGCCTCCGAGAAACGTCAGTCCCGCTCTGAACAGCGCTTGTGAAGGATCGGCCGGCAGCCCGGAACTGACTAAAAAGGCAAGGACAAAAAACATTGGCGCAGGGCCTTGAATGCCGAGCGCGCTAAAAATAAACATCGCCGCTGCACCGATCAGCCCCAAAACAGCCGACATCATCCAAAGCGTCCCAGACAAAAGCGTCCCTAAACCAAATGAGAGGGCGATCCCAAAGGAAACCAAGAGCAGCTTCATGGCGCGCTTTTTGTACGATTCACCGCCCGCATATAAATAAACAAAGCCTCCGATACTTGCAATTAATCCGTAATCCGTGTGACCTGCCAATGCACCGACCAGCACAGGAAACCCTGAAGCGAAACCTGATCCGATAGCCTTTTTCCAAGGAAATGGATTTGCATGAATGCGAAAGGCATCCTTCACGATAGGCATGATTCTTTGATTGTTCGCAGCAGTTTTGTTCATTTGACAAAATCCTTTTCAATGAATGTGTAGAACTTTTCCCGTTTCTTCGCTTTAGTATGCCCAAAAACGCGGTTAGCTTCTCAATTGGTGCGCCAATAAAAAAACAGAGACTTATACCGTCTCTGCTTCATTACATCAGTTTATTATCATAAAAGCGGCACCTGTCAGGACTGTTTTGTCCTTCTGCCTTCCTTTAAGAGCAGGTGAATAAAAAATAAAGGATAAATCAATAGATACCCATTAAACAGCCACCACACAAGATCAAAGTCACTGCTGAATGTCCAGAATGATAGCGCCTGCAGACCTGAACAACAGGTCAGCACAAGAGAAATCAGCGCCATCAGCTTCCAGTCAGCACGATTCACCCGCTGTAGGTACAAGCTGTACAACCCTGTGACAGAAATCAGGATATCCAGCGGAAAAAAAGACCAGTTCCATGCGATCATAAACGGATGGTCATGATGTTTAAAAGCCCAGTTTTCCGGTATGAGCGAAAATCCGGCTGACAGCCAGTACAAGATAAAACCGATATCAGTCACGAGAAAAAACAGCTTCATATACCTCATTTGTACTGCCCGCTTTTATGTACCGGCTCAGACACCGCAGCATGCTCGATCAGGTTTAAAGACACAACACCTGCAATAATCAATCCAATTGAAATGACTTTCATGACACTAACATGTTCTTGAAAAAACAAAAAACCAACGACTGTAATCAGGACAATTCCCATCCCTGACCATACAGCATAAGCAACTGATACATCAATGGATTTAAGCGTAAGCGTCAGAAAGAAAAGACTCCCTCCATAAAAAAAAATCAACAGCAAACTGGGAATAAGCTTTGTAAAACCGGACGATAGCTTCATGCTGACCGTTCCCGCAACTTCAAACAAAATCGCCAAGCATAGAAACACCCAATTCACGTCGCATCAGCCTCCTCATCAGCTGTTATACCGTTAAACAAAACATCTACAATTGATTCAAGAACCTCTCCTGTCGTGAACTGATGTTTCAGCGGATATTCAGGGTCATACACTTGATTGATGCTCCCTATATACATGTGAACAAACAGGTCCGGATTGATGTTTCTGATTCTCTTTTGCTGTTTGCACTCGTTTAATAATGCCAGGACAATCGCCCATTCTTCCTTAATAAACGCGTCTAATGTAAGCCACGCATCGTAATGGTATTTCTTTAGTTCATTTAATAATCCCATGTTCAGCAGTTCCATCCCCTGCGGAAGGCTGATCAGCATTTTTTTCACCTTTTGGAGCACATTTAAACTTTCATTTTCATAGATGTCTCTTTCTATTTGCTTCATTTCAGCTATAAATTGTTCGACAACCGCCTCAACAAGCTGATCTTTAGATGAATAATATGCATAGAGCGTCCGCTTGCTCGTTCCCAGCGCTGCCGCCAAATCATTCATCGTAAATGAAAATCCTTTCTGCTTGATCAGCCGGATGGTTTCCGCCATAATTCTTTTTTCCACATTAATCCCCCGCCTTCGGTACCAAGAAAACTATTTCGGTACCAATATTATACGTCAGAAATTTATGGAAATCAACAATATATAAAAAAACCTCTCCTATTGGGAGAGGTTTAAAAGACACTGCGGACCAAACCGCCGTCCGCCCGAAGTGCCGCGCCATTGATCGCAGAGGAAAGCGGGCTGCTTAAAAATGTAACGAAGTGGGCGATTTCTTCCGGACGGATCAGTCTTTGAATAATAGATGTCGGCCGGTTTTCTTTCATAAAACGTGCCTCAGCTTCTTGAACAGTCAGACCTTCACCAGGATACAGCGAGTTCAGCATGGTTTCCACACCCTCTGTTAAGGTAGAGCCCGGCATGACGGTGTTGACTGTGACATTCGTGCCGGTTGCCAGCTCCGCCAAACTGCGGGAAATGGACAACTGCATCGTTTTTGTCGCACTGTAATGGGCCATTTCCTGTGACGGCATAATCGCTGCTTCACTGGCAATGAAAATCACACGCCCTTCTTTTTTCTCTATCATATTATGCAAATACCTGCGTGTCAGCCTTACACCGCTCATAATATTCACTTCAAAAAAACGAAACCATTCATCATCGGGAATATCAAAGTACTCCGCCGGTTCAAAAATCCCTAAATTGTTGACCAAAATATCAACCTCTGGATATGCCTGAAACAGCTCATTGCAGCCTTCTTCAGTTCCCAAATCAAATGCGGCCGGATAAAGAACCGCTTCAGCATGTTGTGTTTTCAGTTCATCTATCGTCTGATTCACTTTCTCTTCCCGGCGTCCGTTAATGATCACTGCCGCACCTTCTTCAGCTAACGAAGAGGCAATAGCTTTTCCGATCCCTGATGTCGAACCGGTCACCAGTGCGGTTTTTCCTTGTAAATTCAGCTTCATTATTCATCCCTCCGTTTTTGATTCCTCTTATTTATTGACAGAAATCTGATTGGTGAAACATCTGCTCTGCAATCAGTATGAAACAGCTGGGATTGAAATGGAAGTACGCACTTTTTGGTACCTGTGGTTTGGAGAAAAAATAAAGCAGAACCTCTTAAGAGGTTCTGCTTTATTGTCAGTATGTATGGAGACGGTGGGAGTCGAACCCACGTCCAGAAACATCGATTACTTAAGCGTCTACGAGCGTAGCCTGCATATTTATGGTTTCACTCATCTTCTTGCCTGCGGGCGGGCCTTCCGAGAGCTAGTCTGTTCATCTCTTCTTACGTTCTCAGACGGGAACGCAAGCGTAGCCTACTTGGATGTGCTCTTCACAGACACATAGGCAATGTCAGGAAGAGCTCGCTGCGCTTATTAGGCAGCTAATGCTACGTTTTGGTTAAAACTGTTAGTTTTGCCAGTTATATTTAAGTGCGTGTTTACGAGATCGCCTCTCGGCTCGCAGCTCAAGCTCGATCCATCCCTGTCGAATCCGTAACGTCCCCTTGGTATAAGGGAAATACGGGAGAAAATATCAAGCTCTCACTCAAACTGGCTATAGTCTTATTATAACATGATCACGGCTCTTTTCAATTGTCAAATCCTTCAAATGAACGACGTCGTGATCTGATCGTGAACACAGTATAGCACAGGCCTGATTTTCGAATCAAGCACTATGCCTTTAGAAGCCTTTTTGACTGTCTCTGAACGCTCTTTCGATTTCCCGCTTCGCGTCCTTGCGCTTCAGGTCTTCCCGTTTGTCATAGTTTTTCTTCCCTTTTCCAAGGCCGAGAAGCACTTTGGCAAAGCCGTTTTTTAAATACAGCTTCAGCGGAACGAGAGAATAGCCTTTTTCCTTTGTTAACCCGATCAGCTTATTAATCTCCTTGCGGTGCATTAACAGCTTTCTTGTCCGAAGCGGATCGTGGTTATAGCGGTTTCCCTGCTCATATGGGCTGACGTGCATATTGTGGAGAAACACTTCTCCCCGTTCGATTTTGGCGAAGGAATCCTTAAGGTTTACGCGGCCGGCGCGAATCGATTTGATTTCGGTTCCTTGCAGAACGATGCCTGTTTCATAGGTTTCTTCTATAAAATAATCGTGATTGGCTTTCTTATTTTGAGATAATACTTTTCCTGACCCTTTTGGCATGCCAGAACCTCCTCTCTCTAAGGAAAAACTGTCCACCTTTTGCGATACGCTCTATTTTACCAAATGTCACGTACTGCTACAATGAAAAGCTGTTTCCGAAAGAAAGCAAATAGAGCGCTGCGGCCCTATTTGCTGGTTGAGCTGCTATTTCTTCTTTTTCCGTTTCTGTTTCGGAGCATTCTGGAAGCCGCGTTTTTTCTTTTTCTTCTTCGGCTTAGTGAACCACTCCCCTTTTTCCTCAGACGGAGCTGGAGAAACAGGTGTATTGGTGCTTTGAACACGTTTTCTGGCAGGCTTTCCGCGTTTTCTGCTCCGGCTGCTGTCCAATTCTCTCGGACGCCGCGGAGTGCCCTTCATGCCGACAATTTCAAAGTCGATATTGCGCTCATCTTTATTGACATCGACAACCTTGACTGTGATTTCATCCCCGATGCGGAAGACGTTGCCTGTCCGCTCGCCAATCATTGCGAAATGCTGTTCGTCAAAGCGGTAGTAGTCATCTGTCATAAAGCTGACATGGACGAGTCCTTCAATTGTATTCGGCAGCTCGACGAACATTCCGAAGTTTGTCACAGAGCTGATCATGCCGTCAAACTCTTCACCGATTTTATCAAGCATGTATTCCGCTTTTTTCAGATCATCCGTCTCACGCTCGGCGTCAACTGCACGGCGCTCCATAGATGATGTATGTTCGGCGATATCCGGCAGGCGTTCAGCCCACTTTTCCTGTGTCGCTTCATCGACTTTGCCGTTGATCAAATACGTTCTGATCAGACGGTGAACGATTAAGTCCGGGTAACGGCGGATCGGCGATGTGAAATGCGTATAGAATTCCGTTGACAGACCGAAGTGCCCCAAGCTTTGCGGGTCGTATTTCGCCTGTTTCATCGAACGGAGCATAACAGTAGATATAACCGTTTCCTCTGGTCTGTCACGCACAGCGTCCAGAATGCTTTGCAGCGCGCGCGGATGAATATTTCCCGCCGTTCCTTTCACCACATAGCCAAATGTCGTCACAAACTCTAAAAACTTTTGCAGCTTTTCAGCATTCGGCTCTTCGTGAATCCGGTATATAAACGGGACATTCATCCAATGGAAATGCTCCGCCACTGTTTCGTTTGCCACAAGCATAAATTCTTCAATCAGCTTCTCGGCGACAGAGCGTTCTCTGATCACAACGTCTTTAACCGCTCCTTCGTCATCAACAAGCACCTTTGCTTCTTTGAAATCAAAGTCAACGGCGCCGCGGTCCATCCGCTTATCGCGAAGAATTTGAGCCAGGCGCTCCATGTCTTTGAACATCGGAACAAGAGGCTCGTATTTTTGCTTCAGCTCTTCATCATCGTCAACAAGAATTTTATTCACATCTGAATATGTCATTCTTTCCGTTGTTTTGATGACACTTTGGAAGATCTCGTGCTCTGTCACCTGTCCCTGACTGTTAATTGTCATTTCACAAGAAAGCGTCAGGCGGTCAACCTTTGGATTTAAGGAGCAGATGCCGTTTGACAATCTGTGCGGAATCATCGGGATGACACGGTCAACCAGATACACACTTGTCCCTCTTTCAAGCGCTTCTTTGTCAATCGGCGAGTTTTCGGTTACGTAATGGCTGACATCAGCTATGTGAACGCCAAGCTTGTAGCTTCCATCATCAAGCTTCGTCACGGTAACTGCATCATCCAAATCCTTCGCATCCGCACCATCAATGGTGACAATCACCTGGTCACGGAGATCACGGCGGTCTTTCAGATCTTTTTCATCGATAGTGTCAGGCGTACTTGATGCCTGTTCCATCGCGTCAGCTGGAAATTCTCCCGGCAGGCCGTGCTTATGAATGACCGATAAAATATCAATGCCCGGGTCGTTTTTGTGGCCGAGAATGGTTTCAACCTCACCCTCTGCGTTCATGCGGCCTTCAGGATAGCTCGTCAGCTTGACAACAACCTTATGCCCTTCCGCAGCTCCGTTTTTCCCATTTTTCGGAATGAAGATGTCACTCGTGATTTTTTTGTCATCCGGAATGACAAAGCCGAAGTTTCTCGTTTCTGTATACGTGCCGACAACCCGCTGAATCGCTCTTTCTAAAATCCTTATGACGGTTCCTTCCTGCCTGGAGCCGCTTGACTGTGAATTCAGACGAACCATGACGATATCGCCGTTCATTGCCGTATTCAGCTCATTAGGCGGAATAAACACATCACTTAACGACGTATCCTCAGGCAGCAAAAAGGCGAATCCTTTCGCATGGGCTGAAATCTTTCCTTTTATTAGATTCATCTTCTCCGGAATGCCGTAGCGGTCGCTTCTCGTCCGTACGATAAGCCCTTTTTCTTCCAAGGCGACTAACGCTTTGACGAGCTCTTTAAACTCCTCGGCTTCCGTAATATTTAACATCTCCTCAAGTTCCTGAACGGTCAGAGGTTTGTACGCCTCTTCCTTCATAAACGAGAGAAGCTTTTCCATAAATGCTTCTTTTTCCATTATCCGACCTCCTGTAGATTACCAATCGAGCTTCTCTAAAAATTCATACACATCCTGATGGACGAGGTCACGTTCTTTGTCGAGTGTAATGACATGCCCTGATTCCTCGTACCATTTCAGCTGTTTATCATCAGTTTCCACTTCGTTGTAAATAATATTGGCGCTTTCGGTATTAATCATGTGGTCATGACGGGCCTGCACCACAAATGTCGGTGAATAAATCATATCGACATTATTCCGCACATCAGCAATTAAGTCTTGCAGCGCCTTGAGGGTATTCATCGGCATTTTTTCGAATTCTTTCATTTCCTCTTCAATTTGCTCAGGGCTTTTCCCCTCAAACTTTTTGTAATTGCGAGCGTATGAAAGAACGCCTTGATACATGACCTCTTCACTCTTAATATGCATCGGTGCGCACATTGGGACAATTCCCTTTATGGGTACAGTGTAACCCAATTTCAGCGAAAAAACCCCGCCAAGCGACAGTCCGCAGGCAGCAATGCTCTCATAGCCTTCAGATTTTAAGTATTCATAGCCATCCATTACGTTTTTCCACCAGTCTTCGGGCCCCGTATGTACAAGTTCTTCAGGCGGGACGCCATGTCCTTCATATTGAGGCGCGTGGCACGTATAGCCGCGTTCATTCAAATATCGTCCCAGCATCCTTACATCCGCTGTATTTCCTGTAAAGCCATGCAGCAAAAGCACCGCTTTGTCTCCGCCTTTAAATGTAAATGGTTTTGGTGTCACAACTTTCATGCTCATGTCTCCCTTTCTATCTGCACGATCATTTTAGTTTTCCACAGTTTAATCAGAAAAAAACGTTTTGAATATCATCAAGAAACGTGAAAAAGGCCTGACTTCACATCAGACCTTATACAAACATTGCCCTATAGGATATAAGCAAGCGCAATCGTTAACACGAAAAACAAGACTGCCAGCACTACCGTAATGCGGTGCAAAATTAAATCAAGACCTCTTGCTTTTTGTTTCCCGAAGAGCTGCTCCGCTCCGCCTGAAATCGCACCAGATAATCCGGCGCTTTTACTGGATTGAAGCAAAACGACAATAATAAGTGCAATGCTGACGATAACCAATAAGGTAATCAAAACTGCGTGCATCCCATACACCTCCAGACTCACTGGCTACATTACTTCTATTTTACATGAAAAGGGTTGGCATGTCACGCTGTATCAGACGCCAAAAGGCCGGATAAGACGTTTTATCTTGGTTACCCTATTCATATGAAAAGGTCAAAGGAGAAAAGCGATGCCGCTTATCAGCATAGACAGCAGGAAACATCTTTTTTATGAAGAATATGGACAGGGAATCCCTATCATTTTTATCCACCCGCCGGGCATGGGACGCAAGGTTTTTTATTATCAGCGCCTTCTATCCAAGCATTTCAGGGTGATTTTTCCCGATTTAAGCGGCCACGGTGATAGTGATCACATCGATCAGCCAGCGTCTATTTCCTATTACGCAAACGAGATCGTGCAATTCATGGACGCTTTGCACATTGATAAAGCTGTGTTATTCGGGTATTCTGCCGGAGGCTTAATCGCGCAGCATATCGGCTTCACCCGCCCGGACAAAGTGTCACACCTTATTCTGTCCGGCGCCTACCCCGCTGTTCATAACGTAATCGGCCAGAAGCTGCACAAACTGGGAATATATCTGCTTGAAAAAAACCCCGGTTTGCTCATGAAAATCCTCGCTGGCAGCCACACAAAAGACAGACAGCTTCGCAGCATATTAACAGACCATATGAAAAAAGCAGACCAGGCCCATTGGCATCAGTATTATCTGGATTCGCTTGGCTACAACTGCATTGAACAGCTGTCCCGCCTAAACATGCCAATGCTGTTTATGTATGGCGGCCTGCGGGACTGGACCTTTACAAACGCAGGCTATTACCGAAGAGCGTGCAGACATGCCGAATTTTTCAGATTGGAATATCAGGGACATCAATTGCCGACAAAACAATGGAAAACGTGCAATGAGCTGGTGACAGGGTTTGTGCTGACACATCATTCATAGGAATAGAAAACGCTTGGCTTCCTTGCGTTTTTTGTTACTTTATTGACTTTTGTCAATAAAGTCATAGTAAAAAAGATCCTCAAATTTCAAATTAAAATAGTGAAGCATTTTACCGATCACAAGCTGCCCCGGCCGTCTTTCTCCATTCAGCACGCGGCTCAGTGTGGCGGGTGAGACTCCGATTTCCAGCGCAAGCTGATTAAGGGAATAATCGTTATTAACCATATACTGCAAGACATAATCACGTCTAATCTGTATCTTTTCTACTGGCACTTTCCTCACCTTCCATTCCTGAAAAACTTTTTTCTATACTTTTACATTACGGCTTATGTTAACTTTTGTCAATACATTTCCAGTCTACCTATTCCCTTTAGTCAATAAACATACTAAAATATGAGTAACAGTGAGGGACGGGGTGAGATATATGGAAAGCTTTGGCGAACAATTACGGGCATTGCGTGAAGAGAGAAAGTTAACAGTCAACCAGCTGGCGACTTATTCAGGCGTAAGCGCAGCCGGCATCTCCAGAATCGAAAACGGAAAACGGGGCGTTCCCAAACCTGCTACCATCAAAAAACTGGCAGAGGCCTTAAAAATTCCTTATGAGGGGCTTATGTACAAGGCTGGTTACATCGAAGAAGTGCATGAAGGCAGGGCCCCTTATGAAACGAAGTGCAAGCTGCTTGAAAAAGCGGAGGCCTATGACCTGAAAAACCTTGCGCTTCTTGAGAACGAAAAGTGGCAATATCTCAATAAAGAAGATTTGCTCATGCTGGATCATTATTTTTCGTTTATTTCAGACGAAGCCAAAAAACGGTCTGCTGATGACTGACTCTTGATAGAAATGTGAGGCGATAGACCATGTCACCGTTCGGACAGCAATTACGGGAGCTGCGCCGCGCCCGCAAACTGACAGTGAATCAGCTTGCGGTGTACTCAGGCATCAGCTCGGCCACCATTTCAAAAATTGAAAACGGCAAACGAGGGACGCCAAAACCCGCCACGATTAAAAAACTGGCAGCCGTCCTGAAAGTGCCGTACGAAAACCTCATGGCCGCCGCAGGTCATATTCAGGCCTTTCCTGAAGAAATCCGCGAAGCATCTGAAAGCTATCAATCCGTTTATGACATTTACCAGACGGCTGTCACTCGCGGAGCGGAGCACCTCCCGATTTTCAATAGTCAAAAATGGGAACATCTCTCAAATCAGGATATAGAAAATCTCAGCAAATACTTCGATTTTTTGTCTTCAGAAGCAAAAAAACGCGACTCTTCCTCATAATCCCCTGTTTCTCTTTCTATATTTTATCAATCACGCTTGCATACCCTCCCTCGTTATTTGCGTTATAATAGTGACAGACGAGGTGAAAAGTATGAACCAATCAGAAATGTGTCCTAGATTTGAAAAAGCAGTCGACATCTTAAGTAAACGCTGGGTCGCTTTAATCGTATTTCAGCTCTTGAACGGGTCTCAGCGATTTAGCGAAATTGAAGCAGCACTTCCAAATCTAAGCGGCAGAGTTCTGTCAGAACGGCTGAAAGAACTTGAGCTTGAAGGAGTAGTGAAGCGGGATGTCATCCCTGAAACTCCGGTTCGCATCGAATATTCATTGACTGATAAAGGAAAGGCGCTAGCACCCATTTTAGGTGAGATTTCTAAATGGGCGACTGAATGGATTGACCCTTCCTTTCTTGACTAATTGCTAAAACGGTTCTGATCTCAAAGACGAGAAAAGAGCCGTTTTTTATTTTTTTCCCAGGTGAAAAAACGATTTCTCAGCCGATATATAGTACATCCACACATTACGTTTTTAAAGGAGACCACTATATGCGACTGACGATTTCCCGCAAATTCAGCCTGGTATTTTTGACACTGATCCTGATCAATTTACTTGTAGGCGGAATAGGCGTTCTTAATATGCAGCATATCATTCAAAAAACAGATGAAATCAACACAAAATGGATTGACGGCATCAAAGGAATCACTTCAATTAATTATGTAACCGAGCACCTGTCTTCTAAAGAAAAGGACTTTCTGATTTATACAGACAAAAGCAAAATGGATACACTTGATCAAGAAATGAATCAAATCATGGAAGACATTAACCAAAAGCTCGATAACTACGAAAAAACGATCTCCACTGATAAAGAGCAGAAACTGTTCGAGCAGCTTCAAACTGAAGTGAATACCTATATGGATATTCATGCGCAAATTATCGAAAGCGGCCGCACGAATGACATGGACAAAGCAAGAGGTTTATTGGTTCAGACTGAGGCCAGCTTTGAGGATATGAAAAAAACAATCACTCAGCTTGTTGACTTAAATCAAGAAGGCAGCAACACAGCGGTAAAAGAAACGAAGGCCGTCTATCATAAAGGGCTCATTTACACCGCTTTGCTTGTGGCAGCATCGATCCTCATCAGCATTTTCATCTGGCTTTATATCACGCGAAACATTGTAAAGCCTATCATTCGCATGAAGGAATCTGCAAATCATATTGCCGAAGGCGATCTGTCGAACGATATGGAGCCGCTCAACTCAAAAGACGAGCTGGGTGATCTGAATGAAGCGCTGCAAAAAATGGTAGGGAATCTGAGAGATATTGTCGGATATTCTAAAGACATATCAAGCCGGGTTCTTTCTTCTTCACAGGTGCTTGCAACCGCAACGAATGAAACAAGATCCGGCAGCAAACATATTACTGAAACGATGAACGAAATGGCTGAGGGCTCTGAACAGCAGGCCCAAGACGCCGTGACGATTGCCGAATCGATGAATGAGTTTACCGAAAGCATTGATAAAGCCTATAATCACGGCATCACAATCAGCGATACGTCTCAAAACGTTCTCGAACTCGCGGTAAGCGGGAACGAAAATATGGCTACGTCAGTACAGCAAATGAAAACCATCCATCATATTGTTCAAGAAGCCGTGGATAAAGTGAGATCACTGGAACAGCATTCTCAGGATATCAACAAGCTCGTTCAGGTCATCAACGGAATTGCCGAGCAAACGAATTTGCTGTCCCTTAACGCCGCGATTGAAGCTGCCCGCGCAGGAGAAAGCGGTAAAGGCTTCGCCGTTGTGGCAGATGAGGTCAGAAAGCTGGCTGACGGCGTTTCTGATTCCGTTCAGGATATTACCCGGATTGTAGGCGGCACACAGCAGGAGATCCACACTGTCATTACGTACTTGGAAAGCAGCTTTACAGAAGTCGAAAAAGGAACGGAAAACCTGACAGACACCGGGCAGGCTATGCAGCATATCAAACAATCCGTCACTCACGTTGCAGACAGCATTAAGGAAGTAACGGATGGCCTGAAGCAGTTAACAAACCAATCGATTACCATCAATCAATCGATTGAAAATATCGCTTCTGTATCCGAAGAGTCGGCTGCCGGCATTGAAGAAACATTTTCAATAACCGAGCAATCCGCCCATTCGATGGATCAAGTGCTTCAAAATGCTGAAGAGCTTGAGCAGCTGGCGAAGGAGCTTAATGAGAAGATGGGTCAGTTTACGATTTAAATAGAAAAAGAGGCTGGAGTCCAGCCTCTTTTTCTATTCTATGCAGCTGATTGAACGTGTTTCGCCCCGGTTCTTTTTTTCTTCACCGGACTTAATGCCCGCTCCAGCCAGGCCATGAGCAAATCCGCCCCTACCGCCATTACCGCAGTTGGTATCGCTCCGGCTAGAATAATCGCAGTTCCGTTTGTTGCGTTTGAGCCGCGGACAATCATGTCCCCAAGGCCTCCGGCACCAACAAATGTGCCAATCGCTGTAATTCCGATGGCAATGACGAGAGCCGTGCGAAGGCCCGCCATAATGACAGAAAGTGCGAGCGGGAGCTCAACCATTCTGAGCACTTGGAATTTTGTCATACCCATTGCTTTTCCCGATTCTAAGTAGGCATGCTCAATACTGATAATGCCTGTGTACGTGTTTCGAATAATCGGCAGCAGGGAATACAGAAATAATGATAGAATCACGGTATTTGCGCCGAGCCCCATAACAAGCATTAAGACGGCCAGCATAGCGAGCGCCGGGATTGTTTGAATAACGTTTGTTACTGCAAACACCCAGGCTGACAAACGGCGAAAATGCGCGATGAGGATTCCGGCCGGAACCCCGACGACAGCGGCAAACAATACGCCGTAAGCCGACATGAGAAAGTGGCGGCCGAATTCATCCATGACGTAACTGCCATTCTGCGTGTAATACATCATTAACTGTTCAAACACGTTCATTGACCTCTTCCCCCTTTCACGATTAGAAATAGTGATGTTTTTCTAAATATTCCTTGGCAACGACAGACGGTTCTTTGAGATTGCCGTCGACTTCATAGTTAAGCTCCTGCATCGTGGCTGTGTCGATTTTTCCGAGCATTTTCTTGATGATGCCTTCAAGCTCAGGATGTTCTTTGAGCACCTTTTCCGGAACAACAGGAGAGCAGTCGTACGGCGGGAAAAATTGTTTATCATCCTTTAGCATTTTGAGACCATAGGACTTGATTCTTCCATCGGTTGAATACGCAAGCACAATGTCCATTTTTCCGCTTTTCACCGCGTCGTACACAAGGCCGATCTGCATTGGATACGTGCCGCCGAATGTCATGCCGTAGGTTTTCGTAAAATCCTGATAGCCGTTTCCTTTGAGCTTCATCCAATAGTTATCAACGCCCAGCTTTAATTGCGGCGCCCATTTTTTAACGTCTGATACGGTCTCTAAATGGTATTGGTCGGCCAGCTCCTTGCTGACTGTAAAGGCATATGTATTATCAAACCCGTAGGAGTCATACCACTTTAAATCATATCTTTTTTTAAACTCCCGCTGAGTAAGCGCCAGCGCTTTGTCCGGATCTTTTTCAGGTTCCATTCTCAACGTGCCTGTCAGCGCGTCTCCCGTATATCTTGTGGCCGCAATGTCGATTTCATCATTCATTAAAGCCTGCTGCTGCACCGCGTTGGAGCCAAGATTTTTAATCGTTGTTGTTTTGAGATCAGTATGGTGTTCGATCAACTGGCCAAGCATGCTGGCGATGATTTCTGATTCGCTCATGCTTTGCGCGCCGATTTTAATGGTCTGGTCTGCAGCAGCGCTGAGACCAGGAAGCGAACAGCCGCTCAGCGTCAGCGTTGCCGCAAGTGCTAAACCTATCATTAGTTTGAGATATTTTCTTTTCATGAGCCGCCTCCTTATGACAATTCCTTCAATCTCTGCATGCCGGCAGGTGTCAGTTTTCGTTCAGCAACTGCCAGCACATAATCAATCACAATTGCCAATAACGTGACAGGTACCGCGCCCCCGATGATATATTCTGGCTGATATAAATTCAGTCCGATAAAAATGTAATCCCCCAATCCGCCGCCTCCGATAAAGGAAGCCAGCGTGGCCCAGCCGATTAAGTAAATCGTCGATGTCCTGATTCCCGCCATGATCACTGGCGCGGCAAGCGGCAGCTCCACCAAGCGGACTTGTTCAGCCGGCGTCATTCCGATTCCTTTACCAGACTCGAGCAGATTTTTGTTGACGCCGCGAATGCCGGTATACGTGTTGCGAAGAATCGGCAATACAGAATAGAAAAACAAAGCCACAATGGCCGGAACCTTCCCTACACCAAGGAGCGGAATAAAAAAAGCGAGGATGGCCAGACTCGGCAGCGTCTGAATGATATTGACAATGCCGATAATGGTGCCGGCTCCTTTTTTCATTCTGGTAAGCACAACCCCTAGGGGGACGGCAACCAGCACGCCTAAGATCACAGCAATGAGCGATATTGTAATATGCTCGTATGTTTTATAAAGAAGCTCGCCCCCATTGGTTTGCAAAAATTGAACAATATGATGCATGACTTATCGTCCCTCCCTATGACAATGCTGCGAGCTGCTTTTCTTCTCCCCAGAGGGAGTCATACACGATGTCGACCAGACTTGCCCTCGTCACAATTCCGATCAGGCGTCGGTCTTCATCCACAACGGGAACATATTTGACACCCCGTTTTAAAATTTTGCGGACCGTGTCGCGCAGCAGTGTGCCGCCCAGTACTGTGTATATATCTTCATGTAAAACTTCACTTACGAGATTGGCCTTTTTCCGGCATTGATCAATGATTTCAACATCGACATAGCCTTGCAGAACGTGCTCGTCATCGACGACCAGCAATGAATCGACCCGTTCCTGCCTCATCAGCTGAATGGCCTCAGAAAGCGTTTTATCCGCGGTGATCGTTACAGGCTGTGTGTTCATAATCTGGTCAACCCGTTCAACATCCGGGCTGGATGACTGAATCAGCCGCTCCTTGCCGATAAATTCCTCAACAAATTCGTCTGCCGGATTTCTTAAAATGTCATCGGGCGTTCCAACTTGAACGATTTCTCCCGCTTTTAAAATCACAATCCGGTCTGCCAGCTTAATCGCTTCATCCATATCGTGGGTAACAAATACGATGGTTTTATGTAAGGTTTTTTGCAGTTTTTTAAATTCTTCCTGGAGGGAATCCCTCGTAATCGGGTCGAGTGCCCCAAACGGTTCATCCATTAAGATAAGCGGCGGCTCCGCGGCAAGTGCCCGTAATACACCAATTCGCTGCTGCTGCCCCCCGCTTAATTCATGAGGGTAACGGTCTACATATTCAGGCCCCATATCGACCAATTTTAAAAGCTCACGCGCCCGCTCTTTCCGCTGCTGCTCCGGCCATTTCAGCAGTTTTGGGACGAGTGAGATATTCTGCTGAATGGTCATATGGGGAAACAGGCCGATCTGCTGAATCACATAGCCAATTTTGCGCCTGAGCTCTACAGGATCCTGGTCCATGATGTTTTCGCCGTCAATGAAAATCTTTCCGGCGGAAGGCTCAATTAATCGGTTAATCATTTTCATTGTTGTCGTTTTTCCGCAGCCGCTCGGCCCGATAAAGCAGATAAATTCGCCTTTTGCAATCTTAAGATTTACGTTGTTCACGGCTTTTTTGCCGCCCTTGTATGTTTTCGAGACATTTTCTAATGTTAGCAAACATCGCACCTCCAAAATTAAGTTTATTCAATTTGTTCAGTTTAAATTTAATTTTTCAGACAATTGAATGCTTCCCATTATAGAATAAAGTTTATAAAATAAAAAGTTTACAATTTGTTCATATTATTTATAAAGTATGTGTAAACGCTGATTTACCCGCATTGACGTGTGTTGATCTCCTTATTGCTCCAATTTCCTGCCAAATTCTCTTTTGACAGCATTTTCGCCGTATCAAAAATGTGGTATATTGACATCGGAATTGTTAGCTGAAAGGATGAAACCGTTGGAGAAAGATCCGTTAACGATCATTGAACAAGCCGAGGACCATTTTATAGAAAGAATCGCGGAAAACATGCATGCATTTGGAATGCCCTCTACCGTCGGACGTGTGCTGGGCATTATTTATATGAATCGAAAACCGATGACGCTTACGGAATTATCTGAGGCCACCGGCATGAGTAAAACACGCATGAGCCAGGTAGTGCGGGAAATGCTTGATGCCAACATTGCCGAGAAGGTGTTCGAAAAAGGCGTCCGAAAAGATTTATATGAGGTTGAGCAGGACTACTATCAAACATTTATCACGCTGTTTTCAGCCACCTGGAGCAAAGTCGTCAGCAAAAACAAAATGATGCATAAAAAACTCAATCGGGAGCTGCTCAGCGTGTTGGATGAAGAGCTTACTCCTGAAGCGGAAGAAAAAGTGAATGAACTGCTGAAAGAATTAAAGGAATGGCTTGATTATTATAATTGGCTCAGCCGTTTGATTGAGTTTTTTGAGAGCGAAGAAATTTTTAAATATGTGCCAAAGCCGTAAAAAACGCCCTGTCATTACAAGGCGTTTTTTCTTATGCGGCACCTGCCAAGTTTTTCTTCTTTCTCTTTTTAATCGGGCTTAACGCTCGTTCAAGCCAACCCATGACCAAATCGGCAATCACCGCCATCAGAGCTGTGGGGATCGCTCCCGCTAATATAATCGCGGTTCCGTTTGTGGCGTTTGATCCTCTGACGATGATGTCCCCGAGACCGCCAGCACCGACAAATGTCCCGATGGCCGTAATGCCGATGGCAATGACAAGCGCGGTGCGCAGGCCGGCCATTATGACAGAAAGCGCAAGCGGAAGCTCGACCATCAGCAGCACTTGAAATTTTGTCATCCCCATTGCTTTTCCGGATTCAAGATAGGCGTGCTCAATACTGATAATCCCAGTATACGTATTTCTGATAATCGGCAGAAGAGAATACAGAAATAATGACAATATCACCGTATTAGCGCCCAGCCCCATGACAAGCATCAGCACGGCGAGCATGGCGAGAGCCGGGATGGTCTGAATGACGTTCGTGACCGCAAAAACCCATCCGCTTAATCTTCTGTATCTGGCTATCAGGATGCCGAGTGGAATTCCAACAATGGCGGCAAATAAAACGCCGTACACCGACATCAGAAAATGGCGGTAAAATTCCTGCAGTACGTAACCGCCGTTTTGCGAATAGTATGTGCCAAGCTGCTGTAGTACTTCCATATGATCCACCTCTTTTCTTAGTCAAAATAATGATGTTTCTCTAAAAATTCCTTTGCTACGACAGACGGCTCCTTCAGCTTGCCATCCACCTCATAATTAAGTTCCTGCATCGTTTCCGTGTCGATTTGCCCAATCAGCTTATTGATCACACCTTCAAGTTCCGGATGCTCCTTAAGCACCTTTTCCGGAATCACCGGTGAACAGTCATACGGCGGAAAGAAACGCTTATCGTCTTTTAAGATTTTCAGATCATATGCTTTAATCCGTCCATCCGTTGAATAAGCCAAAACCGCATCCATTTTCCCGTTTTTGACTGCGTCATAGACTAGCCCGATCTGCATTGGATAAGTTGTGCCGAACTCAAAGCCATATGTGCTGACAAAGCCTTTATACCCGTCGCCTTTTCGTTTCAGCCAAGCATTGTCGACGCCTAATTTATATTGGGAAGCATTTTTCTTCAGGTCAGACACGGTGTTAATATGCTCCTTTTCCGCAAACTTTTTTGTTACGGTGAAGGCATATGTGTTATCAAAGCCGTAGGAATCAAACCATTTATAAGAAAAGCGCTTTTGAAACTCGTTCTGCACAATGTTCAGCGCTTTTTTCGGATCTTTCTCCGCTTCCTTGCCGAGGGTGCTTGTTAAATCTGTTCCGGAATAGCGCGTGGCTGAAATATCAATGTCACCGCCCAGCATCGCTTGGTGCTGAACATAGTTTGAGCCGAGGTTTTTCACTAAAGCAGTATTCAAATCTGTATCATGTTCAATAAGCTGCGCGATCATATTCGCTACAATTTCTGATTCTGTCATGCTCTGCGCCCCGATTTTGATCGTATCGTCAGAAGCGCCGCCTAGACCCGGCAGAGAGCAGCCGCCTAGCAGCATGACAAAGACGAGAGCAAACGCGCCAAGCCATTTGATTTTTGTCATTTTCAACAGTGCCAACTCCTTACGAAACTTCCTTCATCCCTTGCAAGCCTTTCGGCGTCACCTTTCGTTCTGTCACAGCCAGCACATAATCAATAATAATTGCCAGAATTGTGACAGGCACGGCACCGCCAATGATATATTCAGGCTGGTATAGGTTCAGGCCGATAAAAATATAGTCCCCGAGGCCGCCTCCTCCGATAAACGACGCAAGTGTCGCCCAGCCAATTAGGTAGATCGTTGATGTGCGGATCCCCGCCATGATGATGGGAATCGCCAGCGGGATTTCGACGAGCCGAATCTGCTCCCAGCCGGTCATGCCAATCCCTTTCCCCGATTCCAGGAGGTTTTTATTTACACCTTTAATGCCGGTATACGTATTGCGCAGGATCGGCAGCACCGAATAGAAAAATAAAGCGACAATCGCAGGCACTTTTCCTACACCGAGAAGCGGAATAAAAAAGGCTAAAATCGCCAGACTCGGGAGGGTTTGCACAATGTTTACGAAACCGATTACCGCACCTGCGCCTTTTTTCATTCTGGTAAGAGCAACGCCGAGCGGCACTGCAACGATAATGCCCAATACAACGGCTATGAGTGAAATATATAAATGCTCTCCTGTTTTATACAGCAGCTCTCCGCCGTTCGTTTGCAAAAAAGTCATCATTTGATTCATCTTAAAAGAGCTCCTCCCCTGGTCAGATCGTCATGAGCTGATTTTCCTCGTCGCCCCAAATGGAATCGTATACGATATCAACGAGGCTCGCTCTTGTCACAATCCCTGCTAAATGGTTCTGTTCATCGACCACCGGAACATACTTGATCCCCTGCTTCAAAATTTTTCGGACTGTATCGCGAAGAAGCGCCCCTTTTTGAACGGTATATATATCTGAACGGTATACGTCGCCAACGATGCTCGCTTTTTTGCGGTTTTGATCAATCATTTCCACATCAACATAGCCCTTCAGCACGTTTTGCCGGTCCACAACGAGCAGCGAGTCAACACGTTTTTCTCTCATCAGCTGAATCGCCTGAGAAAGCGTTTTGTCCGCAGATACCGTCACCGGCGTTCTGTTCATCATTTGCTCTACCCGCTCGATATCCGGTCTTGACTGAATCAGGCGCTCTTTCCCGATAAATTCTTCAACAAACTCATTTGCCGGGTTTCGAAGAATCTCATCAGGTGTGCCGACTTGAACGATTTCTCCCGCTTTTAATATCACAATCCTGTCAGCAAGCTTAATCGCTTCATCCATATCGTGGGTTACAAACACAATCGTTTTGTTTAAGGTTCTCTGCAGTTTTTTGAATTCTTCCTGAAGGGAATCACGCGTAATCGGATCAAGCGCTCCGAACGGTTCATCCATTAAAATGAGAGGGGGTTCCGCTGCCAGGGCGCGCAGCACGCCGATTCTCTGCTGCTGTCCGCCGCTGAGCTCATGCGGATAACGGTCTAAATACTCTGGGCCCATATTCACAAGCTTTAACAGCTCGCGCGCCCGTTCTTTCCGTTTTTCCTCAGGCCATTTCAGCAGCTTTGGTACGAGTGAGATGTTCTGCTGGATGGTCATATGGGGGAACAAACCAATCTGCTGAATCACATAGCCGATTTTTCTCCTCAGCTCAACCGGGTCCTGTTCCATAATATTTTCTCCGTCGATAAAGATCCTTCCAGACGATGGTTCTATCAGCCTGTTGATCATCTTCATCGTCGTCGTTTTTCCGCAGCCGCTCGGGCCGATAAAACAGATAAATTCACCTTTGGCAATATCTAAATCAATGCTGTTCACAGCTTTTTTGCCGCCTTTATATACTTTTGACACTTGTTCCAATTTCAGCAATCCGTGCACCTCCGCAGGTTTCCTATAAATTTTCTGAAAAGTATAATCCTTATTATAGTTTGAACTTTGTAAAATAAAAAGTTTACAATGTGTTGAAATTATATGTTATTTATAGATTATTTATTGTTATGACCGAGACGGAAAGGGTGTTCTTACAATTACGCCGGATACCTCCCACTTCCTCTGCATTCAGCTATTTTCAACACCAGGAAGAAATATGATATATTGACACCATCAATTGCCATTTGAAGGGATGATCAGCTGTGAAAAAAACCGCTCTCGACATCATTGAACATGCTGAAGAGCATCTCATTGAGAAGATTGCCGAAAATATGCATACGTTTGGAATGCCTTCAACTGTCGGACGTGTGCTCGGAATTATTTATATGAATCGAAAACCAATGACCTTAAGCGAGCTCTCTGAGGCAACGGGCATGAGCAAAACACGGATGAGCCAGGTTGTCCGGGAAATGATCGATGCCAATATCGCCGAAAAGGTGTTTGAAAAAGGCGTACGAAAAGACCTTTATGACGTCGAGCAGGATTATTATCAAACCTTCATTTCTTTATTCGCGGCGAATTGGACAAAGGTCGTGAGCAAAAACAAAGTGCTGTATAAAAAATTAAACCGGGAGCTGAGTGATCTTTTACAAAGGGACGGGCTTACCCCGGAAGCGGAAGAGAAAGTCAATCAGCTGCTGAATGAATTAAAAGAATGGCTTCATTACTATGATTGGCTGAGCAGGTTGATTGAATTTTTTGAGAGTGAGGAAGTCTTTCGGTATGTGCCGAAAACAAAAGAAAGCAGCTCTCTAAAATAAGAGAGCTGCTTTTTGCATCATGAGGTTAAGACCGGAAACATGCCTTTCAGCCCGGCACCAATCATCCCGACCGCAACCACGGCTAAGATTAATCCCATCAGTCTGGTAATCACATTCATCTCGGTTTTTCCGAGTTTGCTGCTGATAAAAGCAGAATAGTGGAAAAAGAGAAAGGTCAGGGCAATAACGGCGGCTATGCCGATCATGACAGCCACATAATGACCAATGCCGCTATGACCGGCGGAAAGGCTCATCACTGTTGCAATCGTTCCAGGCCCAGCAATGATCGGAATGGATAAAGGTGTGACTGATATATCCGCTTTTTCCTTGCTTTCCTTATGTTCATCATGGTGAAGAGATTGCACGTGTGATTCTTTCGCATTCAATAGATTATAGGCAATGCCGAAAATGAATATGCCGCCCGCCACTCGGAGCGCGTGAATGTTGATATCAAACAGTTTAAAGATAAGATGGCCGAAAACCAAAAAAGCCGCGAGAATAAAAAAGGATAAAGTAGCTGCCTTCCGGGCAATCGCTTTTCTTTCCGCTGCAGTATAGCCTTCTGTCAGCGTCAGAAATATCGGCACGTTTCCGATCGGATTCGATACTGCGAATAAAGAAATAAAGACGTGAACGATGAATGAGAACATCATATACCTCCTTGTTGATAGTCTCTGCACAGGAAATAGAATTATTCTCCACCCTTTTACCCGGAGGCGATTTCCCGGTAAACCTTTATAGCCTGTCAGAAACGCGCCATGCTACAATGAAGTGACAAATTGAATAGGAAGGACGTATACAGATGTTCAAAAAAATTGCGGCAGATGCCTTGGGCTTATCTGATATCGGAAAAATTATCGAACCTCAGGACTATGACAAAACAGACGCAGATGATTATGTCATGCATGAAGATAATGAGAAAATTTATTTCTTGATTAAAACAAAAGCAGACGAGTATTGCTTTACGAACCTGGCCCTGATCCATGTAGACGGCGAACGCGCCACTTCCTCAAAACGTACGTTGAAACGCTATCCTTATTCGCAATATAAAATCTCTGACGTTTTTCTTGAAACTGCCGGAAAAGTGGATTTGGATGTTGAAATTAAGTTCAAGCTGGGCGGTGAACAATTCGACATTGATGTCCACAAAGACCAGATTGAAAAGCTAAAAGACCTTTATAAATCACTGCTTCGCATCGCTGAAACAACCTATGAAAATGACATTTTAATCAATCAAGCGGAGCAAAGCTTAGATAAAGCAGTGACGATTCTTCACCATACCCGCCCTGAGCACGTTAATATTGAAACGCAATACAAAGAGCTGACCGAATTCGGTTTTACTTGGCTGACATCCGTTCGCTCGCAGTATCATATTAAGGATTTTGGGGATGTATTTGAGAAATATATGAATAACTAGATAAAAAAAGACACAGCTGCTATCGGGCACGTGTCTTTTTTTGTATGAATATTGATTACTTTACAACTTTTTTCTTTTATAATAAAACTATTAGTCTATTTTCCCTATATTACAGATAAAGGAGTTATTTTATGTATTGTCCTCAATGCGGCCATCAAACAGATGGCGGAAATTTTTGTGAGAAATGCGGATCACCGCTCCCCGGTCAATCAGGCCACCAGCATGCAGCTCAAACTGGAGTCGCTGCAAAGCAAGCAGCAAAACAGTTCGGTTCATTTGTCTTATCCGTCCTGAAACGCCCTTATCAGGAATGTAAAGCAACAGGCGGAGAACAGCTGATCAGCGCAATCATTACGATGGTTCTTTTCAGTTTGCTGACCCCTTTGATGTTTTATATTCTTTTTTCAGACGGTCCCGGAAGCGTAAGCTTTACAGCAATCTTCTTAGAGCCAACCATTTATTTTATTTTATTTCTATTTGGCCTGCATGCATGCATCTTTTTCGCCCTGAAAATCGCGGGAATCCAAGTATCTTTCAAGGATTCATTCTCAAGATTCGGAGCGTTTCTCATACCGTTTACGGCTATTTTGATTCTTGCCCTTTTCTTCTTTTTATTACATACAGACATTTGCTTTACCATATTAGCTGTTGGTTTAATCGGTGCATTCTTCGCCATTCCTCCTGCGATGCTGAGCAGTTACCAGCATTCATATAAAGGGAAAATTGATGTCATTTACTCAACGATTGTGATTTATCTGATCATCTGCGTTACATTTCAGCTTATTATCGAACACTATATCAAAGAAATTTTCCGTTATATGCTCTTTTAAAAACAACCCCATCACCTGCTGGTGATGGGGCTGTTTTATTGAATAGACGTTAAGTAAATTCTTCCGTTCTTCACTACGCCGGTATAAGTCCAGTTATATGTTCTGAGCTTTGGACTGCCGCCTGATTTTGTGATGTAGAATTCTTCATACGTCTTAATCGTGACAGCCGACCCATTTTGGCTCCAGCTTTTCACTTCATAGTTATTAAAGTCTTCTGTTGTCCCCTCTTTATTTAGTTTCGCCACGAGATGCTGCTGGTCGGAGTAAAGGGAACTTCCTTTTTCAAGGCTGTCTTCCATCAGTGAGAAATTATTTTGATTCACGGCATCTGCCTGACTTTGCAGATAACTGCCCATAAATAATGTCACTTGTTCATCTGTAACATTGCCGCTTGCAGAGCTTTCACTGCCTTTGTTTTTCGAGCCAGCCCAGGCGGAAGTGTATGTCTCTGGTTTATCATTTTTGATTTTCTTTATATTTGTGCCTGCAGATTCGAATGTTGATTCTGCATCTTCGAAAATCCATTTTTTCTGTTTTTTATCATATGAAAGAAGATATTCATAACTCGGACTGTCGTCAGTCATTTCAGATTTTGTATAGTCGTTATACGAAGAAGACTGGTGAAGTTCTATTCCTGTTACGGATACCTGCCACGTTCCGTCGTTTTTCTGAGAGAGGACAAATGTGTCCAGGTCAAAATCAGTTTCCAAGTATCTATCTTTTAAATATGAATCCGCGCTTTTCATAGAATCGACGGTGTCCTTCGTCTCTGCCTTCCAATTAGCACTTGCCTCTGTCATCTGGGCTGTATTCCCATCGGATAGAGCTTTAGAGTATTGTTTTGTTGTTTTGACAATCGTGTTCATAATCTGTTCCTGTGTATCTTGATCAGGAATTAACGTTAACTCCATTTCTTTATCATCGATCGGAACGCCGGCAGTTTTTGTTTTTCCCCACGGAAATTCTGCCTCGACTGAAGCTGTCATTGATCCATCTGTCAGCAGCGGACCATATGTTACGGATTTGAACGGATCTTTATGAATTGATTTACCGTTAATCAGCAAATCTCCCTTCCCGCTCTTGATGTCATCCGCTAAGCTGAATGTCACATCGTCTGCTTCCAATGAGAGATCAACACGAAAGCTGCTATCGCCAACCGCCTGAATGTCTTCCTTTTTCACAAGGTCAACGACATCGTTTTTCAGTTTGGCTGAGACTGTATATTCGCCGGGAATGTACGGACCAAGGGTTTGTGCTTGATCTGCTTTCTTTACAGATCCGGCTTCCTCTTTATTGACATATAGATCGGTATTTTTATAATTGCTGCTCACTTCAAAATAAACAGGTGCTACCTTTAAGTCGTAATGGTCAAATACCAGCAGGCTTTTTCCGTCTTTTTCTGCGTATACGATATCCTTCTGGGCTGTTTCCTCACGGAGCGATGCAAAAAGTTCATCTTTTTTGTCTGGATGATCCTTCAAATATGTAAGAAACGGTTTTACATTATTTTTAGTGAGTTTAAGATTGTCATTTACCGGTGTAAGCAGAGTCGCGATTTGGCCCTGATCCTCATCATTTACGGCCTGTTCAAACTTGTCTACTAACCTATCCTTTGAAGTAAAATACGCTCCGGTTTTATATGCAGCGAATAATATAACGGACGCCGCGGCAATGCTGCTCCATAAAATGATGGTTTTCTTTCGGATCGGTTTTCGCGGAACCTGCCTTGTTTCTGCAGTGCTAGCTGTTTCTTGATTTGCCTGTTTGCTGCCCCCTCCGATCGGGGTGCCGCATTGTTTACAAAACTTGGCTCCTTCATTATTCTGGGAGCCGCAATTCTTACAAAAAAACATGACTTTCCTCCTATTCTACTAATTTGATAACATTTACTGCTTTTCATATTTTATAATAAAAAAGAATGAAATTGGGAACGAATGAAAAAATTAAATGTCTATCAGACTAAAAAGGTGGTACGAATATGCAAAAGCTCAGGATTGAATTAGGAAAAGAAACAAATGACGAATTATATGATCTATTGCTGCTCGCCGATCCATCGAAAGACATTGTAGATGAATATCTTGAGAGGGGAGAATGTTACACAGCTTGGGCCGGTGATGAGCTTGCAGGTGTTTATGTATTGCTAAAAACAAGGCCGCAAACAGTTGAAATTGTAAATATTGCGGTAAAAGAATCTCTTCAGAAGAAGGGCTTTGGCAAACAGCTTGTACTTGACGCCATCGAAAAAGCGAAGGAGCTGGGGGCGGACACGATTGAAATCGGCACGGGGAATTCCAGCATTCATCAGCTTTCTCTCTATCAAAAATGCGGATTCCGCCTTCAGGCGATCGACCACGATTTCTTTGTCAGACATTATGATGAGGACATTTTTGAAAACGGGATTCAATGCCGCGATATGGTAAGGCTTTATTTGGATCTTTAATAAAAGAGCTGCCGCATGATCATCGGCAGCTCTTTTATATAGAAATTAAAAAAACTGATTCGCTTTTTTTCCGGTATCCCGCTGCATTCCTTGCCTCACTGACAATATAAAAAAAGTCAGGACGAGAGTCAGACCGACAGCCAGAAAAATATAATCAGCGTCCATAAACACAAGAAGCACTGTGTAAACAGCTGCTGAAAGAGGTTCTCCCATCTTTACAATAGAAAAAATAAGCGCGAATATTCTTCCGAAGTATTCAGTCGGAACCGTCTTTTGAAAATACAGAACCGTTTGCACATCAATATAGGAGATGATGACGCCCAGCACCAAAAAAATGGCACATTCCAGCCCGCTAAGCGGAAAAAACAAAAACATAATGAGCAGCCCTACCGCTGTTAAAGTTCTGGGATAAAGCCGTTCTAGCCGCTTCGTATTCCACTTGAAAAATACAGCAAGATTCCCTAAGAGCATACCGCCCTGAAACATTGAATACATGATAGCGAACCATACGGAATAGTTCTCATGAAAACGTTCCACTGCAAGAATCGGCCCCATTACAGAAATAAACCCGGCAATGACAAGATTTACGATAAAAAAATAACCGACAGCAGTCATCCAAGATGAGTTGCCCTTCAGCATTCTGTAGCCTGTCTTAAGGGCTTCTGCCCCTTTGCTTTTTAGGCCGGCAGATTCTGAAATGTGAATAAGGGCAATCAATGCAGCGGATACGAAAAATGCCGTCCCATTTATGAGAAACAGAAGCCCAAACGGAATCGCCGCAATCAAAACGCCGCTAATCAGCTTTCCGACGATCAGACCAATAAGTTCGCTAGTGTTAATTAATGAAGTCGCCTGATCGAGATGTTTCTGAGGGACAAGCAGCGGAATAAGCGCCACTTTCGCCGGGGAAAAGAGCATCGATTGCAGCGATAAACAAAATGCGCATACACCAATGATCCATACAGTTAACAAACCGTTCGCACTAAGGACTGCCAAGAGAATCATAATGACTGCTCTTCCAGTATTACACACATACAATATGGATTTTTTTCGTATTGAATCAATTAAAGGTCCGGTAAACATTCCGAATGTCAATGGAACGAGCTCGATAAAAGAAATCACCCCGACTAATATTTTGCTTCCGGTCAAATCGAGCACTAGAAGCGGAAGCGCGATGAGCCAGACGCCATCCGCCGCGGAAGAAAATACTTGTGCAGACCAAAGCTTTGCATAATTTGGTGTTCGATATGCCGAATTACGTCCGCTTTTTTTCTTCATCAGAAGCACCGCCGAACCATTCTAATGTTCTCCATGATTCTTTTCTTTGTGTATAGTCCTCTTCCATCACTTCAAATACGATACCCGTGCCATCCCCGCGGTGTATCTCCTTTAACATCTCCGCCGCTTGTCTGAGCAATGGTTCATTAATCGTTCCTTCAGCGGGATGACGCCCTTCAAAACAGCGGACATCACCATGCGGGAAGGCTAGCTGGCGAAACGAACTGAAATGATAATGTTTAATGCTGTCCTTTAAGGAAAGAAACTGAAAAAAATCAGGGTATCTCAGCTTTTCATCCCTGAACATAAGTGATGATGACAGATGTGTCTGATAGGTAATGGCCCAATGACACAGATCCCATGTAATGCCGACATGTTTTAAACCGAGCTGAACCAGCTCCTCAAAATCCTCAGGATAAATAAAAATCGGGTCAAAGTCTTCGCCCAGATTCCCGATAATCGGCAGATTTTCGACTCCAATCCATATATCCGTCCCTTTCAGCTCATCATCAAACGCCGCAAAAAATTCAATGACTTTTCTGCGATTTCCTTCTAAGTCATAGCTTTGAAATTCTTCAACCGACATAAATTGATTGGCATGAACAGTTATGCCCTTAGCGCCGTACATATCCGCAAGCTCTGCAAAATGCAGCAGACGGTCCTTTATATGCGCTTCGTGAACATAATCCGCATTGTCGGTGGGAAAATGAAGTGTCAATAATGACGGCTCAAGCTGTTTTGTGTAATCAAGTGTCCGCTTGAAGGTTTTCACATAATCGGTTTCTTCAAACGACTTTCCGTCGAAGATGTTGGCTTCAAGACCGTATCCTGCTTCGACCCACTTTTTATCAATTTGCTTCGGGTCTAACCCGAAAAACGGTATTTGCGCAATCATCCGTCACCACGTTCCTCTCACAAGCATAAATGCTTCTGCTGCAGAAAAACCCGATTTAGCTCCCCATACGTATGCGTTATTTTCTATCGCTTGCAAGGAGCGCGGATGCGGGAAATCCCTCAGCTCCGAATCATAGCACGCCATGGCCTTCAGCTTCAATTCAAGCTCTTCTTCTATATTAATGAAGAAATTCGCATGGAATTGATCCTTCTTCAAGTAGTTCCACTCTGTCGAGGATAAGGTCTCGTATGCCAGAACCTGTTTTACGGAATGACCTGGAAGCGGGCGGGTTGCCGTCATCACCGCTCTGAATACAACAGCATGGTCAATATTAATGTCACCGCCGTATTGTGTATATACGATATCGGGCTGAAACCGTTCAATTTGTTTTTCTGCCTCTTTTACGACATCCAGCAAATCCATTGAATCCAGCCTGTTATCAGGAAGGTTTAACCTGACAAAATCGCTTATGCCGAGCGTGCTAAGCGCTTGTTCCGTTTCACTATAGGAATGCTGCATGATCGAATCACAAGGTTTTTCATAGTCTTCTTTTCTAGACGATTTTCCTTCAGCCATAATGACAGCCGACACACTGTCTCCTTGACGGACATGTTTCGCCAATGCTCCGCCGACGCCGATAATTTCATCGTCCGGGTGCGCCGCAAATACCATTACTTTCATCATATTGTCCCCCTTTGATTAACGTCTCGCAAATATCCGCGCCGCAGTTCATAAGCATATCAAGCATAGAGAGATGAGGAATGTGCTCTCCGAACAACTGCGGATAATGGATGGTCCTGATTTGCTGGTATTCGATTGTAATTCCGCTTCTATCAAAATCACTTTCTATTAAATAGTCTGATCCTTGGCTGCCTGAATAATAGTGATCAGCCCCAAGTTCCTTACAAAGCGCGAGCACAAAATCACTCTTTTTTTCATTCCGGCATTCGAGCTCCGACACATAGCAAATTGGGGTCGATATGCGAAGTTCCCGCAGAAAAAAATCAATGATGAACATATTTAAATCATGAAGGTACTCCCATTCCCGCTGATAGACATCTTTAAAAACCATTTGATATTCCTCGAAATAGGGAGCCTTCGCATAATTCATTTTAATCGCCATCCAGTGTTTCTTCCGCCAGTCCTGCTCTTGGTCGATTTTCATATCACGAAGCTCGATATCCTTATAATTTTTCATCTGCAAAGGAACAGTCAGCCACATGGGGCCTTGGGAAGTTTTGATTCTGTTCCGATTGAGAAATCCCTTTTTCTCAAACTGGGCTGTATCGTGAATGGCAAATACATCTGATTTATGGATTTTTTCAAAAAAACCATACCAGGGGAGATAACTGGACTGATGGCCGCTTACCACTTTTACTCCGTTTCTGTGAAATGTCGACATCGTTTCTCTTCAGCTCCCCAATATCGTTTCGGTCTGGCAATTTCTTTACTGTGGGAATATCCAAAATCAACCCATTGCAGTTTCTTGCCGATGGCGAATGATAAAGCGTTCCGCATCAGCAAATAAGAGGCCTGCGTTTCTTTTCCGGCAGGGCTGTTTACATTCTGCCAATAATAGAAATGGGAATGGTCATATAGAAAAATACTGCTGCTGATCATGTCAGTCTCAAGAAATGCCCCTACCCAAAAGACTTGCCTTCCAAGGCTTTCTAGCAGCTTTTGAAAAAAATCCTGACTCAGCATATAGGCTGCACCGATAGCTGCTGTATGCGCCTTATACAATTCGTAAAATTCATGAATCGATTCCTGTCCAATTAGGCGGACGGACACATTTTTCTTTTCCGCATATCTGACGGCAGTCCGGGCTTTTCCTGAACAGTTTGTCCATAGCTCTTCAAATGTATCGGGAAGCGGCAATATGTGTGTGTCTTTTTCTGCCCAATGTTCTCCCGTTTCTTCGATAAAAGAAGTTTGGCCATGCGGAAGCAGGAGCCGCGATAATTTCTGTCCAAATAAAGCCTTGATTTCGCTTTGCAGCCATTCAAATGATATCGGACGGTCTGAAATGACGCCGCCGTATCCTATCATATTCCCGCTGAGCAAGCCATTCTGCTCAAACACCGGAACATATATCACTTGTCCGCCGTCCGATGTCAGCTTAACAGGGTGAAACGAGGTATTGGGGAGCTCCTCCATGAGCTTCCCCCAATCATAGCTTTGAAACAATCCAGTCTGAAAAATGCCAGCGGCTCGATCCCATGCTTGACGAGTTACCAAATTTGCTGTTTTTTGCACGATATATCACCAACATTCATTTCTTATTCTTTTGCTCTGCATACGCTAAAACGGTTTCAGCAATATACTTCACCTGCTCTGTACCAAGAGGCGGTTTGAACGGCAGTGAAAGAACCCTTTTCCACAGAGAATGTTCATCCTCTTGCCGTGAATAAGGCTGATACAGCGGAATAACGTGCAGCGGAAGGTAGTTCCAGCAGGTTTGAATCCCTTTTGCCGCTAAATAAACAGAGCAGTCGTACCTTTCCCCTTCATGAGGGAAGACGATTGTCAAATAGTTCAGGCTTTCTCCCTCCTGCGGCTGAATCATCTTGATCCCGTATAACTCTTCTGCCCGTGCAAAAATGTATTTTGCCGTCTCCAAATTTCTAGATGAGTCTCTCACCAGCCGCTCCATCTTTGACAGCTGGTATTCGATAATGGCTTGCCTCACCGGATGCATTCGCAATAAAGGGACAGTAGCAGGTTTTTTCGGAAGGACTTCAAGCTTGCTCGTTTTCATAGAGGTCTGAACACCCGTTTTTCTGAATAAGAAGGATAGAGTCCTAGATCTCATTAAAGCCTGTATTCGCTGCTGTCTCATATAAGCATCATAATCAGCATTAACTTGCTTTCGCTGTTCCATCGGCAGCCTGCCGTTTTTGTCCAGAACTTCTTTTCGGGCGATTAACGCTCCTCCTCCTATACTGCCGAGGGGCTTTGACGGTCCAAAGCTCAAGATGCCGAAATCCCCCAAACCGCCTGCAAAGGTTCCGTCTTGTTTTGTAAACATGGCCTGAGCGGCATCGTCAATGACACGAATACGCTTTTCTTTCGCCCACTCGATAAGTTTCATGTTTTCCTGCCGGCCGTAAACGTGTGTCAAAATGACAGCGCATGTCCTCTCGGTCACTTTGTTTTTCACATCTTCAAAGGATAGGGACAAATCATTATCCAGATTGGCAAACACTGGGGAAGCTCCGGTTTGAAGCACAGCGTCAATTACGTTTGGACAGCTGAATGATGAAAAAATCACTTCTTTTCCAGGCCACGCTCCGGAAAATGTCAATGCAAGCACCAACGCTGCGCTTCCACTCGAAGTCAATTCGATGCTCTTTCCATAGCGTTTTTCCAATTTTTCTGCCAACGTTGTTCTTTTAGCTGAGATTAAGTAGGTGAAAAAACTTCTGCCTGAAAGCTGCCCCGGATAAATCGGAAACTTGATCTGTTTGGGGTTTTCAGGATAATGGAAGTTTTTGTTTTTGTCTTTCAATTTTAATCAGCCTCAGGCCTTCATCTAGGTTAATTTTAGGAGCATATCCAAGCAGACGCTTTGCCTTCTCGATCGAAGGAGCACGTTTGAAAATTTCAATGTCTTTCCCCCGGACACCATCCTCGCCCAGCTTTTTAAATGTATAATGCTCTTTCTCCCTGCCAGTCATCACGTTGATTTTCTCTGCCAGTCCTTTTATAGTGATTGGCAGATCGTTTCCTATGTTGAAATCTTCATAGGCACTCCCTTTGTACAGCAGCGCCAGGTATGTTCCGTTCACGATATCACTAATGTAGCTGAAGCATCTGATTTGGCCGCCGTCTCCGTAAAGAGGAAGCTCCGCGCCAGCTTCGGCCAAACTGAAGAACTTGTTTATGACAAAGTCCTGACGCTGCTTCGGGCCGTACACATTAAAGTATCGGACAACTCTGACATGCAGTGAGGCTGATGCCTGCTCCTTCAAATATTCCTCTGACTTTAATTTTGCTTTTCCATAAGCGGATTTAGGGAGCTTATGGCTTGATTCCGTATATGGATAATCTGGCGAATCTCCGAACACTTCTGAGCTGGAGGAAAAAAGAAGGGTCTTGATCCCCAGCTCCTTGCATACCTCCGTTACGTTTTTCGTTCCTTCAAAATTCACCTTGATTACGTCCTCTTCATTGCTGCGGCAGCTGTCTACTCCGACCATTGCCGCTAAATGAACGACAGCATCTGCTCCTTTTAATGATTCCCGAAGCGATTGACGGTCTAAAATATTGGTTTGGCGGAATTCTGCCTGAAAATCCGGCTTTTTTTGATCAGCGATGATCGTATGATAGCCTTTCTTCTGTAATAACCCCGCTAATTCACTTCCTATAAAACCTGCTCCGCCTAAGATAGCAATGTGTTTCATTGTCCGACCTCCTGGCTTAAAGATAAAACATCTTTAATTGATTGAACGATGTATTGACAATCTTCCTTCGATAATTGGCTATAAAGAGGCAGTGATACAATTTCAGGAAAGATGCGTTCAGTTACCGGCAGCTTTGCAGGAAAATGCTCTCTATAGTAGGGATGCATATGCACAGGGATAAAGTGGACACTCAACCCAATATGTTTCGCTTTCATCTCTTCAATAAACTGGTCTCGGTCCATTTCTTCGTGTTTTTTCACCCGCAGAATGAACAAATGCCAGGAATGTGTGATATGGCTAGGGATGTCTGTTAAAGGAAGTTCTGCTCTTTCTGGATGATTGATAAGCTCAGACGCATAATAGTTTGCGATTCTGGTTCGTTTTTCTTGGATTTCAGCAGCCCGTTTCAATTGAATGAGCCCAAGAGCAGCCTGGATATCTGTCATGTTGTACTTAAAGCCGGGAAGTAAAACATCATATCGCCAGCTGCCCTTTTCACCGTATCGATTCCAAGCATTTTTTGTAATGCCATGCCATCCATACAGTCTTGCTCTTTCGGCAGCCTCTTCATCCTTAAGAATAAGAGCTCCTCCTTCTCCCGTCGTTATATTTTTGGTGGCATAAAAGCTGAAGCATACGGCATCTCCATGTGTGCCGATCATCTTCTCGTTATACCTTGTCCCAAGCGCGTGTGCGGCATCTTCAATCAAGTACAGTCCATTTTCCTTGCATATGCTGCTAAGCTCATCCAAATTTGCCGGATAACCTGCAAAATGGACCGCAATGACCGCTTTTGTCCGCGGTGAAAGCTTTTGTCTCACATCTTCCGGATCTATACATAAATCATCCTCGCAAATGTCGGCAAACACCGGGGTTGCTCCTACATGCAAAATGACGTTTACACTTGAACAAAACGTGAAGCTTGGAACAATGACTTCATCTCCTTCTCCTACACCGAGTGCAAGCAAAGCCATGTGTAAGGCAGCAGTTCCTGAATTACAGCTGATTACGTGCTCCGCTCCCAGACATTCGCCAAGCTTTTTCTCAAATTCAATCACCTTCGGGCCTTTTGAAATCCACCCCGACTTGATCGTTTCAACTACAGTTTCCAATTCTTCGTTTGTCATATCAGGTCTGTGAAAAGAGATAAATTGTTTACTAATGACAGTTCCCTCCTATAGTGTGATAAGTTTTGCATTGTCAGCCATTTTTTCTCTGCAAATGTTTCTCGTATCGAAAATAATAGGAGCTGTATCCTGCAATATACTGTAATTGATATCATCATGATCTGTATGAATAATGACGACATCATATTGGTTGATCTGCTCCTTGGTGAAAGGGACGGAGTGCTTGATGCTGCCGTCTTCCAGGCAGATTTCACTGATAAAAGGATCATAGTAATCTATCGTGCATCCCTTTTTCATCAAATCATCGATAATTGCAAATGCAGAAGACTCACGAGAATCATTGGTATTTTTTTTATAAGCAGCACCTATTAATAAAATATTGCAGTGTTCTTTATCAACCAGCTTCATGGCATAGTCGGACACTGAAAATGGCATTTCAGAATTGATTTCATCCGCTAAATCAATCAGCTTTGTCTGCAATCCCTTTTGGTTAGCTATCCATTTAAAATAAAAAGGATCAATCGGTATGCAATGGCCGCCTACACCAGGGCCCGGGCTGAATTTTTGAAACCCGAACGGCTTCGTGTCTGCCGCATTGATCACTTCCCATATATCAATATCAAGTTCTCGGCAATTGAGTGCCATTTCATTGATGAGAGCTATATTTACATAACGGTAGGTATTCTCTAGGAGTTTAGCTGTTTCTGCTACTTCAGGTGAGGTTACTGGATGAATGCTTGTAACGATGGTGTTGTAAAACGCTGAGGCAAGTTTTGTGCAAGTCCGGGTCATTCCGCCGACCACTTTAGGGATATCGGCGACTTCGTAATGGCTGTTCCCAGGATCAATTCGTTCAGGTGAATAAGCTATAAAGAAATCGGAGCCTATGTTGACCTGCCGCCCTGCTGCCATTCTGTCAGCAATTTTTTGTTTTGTTGTGCCCGGGTAGGTTGTACTTTCTAAAATTAAAAGCTGATTTGGCCTTCCGTAAGCCAGCATGGTGTCAACTGCACTGTCTATGTAGCTAAGGTCGGGTATCTTATCTTTTTTGTTCAAAGGTGTCGGAACACATATCACAATAATGTCGCAGTGTTCTATGAGAGACATATTCTCACTCACTTGAAAACGCTCTGTGTGAAGTGCCTCTTTTAATTGGCTATCGTCTACATCTCGAATATGGCTGTGCCCGTCTTTCAGCAAAGAAACTTTTTCGCTGTTCCTATCAAAGCCGATGACGTTGTATCCTTTATTGACACATTCTAATGCAAGAGGAAAACCCACATATCCCATCCCCAATACACCTACAACAGCCTGTTTTGTTTCAATCAATTCTAAAAGCCGCTTATGACTGAGGTTTCGAGCTTCTTTTGTGACAGGATTCATTTTTGGACCCCCTATAAGATAGAAAAGGATATATTTTTACAAAATTAAACAATTATCGATCGATACTGCAATTATAACAAAAGTAAAAAAACGGTAAATGGGCTTTGTCTCCTTTTATTTGGTAGGGCATTATGATGCGATTTACGATTAAGTGGAATTTTTTGTGCCTAAGAAAAGGTATTTATCAGGGGGATAATGAGAATATTTCCTCTATTTGAAAGAATATATAGAAAATTTTAAAAACAGGCCGAGGCCTGTTTTTTAATCTATATTTGCCTCTTGTACTGCAGATAACAAGAGCTGTCCCGCTTCGTTCAATCTTTCTTTGCTGATATGTGCGATGTTGTCTTTTTCGGTGTGATACCATGACCCAGGCTCTTGCGTATCCGGACTGAGCCAAATCCAATTAGCCGAAGGTATGCCCGCTTCATAAAATGACACGTGGTCCGAGTATCCCAGCTGTGTGAGACGAGGGGCTTCAAGCTTTGCTTTGTGAGCGGCATTTACTGCATAATTAATACTTGCATTTTCCTTGCCATCCGGGGTCGTTATATACATTTGGCTTGCGTCTTTCCAGTCAGTCGCAATCATATCAGCATTAAAGTTTGCACGGCTGTGTTTGATTTCATCCGAGGTAAGCGTACTGACATAATATGAGGAACCCGCTGACCACAGCTCTTCAGCTCCGAAAAAGATAAAACGGATTTCTTTGTTTTTGGGAAGGTGCTTGCTTTGCTCAATGATCTCTAGTACGGCGGATGTGCCTGATGCATTATCATCAGCCCCAGGTGCATCTTTAACTGTGTCATAATGCGCAGTTACATAAAGAATATCCGGGTGTTTTGTGTGCTGCGCTTTGCGTGTCCCTATTATGTTTTGTGAAGTGCGGTTTCGATAGTCCTTAAATTGAATGACAGCCCGCTTTTCTTTCAGTAAAGCTTCCCCGTCTTCTTTTTTCATTCCGGCAGCCGGTATCGTGATATGTTTTGGTTTTACCGGTCGGATAGCGAGAGGTTTTGTCTTGCTGTTATAAATAATGACAGCCTTTGCGCCGGCAGCTTGGGCGCTTTTTAATTTCTGAGATACTGATATTTTTCCCTCTCTCATAACGGCGATTTTCCCCTTGGCTTCTTTTTCATCAAGATTGAGCCCATAGCCTCCGTCTAAGACCGCACCCTCCACTCTCTCTTCATTTTCCACAGCGCTCTTATCCGCTGATCGTATTGGATATTCATGATCGCCTGCCATTACTGAACCAGAATAATATGTTTTCACATGAAATGGCTGAATGCGAACAGCTAATCCCTCATCTTGAATCCGTTTCGATATGTATGACGCCGCTTCTTTTTCTTTCTCTGTCCCTGTTTCTCTCGGACCTATGACCTCACTCAGTTCATGAATGGTTTCATATGCATGCTCCTCATCAAACAACGGAGCCATCTCAGAAATAGAATGAGACTGTATCCCGTTCACCTGTACAGCTGAAGATCCCCATATGACGCTTCCAGCCAGTGCCGCTGACATCAAAATCATTTTCATTTTTACATTCCTCCTCTTATTCACCCCTTTCTTTTCGGTTTTGCTGTCTTGATTCCTTTAAAATGCAACAAAATGAACATTAGTTACCAAATCAAGGTAATGAGATAGGCGGAGAATAAAAGCTGAGGCTAGGAAAGTTTGCATAAAAAAGCCGCCGAGAAAATCCCGGCGGTCTTTTTATTACTTGTTTAAGTTGTAGAAAGAGTTGATACCGTGGTATTGAGCAGTTTCAGCCAACTGATCTTCGATGCGAAGAAGCTGGTTGTATTTCGCAACACGGTCCGTACGAGACGGAGCACCTGTTTTGATTTGTCCTGCGTTTGTTGCCACAGCGATGTCAGCGATTGTGCTGTCTTCAGTTTCACCAGAACGGTGAGAGATAACAGCTGTATAGCCTGCGCGTTTCGCCATTTCGATCGCATCGAATGTTTCAGTCAATGTACCGATTTGGTTTACTTTGATCAGGATAGAGTTGCCTACGCCGTTTTTAATACCTTCAGAAAGTTTTTTCGTGTTTGTAACGAAGAGGTCGTCACCAACAAGCTGAACTTTTTTGCCAAGACGCTCAGTAAGAAGCTTGTGGCCTTCCCAGTCGTTTTCGTCAAGTCCGTCTTCGATAGAGATGATTGGGTATTTAGAAACAAGCTCTTCATACCAGTCAACCATTTCAGCAGATGTTTTCACAACGCCTTCGCCAGACAGATGGTATTTGCCGTCTTCTTTGTTGTAGAACTCAGAAGATGCAGCATCCATAGCAAGTTTAACTTCTTCGCCAGGTTTGAAGCCGGCTTTTTCGATTGCTTCAACGATTGTTTGAAGCGCTTCTTCGTTAGAACCAAGGTTTGGAGCGAATCCGCCTTCGTCACCTACAGCAGTGTTTAAGCCTTTTGCGCTTAATACTGATTTCAGGCTGTGGAAGATTTGAGCGCCCATGCGAAGTGCTTCACGGAAGTTAGGAGCACCTACAGGCATGATCATGAATTCTTGAATATCCACGTTGTTATCAGCATGCTCTCCGCCGTTTACGATGTTCATCATCGGTACAGGAAGCGTTTTTGAGTTGAATCCTCCAAGGTATTGGTAAAGAGGAATCTGTAAGAAATCAGCAGCAGCACGCGCACAAGCCATAGATACGCCAAGGATTGCGTTCGCACCAAGTTTGCCTTTGTTTTCAGTACCGTCAAGCTCGATTAAAAGCTGGTCGATTGCGTTTTGTTCAGTTACATCAAAGCCAAGAAGCTCTGGAGCAATGATTTCGTTTACGTTGTTAACAGCTGTTAACACGCCTTTTCCAAGGTAACGGTCTTTATCGCCGTCACGAAGCTCAACCGCTTCGTATTCACCTGTAGAAGCTCCGCTTGGCACTAATGCGCGGCCGAAAGCTCCTGTTTCTGTATATACTTCAACTTCAACTGTTGGGTTGCCGCGGGAGTCTAATACTTCGCGTGCATAAACATCAACAATGTATGGCATGAGTTTTGTCTCTCCTTTTGATTTTCAAATTATTTTTGAATTAAAGATGTTCCTGTCATTTCTTTCGGCTTTTCAACACCAAGAAGGTCTAATAACGTTGGTGCAAGGTCGCCTAGGATTCCGCCTTCACGCAGCGTAATGCCTTCTTTCGTTACAATCACAGGGACTGGGTTTGTTGTATGCGCAGTGTGCGGTTCGCCTGATTCTGTAATCAGAATGTCAGCATTACCGTGATCAGCGGTAATGATGGCATGTCCGCCTTTAGCAAGAATCGCGTCAACGACTTCGCCCAAGCATTCGTCCACTGCTTCAATTGCTTTAATTGTTGGTTCAACCATTCCGGAGTGGCCGACCATATCAGGGTTTGCGAAGTTAAGAATGATGGCGTCATGCTTGTCAGCTTCAATTTCTTTGACAAGCGCGTCCTTCACTTCATACGCACTCATCTCAGGCTTCAAGTCATACGTTGCAACTTTAGGCGAGTTGATGAGAATACGCTCTTCACCCGGGAATTCAGCTTCACGGCCGCCGCTCATAAAGAACGTGACGTGCGGATACTTTTCAGTTTCTGCAATTCGAAGCTGTTTTAATCCGTGCTGAGATAATACTTCTCCGACTGTGTTATCAAGATTTATCGGTTTAAACGCTACATAGCCGTCAACTGTTTCACTGAAGTGAGTCAGGCAGACGAAATACAGGTTCTTTGGATAATTCTCGCCGCGGTCGAAGTCACGGAAGTCTTTGTTTGTGAACGTGTTGGAAATCTGGATGGCGCGGTCCGGTCTGAAATTATAGAAAATCACAGAATCGCCGTCTTGGATTTTCGCAACAGGCTCACCGTTTTCTTTTGTGATGACAGATGGAATCACGAATTCATCGTAGATACCATTTGCATATGAATCATCAACAACATCCAGGGCGCTGCGGTAAGATGGGCCTTCGCCGTACGCCATTGCGCGGTACGCTTTTTCTACACGGTCCCAGCGTTTGTCGCGGTCCATAGAGTAGTAACGTCCGGAAATGCTGGCGATTTCACCCACACCGATTTCCTTGATTTGATCGTTCAACTGGTTGATGTACGTTTTCGCTGTCTGCGGACCTACATCACGGCCGTCAAGGAAGCCATGGATATAAACCTTTGTCAGCCCTTCTTTTTTCGCAAGCTTTAACAGTGCGAATAAATGGTTGATATGACTGTGCACGCCTCCGTCAGATAAAAGACCGAACAGGTGCAAGGCTTTGTTGTTTTCTTTCGCGTTGCTGATCGCGTCAAGGAATGTTTGATTGCGTTCGAACTCTCCTTCACGAATGGCAACATTTACGCGTGTTAAGCTTTGGTACACAATACGTCCCGCACCGATATTTAAGTGACCTACCTCGGAGTTCCCCATTTGCCCTTCAGGAAGACCTACAGCCTCGCCTGAAGCAGTCAATGTTTGATGAGGATACTGGTTCCAATAGCGGTCAAAATTCGGTTTTTTCGCTAAAGCGACTGCGTTCCCTACTGTTTCGTTACGTAATCCGAACCCATCAAGAATGATGAGTGCAGCTGGTTTTTTACTCATATTGACCTTCCTCCAATAATTGAACGAATGACTGTGGCTCAAGGCTCGCGCCGCCGACCAAAGCACCGTCAATATCGGACTCTGCCATATATTCTTTAATGTTTGCAGGCTTTACGCTTCCGCCATATTGGATGCGAAGCTTGTCTGCAGCTTCTTGGCTGAAGCTTTCAGCGACGGTTTTACGGATATGCGCACACACGTCATTCGCATCTTTCGCTGTAGAAGATTTGCCTGTTCCGATTGCCCAGATTGGCTCATACGCAATAACAGAAGCAGCAACTTGTTCTTCAGAAAGACCAGCAAGGCCTTTTTTCACTTGGTCAGCAACAAGATCATTTGTTTTGCCGGCTTCACGCTCTTCAAGCGTTTCACCTACACAGATGATCGGCACAATGCCGTGTTTGAAAGCTGCGTGTGCTTTTTTGTTAACTGTTTCATCAGTTTCAGCGAACATTTCACGGCGCTCAGAGTGGCCGATGACGCAGTAGTCAACGCCAAGGTCTTTCAGAGCAACCGGGCTGATTTCGCCTGTGAACGCGCCGCTTTCCTCGAAGTGCATGTTTTGAGCGCCGACTTTTAGGTCAGTGCCTTTAACAGCAGAAGCAAGCTTTTCTAAGAAAAGTGCTGGCGCGCAAACAACAGCTTCAGCTTTGTCTGCTGCTGGAATGGAAGATTTCACTTCTTCAACGAAGCTGACAGCTTCGCCGAGTGTTTTGTTCATTTTCCAGTTACCGGCGATAATTGGTTTTCTCATCTGTTCCACTTCCTTATAGCAGTTTTGAGATTATTTATCGTTCAGTGCAGCTACCCCTGGAAGCTCTTTGCCTTCCATAAACTCAAGGGATGCGCCGCCGCCTGTTGAGATGTGGCTCATTTTGTCGGCAAGGCCGAATTTTTCAACCGCTGCCGCAGAGTCTCCTCCGCCGATGACAGAGTATGTATCTTTCGCCTCTGCCAATGCTTCCGCAACCGCTTTTGTTCCTTGAGCGAACAAGTCGATTTCGAATACGCCCATTGGTCCGTTCCACACGACAAGTTTGCTGTTTTTGATGACGTCAGCATACGTTTCGCGTGTTTTCGTACCAATGTCGATTGCTTCTAAATCACTAGGGATTTCAGAGATCGGCACAATTTTCACGTTTGCATCGTTAGAGAAATCATCTGCAACGAGTACATCTTCAGGCATGTAGAAGTTAACGCCTTTTTCTTTAGCGCGGTCCATAAATGATTTCGCAAGCTCGATTTTATCCTCTTCAAGAAGAGATTTACCGACTTCATAGCCAAGCGCTTTTACGAAAGTATAAGCAAGACCTCCGCCGATGATCAGGTTGTCTACTTTATCAAGAAGACTTTCGATTACACCGATTTTGTCTTTTACTTTCGCTCCGCCGATGATCGCTGTAAACGGGCGGTCAGGATTGGAAACCGCTTTTCCAAGTACATCAAGCTCTTTTTCCATTAAGAAACCTGCAACTGCTGGCAGATGCTCGGCAATTCCAGCTGTAGATGCGTGAGCACGGTGGGCAGCACCGAATGCGTCATTTACATATACATCTGCAAGCTCAGCAAATGCTTTTGCAAGCTCAGGATCATTTTTCTCTTCACCAGGATAGAAACGTACGTTTTCCAATACAAGAACGTCTCCGTCCTTCATCTCGGAAATTTGTGCTTTTACAGCATCGCCGTATGCTTCATCCGCTTTTTTCACTTCTTTGCCAAGCAGTTCGCCGAGACGTGCAGCGACAGGAGTTAAACGAAGCTCCTCAACCACTTCGCCTTTCGGGCGGCCTAAGTGGCTCGCAAGAAGGACTTTCGCGCCTTGGTCTGCAAGGTGTTTGATTGTTGGAAGCGCAGCACGGATACGTGTATCGTCTGTTACTTCCCCGTCTTTCATTGGAACGTTAAAGTCGACGCGGCAGAATACAACTTTGCCTTTTACGTCGATGTCTTTGAGAGTTTTTTTATTCATGCCTAGGAGATCCTCCTTCAAAATGGTTTGCATACAGCACGAAAAACGTGAAACCGTCTGTTCAAGCGATAACTCCGCTAGGGCAGATCGCAGTCTTTTTCGGCACAGGGCAGTTCGTCTAAAAGCCAGGGCAGCGGCCTTAGGCGAAAGCGCCGGAAAGCTGCTTAAAACGCGGTCGTTTCTCTATCACAGAGCGTTTTCTGAAAGCCGGTCTTCATGGAAAAAGGGAAAGGGAGTCCGTCCCCTTCCCTTGTCCGCTTTCATTATAGCGCTTCTATTCGAAAGAACCAAGTCAGGTCCTTTTTCAGCTATAAATTAAAGACCTTTTTTTGCGATGTAAGCTGCAAGGTCAACAACGCGGTTAGAGTAGCCGCTTTCGTTATCGTACCAAGAGATTACTTTTACCATGCTGCCTTCCATAACCATTGTAGAAAGAGCATCGATTGTAGAAGAGTTTTTGTTTCCGTTGTAGTCGCCAGAAACTAATGGCTCTTCGCTGTAGCCAAGGATTCCTTTAAGGTCGCCTTCAGCCGCTTCTTTAAGAGCTGCGTTTACTTCTTCAGCTGTTACTTCTTGGTTCAGTTCAGCAACCAAGTCAACTAGAGAAACGTTTGGAGTTGGAACACGCATTGCTCCACCGTTCAGTTTACCTTTTAGTTCAGGAAGAACTAGAGAAACTGCTTTAGCAGCACCAGTTGATGTTGGGATGATGTTTTCAGCTGCTGCACGCGCACGACGGTAGTCTTTGTGCGGAAGATCAAGGATTTGCTGATCGTTTGTGTAAGAGTGAACAGTTGTCATCATACCGCGTTTGATGCCGAATTTATCGTTAAGTACTTTTGCAAACGGCGCAAGGCAGTTTGTTGTGCAAGATGCGTTAGAGATAACATCGTGGTTAGCCGCATCGTATTTATCTTCGTTAACACCCATAACGATTGTGATATCTTCTTCGTTAGCAGGAGCAGAGATGATTACTTTTTTCGCGCCAGCTTCTAAGTGTTTCGCAGCGTCTGCGCGTTTTGTGAAGAAACCAGTAGATTCAACTACGATTTCAACGCCTTGTTTGCCCCAGCTAAGTTTAGCAGGATCGCGTTCTGCAGAAACTTCAATTGTTTTGCCGTTAACAACAAGGTTGTTACCGTCAACTGAAACTTCAGCGTCTAATTTTCCGTGTACAGAATCATATTGTAAAAGGTGAGCCAGCATGTTAGCATCTGTTAAATCGTTAACCGCTACTACCTCAACTTCAGGATTGTTTAATGCTGCGCGGAATACGTTACGTCCAATACGACCAAAACCGTTAATACCGACTTTTACTGCCATGATTGTTTCCTCCTTTAAATAAGTGAGAGATATTTATATTGAGGGATTATTCATCCCTTAATAACTTCTTTGCGGCTCCTTCGTCTGTGACGAGAACCGTGTTGCGTGGCTTTTTAAAGTAAGCCTCGATCGCTTCGGCTTTTGATGATCCGCCCGCTACCGCAATAATATCGGGGATGGCGTCTATGTCATCCAGCTGCATTCCGACAGAATGCACTTTGTGAACCACTTCGCCGTCCGCGTTAAAATAGTAGCCGAACGCTTCTGTCACCGCGTCGTTATCATCTATTTTCTTTAAGTCTTCTAAAGGCGTGTTTCTGCGCTGAGCCATAGTTTTAGCTTCGCCGATTCCATGAACCAGCATACTCGCTGATTTAATAGTGTTCAGCACCTCTTTGACAGAAGGCTCTTCAATAATAGATGAATAGGCGCCTTGTGACAGCTGTCCCGGAACAAACAAAAGCCGGTAAGTGCCTGAAGCCTTCTCCGCCATATGCGCGCATATGGTGTTCGCCTGGTTTTTCACGTCTTCGCCTAAACCGCCTCTTGCAGGCACAAACAAAAGCTCGCGGTTTTTAGAATCCGGCGTCATCATTTCGGCGACAGCTTCAATTGTCGTACCGCCAGTTACAGCGACGATATTTTTGCCTGAAAATCTTTTTTTCATACATGCGACAGCCGCTCTTCCCATTTCTTTCTTGACCCATGGGGATTGGTCGCTGTCTCCGGATACGATAATGGCATCCTTTAGATTTAAACGTTCTTTTAATGTCTTTTCCAAAAGAGTCAAACCTAAAACATCTTTCATCGTATCTTCCAAAACAGAAAGCAGTTCATAGCCCTCTTCTGTCAATGTCATGCCGTTTGTCTTAATATCGACCAGGTTCTGTTCCTTTAAAAACTGAACCTCGCCCCTCAGCACACGCTCGCTGATTCCGAGACTGGCAGACAGGCTTCTTCGCCCGATGGGTTCTGTCAGCCTGATATACTGCAAGATTTCAAACCTCTTTTGCATAACGAGCAGAAGATCAGGCAATAATTTTTTTTGAGCTTGTATTAACTGGTTCATGACTCAAACGTTCCTTCCTTTTTTGCTGGACATTATATGTCCCGCTATGACAAAAAACGTCCCGTCATAGCCAAAAAAAATCATTTCTGCTTTCTTTAATTATTTTAACAGGGTGGAATTGTTTATTCAACTGTTAAGAGCCAATTCATCGACAATATTCGCAGAGTTTTCATGCCGCGTCGTTTTATCCAGCAATATTTTATCCTATATATCTTTATCTTATACAGAAAGCGCCAAATGGTGCATCCCAATATAAACAGCCCTTCCCGTAGAAAGGGCTGTTTCATTAAAGCGTTTTCATTTTATCCAAAGCTTTTCAATTTCCTCGAGCGATTTGTTCTTCGTTTCCGGACAGATCGTAACGACAAACAGGAAACAAAGGATGTTAATCACCGCAAAGATCCAAAATGTATAGGCGAGCCCGAAAGAATCGATCATCATTGGCACAAACTGTCCGATCGCCCAGTTTGCTCCCCATAAAAAGATGGTCGCAATGCCCGCGGCCCGCGCACGCAGATGGTTCGGGAAGATTTCAGAAATCATAATCCATGTGATCGGTCCGACCGAGACACAGAAAGCAGCGACAAAACCTAATATAAGGACGATCATCATGATCCCGCTTGTTAACTCAAAATAAAACGACGTCCCGATTAAAATCATAAAAATAGCCATAAAAGCAGAACCGATGGACATCAGTTTTTTTCGTCCGACTTTATCGATCAGCAACACCGCAATAACGGTAAAAATGACTTCTACAACCCCGACGATACAAGTCGTCACAAATCCGGCGTTTTGCCCGAATCCCATCATTTTAAAGATTTCCGGCCCATAGTAAGTAATCGCGTTCATGCCGATGACTTGGTTAAACAGCGCCAGCAGGATTCCAATGACAAGCGCCTTCCTGAGACCCGGCTTAAACAGCTGGGAGAGCGACCCCATTTGTTCTATTTTTAAAGAGTTCTCAATGTTCTTTAATTCTTCTTTTGCAACAGTTTCTCCATTAATACGTGTCAGGATCTTTAAAGCTTCATTTGTTTTGCCCGCTTTCGCCAGCCATCTCGGACTTTCCGGGACGACGAGCAGGACAAGGAAAAAGATGACGGACGGCACCATTCCATAAGCAAGCATCCATCTCCAGCCGGTGTGCACGCCCCATTCGTATGTTCCAGACCGCTGCACAGCTAGATTAATAAAGTATGTTGCGGAAATACCCAGTATCGTAAAGAGCTGATATAAGGAAGACAAACTTCCGCGTATAGCGGGCGGTGCCGCTTCTGTAATATACGTAACAGAGAGCGATGAGCCCATCCCGATTCCCAGCCCCCCGATAATCCTTGCAATGATTAAGGTGGACACGTCTTGAGAAAGCGCTGAAACGATTGCTGATATCGCAAATAACAAAGCGGCTGTCATTAAAATTTTTCTCCGGCCGAATCTGTCACTTAAAAATCCGGATATCCCGACGCCCACAACTCCTCCAATCATAATGCTTGAAATGACAAGTCCCTCCATAAACGGACTCAGGCTGTATAAATCTTTCAGAAAACCGATGGCGCCAGAAATCACTGCCGTGTCATAGCCATACAATAAGCCGCCAAGCCCCGCCGCACATGAGATCAAAATGACAAATCCCATTGAATGGCTTCTTGTTACAGGAACATTTGGTTCTAATTGAGTTGGAGTATTCTTCATTTCCCTGCCCTCCCGAATGTTGAGTAAAGCGTTTACATTATACTTTTCAATTGTACGTACTTATATTAAAATTTAACGAAAATTACATTTAATTAGTACGTACAAATATAGAATAATCTTGTTTGCATTTTCTGTCAATGTTTTCTTACAAAGAACGCTGTGATATACTGAAATTTGTCCGTATACATTTTGGAGGAATGGATATGTTACCAAAATACGCGCAAGTAAAAGAAGAAATCAGTTCATGGATTAATCAAGGCAAAATACTGCCCGATCAAAAAATCCCTACCGAAAACGAATTAATGCAGCAATTCGGCGTCAGCCGGCATACCATCCGCAAAGCGATCGGAGACCTCGTATCACAAGGTCTGCTGTACAGCGTGCAAGGCGGAGGCACCTTTGTCGCTTCACGCTCTGCTAAGTCAGCGCTGCATTCAAATAAAACGATCGGTGTTTTGACAACCTACATATCAGACTATATTTTCCCGAGCATCATCAGAGGAATCGAGTCCTATTTAAGCGAGCAGGGGTATTCTATGCTTTTGACAAGCACAAACAACAACCCGGACAACGAAAGAAGAGGCTTAGAAAACCTGCTGTCCCAGCATATTGACGGACTCATCGTAGAACCGACAAAAAGCGCCCTTCAAACCCCAAACATCGGCTATTATCTGAACTTGGAGAAAAACGGCATTCCTTTTGCGATGATTAACGCGTCATATGCCGAGCTTGCCGCGCCAAGTTTTACCTTGGATGATGTGAAAGGCGGGATGATGGCGGCGGAGCATTTGCTTTCTCTCGGCCACACGCATATGATGGGTATTTTTAAAGCTGATGACACACAAGGCGTGAAACGGATGAACGGATTTATACAGGCGCACCGGGAGCGTGAGTTGTTTCCTTCTCCGGATATGATCGTGACATTTACAACGGAAGAAAAAGAATCAAAACTTCTGGAGAAAGTAAAAGCCACACTGGAGAAAAACAGCAAGCACATGCCGACAGCCATTTTTTGTTATAACGATGAAATTGCGCTGAAGGTGATTGATATGCTGAGGGAGATGGATCTTAAAGTGCCGGAGGATATGTCTATCGTCGGGTATGATGATTCACATTTCGCCCAAATCTCAGAAGTGAAACTAACCTCTGTCAAACATCCGAAATCAGTGCTTGGAAAAGCAGCCGCCAAATATGTCATTGACTGCTTAGAGCATAAAAAGCCGAAGCAAGAGGATGTTATATTTGAGCCTGAGTTGATCATTCGCCAGTCCGCACGAAAACTGAATGAATAAAAAAAGCAATGTATGGGTCTCCCCGCTACATTGCTTTTTTTATAGCTGTTATCTGTTTTTCCAAACGTCAGCGATGATTTCAAACGAACGCATTCTGTCTGCGTGTTCAAAGGTTTCTGAGTTAACCATAATTTCGTCAGCCTGTGTCGTTTTGACGAAATCTTCAAGCTTCGCCTTCACTTCTTCCGGACCCCCGACAATCGTGGAGCTCAGCTGCTCATTGACCATCGCTTTTTCATACGGGCTCCAGATTTGATCCATATCCTCAACAGGCGGTTTAAGCTGGTTCGGCGTACCCCGGACAAGATCAAGAAACCTTTGATAATGCGAAGTCGCAAGGTGCTGCGCTTTCTCGTTTGTATCTGCCGCGATAATGGTGACACCGACCATCGCATACGGTTCGTCGAGCACGTCTGACGGCGTGAAGGAATCGCGGTACAGCTCCAATGCAGGAACCGTATTCGCCGGTGAGAAATGAGCGGCAAAGGCAAACGGAAGACCTAGTTCCCCTGCCAGACGGGCGCTGAAGCCGCTTGAGCCCAGTAGCCAAATCGGCACATCTATGCCCTCTCCGGGAATGGCGCGAACTTGATTGCGCACATTTCCTGACGGTTTAAAATAATTGCGCAGTTCCTCTAATTGTTCTGGAAAATCCTCACCGCTGTTGATGTTTCTGCGGAGCGCTCTGGCTGTCAATTGGTCTGTTCCCGGCGCACGTCCAAGCCCCAGATCAATCCGCCCGGGATACAGTGTTTCCAGTGTGCCGAATTGTTCAGCAATGACTAATGAAGAGTGGTTCGGGAGCATAATGCCGCCGGAACCGACGCGGATTTTCTTCGTGCCTCCGGCAATATGGCCAATCAAAACTGCAGTGGCGGAGCTTGCAACACCTTCTATATTATGATGTTCAGCAAGCCAGTAACGGTGATAGCCCCATTCCTCTGCCCGGCGCGCCAAGTCCATGCTGTTTCGGAATGATTCTGCAATCGTTCCTCCCTGAACAACCGGAGATAAATTCAAGACAGAAAGCAAGGTATCTTTGCGTTGGTTGTTAGACATATTGTTCTCCTTTGCAAATGTGTTATCAGTAAACAGCCCAAAGCTGTCAGGTCATGATTGAAAGAACTTCTATCACACCATAACACAACTGCATTCAGGAATAAAAGAATTTGATTCGATGAAATTCGAACAATATAAAACGAACGCTTTGGACCGCTATTCTGCTCCAAACAGCTCCTTAGCCATCTCAATAAAGAGCTTAGCCGCCAGAGAAGCCTCCTTTAGCGACGGAACAGCAAGCTGCACATCACGATATACCTGCGGGTCCAAGTCCCGGGTCACCACATGCTCCGGAAGCGGCATCCCCGACATGGACATTTCTGATAAAATGGCCAGGCCCAAGCCTTCTCTGATCATACTGATCGAGGTGTTGATGTTATAGACCGTGAAAGCTGGGTGCAGCGTAGCGCCCGCCTGCCTGAACATATCGACAAATGGTGATTCATAGCCTCCGTCACAGACGATCATCGGTTCATGGTCAAGATCTTTCAGCGTAATGGCCGAATGACTGGCAAGCGGGTGATCGTCCCTGAGCACGACAGCCATTTTGTCTTTTTTCAAATGAATGTACTCCATCTCCTCTGTTGGATACAGAAGAATCCCAACATCTATCATCCGCGTATGAAGCCATTCCTTGACTTCATTTACAGTTCCCTCGTGCAGCACGAGCTCAAGTTTCGGATATTTTTGTTTAAATGCACTGATCAGCTTCGGCATAAAATAAGCCGAAGCTGTTGAGAATGTGCCGATATGGATCGTTCCCAGTTCAAGCCCTTTTTCCGCTGCTGCTACCTGCTCAACTTTTTCAATGCCTTTTAAGACTTCTCTGATGTGTACTAAGATCTGTTTTCCCGTATCTGTCAGCATCAGGCCATTGCGGCGGTCACGTATGATCAGCTTTACATCAAGCTCAGCTTCGATCGCAGAAATCGCATGGCTGACAGCCGGCTGTGTCATGTTCAGCGCCTGACCCGCTTTTGTAAAGCTTCCCGTTTCAGCTATTTTCACAAAAACCTTTAATTGTGTAATGGTCATAACAATTTACTTATGCTCCTTATAAAAAAGATTCATTTTATTTATCTTATGTTCTACCGTATCATATGATGGAAAAGTTCTACAAGGAGTGAATGAACAATGAAGCAGCTCTCAAAAACGCGGACAGCTCTCCTGCTCGCATTTCTCGTCATCATGTGGGGCGTCAATTGGCCGCTGTCCAAAGCCGCGCTCGCCTATTCTCCGCCGTTATTGTTCGCGGGCATCCGAACGCTGATCGGCGGGCTTTTATTAGTCATTGTCGCACTGCCGCGTATTCATAAATTACGCTTAAAAGAAACGTGGCCGATTTATCTTGTTTCTGCTCTTTTAAATATTACGTTATTCTACGGCCTGCAAACGATCGGGCTGAATTATCTTCCGGCCGGCTTGTTTTCTGCAATCGTCTTCTTCCAGCCTGTTCTGATGGGTGTATTTTCTTGGCTGTGGCTCGGCGAATCCATGTTTGTAATGAAAGTGATCGGCCTCATCCTCGGTTTTGCGGGAGTAGCCGTCATTAGTGCTGCGGGCTTTGGCGGGCATATTTCTGTCATTGGGGTTCTGCTGGCTCTCGGCTCCGCAATCAGCTGGGCGCTCGGGACGGTATATATGAAAAAAACAGGCAGCCGCGTCGATTCCATCTGGATGGTCGCTCTGCAGCTGACGATCGGAAGCGTGTTTCTGCTTATATCCGGCTTTTGGACAGAAAGCTTTTCGGCGATCCAATGGACAGCTCCGTTTATTACGAGCCTGCTGTTCATCTCCGTATTCGTTATCGCGCTCGGCTGGCTTGTCTTTTTTACGCTTGTCGGTTCAGGAGAAGCAAGCAAGGTCGCATCTTATACTTTTTTGATTCCGCTCATATCAATCGTGGCCAGCTCCATTTTCCTGCATGAACCGCTCACCCTTAGCCTCTTGGCAGGGCTGCTGCTGATTGTCACGAGCATCTGTCTCGTGAATACAAAATCAAAAGCGCAGAAAGCAGCGGCCATTGGTATAAACGAGAAAGCTGCACAATAATAAAAACCCTCTTGCCGGATGCGGCAAGAGGGTTTCTTATTTACTGATGCTTGCGTCCTTTAACCAAATATGCAACTGTAATCAAAAGGTAGATCGCCGCAGTAATGCCGGTAATGACAATTGATGTTGTCATGATGACCCCGATCAGAATGGCGAGTAGTGCCACAATCGCAAACCATGTCGTGTACGGGAACCATTTTACATAATAGGCCGGTGTTTCCGTTTGCTGTTTTCTCGATTTCAAATGGGCGAATCCGATGATCAGCCAAATGAATAAAACGGTATATCCCAATGATCCCATTAAATAATTAAATGTTTGGCTTCCTGCGAACAGAGAAATCAATACGCCAATATAGAGAGAAGAAGTGCACATCAGAATCGCAAACATCGGTACGTTTTTCGATGAAAGCTTAGAGAAGACCTTTGGAAGCCTTCCGTCACTTGCCTGTGTATACAAAATGCGTGATGATCCGTATAAACCTGAATTCATAGAAGAAATGATCGCCAACAGGATGACTGCATTCATGATATGATCCGCGCCCGGAATGCCTACCATTTTAAAGACCATCACGAAAGGACTTTCCGGAACGGAATTGACTTGGTTCCATGGAATCAGGCTGACGATGATGAAAAACGGCAGCAGGTAAAACGCGACAATCCGTGTCAGTGTGCTGCGGACAGCTTTCGGAACAACCTTTTCCGGATTTTTTGTCTCTGCAAGCGTTACACCGATAATTTCTGTACCGCCGTAAGAGTAGATGACGACAAGCATCGCCGTGATCAGCCCTGTGCCGCCGTGCGGGAAAAATCCGCCGTGGTCTGTCAGGTTGGAAAATCCGGATGCTGTATGATCACCGAAAGATACAAATAAGAGCAGCAATCCCAGAATAATAAAGATAATAATAACGGTAATCTTGATCATTGCCAGCCAATATTCAGTTTCGGCGAAGATTTTAACAGAAAGCAAGTTTACAATCGTGACGATAAGAGAAATTCCTAATGCCAACACCCAGATCGGGCAGCCCGGCAGCCAATATTGAATGAAAATCGCAGCTACAACAGCTTCAGCCGCAATGTTAAGCACCCACATTTTCCAGTAGATCCAGTCCAAAAAGTAAGCGGCGTAATTTCCCAATACCTGCTGGACAAGATCACGGAAGGTTCTGGCGTTACGGTTTCGAACAGCCATTTCCGCCAGCCCCTGCATAATAAACAGCAAAATAATCCCGCCGAGCAGGTATGCGATAATGACAGATGGCCCTGCCACATCGATCGCTGAGCTGCTCCCCTTAAATAAACCTGCGCCGATTGCTCCGCCCAGCGCCATCATCATAATATGGCGGGACGTCATCGTGCGTTTTAACGTTTGATTGTCGTTTTTCATCCTCTTCTACCTCTCCTTCTCGTTTTCAAAAACAAAAAAGCCCGCCGTCTCCTACCTAATCTAATAGATAAAGAGACGACGAGCCTTCGGCTGACCGCGGTACCACTCTTGTTGATTCTTCATGAAGAATCCTGCTTTTGACCTGTAACGAAGGTTAGCCGTTAAAACATAGGGAATATTCAATCTATTCCGTTCCGTCTTACCACTCCCGGGCGAGTTCAAAGAAGAATCAGGCTGCGTCGCACCACCCCGCAGCTCTCTGTTCTGATCACTTTCTTTTACTGCTCCCAATCTATGTGTTTTAGTTTTCTGAAAAACTCAAATTTTATGATCTGAATATATTAACATAATATACGTGCTTCTCTTTTAACTGTCAATAACTTCAGAGAAAAAAGAAACTGTTATTTTGTCCCTTTTCGAATGGCTTTCCAAAAGGATTCTGACTCGTTTCCTAATGCGTAAACTGAAACACCTGCTATTTTATATTGCTTTGCCAGATGGCTTTTCGTTTGAACGGTTTTTTCGTTTTCATACCACACAACATGTTTATGCTTCTTTTTGTCAACATAAGAAAACGTCATCGAGCTTGATTTTTTGTTGAATGCCGGCTTTGCTTTTTGTTTTTTGATGAGGGATTTAAGCTCATTCCATTCCCTTATTGTGCTGGTACTTCCGTCTTTTACATCCCAGTCATAGCCGTACGCAGGGATTCCCATGATGACTTTATTGGCTTTGATCTTTTTGACTGAAAACTGCAGAGAGCTTTTGATCCAGTTTGTGCTTGCCACTGACCCCGGCTCACCCCAAATGCCATGTTCGTCGTAGGTCATGACTTGTACGAAGTCGGCATATTTGCCGATTTTCGCATAATCATACGGCCAGCTCCAGTCATCATTTTTATCATCGGCGCTTTTGGCCGGAACGGATACCATTGTTTTAATATGTTTCTTATTCAAAGCCTGTGAGACATATTGAATGAAGCTCGAGTACCCAGCGCGGTCTTCTGGATTTACTGCTTCAAAATCGATATTGATTCCGTAATATGAGTGCTTTTTGGCCAGTGTAATTAACTGATCTGCGAATCGTTTTTTCGCTGTTTTATTACTCATGACTCGACTCGCCAAATCTCCGTCAAAATCATAAATGGCATCATTATAGTTTGAAATGACAGCCCATGTCTTGATTTTTTTCTTTTTCGCATATGTCAGCTGCTTAGTTGGGGCATCGCCAATCACATGTCCGTTTTTTTCAAACGCAAACGTATCGGTTGCGATGGCATTCATGTATGTATGATATTTCGTAAGAGAATTGTATGAAGCCGTATCCCCAGTCGTGTAGCCTAGTGTCATTCCGGCTGCCTTCGCTTCTGTTTTTGTATACATAAACAGAACAATCGCAATCGCCAGTGAAACCGCTATGATCAGCCATTTTTTCATCGCATTTCCTCCTATTTCAAGTCATACTCTTCTCATCGGCCAAAAAATTGGAAGTTGAAGTTTTTTTCAAGCAAAAAGCCCGGCATATGCCTGCCGGGCTTCCTGAGTTCAGCGGTCAGAGACGAGAATATATGCTGCCTTTACAGGTCCGTGCACTCCTACAACTAAATCCATTTCAATGTCTGCTGAGTTGCTCGGTCCGGTAATGTAGTTGATACATGAAGGAACAGTGACACCGTCCGCAATGTTTTGGCGGATGATATCACTGGCTTGTGTCATTCTCGGTACAATGCTTGATTTCGGCACGATCGCAATATAAGTCGTCGGCAGAAGGCTGACAGATCGGCCGATGTCTTTTGAGGAGAAGAGGACAACCGTCCCCGACTCAGCCAATGTCATTTCGCTGAATGTAATCCCTACATTGGCTTGCTCCGCTTTTTTGATATTGTCCTCGCCTTTGTCAGCATCCCACTCCCAGACCGGCGTTCCTTCACTCGGCCAGTCCTTGTTGAGCAGGCTTTTCAGTCCGTATTCTTCAAAGCGGGGGTCCTTCGGAATGATGACAGGGCCTCCGGAAAAGCGGCTGACTTGCTCACGCAGGGCATCGTAAAGGCCGGTTGAATCCGTTTCAATCAGCTCTGTATGGATTTTGACACAATGGTTTTTGAGCACTGTGACTAAGTCATCCGCTGAGTAACCTTCAAGTGTTTTATATTGCGGCTGATGCGCCCATTCAGGGACTGCCACGCCTCCTGTTCTTCTTTCACGGCCCAGGCTGGATGCGATTCGGTTTAAAAAGCTCTCTTGATTCTGAATGGTTCCCTTCGTCATCACTGCTCCTCCTTCGTGCGTTCACTTGTTTCTCTGTCCGCAAACCAGTCTCTGAATCTCGATTTATGCGGTGCAGGGAAGTCGCGGATCTGGGTCCAATTTTTAAGCGGGCCGGGCCCTTTCGAAATTTTTTCGTCCTCTGTAAAAGGCGTCATGGCGGCTGGCGCCCATTTTGAGCCCATTTTGTAAAGCGATAAAGAGGATGCGCCAAGTCCGAATGCTTTCATTGCAAGCTTTTCACTGATCGGCGCTCTGCCTTCTTTTTCGACGATATTCTGACGATGCTTGAGTAGCAGCTCATGAAGCGGGATTTTGACCGGGCAGGCTTCTGAACAAGCAGCGCACAGTGAAGATGCGTACGGCAGCTCCTTATAATCGTCATAACCGCCGAGCAACGGCGATAAAACCGCTCCGATCGGCCCCGAGTAGATTGAGCCGTATGAATGTCCGCCGACATGGCGGTACACAGGACAGACATTGATACAGGCGGCACAGCGGATACATTGCAGCACAGACTGGAATTCCGTTCCAAGGATATTGGATCGTCCATTGTCAACGATGACAAGATGGAATTCTTCCGGACCGTCCACTTCACCTTCCAGCTTCGGACCCGTCAAAGCTGTAATATAACTTGTCAGCCGCTGTCCGACAGCACTTCTTGTCAGCATGCTGACTAGCACTTCAAATTCAGAAAATGACGGGACAATCCGCTCCATTCCCATGACGGTAATTTGTGTTTTCGGCAAGGTGCTCACAAGCCGTCCATTTCCTTCATTTGTCACAAGGCTGACGGAACCCGTGTCAGCGATGGCGAAGTTACAGCCGGTAATGCCGATATCCGCTTCCAGAAACTTTTTCCGGAGAATGGCGCGCGCATGCATCACCAGCTCTTCCGGTTTTTCTGTATGTTGATAGTCCAGTCTTTCTTTAAACACATCGCGTATCTGCTCTTTATTTTTATGAAGGGCGGGCGCTACGATATGTGACGGCGGATCGTGATCATCAATCTGCAGAATGTACTCGCCGAGATCGGTTTCTACGACTTCACAGCCTTCCTTCTCCAGCACCTCATTCAGATTGATTTCCTCTGTGACCATTGATTTAGATTTCACAATCTTTTTCCCGTTCTTCTTTTGAATGACATCACGAATATAAGAAGACGCCTCTTCCGCTGTTTCCGCGAAATAGACATGTCCGCCTCTTTTCGCCACATTTTCGGCAAGCTGTCCGAGATAGAAATCAAGGTTTTCAAGGACATGCTGCCTGATTTCCTCTGATAATGAGCGCCACTCCTCCCAGTTTCCCAGTTCTTCTGCTGCCTCTAGGCGCCGCGTCCTCAGACGTTCCTGTGCACCCGAAACAGCGCCTCTCATAAATTCATTATCAATCCCCTGTGATACCCGCTCTTTAAAAGCGTCAGTACCGATTTTCATCGCCATGATCCTTTCCCCCTCTGTATCCAGTTTTATCTGCTGTTGAGCACTTCGGCGATGTGCATCACTTTGACATTTTTATCTTTTCGGCCAAGCCGTCCCCCGATATTCATCAAACAGCCGCAGTCAGCACCGATCAGCACCTCTGCTCCCGTTTCCTCCACACATTCGACTTTTTCATCGACCATCTGCTCGGAAATCTGCGCCATCTTGACGGAGAACGTTCCTCCAAATCCGCAGCAGTTATGTTTGCCCGGAAGCTCTGTAAACTGCAGGCCCTTCACATGGCTCAACAGCTTCATCGGTTCCTCCCGAACACCCAGCAGCCTAGTCATATGGCACGACGTATGTAAGGTCGCTTTTGTATGAAGGGTCGCGCCGACATCCTCTACCCCAAGGACGTTCACGATAAAATCTGTCAGTTCATACGTTTTATCCGCCAGCTTTTGCGCTTTATCGGCCCATTTCGGGTCATCCGCAAATAAGTGCGGGTATTCCTGGAACATCGTTGTGCAGGAACCGGAAGGACTGACAACATATTCGGAATCCTGAAACGTTTCGATCATCCGTTTCATTGCTTTTTTGGCGTCATGTACATAGCCGCTGTTGTAAGCCGGCTGTCCGCAGCAAATCTGCCCTTCCGGAAAATCAACCTCACACCCAAGCCGCTCCAGCAGCTCAACCGTTGCTTTTCCGACATTTGTTTGAAACATATCAACAAGACAAGTGACAAAAAGTGAGACTTTCATGATGAACCCCTCTCTCATCCCCAATATATGATCAGGTCATCTGATGACCTGAGTTAAAATGACTATATGAATATCGTACACTATTCTGACAATGGAAGGAAAGAGTTTTCTAGGGATATTTTCATTTGTAGCATATCAAAAACACTCCCGATCTCCCAGGAGTGCAGTATATGGTTAAATCCAGCCCTTTTCCTCAGCAATGCTGGCGGCTTCTGTTCGATTTTTCGCATTAAGCTTTTGGATGATTTCTGAGATATAGTTTCGAACTGTGCCTTGAGATAAATAGAGCTCCAGCGTAATGTCTTTTGTTGTCTTGCCTAAAGCCGCAAGCCTCAGAATTTCTTGCTCTCTAACGGTTAGCGGATTTTCGTCTCGCATCATATTAAACGTCAGCTCAGGGCTGAAGACACGTTTTCCCTTTACACATTTTCGAATGGCATCGGCCAGATCGTCAATTTCGCCGTCTTTCAGCAGATAGCCATGTGCACCGGCCTTTACGGCGCGTTCAAAATATCCGGGGCGGGCAAAGGTGGTTAAAATAATGACCTTGCTGACGCAGCCTTTTTTCATTAATTCCTCTGCCACATCCAGCCCGCTTCGAACCGGCATTTCAATGTCCATGATGCATACATCCGGCTCCAGCTTCAAAATAGCATGTAGCGCCTCTTCCCCGTTCAATGCTTGTCCGATGACTGTCATATCCTCTTCTAAATCAAGCAGAGATCCCAAAGCGCCTAAAAGCATTCGCTGGTCCTCAGCAATAAACAGACGAATCATTCTTTTCGTCCTCCAATCATTCTGCTTTTTTAATAAGCGGAATCGTAAGTGCCACAACCGTTCCGTTATGATCTGAAACCGTTAATCCCCCTTCAATAAGCATGAGCCGTTCTTCCATTCCCCGCAGGCCATTCCCAAACATTTTCTCCTTCGGCGCTCCCTTTCCGTCATCCCGTATCACGATCCTCATTTTGTCAGCAAACTGAGAAATGGTGATGGCACAGTGGGTTGCTTTGCTGTGCTTGATAATGTTAGTCACGGCTTCCCGCATACACATACTGATAATATTTTGAGTGACGGGAGATATCGCTGAAAAGTCGTCGGCTCCTTCGTATTGAAAGGTAATGTTCCCCGCTCTTAATATGTGCTGAATGTTTATGAGCTCCTCTGTTATCGTGACCGTTCTCATATCAGAAACCAGCTCTCGAACTTGCTTGAGTGCGGAGCGTGAACTGGTTTCCATTTCTTTTGCCTCAAGCTTGGTCCGTTCTGGATCAGATGCAGCCAGCCGCTGAATGAGCTGGCTTTTTAATGTAAGCAGCGACAGGGTGTGACCAAGAGTATCGTGAAGATCACGGGCGATTCGAACACGCTCCTCTCTTTTAGAGAGTTCTTTTATCTGTTCGTTGGCTTGTGCAAGCTTATTTTCAAGCTCAATTCTCCGAAACATAGAACGAATGCCGAATGGAGAAATGAGCATAATGACGAGAAACGGGAGAACAGAAAAAAGCTCCCGGAGCGAGACCGAATTCGCGATAAATTGGTATAGGCATGGAAAAAGCAGTATAAAGATTAAAGCGCAGAACGCACGGTTAAAATTCGTTTTCTCTTTATAATAACCAACAAAGTTTGCCGGGAAAAAACCTAAGTATATATAGGTGATATTGTAAAACACACTATACATCAAAATAACCGCCATTTGCACGATAAGCCAATATGTAAACGAAGCTTTGCCCACGCTGCAGAATAACTGGCGATATGCCGCTACAAAAAGGAGCAGCATGCCATATCCGATCCCCTGTTTGACACCTGATTCTTTTAATAAAGAGAGGAACGGCATAATCGTATACACCAGAAAGATATAAGGGAAAAACCCGAATTCCTTCGGGAAAATAGATATTGCCTTTTTCATGTATTACACCGCTTCTTGTTTTCTTCTTATATATTTAGATAGTAGCATGAAGAGCATCATATAAGCGATTAATATCAGAATATTTTTCCAGGTCGGACTCCCACCCCGGACAAGTTCCCACGCTCCGCTCCCGAAATGATAAGACGGAAGCCACTGCCCAATGTTCTGCATCATGTCAGGCATGACCTCAAATGGCATCCACATCCCTCCGCCTAAAGCCAGCAGCATATAAAGCACATTACTGATTCCGGCCGCTGTTTCTACTTTTCTCATGAGGCCGATTAGTGTGCCTAATGCTAAAAAAGGCAATGCGCCAAACAAAATCCACAGTCCGCTCATCATCCATTCAAACGGTGACAAGGCAATATCATTGATGATTGCGCCGAACAGAAATATGACGGTAATCGATAAAACGTGAATGACACTTTGGCCGATCATCTGAGCTGATAAATAGATATGATCCTGAAGAGGCGTAAGGCGGATAAAGGCGGCCCAGCCTTGTGACCGTTCTTGTACCATTCGGATGCCAAGCGTCATGATAGAGGAACCCATCACGCTGAAGACTGTCATCGACATCAGGTAATGGGCTTCCCATGCACGTTGATCAGGGACGTTGGTATTCACTACATTTGTAAAGAAATAATAAAAGGCAATCGGCATGATCAGAGACCAAAGCACAAAGTACTTGTTCCTAAGCACCCTTTTCATTTCAGCGATGCTTTGCTTTTGCAGCATGTTCACTCACATCGCCTCCCTGTTGCCGTCAGCCAGCTGGCGAAATGCCTCATCGAGCGTCGCTTGCTCAATTCGAATATCTCGTGCTGGGATGTTTTCTTGAAAGATCAGCGCCAACACTTTGTCTGTATTTGATGTCTGGATGATGGTTCTCTCATGCTCGTGGATCACTCTCTCGACTTCCGGGTGACAAGACAGCCTTTCCAATGATTCACTTGGATGAAGCGTAAAGGAAACAGACTGTTTTTGAATTCTTGAGCGGATTTGCATTGGTGAGTCGTCTGCAACAAGCTGTCCTTCAGTAAAAAATAGGATTCGCTGTGCGGCATCGTCTGCTTCTTGTAAATAATGAGTTGAAAAAATAATCGTTTTTCCTTGGTCCGACAGTCCGTGAATGGTCTGCCAGAATCGGTGTCTTGATGAAGTGTCCATGCCGACTGTCGGTTCATCAAGTATAAGCAGCTCCGGGTTCCCGGCAAGAGCCAAAGCAAAGCTCAAACGGCGTTTTTGTCCGCCGGATAATTTTTCTGCTCTTGTTTTCAAATCTTCTTTGGTGAGTGCTGTTAACGAAACGAGTTCTTTTATGGACAATGGATTCGGATAATAGCTCCGGAAGAGTTCAAGGATTTCATCCACCTTAAGGCCCGGCATGACACTCACTTCCTGAAGCATTACACCTATTTTTTCACGAACCTGTTGATCATCAGGAACCCGGTTAAATAGTTTGATTTCTCCCTCACTCGGTTTCAGCAATCCTAATATCATAGAGATGACGGTCGTCTTCCCTGCCCCATTTGGCCCGAGAATGGCTGCAATTTCTCCTTTTTCAATACTGAAGCTGATGTGGTTTACAGCGGTTTTTCGATGGAAATGTTTTGTCACGTTGCTTACTGTTACTGCTTCTTTCATCACATGAGCACCTCCTGATCGTTTACATTGATTGTAAAATGATGGAGAAGACGATGTTAGTATGGGGTGTCATGATGATGGAGTGACAAATGTCATTTTCTTTCTCACCGCCGGTGTCTAGGCAATCCTTCTCCTGCATCTTCCAATTCATCCATCTTTTCTATCTCCCATGTCCTCTTTCTTTTAAACTGCTGTGACATTCATAGAAAGATACACTCTTCAAACCATCCGAGTGTTATGATAGACATATTGAACTTTATATTACTTTCCGGCTGAAAGGAGCCAATCATGAACGAAGCGATTTTGTCTAGAAATCATGTGAAGGTGAAAGGCAGCGGCAAATCATCTATCATGTTCGCACCTGGTTTTGGATGCGATCAAAGCGTGTGGAATGCCGTGGCACCTGCCTTTGAAGAAGATCATCGGGTGATTTTATTTGATTACGTCGGTTCGGGACATTCAGATTTGCGCGCATATGACCTGAATCGTTACCAGACACTTGACGGCTATGCCCAGGATGTTCTTGATGTTTGTGAAGCTTTAGATCTGAAGGAAACCGTGTTTGTGGGGCACTCCGTCGGGGCCTTGATTGGGATGCTTGCATCCATCCGCCGCCCGGAGCTTTTTTCCCATCTGGTGATGGTGGGGCCTTCTCCTTGCTATTTGAATGATCCGCCTGAGTATTACGGAGGATTTGAAGAGGAGCAGCTCCTTGGCTTGCTGGAGATGATGGAGAAAAATTATATCGGCTGGGCAACTGTATTTGCGGCAACCGTTCTGAATCAGCCAGATCGGCCTGAAATTAAGGAAGAGCTTGAAAGCCGTTTTTGTTCTACTGATCCTGTCATTGCCCGCCAATTCGCGAAAGCGGCGTTTTTTTCTGATCACCGAGAGGATCTTTCGAAGGTAACGGTTCCCTCTCTTATTCTCCAATGTGCAGATGATATCATCGCACCTGCAACAGTAGGTAAGTATATGCATCAGCATCTGCCTTATAGCAGTCTGAAACAAATGGAGGCTCGCGGACATTGCCCTCATATGAGCCATCCAGATGAGACGATACAGCTGATCGGCAATTATTTAAAAGCACACGTGTGATATAGGAACGAAAGGGATAGAGGTGACCCTCTTAGATGGACAAACAATTGAATGATGCACCATGCGGTTTCCTCGCTTTGTCAGAAGAGGGGTCGATCATAGCTGCCAACCGTACCCTTATCAAGATTCTGGATTATGAGCCGGAGCAGGTTATCGGCCAGCATATGAATATGATGTTGACCATTCCCGCACAGCTTTTCTGCCAGCTTTATTTTTTTCCGCTTTTGAAATTAGAGCATCACATCGAAGAAATATACATTTCCCTGAAAGCTAGAGATGGAGAAGAAATTCCCGTTCTTATCAATGCTATTTCGAGACACGGTAGCGAGGCTTCTGTCTTTGATTGTGTTCTGATTCCAATGCGAAAGCGAAATGAATATGAAAATGAGCTGCTGATAGCCAGAAATGAGGCTCAGGAAGCTTTGCTTGCCAAACAGAAAGCCAATGCGGAGTTAGAAATTGCCTTGGAAACGCTGAAAGCAAAACAAGAAGAACTTCTTGAGATCAATAAACAAAATCAACAATTTAAATTAAACACCAAAAGAGAGCTTGAACTCGCCAGAAAGATCCAGAAAAACTCGTTGACTGAACCGATTGTAAACGATCAGGTTCAGATTGACTCTTATTACAATGCATCGAGTGAATTGTCAGGTGATCTTTACGGATATTATCAAATCGATGAACACCGTTACGGCATTATTATCCTTGATGTGATGGGGCACGGAATTTCATCTGCATTGATTACGATGTCTCTTCATCCTTTGTTCCAGCGTCAGATCACGCAAGGTCTCAGCCCCGTTAAAGTTATGAAGGAATTGGACCGGCACCTTCACAGCTTGTTTCAAAATGATGAGGAAGCAAGACATTATTGCACTGCTATTTATCTCGAGATTGATATAGCACGGCAAAGAATTGATTATGTCAACGCAGGGCATCCGCCGGCACTTTGGCAGGACGATAGCGGAACTCAACATCTGCTTCACGCGACTTCACCTCCGATCGGGATGTTTGAAGACTTAGAGTTTCAGTCAAGCAGCCTTTCATACACGGAGGATGGAAGATTGCTTCTGTATACGGATGGCGTGATGGATCCTACGGCTTCATGTTATTTATTTGATTTACTAAAGGATCATCCTGATTCGCCAATCGCTGACCTGAAGGAGAAAATCCTTACATCACTGCAGCATCAAAAGGAAGCTCATCATAAGAGTGATGACGAATGTTTTATATTAGTTGATGTAAAATAAAATGATCCATGAGACATAACAATGATTTGTTACATCTCATGGATTTTTTTGTTTCAGCGTTTCTTTGGAATATGTCCTGACTCCGCATATTGAAACACTTGCAAGGAAGGCAGCGGGTGTCCATTAAAATCAAATAAAGCTTGATTATCTACAGCACTTCCCCCATACCACTTCCCGGCGTCTTCAGGATCGTATTCAGCAGCATAGCTGGAGGCCCACCCTGACCCGTATGTTTCCCATAACACTTTGTTTTTCTCTATCTGTGTCTTCGGCCCGACTGGAATCCACGCCGGCTCCCAGTAGAAAACACCAAGTCCTGCTTTGCCCGTATTCGCCACTGCCTCCATTACATCTCTTACTGCAGTTGCCTGGCCTTGAACAGAAATTGGATATGGCAGCGTCTGCCCGCTTTTTGGTGCTGTATTTCCATGCCCATCGCCATCCTCAGCGGTATAGGTGTACGATGTCTCCGCCACCATGACTTTTTTGCCGTACGTATTGGCAACAGCCTTCAGCACGGAGGTCAAATTTTGTAATGTCCCATGCCAGAAAGGATAATAGGAGCTCGCAAACACATCATAATCCACTTTGTTTTTGCTGAGTGTTTCTGCAATAAATGAATACCTTCCAGCCGTTTCAGGATTGGTAAAATGCAGGGCGACCAAAATATTTGAATTTGTCTCCCTGACCGCTCGGCTTCCTTCATTAAATAATTGGCACATCTTCGTCCAATCAGTCTCACCGGCAAATCCTCCTGTTGTTTCATTTCCAACCTGAACCATGCCGATGTCAACGCCTTCCTTGATCATCTTTTGCAGGCTTTGTTTCGTATACTCATAGAGCTTTGCTTTTTTTGCTTCAAAGCTGAGATTCGCCCAGGCTTTGGGCACCTTTTGTTTCGCTGGATCGGCCCAGAAATCAGAGTAGTGAAAGTCGGCCAGCACCTTCATTCCGTTCGCTGTCGCTCTTTTTCCGATTTCGATGGCTTTTTGAACATCATTGTTCCCCCCGCCATACCCATTGCCATTTGAATCATACGGGTGATTCCAGATGCGGACGCGAACATAGTTGACCCCAGCCTGTTTTAAAGTTGTAAAGATATCCTGGCGTTTTCCGCTTGTATTGTAAAAGGTGACACCGCTATTTTCCAAAGCAATAACGCTGGACACATCTGCCCCTTTGATAAAGTCCTTGTTCATTCCCTCTACTTTTTTAACAAAAAGATCCTCTGCCCGAAGCTCTGACACGTGCTTCTCCTTCTCAATAGCAGCGGCGTATCCTGTTGAACTACATGCACTCCACACCATGGCAGCCGCAAAGAACATTTTCACTTTGCTTTTCATGATTTCATCCCCCTAATACTTAGTGAGCGTTTTCATTCTATAGAAAAAAGAATCCGCCCATATCGAGCGGAGCATCAGCCTAATGTGTGTTTACGACAATTCTCACTTCATACTTTTCCATCGTCAGGTCGCCTGACAACATGTCTCCTGTCATTATGTCCTTCACACTCTGATCAAACGTGACCAGCTGTTTTTCTTCCGTAAAATTCATGACAAAAATATAATCATTGTCCTGATCCTGCCTCGCTTGTACGGAGACGCCTTTTCCGTGCCGAACCGGAAAAACAGGTGAAAGAGACAGGTCTGTGATCAGACCCTCATAGAAATCACGCTGAAATTGATCCTCCAAACGCGCGCCGATAAAATACGCCTTGCCCTGCTGATACTCATGGCTTGTGACCGCTGGCGTGCTCGCATAAAAATCTTCTTGATACACCGCTTCCACTGAAGCTGTCTTTACATCAATCACGGTTGCATAATCCTTCATTTCATATATTTGGCTGCGGTAGCTGACAGCGTTTCGATCCTTCGGATACAGGGTGTCCGTTTCAAGAGGCTCAACTCCAAATATAGCTTGAAGATCCGGATGCCATCCGCCTGTGTATGTTAAGTCATGCTCATTCACAATCCCGCTGATATACGTCATGACTAAGGTACCGCCGTCAGCCGTAAACGCTTTTAAACGGGAAATGGTGTCCTCGCTGATTAAATACAGCATCGGGACGATCAGCAGTTTATATGGTGAAAAATCTTGTTCTTTCGTGATGACGTCGACAGGGATATCGTGTTCCCAGAATGTGCGGTAATGCTGCTGAAGCGTTTGCGGATAACGTTTTGTCGCCTTCGCAAACCCCTGAGCATCCTCGAGCGCCCAATGATTTTCCCAGTCATATAAAATCGCGGTTTGAGCCGGCCTCTTCGTTCCGACAACTTCGGACAGCCGTTCCAATGTCTCGCCTACCTTGGCCACTTCTTGAAAGACGCGGTTCTTCGGGCTATTGTCATGATCCACAACCGCTCCGTGTAATTTTTCTGATGACCCCCGTGATTTGCGGTATTGGAAATAGAGAACGCTGTCCGAGCCGTGGGCAATCATTTGCATGGATGACAGCAGATTCATGCCCGGGCGCTTTGCCTTGTTGACGTTATGCCAATTGACCGCGCTTGGCGTACACTCCATTAATAAGAAAGGCTGCTGCTTCAAGCTTCGGTACAGGTCGTTGATAAAACCGACCTTCATCGCCAAATCAGCTGTGCTTTCCCAGTCATTGTGCCAGACAGGATAAGCGTCCCAGCTGATGACATCGACATGCTTTGCAAATTTGCTGTAGTCGAGGCCCTGATACGGGATCAAATCCGGTGTGTCAGCCATAAAATTCGTTGTGATAGGGATATCAGGCGTCAGTTCTTTCAGCGGAATGATTTCATTTTTATAAAACGAAATCGTTTGATCAGTGACGAACCGGCGCCAATCTAAATTCAGGCCATGCAAGCCATTTTCACCGATCGGCGAAGGGCTTTCAATTTGTGACCAGTCATTGAACGTATGGCTCCAAAAAGGGGTCCACCACGCATGATTCAATGTCTTGAGGCTGTTGTCATATTTCGATTTCAGCCACTCCCGGAAAGCATGCTGGCATAGATCACAGTGGCAATCTCCCCCGTATTCGTTTGAAATGTGCCACATTAACAGCGCCGGGTGATGTCCGTATCGTTCTGCTAATAAGCGGTTGATATGCCGTGTCTTTTCTCGGTAGACTTTAGATGTGAGGCAGTGGTTGTGCCTTCCGCCGTGCAGCTGTTTGACGCGGGAGGCATTGACGCGCAAAACTTCCGGATAGGTTTGCGACAGCCAGGCCGGACGGGCTCCGCTCGGTGTTGCTAATATGACCCGGCCGCCTATACTGTGAATCCGCTCAAAAATATCATCCAGCCATTCAAATTGATATACGCCCTCCTCCGGCTCAAGTGCGCTCCATGCAAAAATGCCGACAGAAAACGTATTCGTATGAGAAAGCTTCATCAGCTTGATATCATCGGCTAAAATATCGGGCCGATCCAGCCACTGATCGGGGTTGTAGTCTCCCCCATGGAGCATAAATTTTGCTTTTGTTACGTGCGTTTTTTCAAGCTTTGACATCACATTCTCCTCCTTGTTCTTTTAGCCCTTCGTTCCGCCTGCGGTTAATCCGGACACAAAATTCTTTTGCAGCATGATAAAGATGACGGCAACCGGTATGCTGATAAGCAGGGCTCCGGCCGCAAATGTCGTATAGCTGGCCCCCATGACATCATTCACTAAATTGAATAGACCGACGGGCAATGTATATGATTCAGGCGTTCTCAATATGGTTGAGGACAACACAAAATCTCCGAGCGGACCGGTAAAGCCGTTCATGGCCACGACTGCCGCCATCGGTTTTGATAATGGCAGAATGATCTGGAAGAAGATTCTGGTGCTGCTGGCTCCGTCAATCTTGGCGCTTTCGTCTAAATCCATCGGAATGGAATCCATGTACCCCTTCATCAAATATGTATTCATAGGGATCAGGCCGCCGATATAAAGCAAGATTAGCAGCCAGTGGCTATTGATCATTCCCAAGATTTGCGCCAACACAAACAAGGCAATTAAAGCTGAAAACTGAGGAATCATCTGCAGCAATAAAAAGAGCGTTAAAGCGTATTTCCTGCCTTTGAAGCGAAAGCGCGAAAACGCATAGGCTGTAAACGTCACACAGAGCAAAGACCCTGCCATTGTAAACAGGCTGATCTTCATTGAGTTGAGATACCACTGCACATATTGAAGGCTTTCTTTGCCCGCAAATAATGCTTTGTAATGGTCGAATGTTGGATGCTTCGGAATGATGGATGTACTGATTAAGCTGTTGCCAGGGTTAAAGCTTGCGCCTGCCGTCCAAAGGAGAGGATAAACAATGATGACCGCCATAAAGGCTAACAACAAGTAAGAGAAAAGGAGACGGATATATTTCCTGACCTTCATATCTGCCAGCATGCCTTATGCCTCCTCTTTAAAAGACTTTGTCTTTCTGAACTGCCACAATGCGATGGAGATGACAAACACAGATAATAAAATCGTTAAAGCCGCAGCAAGAGAATATTGACTGGACTGCATTGTCAATTTATAAATCCATGAAACGAGGATATCTGTCCCGCCGGCTGTTGATCCGGTTACAGCCGGACCTCCGCCATTGAATAGATAGATAATATTAAAGTTATTAAAATTAAACGTAAACTGGGTAATGATAATCGGAGCCATTGCAATGAACACCATCGGAAGCGTGATGTATCTCAGCTTTGAAAAGACAGAAGCGCCATCTATCGTAGCTGCTTCATACAGATCGTCCGGGATGGATTGCAATACGCCTGTTGAGACGAGAAAGATGTACGGAAACCCAAGCCAGCCCTGCATGAGAATCAACGCAAGCCTCGACCAATTGGCATCTGTCATCCACGGAAGCGGATCTATCCCGAAGAAAGCCAAGATGTCGTGATTCATCGCACCGAAGCTATCATTAAACAGTCCCGCAAAAATTAAAATCGTCACAAAACCGGGAACGGCCCATGGCAAAATCAGAATCGTCCGAAAAAAACGTTTAAACCGAAGGTCTTTTTGGTTAACAATGATCGCGAGAAAAATCCCCAAGCTGACTTGCAGTGTGGATGCAGCAAGTGTCCAAACCACCGTCCAAGCCAGTACATCAAAAAAAGTCGACCTCCAAATATCAACTGTGAAAATATTTGCGAACGTTTGAAAACCGACCCAATCAATTAATTTTGCAGGAGGAGAATGATACAAATCATAGTTTGTAAACGCTAATGCAAAGCTGAATAAGATAGGAAAGATCACGGCGAAAATTAAAATAAACAAAGATGGGCCGCTGACGACATATGGATAGCCCTCAGAAATGATATGCTGGTATTGTTCCTTTAAGGAACTTAATGGCTTGTTTTCATCACGCTGTTTTCCGCTTTGGAACGCATCGCGAAGATTCACGTAATACACCGCAAGGCCAAAGCAGGTCACGATGACAGCAATAATCCCTTCCGCCAGCAGAAAAACGGAATTATCCCGCGGCACTTCTGTTCCCAGTGTAAAGATTCCCCAAAACCCCATATTGAGCAGATCTCCAAAGACCGCAAAAAACGATGCGCCTAAGAAAAGAAAGACAATACCTTTTATCCATTGCTTGTTATAAAATTGCCCGAGTCCCGGAATGATAGAAAGCAACAAAGCGACTTGACGATGCTGCACCGTTTTCACCTCTCTTACAATACAAATCTAGCTTTCTCTTTATTTTCCGCTGTGCTTTGCCTTAATTTGTCCTTTGGCCGTTTCAGCTGCTTGATCCAATGCTTGTTTCGGATCTGCCTTCCCTGTTGCAACCGTCTGTAATGCTGAATCAGCCGGCGTCCATATTTCATTCATTTCCGGAATATTTGGTGTTGGCTCTGAGAAACGGGATTGTTCAGTAACAGCCCGTGCCGCCTCGCTTTTCATAATAGCCGGGTCATTGGCTAGGGATTTCACAGCAGGAACTTCTTTCGTTTCTTCATATCGTGTTTTAGAATTTTTTTCATTTGCCAGGAAAACGGCTAATTCTTGCGCCAGCTCTTCATTCTTTGTAAATGCACTGACGTTGTAGCTTTTGACGCCGATAAAGGAGCTCATGTTTTTCCCATTTTCCAGCTTCGGCAGTTTCGTAATGCCATAATTGATTCCTGCTTTCGAAAAAGCTTCTACATTCCATGGACCAGAAATAATTGCGGCGGCTTTTCCTTCTGTGAACAGCGATTCCAATACGTTAATCCCTTGTTCTCCAATAATGCCAGCCGGGAACAGACCATCTTTGTAAAACTTCTGAATCAGCGCCGCACCTTTGACAGCTCCTTCATTATTGATTCCAATGTCTGACGGGTTATAGCTCCCATCTTTGGCCTTTCCAAAAATGTATCCGCCATATCCGCTCATCACACTTTCTGCATAATAAATTTGATCGAATAGGGCTAAAAAGCCAAATTTGCTGCCATCAGCAGTCTTTTTGGAATAGCCGTACCACTCTTCCAGTGTTTTGGGCAATTCCTTTTCGGAGATGAGATCTTTGTTGTAAAAAAGCACAGTCGTTTCGACCGCTTTTGGCAGTCCATAAAGCTTTTGATCTACCATTTGAGACTGAATGGAAGCGTCAGTATAAAGTGATTGAACGTCTTTTTTGACATGTAATTCCTTGAGTAATCCTTCCGTGACAGCGGTTCCGATTTGATCCCCTGGCATTGTTAACACGTCAGGGCCTGTGCCGGCCGGTCCGTCCATTCGCAAATCTTCAATCTGCTTGGCATACGGTTTTTCAACGACTTTGACCTTCACATCATGCTCTTTTTCAAACGCAGCAACTGCGTCTTTAATGCCGATGCTCTTTTCTTTATCCTCCCATACAACAAGCTCTGACCCTTTTGAACTCGATTTGGCGCTGCTGCTTTCCTTTGGGCCGCAAGCCGCCAAGGATAAACTGACAGCTACGCAGAGCATGAATACGGAACACTTTTTTGCCATTTTCATTGATTGTCACCCTTTCGGTAGGAATGAAAGCGCTTTAAAGATAATATAGCACGCCCGAGAAAATGTGTAAACAAACTTTTTACCTCTTTGAGTAAATTTTTTTACCTAAATAAAAAATGACTTAGTTGTCCTAAGTCATCCTTCATTCATACTCTTCCTGACGATTAATTCCGCGCCCACATATAATGTTTTTACCGTTCTTCTCTTGTCCTGCACTTGTTCAAGCAGTAATTGAACAGCATTTTTACATAATTCATGTATATCAATATGAAACGTCGTCAGAGGAGGCGAGACATACTTCGCGAAGCTGATGTTGTTGATACTCACAATGCTTACCCTGTTTGGTATGGCAATTCCTTTTTCGTTCAGGGCTTGCAGACAGCCCACTGCAATCGGGTCCGCTGCAATCATAAAAGCAGTCGGAAGCTGATCGCCTAATGTGTCGATCGCTGCTGACATCAGGCGGTAGCCGTTTTCTACAGAGAATCCGCGATGACAAAAAATATAGCGCTCGTCCAGCATGGCTTTTTCCCTCATATAGGATCTGAAGGTTTGTTCACGGATGTCCATTTCATCCTGATTGGTATTCGGATTTTTGTATGTGCCGCCGATAAAACCGATGCTCTTATGCCCCTTCTCAGTCAGGATGTTTACCGTCTTCCTTGTCATTTGTGCCAAATCGGGCCTTACCGAGTCAAAATGATCGGGATCAGGAGTTGAATCGATGAACACGCCATTTTCAGTGAGATTTCTGAGGAAAGCCAGCTCTTCATCTGAAAATGTGCCAACGGCAATAAACCCTTCCGTATGTTCAGGAATGCTCTCGATTCCATCCGCTATTTTATAAGTGGTCATATCGACATTGAATGCTTTCGCCAGTTTCTCTACTTCTAATCTCATCGTTTTAAAATAGACATCTTCTAATTCTTCTTTATCTGTCAGCCAATATAAAAACGCAATATGTTTCACCAGCGGCCTTACTGTTTTTTTGCGGTAATTGAGCTTTTCCGCCGCTTCATAGATTTTCTCCCGTGTCTCATCAGGAACAGAAAGGCTTTCATCGTTATTTAAAACGCGGGAAACGGTTGAGATTGAAAATCCCGCTTCCTGCGCGATATCTTTAATTGTCGCCATTGCATCTGCCTCCATTATTCAGCTCGCATTGATTTAGTAAAATATTTTACTTTCTTTTTCACAAATGTCAAGTGCACAAAGCTCTCTGGCTGCCTCATGTAAAAAGACTGAACCATTTGCGGCTCAGTCTCAGTTGTTCGTATCATTCGGAACCGGCGGAATTGCCCGGGAAATGAGTTGGTTATTGCACATTTTCCTCGAAATATCCCGAAAGCACATCTTCCACATTCGTCAAATGCGCCAGCATGGCGGCTTCCGCCTGTACACCGTTCCCGGCAGCCACAGCATTGTAAATCCGTTCGTGCTCCTCATACAGCCGCTGAACGGAGGTCTTCTTGGAAAACAGCCAGATTTTCCTCGTTTCCCTCATTGTTTCCAGCAGCAATGATGACACGTGATTCATCAAGTGTTTAAGAAGTTCATTTTGAGAAGCGTCCGCAAGCGCAAGATGAAATGCAAAGTCTGCTTTCTCTCCCAGCTCCCCGTCCGCTTCAATGCTGCCCATTTCCTTTAGTGCATCCTGAATTCTTTCGAGATCTGCTTCTGTCCTTTTTTCAGCCGCTAGTGAAGCCACGCCGATTTCAAGCAGTTTTCTGACCTCGAGCAGCTGCTTGACGTCCTCTTTTTTCATCAGAAGGGCGGCTGAGAGCGGCTGAGAAATTTGATTGAGCTCAAATTCCTTCAGATACGTGCCTTCTCCCTGTTTCATTTCGACAAGCCCCATCGCCTTTAGCGCAGAAAGTGCTTCGCGAACCGCTGAACGGCTGACTTGAAAGCTCTCAGCAAGCGCCTGAACAGAGTCCAGTTTATCCCCCGGCTTCAATTCGCCGTTTTTGATCATATCTAATAGTGCATCCGCTACTTCTTCATATATTTTTTTTGTTTTAATCTGTTTGTATTTCAATGCAATTCACCCCGTAACTTGTAGGTCTGGCTGTTTACGATCTATTATACTCTGTTTTGTGGGCCGCCAAAAGATTTTGACTATTTTGTCAAAAAGTCTTGTACTTTGATTTTTTTCAAAATATAATGCTAGGTAACTGGTCTTATTACCCAGTCATCAGATGATCATATCATCTATAGAAACCGCTTACATATGGCGCCAGTTTATGTTTCAAGGAGGGGTTTGGGATGCAATGGACACAGGCATATACGCCTATAGGGGGAAATTTGCTATTATCAGCGCTTGCCGCACTTGTACCGATTATTTTCTTTTTTTGGGCACTCGCGATTAAACGGATGAAGGGGTATACAGCAGGCTTGGCCACATTGGGGATCGCCCTTATTATTGCTGTATTGGTTTATCGGATGCCGGCGGAAAAAGCGCTGATGTCCGCGACACAAGGAGCCGTATACGGATTGTTGCCGATCGGCTGGATCATTGTGACGTCTGTTTTTTTGTATAAAATCACTGTGAAAACGGGACAGTTTGATATCATTCGCAGCTCTGTTCTCTCGATTACTGATGACCGACGGCTTCAAGCTCTCTTGATCGCTTTTTCATTCGGGGCTTTTTTAGAAGGGGCAGCAGGCTTCGGAGCGCCGGTCGCCATTTCTGCCGCGCTGCTGGTCGGTCTCGGCTTTAATCCTCTTTATGCTGCGGGGATCTGTTTGATCGCCAATACGGCGCCGGTTGCCTTTGGGGCAATTGGGATTCCAATTACAGCCGTAGAAGGGCCGACAGGGATTCCGGCGATGGAGATTTCGCAAATGGTTGGGCGGCAGCTGCCGTTTTTATCCGTATTTATTCCTCTTTATTTAATCATCATCATGAGCGGGTTCAGGAAAGCCTTGGAGATCTGGCCGGCGATTCTCGTATCCGGTGTTTCCTTTGCTGTTGTTCAATATCTCAGTTCCAATTTTTTAGGGCCTGAGCTGCCCGATGTTTTGTCAGCTCTTGTTTCAATGGCTGCGCTTGCTGTGTTTTTGAAATGGTGGAAGCCGAAAACAACATTCCGGTTTGCCGGTGAACAAGAGTCGGCCGCCTCAATTGAAACGGCGCGCACAAATCCGGCAGCGCCTGCATACAGCGGCGGACAGATTTTTAAGGCTTGGTCGCCATTTCTGCTGCTGACGGCGATGATTTCCGTATGGGGCATTCCATCTGTCAAATCTGCACTGACCGGGCATTATGAAGGCTCTGCGGTGTTCTTGAAATGGCTGAATGCTGTTGGAGAAAAACTGACTTTTGCCCCCGGTGTGCCTTTTTTGAACAATCAGATTGTCAATGCTGACGGTACGCCGATTGAGGCGGTTTACAAGCTTGAGGTGCTTGGTTCGGCCGGCACCGCGATATTGATTGCCGCAGTGCTGTCAAAGTTCATCACGGCGATTTCGTGGAAAGACTGGGGAGCCGTTTTTAAAGAAACAGTCCAGGAATTGAAGCTTCCGATTTTGACCATCGCTTCTGTCGTTGGTTTTGCCTATGTCACCAACTCCTCGGGAATGAGCACGACACTCGGGATGACACTCGCGCTGACAGGTTCGATGTTTACCTTCTTTTCGCCCGTTCTCGGCTGGCTCGGCGTCTTCATTACCGGCTCGGATACTTCCGCCAACCTGCTGTTCGGCAACCTGCAGAAAGTCACCGCATTATCAGTCGGCATGGACCCCGTTCTGTCTGTGGCCGCCAATTCTTCAGGCGGTGTCACAGGAAAAATGATTTCACCGCAGTCGATAGCGGTGGCGTGTGCCGCCGTAGGACTCGCCGGAAAGGAGTCAGATCTTTTCCGCTTTACCATTAAACACAGTCTGTTTTTGCTGCTGCTCGTTTGTATCATCACCTTTTTGCAGCATCACGTATTCAGCTGGATGATTCCTTAAAAAAATCCTCCCGTCTAGGGAGGATTTTATTTATATCGCTTTCTCGCTGCCGATGACGGAATATTCATTTGATCGCGATATTTTGCCACGGTGCGTCTCGAGATTTGGATGCCGTGTTGTTCATACAGCAAATCGACAAGCTTTTGATCTGAAAGCGGTTTTGTTTTGTCCTCTTGATTGATCAGGTCTTCAAGATGCATTTTGACTGCATAATTCGACGCATCTCCCTCTCCAGAAGCCTCGGCTTTTGCTGAGAAAAAGAGTTTCATCTCAAACAGCCCGTAAGGCGTTTGTATTGTTTTCCCTTTAATGGCCCGGCTCACAGTTGATTCATGAAGGCTTAGACAGTCCGCCACCTCTCTGAGAGTCAGCGGCTTCATTGCGCTTCGCCCTTTCATAAAGAAATCCTTTTGGCGTGTGATCAGTTCATTGATAATTCTCGTGATTGTCTGTTTTCGCTGCCGCAGCGCGCGGCTCAGCCAGCGCCACTCCTGATATTTCGCAGATAAATAGGAGACAGTATCCTGACAAGAGCCGGATGATAAAAGCGTTCTGTACTGCGGATGCAAATCGATCTCGGGAAACGAGCGGGTATTCAGTTCCGCTGCGATGTGCCCGTTTTTTACAGTGATAAAAATGTCAGGCTCAATATACACATCTTGCTCTGGCCGGGCAAACAGAAGACCAGGTCTAGGATGAAGAGCCGCGATATCATCTGAGATATCTTGAATGGTATGAAGCGGAATTCCTGTCTCCACTGAAAGCGCTTTCCATTTTTTTTGCGCAAAAGCATCAAAATGAGCTGAAACCAGCATTTCCGCTTGTTCATTTCTGTTCGGCAGCCGCTGTAATTGAAGAAGGATGCATTCCTGCAAAGATCTCGCGCCGATTCCAGCCGGTTCTAATGACTGGAGTTTTGCCAAAACAGCCTCCGCTTCCTTGGCCGATACAGATAATCGCCGTGCTGCCTCCTCTATATCTTCTTCCAAGTACCCGTTTGAATCAAGCGAATGAATCAGATAATTAAAAATCTTTTTTTCAGTGTTTGTCAGATTCATATCGAGTGACTGCTGTTTTAACGCATCCTGCAATGTTTTTTGCGGATCACTTAATTGAAGGCCCGCTTCCTGTGCATTCATCCTGTTTTTGTTTGTTTTATGGTAAGATAGTGGCGGTGTGTCTGTTTCCTTTCGTTCAATAAGAGGGTTTTCCAGTGAGAGCTCATCAATGTACTCGGCGAGTTCTGCCGAATGATAGCCAAGCAGCGTGATGGCCTGCCTGAGCTCCTGTGTCAGTTGAGGCTTTAATACTTGTACTTGCTGAAGTTTCATATCCATCTTGCTCACTCCCCTTTCTTCATTGTACATGATTGAGATCACACCGTATACATTTATGAAAAAGGAGCTGCCAAAGAAATGTCTGAACTTTTTTCCGTCCCTTATTTTATTGAGAATTTAAAACAGCATATTGAAATGAATCAGTCTGAGGATAAAATCCACGCGATGAACAGCTACTACCGTTCCGTCGTCTCAACACTCGTGCAGGACCAGCTGACGAAAAACGCAGTTGTCCTGAAACGGATTCAGCATTTAGATGAAGCATACAACAAAGTCAAACGTGGAGAATCAAAATAAACCTTCCGCTCACATGTGAGCAGGAAGGTTTTCCTTCTTTGAGGCGTTCTGGATGAGCCGGGTGCTTGGCACTCCTTCCATCCAGGTATGAAAATAATTGGCGTTTTTCCCATAGGAATTATCAATGACCGTATTTTCTTTTTGAAGAAGAGAGGACAAGATGTGTCCGTGCAGCCTTGACGTTTCCACCGATTCGTAACGGCTGAAGAACCGAATCGCTTTTTGGACGATATAATCCGAGTATTTTTCCCATATAAACGCGATCGGCAGAGGGTTGCCCGCTTTTTTGTTCAGGACGTTCAGCGTTTGGAGAAAAGCGATCGTCCGGCGGTCTGAAGCTGACAGGACCGTGCGCCAGTCGTAGCTTTCCGCTTCTGCGTGTTCCTGGAGCGCCTGGTTTGCTTCATGATCTGTTCGGATAAATCTCAGCTTTTGATTGGACGGCTGCTGCGTGGGAACGACGGGAAACAGCTGATGAGCCATATCAGGCAGAAGCTGAATGTGATTTCTTGTAAAATAAGCCTGCGCCGTAGCATAGGAGGCTTTTTCCCTTGTCATGATGTGAAGGTTCGCATGCTTAGAAAATATCTCTGCCGTCCGTTTGAGGTTGTCTTTGTCTTGAAAATAAATCGATTGCGGCAGGATCACAATTTTGTGGTTCGGATAGGTTTGGACGATTTTCTCTCTAAAGCCTTGATAATACGGATACAGATCCCCGAAGTTTCCGCCTCCCTGGCAGACGATGATGAGATTAGGATCCAGCTTTCGCCCGACTGGAAAATTGTCAGGATTCCAGCGTTTTCTGACCCGAATCCCGTATTCTTTAAAGAAGGCTTCTGTTCCTTTCATAATAAATAAATCCCCTACATTCCCATATAGAGGATAGTCAGCATATATAATCTCTGATTGTTTCGGAATGACGTCGAGCAGCCCGGACAGTTTCTGTTTCAGGCCGATCATCGAATGCTTGCTGTCCATTTCTTCACCTCGGCAGTTTGGAATAAGTGCAGTAGCACATCAATGACCCGGTCTTGCTCATCTTCTGTCATATTTGACCCTGAAGGGAGACAGATTCCCCGCTTGAACAAATCTTCGCATACGCTTCCTGTATCTTCATGAGAATAAAATAAAGCCGGATCGAACAGCGGCTGGGTATGGAGCGGCTTCCACAGCGGACGGGCTTCAATGTTTTCTTCAGCAAGACGTTGAACTACGTCATATGGGCTGAGCCCGTTATCAAGTGTGAGCGTGGTGAGCCAGCGATTGGATACGCCGGCTGCGTACTCCGGCATAAAGCGGACGCCGTCTATGAGACCAAGCGCATTTTTGTATCTCGTGAAAATGGTCCTTCTTTTCTCCACACGTTCATCCAGCACCTCAAGCTGGGCAATGCCGACGCCGGCTAAGATATTGCTTAGCCTGTAATTATGTCCCATTTCACTGTGCTGATAATGAACAGCCGGCTCTCGTGCCTGCGAAGCGAGAAATCTTGCTTTTTCAATTGCTGCTTCATCATTTGAAACGAGCATCCCTCCCCCTGATGTGGTAATGATTTTGTTCCCGTTAAATGAAAAAATGCCGAAGCGCCCGAAAGTTCCGCTTTGCTTCCCTTTATAGAGTGTACCCAGAGATTCGGCTGCATCCTCAATGACAGGAACTCCGTATGCATCACACAGGCTTACGATTTCATCCATTTTCGCACTCTGCCCATATAGATTGACGGCAATAACCGCTTTTGGCAGTGTTCCGTTTCTTTTCGCTTCCTCCAATGCTCTTTCAAGGGCTGTCGGCGACATATTCCACGTATCAGGCTCAGAATCAATAAAGACGGGCACCGCTTTTTCATATAAAATCGGATTGGCGGTTGCTACAAATGTGAAGGACTGGCAAAACACGCTGTCACCTTCTTTTACCTCGAGTAAACGCAGCGCGAGATGAATCGCCGCCGTTCCTGAGCTGACCGCAGCTGCTGCTTTTACACTGACTCGTTCTGCCAGCTGTTCTTCAAATGAATTCACGAGCGGCCCAAGCGGCGCAATCCAGTTTGAGCGAAAGGCTTCTGAAATATAGTGCTGCTCCCTGCCGCTCATATGAGGGGGAGATAAGTAGATTTTTTTATGCATAGAATCATCCTTTGTTTGATGTTTGAATGGAAGAAATGATGCGTGCCGGAGCACCGGCCGCCGTTACCCTGTCCGGTATGGGACGGATCACCGCGGAGCCGGCTCCGACAATGCTCCAAGCCCCGATTGTGATCTGCGGTATGACGGATGCACCAGTTCCGACGTGAGCGCCTTCCTGAACGGAAACCGCTCCTGACAGCGTGACACGCGGGGACAGATGAACGTAATCGCTGATTTGATTATCGTGCTCTGCCACTGCACCCGTATTGATGATGCAATGAGCGCCGATGCGCGCATCCGCCTGAATGATCGCGCCCGCCATAATTACTGTCCCTTCCCCAATGACAGCCGACCTGCTGACGATGGCTGACGGGTGAATCAATGTAATAAAATCATCTTTCCTCAGTCCCAGTCGCTCCGCCAGCTGTTTTCTGACACTGTTATTCCCAACAGCAATCAGAAACAGCACATCAGGAATGAGCCTGCGTAGTTCAGTAACGGCTTCCGGCGGTCCTGTGTACCATTCTTTTCCGCCTTCGAACGTTTTGAATTTATCATCCAGCACCGCGGCTAAGCGCGTATCTGAGCGGGCGTTTATCAGCTCTCTGATCACCTTTCCGTGTCCGCCGTCACCCACAATGGCCACGTTTTTCATGAGGACACATCTCCGCTTCCGGTAAACCGTTCCGCGGTCACATGATTGGTTTGCTGAATCCCTTCTGAAACAAGGACCTTTCGCACCGTCAAACATAAAATTTTCAAATCGAGAAAAAATGACCGGTTGTCAACGTACCAAACATCTAATTCAAATTTCTTTTCCCAGGAAATCGCGTTTCTGCCATTGATTTGCGCCCAGCCTGTGATACCCGGCTTCACCTCATGGCGCCGTGCCTGTTTTTCTGTATAAAGAGGCAGATAGTCCATCAAAAGCGGCCGCGGCCCGACAAGGCTAAGATCGCCCTTCAGGACATTCAGGAGCTGCGGAAGCTCATCAATGCTCAGCTTTCTGATCAGCCTGCCCGTTTTCGTCAGCCGGACTTCATCGGGCAGCAGATTTCCCTCACTGTCCCGTTCATCCGTCATTGTCCGGAACTTGTATAGGGTGAACGGTTTGCCGTTCAGGCCTGGCCTTACTTGCTTAAAGAAGACAGGTGATCCTATTTTCAGCCTGACAACGGCGATGGTGAACAGAATGATCACACTCGTACAGCACAACAAAAAAATGGCGGCCGTCAGATCAAAAAGTCGTTTCAGGATCAAAGATTCACAGCTCCTTTCGTTTTTCGAAACCGTTTTAATACCAGCTGTCTTTCCTCTTTTGTACAAACGAGCATAAAAGCGAAAACAGCGTAACAAAAGCTGACTGTCACTCCCGTCGCTATCAGTGACGGCCAGCCGTCAATCTTCACAACGAACTGAATTGCCTTACAGACCGTCCAGGCAAATACAGCGGCTGAAAGAGGCCCGATTATGCCTTTAAAGAACACGTGCTTTTTGTAGCCTGTAATGCGGGATACGTAAAGCGGCGTAAAGATGGCATTTTTTAAAATAAGAGAAATGGCCCCTGCCAATGTTATGCCGTACAGACCGAGATGAGCCGGCCCGCTCAGCGTGACCGCCAGCACCACATTCACCGCACCTAACAGCAGGGTAACAATTGCCGGTGTTTTTTGTTGATTAAAAGCGGTCCATATATAAAACAGCGGCATAAAGGCGAGGCTGACAACCAAGTATCCGGCATGAATAAATAAAAGCGGTGCTATCGACGAAAAGGACGGTCCGAGCCAGATTGTCAGAAAAGGACCCGCCAATCCGCCCAATAAGGCAGCAGGAAGTGCAAGCAAAAGACCATTAAGCCTTACTGCCTTATTTGCGTAATTCATCAATCCTTCCATATCGCCTTTTGAATAATATGAAGTCATGATAGGCGCAAACAGGGATGCGACCGTTCCGGCCAAGCTGCGCAAAAGCAGCGGAAACTGGATAATCGCCGCGTATTTCCCGGAGGCGGACGCCCCCAGCATCAAATTGGCGGTTAACAGATCAATCTGCAAAAAAAGCAGGACGCCGATTTGATTGACGGAGCTCCATGCGCCCGCTTGAAACAGCTCCTTGCTAGTGCGGAATGAAAGATCCTTCATACGAAACGAAAACCATGGAATCAGCTTTTTGAAGAAATAGAAAGACAGCACAGACGCAATAACAGCACCAGCTAAAGCTGCGAGCTGGATCTGCCAGATTTTCGGCGCAAAGTATGCAAACAGGAGCAGCACAGACAGCACCCGTATAAGCATTTGCACCGCCTGAATGGAACTGGTGATATAAAGGCGGTTGGCATAAAATGGTGCAGCGCCGAAGCCGGCCATCAGAAATGTTAAAATAAACAGCACACTGCCGATCAAAATCGACAAACGCACATCTGCCAAAAGCGCTTGCGGCACATTCATGACGCGGTCAATAAAAAAAGCCGAACCCGCAAGCGGCAGCAAGAGCAGCAATGAAATCAAAACAGAGGCCGCTAAATAATTGCTGATATACGCATTTGCTTTCTCCCGCTCTCCCCTGTGGGCAGCAACAGAAAAGAACCGAACGACAACCGAGCTGAGCGCCACGGTGATAACCGAAAAGTAATTAATCACATTTTGTGTCAAGTGAACAAAGCCAAACGCTTCCACACCGAGCGTTTTGACAATAAAAGGCGTCATCCAAACCGACAGGAAAACGGACAAGAGAAAAGCCGTGAGATTAGCGCTGAAATTTATCGTGAATTTCATGCCTGCTTCGCACTGCCTTTCATTGTCCCCCGCTGCTCGAAAAACAGCTTGATGAGAAAAGTGAGCCGCCATTTACACAGTGCTAATACCAAACGCTCTCCTCTTAATAATTTCTCATGCTGAAACGGTGTATGTCTGACAGCCTGCCGCACCATGTCATAGGATAAAATCTGTCTGATCTTCTTTTTGATGTCTCTCGGCGAATTCGGAGAAGCACAGGCATTTGCCAAAAGCATTGGAAGCTGGTGCCTGCAAATGTACACATTCAAATCTTCTTTGCATGCGCCTGCTAAGCCGTAGTGATTGTAGAATGCGATTTTAGCCTGATATTGTTTTTGAAGATGTTCATCCATCGCCGGCTTATAAGGAATTTCTGTCAGGCTGTTCGGGTTTTCACGATAAATGTACAATCCTTCATCAAGCATTTTTACCCGCTCCGCTTCGCAAAAAGCGGACAAATTGAAGGGAGAGTCTTCAGCAAAACGGATGTCTTCATCAAACATCAGATTCGCCCTATCAAAAAGCTCACGGCGGTAAAGATAACGCCATACATACCAGATAAATCTCGTTTCGTGAGCATGTTTAAGCCGTTCAGTCATTTCTCGTTTTGTCAGCACGCGGTTTGCCTCAAGCTGCGGCGGCACATATGTCCGCCTGTCCGATGACTGCTTGTAAAAACCGCATCCGACGATGTCGAGCCGATTTTGCTCCGCTTCTTCAGCCAGCCTCTGGAACATGGAGGATGATACATAATCGTCTCCGTCTACAAAGCCGATGTAAGTGCCCCGCGCGGCCTTTATTCCCGTATTTCGCGCTGAACTAAGCCCGCCGTTTGCCTGATGAATGACCCGGATTCTCGCATCCCGTTGTGCATAGTCCTCTGCAATTTCGCCTGAACGATCCGGTGTTCCGTCATTCACGAGGATGATTTCAATATCAGAAAGCGTTTGACGAAGCAAAGAATCAATGCACTCCCCTATAAATGGTTCAACATTATACATCGGGACAATAATGCTGACGAGCGGGGTCATTGCGCTTCACCGCTGATTTTGTCACGCAGACCTTTAAAATACACATCTCTCGGAAAGCCTGCACGGGGTGTTTCTTTTGTTAAAAGCTCATTAACTGCGGCTGTTACGCGCTCTGGCTCCGGATGTTCTATCAGCTTCATGAACGGGATGTCTTTAAGCCATTGATAGCCCTCCATCACCTTATGGTCAAAGGAGCGAATGACAACACACGGCGTTCCTGTCAGCGCGCAAAAAATCATGCCATGAAGCCTGTCAGTGACGACGGCTTCTGCGCTTTGCAGCTTAGACCACAGTGCTTCAAGTTCTTGTTCGCGTGTATCCCGGCTGACCCGGCGGCCGATCGTTGTCGTAAAGGATTTGATCTCGCCGAATTCCTCAAATAGCGCAGCCTTGACCCGGTTCCTCTGGTCCTCCTGAAGCACGCTTTCCTGATCCTCGCGCAAACACATATAAACCCCTTCGCGTTCTGCGGGGGTCTTGCTTCTGTCTAAATACAGCACCATGTCCGGCTGCTTCAAAATTGTTTTTTCTTGAAAATGCTGTTTCATAAATTGATACGTTGTTTCATCCCGTGCCATGAGCAATAGGCCGGGGTGCGCATTATAAATTTTCTGTGCCCGTTTCAGCTCTTTGCGCCCTTTTTTCGTGTCAGAAAAATGGGCCGTTGCCGGAAGCTGGACAACCCGATAGTCACGGAATGTGTTAATGATGAAGCGGCGCGTCCACTCCTCATAACGGTATAAATCCCCCATGTTTCCGCCGCCGATGATAAAGACCATATCCTCCGGATGGCGCGAGCGGATCAGGCTTTTTGCTGATTTGTAAATGTCCTTCATATCGACCTCGACGATGTCAAAGTCCGAGTATTCCTGCTCAAGAAATGCCTTGCTGGCATAAGCAATTGCATGATCTCCCAAATTGTCATGGGACGGCAGCAGGGTCAGTATGATTTTTTTCTGATGTGCTGCGGCCTTTACCGGCTGATCTGCCGGTCCCAGCCAATATTGGGACGGGTATTTGACCTTTAGCAGCAGCCATTCTGCAAAATTGATTTTCAACGATTGTAACGACATGTCCTCACCCTCTGTTTCTCATTTTGTACTCGATCACCCGCTGATACACAGCCGATGCCATAGCGACGAACGGAATCATTCTGTATTTCGCCATCAGAAGCAGGCATGACCGTTTTGCGTCAAAAGGAGCAGTACCCGTTTTTGAAAGACTTTCTTGAAACACCGGGTCCGCGCATATCACGCCAACATTTCTAAGCTTTTCAAACAGCCGGCGGCTGCCGCTCGTTTTCCATTCATTCAGCATACAGATGCTGCTGTGAAGAACGATAAAGGTATCAAGCTCCTTGCGATACTCCTCCAGTTTGTTATTCTCCTGTAAAAACGCCGCATTCGCCTCATACAGCGCAAGTCCTGATTCAAACAATTTTTTCTGATAGCGCTGCACAATGGAGGAAAGGTGAATTCGGTAATGATAGAGCGGCGTTTTTACGTAGGATACTGAGCGGGCGAAAAAATGAGCCCTGAAGCTGAAAAACTGATCCTCGACATGCTCCAGCTCGCCTCGGAGCGGAAACGACAGCCGATGGGCTTCAATCATGCTTCTTCTGTACAGTTTGTTCCATGAAAACCCTCTGACCTTCCCTTCGAATAACGCCTTGATATAGTGCTCCTTCGGCTGATTCTGATAGGTTTGGGCAATGTCTGAGTCCATGGTTTTGCCAGTGTCCTCAAACTCTGCGGCGTAATTGCAAATGACCAGATCAGTTTCATCGCCTGCTGCTCGGAGCATCTGCTCGCAATAATCAGGTTCGATCCAATCGTCTGAATCGATAAACGCGATAAATTCGCCGCGTGCTGCCTCAATGCCTTTATTCCGAACCGCACCGAGACCCTGGTTCTCTTGATGAATCACCTTGAACCTGTTGTCCATATTGGCGTATTCTTCTGCGATATCCGGGCTGGCGTCTGCTGAACCGTCATTAACAATGATGATTTCTATATTGTCCACTGTCTGGTTCCGCAGTGATTCGAGACACGTTCTGATATATGTTTCTGTGTTATAAACAGCGACTAACAGACTAACCGCAGGTGTTTCCATAATGACCGGCTCCTCTTGCATAAATTACCGGGAAAAAATCGTTCTGTAAGGCAGAACGGATGAATCAACCGGCATAAGCAAATAACTGTAAAGAAAATAACAAACAATGATAGCAATATAGATAAGGGCATTCGATTTTTCATCAAATATCCTGACGAAATAAGGGACTAAGATCATTTGATACAGACCGAAATAAATATTGAATCTGGCAAAAATCACGTCCTTTGTGGCCAAAAGGCCGAATAAAAAACCAAGCAGGCACAAATTTACGACAATATCGATTTGCGGCCATAGACGCCGCAGTCGTTCTTTATAGCAAAATGCAAGAAACAGCGGCAGAACCAAAACAGCGATTTTGATCACATTCATTCCATTTGTGTTCGTCATGAGCCATTTTTCATAATGGCTGTATGAGCTGTTTTCAAGTACAACGACAAACACAGAAATAAATTTTTGATATAAAAATGTCATGCCGAGAAATAAAGCGGATAGGCCAAATATCGCCGGTGACCAGGCTTTTCTTCTGACAATAAAGTACACTGGAATCATAATTAGCGCCGACGAATGAAAGAGCGAGCTGACCAGCACAATCAGGAAATATCGCTTCCAGTTCCCGCTGATGATATAATGGATCGCCCAAAACAAAGCAGCTGCGACCATGTATTGCCTGATGCCGTTAAAAGACGCGTAGTAATGAAAGGTTCCCAAAAATAAAAAGACACTCAGCTCAAACGGCCTGCCATAGTCGGCGAGTGTCTTCATAATAAAGCTGTAGGTCACGACCGCCACCGTAAAATACATGATTTGCGGATCTTCCGTGATGAAATTCATCAGCCAAAGGAGTGCGGTAAACCCCGGATCGGTCGCCGTTTTTGCTGTGCCGAAACCGAATATCTGCCACACACTTTGATAATCGCCCGCCAATTCGTACAGCAGCGTATACGTCTGAAAATCCGTGCCGACTCGATAGCGGAGACCTGACACGAGCACAAGTGAAGCGAGCGGAATCCAGATCAAAAGCTTATTCGGCCGATACCCCGTGGCAAGCGAATCGTCACGGCCGCCGCACATTTTAGCGAACCAAGACCAAATAAATACAATCCCCATATTGACGGCATATACAATCATCGGTTATGGTCCTTTTCCGTGCTGATGTTGTATACATTCAGCAACGCTCCTACATTTTGCTGTGCATCGTAGCCAAGTTGAGCGAGTGTTTCTTTGATGAACTCACGCTTCGGCCTGCCTGCGGCGGCCGCCCTCGCAATGGTTTCAGCCCAGACGCTGACCGGCTCAGAAAGGCTTAATCTTGTGACAAGCCCGAGACCGGCGTCGACTTTTTCTGTAATGCTGTCTGAAATGATGCATGGAAGCCCCGACGCCTGCGCTTCCACAAGCACAACCGGCAAGCCTTCGTACAGAGACGGCATGACAAATACATCGAATGTTCGCATCAGTTCATGGATCCGTTCTTCCGTGCCTAAAAAGAGGACGTCTGAAAGCAAATTCTGATGCCGCGCCTCCTCCTCTATCTCCCCGCGCAACGGCCCGTCTCCCGCCAGAACGAGCTGAAAGCGAACGCCTCTTTCTTTGAGATGTGCGGCAAGTTTCAGCAGGAACGCGTGGTTTTTCACTTCATGAAACCGGGCCACATGGCCGATGATGAGCCGGTCAGCTGCAATGCCGCGTGCTGCTTTTTCTTCATCAGCCGCCTGCCCATTTGGGGCGAACAACTCAAGGTCAATCCCGTTAGGAAGAAGGTGAACACGCTCCCGCTCCATGTTGGACTGTCCAAATAAAAACCTGCCCGCATCCTCTCCGCAGGCACACAGCGCTGTCGCATTTGCCAAAATGAGCCGCCTGAACACCATCAGCTGCAAGCGATCCTTCCAATTGAAGCCGGTCTTCCAAGACGTATTGTGGGAGTGGCATACCCTGACCGGCACTCCGGCGAGCCTTGCCGCAAGGGCGATAAAACCCGTTTGGAAATCCGTGTGCGCATGAACGGCGCTGAACGGCCCGTTTTCTTTTATCGCGTTTCTCACATTCCTCACAAATGTAAGGGGATTGCTTTGCCCAATACTCGGGACATAAAAAAGCCGCCCGCCTAAAGATAAAATCTCTTCATCGTAAGCGCACGGATCATTTCGATGCGTTAAAAAGTCAAATTGCACTTTGCTTTTGTCCATTTTCCGATATAAATTCATCACCATGGTTTCCGCGCCGCCCCTGTTCATGCCGCTGAGAACATGGAGCACGCGCTTTTGGCTGCTATTCATGCTTGACAAGCCCTTCCTTTTGGTTCATCACTCTTTTTTTATGGTAGCGATTCATCACGGCTGCAGGCATAAACGCGCGGATTAACGGTTTTGCGATATATATGTAATCAGATAAAGGAAGCTTCAAGCGTCTACACGCCTGATAGACAAGAATGGCATTGTCGATTGAATACGTAAATGACCGCCGTTTGAATGCATCGCTGTCTTCCCTCACTTTATACAAGGCTTCCTGAAGATTATAGCCCCTGAAGCCCTCTTCAAAAAAGCGAAGCCACAAATCAATATCTTCCATTCGTCTCGTCCGCCGCACCGACCGGTAGCCTTTCAGCGTGCGGTAGGCACTCGCTCTCATCATAATCGTGCCGTGGCAAAATGGGGTCCCTTTTGCCATGATGCCCGGCTCCGGAACAGAAGGCAGAATGCGGGTGCCTCTTACGCCAAATTCATCAAACACAAGCATGCCGGTGCCAACCACCTGATAATGTCGGTGCTTTTCTAAAAACGCGACCTGCTTTTCCAGACGGCGCGGAAACGAAAGGTCATCTCCATCCTGACGTGCGATATAATCGCCTGTCGCATGCGAAAGACAATGATTTAATGATGCGGCAAGCCGCTTATTTGTTTTGTTTTGAATCAGTTTGATGCGGTCGTCGTAGTGAGCGGCATACTGCTTCGCGATGCGGAGCGTGCCGTCTGTTGACGCATCATCGCACAAAATCAGCTCCCAATTTTTATAGGATTGGCTGAGTATGGATTCTATGCTTTCTGCCAAAGTGCGTTCGCAATTATAAATGCCCATAATGACAGAAACTTTCGGTCCTGAGTTCATACGCTTTTCTCCTTTGTATCCATATCCATGTAGGCGGAATAAATATCTGCCATTTCTTCCACCGTTCGCGCCTCCGAGAAGCGCAAGGCTGTTTTTCGGCCTTCCTGTCCCAGCTTTCGGCAGAGTTCCGGCTTATGGTAAAGCTGTTCAATCCGGCGGGCAAAAGCAGCACTGTCACCGATTTTGATCAGAAAACCGTTTTCTCCGTCGCGGATGATTTCCCGATGCCCGCGATTATCTGTGGCGATCGCCGGTTTTTCTGCCGCCATTCCCTCAAGCACATTCATGCCGAGGCCCTCTCTAATGCTGGATGCGACAGATACATCCGCAAGCTGAATCAGCTCATGTATGTCGCTGCAAAAGCCGTAAAAACAGACATTGGCGGAAGCGCCAAGCTTTTCAGCTAACGTTTGATACGTTTGTTCCATGGCCCCTTCCCCGGCAAACACAAGGCGAAGCGAAGGAATTTTTTCTTTTAGCAAGGCTGCGGCTTCAATTAACTGCTTCTGGTTTTTGTTCAGATTGAGCTCAGCCGGATAAACCAATATAAAATCATCTTCACGGAATCCGTGCTTTTCTCTGAGTCTTTGCTGCTCTATCGGACTGACAGGCCGGAAACGCTCGGTATTGACACCAATGCCGTGAATTTTCTGCGTCCTTCCGCCCGGCCTTTGAAGTCCTTTCGCCCGTGTGTAATCCTCTTCATTAATCGTAATCAGACAGTCCGTATATGCTGAAAGCCATTTCTCGACCGGATAGTAAAGAAGCCAATTTTTCATTGGTGCTCCTTTGCAGAAGTGAAATCCGTGCGCTGTGTACAGCACCTTTGTTCCGTGCCGCCGTGCCTGCCTCGCCGCCAGCCTGGCGAGAACACCGCCGACCGGTGTATGGCAATGGACAATGTCGTATTCATAGGTGTCGATCACTTTCTTCAGCTGCCTATAAACGGCCAGGTTCTGAGGGTCAAAAGGTGACCTGCGAATCGGAATGGAGAATTTCTCATCCACATACGGCAGCTTGGTTTGTCCGTTCGCGGCGACATGAACCTCCCAGCCCATTTGCTTGAACCATTTAAAATAAGGGAGGTGAAAGGCCTTAAAATGATAATCAACAGTCGCGCAAAACAATATCTTTTTCGTCATCTTCACTCCCCCTAATGAACGCTGGCAGCCGTCATTTCTTCTGATGTATTGATTGCCGCAAACAGCCTCGCTCTCAGGTCGGCTTCCGGCAGCTCATGAAAATCCTCGATAAAGCGCATCAGCACCGGCCAATCGCCGTCCACCGCTTTACCGATGTGAATTTTTGGAAAGATTTGTTCAGCATGGACTTCATTTTTGTTCAGTAATTCTTCATACATTTTTTCGCCCGGACGAATGCCTGTGAATTCAATCGGAATCTGCTCAGCCGTGTAGCCGGACAAATGAATGAGGTTTTTGGCAAGATCCACTATCTTTACGGGCTCTCCCATATCGAGAACGAAAATTTGACGCCCTTTCGCCAGTGCCCCAGCCTGAATCACAAGCCTTGATGCCTCGGGAATCGTCATGAAATAGCGGGTCATTGCCGGATGTGTTACTGTCACCGGGCCGCCTTTTTCAATCTGTTTTTTGAAAATCGGAATGACGCTGCCGCGGCTCCCGAGTACATTGCCGAAGCGAACAGCGACAAATTTGGTTCTGCTGACTTTCCCAAGATTCATAATAATCATCTCTGCGAATCGTTTTGTCGCCCCCATTACATTGGCTGGGTTCACCGCTTTGTCCGATGAAATCAGCACGAATGTCTCTGTTCCCGACATATCGGCTGCTTCCGCGACATTTTTTGTTCCGATAATATTGTTTTTGACCGCCTCTTCAGGGTTGTGTTCCATTAAAGGCACATGCTTATGGGCAGCTGCATGATAGACAACATGCGGCTCGTACTTTTTCATCAAGGTAAACATTTTATCGCGGTCCTGCACATCAGCGATTTCCGTATGGAACACAATGTGTTTGCCGAATCGTCCGTTCAGCTCTGTATAAATCGAATGAATGCTGTTTTCCCCATGGCCGAGCAGAATGATTTCCTTAGGCTGAAACGCGCTGATCTGACGGCAGATTTCCGAGCCGATTGATCCCCCCGCTCCCGTGACGAGAACTGTTTTTCCTTTGATGCGGTTCGAAATTTCGCTAGTGTCGAGGGTTACCGGCTTTCTGCCGAGCAAGTCCTCAGCTTTTACATCTCTGATTTGTCCGGCAGTTCGTGTGCCAAGCAGCATTTCATCAAAATGAGGCATAATTTTAATGCTTACTCCGGTTCGCACACATTCTTTATATAACACCTGAAGCTCATGGGTGCGGAGTGAAGGAATGGCAATAATAATATAATTAATTTTGAGCTTTTGCACCGCAGGCATGATACTTTCTTTTCCGCCGATTACGGGCAGCCCCATAATTTCTAATTTATGCTTCGTTTGGTCGTCATCAATAAAAGCGACAGGTATGATATCAGGTTCATCTTTCGAAAGCAGCTGCCTGACCATCAGAGTCCCACCTGAACCCGCCCCGATAATCAGCGCGCGGGACGAGGCGCAGCGTTTTTTTCTGATGCTTTCGTTTAATACTCTGGATAAAATACGGGTCCCTCCAATAGACAAAAGCTGAAGCACCCAGCACGCGGTTAACAGACGGAAGAACATCGTGTGATACACAGCATACTGAATGACGCCGGTCACAGCGGCTGAAAGCGTAATGCCCTTAAGCAGGACAATCAGCTCGCCGAGTCCGGTGTATGTCCACACCTGTTTATACTGATTGAACAGGAAAGCACACACATGATAGCTGAGGAGCAAGCTGACAGCGGTAAGCAGTAATGCTCCGGAGTCATAAAATTGATAGGAATCTTTTAAAAATTGATATCCTGCAATAACTGAATTTAAAACGAGGTAAGTATCCAGCGCAATAATCATTGACAGTCTTCTCCGGTAACTCAACCTTTTCCCCCCTAATTCTTTTATCGGTTTAGCTGCGGCGGTTTTCGTCTCTCCAAAAAATCGGCAGCAGCTAAACCGACAATACGTCCTATGTATATATCAGATAAGTGGGCATTTAACCCATCCTCACGCCCCGCCAGCGACGACCAGCATCTAAGGCAGCAACTTCAGCTGCCCACAGCAGAGCCGAGTGCCTCCATTGATACAGGTCAGGAGACATCACCTTTACAAAAACTAGTAGGAATAGTGTTCCGATTTTTTCATTTTCTTTTTGTTTAAAAGAGCGCCTAACAGCTTCGCATTGGATTGTTCCAGTGCATCCTTTGCTTTTAGAACGGTATCGGTTTTTGTTTTTCCGCTTAAAACGACGAGCACGCTGCCGTCTGTCTGATTTGCTAGAATCTGAGCATCCGCAACAGCCAAAAGCGGAGGGGAATCAAAGATGACGAGGCTGAATTGTTCATAGATCTCAGATATTAAATCTCCCATTGCTTTTGAAGACAGCAGTTCTGCCGGGTTTGGCGGGGTCGGCCCGCTTGTCAGTACATATAAGTTATCGATCGGCGTCTTTTGCACCGTCTCACTGAGTGAAGCATTGCCGACCAGCACATTTGTCAGCCCGGTTACATTATCAACCTGAAACGTCTGATTGATGGTCGGCTTTCTTAAATCGGCATCCACCAGCAGTACTTTCTTTTCCTGCTGCTGCGCAAAGACAGCCGCAAGATTCGCAGCACTGAACGATTTACCTTCACCAGGCACAGAGGAGGTGACGAGGATAGATCGCAAGTTGGTCTGGACAGATGAGAACTCAATGTTTGTCCGAATGGTGCGATATTGTTCCGCAACAACTGATTTATTGTGTAAAACAGATATTTGAGCCAAACCTCGCCTTGCTTTCTTTTTTCTAAAGATCACTCGCTTCACTCCCCGAAATGTTTTATCCCGCGATTCCGCCCTTTGTGGACATCAGGAACGGAGCCTAAGCATGGCAATCCGGTTCTCTCGCTGAGCTGCCGTGCGCTTTTGCACGTATCATCGAGAAAATGCAGAAAAAATGCCAGTGTAATGCCGCCCATGACAGCAGCGCCAAAAGCCATGACCATATTTCGCAGCCTGGCCGGCTTGATCATCGGGCTTTCAGAAGCCTTCGCCTCTGATAATATATGTACGCCTTGTACATTCATTCTTTCATCTACTTCTTTTTCAAACTTGTTCACTAATGTGTTCGCAATCTCAGCTGCTTTCGCCGGATCGTGATCCTGAACGGCAACGTTGATTATTTCTGATTCATTTTCACTGCTGGTAACCACTTTTCCTTTCAGCGAGGAAGCCGATTCAGATAGGTGCAATTCCGCCTTAACTTCTTCCATCAAGGCAGTGCTTTTCATAATCGATTGGAACGTGCTGCTATACTGAAGATTTCGCTGGATGTCACTGAGATTCGAGTTTTCTTCACCGTCTGATTCATGAACCAGCACCTGTGTCGACGCCTGGTAGGTCGGTGAAATGACCTTAAATTGCACAAAACCCATAATAAGGGTGACGCCGATTGTGATGAGCAGAATCAGCACGAATCTGTGTCTGACAATCGCATATAATTCTTTGAAACTCATATTCTCATTCATGTATTCATAGCCTTCAGCCTTCCCGCGGCTGGCTTCCCGCGCCCCTTTCTGTTAATGATTGGATTATAAAAGAAAACGTTATTATTTAAAAATTGCAAAATAAGCCAATAAGTTCTCTTTAGAGAACAAAATCATGATTTTCCTCTAATTTACTGCACTTCCCTTATTATTTTAAATTTTATAAAGAACGAAAAATTCCTTATAATGAACGAAATAATGACAGGAATAGAGGAGAATTTTATATTATGATTGGAAGAATTATCCGTTTGTACCGTAAAAGAAAAGGCTATTCTATTAATCAGCTGGCTGTTGAGTCAGGCGTATCCAAATCCTATTTAAGCAAGATTGAAAGAGGCGTTCACACGAATCCGTCCGTTCAATTTTTAAAAAAGGTTTCTGACACACTGGAAGTTGAATTAACAGAATTATTTGACGCAGAAACAATGATGTATGAAAAAATCAGCGGCGGTGAAGAAGAATGGCGCGTACATTTAGTGCAAGCCGTACAAGCCGGGATGGAAAAAGAAGAATTGTTCACTTTTACGAACAGGCTGAAGAAAGAACAGCCTGAAACTGCCTCTTACCGCAACCGCAAACTGACGGAATCCAATATAGAAGAATGGAAAGCGCTGATGGCGGAAGCAAGAGAAATCGGCTTGACTGTCCATGAAGTCAAATCCTTTTTAAAAACAATGGGAAGATGATGATCAGTTAAGGGCTAACGTTCGCATCTATAGGGTAAATCTGTTTATAATGGGGGAAAAAGGGAGAGAGCACAATGACTCATCAAATAGTAACGACTCAATACGGCAAAATAAAAGGCACAACGGAAAACGGCGTGCATAAGTGGAAAGGCATCCCCTATGCCAAGCCGCCTGTCGGACAATGGCGTTTTAAAGCACCTGAGCCGCCTGAAGTGTGGGAAGATGTCCTTGATGCCACAGCGTACGGCCCTGTTTGCCCGCAGCCGTCTGATTTGCTCTCACTGTCGTATGCCGAGCTGCCCCGCCAGTCCGAGGATTGCTTGTATGTCAATGTATTTGCGCCTGACACTCCAAGTCAAAACATGCCTGTCATGGTGTGGATTCACGGAGGCGCTTTTTATCTTGGAGCGGGCAGTGAGCCATTATATGACGGATCAAAACTTGCGGCGCAGGGAGAGGTCATTGTCGTCACACTGAACTATCGGCTGGGGCCGTTTGGCTTTTTGCACTTGTCTTCATTTGATGAGGCGTATTCCGATAACCTTGGGCTTTTAGACCAAGCCGCCGCACTGAAATGGGTGCGAGAGAATATCTCAGCGTTTGGCGGTGATCCCAATAACGTAACAGTATTTGGAGAATCCGCCGGCGGCATGAGCATTGCCGCGCTGCTCGCTATGCCTGCGGCAAAAGGCCTGTTCCAGAAAGCGATCATGGAAAGCGGCGCTTCTCGAACAATGACAAAAGAACAAGCGGCAAGCACTGCGGCTGCCTTTTTACAGGTCCTTGGGATTAATGAGAGCCAGATGGACAGATTGCATACTGTAGCAGCGGAAGATTTGCTTAAAGCGGCCGATCAGCTTCGGATCGCAGAAAAAGAAAATATCTTTCAGCTGTTCTTCCAGCCCGCCCTTGATCCGAAAACGCTTCCTGCTGAACCAGAAAAAGCGATCGCAGAAGGGGCTGCTTCCGGCATTCCGCTATTAATCGGAACAACCCGTGATGAAGGATATTTATTTTTCACCCCGGATTCAGACGTTCATTCTCAGGAAACGCTTGATGCAGCGCTCGAGTATTTACTAGGGAAGCCGCTGGCAGAGAAAGCTGCCGATTTGTATCCGCGTTCTTTGGAAAGCCAAATTCATATGATGACTGATTTATTATTTTGGCGCCCTGCTGTCGCCTATGCATCCGCACAGTCTCATTACGCCCCTGTCTGGATGTACCGGTTCGATTGGCACCCGGAGAAGCCGCCGTACAATAAAGCGTTTCACGCATTAGAGCTTCCTTTTGTCTTTGGAAATCTGGACGGATTAGAACGAATGGCAAAAGCGGAGGTTACGGATGAGGTGAAACAGCTTTCTCGCTCGATACAAACAGCATGGATCACATTCGCCAAAACAGGAAACCCAAGCACCGAAGCTGTGAATTGGCCGGCGTATCAGGAAGAAACAAGAGAGACGCTGATTTTAGATTCAGAGATTACGATCGAAAACGATCCCGAATCTGAAAAAAGGCAGAAACTATTCCCTCCAAAAGGAGAATAAACATGGGGAAAACAGGATACATTGGTGCTGCCATTGTTGTGGCCGCTTGTATCATTATTTTATCGGCCGTGGTATGTTTACGGGACACAGTCTATTACCAGCCTATGCGCTGGACTGGCATCATACTGTTTTTCACGGGAATTGTGATGGTTCCCGCATACTCAGCAAAAAGAAAACCCGGAAAAGAGAAGTAATTCTCTTTTCCGGGTTTTTATGTTTATTATAATTTTCCCGCGCGAATATCGTCTGTCATCCCCTCATAAGGAGCCTTCGAAATCACTTCTTCGTTGTCGACTCCTTCATTTTTCAGAAATGTAATTTCCGCAAATTCAGGTACAACGTATTTTGGATACGTTTCATATTTTTCGCGGGATTCTTTCATCAAATCAATGTGGTCATTTTGGTAGCAAACCGTAATTTCAGGATGTTCATGCACCCATTTCGGGAAGAAAATAATGCCATGCATGCGTTTTTCATTTGGCATAAAGTTTAATGAAACATCCGTGCCAGTCGGCTCTGTCCAAGACACTTTATATACGCCTTCTGTCAGTTTGACAATATTCACTTCCTGATCTCGAACCCAGCGTCCGGCAACCATTCCGCTATGAATTCTATAATCAATTGTATGGTCATTTTTAATATAAATCTCGTATTCCCAGCCGTTTTCATACGTATAAATCATGTGGCTTCCGATAAAGTTTTCCATTTTTCACACTCTCCTTAGTCTTTTACTGTACTTCATAAATGTCTAGTCGAACGTAATCAGGGGTTCTTTCTGCGGAACCGATAAACAAGCGGTCATGGAGCCATTGATAGGCTTCACTGCCTGTTTCAAACGTCGGTACCGTACGGAAATAAACATGCTCAGGATCAATAATTTCCCCGGCTGCCGCTTGTTTTCGAAACGGCTCGCTGACTTGCCGTAGTCCATTGTTTTCAATGTAAATCAGTTCATGATCTGCTGTTTCAATCACATACCTGGCAGATAAATCGGTTCTGCCGTCAGCGCGAATCATTTGTGAATCGGCACCGCCCGGCAAAATACGTCCCTTTACTTCCCCGGTTATTGTTCCCGAACGAATCGGAATGAATCGTCTCAGTCCCAGGCCTGTCTCACCAATCGTGATAGGCGGATCAACCTTGATTTCTAAAGAGGCGAATGGTTTTAAAGCCGGCTTCTTCACGAGAACCACCTCACCTCCAGAAAAAAATCATGTAACTATTTACATGTTTACTTTAACACTATTGCAGTTAACTGTCAAACAATAGGAACATAAAAAAACAAGGACTGTTTGAAGACAGTCCTTGGCTGAAGCTAGCTTTGATAAGCAAGATATGTGCTGACAGTGCTTTTGGCAAGACAGGCAGAGGAATCTATCATCGGAATCTCACTTTGAATATGATTTAACAACGCATTTAAATCCGTGCAGGCTGAAATGATGATGTCTGCATGCTGACTGATTTCTTCATATAGCGTCTGCCACAATACTGGTGTATGCTGCATATGATTTGGCTGTTTGATTGCGGCGATTAGCTGGTTCACAGCCTGCTGCCAATGGTCCTTGTGAACAACTTCTTTTCCATTTTCCTTCAGAACTTTTTGGTAGATGGCGGATTGGATGGTTGGCTCTGTTCCTAAAACAACCGCTTTTTTTGCAGGCTGCGGAATCTCTTTTATCGTTTCCTCAACAATATGTAACATAGGAACCGACAGTGCCTGCTGAATCTCTTCATAGTAGACATGCGCCGTATTACAAGGCAGCGCAATGAAATCAACGCCTGTTTTCTCGAGCTTTACCGCCCCGTCGATAATCGCTTTTTTCATCTCAGCATGGTCAATTGGACGATCTGCATAGAAGGGCGTCGGGCATGAATAGATCATCATGTGCGGGTAGTCAATATCGTTTGAAGCCCCATACAGCTTCTGACAGTAATCAATCACCTTATCAATAAACGGCGAGGTCGATTTCGGCCCCATTCCGGCTAATATTCCGATCATCAAATTCATTCCTTTCTAATTCGTACGGACTGCTTCTTCCTCTGAGCCATCCTCATAGAGGATAAAGCTTTTCGCAGCATCCTCACCTAACGTAAACTCGACTTCAACAGACAATGATCGCAGAAAGAAACGTGTTTCCGAGAAAGGAAATAACTCCAGTCTCAGCTGTCCGGTGATCTCCAAATAAAGCCGTTCATTCTCGGCTGTCACCTGTGCAGCCGTCCCATCCTGCAACAGGTAGCTGCCAACATAGCGGCTGTATATCGCCGTATCAATAGCTTTTTTCTTTTTATCAGCAGGACGTTCCGGGACCTCATATGGCTGGCCAAATAGAATATGTTCCGCCGCCTTCAGAATCGCTTGTTCATATTCAGTATCCTCTTCCTTATTACTCAAATAAATCAGCGTTTTACGATGATCGATATATCGGATCATCATCGTCGAATAGCCGGGCCATCCTCCGCTGTGGCTGACAATCCGCCCTTTTTCAGGACTGTTTTGCAGTACCCAGCCAAAGCCATAATCAATTGTTTCTCCATTGTTGAGGTGCACTGGAGAAAACGCAGATTCCTTAGAAGCCTTGCTGATTAAATCGTCCTCATATAAAGCCTGATCAAATCGAAACAAATCACTTGTGACAGAGTTCACAGTCCCGTCTCCCTGTATGCCATCGAGATACACAACATAGTCCGTTTCCTCTAAATCATCAGGGAGGACGTATGTTTCGGAATGTACATCATACACATATCCATATGCATAATGATCAATTCGCTCAGGCGAAAGCCTCCTGTTATACACTCTTGTTTCATTCATGCCGGCCGGTAAAAAAATACTTGTTTTCATAAAATCCGCATAGCTCATGCCAGATGCTTTTTCAATGATAACCGCCAGCAGCACATACCCCGTATTGCTGTACATCCAGCCTTCATTCGGCTCAAAATAACCAGATAGCCCCTCATTCATCAGCATTCCTGATTCACCGCAATCTTGTGTGAATCCCAATTGGCAAAAAACCATCCCATATAATCAGGAAGCCCTGACGTATGGTTCAATAAATGCCGAATCGTTACGCCCTGATACGGAAAACCGGGCAGCCAGCGATCCACTTTATCCTCATAGCCAAGAATCCCCTTCTCCTCCAGCAAGATGATTTCCAATGCTGTAAAAGGCTTTGACAAAGACGCTAACTCAAACAAAGAGTTGGTTTTCAACGGGCGTTTTTCCGTCATTTCCGCATAACCAAAAGAGTGATGATATAAAATATCGCCACCCTCCGCAGCCAGAACCGTCCCGTTAAACTGATGTTTTTCGCCTAATGTCTCAAATAACGTCTGAAGATGCTTTCTTTTATTCTGCTTCATTCCTCCACCTCCTATTTCTATGTACGTTACTAAGCTATTGGCGTTTCAAATATTTTGAAAATAATAAAAAAGCTGATCAATCCTCAAACAGGAAAAATCAACTTTAATATAGCGGTATTAGATCTGCATGAATCAAAAAATCCCCTTTTATGAAGTCGGAGAAGGAACTCTAGCGGCTGCAAAATGGGTTCTCGTAGTCGCTTGAATGACTCCGGCGGCAGTACTCCTCATTGCAACTGTCACCGTATCTCCGGCGTTTAACTGAAGAATTTCAGTTATTGCTACGACTGCCGGGATGTTCCCTGCTTGAGATTTGTTATTTCCGCCTACCACATTTTGATTTACGAGAAATACGACTTCTAAGTTGAAGTCAACAATTGCATTCGGTTGAAACTCAACTGATGCATTAAGAGAATACACGCCTGCTGTTCTCGGTGAAAATGTAGATGTGCCGGGATTATATTCATTCGCCAAATCAAATTGCACATTTTGAAAAAGGACTCCGCTAGCTGCATTTGCAGCCACTGACAGATTCGCATTGCTGGTAGCTCGGAAAGCAGAAATAGGCTGGTTACTATTTGCCGTAATTGGTGCGAAGAGCTGGTTTTGTTGAGCTGGCGGGGTATTTCCATTTCTGCCTTGCATGACACTTGGTGATAAAAGAGGTTCCGGTCGATCGTTCCTCATAATCCATTTAGTTGGCCGTGGCGGCATAACTTTTTCCTCCTTATAAGCCTTAAGCTTCTATCTTTTTTTGCTAGTTAATACATTATTATATTGATCGTTACAGACATTGAAACGGTATCTGCCCGGACTGTACTCAAAAATAGAAATAACAGCAGCATGTTCCCAAAACGAATTACTGCTTTTTAATCCAAGAGGCATGCTTCACCAAGGCATCAGCTAATCTTATATGAAAAACCTCAGTTAGAGATCCTTTTTAATCGATCAATAGGAAAATGAGATATTGTCATATTTTCTGAATTATGATGAAAAAGGCAACTTTATGCCCATGCAACAGAAGCTATAAAAAATACAGAGAATGAAAAGAAACAGATAGATTTTTTAGTTCTTTAGGCCCGTAGTCCGCAAATCCTTTTATGATTTACTATCAAACAAAAGAGGAAAATAGACCAATTGCAATCCAAACGAGAGTCTAATAGAATGAGGTCGAAAAGTAAATCGCGCGGGTTTGTTACTGATAAAGCAGGCAAGACCTAAAATGTGTAAAGGGCAAAGTGTATACTTTGGCGTCACCCCTTACATATTTTAGGTCTTTTTTTATTGTGCGTAACTAACTTGCCATCTTCAAACAGGAGGGCTGGAAGAAGCAGACCGCTAACACAGTACATAAAAAAGGAGACATGAACGATGAACATCAAAAAGTTTGCAAAACAAGCAACAGTATTAACCTTTACTACCGCACTGCTGGCAGGAGGCGCTACTCAAGCGTTTGCGAAAGAAACGAACCAAAAACCATATAAGGAAACGTACGGCATTTCCCATATTACACGCCATGATATGCTGCAAATCCCTGAACAGCAAAAAAATGAAAAATATCAAGTACCTGAATTCGATCCGTCCACAATTAAAAATATCTCTTCTGCAAAAGGCCTGGACGTTTGGGACAGCTGGCCATTACAAAACGCTGACGGCACTGTCGCAAACTATCACGGCTACCACATCGTCTTTGCATTAGCCGGAGATCCTAAAAACGCGGATGACACATCGATTTACATGTTCTATCAAAAAGTCGGCGAAACTTCTATTGACAGCTGGAAAAACGCTGGCCGCGTCTTCAAAGACAGCGACAAATTCGATGCAAATGATTCAATCCTGAAAGACCAAACACAAGAATGGTCTGGCTCAGCGACATTCACATCTGACGGTCACATCCGTTTATTCTACACTGATTTCTCCGGTAAACATTACGGCAAACAAACACTGACAACTGCACAGGTTAACGTATCAGCATCAGACAGCTCTTTGAACATCAACGGTGTAGAGGATTATAAATCAATCTTTGACGGTGACGGCAAAACGTATCAAAATGTACAGCAGTTCATCGATGAAGGCAACTACAGCTCAGGCGACAACCATACGCTGAGAGATCCTCACTACGTAGAAGATAAAGGCCACAAATACTTAGTATTTGAAGCAAACACTGGAACTGAAGATGGCTACCAAGGCGAAGAATCTTTATTTAACAAAGCATACTATGGCAAAAGCACATCGTTCTTCCGTCAAGAAAGTCAAAAGCTTCTGCAAAGCGATAAAAAACGCACGGCTGAGTTAGCAAACGGCGCCCTCGGCATGATCGAGCTAAACGATGACTACACACTGAAAAAAGTGATGAAACCGCTGATTGCATCTAACACAGTAACAGATGAAATTGAACGCGCGAACGTCTTTAAAATGAACGGCAAATGGTATCTGTTCACTGACTCCCGCGGGTCAAAAATGACGATTGACGGCATCACGTCTAACGATATTTACATGCTTGGCTATGTTTCTAATTCTTTAACTGGCCCATACAAGCCGCTGAACAAAACTGGCCTTGTATTAAAAATGGATCTTGATCCTAACGATGTAACCTTTACTTACTCACACTTCGCTGTACCTCAAGCGAAAGGAAACAATGTCGTGATTACAAGCTATATGACAAACAGAGGATTCTACGCAGACAAACAATCAACGTTTGCGCCAAGCTTCCTGCTGAACATCAAAGGCAAGAAAACATCTGTTGTCAAAGACAGCATCCTTGAACAAGGACAATTAACAGTTAACAAATAAAAACGCAAAAGAAAAATGCCGATATCCTATTGGCATTTTCTTTTATTTCTTATCAACATAAAGGTGAATCCCATATGAACTATATAAAAGCAGGCAAATGGCTAACCGTATTCCTAACCTTTTTAGGAATATTGCTGTTTATCGACTTATTTCCAAAAGAAGGACATGACCAAAAAACAAAATCAAAACAGAAGCCGGACTACCGGGCGGCATATCATTTTACGACGCCGGATAAATGGAAAAATGACCCTCAAAAACCGATCTATTTTGATGGCAAGTATCATTATTTCTATCTATATAACCGGGATTACCCAAAAGGCAACGGCACAGAATGGCGCCATGCCGTCTCAGAGGATTTGGTGCACTGGACCGATGAAGGCGTGGCGATTCCGAAATATACGAACCCGGACGGTGACATTTGGACCGGTTCCGTCGTGGTGGATAAAGAGAACACAGCCGGCTTCGGGGAAAATGCGCTTATCGCGATTGTGACACAGCCCTCAGCCAAAGACAAAAAACAGGAGCAATATTTGTGGTACAGCACAGATAAAGGAAAATCATTTACATTCTACAGTGGCAACCCCATTATGCCTAATCCGGGTACAGACGATTTCAGAGATCCGAAAGTCATATGGGATGACCAGGATAACAAATGGGTCATGGTCATGGCTGAAGGATCAAAAATCGGCTTTTATGAATCCGATAATCTTAAGGACTGGCATTACACAAGCGGATTCTTCCCAGAACAGGCGGGAATGGTGGAATGTCCCGACCTCTACATGATGCGGGCAAGCGACGGAACGAATAAGTGGGTTCTCGGTGCCAGCGCGAATGGCAAACCGTGGGGCAAACCAAATACGTACGCCTACTGGACCGGAAGCTTCGACGGAAAAGAATTCAAAGCGGATCAGACTGAAGCCCAATGGCTTGACTATGGCTTCGACTGGTATGGCGGTGTGACATTCGAAGACAGCAAAAGCACAGATCCATTAGAAAAGCGGTACGCGCTTGCCTGGATGAACAATTGGGATTATGCCAACAACACCCCGACAATGAAGAACGGCTTTAACGGCACAGATTCTGTCATACGCGAACTCCGGCTGAAGGAGCAGGATGGAACATACAGCCTCGTCTCACAGCCGATTGAAGCTTTGGAGCAGCTGACTGTTTCAACTGACGAAATAGAGGATCAGGATGTGAACGGATCAAAAACATTGTCGATAACAGGTGATACGTACCAGCTTGATACGGATCTTTCTTGGTCAGAGCTAAAGAATGCAGGCGTCAGGCTCAGAGAATCAGAAGACCAAAAACGCCATATTGATGTCGGTATTTTCGCTGAAGGCGGCTATGCTTATGTCAATAGAGCAGCCACAAATCAGCCTGACAAAAGCAATACCTATGTCGAAAGCAAAGCTCCTTATGATGTAAACAAACGTAAGGTGCATTTGAAAATACTTGTCGATAAAACAACGATAGAAGTATTTGTTGGCGACGGGAAAACCGTTTTTTCAAATGAAGTCTTCCCAAAGCCTGAAGATAAAGGAATTACCCTTTATTCTGACGGCGGCACAGCCTCCTTCAAAAATATAACAGTGAAACACTTTGATTCGATTCATGAATAAAAACAGGGGCGGCGCAGGCTGCCCTGTTTTTTTATTAGGAGCGGTATTCTCTGTTACATATTGGGCATTGTAAGAAATATAAGGCTGGTTTCAAAGGAGGAAGCGAATGTCTAAACAAGGAAATTTTCAAAAATCAATGTCGCTGTTTGATCTGATTTTGATTGGGATGGGAGCCATCTTTGGATCAGCGTGGCTATTCGCTGTCAGTAATGTCGCTTCAAAAGCAGGGCCCTCCGGCGCTTTTTCCTGGATCCTCGGAGGAGCCATTATTTTGTTAATCGGGCTTGTATATGCGGAGCTCGGAGCCGCTCTGCCCCGTACCGGAGGCATCATTCGATACCCCGTTTATTCACATGGCCACCTTGTCGGCTACTTAATTTCGTTTGTCACAATTGTCGCTTATACAAGCTTGATTTCAATTGAAGTGACAGCTGTGCGCCAGTATGTGGCCTATTGGTTTCCCGGCCTGACCATTAAAGGGTCTGATTCGCCGACCATTTCCGGCTGGATCTTGCAGTTTGCCCTATTATGCTTGTTTTTCCTGCTGAATTATTGGAGCGTCAAAACCTTCGCTAAGGCGAATTTCATCATATCGATTTTTAAATATATTGTGCCGATTACCATCATTATTGTGCTGATCTTTCATTTTCAGCCGGAGAATTTATCCGTTCAAGGATTTGCACCGTTTGGATTTACAGGTATTCAGGCTGCCATCTCGACAGGCGGCGTCATGTTTGCGTATCTCGGCCTGCATCCGATTGTATCTGTAGCAGGTGAAGTCCAAAATCCAAAACGCAATATCCCGATCGCTTTAATCATTTGCATCATCGTTTCAACCATCATTTATACTGTTTTGCAGGTCACCTTTATTGGTGCAATCCCGACAGAAACACTGAAACATGGCTGGCCGGCAATTGGCCGGGAGTTCTCATTGCCGTTTAAGGATATTGCGGTCATGCTCGGGTTAGGCTGGCTTGCAACGCTTGTCATTTTAGACGCCATTCTGTCTCCCGGAGGAAACGGGAATATCTTTATGAATACGACATCCCGCCTTGTTTACGCCTGGGCGCGTAACGGCACATTATTTGGCATATTCTCAAAGGTCAATAAAGATACGGGGACACCCCGCGCTTCGCTTTGGCTTTCGTTTGCCCTGTCCATTTTCTGGACACTTCCCTTTCCTTCGTGGAACGCGCTCGTCAATGTCTGTTCAGTCGCGCTCATTCTTTCATATGCGATTGCACCCATTTCTTCAGCTGCGCTGAGGGTCAACGCGAAGGACTTAAACAGGCCGTTTTATTTAAAGGGAATGAGCATTATCGGGCCGCTTTCCTTTATATTTACAGCGTTTATCGTGTACTGGTCAGGATGGAAAACAGTCTCCTGGCTGCTCGGTTCACAGCTCGTGATGTTTTTGATCTATCTCTGTTTCAGCAAATATACGCCTAAAGAAGATGTCAGCCTCGCTCAGCAGCTGAAATCAGCCTGGTGGCTTATCGGGTTTTATATTATGATGCTGATCTTTTCCTACATCGGTTCTTTCGGACATGGTTTAGGGATTATCAGCAATCCCGTCGACCTCATTTTAGTCGCGATCGGCTCACTTGCGATTTATTACTGGGCAAAGTATACCGGGCTCCCAAAAGCCGCCATTGATTACGATAAATAAAGAAGCAAGAGGTTTCTTGCTTCTTTATTCTTTACAAACATACATACACGCGATAAAATGAATGAGAGTCAGTCATTATTGGAGGTGTTCCTCATGCCAAAACAAACATCGGGCAAATATGAAAAAATTCTGCAGGCTGCCATAGAAGTCATTTCTGAAAAAGGCCTCGACAAGGCTTCTATTTCTGATATTGTCAAAAAGGCCGGCACTGCCCAAGGAACATTCTATTTGTATTTCTCATCTAAAAATGCCCTCATACCGGCCATTGCAGAAAATCTTCTCACCCATACACTTGATCAAATCAAAAGTAGGCTGCATGGGGAAGAGGATTTTTGGACCGTTTTAGATATATTAATTGATGAGACTTTTCTCATTACAGAACGCCATAAGGATATTATTGTCCTCTGTTATTCCGGGCTTGCGATCGACCACTCCATGGAAAAATGGGAGACGATCTATCAGCCTTATTATTCCTGGCTTGAAACAATTATCAACAAGGCCATTGCAAACCATGAGGTAACGGAAGGAATCAATTCAAAATGGACGGCCAGAACAATTATCAACTTGGTCGAGAACACTGCGGAACGATTCTATATCGGATTTGAACAAGATGAAAATGTTGAAGTGTATAAAAAGGAAATTTTTACTTTCTTAAAACGGAGCTTAGGCACTGCTTAAAAAATGACTGGGTAACACCGCTCATTTTTTAATGTTCTAAAAATGACTGACGTTCATTCATAAAATAGAGAGGTGTTTCATTTGAATTGGGTTCTTGTTTTTATTGCAGGGCTTTTAGAAGTTGTTTGGGCCTCTTCCCTCAAACATGCTGATTCGCTTTTGGATTGGATCATCATTTTTATCTTAATCGCGGTCAGCTTTATCCTGTTGATCCGCTCTTATCAAAAAATCCCGATGGCCGCGGCGTATACTGTGTTTGTGGGAATCGGAACCGTCGGAACATATCTGACTGGAATTGTTCTGGGCGAATCCTTCTCAGCAGCCCAAATGTTCTTTTTAGCTTTATTGCTGGCTGGCATTTTAGGAATGAAATTATTTACGAAAGAAAGCAAATCTCAGCCGGGAGGTGAACAATAATGGCATGGTTTTTATTAGTGATTGCCGGCATAGAAGAAATTATAGCTGCCATTGCCATGAAATATATAGACGGAACAAGAAAAAAATGGCCGATCATTGTGATGACTGTTGGATTCGGCTTATCCTTTTACTGCCTTTCCCAAGCAATGATGGTCCTGCCTGCCGGAGTCGCTTATGCCGTCTGGACTGGCATTGGAAGCATTGGCGTTTCGGCGGTCGGGTTCATCTGGTTTAAGGAGCGGTTTCAGCTTTCACAGGTGATTTCACTTTGCCTTATTCTAGCCGGCGTCATCGGCCTGCGTCTTACGTCATCTTCATAAAATAAAGGCATATACAGCTGTATATGCCTTTGCTATTAAGCTTCGTGATGTTTTTGAAGATGAAGCGGCGGCGGGATGAGCCAGCCTTTGTTTTTTAGCAGCCTTAAGTATTTTGCGCCGGTTGCCGCTTTCGACATATGAAATTGCCCAAACATCATCGCAATATCCTCACGAATCGATTGCCCCATCATTTTGCTGCATGTCACAAGACCTGCAGCATTTGCTGCTGCCGCGGAGGCCGCCACATCCGGATCGAGAAACCGTGCGCCAGGCGGAATATCGTTAAGATCTGCTGTCGGCGGTTCAGGAGAAGCCGGCGGCAGCGCCACCCCGTTTTCTTTCAGGAGCGTGCTGACCTGTTTGATTTCATCTTGGCATTTTTCAATAGACTCACGAAGCAGCTTCTTCAGGTCGTCATCACCGACATGATTCAATAGCATTTGGTAATTGCCGACCATTTTATTGCCCGCCATCACATAACTCCACAAGCCGAATACCTCACCATAATGCATCGGTTCATCCTGCGGATTTCCGCTTAAAATACCCATGTTCATCCTCCTCGCAAATTCAATATCGCATACATTCCATAACGTGCCCGGTAGGAGGAAAATTTATGTTTCAGCAAGAAAGATTTATGAAACAAAACAAAAAAGACAAGAGCGGCAAATCGCCAAACCCTTGTCTTTCCTGTTGTTCTATTGGACGCGCTCGGAGGGATTCGAACCCCCGACAGACGTGGTACCGGAAACCATTAAAGAACTTCATATTATATATTTATTATCCTTAAATATATAATACACTTTTCTAAACGTTTCATTTTCATTAGTTATAATTACTATGTTACCCATATTGATTTACAAGTTTAACCAAAATTAAAATGAATTGAATGTTTGCGTATTGTGATTTTCCTTTACATTAAATCTGTAAATTTGACGGTTTTATTTTAAAGTACCGTTATTCAACATTATTATAATTTTCCCTTTAAATCAGCTATTAATTGTTGTCGAAATAAGGGGTCGTTAGTTATCTTTTGAAGAAATGGCTGATAAACATGATCAATCCATAACATATCTAAACGAGTCATGTCCTCAATAAAAAAGGCCAATGAGATGGAATCTGACGCAGTTTCTTTAAAAATAGCCGACGTCATAACAAATAAGGTAGAGCCTCCTTTATACCAAATACGGTTTTCTTGAAGGTTCGGCGGTCCTGTTATCTCATCTAATATTCCTTTTTCCACTTCACTTAAAAGGTCCCCGGTTCCCAGACGATACATTAATCTGGCGTAGTTTTCACTAGATGAAGATGGAAGTTTCTTCGTGAACTCCCTTTGTATATCAATATGATTAGCAGAAGAAAGTGAGGATATTAACGAATCAGCTTTACCATGCACAAGGGCATCGAAAGTTTCTCCTGAAATATCCATGAAATATTTTTGCTTCATCTCTTTCATATAACCAGAGATTTCTTTCGTTTTTTTCTTTTCATATTTTTTTAGATAAGGAGCGACTAACATCGAAGAGTTTATAGAAAAAACAGGCGTGTGATTATCAGGTAAATATATATCAACTATTTTTTGGATATTGTCTTTACCGATCCTTAAGTAAATATAATCAGTACATGCATTTGAACTGTATCTCATCATACCAATGAGCACTTCTTTCATCGTCACAATTTGACCAATATTCTCTTTGCTCTTCCAATTATCGTGTGCTCCTCCGTCGGTATTCGGAATATAAAATTTATCTATTTCAATGATACTGACAGTATCATTGAAACTTATCTGATTTTTTCTTGCCTCATGTACAAATGCTAGCAAAAAAAGGATTTTCACTGTACTGGCTAAGGGAAACATCTTACTTCCATTATGATTTAAAAGGATTTGATCATTTTGTATAACAGTCAGCGAAAAGCGCTCAGGGTGAGATAACATAAAACGTGTCAAATCCTCAACCGTTCTATTTCGATCCTTTCTTTTCAAAAATGCCGCTAGGCCAAAAAAACCGAATATAAAAACAGCTACTATTAGTATTAAAACAATGAGGAACAAACTATTACCCCTTTCTCTGCTTCTGATTGAGGCCGCATGCCCCATGATTACATTGCCCATAAGGAATTATTTTTCTTTTTGAGGCAATCAAATCATATATCCTATCGCTAACATGAAACAACTTAGCCAAGAGGAGTATCATATACAATACCCATAGCAGAATAACCCGCTTGCTTATTTCGATAAAAGTATCTGCACCAGAGACGATGCCCTTTTCCAACGTCTTTCCATGCATTCGTTTTTCTAATTCTTCTATACCTATCTCATCATTAATAGTTGATGTCTCATCACGAAAGGATTCGAAAACAATTAAATTGAGCCAGTCCGCCCTCTTGATACGTTTTTTCGTTTTAGTACATAACGGGCACCATGCATCATAGTATACAGTCATTTTCCAGTGAGCTTGAAATTTTCGCATTAATTTTTTCCTTACCATCCAATTAAGCTTATGTCTCAATTGCTGATAACTAAAGAATAAGCGATTGTACTCCTTATCGGTAAAAATCACCAATTCAATCGCAATCATGACAATAGAGAATGAATATAAACCCATTCCAAATGCAATACCTAAATGTAGTAAACAAACCATTAAGACAGCAAGCCATTTTGTTTTTTTGTTTATAATAAGAAAAGGAAAAGCAATTTTTAATAATACACTAGAATAACAAATCACGACGCTTAAATAGATGTGTTGACTAACTACTGACTGAAGAAAAGGCATCGCAACCGTTTTAACTTGTGATATATAGTATAAAGCTGTTCCATTATTCCAAGTTTCACCCATAATTTGATAAATAGCAGACGTAACATATACAATACAAACTTGCATTATACAAAACAAAACAACAAAGTACTGAATAATATTAGCGGTAGTTTTCCTACAGTCAGATACATAAGCCACTTTTTTTCGTAACGCTGCATCTATAGAAAAATACTTTGTAGTATTTGCAAACAAGAGATAAAAAAGTGTAATTGCCATTAAATTGTCGCCACCGTCCCCAATATATGAGAAACGAACATATAATGAATAGAACAAAACATAATTCAAGATGCCCATGAGCCGGCCTTTAAAACCTAGAGTAAATAGAATTGCTGACACAATGCCAACGTGATATATCGCATCAAAGTATTTTAAGGATGAAGTTACATTATACAATGAATATGTAGTTGGTTTCATAACATTATGAAATGTATTGATACCATAATCGGAGAACAAGAAATACCTTTGATTATAATGAATTAAATAAAAATATAAAATGAGCAAACCAAATACAATACGAAGCAAGCTCACCCCAATATAAAAACGTTCTTTTGCAAAATAGGAGATAACTCTGTTAGTGATACTGTTATTCATAATATTGTTCCTCCACTCTCATTAAAAAAATGGAACCACTTTATTATTGAACGTTTTCCATTTAAATGTAGTGCTTTGTTCTAATTTCTCACCTTTATCATTGTTATCCCGTAGAGAAAACGGAATCGGTTTCACTGTATCTATTCTTACTCTTATTCTTTTTATTGTTTTAGGATTATAAATTGATTTAGCATACGAACTTGCATAACGATACACATTTTCCTCGCCAATCTTTTGGCTCTTCTCTATCTCTTTTGTTATAGCTTTTACCTGTTTATCATTTTCAGCTGCTTTTTTTAAGTATTGAAAAATGACATCATCTTGATTAGTTCCAAAAATATCAGAAGAAAGCCCATCTATAATTCTAACAATTCGATTGTAAGGGGTTACGATTTTAGTGTGATTTTGGTCTTTTAAGGGGGTAGAAATGTCAATCCACTCGTTCTTTCCCCTCGCTTTTCCAGTATCAACCTTCATATATATATTTGTATTAGTTGTAATAGGATCCGGCGCAAATAGATGCCAATTCTGTTGGAATAAAGTATTTGTGTAACGATCAGAAACAGGTTTGACCGCAAGAGCTAACGGATTAGGGGGTAATACAGTAGACAAAATTAAAAAGAAATGTACAACGAAAGTAACTAATAAAATAAACAACAAACCAATAATAAAAGTTTTATTTTTATTCATCAAAATCCCCTCTATTAAAAAAAGGGGGACTATAATAATCCCCCTTCCTTATAAATTATTTTTTGTCAAAAATAACATCCATATCTTGTACCTCTTCGTTTGAAGGCTTAGCTATACCTAACCCTCCATTGTCTAAAAACATATTCAAAGCTTTGCCTCCATAATGCTTTGCAGCTTCAGTCCCATAAACCCAGGCTTTTTGAGCTAGGTTCCCAATGCCTGCTGCATTAGCATCTTTGCCTTCCTGAGAGACATTTTCCAGTTCAACTTTTTTTGTTTCTAATGTTGCTGCCGAAGCCGACGAATACATTACAGACCCCAGAATTCCAGTTCCAATAGTAACAGCTATAACAAATCTTTTAAGCTTCACAAAACTCCTCCTTTTATTTGTATTCAAATCCAATATTAGGAATAAAAGTTTAATATGTCAAATTATTATAATTAATGTGAAAATATTATTTTATAGGTGAAAATGACCTCATTTATACGAATTCATTCTATTACGATTCGTTTAATATTAAACTAAAGTAAAGTTTTTTTGACTAGATTTTGTATTGTAAATAGAGTTCAAAAAAAAAAAATGGGTATTAAGAACTTTTTTATTCAGATATTAATTCAATAGAGTTGTTATTCGTTAAAAATAGTGCTATCAATTCATTACCTTTAGGATTTTCCATTTAATCCACAGTATGTTATATTTTACATCGCAATACTCAGCTGAAACATTAAGTTATAAAGGAGCTTTTAAATGAGGAAATCAAGTAATATCTGGGCAGTTGCAGTGATTATTGGGACGATCATTACCTTATTTTCATTCGTCTTCCTACGTGATACTGATTTTTATGCTGTCCGGTGGGTAGGAGTCGTTATTATGGTTGTAGGATTTGTTTGTGGCCCAACCTACATAGCACCGAAAAATAAAAATAATCGTAAAAAAGATACCCGATAGGTTAGTTAGTCTTACCCCTGTCAAGTAGACAGCATAAAAAAACTAAGCAACCAGTGTGTTACGGTATTCTATCGGAGCACACTGGTTTAAATTTTTCTGGAATCGTTGATATAACTGAATAATCTTTAATGTTCTTGTGTAGCTCTATTTCAATTTGGCATGAAGAAAAGTATGGTGTGAGAAAAACAATTCGATGCATACATTATCCAGACCGTTACCCTTACGAGAATGACTGCCCTTCAAACAAACGGTTTCGAATCGCTTATGATATGTTTTTGTTGTGTATTGGGATCCTTGATCAGAGAGTGGAGCTGTCCACTACAATATAGGTAATACCGGTTACATATAGCTGGTTAGGTCGATTGGTTTAAAATTCTCGGTTCAGTCAGTTTGATTGAACAATCGATGCCTTTCTTCCAGAATAACGTCCCTTTTTTTCGAATGATCGATGGATGTTCATCTCTTTCATCAACCTGTCAACACGCTTATGGTTGACGGAAAAGCCTTCTTTCTTTAACAGCTACAGTAATTCGGATAGTCATAGAAGGGGCGCGAATGGTGATTCGCCATAATGTGTTCTTTAATCAACTGATCTCTCTGATACCTTGCCATTCGAACCCTTTGAGTCTTGCACCATTTTTAGTATCCTTATCTTGACACCTTGGCGATACCGCCAGCCATGTAATCGGATAACGTTTTTTTAGTTATTCAACCTGTACCTTTAGATAATCTCGTTCTTCCTCAACGCTTTTAAACGTTGTCTTAGGGCATCCTATAAAAAGGTTGTCTGACTTTTTATTCTTTCCCCGTTGCTCTTCAAAATACCACGGCGTTTTTTACCCAATTTTTTGAGCTGGTTTGAACTCTGAAGCCCTTATTCTTCAGATAACGCGTTACAGCGCTTTAGTTCCTTCTACATGCAAGTTGACGGCTTTCATGTTAATTTCTTTCATATAGTGGTAAAAATGTTGTCCTTTTCGCGCCATAAAAAATCCCCTACTAGTTGATAGCCACTGCCGAAAAGTGAGCTGTTAAACTTGTAAGGGATAGTATTTATTTTTTCATATTAAACTTATTTAAACCTTTTTTATAGATCTCTAACCTCTTTTTCGTATAAAAAATGATTTCGAAAATTATATAAGCACTCAAGGGCATTAGGATTGTACGCACTCTATAACATCTGCTGAAGATATTTGACACATCAGAAAGCTCTTACTCCTATAATATATACAGGAAACAGAATCCTTAGTTTTTCATTACTTCACACAAAAAAGACAAGAGCGGCAAATCGCCAAACCCTTGTCTTTCCTGTTGTTCTATTGGACGCGCTCGGAGGGATTCGAACCCCCGACAGACGTGGTACCGGAAACCACCGCTCTATCCAACTGAGCTACGAGCGCAGAATGACTGCGTTATGAGAACGTCAGCACAACTAATTATACGATAATTCCATTCAAATAACAACCCTCTATTTCGAGAGGCCGTTTTTTAAATAGACAAAGCATCTTAATTGGCAATCTGACATACGATGGTTTGAACCCCTGTATTTTTGGGGAAAATGGGAAAAAGAGACGACTTTGCATATCAAGCCAGCTTTTTGTTTGACCTTTATTGACCAAAAATGTATCATGTAACTACATACTTACCTAAAAGGTGAAGGAGGAGCATTATGAATTTAATACCTACAGTCATTGAACAAACGAACCGCGGGGAAAGAGCGTATGACATTTATTCTCGTCTATTAAAGGATCGTATCATCATGCTTGGATCTGCGATTGATGACAACGTTGCGAACTCCATCGTGTCACAGCTTTTATTCTTAGCAGCAGAAGACCCTGAAAAAGAAATTTCTCTTTACATCAACAGCCCGGGCGGCTCTATTACAGCCGGTATGGCGATCTATGATACCATGCAGTTTATTAAGCCGAAGGTTTCTACAATTTGTATCGGTATGGCTGCGTCAATGGGCGCGTTCCTGCTTGCAGCCGGCGAAAAAGGCAAACGCTATGCGCTTCCAAACAGTGAAGTCATGATTCACCAGCCACTTGGCGGTGCGCAAGGTCAGGCGACAGAAATTGAAATTGCCGCGAAACGCATTCTCTTGCTTCGCGACAAATTAAACAAAGTCCTTGCTGAACGTACTGGCCAGCCGCTTGAAGTGATCGAACGCGACACAGACCGTGATAACTTCAAGTCTGCTGAAGAAGCGCTTGAATACGGCCTGATTGACAAAATTTTGACTCACACAGAAGACAAAAAGTAATAACACAACCTGCAAGAGCTGCGTCTCTTGCAGGTTTTTTTCATTTCAAGGAATTGACTCCCTTAAACACTTTTTATTCTATACTGCTCCCATTCCTCATGTAACAGCTCAAGCGTCAAATCATTCGTCTGCCTCACAACCAAATCAGCACCAAGCATCGGCTGTCCTTGACCGACACCAACCGCAAACATCCCCGCAGATTTGATTGCAGAAATGCCTGCTTCTGCGTCTTCTATTGCCGCGCAATCAGCAGGGGAAACATCGAGCATCGCTGCAGCTGTTAAAAAGATGTCAGGATCAGGCTTCCCCTTCGCAAGAGCCGTCGGATCAACAATGGCATCAAAATCATCGATAATTGCCAATCGTCTTAAAATCTCGGGGGCATTGCGACTTGAAGATGCTAACCCGATTTTTATATTTTCGTTTTTCAATTGACATAGGAGCCTGCCAATCCCCGGTAAAAGATCTTCCGGCGTCAATTTGCTGATCAACGTTTGATAATCGTGATTTTTCTGATGCATAAGTTCTTGTTTCTCCGCATTTGTATACTTTGTTTCCGCACCGCCAGAGATCAATATGCTTTCAAGTGACTCTTCTCTGCTGATTCCTTTTAGCCTTTCATTCATGTCTCTGTCAAAGCGGATATTGATTTGTTCTGCGATGTGCTTCCAAGCGAGAAAATGATATTCAGCCGTATCTGTTATCACTCCGTCTAAATCAAAAATGACCGCTTTCATATACTAATGACCATCACAGCTTCATAAGGTTTGAGGCTAATACTCTTTAAGTCAGCCCGCTCCTGCGGATAGTTTGAAATCAGCACTTTCCAACGCTCATGAATCAGTTCTGGAGGCGCTTCGAACAGAGCCTTTTCTTCCGATAAATTCACAACGACAAGAAGCTTTTCCCCTCGATATTCTCGGAGGTAAGAAAAGACCTGCGGATCATTCTCCTGCAACAGCTGATAATCGCCATATATCATAATCTTATATTGCTTTCGTAATTGAATGAGCTTCTGATAGTAAAAGAAAATCGAATCTTGATCTTCCAAGGACTCTTTCACATTGATATCTTGATAGCGGGAATTTACCGGTATCCATGGGTCTCCGGCTGTGAATCCCGCATGTTTTCCGGCATCCCACTGCATAGGTGTTCTCGCATGATCCCTTCCTTTTATCATCACGGCTTTGACAAACTCTTTTTCTGACATCGTTTTGTTTTCGACGACTAGTTCACGATATGCATTCTTTATTTCAAGATCATCATACATCTCCAGCGGCATATCGCTGTTGACCATGCCGATTTCTTCTCCCTGGTAAATAAACGGCGTTCCTTTCATGCCGTGCAAAACCGTTGCAAATGCCTTCGCACATTCCTTACGCAGTTTCCTGTCATTGCCCCAGCGGGAAATAACCCTCGGCTGATCATGGTTCTCAAAATAAAGGGTATTCCAGCCGACATTCATTAACCCGGTCTGCCACCTTGTCATCGTCTTTTTTAAAGCAATCAAATCAAACGGCTTGATCTGCCATTTCCCATTTGGCGAGTTTTGTTCTGTATCAATATCCATATGTTCAAATGTAAAGATCATATTCAGCTCTTGCCTGCTTGCATCTGTGTACTTTTTCGCCTCTTCAATATCAGAGCCGTTTGCCTCTCCGACTGTCATGCAGTCGTAATGAGAAAGCACTTCCCTGTTCATCTCTTGAATAAACTCATGAAGACGTGGGCCGTTAGAGTGATAACGGCCGACAATATAGCTGCGGCTATGATCCGTTTCGTAGTCCGGAAAATCGGTGTATTTAGAAATAGAGCCGATCACATCCATCCGCCAGCCGTCAACGCCTCTATCCATCCAGAATCTCATTACATCATAAACTTCCCGGCGAACGGCTTCGTTTTCCCAATTTAAATCAGGCTGTTTTTTCGAAAAGTAGTGCAAATAATACTGCCCTGTTCCTTCATCGTATGTCCACGCTGAGCCTGAAAAGATCGATCCCCAATTATTCGGCTCTGAGCCGTCCGGTTTAGGATCTTTCCAAAAATAATAATCCCGGTAAGGATTGTCCTTCGACTTGCGGCTTTCAGCAAACCAAGCATGCTCATCTGATGTGTGGTTCACGACCAAATCCATGACGATTTTCATTCCGCGTTTATGGACTTCATCAATCAGCTGAAACATATCTTCATTTGTCCCAAACTTTTCATACATGTTTTTGTAATCGCTGATATCATATCCGTTGTCATCCTGCGGGGAATCAAATACCGGGGAGAGCCAGATGACATCCGCCCCGAGATTTTTGATGTAATCCAGCTTTTGAATCACACCTTGCAAATCCCCGAATCCATCTCCATTGGCATCATAAAAACTGCGCGGGTAAATTTGATAAACGACAGCTTCTTTCCACCATTCACTCATTAGGCGTTCTCCTTTCACATCGTCCCTGTAGGACAACTGGTTCCTCATAAACGTTCATGTGCAGCGGCTCGCCTTTTACAAGCTCAAAAATAACGCGCTTTTCGTCAACCGTCACATTGATTAATCGATTTCGATAATTGATGTTGAATGAATATTCGTCCCATTCTTTCGGCAAAAACGGAGCAAATGACAGCGTCTCATTCGCGGTGCGCATGCCTGCAAAGCCATGAACGATTGCCAGCCAGCTACCCGTCATTGAAGTAATATGCAAGCCTTCTTCCGTATCATGATTGTAATTATCAAGATCAAGCCTTGCTGTGCGCTTATATAATTCGAGCGCTTTCTTTTCCAGCTTGAGTTCGGCTGCGAGAATCGCATGGACAGAGGGCGATAGGCTTGATTCATGAACAGTCATCGGCTCATAAAATTCAAAATTTCGCCGTTTTTCTTCTATTGTAAAACGGTCATTAAAAAGATAAATGCCTTGGAGAACATCTGCCTGCTTAATAAAATTGGAGCGGAGAATCTTGTCCCATGACCAATTCTGATAAAGAGGCCGCTCCGCTGGATCTAATTCGTCAACTGCTTGCAGGTCTTTGTCCAAGAACGTGTCATGCTGAACGAAAATTTGCAGTTCTTCACTAAATGGATAGTACATGTGCTGGATGATTTCTCTCCAGACTTTCAATTCTACTTCCTGCACATCCAGAAGGCGGCGTTTCTCCGCTGAGATACTTTCGAGACTTTGTAGAGTATACTCCAACGTCCAAGCCGCAATGACATTCGTATACCAATTGTTGTTAACGTTGTTTTCGTATTCATTCGGCCCTGTGACGCCATGGATCATATACTTATTTTTTCGTTTCGAGAAGTGAACACGGTCGGCCCAAAATCTGCTGACTGCCACAAGAACGTCTATCCCGTATTCTTCCATATAGTTACGGTCGCCTGTATAATTGATATAATTGTAGATCGCATAACAGATCGCGCCATTGCGGTGAATTTCTTCAAAGGTGATTTCCCATTCGTTGTGGCATTCATCACCGGTGAACGTCACCATCGGATAAAGTGCCCCCTTCATCCCCAATTTTGCCGCGTTGCGTTTAGCAGCCTCCAACTGATGATAGCGATACAAAAGCAGGTTTTTCGTCACCTCCGGCTCGGCTGTCGCCAAATACATCGGAACGGCGTACGCCTCAGTATCCCAATATGCTGCACCTCCATATTTCTCGCCAGTAAATCCTTTCGGCCCGATATTCAAACGGGCATCGCCCCCGTAATACGTCGAGAATAACTGAAAGATATTGTAGCGGATTCCTTGTTGTAGCTCCTCATCTCCTTTAATCTCAATGTCCGCTTTTGCCCATCTTTCCTTCCATCGATCAGTGTGCCTCCGTTTTGCTTTTTCATAGCCGTTCTCAACCACATCCGCCAAAAGCTCTTTGGCTTTCGTTAAAAGCTCTTCCTCCCGAAAATCACGGGAAGTCGTGACAATCACAAACTTTTTCAATGATGCCTTCGTTTGATAACTGTAGCGATTCTCGACATACATTTCAGTCGTTTTAAAGCTTTCATGGACAAAACCCTCCGTCTCGTTTGCCATTGCGGCTAAAACCGTGAAGCGCGGTGTTCCAAATGGATTTTCGATTGTTTTTGTCGCTAAATGGCCGCTGTGAGAATCAGCACCTTTCGCTTCCTCCTGCCAAAACTGTTCTTGGTAGTTAGAATCTTCATTTGCCACATTTCCATCCAGGTAAGGAACAAGCGTAATGACAGCATCTCCCGTCAGGCACTCCGCTTCATAATGAATCGCACAGAGTTCTTTTACAGCAAGGCTAAGAAACCGCTCAGACCTGATTCTGACGGATTTATCTTGAATGCGGACAACAGCGCTTCGCCGCAGAATCCCCTCTTTCATATTGAGTTCTACCTCAAATGATTCGATTGGGTTTTGATGGAGATCGATTTTTTCACCGTCAACATATAAGCCTATGCCCATAAAGTTCATTGCATTGATCACTTTTCCGAAATATTCTGGATACCCGTTTTTCCACCAGCCTACTCGCGTTTTGTCGGGGAACCACACGCCTGCAATATATGTGCCTTGGTGACTGTCGCCTGAATAGCCTTCTTCAAAATTCCCTCTGACCCCCATATAACCATTGGCAAGAGACGTCAGGCTTTCCAGCAGCCGTGTATGCTCCTTATTAAATGTATTTGTTTTGATTTTCCATTCATCAATCTCAAATAACCGCTGATTTATCATCATTTCCTCCCGAATGTAAGTTTCCATTATCACGGCGGGTTTTGGTCAAATATCTAAATGCAAAAGAGATCATCAAAGTAACGCCACACGAATGGATCATCAATACAGTAATCAAATCAAAATGAACCATGCCGATAGCAGCTGCCGCAAATGCCGGCAGTGCTGATGCGCAAATCGCTATAGAGGCCGCTTCCTTGAATGATGCAATAGAGACCATGTTTGATATTTTTGTGATCCAGAGGCCTCCGGTAAGAACAAACGTTAACAAAAGCTGGATCATAGAAACCACCGTATATGCCAGCATCATGATCATCGGCTTATACTGTGCCAACCATAATGTATCGATCAAAACCTCTACATCATGGACGTTTGGTTTCTCGAGCTTAACGTCCATTTTCGCATAGCCAACAGAAAACCCCGTTTCGTTTTGATCGGTGATCACCAGTTGATCAGGTTGAAATATGATGGCGTTTTCAAATCCAGTTACTTTCAATCGCCCATTCTCACCGCTTGTCTCATATTCATGCTTCATATCGACTGCCATCACATTCTGCCCATCTTCAATCCTCTCAGAGCTCTTCCCGCCTTTTAGTTTTCCGTTCCTGATTTTAAAACCCTGTAATTGATCAGCAAATTGATCATTAACCCCTTGAATCGCTGACGGCATGAAAGATGAAACGCTGAAGCGATCCATTTTCACAAACGAAACCGTTAACGGCGCCATTAAGCAGGCCGTTAAAAACATAAAGAGAAAAGAGAGCTGCAGCCAGCTGAAGGTATTCCCGTAGCGGCAAACACCTGATGGAGATGCAGCCGCTTTCAGGCAGCGGATGATAAAGCTTTTATTCTCCAGATTCTTCATTGAATTACCCCTTTGTTCCGCCGGCTGTCAAACCGGACACAAAGTTCTTTTGGAGAAAAAAGAATAGAACGCATATCGGCAGTGCGGCAAGGATGGCACCAGCCGCAAATAGAGCTACTTTTTGCTGCTGCGGATTAGAAATAAAGGATTGTAATCCTACAGCAATGGTCAGCCTTTCCGGTGAGCGAAGCAAAAACTTCGCCAGCAAATAGTCGCCAAACGGTGCCATAAACGCCCAAAGCGCTTGTACCGCGAGCATTGGCTTAACAAGCGGCAGAACAATTGAAGCGAAAATCCTCAGATGTCCCGCTCCGTCAATTCGCGCGGCTTCATCAATTTCTCTCGGCACAGTATCAAAATAACCTTTCATCAGCCACGTGTTCATCGGAATTCCGCCGCCGATATAGATCGCTGTTAAGAACCAGTATTGATCGAGTGCGCCTATTAGCATCGCCAAGACATAAAAAGCAGTCAGCGCCGCCATTGTCGGCACCATTTGAATGATTAAAAAGAATACCAGGCTCTTTTTTCTGCCTGCAAACCGATAGCGGCTGTACGAGTATCCGGCAAGTGTCACGATTGTAACCTGCAAAACCATGACCGATAGCGCGATGACAAGTGTATTGCTGTACCAATTGAGATAAAGCGTCTCGTCAAATAGCCGCTTAAAATGACCCAATGTCCAAGAACCCGAAAAATCGAGCTGAAAAGCCGCCGAATTCCCCACACGGAATGCTGATGATGCCGTAATCAGCAACGGATATATAATGACAATACTTAAAAGCGTCAAAAAGAAATACGTACAGATTTTATTAAGCATTCTGGCAGTGCTCGCGTTCACCTACATAACCTCCTCATTGCCAAAAGCATTCGATTTTTTGAAAGCAATCAGTGAAATTCCAATGACAATGAAAGAAATTAACAGTGTCACAGCCGCCGCAACGGAATATTGGGGTGATGTGCCTGTTGTCAGTTTATAAATCCACGAAATTAAGATATCGGTCGATCCGGCCCCGGCTCCCGCACTGCCTGGCCCTCCCTCATTAAATAAGTAGATGATCGAGAAATTATTGAAATTAAACGTATACTGAGTAATCATCACGGGTGCTGTCGCAAATAAAATCATCGGAAATGTAATATGCCGAAAACGCTGAATAAATGTGGCCCCGTCAATCTTTGCCGCTTCATACAATTCACCTGGAATCGCCTGAAGCACTCCCGTTACCATGACATAAATATATGGAAAGCCGAGCCACGTCTGAATCATAATGAGGGCTGTCTTTGTCCAGAAAGGATCGGTCTTCCACGCGATCGCAGGCAGCTCAACAAACGGCAGGTGATTGAATAGTGGAATCACTTGTGCATTCACCGCTCCTATGCTGTCGTTAAACATGTTAGAAAAACTCATGATTGTAATAAAAGCCGGAACAGCCCATGGAAATAAGAAAATCATTCGGAATATCCGCTTGCCTTTTATAAAATCCTGATTGACGAAAAGTGCCGTCACAATACCTAAAATGATTTGCAGCGTTGTTGCACAGATTGTCCAGATAACCGTCCAGCCCAGTACATTCACAAATGTTTCACGATAGGAGCCAAGGAAAAAAATATTTAAGAAATTTTTAAACCCGACCCAGTCAATCAGACGATTAGGCGGAATATGATAAAAATCATAGTTTGTACATGCAACAAACAGAGTCACCAAAACCGGAAAGATAATCACAAACACCATCATGATATATGCCGGAAGTGTAAATAGATATGGAAACCCTTTATCGCCCGCATGACAGATCATATCCTTGGCTGTTGTATTGACTTCCAAACCCGCCGCTTTCATGGCGGCGGTCTTACGCGAATCATGAATATTAAAGATATAGAACATGAGGAAAATCACCGTCACGATCAATTGCAGCGTGCCTTCAATCAGCATAAACAGCGAGTGGTCTTCACCGGGAACACTTCCCAATGTCATCAATCCGGTTAGCGCCTGTATACCGAAAACGCATAATTCAAAAGCAAACAAGCCTGTGATGGCAAGAAATAAGAGCCCCTTTGACAATTGCTGATTCGCAATCTGCCCAAGTCCTGGAATGATCGATAAAAGCCCTGCCTTTCGTTTTTGCTTTGCAAGTGTGTGATGTTTATTCATTTTTTTCCGCCCTCTATTCTTCCGGACGCTATCCCGCCGTTTTATTTCACATACTTTTCTTTAATATTTTCCTTTATGACGTTTACAGCATCATTCGCTGATGTTTGTGTCGATTTTTTTCCTGAAGCTGCATCAAAAATCAAACTTTCCGCTCCTGTCCATACTTCAGCCATTTCCGGAATATTTGGAGTCGGCGTCGCTGTTTCATATTGTTTAATCACAGCTGACGTCAGTTCATTCTTTTGCTCATCGGCTTTCTTCCTTGCGGCAGTGTTGGCCGGAACTTCGTTTGTATCCTGATAAAAAGCGTAAGCATTGGCATCATTTGCAGCATACTCCAGCCATTTTTCAGCCAGCTCGGGTTCTTTTGTATATTTTGAAGCTACCCAGCCCTTCCCGCCCGCAAAAGGGGCATATTCTTCTCCATTTGGCAATGTCGGAATGGGAGCCGCTCCGTAGTTCAATTTAGCTTCTTTATAGTTGGCAGCTGACCACGGTCCGCCAATGATCGCAGCCGCTTTGCCTTCTAAAAACATCTGCTGAATAAAGTCGTCTGCGCTTGAATTGTCTTGCATCCCTTTCGGCCAATATGTTTTAAACCATTTCTCCGCATATTTCACCGCTTCTACAGCCCCTTTGTTGTTCAGGCCGATGTCCCCGGAATCTGTGCCGTTTTTTCCAAATACATATCCGCCGTATCCAGCCAATAAGCCGTACGACATATAAAAGTCAGTCCATTTTGCTAAAAATCCGGTTGATTTTCCTTTTTCCGAAGCAAACGCGAATCGAGGATCTTCCGTTAACTTTTCAAGGTCTTTAAATGTTTTTGGCGCTGTTTTTAAAAGATCTTTATTGTAATACAAAATAAGTGTCTCAATGACTAGCGGCATTCCGTACACTTTGCCGTCAACTGTCACCTGCTGCATTTCTTTATCACCAAAGCTTTTTGTATGAGATGGCTTAATGTCAAGCAAATGTCCTTGCTGTCCCAAACCGCCGATCCGGTCATATGCAGCAAGCATAACATCAGGCGCATTACCCGCCGGGCCATCAAGGGGAAGCGCCTCCAACTGTTCGAACATTTGCTTTTCAATAATTTTTACTGTGACATCATTCTCTTTTTCGAACTTTGTTTTTATGCTTTCAATGTATTCTTTATACGTTTCTTCGACAGACACAGTCAGCACCTTTTTGCCATCAGCGCTTGCTGGATTTTTTGAACTTGAGCAGGCGGCAAGGCCGATTGCCAGGAATGATGCCGCCAATATGGCGAACCCCTTTTTAAAAAGAACCATCTCTTTTCCCCCTTCTATTTACGAAACTATAACAATTGTATTGTCCTGTAGAAAGCGGTTACAACAACTTTTGATTTGTTACCGATAACAGAATGTTATACAGGGGCGGCAGCACTCAAAATCAAAAATTCTCCCGGCTGAACGGCAATGACATCGTGATGCTGAAGCTGCTGCTCTGTCCATGCATCACAGATTTTCTTATTCCTTTCAATATTCAAATCCAGTAAACTGACATGTTGAACCGCATTCCCTTGATTAAAGAAATAAATCAGTATTTTTTCATTAAGAGTCCGTGAAAAGCTAATAAAATCGTTTTGGTCATCCAGCAGATTCCACTCAAGATGTCCTTCAGTCAATAAAGTGTTTTCCTGTTTGCGTAAAGCAATTAACCGCTTCATAAATAGAAGCATTTCTTGATTTTGCTTTTCTTTTTCCCAAACCATACATTTCCGGCATAAAGGATCATTTTCGCCGTCCAGCCCGATTTCCGTTCCGTAATAAATGCATGGTGAGCCTGTCTGGGCAAACATAAAGGCCAGCAACGCACGTGCTTTCTTCTCATCATTGCGGCATCTGGTCAAAAGGCGCTTTGTATCATGGCTATCCAGTAAATTAAACATCACCTCATTGGCTTGCTTTATCCCATTCATCAAATGCGCATTGACACGGTAGGCCATACGTGAGGCTGAGATCGTCCGGTCAGCAAAATATTCAATCATAGGCTCTGTAAAAGGGTAATTCATCGCCGCATGAAATTCATCCCCTCTAAGCCAAGGTTCGGCAGAATGCCAGATCTCACCTAAAATATAAACGTCAGGCTTTTCAGTAGATACAGCCTGCCTAAATGTCTTCCAAAAAGCGTGATCCACTTCATTTGCGACATCCAAACGCCAGCCGTCAATGTCAAATTCGCGTATCCAGTACAAAGCAATATCAAGCAAATATTTCTGCACCTCGGGATTAGCCGTGTTTAGCTTCGGCATATCAGCTGTAAAAGCAAATCTGTCATAATTGTCGTCTGTAACGGGAAAAGAGTGAATATGGAACCAGTCCTTATAGCGGGATTGATCTCCATTTTTGACGACATCCTGCCATTGCGGAGACGCGCTTCCTATATGGTTAAAAACCGCATCAAGCATAATTCTCATCCCCCGCTGATGCAGCTGGCTGACCAATGTACGAAAAAGCTCAGGGTCCCCGAAATGCGGATCAATAGAAAAGTAATCCAGCGTGTCGTATTTATGATTAGAAGGTGCGGAAAAGATCGGTGTCAGATAAATTCCGTTCACCCCTAAATCCTCTAAATAATCAAGCTTGTCAACAATCCCTTGTAAATCCCCTCCAAAAAAATCATTGACGTCCGGGTCCTTGCTCCCCCACGGCAATGCATTCTTCGGTGACAAGTCTTCTCTTCCATTTGCAAAACGCTCCGGAAAAATTTGATACCAAACCGTTGACTTGACCCATTCAGGCGCTTGAAATGTATCAGCCTCGTGAACAAACGGAAATTTAAAGTAATAATGAATCGTTTCCAGTGTTTTTTCGTTATAAGGGCATACACCCGAACTTCCGAAAAAGATGTCTTCATGATCGTCTGTTACAACAAACGCATATTGTAAACGCCTAAATGGCGGCACCACTTCAGCAAACCAATAGTCATGCATTTCTGTAGCAGCAATTTTCCTCATCGGCTGCTCGTTTGCCGACCACTTGCCGTCGTTGTACTCATAGGGATCACCCCAAATGAATCGAATGTGATCTGCATCACCTTTTTTCGTCCGAATCTTGATATGCACAGTCCGCCCATCATAAGAATAAGCATCGGTGCTGAATGGCTGGTGGTGAATCGCTGCATATTCCATCATGTTTCCCCCTTTGATTTCCGTTATATTGAAGCCGGCTCATAGTTTGAAATTATCATGATGAAATTGTGGGAACAATCCTTTTCACCCTGTTACCGATAACAGAATAAGGCGCTTACAGCGTTGATTGTCGTACAATTAGCTCTGGTTCAAAAAATAGGCTTCCTTGTGCAGCACCGTCTTCATTCATTTTTTTCAGCAACATTTTCGCACAGGCTTCCCCCATTTCAACAACAGGCTGTCTGACCGTAGTCAAGCGCGGCGAGGAGATGCGATCAAGAAACACACCGTCATTCCCGGTAACCGCAACGTCTTCTGGAATTCGCTTTCCAAGGGATTGCGCCGCACGAATGACGCCGAGCGCGATTCGATCAGATGCGCAGACAAATGCGGCCTGATTGTCCATGGATTTCAGCAGTTCTCTTGCAAGGCATTCACTTTTCTTAGAACTGTTGTCGATCCGAAACATATTCGATTTTTTAAAGCTTTTATTCATCGCCCGTATATACCCCTGTTCTCTTGCACGTTCGAAAGGCTCATCTAAATCAATGCCAAAAAAGACAACTTCCCGCTCCCCCAGCCCCATAACATGGCGGGTTGCCATAAAGGTGCCTTTCTCGTTATTCACATCGATAAAGTCATAGCCCATTTCATTTTGTCCAAATACGACGAGTGGCTTCTCAAAAGCTTTTATTACACCTTCAAAATCGTTCTTTCTCAAGCCGGTGGCAATAATGCCGTCACATTGGCCAATATTAAGAGAATTTCTTGTCACAAGCTGGAGAGCATAGTGATTGCGATCCAGCTCCCTGCTGATTCCTGTCAGCAGGTTCATGTAATATGGTTCTGTCGTATCCATTTCCTCAAGTATCAATAGTTTCACAACCTGTGTTCTGTTTTGCACGAGCGCTCTCGCCGCATAATTAGGGATGTAATTCAGCTCTTTCATCGCAGAATGAACAAGCTTTTTCAATTCATCTGTCACCGTCTCAGGGTGATTGATCACTCGTGATACCGTCATTTTCGAAACATTTGCTTTTTTCGCCACATCTGACAATGTTGCCATTTTCATCCCCTCCTTATCTGTGCTTATTATCCAAACTAGTGATAAAGTCCTCTATTACTGCTAAATATACGATGCAGGCAAAAGAGAAATAAAAAAGAGATTTCCCTTAAGGAAACCTCAATTTGTTAAAAACACTCGATTTTTCATGAATTCATACGCTAGGTGGCAGACTCATTCTCTCCACTTCCACGAGAAAGTCTGTTTTTTAAATTTCTGTCCACTTTTTTTCTAAAATCGGATAAGAATAACTTTGCATTTGCTCAATTAACTCATCCGGCCGTGACGAGCTGTGAATCAGTTTTAGGTGCGATTCGTTAGAAAACCCTTCTTGAATGCTGTATTTCACCATTTTCATCATTGGTTCAAAATATCCGTTTACATTGTACAGTCCGATTGGCTTTTGGTGGATGCCGATCTGTGCCCAGCACAGCACTTCAAATAATTCTTCATATGTACCGAAGCCGCCCGGCATCGAGATAAAGCCGTCCGCCAGCTCGCTCATTTTAGCCTTTCGTTCATGCATCCCGTTTACTTCAATCAGCTCAGTCAGATTTTGATGGACAACCTCCCCGCTGAACAAACCGCTCGGCATGACCCCGATTGCAGTTCCGCCGTTTTCCATAATCGCGTCAGCAATCGTGCCCATCAAGCCTACGCGGGAGCCCCCATAGACAAGGCCGATTCCCTGCTCAGCCATATACACGCCAAGCTCTGCCGCTTTTCTTTTATACGCTTCATTTCCCCCAGGGTTTGATCCCGCAAATACACAAATGGTTTTCATCTTGTCATCTCCGCATCTATATATCGTGTTGAATATTCAAAAACACACTATATATTGTCCCATCTTCATGTGATAATATCAATATGAAATACATAAAGAATGCAGGAGTGATGAGGTTGCAACTGGCTGATGCAGAAAAATGGATGAAAGAGTTTTACGAAAAAAGAGGCTGGACAGAATACGGACCTTTTATTCGCGTCGGCTTTTTAATGGAGGAAGCCGGAGAACTGGCCCGGGCTGTCAGGGCGTATGAAATCGGCAGAGACCGGCCGGATGAGAAAGAATCGTCACGCGCTGAGCTAAAACAAGAATTGATTGAAGAAATGGGAGATGTCATCGGAAATATCGCCATTCTTGCTGATATGTATGGTGTCTCTTTAGAAGACGTCATGAAGGCCCACCAAGAAAAACTGACAAAACGATTTGAGCATGCATAAAAAAGCGGCCGCGATGGCCGCTTTTTTTAACCTGTGATTTCATCATGGTGATCAAAGAAATGCTGCTTTCCTATTTTGTGAAAAAGGCCTGTTTTATGCAGCAGCTCCTTCGGCTGCGATTGCAATCCTACAATCATCAGCTTTCCATTGTGGCGCTTAATTCGATTCATAATGTTCCCAAGCACCGCTTCAGCTGACGTATCCATATAGTGCACCTTATTCATGAGCAGAATGAGGGTTTTCGGTTTTTTCTGTACATGCTCCAGCAATGACGATTCAAGGGAATCAATTGATCCGAAAAACAGCGGCCCTTCTATGGCATACATGCTGACAGATGGATCTTCTCTCTTCGCCAGAACAGGATGCGATTCCTGATTGTGGATGCGGGTCGCTTCGCTCATTCTTCTGATAAAGAACACAAATGCAAGCAGCAATCCGGTTGCCACACCGATGATTAAGTCAAACAGAACCGTAAGGGCGAAGGTCGCCGCCAAAATAAAGGAATCAGCATTTTTCAGTCTCAGCATGTTTGCGACTTCCTTGCGCTCACTCATATTCCATGCGACCACCATGAGAATCGGTGCCATACTGGCGAGCGGCACATGGGACGCATAAGGCGCAAATACAAGCAGGACAAGGAGAACGACTACGCCGTGAACGACGCCGGAAACTGGGGAAACCGCTCCGTTTTTTATATTGGTCGCCGTTCTCGCAATCGCTCCTGTAGCCGGGATTCCGCCAAACAGGGGCGCTGCCATATTCGCAATCCCCTGGCCGACAAGCTCCTTGTTGCTGTCATGCTTTGAGCCCTTCATGTTATCAGCGACCATTGCGGACAAAATCGACTCAAGTCCTCCAAGAAGCGCGATGACAAGCGCAGCTGGAAACAGCATAACCATTTTATCCAAAGTAAGCTCAGGAAACTGAAATTCAGGCAAATGGCGGGGGATTTCTCCATAAGTTGACCCAATCGTTGCCATGCGGTCAGGGAAAAAGACAACCGCGACCACTGTGGAAATAAGAAGCGCCAACAAAGCGCCCGGCACTTTAGGCATCACCTTGGCGGATACAAGTAAAATGACGAGCCCGATCACAGCTGTCAAAATGGCATACACGTTAAAGGTGCCGAGCTGCTGCACAATTTCAAACATGTTGTGATGAAAGTTCTCATGTTTTTCAACATTTCTCAATCCGAGAAAATTAGCGATTTGTTCCGTAAAGATCAGCACGGCAATTCCGGCTGTAAAACCGACGATAACGGGTTTGGGCACGAATTTCATTATTTTTCCGAGCTTAAACAGCCCAAACAGTACCAGCATCACTCCTGCCATAAACCCCGCAATCAGCAGATTTTCCAAGCCGTACTGCATGATAAGGCCGAATAAAATCGGGACAAAGGCGCCCGTCGGACCGCCAATCTGATATTTTGATCCTCCAAACAAAGAAATACAAATCCCTGCTATAACAACAGTGTATAGCCCATATTCAGGCTCGACTCCCGAGGCAATGGCAAACGCCATTCCTAAAGGAATTGCCACGACACCTACTACGATACCTGCAATCAAGTCTTTCTGAAATTTCTGCAAATTGTACCCCTTGAATCTCCCTGAGAATCGCATATTTTGTTATAACCTCCCTTATGAGTGATTGTTTATAAGCTCAGTTTCATAACCGTTAATGACCACATCAAGTTTTCCTGTTTCAGGATGAATGACAAGTCCGTGAACCGGCACTTTTTTCGGAAGCAGCGGATGATTCTTAATCATGTTCACACTGTGGGAAACGCTTTCTTCCACGCTGTGAAAACCAGTCAGCCACGTTTTCAAATCGAGTCCGGCACTTGTCAGCAAATTCAGGCAGCTATCCTCCACCCCGCGTTCCTTTGCTTTCTCAAGAATCGAGGACGCATTCAGCCCTGACATTCCGCATTCATGATGGCCGACAATGCATACCTCTTCAGCCTGCAATTCATAAATCGCGACCAGTATGCTTCGCATCACGCTTCCAAATGGGTGAGAAACGATGGCTCCCGCGTTTTTTACAATTTTAGCATCACCGTTTTTAAGCCCCATTGCTTGCGGAAGAAGTTCTGTAAGCCTTGTATCCATACAGGTGACAATGACGAGCTTTTTCGAAGGAAACTTTGTCGTTTTGTACGGTTCATACTTCTTCTCACTGACAAACCGCTGATTGTGTTCCAAAATTGATGTTAAAGAAACCATTTGATTCATCTCCCATCCATATGATTTTGCAAGCCTTCTTACCCAGCTTACAGTAAGGAATTATAGCATAGGAATAAGCCAAGAAAAGGCTTTCAAAAAAAGACACTATAATTGGACTGTAGAATCAAAACATAAACATTTATATCTTTCAAAGATAATAAAATTTATATTTAATGAATCCTATAATCCGGCTGCAGCTCGCATATTGATGATTTGTCTGACAAAAAATATGGGTGAATTCTGATAATTAAAAAACTTTTTTAAGCAGATTTAGCTGTTCGATCTTCATTTTAAGTTCAAAAGAACCAGAAACTAAAAAACGCAGCTATATTTTTAACATCTATTTATTTCCGATATAATGAAATAGACAACAGCCATAAAGGGGGAGCCTTGTTGAAACCATTTGTATTTATCACAAAACCGATTCCTGAAGAGATTGAAGCATTCATCGGTGAACATTGCCGTTATGAAGTATGGCAGGAGGATACGCTTCCGAGTGACGTGCTACTTGAAAAATTAAAAGAAGCGGAGGGGCTTTTAACATCAGGGACGTCCGGACCGTCAATCAATCGTGAGTTGCTGGAACACGCGCCTAAGCTCAAAGTAGTCAGCAACCAATCAGTAGGCTACGATAACTTCGATATAGAAGCAATGAAAGAAAGAGGAGTCGTCGGGACTCATACACCTTATACACTGGATGACACAGTTGCAGATCTGGCTTTTTCACTGATTCTGTCTTCCGCCAGACGTGTTGCCGAACTGGACCGTTTTGTCAGAGCAGGAAAATGGGGAACCGTGGAAGAGGAAGCGCTTTTCGGAATTGATGTTCATCATCAAACGTTAGGCATTATCGGCATGGGCAGAATTGGAGAACAAGCAGCGAGACGCGCCAAATTTGGTTTTGATATGGAAGTGCTTTATCATAACCGACATCGCAAACAAGAAACAGAAGACAGCATCGGCGTTAAATATGCAGAGCTTGATACATTGCTGGAGCAATCTGATTTTATTCTTCTCATTACGCCGCTGACTGATGAAACCTATCACATGATAGGAGAACGTGAATTTAAGTTGATGAAGGATTCAGCAATTTTCGTCAATATTTCCCGGGGAAAGACAGTCGATGAAAAAGCACTGGTTTGCGCTCTTCAGGAAGGCTGGATCAGGGGAGCCGGCTTAGATGTATACGAAAAAGAGCCTGTCACCCGAGATAATCCGCTTCTGCACCTGGATAATGTCACGCTGCTTCCTCATATCGGTTCAGCAACAGCTAAAGTGCGCTTCAACATGTGCAAACAGGCCGCCGAAAATATGATTGCAGCCATTCAAGGACAAACACCGAAAAATCTCACAAGAGAATTTCAATAAATCAAAAATCCGGTCTGATAACAGACCGGATTTCTATTACATACGCTGAAGAACAGCACGCTTATAAATATGGCGGGTGACGATATAATAAACAGCCTGGAATACAAAATAAATGAAGATGACAATTACGGCCTCAAGAAACAAATTGGAATTCAGCATATTACTTAACGCTGCATACGCAAAGCCGGCGTGAATCGCACCTGCAATAAATGGGATGAAGAATAAAAATCCTATTTGCTTTCCAAGGATCGAGTGAATCTCTTTGTCCGTAACCCCTATCCTTTTTAAGGCTAACACCTGCACTCTCGTATCTTCTATTTCCGTAAACATCCGCAAATACAGCATGCTTCCTTGCACGATAAAAAACAGCACGCTGACAAACAGACCAATAAACAGCATTAATGCAACTCCCTGCTTCACAATTTGATAACTAGGAGCACGTGTTTGAAAATCAGATGTATGTTCTTTCGGCACCATGTTTTCAAGCTTTTCAGAGACATCCACCGTCTCCTGCCAATGCTCAAGCTCATAACCTACCATTCTCATCTGTTCCTTCAGCGGCACATCCTGTGACAGACTGTCAAAGCTCTTTTCGCTGACAACCAATAAACGGCTGACTCCATCGACAGACATCAATATCCCTTTGTTTTGCTGCTTTTTCATGACGTAGGAAAGGGTTTTTCCTGACTTCATATGAAATGCTGCTGTTTCCCCTTCTCCAAATGTGTCTTTCACCATCATTTGAAAAGAAACATTAATAAATGCTTCATTTTCTTGTAAATGAATAACTGGGAACCCTTTTTCCTTTGCGACTTGATTATAGACCTTTTCTGAAATCAGCAAAGCTTCCGCTTCCATCTTCTTATTTCCATACGGCAAGTCTGACTGAAAAGTGACAGGAATCCCAGTGGCATCCACCTTATACTTGATAACAGCATGAGCTTTTTTCAATGTATTCTCAGCCGTCTCAGGCTTCATGACCTGAAAGCGGGAAGCATCCTTTTCCACCCAGGAAACAGACTGAGGAATGCTTTGCTCCTCCTGCCTTTGTAAATCGGAATAAAACATATAGATGACACCTGTAGCTGTTAGTATGACCGCTGTAATGACAGAGGTTAAAAACAGCATGCGTGCATGATCCTTCAGCCTGAATATCATGTTGGAACGCACAATGATATTTGTGCCTTTGTAGAAGCTGTGTTTCTTTCGGTACAGCATGCGGAAAAACGCCACACTGCTTTGTGTAAAAAAGAAATACGTGCCAATTAACACTAAAATCAAAATTGGAAATACCCGAAACATCATGTCAATTGCATTGGCTGTTGCAGATAGATAATAACCGCTGCCAAGACATAGCAAAGACAATACAGTGAGCCATTTCGAATAAACCGGCAAGCTTTTCGGCTTTTTGGCCGATTTAATCAGTTCAATGATTTCCAGCTTCCGAATCCGTCCCAGTGATAAAATGAGCAGCGTCTGAAACAGGATGAGAAAGCCGGCAATTGTCATCACAAACGCTTTCGGCACAATGGCAAACGAAATCGGCACCTTCACGCTGAGCATCCATGTCATGATCATAAAAAACAGTTTTGAAAATAACAGGCCTGCTCCAATGCCGGCCGCAATCGCCGCAAGAGAAATAAGTGACTGCTCATAATAAATCATCTTGCGAAGCTGCTGCTTTGATGTGCCAAACAGTGTCAGCAGCCCAAACTCTTTCTTTCTTGCCTGCAAAAACGCTGAATTGGAATATGTGATGAAAAATATACAAAACACAATGATGACGACAAGAGCTGCGCTCAAGCATGTTTTGACAAGGCTTCCGCCATATATATTGTCTTCATTGACATCAGGATGAAAAATAAATGATGTGAAGACAAAAAACACCGAAACGGCAAACACACAGCTTAAAAAGTAGGCCACATACCGTTGCAGATTCCCAAGAATGTTTTTACGGGCGATAGTTCTCAAATTCATGAAAATCGCCTCCCAACACACTCAAGGTATCCAATATACTTTGATAAAACACCTGCCTGTTTGTTCCTCTGTGAATCTCTGAAAAGAAACGTCCGTCTTTAATAAAAACAATTCGTTTACAGAAACTTGCTGCTGTCGCATCATGCGTAACCAACAGAATCGTCGCTTCCTTTTCCTCATTCAACTGAGCCAGTGTGTTCATCACTTGCTTTGCCGATTTTGAGTCGAGGTTTCCTGTCGGTTCATCGGCAAGAATGAGCGCCGGATTGTGAATAATCGCTCTGGCACAGGCTGCCCGCTGCTGCTGTCCGCCCGACACCTCATATGTGCGGTGATCGAGAATATGCTTGATTTGCAGCGTATCCGCCAGTTCATCCAATCGGGCTTCCATTTCTCTCAGCTTTACCTTATCCAATGCGAGCGGCAAGAGAATATTTTCACGAATCGTCAGCGTATCAAGCAGATTAAAATCCTGAAAGACGAAGCCGAGTTCTCTTCTGCGAAACAAAGCCAGCTCTTGGTCCTTTAACGTTTTCGGCTGAATGCCGTTGATCATCATCTCGCCCTGGGTCGGCTTATCAATGGTAGCCAGCAAATTCAAAAGCGTGGTTTTTCCGCTTCCCGACGGCCCCATAATCCCGACAAATTCTCCTTTTGACACACTGAGATCAAAGGCGCTGAGCGCTTGGTATGATATTGTTCCTTTATTTGAATAGTACGTTTTCGATAGGTTCGTTGTTTGCAACACGTTCATGTTCTGCTCCTCCTTTTTCTTTATTATAAAAAGGAAGTCAGCATCCTCCCATCGAACTTTCTTGCAATTCCGCTCCCCAACCTTACAATGCTGTCACATTCACGAGGGTGTCACTTGAAAACACGATGGTCATCACAGTGCCAGCCCCTTCTTTTGATTCCGCATACAGCTTATGGCCGAGACGGCTGCACACCTGTTTTGCTAAATAAAGGCCCATTCCAGTTGCCTCTTTCATGGTTCGTCCATTTTCTCCGGTAAAAAACGCGTCAAAAATCCGCGGCAGATCCTGCGGCGGTATGCCGATTCCTTCATCGGCAACCGACAATCGCGTCTCATGTCCCTGTGTTTCAATCCGGATTGTAATAGAGTCTCCCACACCTTGCTTTGAATATTTTAAGGCGTTGAAAAGGATTTGCTCGACAACAAAGGAAAGCCACTTTTGATCACTGGAAATCTGAACGGCATTTGGCGGCACATGTAATGTTGGAAAAAGGCGCCGCTTGATAAACTGACGTTTTTCCTGATTGATCAGTGAACGAACCATTTCTGCCAAATCAAAGGTTTGCGGTTTTACATCAAATGCAAATTCCTCCAGCCGAGCCGTTTGCAGCATCATATCAAGACCGTGGCGAAATCTCTCATTCTCATCCTCTAGCTCCTCTAAAAACGTCGGAAAAGAGGATGAGGTTCCGTTTTTTCCTTCCTGAATCATTAAGGATATGACGGATACCGGTGTTTTCATATGGTGGACCCATTGGTTGGTGAAGGTATAATGCTGTTTTTGCTGATTGATATATTGTGAGAGCCTGCTTTCGTATTGCTGCCCGAGTGCGTTGATCATTTTCGTCCAAAGCGCTTGCTCTCCTGTTCTTGGCTTTCTGGCTTTCAAAGACTGTCCGATGTCATTCGAAGAAGAGGCTTGTTCTGCAAGCTTTTTAACATATGTGAGAAAGGAAAATTGCCGAACATAATCAACAGCAAAACCTGCGGCTAAAAGAGTACCGGGCAAAATCCATATGTACATCATATTTTCTTTGGAAGGTTCTGCGCCGCTCTCTACAATGCTTAAATACGCAATCAGCATGGCGGATCCTATCCCTAATAATGAAAATAGAATAATGGCTAAGCGGTCGATGAGGTAAGTCTTTAACACTCCGCTTCATCCTTCCGATTGACTTGAAATTGATAGCCTTGTCCTCTGATTGTGGAAATGCAATCTTTCAGTCCGGCATTCTCCAGTTTTCTCCGCAGCCGGTTGACATTGACCGTTAACGTATTGTCATCGACAAAATCAACGTCATCCCATAACGCCTCCAATAGTTCATCACGAGAAACAATTTTTTTATGCTCCCTCACAAAAATAGAGAGAAGCTGAAATTCTTTTTGGGAAAACAGAATACGGGAGCTGTTCCATTCGGCCTCATTTTGATCAGGATAAATCGTCAGCCCACCAAGCTCCACTATTCTAGATTCCTGCGGCAAAGAGGGCGAATATTCACCATATGTGCGGCGCAGGACGCTTTTGATTTTGGCCATCACTACCTCCAGATGGAACGGCTTTGTGATATAATCATCGCCGCCATTTTCAATCGCCATTACCTGATTCAGCTCATCGGTCCGTGCCGATATAAAGATAATCGGCGCATTGGAAATGGTACGGATTTGCCTGCACCAATAAAATCCGTCAAAAAAAGGCAGGTTGATATCAAGCAGCACAAGATCAGGCTTCATTTCTGCAAATTCCAATTTTATATCATTCAGCTGTTCAGCAATTTTCACTTCATATCCGTATTTTTGAAGATGACCGCCCAGCAAAGAAGCAATCCGCTCATCATCTTCCACAAGCAAAATCCGATACACGTTGATCCCCCTTATATGTACATCACGATGATTTTTCTAGAAGATTCCAAAATTATTATAGCATGTGCGGAATAGTAAATCGGACTTTTTCTTTTTGTTATAATAGAATGATAAAGGTAAAATTTTCATAATAGGCAGGTGTCGTGATGAAGAAAATCATGCTGTTTCTGGCAATGACGTCAATTCTTTCAGCATGTCAGCCCAACTATACCGGGAAATACATAGAAATTGGGGATACACTAACTGACTATACCAAAGAGTGCTTTAAAGAGAATGAAATTCCTTATAAATACGAAAAGGGAAAACTGTATATCCCTGAAGACGCATTTGATACAGCAATCTACACTTGTTCATAAGAAAAAGCTTGCAGATAACCTGCAAGCTTTTCACGTTACAAAAAATGAGTATTTAATTCTTCTTCAAATCCTGAAGGGCCGATGTCGCTTTTTTGAATGTTACCGCCGTTTTCATAAATCGTAAAATGGCGCTCTGACATGACCATCCTTCCGCTCGGCGTCAGCTTTGAGGCAAGCGGGGATTTGTTAAAAGGAGATTTTTCATGAGAGTGAATGATGTCCTTCATGTTATCTAAATCACCGAGATCACTCTCTTCAAGGGTAAAGGCGTACCCAATTTGCCAGCCTTCTCCCTTGTCCATCAGCAGAACATGGCTGCCCTTTTCTGTCTCTTCTCTTTTGATTCGGAATGACCCGACTGGTGACTGTACCGTTTCTCCGGAAAGCGGTATCGGCTGGAGCGCCAGGTTGATGCCGAAGCCGATATCAACGAGGTAATCGCCGTTTTCCGCAGACAGCCATACAGCAGCATGCGTCCCTTCTAGTGCCCATCCCTCTTGATTGCCTGCATAAACCGTTCCTCGAATAAGCTTCACATGTAACCCGGCCTCACGCAAGACAAAATAAAGGAAGCCATTTAAATCGTAGCATAGGCCGCCGTGCTGTTCTTTGACCAGACGGCGCCATAGATCTTCTTTTGTTACCCTATAATTCTCTTTTGCAAGTACGGCACGGTTTTCGAATGGAAAACGGTATGCCATTGCTTTGAGAAAAAGGGGAAGATCGCCGAAGCTGACATGGTCTTTCTCCCAGCCGATTTTCTGAAAGCAGTCTTTTAGAAAGTCACTCATTTTTATCACCTAAACTTCTTCTTGAACGTAAGCAGCCAGCTTCTCCAGCGCCTCTTGTTCATCTTCTCCCTGGGCAATCAAGGTAACCTCAGTGCCTGTGCTTACCGCAAGGCTCATCAGCCCCATGATGCTTTTGGCGTTTACTTTTTTCCCATCCTTCTCAAGAAACACATCTGACGTAAACCGGTTTGCTTCTTGTACAAACAAAGCAGCAGGACGTGCTTGCAGTCCTGTCTTTAATCGAACTTCCACTTTCTGTTGAACCATAAGATCTCCCCTTTTCTTTACGGTTATTTTAAAGTGACGGTTTGCCCTGTCCGCAGCTGTTCTGCGATTTCGTCAAGTTTTCTCAGCCTGTGATTGATCCCTGATTTGCTGATTTTCCCGCTTGCTACCATTTCCCCCAGCTCTTTCAGCGTCACTTCCTGATAATCAATCCGAAGCTGCGCAATTTCCCGAAGTTTTTCAGGCAGCGCCTCCAGGCCGATTCTTTCATCGATGTATTTAATATTTTCCACCTGTCTCAGCGATGCACCGATCGTTTTGTTTAAGTTGGCTGTTTCACAATTGACGAGGCGGTTGACCGAATTTCTCATGTCCCGAACGATTCTGACATCCTCAAATCGCAGAAGCGAATTGTGAGCACCGATTACGTTCAGAAACTCTGTAATCTTTTCAGCCTCTTTTAAATAGGTAATATAGCCTTTTTTCCGTTCGAGCGTTTTGCTGTTTAACTGAAACTCATTTAACAGGTCACATAATGAATCGTTATGCTCCTTATAAAGAGAGAAGATTTCTAAATGATACGAGGAGGTTTCCGGGTTATTGACCGAACCTCCTGCCAAAAATGCTCCTCTCATATAAGAACGCTTGCAGCACCTCTTTTTAACCAGCTCTTTCGAAATACTTCGTTCAAACACAAAGTTCTCCCCGAGTATTTTTAAATCCTCTAAGATCGTTTTTGCATTTTCTGAAAAACGCACAATATAGACGTTATTCTTTTTCAGCCGCATTTTCTTTCTGACCAGCAGCTCGACCGACACATCATATTGTTTTTTCAGCAATGTATAGATGCGGCGGGCAATGGCCGCGTTTTCGGTTTGAACATCGAGTACGAGATGGCGGTTTGTAAATGATAAGGCTCCATTCATCCGAATGAGTGCAGACAGCTCGGCATTAATGCAGCAGTCCTTCACTTCCAGATTCGTTAATTCTTTTTTTGTTTCTGATGCAAATGACATATAGCCACCTCATTTCAAGGCTTCATTCTTTCAGTAAATCAACAAGAAGAGAGGCCACTTTATGTGTATCGTGACGTATTACGTCATTTTTATACGTTACAATTTGATCTCTGATGACTTCAAGCCCCATCGCTTTCAGCTCTTCAATATCAAAATCAACAGGACGCGCAGATTCCATTTCGTACTTACGTTTTATTTCGTCGGGAATGTCTTCACTGTTCACTAATATCGTATCAATAAAACCGCAGCCCATATGCTGATTGAGCGCTTTCACATGATCAGCAGCGGTGTAATGGAGCGTTTCACCGGGCTGAGTCATCACGTTGCAAATGTATACTTTTTTCGCCGGCGCCTTTATCACTTCTTCCCCGATTTTTGGGACGAGCAAATTGGGAAGAATGCTTGTATAGAGGCTTCCCGGGCCGATAATAATCAAATCCGCTTCCCTGATCACGTCTATTGTTTCCGGCAGCGGATCAATCTGTTCAGGCGTGAGAAAAACACGCTTAATACGCTGTCCGTATTCCGGGATCGTTGACTCGCCTGAGACCACGCGGCCGTCTTCCATCTCAGCATGCAAAACGACACTGGCATTGGCAGCCGGCAAAACCTTTCCTCTTACATTCAGCACCTTGCTCATTTCAGTGACAGCGTGAAAAAAATCACCGGTTATATTTGTCATCGCTGCCAAAATCAAATTCCCGAGAGAATGGCCTGTTAAGTCATTCCCTTTATTGAAGCGGTGCTGAAAAAGATCTTCAACAAGCGGCTCCACATCGGATAAAGCGGCAAGCACATTTCTGATGTCTCCGGGAGGCGGAATTTTCAGTTCATTCCGCAGACGGCCAGAGCTTCCGCCATCATCGGCAACTGTTACAATGGCCGTGATGTCAACAGGTTTATGCTTTAGGCCCCGAAGCAATACAGAAAGACCTGTACCGCCGCCAAAGATTGCGATTTTCGGCTTTTGTCCCATCTTATTTCCGGCTTCTCTTTTCAATGTCCCGGTGAGTAACATGAGTATAGTAATCCTTTTTGAAATAATCAGCTAAATTCTCGGCTAATGTCACAGAGCGGTGCTGGCCCCCTGTGCAGCCGATCGCAATGACAACCTGGCTTTTTCCTTCTCTTTTATAAGATGGAAGCATAAAGCTCAGCAGATCAATTAATTTCTCATTGAACTTTTGCGTTTCATTCCACTTCATGACGTAAGAGGAAACCTCTTTATCCTTACCAGTCAGCGGCCGCATGCTTTCGATATAGTACGGATTCGGCAAAAATCTGACATCAAAGACGAGATCTGCATCAATTGGAATACCGTATTTAAAACCAAATGACATGACATTCACGGTAAATGTCTCTCCTTGGTTTGTCGCAAAGTGCTTCACGATTTTTTCACGCAAATCACGCGGCTTCATGTCAGACGTATCGTAAATGATTTGAGAGCGGCCTTTTAATTCCTCAAGCAGCTCTCGTTCCAGTGCGATGCCTTCAAGCGGCAGGCCAGTCGCTGCCAGCGGATGCGAGCGTCTCGTTTCTTTATATCTTGTGACGAGAATGGAATCCTTCGCGTCCAGGAATAAAATTCGCGGTGTGATCCACGGATTTTCGGCCATTTCATCCAGCGCTTCAATCAGCCGGTCAAAAAATTCGCGGCCGCGCAGATCCATCACGAGCGCGACTTTGCTCATTTTCGAATTTGATTCCTTCATCAGCTCTAAAAACTTCGGAAGCAATGAAGGCGGAAGATTATCGACGCAGAAATAGCCGAGATCTTCAAAGCTTTGGATCGCGACAGTTTTCCCCGCTCCCGACATTCCGGTTATAATGACAAGCTGAATATCATGTGATTCACTAACACTCATCTTTCTCCCCCCTGACTTGTCTTTCTATTTGATGTGCTGCGGGTCTAAACGATAACTGAGCAGCTCAAATTCCGGTGTATACGTAAATGTGCCGTGCAGCAGCCCTTGTCCCTTCATCATAAAATCAAGGATATGGCCGTCTCCAGGGGCCATAGGCAGGTTCTGAATGTCATTGACATCGTGCCACTGCAGTTTGCCTTCCTCTGATTCTGATACATTTTGTCCTGTATAAGAATCCGCGACAAACGTAAACATCATCCACTCGGAGACAATGTGGTCACCGTCTTTAATAATAAAGGTAAAAACGCCTTTTAATTGAGGATTTATGATATAGATACCAGTCTCTTCTCTGTACTCTCTGATGACGGAGTCTCTGACTGATTCTCCGCTCTCCATCTTGCCTCCCGGCGCGACCCACCATCCGCGTCTCGGCTTTTGAAGCAGAAGAACTTTGTCATCCGTCTGAAGCACACAATTTGTCACTCTTTGCAAGTACGTCACCTAACCTTCGTCCTGTCATCGTCTCTTTATTATACCGCTTCAAGATGCCTCCCACAATGAAGAGACATTGACAATCTTTTCTTCTATTTTACAGCATATTCATTCCTTAATTCAGATGATTTTGCTGTAACTGGCATTCATCTTTTATTTATGGACAAAAAAAGGACACGGATAACTGGAGAATCCGTGCCAAAAAAGTGTATTCATTATAAAAAGGGGGTCAATTACTTTATTAATCATAACCGAAAAGCATTACACATGTGTTACAGCGGAATTAAAACCCAGTAACGTAATGTGAAACTCGTATGACAACCCTTTTTATTTTAAGGTTTTCAGCGTTTCTTGAAGCTCTTCGACATAATGCTGTACGCTTTGTGCCGCAATACTTCCGTCTCCTGTAGCCGTTACGATTTGGCGCAGTGATTTTTCGCGGATGTCTCCGGCAGCGAAAATCCCTTCAACCTTTGTCTCCATGCGGTCGTTTGTTTCGATATAGCCTTCTTCATTCGTAATGCCCAGGTTTTCAAACGGTTTAGACAGAGGAAGCATGCCAATGTAAATGAATACGCCGTCTGTTTTGAATTCACTTTCTTCACCGGTTACCGTATCGACAAGCGTTACGTTACCGACTTTGCCGTTTTCCTCATGAATTTCCTTCACGGTTTTGTTCCACAGGAAGTCAACTTTTTCATTATCAAATGCTCTCGCTTGAAGAATACTTTGAGCACGGAGTTTATCTCGTCTGTGAACAATTGTTACTTTTGAAGCGAAACGAGTCAGATACACGCCTTCTTCAACCGCGGAATCTCCGCCGCCAACAACGACAAGTTCTTTGCCTTTAAAGAAAGCGCCGTCACATACTGCACAATAAGATACACCGCGGCCGCCCAATTCTTTTTCGCCAGGCACACCGATTTTTTTATATTCCGCACCAGCAGCAATGATGACAGCACGGGCTTTATATTCTTTTGAACCGGCTTTGACTACTTTGTACTCTTTGCCGTCAACGACTTCTTTAATATCGCCATAAGCGTATTCAGCGCCGAATTTTTTCGCGTGTTCAAACATTTTGTTAGAAAGCTCAGGCCCAAGGATACTTTCGAATCCAGGATAGTTTTCTACATCTTCCGTATTGGCCATTTGTCCGCCAGGAATTCCTCTTTCAATCATTAATGTCGATAAATTCGCTCTTGATGTGTATACAGCGGCCGTCATCCCAGCAGGGCCCGCGCCGATTATAATCACGTCATAAATTTTTTCTTCTGACACACTATTCACTCCTTAAACCATCTTTTCAAGTTTGGGCTCTTTCTTATATGATAAGAATCCCCATCAAACGTATTCCTTACCCATATCCTATAAAATCTCATGGTGATACGCTATTTTTTTGCTCAACACGATTAAATGTATTCGAAAAGGGTATATGTTAATAAAGAAAGAGCCTTCTGTTTATAGAAGGCCCTTGTCATATTTATTATTGAACAACACGTCTTACAACGCCTTTAAATGCTTTTTTCCAGTAAGGATTGCTCATAGAGTCAACAGATACACCATGAGATGTATTGTCGTTTAGGAATGTACCGTTACCTAAGTAGATTCCTACGTGTCCATTCGTTTTGTAAGTGTCAAAGAACACAAGGTCTCCGCGTTTCATTTCGGACGCGCTGACAGCTTGTCCTCTGCCAACTAACGTATCAGTTGTTGTTCCGCCGACAGGTCCAAGGTTAACACCTGCAGAAGCGTATGCCCAGCGTACGAATGATGAGCAGTCAAAAATACGGTTGTTGATATCAGACTGAGTGCGTCCGCCGCCAAACTTGTATGGAGATTGTCCTACAATGCTTGAACCAACGCTGATCGCGCCTTCAATTCCGCCAGAGTTGCTGATAACAGTGCCGCCTGAATTGCTGTTTGAGCCGCTGCTCTTCTTAGAAGATGAGCCGTTAGACGAGCTGTTTGATGAACCGTTAGAAGAATTGTCTGAAGAATCATCAGATGAGCTTGCTTTTGCTGATTCAGTTGTAGCCGTTTGGCTGTCATCTGTTTGTGTTTCATCAGATGCTTTTTGTGCTTCTTCCTGCTTTTTGATCAAAGCAGCCGCTGCTTCTTGTTCTTTTTTGATGCGTGCTTGTTCAGCTTCAGTATTTGCTTTTTGATTTGCAAGTTCAGACGCCTCTGATTTCAATTCAGAAATCGCTTTAGCCGTTTTCTTTTGGCTTGCTTTTGCTTCGTCGAAAAGCTTGTCTTTTTCATTAAGCTGTTTATCAAGGTCTTTTTGCATTGTTTCTAATTTAGCCAATGCAGCTTGAACTTCTTTCAGCTTTTCATTCAAATCCGCTTCAGAATCTTCGAGCTTCGCTTTATCCTGCTCTTGCTGTTTGATTAAATCTTTGTCTGCATCCACAATAGATGAAACCGCAGTCGCACGAGAGATAAAGTCACCAAAGCTTGTTGATCCTAGAAGAACATCTATGTATCCTTGAGATCCGCCGCTTTCCTGTAAAGAACGAACGCGTTTTTTCAGGATTTCATTGCGTTTTTCGATACGCGCTTCTGTTTCTTTAATCTCTTTTTTCAGTTTTTTGATTTCTTCTTTTGTTTTATCATTTTCTTCTTTTTTATCTTCGATCTTGTTGCTTGTATCAAGCGCCTTAGCGTTAATGTCTTTCAGTTCTTTTTCAATCTTTGATTGATTTTCCTGAAGCTCAGTTAATTCTTTTTCCTTCGCTTCAATGCTGGAAGCAACCTCAGATTGCTTGCTTTCGATTTTTTGTTTCTTTTCATCTAATGTTTCCGCCGATGCAGTTTTACTTGTAAATGGGATCAAAAAACTGCTTGTCCCGATGACGGAAGCCAAACCAAGTGTAATTAAACTCTTTCTCACTTTTTATATCCTCCCTTTTACTGTGAACCTGTCCTCATTTGGAATCGTATTTTGAACATCAAGTTTCGTTCCTCATACTCTACGAGGAATGATGGTTGTTTATGGTTAATTATTCTGTGCATCTCTTATTCTGGTTGTATAGCGTTTATTTCACATCATATGTAAAAAACACTAATTCCTTATGTACGAGAATCATTATACCATCAAGTTTCGACAAATTAGCGATAAATTTTATTACATTTATGTTTCAAACAGATGTCAAGTCACACATCATTTGTCATTTTTCTTAAGCGTGTAAAAAAACTGTCGATATTATTTTCTTAATATAATCTATCAAACAAAAAAAGAGTCGATTAAATAAATCGACTCTTTAAAATTTACTATTCTAGAATATCATCAATATATTTCATATATTTCGTCAAAGTTGCCGGAGAGATGCCGAATCGGGCCGCTGTGTCTTTTTTCGTGTCTTGCTTGCCATGGGCTTCTTTCCAAATATAACAGATGGCTGCTGCCCAGCCTTTCTCATTCTTCAACGGAGCGGCTGCACGAATTTGCTGGATGACATGGAAAACCCAGCAGCTCATGACTTCTGTTTTCATCTCTTCTTTTTCAGCTTGCTCTAATAGTTTGACCGTTTGATAGGCGAAAAGTGCATCCTCTGAAACGTCAGCAGCCCCAGAATCTCCATTTAGAAGCAGCTTTACAAAATGATTTTCAAAAGAAGCGGTGATTCTCTTTGAGCGTATCACCGCTTCAAGATGCTCCGTTTCTCCCTTTGTGCTGCTGATATAATAGGCTGCGAGACGCTGCTCCACAGATGAAGGAAGAGCTTCCCTCCGCTCTATCCAAGGCGCCGGGCGGTCTTCGCCGGGATATTGCGACTCGACTTTTCTCCAGATCGTCTCGGCAAAGTCGGTATGTCCCGTAAAATAAGCAGAGCAGGAAAGCCAGTAAAAGAAGGTGTCGTCACCTTCAAAGCCGGTTTTATATAATGATTTGAGCCATTTATATCCGATCTCGTAGCGGCCGACAAGCGCCAAAGTAGCACCCAATTTATAACGCTGCTCCATTAGCATCGGATAGACATTGGAGAGCTGATCACTCAATTCCGCCACTTTTTCATCTTCTCTTTCATAATAGTAGAAAACGAGAAGATTGCATAAGGCGTGAAGATTTCCTTCATTATGAGAAAGCACTTCATAAGCGGTTTGCTTCGCTTTTACAACGTTTCCTGAATAGAAGTAGGCAAGCGCGAGATTGTTGTATGCTGACCAAAGCTCCGGATATTCAGCTGTGATTTCCTCAAGCGCCGCAACCGCTTCAGCAAGCTGGCCGCTTTCCAGCAATGACTTTGCCCGATCCTGTTTCACCAGCAGTTCATCCTGGTCATACAACGAATCCTCAATGCCGTCGTCTCCTAAATCGAGCAAATCAAGCAGACTATCGTTTTCTTCGGCGAATTCACCATCCGGGTCCGCATCAGAATAAGCGGCCGCTTCTTTATAAGCTTCCTGGAAGAGCCCCAGATGGGCAAAGTTATTCGCTTTAAAGTAATGGCACTCCGGCATTTCGGCCTCCAGATTTGCCATGATATAGTCAAGAAGATCGTTCGACTCTTGATACTGGCCCATTTCCGAATAAATGACCGCAAGCTGTGAAAGCATCTCTGAATCCTCCGGCTCCAAATGAACCGCGCGCTGAATCAGTTTGCTTGCCCGTTTTAGATTGCGCTCTTTATACGCTTTCAAGCCTTTATGAAAAAAATATTGTCCATCTTGAAGCAGCTGGACAATTTGTGCGTGATTTTTATGTTCAGAAGTGTGTTTTCCCACAACTACCCTCCGTTTTATACAATATTACCGTCAGTAGTATACCATAAATCGTAAGCCCCTCAATAGTTCAAAAGGAAGGATTGGGAAAATCCCTCCTCTTTTTTATTGGCTGATTCGACCAGAATTTACCCGGCTTTGTTTTCTAAGTCCGCATTCATTTTCAGCTGCTGTTCAGCAAAATCCCGATAAAGTCCATGGGAAGCCATTAACTCATGGTGTGTTCCACGGCCGGTAATTTCCCCTTTTTCAACAAACAAAAGCTGGTCCGCATCTACAACGGTAGATAATCGGTGAGCGATAACAATCGTTGTGCGGCCCTCCATCAGCACCTCCAGCGCCTGCTGAACTGATTTTTCAGATTGGCTGTCGAGACTTGAGGTAGCTTCATCGAGCATAAGAATGCTTGGGTTACGGAGAAGCGCTCTCGCAATCGCGATTCTTTGCCTTTGTCCGCCTGACAGCATAATGCCGCGTTCGCCCACTTCTGTATCAAACTGATTCGGCAGCTCCTTTATAAAATTGAGCGCATATGCCATCTCCGCGGCTTTTTCGATCTCAGCATCCGTCACATCTCGTTCTAACCCGTAGCAAATATTTTCTCTGATTGTCCCGGACATTAACGGGCTTTCCTGCGATACATACCCGATGTGCTCCCGCCACGATTCAAGCGAATAAGTATCAATCGGCTCGTCCCCCAGCCGAATGGACCCTGCAGTCGGAGAATAAAAACGTTCAAGCAGCTTAAACAGCGTCGTTTTCCCCCCGCCGCTCGGACCGACAATCGCTGTGACTTTACCTGCTTCAATGACAGCGCTGACCTCTTTTAAAATCAGCTGATCAGGCTTATATCCAAAAGACACGCGATCAAGCTGGATAGGCAAATGCGCATTTTCAATTTGTTTTCCTGTCACTGTATCTTCCTCTTCCTCTGCCAAAATCTCAATCATTCGTTCTGTTGCACCGATTGATTTTTGCAGCTGTGTGAAAAACGTTGTAATCTGGCCCATCGGCATAATAATTTGAAACAAATATAAAATAAAAGCCACGAGCGCTCCGGCTGTGAGCTCGCCTGATGAGACCTGCATGCCGCCATATCCGATCACTGCGACTAGCGCTGCCATTAACACGAGTGAAATAAGCGGGCCGACAAGCGATTGAACCTTGGCTTCACGAACTCCAAGCTTAAATAATGAGGAAATCCCCATCTTCCCGCGTCCATATTCGACATCCTCCGCATTTGAAGCCTTAACGAGTCTGATTTCCGGGAGAATTTGATTCAGCAGGCCTGTAAAACGAGCCGTTTCATCTTGTGTTTCCCGTGAGATAGAAAACATCTTCCGGCCAATCGGCATCAAGATGAGAGCGGCCAGCGGAACGACCACTAACACAAGCAGTGTCAGCTTCCAGTTCATAATAAACAAGATTGTCAATGATCCAATGACAGAAATGATGCCTGTAATAAACCCGCTGATATGGGTTGTAATCAGTTCTTTGACCACCATCGTATCATTCGTTACACGGCTGACTGTTTCCCCGGAAGCATTTGTGTCGAAATAAGAGACAGGAAGCTTAATTAATTTCTTCCATAATAAATCCCGCAGCCCGGAGATGATTTTTTGTCCATTATAGTTAAGCGCATAGGTGGCATAAGCGCTTAAACCGGCCTGAACGAAAAACACAAGCGCGATCAAACCGATTTGCGTGCCTGACAGATTTGACATAGAAAAGCCATCGACAAGCTGCTTTGTTAATAATGGTATGAGCAGGCTGACCAGTGTGGTCACAATACTGAGGACCAGCGCAAAGGCAAGCTTTCCATAAGAAGGATTGGTCCGTCTTACTAATGCAAAAAAGGGTTTCAATTTACTTTTAGATTTTTGTTTCTTGGTTGGCATATATTTTTCCTCCTGTTTCAGCGTTCAGAAAGGTGAAATGTATAGCAAAAGGATGATTTTTACTCTTTCTCAATCATATCAATGGAGAAAGACTTTTTCAGTATATTTTTGCGGTGATCAAAATAAAAATCTCCCACTCATTGTTTGAATAGGAGATTTTTATGTTAGACATCTTTCACAGGCTTCTTTTTTCTATAAGTCAATGTTACCTCCTGCTGTCGCAGGTCTTCTATTATCATTTTGTATCGATCAACTTTTGCAGTATGTTCTTCTTTTATCATCTCAAGGGCGGCTTTTCGTTTTTCGCTTTTAGACTCAAGCTCTTTTTTTATTTTTTTTACAATCAACCCTTTTTGCCCTTTGATTTCCTCTTTTAATGAAGACTCAAATTTTTTTGTCAGGCTGAGAAAGTCGTTGATCGGTTGATTGAGGGTGCCCGCTTTCCCCTTCATTTCATCTTGGGTAAGAAACATATAGGTCGTTGATACAATTTCTGTTTCACTTTCTGAAAATAAGGAAGTCACTCTTCATATTCCTCCTAAGGCTGAAAATCAAATAACTGAGAAATCATTTCTTCTTTTTCAAACAGCTTTTCAAAACTCTCGCGGATATTTTTGATAAAATCTCTTTTTTCTGTTGTCTGTTTTTTTAATTCAGCAACAATTCCATCATTAGCAGGAAGCGCACCTGTGTGGAATGATTCATGAACTGAGATTTTCTCCAATTTATCGAATGTGTGGCTGAAACCAGCTGCAAGCCGGAATTGAAGATCGAAGGCATAATGCGAAGGGTTTTCTTCCATATGATGAATAGCCGTGATGATCGCCTGCTTTTTGTCTATGAAGTCTTCATCGATTTCCTGGCTGTAAACCTTCTGGTACTTAGAAATCGCATCTTCCATATCTTCAACGATTTTCATACCGTTTTGATAGATTCTGACAGCGGATGAGAGATTGACTTGAATCGTTTCTCCCGAGCCGCTCTTCCCTGTAAAATAAATATCGGAGCCTTTATAGCTGAAGCCTTTTTCCTTTGACAAGGCGTTGAGCATTTGAACGATACTGTGGCCGTCGACGATAAGTTTTAGTGCGTCTTTTGTTTCTGTGTCGAGTGTTTCAAATGCATCTTTTAATTCATTAACACTGCCTATTAACTCACAGACATAATAAACAATTGCAACTACATTATTAGTAGAAAGTGCGTATTTTAACTGTTGATATTGAATTTCTATATCGCCTATCTTACTATTAACAATTTTTAACTGTTTTTCGATACTCTTCCTTTGCGCCTCATCAATATACCCATTCTCTTCAAGCTGATCCACAACTGTTCCGCTATTATTCAAGATTGTATGAAAGAATTTGATAAAGGCCGGCATTTTTTCCCCGATATTTTTAACCATTACCTGTATATCACCAAACCGGTCTTTCACTATTTTCCCTTTCGCCACATTTCCATCAGCACTAAATATACTGCCGACAAGCTCTGCATCTATCCCGGTCGAAGCCATGATAAATCCGTTTAGCCCGCCTTTTTTATATTCATCCGAATACTTTCGTAAAAAAGTTTGGATAGAACGGACTTCCTCATCAGGAATCTTATCTATAATACTTCTGATTCCTTTGACATCTGTATTTGTATCTTTCATCTTTACATTGCCAAATGTAATAAAATCGGCCTTTCCGCTGACGCCATAAAGCGGGTCATCTTTAGAAATACGCTGGGTGATGTTTGCTGTGACGCCTTTGTCATTGTAGTATTGGGTGATTGCTTTTTTTAGCTGTTCTCGTGGAAGCTCTTTAAGCTCTTGACGACTAAGATCATATTTATTTAATAAAAAATCTACCAAATTTCTATCAGCTAATAAAAGTTGGTCGATACTTATTTGTGCCCCATTCACTCCATATACTTCATCAAATTCTCCATCAATTAATTGAGCTAATACTTGGTTATTATTAGCAAGAGAATGTCCTAGCGCAAATGTTCTTAATTCCTCGGAATTACCTGCTTTTTTCTTTGAATTCTTTACAAATTCTCTCGTAGCTCTGTATTGGTTATCATCAATACCTAAAAACAAACCAAAGAAATTATAAGACCAATCTGCGTTATCAGCACTCCCCTCAGAAATAATATGAAGCTGCTCTATATCATTTTTCTTTTCCTTTATATAAATCGCTGTACCATCATAACCAGAATCTCTAATCCGTTTATCTATGTTCTTATTTTCTTGAATAAGTTCGTGTGAAGTATATATCTCTATTTCTTTAGGAAGCTCCGAGTTAGTTTCTTCTTTATAGATCCTCCGTATTTCAGTTTCAAACTCTTCCTTGGCTTTTTTTACTTTTTCCGGATTGTTCGATGCAAACTTTTCTTTATAGGCATACTCTAAGTTAATTAAACGGAGCTTTACATTTTCATTTCCGAAAACATTATTATTTTCCATCTCTAACCTCCTTGTTATTTCTTAAAAAGGTTATAGAATTAATTAGTTTATCAGTTTTTTCTTTTGCTCGAGCTTCATCCAAAGTACAAGGTTTATCATCTTTTTTACAGCGGACTATAAAAGAATATACTATCCCTAGATACTCTTCTTCATTGGATTTTATATATCCAAAATAACGATAGGAAAAATTGTATTTACGATCACTGTTTTTAAAATTGCTTTTTTTTGTTGCTGCGTAAACTACTTTTCCGTCAGTTTGTTGCTTCTTAAAATTTCCTTTGTAACCATTCTCATTACTAATTTGGTCCAGCATTGTCTCTGGATCATTAATAAATGAAGATTTGTTATAGTAGCTTATTTGCGCATCTAAGAGAATATTTGATTTTTCATTATAGCTTTGAAACCCAATTGATTCACTATTTTCTCCATTTGACGCAGAATAATCAGGGAGATACTCCCCATCCTCCGGAAACAGCATCCTAAACCCTTTCAGCTTAGATTCCAGCAAATAATACCCCGGTTCCTCTTCTTTTGTTGACACCATGTACTCTCTCGTTTTCTCGTCCTGAAACGCAGGTACTTGAGGCAGATCCTTGGGATCCATGTCTTTTGGTTTTACCGCTTCTGTTTTATTGTCATTTGTGGTGTTTTTATCATTGTCATTCATACTGCATCCTCCTGTCAGGGCAAGTAATAAGCTGAAGCAAATAAAGATGATCTTTTTCATTACGAACCTCCACGGGTTTTGTGAGAATAGTATTCTATTTTTATACCAAAAATAATTCTATTGACCTGGTTAAGGGATGATTATTTCATCCTTTTTCATGTTACATCATGGCGGAATTTGGATAAATAGGAAATGAGACTCGGTTTTGATCTCCTTTTATTAACTAATCATGTATAACACCTCATATACCTCTAAATACCTATTACTTTTTTCACAAAACAAAAAGAGCCGTATCATACGGCTCTTTACTCTTCTTTCCCAGAATGGCGTTTTTTCAATACGTCAAGCACATCATCCAGCGGCAGGGCTTGTTCTCTGAGCAGGACAAGCAGGTGATACAGCAGGTCTGCCGCTTCCCATTTGAGTTCCTCGCGGTCCCGATTTTTCGCGGCGATGATGACTTCGGATGCTTCTTCTCCGACTTTTTTCAAAATCTTATCGACGCCTTCACGGAAAAGGTAAGTGGTGTAAGCTCCTTCAGGCATCTCCGCTTGGCGTTCCGCGATCACGCGCTCCAGTTCGTTCATGATGTCGAATCGGCTTGCGGCCTGTTCTTCTGTTTGTTCCTTCGTAAAACAGCTGTAGCTGCCAGTGTGGCATGCCGGGCCGGACGGCTCTACAAGTACGATCAATGCGTCCTGGTCGCAGTCATACCGGATACCTTTGACGGCTTGCGTGTTCCCTGAGGTTTCTCCTTTATGCCATAACGCTTGGCGTGAGCGGCTGTAAAACCATGTTTCCTTCGTTTCCAGCGTTTTTTCGTACGATTCCTTGTTCATATACGCAAGTGTCAGCACTTCTTTGCTTGCCGCATCCTGCACGATGGCAGGAATTAATCCCTCCTCGTTAAAACGCAGTTCATCTGCCTGTTTCATCTCACATTCACCCCGTACTCTTTCAAGTATGATTTCACTTCTTTAATCGATGTTTCTTTATAATGAAAAATTGAGGCGGCCAGCGCGGCATCGGCTTCTCCTTTTGTAAAAGCCTCAAGCATATGCTGTGCGTTTCCCGCGCCTCCCGAAGCGATAACAGGGACGGGGACAGCTTCGGAAACAAGCTTTGTCAGCGTGTGGTCGAAGCCTTTTTTCTCACCATCAGAGTCCATGCTTGTCAGCAATATTTCTCCTGCACCGCGTTTGACGCCTTCTTTTGCCCACGCGGTGACTTCCCAATCTGTTTTCTTTCTGCCGCCGTGCGTATAGACCTTATATGTGTCAGATTCTTTATCATACTTGGCATCAATGGCAAGAACGATGCATTGAGAACCGAAAAACTCGGCTCCTTCTGCAATCAGCTCAGGGCGGAGAACAGCTGCCGTGTTCACCGACACTTTGTCCGCTCCGGCACGCAGTATCGTTTTCATATCGCTGAGCTGATTGATGCCGCCGCCGACTGTAAACGGAATGGCAAGCTTCGCGGCAACCTGCTCCACAACGTCAACCATCGTCTTTCGTCCTTCATGCGAGGCGGAGATATCAAGAAAAACAAGTTCATCCGCACCTTCCCGGTCGTACACTTCGGCGAGTTCAACTGGGTCACCGGCATCCTTCAATTCGAGAAATTGAATTCCTTTGACAACGCGTCCTTCTTTGACATCAAGGCATGGAATAATCCGTTTTGTGATCATTTGCGCTTCACCCTTTCAAGCGCCTCACAAAGCGTAAACTGATTGGTATACAGCGCTTTTCCGATGATCGCTCCAGAGACGCCGTCCGCCTCATAGCGGGCGAGGGCTTCGAGATCCGTGACGGAGCTGACTCCGCCTGAAGCGATCACCGATTTCCCCGTTTCCTTCGCAAGCTCGACCGTGCTTTTAACATTAGGGCCTGACAGCATTCCGTCTGTCGCGATGTCAGTAAAAATAAAGACTTCCGCTCCTTCATTGGCTAGCTCTTTGCCCAGTTCAGTTGCCTTAAGGGTTGATGTTTCCAGCCATCCCTCTGTTGAAACAAAGCCGTTTCTCGCATCCAGTCCGATTGCAATTTTCTCGCCATATTGTTTCAGCATTTTTTTGACAAACGGAGGGTTAGAAACTGCTGAGCTTCCCAGGATCACCCGATCGACTCCTGCTGATAAATATTCATAGACGTCTTTTTCGGAACGGATCCCGCCGCCGATTTCGACTTTCAGGTTCAGCTTTTGCGCAATCTCAATCACATGGCGGTCATTCACTCTTTTCCCTTCTTTGGCTCCGTCGAGATCAACGAGATGGATCCATTCGGCACCCTCTTTCGCAAATAACTCAGCCATGTCGTACGGTGAATCGCCATATATCGTTTCCTTATTATAATCCCCTTGAACAAGGCGGACACATTTGCCGTTTCTCATATCAATTGCCGGATATAATGTAAAAGCACTCATTTTTTCACCTTCTGTTCTGCTGCCATTTTCGTAAATTGGGTTAAAATAGACATGCCGACCGTGCTGCTTTTTTCCGGGTGAAATTGGGCGCCGAAGACGTTCCCTTTTCCGACTACTGCTGGCACTCGCACACCATAATCGGCGCTTGCCAGAAGCGCATCCCCTTCCATCCCGTCAATGTAATAAGAATGAACAAAGTAAGCGTAGCCTTGTTCTGTTTCAGACAGCAGCGGAGATTCGTTATGAAAGGAAAGACGATTCCAGCCCATATGCGGAACCTTCAGCTTGTTTCCTTTTTCATCTTCTGCTTTTAGCCTGACTGCTTTACCTTTTAGCAGCCCGAGCCCTGAAGCGGTGCCGTTTTCTTCGCTTTCTTCAAATAAAAGCTGCATGCCAAGGCAGATCCCGAGAAGCAGCCTTCCCTCTGAGACCATATCGTGAATCAATTGATCAAGCTTCGTGTGGCGCAAATTGTCCATCGCGTCTCCAAATGAACCGACTCCCGGCAAAATGAAGGCATCAGCTTCTTTCAGCTCCTCCGGCTTTTCAGAAACAAAATACGGTACGCCGACACGCTCAAGCGCCTTTGAGACACTGTATAAATTGCCCATTCCGTAATCTATTACGCCGATCATTTACAGCATCCCTTTCGTTGACGGTATTCCTTTAACACGCGGATCGATCGTTGCCGCTTCATCAAGCGCGCGTCCCAGCGCTTTAAAAACGGCTTCAATCATGTGGTGGGTATTTGTGCCATAATGAACGATGACGTGCAGGTTCATTCGAGCTTCTAGCGCCAGCTTCCACAAAAATTCATGTACAAGCTCCGTATCAAAAGTTCCGACTTTAGCAGCCGGGAAATCAGCGCGCATTTCTAAGTGCGGCCGGTTGCTTAAATCAATCACAACTTGAGCAAGTGCCTCATCCATCGGTACAAACGCCGATCCGTAGCGTTTGATTCCCTTTTTATCACCCAAGGCTTCGAGCAGCGCCTGCCCTAAGCAGATGCCGATGTCTTCGGTCGTGTGGTGATCATCTATATCAACATCGCCCTTTGCGTTAATCGAAAGATCGAATTGCCCGTGTTTCGTGAATAAATCCAACATATGTGTCATAAACGGCACATCTGTTTTGATATCCGCTTGTCCCCCGCCGTCTATTGTAAATGCCAGCTCAATATCTGTTTCGTTTGTTTTCCTGACGCGTTCCGCTTTTCTCATTTAGAAATCCTCCGTTCTCTCGCTTCAATTGATCTGGCATGGGCTTCTAACCCTTCCAGTCTGGCAAAAGCCGCGATGCTTTCGGCATGTTCTTCAAAGGCTGATTGACTGTAAGAAATAATGCTCGATTTCTTTTGAAAATCTGTTACGTTTAATGGACTTGAAAATCTGGCTGTTCCGTTTGTCGGAAGCACATGGTTCGGTCCGGCAAAATAATCACCGACAGGCTCGGGACTGTATCTGCCTAAGAAAATGGCACCCGCATGTTTGATACTCCCAAGCAAAGCTTCCGGAGACTGTGTGATGATTTCTAAATGCTCTGGCGCGAGTGTATTGACAGTATTAATCGCTTCCACCATTGTTTCCGCCACATATATACAACCGTAATCTCTCACTGAAGCTTCCGCTATTTCTCTACGCGGCAAGGTTTTCAGCTGCTTACTTACCTCGGCTGAAACCGCCTCGGCCAGCGCCATGGAATCTGTGACAAACACACATGAGCTGAGCTTATCGTGTTCCGCCTGTGACAGCAGATCGGCTGCAATTTCGCTCGGAATCGCTGTTTCATCAGCCAGCACGACGATTTCACTAGGTCCGGCAATCATATCGATATCGACATCGCCGAACACTTCTCGTTTGGCAAGCGCGACATAAATGTTGCCCGGACCCGTGATTTTATCCACCGGCTCAATGGTTTCTGTTCCGTATGCTAACGCTGCAATCGCCTGAGCGCCGCCCATTTTGTAAATGTCTTTTATGCCCAGCTCGGCTGCAGCAACCAAAACTCCAGGAGACAGCAGACCGTCTTTTCCCGGAGGCGTGACGAGAACGATTCTTTCAACGCCCGCTACAAGCGCCGGAATGACATTCATCAAAACAGATGAAGGATATGCAGCCGTTCCCCCCGGCACATATACACCGGCGGAATCCAGCGCCGTCACTTTCTGCCCCAGCATTGTGCCGTCCTTTCTGTGATAAAACCAGGAGGATTGCAGCTGTCTTTCGTGATATTCCCTAATATTTTCGATTGCCTGCCTAATCACCTGAAGAAGACGTGAATCCAGTGAGGTGTATGCCTCCTCAAATTCTTCTTTTGTGACCAGCGGGCTGTCTATTTCGATGCCGTCAAATTTCGCCGTGTAGCTGCGAACCGCCTGATCACCGTTTGCTTTAACATCTTCAATAATGGACCGGACCGTCTTTCTTTGCTCTTCCGTTCCGGCATCGATGGAACGCTTGAGAGAAAGCCGTTCCGTTCCGCTGATGGTTTTGATCTTCATTTTGCCGTCTCTCCTTCCACAACGAGAGATAGGCGGGATGCCATTTCGTCAATCACATCGTCTTTCATGCGATAGCTAACCGGATTGACAATAAAGCGAGAGGTAATGTCACAAATGTGCTCCGTTTCAACAAGCCCATTTTCTTTCAGCGTCTGTCCTGTGGAAACAATGTCCACTATCCGATCTGCAAGCCCAATGAGCGGAGCCAGTTCAATTGAACCGTTGAGCTTAATGATCTCGACTTGTTCTCCCTGCTCTCTGAAATAACTGGAAGCCACATTTGGATACTTTGTCGCGATTCTTGGCGCTACGCCGCTCCAGTCTGTATTCGGAAGTCCGGCGACAGCTAAGTGGCATTTGCTGATTTTTAAATCCAGTACCTCATACACATCGCGTTCCTCCTCCAGCATGACATCCTTGCCCGCAATTCCGACGTCTGCCACGCCATGCTCCACATACGTGGTTACGTCCATCGGCTTCGCTAATATGAAACGGAGATTTTCCTCCGGCACATCGATGATCAGTTTTCTCGAATCTTCAAACTCCTCAGGCAGCCTGTATCCTGCCTGCCTCAGCAGCCCTGCCGCTTCTTCAAATATCCGGCCCTTTGGCATCGCCATTGTGAGTAACTTACCCATTTTGCTCTTCCTTTCTGGCACCGATAAAATAAGTGACGTTTGCAAAAGATTTTGTCATCTGGTCGATATTTTCTATTCCCGATAAATCTTGAAGAACCACTTTGTTCCCTTTCATGCGTTCTTCATTCGCATAAGCGATGGCTTGCGCCCGCTGCTCTTTGCTGAAAATAACAGCGTCTATATCACAAGGTTCGTCTTTCATATGAAGGGCTTCAATCAGCCGGTCGATCCGAAGCCCGAAGCCTGTTGCCGGTGCAGGTGAATCAAAATGGCCCAGCAGCTTGTTGTAACGGCCGCCGCTTCCAATGACAAAACCGACATTCTCGGCGTACACTTCAAATAAAATTCCTGTGTAATAGCTCATGTGGCTGACCATATTCAGATCTAGGCGGACATTTTCCGTACATCCGTAATCCTCAAGAATGTCCCACAGCGCCTTCAGCTCATCAACCACGCTTTTTCCTTGCGCAGAATCGACGATTTCCTCTGCACGTCCGCATACTTCTATACCGCCCCGCAGTTCAAGGAGCTCAAGCAGCCTGCTTTTATCAATGGAGGAAAGCGGGAGAGACTTGACATGCTCTCTGTAGCCGACGTAGTTCTTTTCATATAAGAACCTCCGCAGCACATCAGCTCGTTCAACGTTCCCGAGCACCTCAACAAACAAAGCATCCGCAATGCCGGCATGGCCAATGGCAATTTTAAAGGATGCCAGCCCAGCGTTTTTCAATGCCCCGACGACTAAAGCAATGACCTCCGCATCCGCGCTCGTCGTGCCGTCACCGATTAACTCCACTCCGACCTGCTCAAACTCAGCCGGACGTCCGCCTTCACGCTCCTGAGCCCTGAATACATTTGCCGAATAGCCGACTCTTAGCGGATGACCGTGTTTCAGAAGCTTCGATGCCGCCACCCTTGCAATCGGCCCCGTCATATCCGGGCGAAGCACCAATGTCTTGCCGTCCTGATCAAGTAGCTTAAACAGCTGCTGCTCTTCAATTGCTGACTGGACGCCAACCGTATCGTAAAACTCCAGTGTCGGCGTTTCCATAAATTGATATCCCCATTTATTGATCAAATCGGTTAACGATCGTCTCACCTTTTTTTTCGTTTCGTATAAACCGGGCAGTGTATCTCTCATGCCGTGCGGTTTTTCAAACATAAACATCAACCCGAGCACCTCCGCTGTTATCTTATGAAGGAAAATTCCGAATCCTTTAGTTCGCTAATATGATAATATGTTAGCAGATGAAAGAGTGAAAATCAACGCTTAACTTCAGTAAGGATTTTTTTAGTTCAAATATCCTTCTCCTCATTATGAAAAAATCATGAACAATGTATTAAAGGTACGTAATATCTCAAATTCTTTATGTTTGGCATGCTATAATACAAATCAAATAGAGAACAAGGAGATAAAGATGAAAACACTGCGAACTCTATGTGTCCTGATGATTCTTTCAGGCGTTATTTTTTTCGGACTTAAAATAGATGCAAAAGATATAGATATTCCTTTTTTGAACAGCCTTAAAAAAGTGGTTTCTGATAGCGATACAGATACAGGTGCGAATAGCAAAAAGGAGCTGAAGGGAAGCGCAAAACCGCTGGATGTCATCCTTTACAATCAAATGGACGCACCCCGGCTCTATAACGGCTGTGAAGTAACAAGCCTTGCGATGGTGCTGAATTACGCAGGATACGACGTGACAAAAAACACCCTGGCAAATCAGGTTGCCACAGTGCCTTTGACATACAGCAGCGGATTAAAGGGTGATCCGAATGACGGATTTGTCGGGGATATGGCGAATGGCCCTGGTCTCGGTGTCTACCATCGACCGATCTATCAGCTGGCGAAAACCTATGCGGGAGACAAAGTGTCTGATCTGACTGGAAAAAGCATTTCTGCTGTTTATGAACAGCTTGAAAAAGGCAATCCAGTTTGGGTTATTACGACAGCCAACTTTACGCCAGTTGACAACATGCAGACATGGAAAACGCCAAACGGAACGATAGAGATTACGTACAGCGAACACAGCGTCGCCGTTACGGGATATGATGATAAATATGTGTATCTCAATGATCCGTATGGCTATAAAAACAGAAAAACCGATAGAACAAGCTTTGAAAAAGCGTGGAAACAAATGGGCAGCCAGGCCGTAGTTATTCAAAAGTAAACACCTGAAGCCTCACTATGCTCTATCCTGAGCAAATACGACAATATTCATGCTTTTTGTTTCAATCGGTAAGATCGATTCATTTTCCATTTATCATCCAGAATTGTCTTTACTTTCAGGCTATCTGTTTTTATGATTAAAGCAGATTCAGCCTTGCCCCGATCTATGTGAGAGAAGCCGGTGCAAGTCGCTGACGCTTCTCTTGCAAAAAATGAAAGATATCCGGGGAGGATTTATCATTGAAAAAATTCGTGTCTATCCTATTTATGTTCGGTTTGGTTATGGTGTTCAGCCAGTTTCAGTCATCAACCGCTTTTGCAGCAGACAAAGTGGTGCACGAAACAATTATCGTACCAAAAAATACAACATATGACGGGAAAGGACAGCGGCTTGTGGCAGGGAAAGAATTAGGCGACGGAAGCCAGTCAGAAAACCAAGACCCTGTTTTTCGTGTGGAGGATGGTGCAACCCTGAAAAATGTGGTGCTTGGCGCCCCTGCTGCTGATGGCGTACACACTTATGGAAACGTTAACATTCAGAATGTGAAATGGGAAGATGTTGGTGAGGATGCGTTAACGGTGAAGAAGGAAGGAAAAGTGACGATCGACGGCGGTTCTGCTCAAAAAGCGTCAGATAAGATATTCCAAATCAATAAAGCCAGTACATTCACAGTGAAAAACTTCACGGCGGACAATGGCGGGAAGTTCATTAGACAGCTTGGCGGTTCAACCTTCCACGTTGATGTGATCATCGACAAGTGCACCATCACAAACATGAAGGAAGCGATATTCCGGACGGACAGCAAAACAAGCACGGTCAGAATGACAAATACACGCTACTCTAATGTCGGTCAAAAATGGATTGGTGTTCAGCATATTTACGAAAACAACAACACTCAATTTTAACCAAAAAAGTCCGTTGATTTTATTCAGCGGACTTTTTCAATCTTTCTTGCATTTCTTCCTTCGTATAGATGATCCTCATCGGATTTCCGCCGACAAATGCCCCGTCAGGCACATCCTTATGGACAAGCGTTCCGGCGGACACAACTGCGCCATCTCCTATTTTCACCCCGGGCAGAATGGTCGTGTTGGCACCAATCATCACTTCGTCTCCGATCAGAACTTTGCCGATCCGGTATTCGTGAATCAAATACTCATGGGCCAGAATGGTCGTATTGTACCCGATGATTGTATTTGTTCCGACTGAGATCTTTTCCGGAAACATGATATCTGGCATCACCATGAGGGCAAAGGATGTATGTTTTCCAACCTTCATCCGCAGAAATGTACGGTACAGCCAGTTTTTCATCCCTATAAACGGCGTATATCTCGCAATTTGAATGACAATGAAATTTTTGACGACCTTTAAAAAAGGTACCGTTTGATAGACATGCCACAGTGAGTTGGCCCCCGAGACCGGATGACGATCTGTTTTTCTCACAGATTACTTCACTCCAACGATTTGTAATAGATCACTCATTTTCTCAAGCATAAAATCCGGCTCATGCTTCGCCAGCATTTCCGGCCCTTTAATCGTCCATGCGACTCCTGCCGTTTTTGTACCGGCGTTTTTGCCTGCCAGCACATCGTGGTAATTATCTCCGACCATAATGGCTTCCTCGGGCTTGCTTCCTAACTGTTTCAGCGCTAACAGCACAGGCTCGGGATCAGGCTTTGCATTCGTCACATCATCAAGGGTGACAACTGTTTCAAAGAATTCGCCGATTCCCGTGAGCTTGAGGCCCATATTGACAGTATCTCTTAATTTTGTTGTCACAATTCCTAATGTAAAGCCGGCTTTTTTTAATGCATCCAGGGTCTCATATACCGTTTCATATTCAGTCACGAGTGAATCATGCATGTCATGATTGTACGCTCTGTACATGGCGATCATATCATCGCATTTTTCAGGATCCATCGAGGAGAAAGTTTCAAAAAGAGACGGCCCGATAAATGCAAGGACATCTTCTCGTTTATACTTGCTCGGATAATAATGCTCCAGTGTATGCAAAAAGGACGCGATAATTAATTCATTCGTATTAATAAGCGTTCCGTCTAAATCAAACAGAATCGTCGTTACTTGTTTATCACTCATATTGCTTCCTTTCCAACCGCTGAGGGTTTCCATTTTTTCCACGTGTGCGCAATAGCCATTGTCAGCAGAACTGCTGTGGTGACACGAATCAAAAGAAGCGGCCAGACCGGTATGCCGAGCGGAATAAAGACAAGTGTATCTTCTACGACCGCGTGGCAGGCAACGAGAAATATAAATGCCAATGTCATATCCCGCCTGCTCACGCCGTCATCCTCAACAGCTTTGATCATAACACCCGCTCCGTAGGCCAGACCAATCGTCAGTCCCGCCACCATCGTCATAGACGTATTTTTATTCATGCCAAGCAGCTGCGTAAACGGAGACAGCCACCTGGAGAACCGAAGCAGCCAGCCTAAATCTCTTAAAAACTGGATGATGATCATCAGCGGTATGACAATTGCCGCCAGCTGCAAAACACCAAGTCCGGCTTTCGTTAAGGCTTCTGCCAGCATTGCCAGCCAGCTGTCTGGCGCCGCGCTCTTCGCAGCGATAAAACCGTACTGCGCCGTTTCCTGTCCGCCATGCCAAATGAGGTTGATAACGATGGCTGCCACAGCGGCCAAACCGATGCGCACCGCCAATATAACGCCAATTCTGATACCAACCTTTGCGGCAACTGTCGATTCGATAATCAAGTTATGACAGAATGAAAGCATAACAGCTAAAATAAAGACTTCTTTTACAGACAAATCCAATGTCAAAATCGCGGCAATTCCCGCATACAGATTCAGCATATTTCCCAGTACAAGCGGAATGGCCGCTTCACCAGAAAGCCCGAAGAGACCCATTACCGGTGTGATCAGCCGTACAAGCCAATCCATGACAGGGGTATGCTGAAGCAAAGTGACCAATAGCGTTACCGGGAAAATCACTTTACCGAGCGTCCATGTTGTTTGAAGACCTGCTGCAAGACCGGCCAGAAAGATCTTCTTCATCCCTCATCCCCCTTTGTTGACGTCTACTCCGCGTACCGCTCCTTCGAGTATCCCTTGACGCGTCTGAAGATGATGGCTGCCACAGCCAAAACAATCAATACGATTGAAATCACCTGAGCGATGCGAAGTGAATCAGTCAGCATTAAGCTGTCAGTCCGCATTCCTTCAATAAAGTATCTTCCGATTGAATACCAAATGATATAGATCAAGAACATCTCGCCTCTACGCAAATTCGCTCTGCGCAGCAGCAGTAAAACAATGACGCCGACAAAACTCCATAGTGATTCATATAAAAAAGTAGGATGATAATATTGCCCATTGATGTACATTTGATTGATGATAAATTCAGGCAGGTGCAGGTTTTCTAAAAAGGCTCTGCTGACAGCCTCGCCGTGCGCTTCCTGATTCATGAAGTTCCCCCAGCGGCCGATCGCCTGGCCGAGCAAAATGCTTGGCGCGGCAATATCCGCAAGCTTCCAGAACGAAAGGTTTTTCACTCTCGAAAACACATAACCCGTTAAAATGGCGCCGATTAATCCGCCATGAATGGCAATGCCGCCCTTCCAAATCTTAATGATTTCTCCCGGATGTGCCGCATAATAATCCCATTCAAAGGCAACGTAATAAATTCGTGCGCAAATAATCGCAATTGGAATGGCAAACAGGACAAGATCAATAAACGTATCTTTCTGCAGCCCCCGCTTTTCACTTTCCCTCATCGCAATCCACAGCCCGAGCAAAGCGCCGAGACCGATAATGATTCCGTACCAATGGACGGCTAACGGCCCCAACTGAAAAGCTATCGGATTGAGTGGTTCTATCGCTTCATTCATTTAACGCCAACTCCTATTCTCCTTGTTCACCGTCTTCAATGACATCCGCCAGCTTGTTGGTAAATTGTTCAGCGGCATTCAGCCCCATCCGCTTCAATCTGAAGTTCATTGCTGCCACTTCGATGATGACTGCAAGATTTCGGCCTGGACGGACGGGAATCGTCAGTTTTGTAATTTCTGTATCAATGATTTTCATGGTCTCTTCCTCAAGTCCGAGCCGGTCGTATTGCTTGCCCTGCTCCCAGAGTTCAAGATTCATGACAATCGTGATTCGTTTATTGCTTCTGACCGCGCCAGCGCCAAATAGCGTCATCACATTGATAATGCCAAGGCCCCTGATCTCAAGAAGGTGCTCAATTAATTCCGGAGCGTTTCCCACAAGAGTATCCTGATCCTCCTGCCGTATTTCAACGCAATCATCGGCAACAAGGCGATGCCCTCTTTTCACAAGCTCCAGCGCTGTTTCGCTTTTTCCGACGCCGCTTTTTCCTGTGATCAGCACGCCGACACCATATATATCGACAAGAACGCCATGAATTGCTGTGGTAGGCGCCAGCCTGCTCTCAAGGAAGTTGGTTAAACGGCTTGACAGTCTTGTCGTTTTTAGCGGCGATCTGAGGACAGGCACCCCATTTTTCTCGGAGGCGTCAATCAGCTCCTGCGGGATGGGCATATCTCTAGAAAGAATAATAGCTGGTGTTACATCAGTGCACAGAGAATCCATTCGCTGTTTTTTCTCCTCTTCAGGAAGCTGTTCAAAGAAAGAAAGCTCTGTTTTTCCGAGAAGCTGCACGCGCTCTCTCGGGTAATATGTAAAATATCCGGCAATTTCAATGCCTGGTCTTGATAGGTCACTCATTGTAATCGGGCGGTTAATTCCTTCTTCTCCGCTGATTAATTCCAAATTGAACTGTTCCATTACGTCTTTAGTGCGAACCTTTGCCACGATATGTTCCTCCTGTTCCGGGCTGCCCCGAGCTTGCTCACAATACTTTCATTTTATCACTTTCGGGCTTGAACCTAAAACAGATTTTATAAAAGGGGGGAAAACACCTCAGCTGGTCTAGATCACTAGTCTGAAAAAGAGTAAAATAAAGGTATTCAAATTCCAGAAAGGCGGATCATCTATGGCAGAGAGTCTTCTTATCAAAGACATTGCGATCGTGACAGAAAATGAAGTAATTAAAAACGGCTATGTCGGAATCAATGACGGAAAAATCAGCACAGTTTCAGCAGAACGGCCCAAGGAGCCATATTCAAAAGAAATTCAAGCACCTGCGGATTCCGTTTTGCTTCCCGGCATGATTGACATTCATATCCACGGCGGCTATGGCGCAGATACGATGGATGCAAGCTTTTCCACGCTCGACATCATGTCGTCAAGACTTCCCGAAGAAGGCACGACGAGCTTTTTAGCCACAACGATTACCCAGGAACATGGGAACATTTCTCAAGCTTTGGTGAACGCAAGAGAGTGGAAAGCGGCTGAAGAGTCCTCTTTATTAGGTGCAGAACTGCTCGGCATTCATTTAGAGGGCCCCTTTGTTTCGCCTAAAAGAGCCGGAGCGCAGCCAAAGGAGTGGATTAGGCCTTCGGATGTTGCGCTTTTCAAAAAGTGGCAGCAGGAGGCGGGCGGACTGATCAAAATTGTTACACTTGCGCCGGAGGAGGATCAGCATTTTGAACTGATCCGCCATTTGAAAGACGAATCGATTATCGCGTCCATGGGGCACACGGATGCCGATTCCGCATTGCTGTCGGATGCCGCAAAAGCAGGGGCGAGCCATATGACTCATCTGTACAACGCGATGAGCCCGTTTCATCACCGAGAGCCCGGAGTGATCGGAACGGCGCTGGCCCATGATGGGTTTGTGACAGAGCTTATCGCCGATGGCATTCACTCCCATCCTTTAGCTGCAAAGCTTGCTTTTTTGGCGAAAGGCAGCAGCAAGCTCATTTTAATTACCGATTCCATGAGGGCAAAAGGCCTGAAAGACGGCGTATATGAGTTCGGCGGCCAAAGTGTGACGGTAAGAGGACGAACAGCTCTTCTTTCAGACGGAACCCTTGCCGGTTCGATCCTCAAAATGAACGAAGGCGCACGGCATATGCGTGAGTTTACAAATTGCTCTTGGACGGATATAGCTAATATAACTTCTGCAAACGCGGCCAAACAGCTGGGCATCTTTGACCGAAAAGGCAGTGTGACTGTGGGAAAAGATGCAGATTTGGTGATTGTCAGCAGTGATTGCGAGGTGATTCTCACCATTTGCCGCGGAAACATTGCATTTATATCCAAGGAGGCTGACCAGATATGAAAGTAATGGAATGTCAAACATATGAAGAGCTAAGCCAAAAAGCAGCCAGAATAACGGCAGATACAATCAAAGAAAAACCTGATGCCGTTCTCGGGTTAGCGACGGGCGGCACACCGGAAGGCACGTATCGCGAGCTGATCCGCCTGCACCAAACTGAGAATCTCTCATTTCAAAACGTCACTACAGTTAATTTGGATGAGTACGCCGGACTTTCAAGCGATGACCCGAACAGCTATCACTTCTATATGAATGACCGTTTATTTCAGCATATCGATAGCAAGCCTAGCCGGCATTTTATTCCGAATGGAAATGCAGACGATTTGGAAGCCGAATGCAGACGGTATGAACAGCTAGTCGAGTCCCTCGGCGGCACTGACATTCAGGTTCTCGGCATCGGCCGAAACGGACACATCGGCTTTAACGAACCGGGAACGTCTTTCAAGTCGCGAACTCATGTTGTGACATTAAATGAGCAAACCCGCCAAGCGAATGCCAGATATTTTCCTTCTATAGACAGCGTGCCGAAAAAAGCGCTCACAATGGGAATTCAAACGATACTCTCAAGCAAGCGCATTCTGCTGCTTATTTCTGGAAAAAGCAAAGCGGAAGCTGTTCGTAAGCTGTTAGAAGGAAACATAAGCGAAGATTTTCCCGCATCTGCTTTGCACCTGCATTCCGATGTTACGGTTTTGATTGATCGTGAAGCCGCGTCATTAAGACCTTGAAAGGAACATGCTGACTTATGAATATCAATAAACAATCGCCTATTCCAATTTATTATCAGATTATGGAGCAATTAAAAAAACAAATTAAGAGCGGAGAGCTGCAGCCGGATATGCCTCTTCCTTCGGAGCGCGAATATGCCGAACAATTCGGGATCAGCCGGATGACAGTTCGCCAGGCGCTTTCTAATTTAGTTAATGAAGGCTTGCTCTATCGCCTGAAAGGGCGGGGCACCTTTGTCAGCAAGCCAAAAATGGAACAAGCACTTCAAGGGCTGACAAGCTTTACCGAGGATATGAAAAGCCGCGGGATGACACCGGGCAGCAGGCTCATTGATTATCAGCTTATTGATTCAACTGAGGAGCTCGCGGCTATATTAGGCTGCGGGCACCCCTCCTCTATCCATAAAATCACTCGGGTGCGGCTGGCAAATGATATTCCAATGGCGATTGAGTCCTCACATATTCCGCTTGAGCTTGCGGGTGAATTGAACGAATCGCATTTTCAGTCGTCGATCTATGATCATATTGAAAGGTACAACAGCATACCGATTTCCCGTGCAAAACAGGAGCTTGAGCCAAGCGCTGCCACCACGGAAGAAGCGAACATTCTTGGTATTCAAAAGGGAGCGCCGGTCCTATTAATCAAACGAACAACATATCTGCAGAACGGAACTGCTTTTGAGCATGCAAAATCCGTATACAGAGGCGACCGTTATACATTTGTCCACTATATGGATCGTCTTTCATAAAAAAAGCCTCCAACCCTTTTTAAGGATTGGAGACATGGCGAAAATCAAACTGGTCTGGTGCCGGACGATATGTTTCTTTTTTCGTCTTGAACTTCCAGATCGGTGATTTCGTTTTGCCGTTAAAACTGTCTTCCACTATAATGTACCAATAATAAACAGACTGCGGTTCAAGATGATCCCAGCGGAATTCAGCTGTATCCCCGCTCTTCACTTGCTCCCGTTTTCCGAGCTCTTCATTGGTATATACGTTACATTCAAAATAATCCGTTTCCACCTTTTTGATTCTTGGCTTCAAATCAAGCGAAAGGGAAAATTCATCCTTGTTGCCATAGATATCCGTATCATAGTAATTCTTATCCTTTACATACGGAGAATACGTCGATACGTGCACCATGTCATTGGTCTGGTCAAATTGAAGCAAACGCAAATACCCTTGACCGCCTTCTGGCCCGCCCTGATAATCGGCCAGCATTTGATGCACAAGACGATCCGGTTTCCCATCACCATCATCATCCAGCTCATCTGTTTTTCTCATCGCACTATGATAATGCCCGCTCAACACCATCACGACATTCGGGTTCGGCTTTACGATTTCTTTGAATATTTTCTCTCCGATTGGGCTTCTGTTTCCGCTGACCAGCAAATACTCATGAAAAGCTAAAATTGCCATCCGGTCAGGGTGTTTCTTCAACACCTGATTCATCCACGCGATGTCTTCATCCGTAATGCCCCATCCCATGTACAGCATGATATAATCATTGCCGTTGCTAGAAATCAGGTCATAATGTCCGCGGTTGTTTTTATAGGAACCGCCATAATGCAATTTTTTATCAAAACGATCGCTGCCAAAATATTTGCCAAACGCCCTGTAGGAGCCGTCCTTATGCCCGACATCGTGGTTGCCGGCCAGCACGCCGTAAGGAATTCCGCTCTTATCCAGAACGGACATTGACCGATCAGCGTTTTTCCACTGTCTGATATCAGCGGAATCATCTACAATATCACCCGTGTGGAACACATATTTGATATTGAGCTGCTTTTGATTATCTTTTATCCATTCGGTCTGTTTATCAAAAATATGCGGATAGCTTTCGGCGTAATACTGTGTATCAGACATCCAGACAAATGTGTACATATCCTTCGCAGGGGGAATTTCATCCTGTACAATCACATTCATTTTCGACTCCCGTACAAAATCGGCGGCAATCACAGACGCTTTCAGCGTAAACGGTTTGTCATCCTTCGCGACGAAGCTGTCAACTGGCTGCCATTCGTTTGTCCGATAATTCCAAGCATACATCGTCACCTTTCTCCCCGGCAAAGAACTGCCCTTCCAGACTGCTTCAGCCAGATCATTCTCATCAATTGATGGATCAACCGTCACTTCAAAGCGATGATAAGGGAAAAGCTCTTTGTTTTCTGTCGATACTGTTTTTCCATCAACAGCTGATACCCGCTCCAATTCTTTATTCGTAAATGGGGTCTCCCTTTCCGGCACAAAGCTTTTCGGCGGTTCAGTCAGTGACGCGTGCTTAAATATTTTCACATGATTGCGCGCTGTATATTGAAATCCCCTATAAAAACCAACATCCATGGCATCATTCGTCGGATCTTTCACCCGTACAGAAAGCTTGGCCTTATGCGTGTCGGCTTCGCTGTCTATAACCTCCGGCTGGTCCGGATGCTCTCGTTCGGTTTTAAATATCCTCTCAATCACTGTTTTATTGCCCGCGAGATCCGTTGCTGTCACTTTTAGAGAATGTTTTCCCGGCAAAAGGTCAGAAGATGACGTATGATATGGGAGTGTAACGCTTTCTCCATCTAAAGACGCTTCCGCTTCCTCAATTTTGCTCCATTTATCATACATATCCGCCTGCAGAATAAGGTTTCCTTTATACGTTTGCCCCTCGGTGATATTCGGCTCAATGTGAGGTCCTGAATTATCTACCCGTACAACCAGGCTGACATTTTCCTTGCCGTCGCTTGCTTGAATATGGTGAGCGCCTTCAGAAAGCTTTGATGTATCCCACTCCAGCAGCTGTGATGTAAACAGTCCGTCAGGCAGATTGAACTGGAATTGCCAGCTTTTATTCGAGCGCTGATTATCGCCAATAAAAAGTTCCTTCTCAGGGGACACCCTCTGATCCCTGATCACCGTTCCATCCGATAACACCAATCGGGCGTTTTTGACTAAGAAGTCATCACGGTTTTCAGCCGTATCAAACGGAGACACCTTCGAACCCGATCGTATTGTAATACGCTGCAGCTGCTTCCCTTTCCGAAGCAGTGTCTCTGGCAATGGAACAGAATAGGTGCGGTATTTATTTGTTGTATCATCGAACACCTTCAGCACTTTGCCTTCCATCGTTACCGCGTTTTTAAAATAAAGGTTCGTTTTCCTCGTATCGAATGCAAAATATACTTCTTTTTCCATCGCGGGCTCTGTCACTTGTTTTTTCCCGTCAACCCATAGCTTAATGCGGTCAGCTCGCCCTTCTGTCGTGGCTTTGAGAAACTGAGTTCCCGACAGCGTGTCTCTGTTTTCAATATTCATCCGCAGGCCGTGCGACTTGCTTGTTTGTTTAATATCAATCATTTTGACCGGCGTTCTCGCTTCATTGATCCCGTCCCCGGCCGCCACATAATACTCTAGCTGATCCTTCCCGATCAATTCAGGCGAATACACAATATAATGGTAGAGATTATCGTTGCGGTCTTTTTCAGCAAGAATTCGCTTAAACGGTTTGTTCTCATCCGTCCGGTAGTAAAAGGCCGCTGTTTTCACTAGACTTCGGTCCCGTATGTCAGCCCGCAGCTCAATGCTTTCAGCAGGGCGGACAGGCTTGCGGTCAGTCAAATCCTCAATGACCGGCTTTTCTTTATCGAGCTTGATTTTCCGTTTCTGCTCGGGCACCTGTGCCTGTAATACGGTTCCAGGAGACGGATTCTTTTCCCCGATTGAAATGTTCAGAAGTTCTGCGGTTCCGTTCAGCGGATACTTATAAAGCACTGATGACAGCCGGCGCAGCGCATGTTTCCGATAATGCGCAACCGAAATGTCCTTTCCTGTATTCGTTGATATCACAACGGCCCGCGGCCTCGTATTGGCCATACCCTCTGTCTCGTCTATCACCGCGAGATTTTTTCCTTCTTTTAGTTGTGTCTGATAATAACGATTGAAATCCTCTGACGTCAATTCTGGATGCCCGGCAGGCTTCAGCCAGACGACAAACGTTTCGCCGGATGGTATCAAGATCCTTTCATCAGGCCTCCAAATCAGATCGGAGTCAGGCCCTTCTTTTGGGTAGCGGTAACGGATATGGTAGTCTTTAAAATCAATCGTTCTGTCAGTCGTATTAAAAATCTCAATAAATTCATAACCGTCTGCGCGTCCTATGTTCTTCGTATCAACCGCCAGCTCTGTGATCAGAAGCTCCGGAATATGGGCAAGGTCAGCCTGGTATCCTTCAAGCTTCAGTTTCTTCGTCTCCGACTTCACCCGCTGCTTCCCATTCGACATCACAATGTAATACTCAAGCTCGCTGTTCCAAATCAAACGTTTCGGAATTTGTGCCAAAAACTTGCGGACCGCTCCGGGGGTTGGGTCCATCGGCACCATTTTGTAGCCCAGCTCATTACTTTGTTTATAAAAAAGAAAGGCGGAAAATGCTTGATACGAATTATCGCGAACTTGAGCCTCAATCATTAGATTGTTTCTCATTTCAGCTTTCACATCAATTTGAGGAGGATTTTCAAGCAAGGGTATGTAATGAGGCGTTTGAAATAGTTCCTGCTGTACAACAGGAAAAGCTTTCGATTCATGATGGCCGCCAGACAAAACGGAAAGAAAAGACAGTAATATAGAAGCAATAACCGTGTATTTCCTCATCAAAGCACCTCCCTTTTCATGTATTTTGCGTCTGAACAGGGAAGCTTATGAGTTCATTTTTAAACAATATCCAATCTGACAAAGCAGATGGTATACGACATATACGCGGGACTGCTGACAAAAAGCGAACACTTCACTTCACAATTTTTTAAGGAGGCTGCAGAACATGTAAAAAAGCTGCCTTTGCGGGCAGCTTTTTTTATTTTTTTCTAAGAGGCTCTAAAATGCCTTTTTGAATCAGCAAATGGAAGACCGACAGGATAACGGATGCCCATATCGCTGTGCCGAAGCCGTCGATTTGAAAACTGTCACCCATAATGGACGCGGTCATCATAAGCGTGATGGCGTTAATCACAAACAAGAAGAGTCCAAGCGTCACCATGGTGACCGGCAGTGTAAAGATAATTAAAAGCGGTTTAATCAGCACGTTTAAGATCGATAAAATGAGGCTGGCGATAATCGCTGCCCCAATGCTGCTGATATGGATGGAGTCAATATATCCATCAATGACGATTAATAACAATGCATTGACTAAAATGCTGACTGCCCATTTTACCATGTCATTTCATATCCCTTTCTGACGGGACGATAAAAATCCAAATGATATAAATGAGCAAAACCGGGAAGACACTTGTCATAATGGCTAAGATGACAGTTATGACTCTGAGGAGTGATGCGTCCCAATTGAAATATTCCGCGAGACCTCCGATAACACCGGCGATTTTCTTATTTTTTTCTGAGCGATAAAGCTTATTCATTCGATCACCTCTGTGAGTACTTTAGTTTGATGGCGCCTGTTAGTGATTCTGAGAAGACGGTGATGTTTTGATCATGTGCCTGATTTGAAGTGAACATCATTTCTTTTTGAATGGTATCATTTTTTTCCTTCAGCATCTCAACATCCATTAATTCATGGGACAGCGAACCAAGATTGCTTTTCAGCTCTGCCTTCACTGCGAGATCGTCCGGAATCGCAAGCTCCACACTTCCAGTCGTTGTTTTTGCATAAATGGAGCGGCAGTCCGATTCTGTAACGTTAATCGCAATATTTCCGTTAAAGCTCTGAACGTCAATGGATTCGCTTTTCCCTCGGAGATCGATCAATCCGTTAATGGTTTCCGCTTCTATCGTTCCGCAGCTGTGGCTGGCGAGCTTAATTTGCCCGTTGGCCGTTTCAGCTATGGCTTTTTCGGCTGTTAAGTGCGAGAACGACAACACGCCGTTTGTCGTTTTCGCTGAGAACTCTTTTACATGTAAATGTTCCCCTCTGACCGGACCGTTAAACAGCTTCACTCGAATCTTATCATACTCCTTCTGAGGAATATACAAAGTGACATTCGTTTTCATCGTCTTTTTCTCAGTACGGATAAAAAATTTATTACCTTTGATTTCACATTCAATATGCTGAAGAAATGCGTGTCTCGCCGCATCCTGGCTGTCAGCGCGATATACCTTCGCCTGGCATTCCGCTCTGATATCGTCATCTTCCCAAGGGACGATATTCACGCTGCCATTGGCAATTTGAAGCTCAACACTGGAAAAGTCAGTATCTTTAAATTGAAAAATGTGCTGAACATCATACGCATGGCCAAAGTTTAAATCAAGGTCAACTTCCTTGACCTTTTTCACAGCAGAATCAATCCAGTCAAACAGCTTGGCTCCTAAAGACGGCTTGCCGCTTTCTTTTTTTGCCGTTGTAAATGGCTCTTCCTCGTCATGAACGTGAACTGAGAGCGCTGTGATTTTCTCTTCTTTTTCCTTGTAGTCGCTGTCAAGCTTTTCAATCAGTGTCAAAGCTTCTTGTGCTGTAAGCTTTCCTTCCTCAACAAGCTTAAGGATTCGTTCCTTTTCTTGCTTCATTACGATCTCCTCCCCATTGTCTACTTATGCTGCACGCAGGACCTTAATGCCCTGAATCACATTCCAAATGATAATGCCAATGACAACTAAGAAATAAATAACCGCTCCCCCAATGATTACAAATACAGGAAGCAAGCTGTCTCCATCAATCGCAACGGCTCCGCCAAGTAAAGCAATAAAAAGGAACAGCCAGCCGACAAACGGAACAATGTGAGAAATAAGAGAGCGTATCGCATGGCGTTTTGTTTCTTTCTCATTTACAACAAAATAAGCGACAATCGGCACAATGATTGGCGCAATGAACACACTGAAATAACAAAGTGATGCAATAATAGCTTGATTACGGTTCAATTCATTCCACACTCCTATTGTAGATTGTCCATGACAAAAGATCAGGGACGTTTTACTTATTTATACGTTTAAAATCTCTTCAGGTTTCAAATTCATTCTTTAGACATGCTCCGATTTACGGAAATTGGATTTTAAAAAGTTTTAGAAGTAGAATCTTCCGGCTATACCGATTACAATATGTAAAAAGCTTACGGCAACCAAGGAGGCTGGACAAGCAATGGAGAAAGATCCCAGTGACTATACAGTAACACAAGAATCAGTGTTAAAGCTGATTCATGAACAAAAAAGAATGAATCGTGAAATGATCGCCGAGCTTGAGCAGATTCACGGACCCTTCCCGATCTCTCACGATATCCAATATATAAAAGTGCTGCTCGACAGCAGCAACACGCATATTGTTCAAGATTTAATGAGTGTAAGTAAGCAGCTGTATAAGAAGACTTTGTAATTGCGGAAAACATATCATTCATTATAACTGAAACAAAGTTAAAGGTTAGATGACAATATCTTGCCTTTTTTGTTTTGAAAAAACAAGTGATTCCCTGGCTGTCACAAAATGATTGTAACAAAAAAAGCCTGCCGGCACATCCAGTTAATGGACTCTGTCGGCAAGCTGTAACTAACAGAAAGAGATAGCCGTTCAAAATTAACGTAACAATTGAAGCACGTTTTGCGGCTGTTGGTTTGCTTGAGCAAGCATCGCTTGAGAAGCTTGAGAAAGAATGTTGTTTTTTGTGAAATCGCTCATTTCTTTCGCCATGTCAACGTCACGAATACGAGACTCAGCAGCAGTCAGGTTTTCACCAGAAGCGCTTAAGTTATTGATTGTGTGCTCTAGACGGTTTTGTACCGCACCAAGTTTAGCACGTTGGTTTGAAACACTTGTAATTGCACTATCGATTTTAACAATCTCAGTGTCAAAACTAAAATCATCTGCTGAAACATCGATACCTTTTACTCCTAAAGTTGTTGCATCCATGTTACCAATTGTAACATTAATATTTTGGCCAGCATTTGCACCAATTTGGAATGTAAATCCTGCTGTTTCACTACCGTCTAAAAGTTTTTTTCCGTTAAATTCAGTACGTTGAGAAATTCCATCGATCTCTTCAGTTAAAGCATCCATTTCATCTTTAATTGCAGTTAAATCTTCAGTTTGCTGTGTACCTGTGTTTCCTGCTTGAACAGTAAGTTCACGCATACGTTGAAGGATTGCATGGGTTTCAGTCAATGCACCCTCAGCTGTTTGGATAAGAGAAATACCGTCTTGAGAGTTTTTAGAAGCCATTTCAAGACCTCTGATTTGTCCTCTCATTTTTTCAGAAATCGCAAGACCCGCTGCGTCATCTCCCGCACGGTTGATGCGAAGACCAGAAGAAAGTTTCTCCATGTTTTTTGAGCTCGCACTGTTGTTTGAAGACAAACGGTTTAGTGTGTTAAGCGCTGCAATATTGTGGTTGATTCTCATGTGAAAAATACCTCCATGTGTATATGTTTTTGAAATCAAAGACTTCCTTTTCTTTGATTTCTGGCGTATCAGACTCCAATAAAGCTTCTAACCTATGTAGATTCAGTTATTGCTTAAGGATGCCTTTAAGCCCCTTAATAGGGTTTGTCTGCTTAATTTGGAAATCTTCATCCGCCTTTCAATTCATATATCGACAGCAATTTGTAAATGTTTAGGCGTTTTCCCAAAGAAATTTTACCCAAAGACGATTCTAAACCTATTATGCCGTAAAGAAAAAGCTTGCCTGCTAAGTCCAAGGATGGACTTGCTGACAAGCTGTCCCCTCTTAACAGAGGGTTTTAAGATGTAGCTGTTTCTTTCGCTTTCAAGAGCGATTTCATGCGTGTTTTGTCACGTTCGATAACAGGCTTCAAATAACGGCCTGTATATGATTCTTCCACTTCAGTGATTTCCTCAGGCGTTCCTGACGCGACAATGGTTCCGCCCCCGGCTCCGCCTTCCGGGCCCAAATCCACAATGTAATCGGCCGTCTTAATGATATCAAGGTTATGCTCAATAACCAGTACAGTGTCTCCGTTGTCTACCAACCGTTGCAGCACGACAAGAAGCCTGGCGATATCGTCGACATGCAAACCTGTCGTCGGCTCATCTAAAATGTAGAGCGTGCGTCCGGTCGAGCGTTTGTGCAGCTCTGATGCGAGCTTCACGCGCTGCGCTTCTCCGCCTGACAAGGTCGTCGCCGGCTGGCCGAGCGTAATATAACCTAAACCAACATCATAAAGGGTTTGGAGCTTACGTTTGATTTTCGGGATATTTTCAAAGAAAGAAAGAGCATCTTCAACCGTCATATCAAGCACATCAGAGATGCTTTTTCCTTTGTACGTCACTTCAAGCGTTTCACGGTTATAGCGTTTGCCGTGACACACCTCGCATGGAACGTATACGTCAGGAAGGAAGTGCATTTCTATTTTAATAATCCCGTCTCCGCGGCAGGCTTCACATCGTCCGCCCTTCACGTTGAAGCTGAAACGGCCTTTTTTATAGCCGCGGACCTTCGCTTCATTTGTCTGCGCGAATACATCACGAATGTCATCAAATACACCGGTGTATGTCGCAGGGTTGGATCTCGGCGTTCTTCCGATTGGCGCCTGGTCAATGTCAATGACTTTGTCTAAATGATCCAAACCTTTAATCTCTTTATGGCTGCCGGGCTTCGCTTTCGCTTTATGAAGCTTTTGCGCCAGCGCCTTATGCAAAATTTCATTAACGAGTGTACTCTTTCCTGAACCGGAAACACCTGTAACTGCTGTAAACGTCCCAAGCGGGAACTTGGCATTCACTTTTTTCAGGTTGTTTTCTGAAGCACCTTTAATTTCAATGTAACGTCCGTCCGGCTTTCTTCTTTCAGGAGGCAATGGGATAAACTTTTTCCCTGATAAATAGCTGCCCGTTAATGAGTTTGGATCTTCCATCACTTCTTCCGGCGTACCCGCAGATGTCACCTGTCCGCCATGAATGCCGGCTCCCGGTCCAATGTCTATTAAATAATCTGCTGCCATCATCGTGTCCTCATCATGTTCGACAACAATCAGCGTGTTCCCGAGGTCTCTCATATTTTTCAGAGCGCTGATCAAGCGGTCGTTATCACGCTGATGCAGACCGATAGACGGCTCATCTAAAATATAAAGCACACCGGATAAACGCGAGCCAATTTGAGTCGCCAGCCTGATGCGCTGCGCCTCTCCCCCGGACAATGTACCCGCTGCCCTGCTCAATGTCAGGTAATCGAGGCCGACTTTGTCCAGAAAGCTTAAGCGCTCCACAATTTCGCGCAAAATCAAATTGGCGATCTGCATATCCTTCTCAGAAAGGGTGAGATCTTTAAAGAAGGCAAGTGCGTCTGCGACAGACAGCTCGGTAATTTTTCCAATGTGGCGGCCGTCAATCAGTACGGCAAGCGCCTCTTTCTTTAACCGATAGCCTTTGCACGTCGGACAAGATTTCTGAGACATATACTGCTCCATTTGCTCACGGATGAAATCGGAGCCTGTCTCCTTATATCGTCTTTCAATGTTGCGCAATACGCCTTCAAATTGAATTTCACCTTCACGGATTTGTCCAAAATCATTTTCATATCGGAAATAAATCAGGTCATCTCCGCTGCCGTACAGCACTTTATCCAGTTGATGCTTCGGCAAATCTTTGACCGGCACATCCATATCAATCCCGTAGTGGGTGCAGACTGCCTCAAGCAGCTGAGGATAATATTGTGAGCTGATCGGTGTCCAAGGGGCGACCGCATTCTCCTTCAATGACAAATCTTGATTGGGGATGACAAGATCGGCATCCACTTCAAGCTTCATTCCGAGACCGTCACACGTCGGACACGCCCCGAACGGACTGTTAAACGAAAACAGACGCGGCTCAAGTTCACCAATTGAAAATCCGCAGTGCGGACAGGCATGATGCTCGCTGAACATCAGCTCTTCCTCACCGATGACATCGATCATAACCCGTCCTTCACCTAAACGGAGCGCCGTTTCCAATGAATCTGACAGCCGTGCTGCCACGCCTTCTTTCACGACAATCCGGTCAATGACTACCTCAATGGAATGCTTCTTGTTCTTTTCTAATTCGATATCGTCGGAAAGCTCAGCCATCTCGCCGTCAATTCTGACTCTGACATAGCCTTGTTTTCTAATCTGTTCAAGCACTTTGACATGAGCGCCTTTTCGGCCCGAGACAATCGGCGCCAGCACCTGAAGCTTCGTCCGTTCCGGGTATTCCAGAATTCTGTCCACCATTTGCTCGATGGTCTGGGATGTAATCTCAATTCCGTGCTCCGGACAATGAGGCTTCCCTACTCTCGCATATAAAAGACGCAGATAGTCATAAATCTCAGTTACCGTACCGACAGTAGACCTCGGATTGCGGCTCGTTGTTTTCTGATCGATGCTGATGGCGGGAGAGAGCCCCTCAATTGCATCCACATCAGGCTTATCCATTTGCCCTAAAAACTGGCGGGCATAAGCAGACAGCGACTCGACATACCGTCTCTGTCCTTCAGCATATATCGTGTCAAAGGCAAGGGAAGATTTACCTGATCCGGACAAACCCGTGACAACGACAAGCTGATCTCTCGGAATCGTTACATCTATATTTTTCAGGTTATGCGCCCTGGCTCCCTTCACCTCTATCCGATCCATAGCCATTTGTTCATCATCCTTCCGCTTTTAGCTCTAAAAGTAAATCGCGAAGCTCCGCGGCTCTTTCAAAGTCAAGCGCCTTGGCGGCTTCCTTCATTTCATGCTCCATCTGTTCAACGACTTTCTGGCGTTCTTTCTTCGTCATTTTCGACAGCTTCGGCGCGGCTTTTGTTTTGTATTCCGCTTTATCCTCAGCTGCTACTGTGGCACGAATGACATCGCGAATTTCTTTATTTATCGTTTTCGGCGTAATGCCGTGCTCTTCGTTAAACCGCTCCTGCTGCTCGCGGCGGCGTTTTGTTTCATTAATCGCAATTTCCATAGACTTCGTTATTTTATCGGCGTACATAATGACGCGGCCTTCCGCATTTCTCGCTGCCCGTCCAATGGTCTGGATCAGCGAACGCTCCGAACGAAGGAAACCTTCCTTATCCGCATCCAAAATCGCAACAAGGGATACTTCGGGAATGTCCAAACCTTCCCTCAGCAGGTTGATGCCGACAAGCACATCGTACTTGCCAAGGCGAAGGTCGCGGATAATTTCAATCCGTTCAAGCGTTTTGATCTCAGAATGCAGATAGTTTACTTTAATGCCGATTTCCTTTAAATAATCGGTCAGATCCTCTGACATCTTCTTCGTCAAAGTTGTCACAAGCACCCGTTCATTCCGCTCGATTCTTGCTTGAATTTCGCCGATCAAGTCGTCAATCTGGCCTTCGATTGGACGTACGTCAATAAGTGGGTCAAGAAGCCCCGTCGGACGAATGATCTGTTCGACCATTTCATCTGTATGTTCAATCTCGTACGGCCCTGGTGTTGCTGATACATACACGATATTGTGCATATGCTTTTCAAATTCCTCAAAACGAAGCGGACGGTTATCAAGCGCTGATGGAAGCCGAAAGCCGTGATCCACGAGCACCTGTTTCCGCGCCTGGTCTCCGTTAAACATGCCGCGCACCTGAGGAATTGTCACATGCGACTCATCCACCACGATCATAAAATCGTCTGGGAAATAATCAAGAAGCGTATACGGCGTTGAACCTGGAGGCCGCAGAGTCAAATGTCTTGAATAGTTCTCGATGCCGGAGCAGAAACCCATTTCACGCATCATTTCAAGATCATATCTTGTCCGCTGCTCTAAACGCTGCGCTTCAAGGAGTTTTCCGTTTTCGTGCATGACCTTCAGCTGCTCCTCAAGCTCCTTCTCGATATTTTGAATCGCCTTCTCCATTTTCTCGGCCCGCGTTACGAAGTGGGAAGCCGGGAAAATCGCAACATGATCTCGGTCGCCGAGAATTTCTCCTGTCAGCGCATCCACTTCCCGAATCCGTTCGATTTCGTCACCGAAAAATTCAACTCTGATACAATGCTCATCACGAGATGCCGGAAAGATTTCCACTACATCCCCGCGCACACGAAATGTACCGCGCTGAAAGTCGATATCGTTGCGGGCATATTGGATGTCTACAAGTTTTCTGAGCAGCTCGTTGCGCTCAATTTCCATTTCAGTCCGCAGTGACACAACCATTTCCCGGTATTCCTCAGGCGAACCGAGGCCGTATATACAAGACACACTCGCAATAATAATGACATCTCTGCGCTCAAACAAAGCTGATGTGGCGGAGTGTCTCAGTTTATCAATTTCATCATTAATACTAGCGTCTTTCTCTATAAATGTATCCGTTTGAGGCACATACGCCTCCGGCTGATAATAATCATAGTAGCTGACAAAATACTCGACAGCATTGTTCGGAAAAAATTCCTTGAACTCACTGTAAAGCTGTCCAGCAAGGGTTTTGTTATGGGCAATCACGAGAGTCGGCTTATTGACTTCTTTAATCAAATTAGACACCGTAAATGTTTTCCCAGTTCCTGTCGCACCCAGCAGAGTCTGATGCTTCTTGCCCTCCTGAATTCCTTTCACAAGCTTTTCAATGGCTTTCGGCTGATCTCCCTGGGGCTGATATTTCGAGACTAACTCAAAGCGATCTTTCACAAAAATAAGCCTCCGTTTCTTTAACGAAATCTTCCTATAGATATAGTAACACAATGGAAAGCAAAATCACCAAAAATACGAACTAAAGTTCGGTGGTTTTTTATTTCCAGCTGTTTTTGTGTATAAAAAACCTGCTTTTAAAACGTAAAAGCAGGTATTCAGTCTTTATATTCATTATGTCCGATTTATTCTTCTTTTTTCTCTGCAGCTTTTTTGGCCATATACAGTCCCCCAGCCACAAGAGACACAACATCCAATCCTACAATAAAATACGTTTCTGTATAGCCTTTTAAATAAGAGGCAAACAGCAATGCAGCTGTTAAAGCGATCGCCACATAATGATTAAAGGTGACTCTAGTAAATAGAACAACAAGCATAAAAGGGAAAAACAATGCAAAAACGGCTTTTGTAATCAACAAAAACCCTCCTCAGGGATTCTTCATCTGATCTGATTATAGTAAAAAATGAAGAATCGGACAATCGTGCATTCGCTCCCTCTGCTACACCATACCCCTTTTCAGCCAAAATCAATCACCATATTTGCATTTTGGTGCCGGTCAAAACTTATTCCATGGTGCTGCTGTTCTAATCAGCGGCACTTTTTTTATTACATCATCAAGTCCGCCGCCAGATTCCGAGAATAAAAGAAAATAGGCATACAGTACCAGTACGGCCGCATTTTTCATGATAATCTAACTAACTTAACTATTCATTTTATTTAGGACTTTCTGCGTTTGACAGCATTTTCCTGAAAACCTACAATTGAACGATAGTGTTCACTATCATTTTTGAACACTGGCTCCGTCATAAAAACTAGAGAGAAAAACAAAATGAAGGAAAGAGGGGTTTCAAATATGTATTCTGTTTTATTTCGCCAGGCAGAAGAGTCCAGCCAGCTGGCTGGAGCAAAAGGAATGAATTTGATTAAATTGACCAAACACGGTCTTCCTGTTCCGGACGGGTTTATTATTCAAACGAATGCGCTCGCACGTTTTATGGAGGACAACCAGCTTCAAGAGACTAGCGAAAACGTCGAAAGCGAGATCATTTCCGGAACATTTTCGGATGAGCTGAAAAATGAGCTGACTAGTTCCTTTTATAAGCTTAGAGAATCATATCGATCCGTAGCCGTGCGTTCTTCGTCTGCCTCGGAAGATTTAGAAGGCGCCTCATTCGCGGGTCAATATGAAACCTACTTAAATATCAAAACAGAGGAAGAGTTTCTGGCTAAAGTGAAAGAATGCTGGGCCTCATTTTTTTCTGGGCGGGTCAGCAGCTATAAGAAAAAAATGAACAATCAAATCGCAGAGCCGTTAATGGGAATAGTCGTTCAGGGGCTGATCGATTCAGAAATGTCAGGTGTTATCTTCAGCCGCAACCCTGTTACCCATGATGATAGAGAGCTTTTAATCAGCGCCAGCTACGGGTTGGGTGAAGCTGTTGTTTCAGGAAGTGTTACCCCAGACACGTTCATTGTTAATAAATCTTCGTTTGAGATTCAGAAAGAAATAGGTGCAAAGGAAATCTACATGGAGTCTGCGGCAGAAGGAATTGCTGAAAAAGAAACGAGTGAAGACATGCGCAGCCGTTTTTGCCTTACAGATGAACAAGTGATTGAATTGGCTGAAATCACAAAAAAAACCGAAGACCTGTACGGATATCCTGTCGATATAGAATTTGGAATTGCTGATCATCAAATATACCTTCTGCAAGCTCGTCCGATTACAACCATTGATCAGGACAAAAAGGCGGCAGAAGAAAAACGCAGCTTCATGATTACCGACGCTGATATGAATGATTTCTGGCTTAACATGGAGTCTAATATTGAAGGTCCGGTGAGTCCGTTATTTTCATCCTTCATCGTGCCGGCATTGGAATATGGCTTGAAGAAGAGCATGCAAAAGTTTCCGATTGGTGTAGTTGTTGATGAAGTAAAACTTTATCGCGGACATATTTATTCCAAAAACCAAGGCGGACAGCAGCCTCCTTCTGAAGACTGTGGCAAAGAGCTTTTCCCGATTTTATCGGAGCATATGTATGACATCATCAATCACACATACCTCCCTTTTTACCGGACACTGGACCAGCTCGCACAAACTGAGCATACCGCAGAAAGCGCACTGGATGCTTTTCAAAAACTAAAGGCCTTTTATCTCACGGCTTATGAAGAGCACTTCAATATCGTTTTCCCGCAAATCCTTTTAACAAACAAACTGCAAGCGATGTATCAGGACATTCAAGGAGAGTCCGAAAACGCTCATTTTTACGAGATGCTGACAGGAAAAATGAACAAATCACTGGAAACGGACCGTTGCTTATGGTTATTTTCTGTGGAAGTTCAGGAGAACCCGAACCTTTTGGCCATTTTTGAAAACAACAAGCCTGAACAGCTCCAGGAGAAATTGGAACAAACAGGTGAGGGAAGACACTTCCTGAAGAACGTCCATGAATTCTTGCAAGAATACGGATGGAGATCTGTTAAAAGTCATGATCTGATTGAACAAATCTGGGTGGAAAATCCGTATTTCGCTCTGGCCAATATTCAAAATTATGTCCGTAATGGCTATCATTTTGACAATGAATTTCAGAAAACGAAAGAAAAACGAGAGAAATTATACAATGAATTCTTGGAAAACATAGAAGATCCCGGTTTACGCACCGAATTTGACCGCTATTATCAATGGACACTGAACTCTGCAAATATAAAAGATGATCACCACTTTTATATTGATGCCATGCTGGATGCCAAGGCGAGAATCTTTCTGCTGAAGATAGGTGAATTGCTGGCGGAAAACGGTGTCATTCAAGATCGTGAGGACCTTTGGTTCTTATATGACGACGAAGTGGAACAAGCGCTTCTTCACCCTGTATCCCTGCAAGAAAAGGCTGAAAAACGCAGACAGATTTTTCATGAGTATGAGCTAGCCCAAGCCCCGGCCTATCTCGGCACCCCGACAAAAGAACAGCTCAAAGCTGCTGAAGAAATTGTCGGCGCTGTGATAGAGGATGAAAAAAACACAGAGAATCATATTTTTGGCATTGCGGCATCAAGCGGCATTGCGACAGGTCCGGTGAAAATCATTCGGGACGCCAATGAATTTTCTCAATTCGCGCCTGGGGCCGTACTCGTTTGCAAGATGACCACACCGCTATGGACCAGCCTGTTTCAAGACGCCAAAGCAATAATTACAGACACAGGCGGCATTTTGTCTCACGCTGCGATTATTGCCCGTGAATACGGCATTCCAGCCGTTCTCGGCACACGCACGGCAACCGAAAGACTGCGAGACGGTGACATCATCACTGTTGACGGAAGCAGCGGCAAAATCACAGTTGTCAGCCGGTCCTGATGCGTCCCCCTCTTTCTTATACAAGCGGGGCGGGTGTATACTTGTCCTGCCAGTATATTCGTGAGGTGAAACGTATTGAGACCGACAAACAAGAGAATCCTTGACGCTGCCATGCAGCTGCTCGTCAAAAAAGGATATCGCGCAACGACTACAAAAGAAATTGCAGAAAAAGCAAATGTAAGTGAAGCGACGATTTTCAGGAACTTTAAAAACAAACAAGGACTAGTTGAGGCTTTGCTTTCTCAGCATTCTTCAAACAGAGGCAGCATTTTGGAACAAACAGAAGGGGATTTGTACAAAGACCTGCTTCATATCGGAACCTGTCTCTTGGAGGAGCTCGAACATAGAAAAGATATCATTAAAATCAGCTTTCGTGAACCGGCCATGTTTCAGGATGTCATTAACCACGTCACTGAATATCCCCAATCTATGAAACAGCTATTGGTTGATTATCTCAAAACGATGGGTGAGAAAGGGGTTATTCAGACAGGAAATGAAGCGGAGCATGCCGACGTGTTCATGTCGATTATCTTCGGTTATTTCATTCACCGTCTCCACTTAGGAGACCGGGTCATATCAATGCCCCAGGAAAAAATGCTGGAGCACAGCACAGCTCTATTTGTCAAAGGAATTTCTGCTGATTAACTCCTTGGCATAATAAAAAGGAGGATCCCAATGAGCTCAAGAAAAGAATGGGCGCTGATCGTCTCGCTATTATTGGGGGCCATTCTGGTTCCCATTAATTCAACGATGATCGCGGTCGCGCTCTCATCTATCTCCCATACGTATAACGAGTCCATCGCAAGCATCACTTGGGTGGTTACCGTTTATTTAATCGTGATGGCAGTCACACAGCCGATTGCAGGAAAGCTCGGTGACATGTACGGCAATAAAACAATGTACTTATGGGGAGTCGGCCTTTTTCTAATCGCATCTCTAGGCTGCGCCCTTTCACCGAGTCTGCTCCTGTTAATTGTCTTTCGGGCATTGCAGGCTGTCGGCGGGGCATTGCTTACGCCAAACAGCATTGCCATTATCCGGCATGTTGTTTCTGAAAAACGCCTACCGAAAGTGTTTGGATTTTTCGGACTGGGTGCGGGACTTGGTGCAGCACTCGGGCCTTTTATCGGCTCTATACTGATTGACAGCTTCAGCTGGCATTCGATTTTTTGGGTCAACATCCCGTTCCTCGCCATTGCTTTATTTACGGCATTAACGATGTTTCCTCAATATAAAGAAAATAAATCTGACGCGCCGCTGGATATCATCGGCTCTCTCTTGCTTGCAGGCAGCATCGTTTCAATTATCCTGCTGACGAAAAATGAGGCTCCATGGGGATATGCGGTATACAGTGTATTGATACTTCTTTTTGTTCCGCTTTTTTTCAGAAGAGAAAAACGTACCCAGCACCCCATCATTGACTTTGAACTGTTTAAAAGCTCAACCTTTACAAATGCGAATCTATCAGTCTTGTTAAGCAATTTGATGATGTATGCCGTCTTATTGATTATGCCGTTATTTATGACGAGCCAATTTGGGCTTAATACGTCTAACAGCGGGATGGCGCTTTCTGTATTTTCGATCTTCATGTCAGCCAGCAACTGGGTGGGCGCGCAGCTCCATCACAAATGGGGAGCAAAAAAAATCATTTTTCTTTCATTTGCCATGATGGCTGGTGCGAATCTATTATTTTTTCTGTTAAGCAGCTCGCATTCTGTCTTGTTCCTCATGCTCTCTCTTATCCTTGGCGGGCTCGCTTCCGGAGTCGGTCTGACCAGCATGCAGGTTTCATCCCTTGCCACAGTAGACCCCGGTATGTCAGGAGTGGCATCCGGGATTTTCTCGACCTTCCGTTATTTCGGAAGCATCATTTCATCAGCCTTAATTGGCCTGATTTCGGGATATCACATCCTATTTATGATTCTCTTTGCTGTATCCATCATCGGCGTTTTTGTTTCATTGGGCATCAAATCTGATGAAACGGCACGGATAGAAAAAAACTCAGCGTAACACAAAACAGCCCGGCATCGCATCTTCCTGCGGTGCCGGGCTGCCTTTTATGATCCAGAAGCGGCTGCTTCGTCTTCACGGTCATCCTTTACGAAGAGGATGCCCAATTCATGATGTTCTCCTTCATAAGAAGCTCGTTGGTCAAAACGAATTTCTCCATTCAAACCGATAATTTCAAGCTTCACATATGCACGATTATGCTGAAGCGCTTCATAGAAATCAGAAACGTTCTTAACCGGTATGCCATTGACTTTCGTTATGATTTCCCCGATTTTCAATTCCAGATCCTCAGCCGGCGTATTTGGGATAATTCCAAGCACCATTAAGCCCTGATCCCTTTTCGAGAAATAAAACGGAGCCGCGTTATCATTCACTCTTTGCTTTATGGACAGAAAAATGCGCCCTAACAAAGCAGTACAGACCGCTGCACCCGCAAGCGGCGTCCACAGTAAGCTCGCTGCACCGAGAACTGCGACGGCAAGACCGAGAATACAAACGCGTTTCGCTGTGACCCTTATACTCGTTTCGGGCAGCGATCCCTGTACCCTTTGTCCAAATCCGACAAAGTAAGGAACCCATAGAAAATGGAATGAGCCGCCGGGAACAGTAAACACGGGCCACCAGCTAAGGTGCGATTCTAAACCATTACCGGGCACGAGAAGGAACAGCGGCAAAAGCCAAACCCGGTTTGCCAGCTGCTGTCCGATCGGCAAACCGCGGCTGCTTACGACAAGTGCCGGTGATGTTCTCACATGCGCAGAACGATAAGCAACCGCTCCTTCAGTGATAATCAGCAAACCTAGAAACACAGCCACAGCCGGCCAAACAACTGCAAATCCTTGCGGAAATCTCTCCAGAAAGGGCTCCGCCTGATATATTTGCAGTCCAAAACCTATCAGCATACTCACACTGACGATATATGCAGCAGACATCCAGTTTGCGCGAAGAGTGAACGCTGCCGCTGCAGTGATAACGGCAATAATCGCAAGTAAACCGAGAGGAATCGATATTCCGAGTCCACCTAAAATAACTGACAAAAGAAGACCTGGAATCAGTCCCTTTGTATATGTAAATTTCAGATCATCATAAATATCTGCTATTCTTGTATGAAAGGTTTTTCGTTCCCGTTTGATTCTTACATAGCCGAAAGCCAGGGTTATGATGATAAAAAACCAGAAAAGCGGGTGTAAGAAGAACAAGCCCGCGCTTTTTAACAGTTCAATTCCCCATTGAACAGACACTATCTCTCACCGCCTCAAGCCAAACATGTTACTCATATTCTATCAAATATTAAATGGCTTGGATATCCTCAGGAGAGTTTATCTCTCTTGCGTCATCCACAGCGTGACATTCGATAGTGAAAAATCCTTTAAATAGTGGTTGACATCCACATCCAATAACCCGCTGATTAGATGCATCGACCTTTTTATATCTGTCAGATTAATTCCTAATCGCTTATGGTTTTTCATTAAGTAGTTAAAATAATGTTTGGCGCATTCCTCATTAATGTCATTTACTGATTCGACATTGGTGTAATTGACCAAATATCTGCTGAACAGCATAAGAAGACTTAGTGCTTTTGTAGCTGAAAATGTTACGTCTTGTGTTCTGTCTTTTAATTGTTCCACTAATTCATAATATTTTTTTTCACGCACAATACTTGCCCTCTTCAATTGTGAACCCCCATTTTCTTTATACAGATAAGCACGGGCCAGTATAAGCAGCAGTACTGGAGTGCTAACAAGCATTCTCGCTAACGTTACTCTTTAAATACCTGTCGTTCAGCTGCCATTAACCTGATTACTGTTCTTTTTAGAACCTTCTTATATTGTATGAAGTAAACAAAGACTAGGCAACTTGCAAAAGTTTCATTTTAAATGCATATTAACTCGTTAGAAAGTCTCTCTCATATATTGATATCGGGTAATAACAGTCCTTTATAAATGTTTATTTGTGAAAATTTTTTTAATTTCTTGTCAAAAACTCATTTTTTATGTGACTTATGATCCATAATCTCTTTAAGCACAAAGAAACAGGAGATGGGATACCATCTCCTTTAATTGACAAATAATGATTTCAATGCTGTTTGAAGCTGCAAATCATTTTTTTCATCTGATTTTTTCTTTTCTATCTGCTGATTTAATGTCTCTGCAGTGCGAGTGTCGATCACACCGGTTTTATTCAGCTTGTTTTGATCCTGAAAAGCCATAACCGCTTTTTTCATGTCTTTGCTGAAATAGCCATCCTCACGTCCCGGATCAAAGCTGAGACCTTTTAACAATACCTGCGCATGCTTGACGTCTTCATTGTTCATGTCCACTTTAAGCGGCTCTTTCAGCTGTAAGGGCCCGGCGGAAAAATAATCGGGCTGCTTAATCGCAATGGTCGGTTCAATTCCTTTCTTATGAATCCAGTTTCCATTTGGCGTCAGCCACTTGTAAAGCGTTAATTTGATGTTGCTGCCGTCCCCCATTGGGACAGCCTGTTGAACCGTTCCCTTTCCAAAAGACGTATCGCCTACAACATCATAATGGCCAGCTTCCTTTAATGCGCCGGCAAGAATTTCTGATGCAGAGGCACTTCCTTTATCCGTAATCACATTGACAGGGTACGCTTTTTTATGGGTCAATGTTGAAAAATAACGTTTTTTATCTCCATTGCGTTCAGCAATCTGAATATACGGCTGGTCCTTTGTAATGAAATACTTAAGAATTTCTTCCACACTTTGAAGATATCCGCCCGGGTTGCCGCGTACATCAATGACAAGTCCTTCTATTTCTTTTTTCTCAAGCTCCCTTAGCGCTTTTGCAAAATCCTCTGCGGTGTGCTCAGAAAAAGTAGAGATGGCAATATATCCGACAGAATGCCCCTGTACTTTTTTCTCTGATGCAAAAACCGTTTCGAGCGGAATCTCAGCTCTCTTGATCCGGAATGACAGCTGCTTCTTCGTTCCAGGCCGCTGAATCTTCATTGAAACGCTGGACCCTTTTTTTCCTCTTATTTTTAACACAGCGTGGTTTAAATCCTTGCCGGCCATCGATTCTCCATTGATGCTGATAATTTCATCATTAGGCTTCAACCCGGCTTTTTCCGCTGGCGATTTCTTGAATGGGGAAACAATAATAATTTTGCCGTCTTCCATGCCAACCTCAGCCCCGATGCCTTCAAATGAGGAATCAAGAGAATCAGAAAATTGCTTAGCTGTCTGCTTGTCCATGTAAACAGAATAAGGATCATTTAGCGTAGACAGCATTCCCTGGATGGCTCCCTCGAGCAGCTTTTCTCTATCTACTTTTTCTACGTACTCATTCGAAATTAACTCATACGCTTTTTCGATTTTGTCCATAGCTTTATCCCGTTCAGAGTCAGCTTGGGCCGTCGCGGGAACTGCTGCAGTCTGGGGCTTATCCATCTCAAGCAGGTTGATTCCCGCATATACACCGGCGCCTCCGAACAGCATGCTCCCTGCTGCTATCACAGCCATTATTTTTTGATTCATCCTTTACTCCTCCTGTATGCCAGACTGTCTTTACCAAAACCTAGAGATAGTATATGTAAAGGATGGAGATTTCATGTAATCATAGAAGAAAAAGAAGGCAAATGAAAAGCCGTCCCGAAAGCGGGACGGCTTTTTCACTTTATACTCGCAGAAACTTGCGGATGGAAGTCAGACTTCCCCATACTCCAATTACTGCGCCGATTGCAATCAGCACTAGCGAAACTTGGAATACAAATGGATTATAAGGAAGAAGAGAGACAAATGATCCTTGAACCTTTGGAACGACCCATCCGATGACGTATTGGTAAGTGCTCAGCACCAGTGCAATCGGTATCACAGAACCGAATACGCCTAGCAGCAATCCTTCAAGGAAAAACGGCCAGCGAATAAACCAGTTTGTCGCGCCGACAAGCTTCATGATTTCAATTTCTTTTCTTCTTGCGAAAATTGTAATTTTAATGGTGTTGGAAATTAAGAACATCGCCGTAAATACCAGGCCGATAATTAACGCGATTCCAATGTTGCGGGAAACGCCGACCACTTTAAACAAACGACTGACCTCTTCTTTTCCATAAGTGACTTTATAAACATGATCCATTTTTTCGATCTTTTTCGCCACGTTCGGCGTATCATGCGGATCTGTCGTTTTGACGACAAACGCATCATTAAGCGGGTTTTCCTGATCCTTCATTGTCAGGGATTTTCCGCTGTCACCAAAACTGTCAACCAGCTGGTCAAGCTCTTTTTCTTTAGATGAAAAAGTGACACTCTGAATACCCTTCAGTTCCTTAATATCGTTCTGAAGCTTGTCCTGTGCCTTCTGATCTGCAGTCAGATCAATCAACACTTTGATTTCGACTTGCTTTTCTGCATTCGTGGCCATGTTATTCAAATTCAGCATAATCACTAAAAACACGCCGACTAAAATCAGCGTAACGGTTACAGCACTAATGGACGCAAATGTCATCCATGTGTTTCTACCGAGAGATTTAAAACTCTCACGCAAGTGGCGCCCGAGAATTTTAATCATATGAACCATACTCCCCTCTTGACTCATCACGCACAATGATACCATCTTCGATTGCAATGACACGTTTCTTCATGGTGTTTACGATTTCTTTATTATGTGTCGCCATCACGACTGTTGTCCCGCGGTTGTTAATTTCCTCCAGCGTCTTCATGACTTCCCAGGACGTATCCGGATCAAGGTTTCCTGTCGGTTCATCAGCAATGACAACATCAGGGTTGTTCACAATTGATCTGGCAATAGATACACGCTGCTGCTCCCCGCCTGAAAGCTGGTCAGGAAATTGTCGCGCTTTATGCTTCAGCTGCACGAGATCAAGCACTTCAAGCACCCGTTTCTTAATGACAGACGGCTGTTCTCCAATCACTTCAAGGGCAAATGCCACATTTTCAAAAACAGTAAGTTTCGGAAGAAGCTTGAAATCCTGAAAGACAACGCCTATTTTGCGGCGCACGAAAGGAATCTCTTTTTCTTTAATTGTCGCGAGATCTTTATGATTGATTAAAATTTGTCCTTTTGTCGGTTTTTCTTCTCTGTAAATCATTTTAATAAAAGTAGATTTACCCGCTCCGCTCGGACCAACAACATACACAAACTCGCCGGGATGGATGGTAACAGAAATCCCATTGAGCGCTTTTACGCCGTTCGGATAGGCTTTATATACTTCCTTCATCTCTATCATGAAATCACCTAATCTTTTATATCATTTTATCTATCACACGGTCATACTCTTCGAATGCATTCGACAATTTATGACCCATTCATTTGTAAAAAGATGAAAAATCTGAAAGTTCCCTTTTTCAATACACTTCATTATACGTCAAATTTAGACATAATACTATTACAGTTTCTTTTCATTCATATTGTCAAAGCATAAAAACATCCTTGCCGGCACTCAGCAAGGATGTTTTTATCTTACTTTTTTTCTGACAGCCATTTGGCAATAACAGCGGCTTCGTTATCATCTACAAGCCCCTTTGGCATATTGCCGCGGCCGTTTTTAATAATGCCTTCAATTTTGTGTTCATCGTATTTGCCTCCGACCTCTTGGAGATTAGGCCCTGACACACCTTCTAAATCCTTGCCGTGGCAGCCTACGCAGCTTTGCTGATATAATTCTTCTCCTTCAGATGCAGTGGCTTCCGTCTTGCTGCCGGTGTCTGTCTTCTCTTCTTTTGCATCGTTTGATCCGCAGGCAGCCAACAGAACAGAAAGCGCAAATCCAAGCATTAGTATCGATAACTTTGATTTCATGTTGAGAAGCACAACTCCTTTACGATCTCTTCCATATTATAACCTCGTTTAAGCGCGTTTGAAACCCTCGCCCAGCACCTCGCTCGCGTCTGCTACAATCACAAAAGCTGACTCATCAATCTGTTTGACGATTTGTTTCAATTTGGTGAATTCAGTTTGCCCAACCACGCACATTAAAATCGGACGGTCATCGTCAGTATATCCGCCGACTGCAGAAATTTTTGTCACGCCTCTGTCAATCTTCTGTAAGACAGCCTCCTTGACAGCCTGCTCCTGCTTTGTAATGATGAGTGCCATTTTTGAGCGATTAAAGCCGACTTGCACAACATCAATGGTTTTGCTGGACACATAGACGCCAAGCATGGCATATAAGCCTTGCTCAATATTAAATACGATCATAGCCGTAACAACAATCATTCCGTCAATGATGGCGAGGCACTTCCCCAATGACAGACCGGAGTACTTATGAATGATCTGTGCAGCCAAGGCTGTACCTCCCGTCGAACCTTTCCCTAAGTACACAATACCAATTCCGATACCTATCCCGACACCGCCAAAAATCGCCGCCAAGAGTTCATGATGAGTGGCGGGCTGAATATCCCTTGTCAAAAACACTACTAGCGGCAAAAACACAGAACCTGCAAGTGTCTTTAGTCCAAATTTCCCGCCGAGCAAAATGACGCCAGCAATAAATAAAGGGATATTAATAATCCACTGTACATACGCTGCTTCAAAACCATATGATTGTAAAATCGTACTGATCCCGCTGACACCGCCGGCGGCAATCTTGTTCGGAAGCAAAAATACATTAAAGGACACGGCCGTAATCGCTGCTCCTAACAATATGTATACATAATCCCGCAAAATCCACAATGTTTTATTCCGTACGTCCATCATATATCCTCCGTTTCTTCCAATGCTCTCCGATAGCATTTTAATCCTTCCCTGATTAGATGTAAATAACACCCAAATACAGTGGTAATATGCTAAAGCAGCAGTGAAATCAAGGATATAAGGAATAAAAAAACACACCCGTATGCATCAGGTGTGTTTTTCAGCTTATGAAAGCTTAGAACGGAGGTAGGCATCAATGAACGTATCAATGTCACCATCCATTACAGCTTGAACGTTCCCCATTTCTGTATTGGTCCGATGGTCTTTTACCATGGAATACGGATGGAATACATAAGAACGGATTTGGCTGCCCCAGCCGATTTCTTTTTGTTCACCGCGAATTTCATCCAGCTCTGCCTGCTGCTCTTCAATTCTGCGCTGATACAGCTTGGCCTTCAGCATTTTCATGGCTCTTTCACGGTTTTTAATTTGTGAGCGCTCCGTTTGGCATGTCACAACTACGTTCGTCGGCAAGTGAGTAATCCGAACGGCTGAATCCGTCGTATTGACGTGCTGTCCGCCCGCGCCGCTTGCACGGTACGTGTCAACTTTAATATCCTCCGTACGAATATCAATATCAATTTCATCGTTAAATTCAGGCATGACTTCACATGAAACGAAAGATGTGTGGCGGCGGCCTGATGAATCAAATGGTGAGATCCGCACAAGACGATGGACACCTTTTTCTGCTTTGAGATACCCGTAAGCGTTGTGTCCTTTGATGAGCAATGTCACTGACTTGATTCCAGCCTCGTCACCTGGAAGGTAATCGAGTGTTTCTACTTTAAAGCCGCGGCGCTCTCCCCATCTTGTATACATTCTAAGAAGCATAGAGCCCCAGTCCTGTGACTCTGTACCGCCAGCACCAGGGTGCAGTTCTAAAATCGCGTTATTTTTATCATACGGCTCGCTGAGAAGAAGCTGAAGCTCAAACTCATTGAACTCTTTTGTTAATGATTTTAGTTCTTTTTCAAGCTCAAGCTGGAGATCAGTGTCCGGCTCTTCTTTCAAAAGATCATGAGTCATTTGTAATTCTTCGTGAGATTCATTCAATTTTTTATACGAATTGACATAATCCTTTAAACCGTTTGCTTCATTTATAACCGTTTGAGCTTTTTGCTGATCATTCCAGAATTCCGGATCAGCCATTTGTTCATCTAGCTCAGCAATGCGAGCCTCCTTTGATTCGAGGTCAAAGAGACCCCCTAAAGTCCGCTAAACGAGAAGCCATATTTTCGAGCTCTGCTCTGATTTCTGATAATTCCATTTCATTCACCTCATTAAAATATACGCAGGCGCCTGCAGGCGCCGCGGTCAGTAAACTTGCCGGAGCGAACTATTCAGTACGGCCGCAGCAATTTTTATATTTTTTCCCGCTTCCGCAGTGGCATGGGGCATTTCGGCCGATATCAACCACTTTGCGAACCGGTGCTTTCTTTGCTTTTTTGTTATCGTCGCCTTCTTGCGGCTGATGAGCTGTTGTTTGGCCTTGTACAACCTCTTCACGCTCCAGATTGTTTTCAATCTCAGCTTTCATCACAAATTTTGCGACCTCGTCCTCTATTGATTCAATCATATGCTCAAACATCGCAAAGCCTTCCATTTGATACTCACGAAGAGGGTTCGTCTGCGCGTAAGCACGAAGGTGAATCCCTTGGCGGAGCTGATCCATCGCATCAATGTGATCCATCCATTTAGAATCAACGGCACGAAGAACGATAACTTTTTCGAATTCGCGCATTTGCTCTTTGCCAAATTGCTCTTCCTTCTCATTATATTTTGTGATGATGCGATCCATAATGAGATCAAGCATTTCATCCGGTTCTTTGCCGAAGATATCGCTCTTCTCAAGCGCACCTTCATCAAGATAAGTTGTGTTGATAAGATCAACTAGACCGTCAAGCTTCCACTCCTCAGGAAGCTCTTCTCTTGGCGTATAGGCTGCAATTGCACGTTCGAGAGAAGACTTGATCATATTTTCAACGATTTCACGCAGGTTTTCAGAGTCAATGACTTCAAAGCGCTGCTTATAAATGACCTCACGCTGCTGGCGGAGAACATCATCATATTGCAGAAGCTGTTTACGCGAATCGAAGTTATTGCCTTCGACGCGTTTTTGAGACGATTCAACCGCGCGAGATACCATTTTGCTTTGGATTGGAGTAGAGTCGTCCATGCCGAAGCGGTCCAGCATCGCCATTGTCCGCTCAGCTCCGAATCTGCGCATCAATTCATCTTCCATAGAAAGATAAAATTGAGTAATCCCCGGGTCTCCCTGACGTCCGGAGCGACCTCGAAGCTGATTGTCAATCCGGCGTGATTCATGTCGTTCTGTTCCGACAACAGCGAGTCCGCCAAGCTCTTTTACTCCTTCGCCAAGCTTAATGTCCGTTCCGCGCCCCGCCATGTTAGTCGCAATCGTCACTGCGCCTTTTTGGCCGGCCTCTTCAATGATCTGCGCTTCACGTTCATGGTTTTTGGCATTTAACACTTGATGCGGAATTCCTTTGTTTTTAAGCAGCTTAGAAATCAATTCAGATGTTTCAACGGCAACCGTACCGACTAGAACAGGCTGTCCCGTCATGTAACGCTGTGCGACATCCTCCGCAACTGCCTTAAACTTTCCTTCCATCGTGCGGTAAATTAAATCCGGGCGGTCATCACGGACAACTGGCCTGTTGGTAGGGATCGTGACAACCTGCATGTTGTAGATGTTGCGGAATTCTTCTTCCTCTGTCTTAGCCGTACCCGTCATACCGGCAAGTTTTTCGTACATCCGGAAGTAGTTTTGGAACGTAATCGTCGCCAAGGTCATGCTTTCGTTTTGAATCTCAAGCCCTTCCTTCGCTTCAATCGCCTGGTGAAGCCCCTCACTGTAGCGGCGGCCTTTCATCAGACGTCCCGTGAAGGAATCAACAATAACAACCTGTCCGTCTTCCACTACATAGTCAACGTCCTTTTGCATCGCAACGTGAGCTTTTAAGGCCTGGTTGATATGGTGGTTGAGCGCGACATGCTTCACATCAAAGAGGTTATCGATGCCGAACGCTTTTTCCGCCTTCGTCATTCCTTCTTCAGTAAGCTGTACAGCTTTTGTTTTGATATCGTACGTGTAATCCTTCTCCGCTTTTAACGTACGGACAAAAGCATTTGCCTGTACGTACAGCTTAGTGGATTTTGCAGCTTGTCCAGAAATGATAAGCGGTGTTCTCGCTTCATCAATTAAAATAGAGTCAACTTCATCAATTACCGCAAAATGAAGCGGGCGCTGAACCATCTGCTCTTTATATAGAACCATATTGTCACGCAAATAGTCGAAGCCAAGCTCATTGTTTGTAGAGTAAGTAATATCAGCGGCATAAGCTTCCCGTTTTTCGTCTTTTGACATTGAGTTTAAATTCAAACCGACAGTCAGACCGAGAAACTCGAAAATTTTCCCCATTTGCTCAGCGTCACGGCTTGCCAAGTATTCGTTGACAGTCACGACGTGTACGCCTTTACCTGTTAACGCATTTAAATAAACAGGCAGGGTAGACGTTAATGTTTTCCCTTCCCCTGTTTTCATTTCCGCTATATTTCCGTCATGAAGCGCCACGCCCCCCATGAGCTGGACTTTAAACGGAAACATGCCTGTTACGCGGCGTGAAGCTTCTCGAACAACAGCAAAAGCTTCAACAAGAAGATCATCCGTTGTCGCCCCTTTTTCAAGACGCTCTTTAAATTCAATTGTTTTATGTTTCAACGCTTCGTCAGAGAGATTTTCATAGTCTCCGCGAATCGCATCAATATCGTTAGCAATTTTTTCGTATCTATTCAGCGTACGTTTTGTTGGATCAAACATTTTATTTAAAATTCCAAGCATTTATAACGCTCCTCTATCATCACATGCCTATTTTAGAGGCATGTATAAATAATTTACTAGTCCATGTATACCTCTCATTATCATATCATACCTTTTGTTATTTCCAAAGAATTTGCAAATAAGAAAAACAAAAACCTTCCGCGGACATCACGGAAGGCTTCTCTTCATTATTCAGTCGGTTCAATTAAGCCATATTTCCCGTCATTTCTGCGATACACGACATTTGTAAGGTTTGTTTCCGCATTTGTGAAAACAAAGAAATTATGGCCGAGCATATTCATTTGCAAGATCGCTTCTTCACTATCCATCGGCTTTAAATTAAAGCGTTTCTGACGGACGATGTCCAAGCTCTCCTCCTCTTCTATGTCATCCTGAACCGCAATATCTGTATCAGAGCCAAGACCGTTTGCCAATAAATATTTTGGAGAGCCCTGCTCACGGAATTTACGGTTTACTTTCGTTTTATGCTTACGGATTTGACGTTCCAGTTTGTTTGTTGCGAGATCAATTGCGTTGTACATATCCTCGTTATGCACCTCGGACCGAAGCGCCAGATCTGTCATCGGAATCGTAACCTCAACCTTAGACTCCTTGTCATTGTAAAACTTCAAGTTGACGTTCACATCAGCATCCACGCTATGGTCAAAATAGCGCTCCAGCTTGCCGATCTTCCTCTCGACATGATCCTTTAACGCGGGTGTCACTTCAATATTTTCTCCTCTGATGTTATAGTTCATCAAAGAACGCCTCCCTTTTATTAAGGATATGTATCTATTTCTCTTTTACCCTTTACAATTCCTGCTGAAACATAAATCTTTTGTGAAAATTCAGTGAACTTTGTCGAATTTTGTTTGTATTTGCTCTGTTATTGGCGGTTCGGAGGTATATGTATATGCTGATTGAACGAAACAAATACCTCACACACGCCTAATTGATTAAAAAGGGTTCCATACATTGATGAATAGACAGCATCCATTTTCTATAATGAATCAGAAAATGTTCCTTTAAATACTCACAGAACTCATGAGAGGGAAAAGAGAAAGAGACCAATTGATCAAACTCCGCAAAAATTTGGTCAAATGCTTTCACACAAATTTCAGCACACCGCGAATCCATAATGAAGAGAAGTGTTGAATGTGTTGAATCCAAATAAAAAAAGGCTTGGATCAGATCTTGGTAGATCCGATCCCCTTCTGTTTTTGATAAATTCTCTTCAGCCTCTATCAAATAACACAACCCTTCTTCAATGGTAAAAAGAAGATGATAATAAGCTGATAAAAGCGTATAATCTTCAATGCTCTTCAAGGCACTCACCTATTTACGCTTGTCATAATATGTGCCGTCAATCGTAATGTTGTTATAAGGATTTAAATACGTGGTATGCATCACACGTTTTCTTTTCATCTGCTGAAGTTCTGCTGCGATTGACTGCTTCAGTCGTTCCATTTCCTTCACAATAAGCTGATCCCATGTCAGCACTAGCTTCATCTGCTTTCGCTCTTCTTCTGAAAGCGGCAGAGATATCTCCTGAATCAGTTCAGACCGTTTAGCCACAAAGTCTTCAATTTGTTTTAAAAGCTCATCGCTTTCCGGCGTATTTTGTATGTGTGACAGCATACTCTTCGTCTCAGTGTATAGTTGATCTATGTTATTCATGCGATCCCGCCTGATCCGTGCCGGTCCTTCCGTTCACTTTGAATGGCTTGTTTCCAAGCATCGCGAAAATCTGTTACATAGCCTTCAACCTCAGCCAGCATGCCCGTATCATTTTTGATATTTGCCTGTACCAATCTTCGATACATATAATCGTACATCGCACCCATGGAAGCGGAAAGCTCTATGTTACGGTTAAGTGTAAAATTTAATTCCTGAATAATATTTTGCGCTTTAATCAGATTCTCATTTTTACGTTCCATATCATCATTCTCAATGGCCTGAGAGGCAAGTCTTATAAATTTTAAACAGCCATTATACAGCATAAGCGTCAGCTCCCCGGGTGTAGCCGTATTCACTGAATTTTGCTGATAGGCTGTATATGGATTTTGGATCGCCATGTGTCATCCTCCAAATTACATTTATTGTACAAGAAGCTGTGATAAATAGGACGCTTGTTCGTTCATTTTTTGAATCGCAGAATCCATTGCACTGAATTTTGAATAATAGCGGTTTTCTATTGTGGTCAACCGGTCCTGCATTTTGGTAATATTAGTGCTGATCGTGTTTAAATTTTTACCGATTGAATAATCATTGGTTCCCATTGTCGAGTTACCGGCTTTTGCTTCAATGCTTTTCACCGTACTTTTCAGGGTGTCACCGATGCGTTTCATAATCCCTTTATCACTATAGGCGCTGCTGTTCGACCCACTTGTAAATAAAGCGGCGACACTTTGCGGATCTTCTTGTATCTTAGCTTTCAGTTTGTCTTCATTAATCTCTAGATGTCCTCGCATTTGGTAAGCACCTGACGTTGTGATGCCAAATTCAGTTAATTGATAGGTTTTTCCATCCGCATTAACTTGAGAATAAAAATCAGTCCGCATTTGGTTCGTACCAGTGCTGATACTAGTATCATTTTTCAGCAAACCGCTTTTTGCCTTTTCCTCCCAGAGTTCTACCTCTTTATCGGTCATTGCTTCTTTTTGTTCACTCGTCAGCGGCGCATAGTCTCGGTATTTTTCTTCTTTCAGCTTTCCATTCAGGCTGTCAACCAGTTCATTGTATTTATCTACAAACTCTTTGATTTGGTTATAAATCCCGTCAACATCAGTAGATACAGATGTGGTAACAGGGCCTGTTGCTGCAGTTGTATTTTTAATTGTGTAGGTAACACCATTAACTGTAAAGTTGTTTGTCAGCTTCTCCATTTCAAAGCCGTTAATTGTGACTTTGGCATTTGTGCCTTCTTTGTAAGCAGTGAGCTTATTATCAGCATCCAAAGAAAAACCAAGCTGACCGGACATAAAGTCAGCTGTAGCAGAGTCTGCTGCCTGTATACTGCCTCCTGCACCTGTTGCTTTAGAAGAAAACGCAATTGTTTCTACGTACTCTGTACCATTCCAAATTTTATCTTTAAAAGCTGATACTCCTAGATCTGAGCTGTTAAGTTTAGAAATCACATTATCAATCGTATCGGCGCTCGTCACACTAATGTTCACTGTTTTTGCCGTTGTTTCGCCAGGCGCAACAACGTTAAATGCCAAATTGTAATCGCCTTGAGTGTATCCCGTATAATTGTTTGCCTTATACGTTGCTGCGGTTGCCAAGCTCGCCACTTCAACAGTAGAAGAAGAGTTTGCTGCACTTGCAGTTCCTGTAGCAGTTAAAACAGATTCGTTTGAACTTGTTACAGTTTTACTCTGAAACGTACTCGGATATGTCAGCTTATTATTAGACATATAATCTTGTAATTCTTTTATTTTTGAGTTTACTTCACGATAGCTGTCACGCTGCCATTCAAGAGTCTGCTTTTTTTGTGTCAGCTTATCAAGCGGCGCTCTTTCTGTCTGCATCAGCTTTGATACAATATCATCTATATCCATTCCTGACGCCAGACCTGTTATTCTTGTGACCATCTCAAACCACTCCTATTCTACTTTTTTTCATCTACAAATAACCCAAGAAATTCAGTCATAGCCGCATAAAAATCAAGCCACCGTTTTGGTGGAATTTCGCGGATCACTTCATTTGTAGAGTCCTCTATTACCTTTACATAGTATTCATTTAACTTGTCATGAAGCTCGAACTTCAGATGAACTTGCGAAGGTTCCAACAGCTTGTTCATTTCCCCCACCATTTCAGCAAGATTGGTATATGAAACTTGATGAACAGGAACCTCGTTATCATTATCTTTCTGATTATGTATTTGAGTATCATAACGATCCCAAACAGGTTGTAACGTAGTGAGCCTTTCAATGTTCAATTGATCATCCCCTATGCCCCAATCTATCGTTTATATCGACTAAATGGAGATAAGATTACACATATTTTTGGAAAAAAATCTTCTGTTTTAGATTTCTTGTTTGGAAATACATTTATAAAAAGTTAGTGGAGAATCCGGTTATTATATCATGAGTTAGTGACAGGATGAGGAATGATTCGGAGATAGAGATAGAAATATAAATTAAAAGACCCTGGCAACGCCAAGGTCTTTTTTAAAATTAACGTAACAATTGAAGTACGTTTTGCGGCTGTTGGTTTGCTTGAGCAAGCATCGCTTGAGAAGCCTGAGAAAGAATGTTGTTCTTTGTGAACTCGCTCATTTCTTTCGCCATGTCAACGTCACGGATACGAGACTCAGCAGCAGTTAAGTTTTCAGAAGAAGCACTAAGGTTGTTAATAGTGTGCTCTAGGCGGTTTTGTACCGCACCAAGTTTTGAACGTTGGCTTGAAACACTTGTAATTGCAGTATCGATTTTAGCGATCTCAGTGTCAAAACTAAAAGTAGCTGATGACACATCAATACCTTTTACTCCTAAAGTTGTCGCATCCATGTTGCCAATTGTAACATTAATATTTTGGGTAGCATTTGCACCGATTTGGAATGTAAAACCTGCTGTTACACTACCGTCTAGAAGTTTTTTTCCGTTAAATTCAGTACGTTGAGAAATACCATCGATCTCTTCAGTTAAAGCATCCATTTCATCTTTAATTGCAGTTAAATCTTCAGGTTGCTGTGTGCCAGTGTTACCAGCTTGAACAGTAAGTTCACGCATACGTTGAAGAATCGCATGAGTTTCAGTCAATGCACCCTCAGCTGTTTGGATAAGAGAGATTCCGTCTTGAGAGTTTTTAGAAGCCATATCAAGACCTCTGATTTGTCCTCTCATTTTTTCAGAGATCGCTAGACCCGCTGCGTCATCTCCCGCACGGTTGATACGTAGACCTGAAGAAAGTTTCTCCATGTTCTTTTGTGCTGCACCATTGTTTGAAGACAAACGGTTCAGTGTGTTAAGTGCTGCGATATTGTGGTTAATTCTCATTGTTTTGTTCCTCCCTGAATATGTTGTTTAGGCACGTCCTTGTGCCTTATTTTTGTAACTGGCGGAGTCATTTGCGCCTCCTTCCGGCTACATCATTAATATCGGATTGTCTCTGATTTTGTTAATACAAAAATAAAAAAATCCTCACTTTTTTTGTGAGGATAATGCGGAGATCACATCGCTGGATAACGCTGCTGCACGGTTATTTTCTTCCTGAATGGTCAAGTAAATTTCTTTCCTGTGAATATCAATATGCTTTGGGGCGTCAATTCCAAGCTTCACTTGATCCCCCTCAACCGCAATCACTTTTACTTCAATATCAGCACCTATTTGAATCGCTTCGTTTATTTTCCGCGATAAAACTAGCATGATTCTCCTCCAATCGGATGCTTTGTCGTATATGAGGAGTCGTGTAAAACGACTTGCTTAGCCATCATGTTCTTGCGATTCACAATAATGGGAGCCAATAAATTCGCAGTAGACTTTTCAAATGGCTCTGCCATAGTCAATATCGTCATGACTTCTACGTCTTGAATATTATCGATATCCAAAAGTTCAGCAGTTGATTCATCAAGGTCAAATTCATAATTCTTAAAAAAGATAAACGGACTTACGACGATGAATGCAAGATTTTCTGAAGTGACGGACTGCAGTGCCACGAATGGAGAGTCTTCTGAAAGCGGAAGTATGACAAATTGTTTTTCTTCTAAAAAGCCTGGAATCCCGCTTTCAAAAAGAATGATTTGCTCTTCTTTTATGTTCATTTGGCCATGGTACTTCGTATGAATGATCATTGTTCACGATCCTTTTCTTTTTACTTTTCGGGTGATTCTTTCGGGTATTCTACATCTATATTTAAATCAGGGTATTGGAGCATGTCAACCTTAACATTTCCTGGCGTATATTCAACAATTGGCTTATGCGGCTCAGCCTGAATAACAGGCTTTCGCGGCGTAATCTGAACATCAAGCTGTGACGGAGTATATTGTATTTTCACCCTAGATAGAGAAGGAGCATAATTTTCGCCTAATTGAATTTGGTGCATTTCAGAGTTCCTCCTTGCTTGTGAAGCGATTGGGTTCCCCTTATTTTCAATCCTCATAAGCTCGTCGCCTTCTTCTGCAGTGCGTGCTATTCCCTCCATTACATCCTCAAGCCCTTGTTGGGCGGCTTCTTCAATTCTCTTGAAAACATGCTTTCTGTCTAATTCTTCCCATGCTTGTGTCTGGTCAATCGTGAGTTTTCCAGGTGTCACCGATATTTCCATTTCCGCACTCGGCTGTTCGATCTCTAGATCTGCTTGAGGCTGCTCCATTTTTACGCTGGCAGGCGTCGTTGTTAAACCAATTTTTCCTTGAACACTATGCATAATCAATCTGGGAATCTGCATCACTCTACCTCCTGAACTATAAAAAAAGCGAACTCCTAAGAGCCGCTTACTTTAAAAAGTCAATCAATGTAGGCTGAACAATTTGCGCATTAACGGCCAGAGTAGCCCTGTGAACGCTTTGCTGCGCAATAAATTCAGTTATTACTTCTTCCAGTTCTACATCTTCATTGTCTGATAACACTTTGGTAGCTGTTTCTTCTTGCGCTGACAGTCTTGTATTAACCAGTTCAAGACGATTATATCTCGCTCCAAGATCAGATCGTTCAGCGCTCATGCCGTCAGAAAAATGATCAATATCATCTAAAACACTGTCCATGCCATCTAGCGAACCAGAATTTAGTGCTTTCTCAAAAGAATCAAGCATTTCAAATACATTCTGCCCGCTTTCAGAAGTGCCTCCAAAAGCTGAGATTGGATCTGAATTCACTTTCAATGACATATTATTTGATATATTGACTACGACATCAGCTGTATCAGAAATTGTATAAGTTCCGTCTCCGTTATCTGTAACCGGAGGCTTATCTGAATTTGTGCCATTAAAGATATATCTGCCGTTCACTTGTGTATTCGCAATATTTAAAAGCTGTTCCTTTAACTGCTTTACCTCTACGCCAATCGCTTGCCGCTCCGACTCGCCGTTTGTATCATTCTGAGCTTCAACCGCTAATTCTCTGACCTTTGACAAGATGTCAATTCCTTCTGTAATGTTTGTTTCTGTGTTTTCGAGCCAGGTAAAGGCTTGAGAAGCATTGCTTTTGTACTGCTGCACTTGAGACAGTTGCGTATTATACTTTAAGCTTTTCATTGCTACTACAGGATCGTCGGAAGCTTTTGAGATTTTTTTCCCTGAAGAAATCTGCGACTGGAGTTTATCCAGCTTCGAGTAGCTCGAACCGATATATCTCAGTGAGTTTTGCTGTATCATGCCTTGTGTTACTCTCATGTGACTCTACCTACCTTCCTCCAACACCCATGCCGTTGATCACTTTATCAAGTAATTCGTCTTGTAAAGTCACCATTCTTGCAGCTGCATTGTATGCGTGTTGGAATTGAATCATATTCGTCATTTCTTCGTCTAAAGAAACTGCGCTCATTTGCTGACGGTTTATGTCAGCATCATTTAGCTGTGTTTCTGTATTAGACGCCAGTCGATTAGCCTCTTGAGCTTCGATCCCTAGCTCGCCAATCAGACCCGCATAATAATCTAAAACACTAGTTTCTTTACCGTTAATGGTTATTTTACCGGTTAAAACATTTGCTAATTTTGTAGCATTTGCGTTATCGTTGGCTGCACCAGTCAGTGAGAAAGCAATGTTTGCGCCTTTTGAATCTATTATGCTGTCAGCCACTTTGATCTTGCCCGCCGCGCCCTTGGCAGGTTCAGTTTCACCGCCAGTAAAATCAAAAAAGTCTCCGCCTTGTTCACCGCTCTTGGTCACACCATTTCTGTGCACTTCATTGAAAGCTTTCGCGAATTCAAGCGCCATATTGTCAAGATCAGAAAGCATTTCCGGGTATACGCCCTTTTCTTGGCCATCTGCTGTTATATACCCGTAAGACTCTATAAATCCTAAAAGGGATCCCTTGCTGCTGAAGGACTCCGCCTGCACAGCTGTATCTCCGATTGAAATACTTGATACTAACCCAGTTTCATTATCATAGTTGGCTGCAAGTTCTGAAACCTCGTAATTTTTACCGTCCAAAACAGTTCCTAGCGACTGTTTATTCTTATCAAGGATTTCAATTGATACAGTTCCTTCAGCAGATGCAAGTGCATTCCCGCCTGATTTGTTGTAGCTGACTTTGATATCAACCATTGAGGATAATTTATCGATCAGCAAATCTCGCTGGTCATATAAACCATTCGGAAGAAGCCCGACCGGCTCTACTTGTGCAATTTGCTTATTTAAACTGTTTAATTGAGAAAGCAGAGAATTGACATCCAACACAGTTGTATTTAGCTCTGCTTTTAAATTCGATTGGACATTTGTAAGTGATTCAGAAATATAATTAAACGTTTCAGCTACAGCTTGTCCTTTTCGAGCAACAACAGAACGTGCACTTTCTTCATTTGTATTATTCGATAATTCCTGCAGAGAATTCCAAAACGAATTGAGCACACTGTTCAAGCCGCTGTCATCCGCTTCATTTAAAACGCCTTCCATTTGGGACAGAGCTTTGGCCTTCGTGTCATAGTATCCGGCACTGTTGTTTTGAAGACGGTATTGGTAGTCAAGAAAGATATCTCTTATTCTCTCAACTGATTTTCCTTGAACGCCCGTACCCATTTGTCCCGCTGTTTTTTCTGCGTTTTTAGATACAGCAGGGAAATAGTCAGTTGCCTCCAATGAGACCCGCTGTCTTGTATAACCATCAGTATTGGCATTTGCCACGTTATTTGCAGTAGTGCTTAACGCTGCCTGCTGAGCGCTTAACGCCCGCCTTGCAGTTTCAAGCCCCATAAAGGTAGATGTCATTTTCTGAATTCCTTTCTGCTAAGCTTTTGAATCAAACAGTTTCATTTGGCTGCTTTTCGGCAGCTCAGCTTTAATTGATTTACTGTAATTGAAGTTATTTTCCTTAGGAACCAGCATATCGTACGAAATAGAGATGAATTGCAGCGCGTCTCTTGTCAGCTGCCTATTCATCTCATTTACTTTTTTCAGACGTCCGAGAACTTGAGAAAGAGATTCGTATAGTTGTTCCAGCTCTTCCTTTTCACTGCCTGAGGTTTTGGCGATACATGCGGAAATAGTATTATTTTCGCTATATCCGAGAAAGGCCGAAGTTGTTTTGATCCGGTCATCTTCTGTCTGCGTAATCGCTTGAATATATTTTTGCTCTTTTGTCAAAATGTTAGAAAGCTCTTTTGTTTTGCCGGCTTTGAGCGCTTCCGTCTTTTCTTCAGACAGCGTGAGCAGGTGCTCATGCAGAACGCAAAGTCGCTTCAATTGTTCAATAATTGCCTTCGCTGACATGGGCTTTCTCCTTTTTTATTGCTTTTTATAAAAATTAATCATATTTTTCGCGATATGATTTGCGTCTACTTTGTATGACCCGTTTTCAATTTGCGCTTTAAGCTGCGCAATTTTTTCCTGTCGTGAACCAGCGACTGCGTCGGATGCATGTTGCATTTCTTTAGCCTGTGATGAAATTTCAATTTTATCTTGAGGCTGTGCAGCAGTTTTTTGAACCGCTTGCTTATCATAATTTTTTTGATATGGATTAACGGATTGTGTTCCAAATTGATTGATTTTCATAGGATTCCTCTCGCTTTCCGTTGCAGTCTTTAAACAATCTTAACCCTTTTATCGACTGCGTTTTCAGTTAGTTTAGGGAATCAGCTGTTTTTGGTATTATAGGCATAGTATGTGTCTTTTTTACTATTTTCTTTCTCGATTTTCAAAGTATCCTCGTGGTTCAAATGATCCATTTGATCCTTAATATCGGACTGGCAAGCCTTGCAGAACTTGCCTTCTCTAATCGATGTCCCGCACCTTTCACAAGGGTATGCCAAATTAGGAAGATGAGTGATCTGAATTCGCTTCTGCCTGATGAATTTCAATATCAGCTCTTCTTCCACACCTGTTTCCTCAGTTATCCGGCTCAAAGTTGATTGCCGATTTTCCTGTTTTCTTAAAAATTTATAGACAGTCTCAAATGATTTTTCTTCTTCCTTAATACACGCCTGACATACGGTTTGCAGCTTTGTTTTTAAAAATAAAGCATTGCATTTCGGACAATTCGCCAGTTCTCCCATCTTTTTTCTCCTTATTAGATAATATGCCTTTGTCAATTTCTAGTGATTATATCGGCATAAAAACAGAATCATTTAGCTTCTGATCAAGGTAAAAGATGCCACTGAAGCGGCTTTTCCTTTTTCTAATAAGCAGCGGGCTGCGAAGTGCAAGGTGGCGCCTGTTGTATAAAGATCGTCTATTAAAATGATATTCATACCTTCTGCTGAATTATTTTTTGTATCAAAAATGCGCTCTGACAGCAGGCGTTCTGTTTTCTTTTTCTTTGACTGTTTCTCATTATTCAGGCGAATGAGGGGATGGTGGGAAGGCCGGTCTAAACATTCTGCCAAGAGCTGTGCCTGGTTAAATCCGCGCTCTTCTTCCCGTTCCTTGCTCAGCGGAATAGGTACAAGAACAAAATGCTTATCGGGGTAAACCTTAGAAAAGGTTGAAGAAAAATCACTTTTAAATGCATTTATGATTTCTGCATCTCCTCTAAATTTAAAACGGGAGAGCGTTTCTTTCATCATATCATTATATGTGTAAACTGAACGGTTTTGACGCAATAGCAAACTGTCTCTGATCCTTGTTCTCCACACCTCGCAATCCCTGCATACGGCATGAACAGATTGAGGTCTGCCGCACAGGGGGCAGATATGTCCTGTGATTTTCTTTAATTTGCTTCTGCAAGAATAACAAACCTTTTCATCAGGCTTTAATAAAAAAAGGGCTCTCCATGTAACATCTTGAGAAAATTGCGAATCACATAATAAACAGATCAGTTTATGAATGCCTCCTCCTGCTTCGTTTGACATAAATCGCTTGGACTCTCTGAAACTACAGCAGCAGATTCAGCCAAAATGACAAGCATTGCTGTGTTTTTTTGTTTATCTACCAGCTCAGCTTTCGTATATGCGATCTTTTTAAGATCAGTAACGTAGGATGGACTCACTTTGTTTAAAGAAAGTGCCAATACATCGTTTTGGCATACTTGGCAAGTACAGGCCATATGAAGCTGGTCCATATATCGGTCGAGCAGTTCTTTCATTACGATTTCTTTTGAATTGACAAGCATTTTTACAGCTCCTCATCATCGGTTATATGAGTATACTGTACCACGTTTTCAAATAATGGCTAGTCTGTACATTCAACTTTTGCTGCCAATTCATTCATTTCTTTTATATGCTTTCTTGCATCGAGCATACTCTTTGTTTTGCCGAAGTGAAAGAAAATGACATCGCCGTCCGCATATTCTTTATGCCGGCCGGTTCTTCCTGCAATTTGAACAAGTGCGCTTTCCGTAAAGATAGGCGATTCCGCTCCTAGTACACCCGTTTGCACCTTGGGGACTGTGACGCCTCTTTCCAGTATTGTTGTAGTGATTAATAGATCGAGCTGACCATCTCTGAATTGCTGCACTTTCTCCTTTCTATGCTTGTCTTCCGCGTGCACAGATGCGGTTCGGCAATGAACACCTTTAAAGCACGCAGCAGCCTTTTCCAGAATAGAAACGGAAGGAACGAATAAAAAAACAGACCTCCCTTCTTTTACATGAAACTCTATCCATCTTTTCACCGCTGGCGGAATTTTATTTCGGTTTAATTTCTTCTTCCAGTTTCCACACCATACAAAGCGCGGTTCGGGTAAAGGTTTCCGGTGGTGTCTTGCGGGGATGCGAACTGAATGTAACTGTCCGTTCAGTGCTTTTCTTTTTAATTCTTTAGGAGGTGTTGCACTTAAATAAACGAGGGTGCTGTTTTTCTTTCTTGCTTTTTGAACAGCGAATTGAAGGGTTTGATCAGCAGAATATGGAAAAGCGTCAACTTCATCAATGATCATAACATCGATTGCATCTTTATATCGCAAAAGCTGATGCGTAGTGGAAATCATAAGCGGAGATAGCCGCCCTTTGTCATCGCTTCCTCCGTAAAGCGCTGAAATGTCAGCACCCTGAAAGGCAGCCTTGAGTCTTGGAGCAAGCTCTAATACAACATCGGTGCGAGGTGTTGCAATACATACACGCAGTCCTTGATTTAACGCTGATTCAATACCAGGAAACAGCATTTCTGTTTTGCCAGCGCCGCAAACCGCCCAGATGAGGAGCTCTTCTTTTTTTGATATTGCTTCAATTAATACATTGGCGGCTTTTTGTTGTCCGCTTGAAAGCTTGCCATCCCATGTCAGTTTAATTGACTTCCAGTTTGGTTCATTTTCCTCTTCCCATGAATATAAAGGAACCTCCTCACTCACTCTGCCCATCATGACACAGGAACGGCAATACAGCTTATTCTTTCCAGATGAGTGATAAAAAGAAAAATACCGCTGATCAGTTTGGCCGCACCTATTACATCTATATCCCCGTTTATTTATGGATATAGAATTTTCAGCAGTGATATATCCATTCTTGATATGCCATTCAATCATCTCATCGGAAAATGAGAGTTCAGTCCTGAGCAAATGACGGCTCCGAAGCGTCTGCTGCAATTCTTTTGAAAAGGAACTGTTTTTTTCAACTGGCACATTCACATAGCACGCCTCCTTTCGAGACAGTATGCCTGAATGAATATTTTCTGTCCAACTATTAAAATAAGAATATAAAAAATCTCCGCTCTAAAAAACGGAGATTTTACATTATTTAAAACACCAGCAAATTCCTAACGCACCTTCACCCAAATGAGTGCCGATTACCGCGCCAAAATAGCTGTTATAAAATTCAACATGAGGATATTTTGCAGAAAGCTCTTCAATGATTTTCGCTGCTTCTTCCTCTCGATTAGCGTGGATAACAGCAGCTCGCATAGGCAACCCTTTACTCGCATCTTCGTCTAAAAGCTCATAAATACGCGAAATTGCTTTTTTACGTGTGCGAATCTTCTCAAAAGGCACAATTACCTTATTGTCAAAATGAAGGATAGGCTTTACCTTTAGAAGACTACCAATGAAGGCTTGGGCGCTGCTTAATCGCCCGCCGCGCTGAAGATGAGCTAAGTCATCTACCATAAAATAAGCTCGAACTGTTTTTTTCATTTCTTCCAGTTCTTTTATAATATCTTCCGGCGATGATGCTCCGTTTTTGATTAATTCAGCAGCTTTAAGGGCATAAAAGCCTTGAGCCAAGCAGCTGATCTCTGAGTCAAATGGATACACATCAATATTGTCGACCATCGAATCAGCCGCTGCTGCACTGCTGAATGTTCCGCTGATCCCGCTGGAAAGATGGATACTGATAACCGCATCATAAGACTTGCCAAGCTCTTCATACAACGCAACCAGCTCGCCGATTGGCGGCTGAGAAGTCGTCGGGAGCTCATTATGTTTTTTCACTTCTTCGTAAAAGCTTTTCCAGTCCAACTCAATTTCTTCACGGTAAGTCTCCTCCCCAAAAACAACCTGGAGAGGGATCATATGTATCTGATGTTGTTCACGCATTTCTTTCGGAATATATGCCGTGCTGTCTGTTACGACTGCAATATTCATAGCTTCGATACCTGCCTTATTGCTTTATAACTCTATTGTAAGGGAAACGGCAGCCTAAAAAAAGACCTGCCTAGAAAAAGGCAAGTCTCCTATTATACTATCTCATTTCTACCCAACCATTTTTAATGGCGACCACAACGGCTTGCGTCCGGTCGTTTACATTCATTTTTTGTAAAATATTGCTGACATGGTTTTTAACGGTTTTCTCACTGATAAACAATGATTCGCCAATTCCGCGGTTGCTTTTTCCGTCTGCAAGCATCTGCAGCACTTCACATTCCCGCCTAGTTAAAATATGTAATGGTCTGCGGATTTCAGGGTAAACCTCATGTTGAGGGTGTGCAGAAACTCCGCTTGTTGCAAGGCGGCGGAATTCGTTAACGAGGTTGTGAGTAACCTTCGGATGGAGGTAAGATCCGCCCTCAGCCACTACTTTAACCGCTTCAATTAATGTATCAGCATCCATCTCTTTCAGCAGATAACCTCTTGCACCTGTTTTCAGGGCATGTGTTACATAATTTTCGTCATCGTGAATTGAAAGAATAATTACTTTAGATTCAGGATACAGCTCTACAAGCTGTTTTGTAGCTTCCACACCATTTACGTTTGGCATATTGATATCCATGATCACAACATCAGGATGATAGTGCTCAACAATACGAGCCGCTTCGTCTCCGTCATCACCTTCGGCTACCACTTCAAAGGTAGGTTCAAAATCCAATATCCGTTTAACACCTTCACGAAATAACTGATGGTCGTCGATAATAACAATGTTTACTTTAGTCACAAGCCACGCCTCCTTGTATTATTGTTCTATATACTCTAGCATTCGGTCAATATGCCTTTTGGCTCTATTTTACAAATCATAGTCAAAGAGATAACGGAACCTTAATCATAATAAATGTCCCAAGACCTATTTTCGAATCTATTGTCATCGTTCCTTCCAATAAATCTACTCTTTCTTTCATGCCCAGCAAGCCGAATGATTTGTTTTTCTTCTCTTTCGCTTCCTTCAGGTCGAACCCTTTACCGTTATCTTTTATCATTAAAATCACAAAATCCTTTGTGATCTCAACTTTGACTGTAATTTCTTCAGATTCAGAATGCTTTAGCGCATTAGACACAGCTTCCTGTGCGAGCCTGAAGAGCGCAACCTCAAACTGAGGCGCTAGCCTCTGATCCTCTGTTTCTCCAATGCACTGAAAATGTATTTTGACCTTCCCGTTATATTCCTCGGTTGTATATAGATATTTTCTTAAAGTTGGAATCAGGCCTAGGTCATCAAGGGCCATCGGTCTTAAATCATATATAATCCTTCTCACTTCGTAAAGGGCATTCCGAACATTTTGGCGTAGATTTTTAATTTCTTGGAATCCGTCCTCTGCGCCCCGGTCACGGAAAATCCGCTCGATTAATTCCGATCTCATCATAACATTCGCCAGCATTTGAGCGGGTCCGTCATGGATTTCTCTTGAGACTCTTTTTCGCTCTTCTTCCTGCGCCTCAATAATTCTTAAGCCGAAATCCTGTTTTGCCTGAGCATCAGCAAGAAGCAGTCCAACTTCGCGCAAATCCTGATTCAAGTAGTTGAGCACAACTGTAATTTGGCTTACTAATGATTCTGACCGCTCAATGATTTCCTGAAGCCCTAGCAATCTGCGCTCCAAATCGTCCCGCCGTTCGCGCAATTGCTTCTCACGCTGCTGGATCATCGTCAATTCTACCTGCAGCTTATGGGCTTTTTCATAAGCATTGCGGATCTCCTCTTCACTGAATCTATGAAAATTACGGCTGACCTCGGATAAACGGTTTCTCGCATGGCGGGTTTGCACTTCAAGTTTATCGCCAAGCTCGATCACTTCATACACCTGCTGTTTAATTTGTTTCAGTTCTTCGACCAGCTGTTCATACTGCTGGCGTGACTGCTCCCCAATTTGAAAAACCTCGTCCTTGCTCCCGTCAACGGTTTTCAGCATCTTCATCAAAATAGAATCCAGCACTTTGGAATCCATCTTTGTTTTATTCATAATTTCCCTCCGTCACGGCGTTGTCATATATTTTTATTATAAATGTAATTGATCTGCAAATTATGTCGAATTATAATGAAAGAATGCGTATATTCTAGAAAAAAACATTTTTATATACTATCTACTCTTTATGATACCAAAATACGCACAAAAATTCTAAAGACTGTACGAATTTGTATAGGCAGTCTTTTATGCTTAGCAGGAGGGTCAGCTAGCATGCTGCACAGCTATTTTACTGTGAAAGAAGCAGGAGAACACGAGATTGTTATAGAAAAATCGCGTTTTATCTGTCATTTAAGCCGTGTTTCTACCGAACAAGAGGCACAGGAATTTATACAGAAAATAAAGAAACAGCACTGGAATGCGACTCATAATTGCTCGGCTTATGTTATTGGCGAGAATGATCATATCCAAAAAGCCAATGATGACGGGGAACCAAGCGGTACAGCGGGAGTGCCGATGCTTGAGGTTTTAAAAAAACGCAGGCTGAAAGATACTTGCGCCGTCGTTACACGCTACTTCGGAGGCATTAAGCTTGGTGCTGGCGGATTAATTCGCGCTTATGGGAAATCAGTGTCTGAAGGATTAAATCATATAGGTGTTGTAGAACGGAAGCTTATGCGAATCATGCATACTTCTGCAGATTACACATGGCTTGGCAAGATTGAAAATGAATTAAGGGAGTCACAATTTCTGTTAAAGGAAATCCATTATTCAGAAAATGTTGAATTCGAAACATACGTCGAAGAAAAAGAAACAAACGCTTTTTCTGAATGGATGACAGAACTGACAAATGGAAAGAGTGATATTAAAGAGGGAGAGTTGACGTATCTTGAAAAAGCCGTCAATCACATAAAGGAGACTGAATAATGGCTGAACGCGTTAGAGTGCGTGTGCGAAAAAAGAAAAAGAGCAAACGCAGGAAAATTTTAAAAAGAATTATGTTATTGTTCGCCCTTGCACTATTGGTAGTTGTAGGGCTTGGCGGGTATAAACTTTATAAAACCATTAACGCTGCGGATGAATCGTACGATGCCCTATCCCGCGGGAATAAATCAAATCTTCGCAACGAAGTTGTAGACATGAAGAAAAAACCGTTTTCTATTTTATTTATGGGAATAGAGGATTACGCGACTAAAGGACAAAAAGGGAGATCAGACTCTCTTATTGTTGTTACCCTGGATCCCAAAAATAAAACCATGAAAATGCTGAGCATTCCGCGTGACACACGTGTGCAATTAGCTGGTGACACAACGGGAAGCAAGACGAAGATCAATGCCGCTTACAGCAAAGGCGGTAAAGATGAAACAGTTGAAACTGTTGAAAACTTCCTGCAAATCCCGATTGATAAATATGTCACAGTTGATTTTGACGGATTTAAAGATGTGATTAATGAAGTCGGCGGTATTGATGTAGACGTGCCTTTCGATTTCGATGAAAAAAGTGATGTAGACGAAAGCAAACGGATTTACTTCAAAAAAGGCGAGATGCATTTAAACGGCGAAGAAGCCTTGGCATATGCCCGGATGAGAAAACAGGATAAACGCGGAGACTTTGGCCGTAATGACAGACAAAAACAAATCTTAAACGCGCTGATTGACCGAATGTCAAGTGCAAGCAACATTGCTAAAATTGATAAAATCGCAGAAAAAGCCAGCGAAAACGTTGAAACCAATATTCGCATTACTGAAGGTTTAGCGCTTCAGCAGATTTACAGCGGCTTTACCAGCAAAAAAATCGACACATTGAGTATTACAGGTTCTGATTTGTATTTAGGGCCTAACAACACATATTACTTTGAACCTGATGCTACAAATCTCGAGAAAGTCAGAAAAACGCTTCAAGAGCATTTAGATTATACTCCTGATACAAGCACTGGCACTTCCGGTACCGGAAATGCAACAGACGGGACTGACAGCTCAAGCAGTTCTGACAGCACTGGCACAACAACTGATGGGACGACGAGCGGAAGCAGCTATTCGAATGACAGCAGCACAAGCTCAAACAACAGTACAACGAATTCAACAACTGATTCATCCTATTAAAAAATGCCCGGTCCTTTTAGAGGATCGGGCATTTTTGCGCAGAAAAAAACTCCGGCACATAAGCCGGAATTTTTAATTCCTTTTCACCAGCCGTTTATAAAACTTTGTAAACGGCTTAAATTTTTCATTCACGAGTCCTGTCACTTCTGCTATGATTTGCATAAAAATAATTAAAATGAAGATAATAAACAAAGAAAGCCAAATTGTGGCACTTTTAAGTACAATCGCACTGATACTGAAAATAAATCCAATCAAATAAATAACTAAGACCGACATCCGATGTGAAAGGCCAAAGGCCATCAGTCTATGGTGAATATGCGACTTATCAGGCGCTGAAATCGGCTGTTTGTTTAATATTCTCCTGATGATAGCAAATGTTGTATCAAAAATCGGTACGCCTAATATAATAATCGGGATAACGATACTGAACAATGTGACACTTTTATACAGGCCTAATAATGAAAGAATCGAAATACTATACCCTAAAAAAAGTGATCCCGTATCTCCCATAAAGATTTTTGCCGGGTGGAAGTTGTAAAACAAAAACCCCAGCGTGCTGGCAATAACGACTAATGAGAGTGACAGAATGAGCACTTTTCCGCCGGATAGCGCCATGACAGCGATCGTGGACAGGCCGATAACAGAAAGACCGGCAGCAAGGCCATCCAATCCATCAATCAGGTTAATTGCGTTCGTGATGCCGACAATCCATAATACCGTCAGCGGATAAGCCATCCACCCTAACTCAAACCGTTCTGTTAAAAAAGGTACTGAGAAAAAATCCATTTTTAAGCCAGTGCTTACAATCATAATGGCTACACCTAATTGAATCAAAAACTTAACTTTTGCACTTAATTGATATTTATCGTCAAGAATACCTAACACAATAATGATGAATGCTCCGACTGTAATTGCCGTCATCCTTGTTTCTGTGTAAATACCGGATGCAAGCACGCCTGCAACCACCCCGATAAATATGGCCAGCCCGCCCATGCGGGGCATGATTTTGTCATGTACTTTTCGATTGCTGGGCTGGTCAACTGCACCTATTTTAATCGCAATCCTTTTTACGATTGGGGTTATGATTAAAACTGTCAGCAGCGAGACAATAAACGCAACAACAATGCGAATCATGCGTTCGTCAAGCATAAAGAAGTCTCCTTTGGAATTAAATGAAGTCTTTATTTATATAGAGAACCGTTCCTTCCATTATACCTTCTCCTTAGTTATTATAACAAGCTTCATCAAAAAGAAACACGTATAATCAAAAAACGCGCATCCCAATTTATAGGACTACGCATGTTTTTGAATCCCTGTATATTTCATAATTTGTCTAAATAAGCAATTCCAATCTTGTGTGCGAGCGATGTTTCGGCGCATTTCTTTATAGGTTTCGTCTCCGTTTTGTTCGAGAACTTTTTCACAAGCTGCTATAAAATCAATTGGATGATCACCTTCTACATATTCGTATACATACGGCTTTTGCATTTTTGAGGTTGACGGAAGATTAGAGCCGACGACAGGTTTTCCTGCCGCTAAAAATTCAAATAGTTTCAGCGGAAATACAGCTTGATTATACGATGATTTTTTATAAGGCATGATGCCAATGTCGATAAGCTCCATAAAATGCGGAACTTCTTTCGGATCTGCCGGGCCGGTCCATATGACATTTGGAAGCCTCAGCAGCTCTTGAAACGAAACGTCACCATTGGTGGCATCCGGGCCAACCCATAAAAATGTCCAATCAGGCTTTTGCAGGGCGGCTTCTTCAATCATTTTAAAATCGAGCTTCGGTTTAATTCCGCCGATAAAACCTAACACTGTTCCTTCTCTCCCCTGCAGTATACTGCGATCGGGAGCTTGTTTATTTGCAGAAAACAGCTCATACTCCACTCCGTTTTCCACAGTATGAACCTTCTCTCGTCCTGCAGTCAGTTTTTTGTCTACTTCCTTGTGAAGATAATCTGATGAACAGGTTATTGAATCTGCTCGTTGTATAATTCTCAGCTCTGCCGATTTAATGACTTTTCGCCGGAATTCAGACAGCAGATTTGATCGGCCGCTAATCGGCGCCGCCCATAAGTCACTGCAGTCATAAATGACCTGATCCCAAGGATACAGCGAAGACAGCAGCGGGAATCCGGGAAACGTGTACCATAAACAGCAGCGTTCACCGTTTGCAGAAGCTAATGTAAGCTCATCGAGTAATGGGGAGAGCTTATGTCTGTAAAAGACATCTGTATATCGTCCGAAACGAAACATTTTTTTCTGCAGCAGGTCTTTGACAGCGAATTGCCTGATGCCAGAATGGACTTCCTGAAACTCTTTCCCTTGGGCACGCGAAGCCGGACATACCCAAATAACTTCCTTCGTTTCCTCCTGAGCAGCTAAAAATTCTGCCAGCCGGTGCCTTCTGTATCTCAATTGGTCTTTTCCCCATTCAGCAGTGGCAACGATGACATGAATGATTGCTTCTTTTGTTTCCACCTTCATCACCTATTCTCTCTGTTTGCGGCTATAATCTTTTTTTTACCGCGTTTTTTGCATATTGAACAAAACACCATGTTGCTTTCATAAAATGAAGCCGTTCGATCTCCCTGTAGACAAACCACGTTTTTTTCGCAGCCTTCCATTTGTTGCTGGAAATTGAGTTATTGACAAGCCGATATTCAGCCAGGCATTCATTCATTCCATAGGCAGTAAATCCTTTTTTTAAAAGAGACAGCCATGTGGCTAAGTCCTGTCTCGTTCTGATATTCGGCATTTGGATCTGTCCCGTTTGCTCCCTGTCAATCATCACCGTCAAGCAGCCGATAATTGTATTTTTCAGGGCGTCATCGTACGTCAGGCTTTCCGGCGCATGAATAAATTTATCGAGTGGGGTCCCGTCCTGCGCCATTAAGCTGTAGCCCGTGAAAGAAAACGCACAGGAGCGCTCCATCATAAACTCAAGCTGCTTTTCCAGTTTGTCTTTTTTCCATTTGTCATCACTGTCCAAAAATGCTACGTAGCGCCCTTGAGCGCGTTCCAACGCTTTGTTGCGAGCAACCGCAGCTCCGGAGTTCTCTTCCAAATACACCACATGAATTCTTTCGTCTATTTTTTCATACTGCTGTAAAATGTCGCGGGTCCCATCCGTTGAGCAATCATCCACGATAATCATTTCCCAATGAGGATGGCTCTGATCTAATACCGAATGAACCGTGTCTTCAATATAGTCACGCGCATTATAGGAAGGTGTAATGACAGATACGAGAGGTTTCCAATTGGTCATGATCACATCTCCATCGTATGATTTTAAAAGGATTCTCTGAAAAATTCAGGAATGACAACGAACATAAAGGCAATCGTAAGGCCAATCATAACGCCGAGAACTGCTTTCTTTTTCGGAGACATTCCGCCGCCTGCTGTCTCACTTACGGTTTCGGAATCAGTAACACTTGCCGCTTTCAGGTTAAGCTGTGTGTTTTTGAGCTCATACAAAAATCTCTCTTTATCCACTTTGGAATCCTCGCTCACAGACTCGCCTTCAAGCGCGTCTATGCTGCTGCGGATGACGGCTTCTCTTTCTGCATACAGCTTTTGATCGTTTTTGAGAAAGGTGGAGGATATGGCGTTTAAGACAGATTCCGTTCTATCCTTATCCTCGTCGCTATAGCTTAAAGTCAGTAACGATTTGGATTCCGTTTTGATGGTAAGCTTCTCTTTGATTTCTGCTACATCTTCATCCTTTTCATCAGGAAGCGCCTCCTTCAAAAAAGAGTCGCTCTTTAGCAGAAGCGGAATCTCTTCTGTGCTGTTATAAATCGGATGATCATAGCTCCCCACAGCCAAAGTATCTTCAGCTGTATAGCTCTTTTGATCAGCGATCTGTGACGGCAGGATATACCCCGCCGCACCTAATATAATTGGCACCGCTATGATCCAAATGATATTTTTTTTTATGCGACGGGCTATTCTTATCAATATATCGTTCATATAAGTCTCCCTGCTTTTTGTAGTCTGTTTATCTGTACATCGGCTCAGGCATTTGTCTGGACCGCCTTAACACATTCACGGCGGCGATGACGAGCGCCATAAACACCCAATGGAAAAATAAATTTGAAACAGAGCTTGGGCTGATACTTGATACCAGGAAACTGACCATAGCGGTAATAAGTCCTTCTGTGATCAGTTTTGACTGATTTTCTAATTTTCTTTCATAAAACTTGTAAAGCACCCATATGAGGTAGGCATAAACGGACAGATATCCCAGCATGATGAACAAGCCAAAATTAGCAAGAATTTCAACAAGCCAGTTATGAACCTCTGCCACATTGTCAGTATCATATACAGCATAATGCTCAAGATAATAGGATACATTTCCTGCCCCGACTCCGAATCCGTATGAATCAAGGAAAAAATGCCAAGCGTTTTTCAGCAGATTTGCCCGAGCCACATTTGATGGAAGCCTGTCATGAAATGAATGCAGCGTCTGCGGGGCCAGAAACAGCTCCCAAAACTTTGAATAGATTTTGCTGGCGAAAAGAACTGCGAAAAGAGCAATTCCTGCCGCCGACAGCCATATAGCCATTTTCTTTAAAACAGGCGGCAATACAATGAAGATGTAGACAGCAATACCTGCAAAAATCCCCAGAAGGCTGGCTCTTGAACCAGTGGCAAAAATTAAATACAACGCACAGAGCGAGAGCACAAGGCCAATTGCCTTGATGTATCCATTCTTAATGTTTTTCATCATCGTGATGTAAAAAAAGAAGCTGATGGATAAAAAGGTCGCAAAGTCATTTTGATTAAAAAAGACCGATGTCGGATAATGCTGCTTATACTCCGGTCCGCTGTACAATGTGGAACTCGCAAGATGATGGTGGGTGATATGATTGTAAAAACCAATGATCATCAGAAATACCGTCATCACCAGCCAAATGGCATAAACAATCATCAGCCGCTCCATTTTTTGCACGTACATGACAATAAGATAAATGAAGAAAATTCCCATTGCCAATAAGGCTAAATACTTGAGGCCAACTGTTACCGACTTGGCCCACAGCAGAGAAACAAGGCCATATATAAACCAAAAGGCGAAAAAGAGCAATATCCCTTTTACTTGCAGCCCATGCCATCTTTCAATATGGGTTCGATTCCGAACCATGCCGAAAATATGAAGGCAACCCGCTGCAATGAGCAGAAGCCGGTAAAGGAACAAACTGAAAAATCCAAGATGTATAGCGAAAAATGCATTATTTAAAAAAGTGCAGGCGATCAAAATATAGATTACAGCCATAAAGAGCCGTTCTTTTGTTGTAAATGCGGTTGCAAGCGTCAGTAAAAACAGGCCAATTGCCAACACCGCAAGCACAGCAGCCATCTGCATGAAACCTATATCTTTATGGATGGCTCCCAGCAATAGGACGACTCCAAATATAGCAGCGGCCAGTAACGCTAGCGTATGGACCGCTGATCGTTTGATACTCACATGTTTAACCCCTTTCCTGATGTTTCAGGAGCCGGCGGCCGAGCCTAGCAGCCGGCAGCTTCAACCAAGTAACACTTTTTCTTTTTATAAATTGACGCTTCCCAAGTCTTTAGCCAATTCTTCAAGCGGCAAGCCCGGAAAATACTTGTCAGAGGGTTCCGTTCCCCGAACAGCGGGACGGCCGATAGAGTGATAAATGTATCCGGCTGCCTGCATCTCTTCAAGTGAAAATAAATTTCTGCCGTCGATGATGACTGGCTGTTTTAAGAGGGTTTTCACTTTTACAAGTTCCATTTCTTTCACTTCCGGCCAATCCGTTAAAATCAGGCATGCATCAGTGTCCTCAATCGCAGCATACACATCTGTGTAATACTCGACCTGTTCGCCAAGGATCGCTGAAGCTTCAGGAATAGCAATCGGATCGTATGCTTTTACATGGGCGCCCAGCTGCTGCAGCATTGGGATAATATCAAGCGCTGGAGCTGATCTCACATCGTTCGTATTCGGTTTGAAGGCTAATCCCAGGACTGAAATAGTTCTCCCTTTGACGCTTCCCATAACAGTCAAAAGTTTATCTACAATATGAACACGCTGCTTTTCGTTCGTTTCAATGACAGCTTCGATGAGCTTGAATGGATAGCCTGCCGATTTTGCGATTTGAAGCAACGCGGTTGTATCCTTTGGAAAACATGAACCGCCGAATCCTATACCCGCTTTAAGGAACTTTCTGCCGATACGGCTGTCAAGACCAACACCATCAGCAACTTTTGAAACGTCTGCGCCGACTCGCTCACAAATGTTTGCGATATCGTTGATAAAGGAAATCTTTGTCGCCAGAAATGCATTCGCGGCGTATTTAATCATTTCTGCACTTTCTAGGTTTGTTTTAATGACAGGAGCATGGAATGGCTGATGAAGTTCCTCAATGATGGCAGCGGCTTTATGACTTGTTGAACCAATTACGGCACGCTCCATATTCATCGTGTCATGAATCGCTGACCCTTCCCGAAGGAATTCAGGGTTAGATACAACATCAAATGAGTATCTCCCCTTTGAGGCTTTTTGAACGATAGATTGCACCAGTTTCCCTGTTCCAACCGGGACTGTGCTTTTATTTACGATCACTTTGTAGCCGTTAAGATGCTCACCGATTGTTTTCGCCGCCGCTTTGACGTACGTTAAATCAGCTTCACCTGTTTTGGACATAGGCGTTCCGACTGCAATATAAATAATATCTGAGGCCCGAATGGCAGACGGGATATCGTTCGTAAAGGTCAAGCGCTGATCCAGCACATTTTTTTCAACTAAGTCTGCAAGCCCTGGTTCATAGATTGGGATTACCCCATTTTTCAGACTTCTGATTTTTGATTCATCGATATCACAGCAAACAACTTTATTGCCGATCTCCGCAAAGCAAGTGCCTGATACGAGTCCTACATAACCTGTTCCAATGACAGCTATTTTTTTCACAGCGCTCATCCCTCTCCTGTAAAATGATCTTCCTATTTATATTGGTCGCAGTTTCTTACGATTAAACGGACGTTTTCGTGACCGTCTGATACTGATGATGCAAAGCCTTGGCGTTTTTTCCTGCGTCAAATTGAGCCTGCACGGTTTCATACAAGTCATCTGCTACTTCCGGCTTCCATATTTGCTCATGTTCGTACCGAGTGATCGCTTCCGCCAAGGCTTGAGCGGATTTCGGTTTAATCAGCAGATGTTGGTGCTTTCCGAATAAAGACGACACTCCGCCAACATCCGTACAGATAACAGGAACCCTTAGCGCCAGCGCCTCAATCACAACAGTCGGCATCCCCTCACTGTAAGAAGGAAGCACGAATAGATCTGCCGCAAGTAAATAGTCTCTTACATGATGATTCGGCACTTGGCCTGTGACGATATGCCCCTTCTGCGTCAGCGTCGATTTTGCGGGACCATCCCCGACAAAGACTGCCTGAGGTGGGTCCTGCAGCGATTCGATCGCTTCAGACAGTTCAAAAATGCCTTTCTCTCTGACCAGCCGGCCGACATAGACAGCCAGACGCTGATCAAGCGGGAGTCCGAGTCTTTCTCTGATTTCCTCTTTCGTCTCCTCATTCTCCTGAAAACGGCTGAGCTGTATGCCAATTGGCAAAACCGAGCTGTCAAAGCCCGAAAGCTTTTTGGCTTCTTCCTGAAGCTTGTGGCTGACTGCTAAAACAACTGACGCAGAACCTACGGCACGCTTGAAGGCTTTAAACGCTCCTTTGCTATAATGCGGATAGACATTCACATCACTGCCATGCAAGGTCAGGATATAAGGAATTTGCGCTGACTCTGACACGACTGCCGCAGCCCCGCCCGATGGCATGGCAAAATGAGCATGGATCAGATCCGGATATAGGTCGCGCTGTTTCATTGTTTTTAAAACGGCTGATGCGATTCTCCGATGAGGCTGCGCCCACTTCAGCTGGCCGGGAACTGCCCGATAGAAAGGCCGGTAAACCGGTATCCCTTTTCTAATCTCATACTCCGGTCTGGCATCCTTTTTTCGATATGTCTTTTTCAGCATGCGGACAGGTGCTGAATGAAAAGGCCGTGGGCATATCACAGTGATATCAAGCCCGAGTTTTTGCAGCTCTTGCACCTGTGTCTCATGAAACACACCCTCTCCGGGTTTCATACTGCTCGGATATACGCTTGTGATCCACAAAATCTTCATGACAAACGCCCTTTTCTTAGTAGTTTGTTTTTCGTTTGAGGGTACGCTTTTACCAAAAGAAAGAGATAGCACAGCGCCCCGGCCGCAACTGAAATGGCCAGCCGCATTTCTGCCTGCATACTGAAGTGTTCGGTACTGAGGCTTACACCAAACGCGATGATGCCCATCGCCGCAGTAATCAGAAATGGCTTCATAATCGACTGGAAATAAGCTGAAAGGTTAAGCTTGATGACATATGCCAGGAGCCAGCGCCCGATCAGGAAATTAACAACGCTGATAATGGCATACACCCATGCGACTGTCAGCAGACTTCCCGTCTGTACAGCTGCAAACAGTGATAATACGTACAGCAGCAGTACGCCGGAATCCCAATAAAACGCTAAGTCAGCTCTTCCTTTTGCCAGCAGTACAGATCCATTTGGATTCATGAGCACTCTTAGTATCCCGACAATGGCCAGAACATTCAGGATCGGAACAGCAGCAAGCCACTTTTCTCCGAAAACCGCTGTGATAAAGGCGTCTGACACAGACACGAGCCCGATTAACAGCGGAAACGAAACAAGCGCCAGCATTTTTGTCATATTCAGAAAGCCTTCTCTGATCACGCTGTTTTCATATTTGTTTTTTGCGAAAACAGGGAATGCCACCCGTGTGACAATCGGATTGATCTTCAAAACCGGAATGGTGACAATCTGATAAGCGAGGTTATAAATTCCCAATGCTTCAGCACCAATAAACCGGCCGATCAAAATCATGTCGATATTTGCTCCCAGCCTGTTCACAAGACGGGATGAAAGCTGAAAGGCTCCAAAAGAAAAGAAATCCTTCATGCCTCTCAAATCAAAAACAAAAGCAGGATGCCACTTTTTTCGATATACAGCCCAATATAAAATCCCTTTACTGGACTGCAGCAGGACTTGAGAAATCACGTACGCCAAAATCGCATCCATCATAAAAACCGCTATCGCTAAATATCCGAATGAAAATACATTTGAAAAAATCTCTATTTTGCTTAACGTATTAAACTGCAGCTGCTTTTGCAGCATATACTGATATTGCTGTCCAATTGGCGCGATCAAAAACATAATCGCCAGAATCCGAACCAGAAACACCAGCTCTTCTCTTTGATAAAATCCCGCAATGACAGGACTGCTCACATATAAAAGAACAAACAGCAAAACGCCCGTCATAATGTTAAGCCAATACAATGTTGACAGCTGGCGCTCCGTCGCGTCGTCTCTCTGAATTAATGCTGCGCCAAAACCCATATCGAGCACAATCTGGGCGAAAACTGTAACCGTTGTGATCATGCCGACAAGCCCAAATTCTGTTAAGGTCATCATATTTCCAAGCAGGGCAAACTGAACAATTTGTATGATTGTAATACACATGGTTGAAATACTTGTCCACTTTGCACCGCTCATGATTTGTTTTGTAATACTTGGCATCATATTCCCTACTTCTTTTTAAGCTCAGATTGATGGTAAATAATGGAATTCTGTTTTATCTTGCACCATCACCCGTCCAAACTACTTTACAAGTTTTTAACATAATTTTTAATTCTAAAGTGAAAGTCAGATTGCGAATGTAATATAAATCAAATATCAGCTTTTCCTTCGGCGTCATATCGTAACCGCCGTTCACCTGAGCCCAGCCGCTCAATCCCGGTTTAACAGCCAGACGCTGTGTAAAGCCTGGAATCTCATTCTGGAATTTTTCCGTAAATACAGGCCGTTCCGGACGAGGGCCAATCATACTCATATCGCCTTTCAGCACATTAAACAGCTGAGGAAGCTCGTCAATTCTCGTTCTTCTGATAAAAGCTCCGATCCTTGTCACCCGCGGATCTTGCTTCTGTGCCCAAACCGCCCCAGACTTCTCGGCATCTATTTTCATGGAACGAAGCTTATAAAGCTTAAATGGTTTCCCGCCTTTCCCTACGCGTTCCTGCGTATAAATGGCAGGCCCCGGCGTCTCCAAACAAATCAATATTGAAAATACCGCAATCATTGGCAGCGCAATCGCCAACCCAATGAGCGCAAACCAAATATCCATTACGCGCTTTATTGCCAAATAACGAGCCGTCTTTTCAGATAATGTAAAAGAATGTATTTGCTGAACTGAGAATTCACGACTCACATTCATGCTTTTCTCTGCACTCACTGACACACACCTCACGATTTGTTTGGGATGTTATGATGACCTATGCCAGTCAGTTTAGCAGACGGATGTTAATTGGATGTAAATGGTATGTTAAGAAGTGTGAATTTGTTATTTTTTCTGACATTTATCCGTAAACTTTTTATTGTTTTAGACACTTTTTTTAAAAATTAAGCATATTGTTTAAAAAAAGAGACAAATCATTTTACTGATTTGTCTCTTTTCGTTGAGAAGCATTTAATATTGAAAATAAAACTTTGATTTAGAGGTTAACAGCTTGTATTGAACCTCAACCATTTTACTAAAGAATAACATGGATTTTCGTTCCACGTTCCGTGTGTCCAGGACAATTGTTTGGTTATCCACTTTTGCACTGATTTTATTTTGGGAAGTATTTATCGCAAATTCAATTAATCGCTCTTTCTTTACATGAACTAGCTGTTCAAGCAAACTCTGCACGTTTACCGTCAATTTTGTACAATTAGGCTCTAACTCTATACGTTTTACCGGTAATGAGATTTCAGACTGTCCGGTATTCACAATGATTTTTGAATGATTTGGCAAACAGATTTGCTTATCTTTAAAAATAAATGATAAATCTTTTGATTCTGTTTCATATGAAAGTTCTGCTTCTGTATAGGCATGTTTCTTTATATCAATCGAAAGATTATCGTAGTTCATTGTGAAATATGGTCTTGCACTGAAGACAAACAAAGCATTATGCCCTAAATACATCGTTTTTGTAGAATACTTATACGCAGCACGCTTGTTTCCGATTCTCGCCCTTAATTTGTAGCCGTCTATCGACGATTCAATAAAGAAATCCCAAACGCCTAAATCTTCTTCTGCAGATGCCAGTTCATCAAACTTGCACTCAAATGTAAATGTTGAATTTTCATACTTAGCCGGCGAAATGTATTTTTCCGCCTTTGTATCGCGATGAACAAATACTCCTGTCAGAGATTGATTTTGATTCATTTCATCATCAACCAATTTGTGTTTAATGGTTCCTTGAATGCTGAGGCTGCGATCGTTAAATTCAATATTTTGCAGATAATGCTCAAGCTTATTTTTATAATTCACTTTTAATAGTTCTTCAGAAATTGGATATCGCTCTAAGCTCGGATAACGTGCAATTAAATCCCCGTTATATACAACACAGAACTTTTTAATGTCTTGTTCCTCACGCTCATACTGGGTTAACCCCTGCAAATCATTATTCCGAATAAACAGCAGACGCAATTTGATATGCGGAAGCACAAATTGATCAGCCTCTTCAGGTACTGCATGAATAAATGAAGACAAATATTTAAACCATTCAGCTCTTTCTTCATCGGTCTTCATTTTTATTGTGACATTTTTTGTCCGCGAAAAATCGAAATGCCTGTTTAAAAATACTGCCATCAGTTTAATTTTTCTTCCTTCTTCCAGGTCACTAGCCTTGATAGCAGAAATAATATCTTCCATTGCTCCATAAAAGTTCTCTGGGGGAACATAAGCAACACTCATATGTTCACCGTCTCTTTTGACCAGATAGTAATAATCATAGTCAGCTGAAACAGAAATCTTCTTTGCCTTTAAATAAGCGTTCATTGTGAAGACTTGATCTTCCGCTGCTTTTATGTGAGTAGGGAAGATGATTTGATTTTCTTTTAAAAGTGAGGCTTTAAACAGTTTTTGGGGTCCCAATGTGAAAACAATTTTGGAATCAACCAAATCAACATCTGGGTTTGTTTCCTTAAACATTGATTTGGGAACACCTCGGCCGTTTATCCCTTTTAACTTACCTAAAGTAATATCTGAATCATTCTCTTTTGAGAAATTGTACCATCTTAACAATGCTTCATTGCCTAGATAGTCATCGGAATCAACAAACAGGATGTATTCACCTTTGGCAATTTTTATTGCATCATTCCGCGGCGCACCTGGACCGCCTGAATTTACGGTTCTTTCAACAACAACAATATTGTCATATTTCTTTTTATATCGATTCAAAATGTCTAAAGATGAATCCGTAGATTTATCATCGACACATATAATCTCATAATCCTCTTTTGGCATCGTTTGGTTAACTAAGCTATCAAGACATTCGGAAATAAGATCTTCTGAATTATATACAGGGATAACAATGCTTATTTTCATCGATTACCTCACTACCCTAATGGATCGGTTATATTTTTGCCTGATAATTATATCAAAAACATCTGTCAATAAGAATAGGCCTAACCTTAAATTTTGTTAAACTTTTACATAGCATATGTGGTTTAAAATTTTTCTCATTTTATCGTATAAAAAAGCTTGCCGGCAATTCCTGATAGGTTCTGCCGGCAAGCCGCTATTGATGTCTACTAATTTAATCCCCTAATAATATCCAATGATTCCTTCATATATTGCTTGAGCTGCTTTTTCTTGATACAAAGCACTCTTTAACTTACTTGCGTCGTTCGCATTTGAAATGAACGCCAGCTCCACTAAACTACTCGGCATCGTTGATTCTCTGATGACATGGAAATTCCCGATTTTCACGCCGCGGTTTTGAGTATTGAGTGCTTTATAGAGTCTGTTTTGTATTTCTGTCGCAAGCCGTTTGCTGTTTTCTGACTCATATTTTGTATAATAGTAGGTTTCAGTACCGGTTGCTGCTGGGCTCGCTGAATTGGCGTGAATACTCACAAACAGGTTTGCATTATTGCTTTTTGCTTTTGCAACCCGCTCTGAAAGCTCCAAGAAAACATCTGTAGATCTGGCCATAATCGGAATGGCTCCACCATTGGAAAGTTTGCTGTTTACAAGCTTAGCAACGGCAAGGTTAACATCTTTCTCCTTTAAACCATTACCTACCGCGCCGCTGTCATAACCACCATGTCCTGCATCCACAAATACCTTTTTGCCAACAATCACATTTTTCAGCTGATTCACAACATTTGTGGTAACTGAAATGGTTCCCCCAAGAACTGTGAAAGTGTTCTTGCTATTTGATCCGATGACTGTTCTTGTCGCAGTCGGCAATGAACCGGCGTCAGTAAATAGCATTGGGCGATTTTGCTTCGCCGCCAGCACAGAACCCGCTAAAGCATCTGCATATTGATAGCCATTGCTGACAAATGCAGCTTTTGATGAAGAATAATACTTTTTCGCTATGTTGGCAGCCACTTCAAAACGGCTGTTCCCGCCGATCCTTGTTGGTGATGGCAACTGGCTGTAAACGCTTTTTGAGACACTGATTTCTCCCCCGACCACAATAGTCGATGTTGTTCCTTTGCTGTTCATCGCATTTTTCGTTGGTTCGGGAATAGAGCTTTCAGTCGTCAGAAGAATTGGAATACCATTACGGGCAGCATAAGAACCGATTGCCAGACTGTCAGCATATGCCGTTCCATTTGCGATTACTGCTTTTGAATTTGAAGACAATTTTTTAGAAATATTTTGAGCAACTTCATAGCGGCTTCTTCCGCCGATCCGTTCCACATTGGAAATACCCAATTTTTTAATGTCGCTTACAACGTTGTTAGAAACACTGATCGTTCCGCCAATGACGATGACCTTGCTCGGTTTAAGCTGGCTGATTCTGTCTTTCGTCGGTGCAGTCAGTTTAGATGATTCCGTCAATAGAATCGGGGCATTGTATTTGTAAGCCAAAGGTGCAGCAGTTAATACATCGGCATATGCTGTTCCGTTTGCTATAACAACCGTGCCTGCACTGCTCCAGCCTTGTTTTGATACATTTACTGCAACCTCATATCTGCTTGCTCCATCCAGCCTTGTAACAGAGTTGGCCGCAAACGCATTTGGTACAAATAACACGACTCCTAGTATCAGCATAGGTATGCTTTTAAGAAAGATCCGCAAAGATAGTCCCTCCAAAGATTCATAATGATTCATAAATCAAATAACGAACAAAGGAGGCATCTCGCCTCCTTTGACTCTAACAATCTTTTAATAGCTTGATAGAGTTGTTCCCGGATAGTAAAAACTTAAAATTGTTGTATAAGATTGTCCGGCAGCTGCTCTGGCATTGGCTCCGTACTGACTCATGCCTATGCCGTGTCCGTATCCTTTACCGCTAATGAGAAAGGCGTTTGTATTGCTTGAGACAGAAGCATATGTACTCTTCATATTGGAAGCGCCAAGCATCGTTCTCAGCTCTGCTGCAGGTACAGTAATTGTTGCTGTTTTTTCACTGAGGCTTCCATTTGACAGAATATAGCCATTTGATTTTTCTTTCACGAAATATGAGAATGTGACGCTTGCTGTTTCCGGCCGCTGACCGGCAGTTTTCTCCGTGCTGAATTTCACACTGGATATTTTCGTGATTTTGATAGACTCGGCATTGCTGTATTTATTTTTAATAAACCAGCTTTTCAAACCGCTCAAATATGATGAGTTTGTTTCATTTTTAGAGCTCCACCAAGAACCCGGGCTTTTCAGATTCAGACTGCTCTTATCAAGCTGGGTTTTATTTAAAGACAGAGACCAGCTGATTTGCGGGTCGTACGTATCTTTTTTGGCGATTAAATAAGGAAGCTGGCTGCTCCACACCTCACCGCTCGCTTCTGTGTAGCCGCCGTTGCTTGAGGAATACGTAGCTGAAATCAAATTCCCATTGTATTTCAAAACTTTTCCTTTTGTAGCTTCGACCACTTCTGAAGTTTTTGAATTCCAGTCATATCCGCCATATACCTGAAAAGCGGTGGTGTCTTGTACTTCTTTTCCGGCCGAACTGATGGAATAAGTTCTCGCTGCGACAGCTTGGGCTTTAAGCGCTTCTTTCTGCCAGCTGGCCGGCATTTCATGAGGAACAACACCCTTTAAATAATCTTCAAAGGGGATATTCACATTGATTGGCCGAACATATTTGCCTGACTCTATTGTAAATTTCATGTTTCCGAGATATGGCGTTCCGTTCAGACTGATAGAATTTGCAGTTGCATATTTTTTAGGCTGTGCTGTAAAAGACGTTCCAAGCGTCTTGATTGCAGTACTGTTTTTATAAAGCACTAGGTTTCCGCCGGTTAACTTGACTGTATATCCAGTTCCTGCAAAAGTATCTGCCAGTTTGTTCTTTAGCGTATCACTGATGGAAATGCTTCCTCCAAGCAGCGCAAATGACTGAGTTCCTTTTGACGCTACTACATCAGCGACTGGTGACGGCAGGCTGCCTGATTCAACCAGCAGTAAAGGGCTTCCCTGCTTTGCTGCAAGCACAGATCCCGTTAATGCATCCGCGAATGTTTGGCCGTTTGACATAAATACCTTTGTTGCTTTCATATTTAATTCTTTAACGATATTGGCAGATACCTCATATCGGGAAACGCCGCCAATCCGTTTCACAGTTGCCTTCTTTTTTAATGCAGCTTCCACACCAGTGCTGACACTCAACGGACCGCCGACAATTGTAACCTTGCTTGGAATTTTGTAATCACTGCGGATGTTATTGTCTCCCGCAAGTAAAATCGGATAACCGTTCATTGCAGCATATGGCGCGATTGACAGGGCATCCGTAAAGACCATGCCTGTGGCCACTACTGCCTGGCTGTAATTCCCCATCCGATCGGCTATGTTTTTAGAAACCTCGTAACGGGTTGCTCCTCCAATCCGATCGATAGAACCATATTTTTTTAATGTATTTTCTACATTTTTAGAAACACTGATTGTCCCGCCAATGATGAGAATATTGTCAGGATTTAATTTTGCAATTTCGCTTTCTGTTTTTGGTGTTAGCGAATCTGCATCTGTTAATAAAATCGGTGCATCGTACTTTTTGGCAAGCGGGGTTGCTGAGAGCGCATCGGCAAAAGCGTCCCGATTCACAATGACCACAGTAGTTGGATTTGTCCATCCGGCAGAGGCGACATTATTGGCAACATCAAAACGGGTTGCTCCTCCATATCGCTCCGTATCCGCAATTCTTGAGCCGGGAATTTCATATCCGCCTATGATATCGACATCCAAACTTGATTTGCTGCCTACATAATTACTCAGCTTAACCGAAATGGTTTTATCAGCGGCTTTCGCAGTCTGCATAAACGCCGGACATGCTACAGCCGCCGCAGTGACTGACGATAGAAGCAAGAGCTTCATTTTTTTCAAAACATGGAACCCCCTAAGAGTTTTTTATTACTTTGTCTCAAGATCCTTAAGCATTAAAGCGCCATTTGAATCTTTTGTATATTTGACAACAACTTTTTGCCCTTCTGAAATGCTGTTCATTTTGTCCTGAAGGTCTGAACCAACCTGAATCGACGTCTCTTTATCATCAATAGTGACTGCAATTGTATGGCTGTCCGCCAAACCGGCAAAAGTGCCTTCCTTCGTTACTGTCTCTTCTGCAGCCGCATCCTGGCTGTCTGAATTTGTTTCTGCTCCTGATGAGTTCTGAGCTGTGCCGCACGCAGACAAAAGAAGCAGCATTGAGAACATTAAAATAGCAATTTTTTTCATTCCTATATCACCTCTCCACTTTTTATCGACAATTTTAAGCTTATTTTAAGATTTCTTTCAAAACAACGAAAAATTTTTGCGGATTTTCTTAAAATACCGAAACATTTGTTACAAGGAGCCGTCTATTGTAAAGAATCAGACAAATTTTAGTTGTTTTCAAATATTAAGAAACTTATAATCGTACTAGATTACAAAAAAGCGAGGACTTTATTATGAGAGCTGAAAAAAGAAAGAAAAAAAGAAAGGCGTTACTTGTCATTTTAGCCATTGTGGCCGTATTTGTACTCGGAACAGGCGGCTATGCATACTACTTATGGCATAAAGCAGCTTCAACCGTGGCAAGTATTCATGAAAGCATTGATAAATCGAAAAAGAGGGATAAAGAAGTCAGTATCAATAAAAAAGATCCTTTTTCCGTCTTAATCATGGGTGTGGATGAACGCGACGGCGATAAGGGCCGTGCCGATACGCTCATTTATATGACCGTTAACCCAAAAACGAATACAACCGACATGGTCAGCATTCCGCGTGACACGTATACAAAAATTATCGGAAAAGGCACAATGGATAAAATCAACCATTCATACGCTTTCGGCGGCACGCAGATGACGGTAGACACTGTTGAGAACTTCCTCGATGTCCCGGTTGATTATTTTGTAAAAGTGAACATGGAAAGCTTTAGAGACGTTGTTGATACACTTGGCGGCATTACAGTTAACAGCACATTCGCGTTTAGTTATGACGGTTATTCGTTCGGCAAAGGAGAAATCACGCTGAATGGAAAAGAAGCACTCGCTTATACCCGGATGAGAAAAGAAGATCCGAGAGGCGACTTCGGACGCCAGGACCGCCAGCGCCAAGTCATCCAAGGTATTATTAATAAAGGCGCTAATATTTCTTCTATCACGAAATTCGGAGATATGTTTAAAGTTGTTGAAGATAATGTGAAAACGAACTTGACCTTCGATAACATGTGGGATATCCAGTCCGATTACAAAGGTGCCCGGAAACATATTAAACAGCACGAACTAAAAGGTACAGGCACGAAAATCAATGGAATTTACTACTACCAAGCTGATGAAAGCGCCCTTTCCGATATTACAAAAGAGCTGAAGGAAAGCCTCGAAAAGTAAAACAAAAAGAAGCTTCGCACAATGTGCAAAGCTTCTTTTTTATTTGCCTGTAAATGAATCCGGTTGTTCTTTCCGATACCCGTAATGAAACAGCAATTCTTCCACAATCCGGCGGGAAGCCTCTCCATCTCCATACGGATTAGAAGCCTGGGACATTTTCTTGTACTCATCATGATCAGTTAACAGCTGTTTTGCCAGCTGATAAATGTTTTCCTCATCCGTCCCTGCAAGTTTCAGCGTTCCCGCTTCCACTCCTTCAGGCCGTTCCGTCGTATCACGCAGAACAAGCACCGGTTTCCCGAGAGATGGGGCTTCCTCCTGCACGCCGCCCGAATCTGTCAATATAAAATGCGATTTCGCTGCAAAGTTATGGAAATCAATCACCTCTAAAGGTTCAATCAGATGCACTCTGTCAGAATCACCAAAATGCTTCTGAGCCGCTTCCCGGACAACAGGATTCAGGTGCACAGGGTAAACGACTTGTACATCTTCAAATTCCCCTACAATTCTGCGGATGGCCTTGAACATATTTTCCATTGGCTCACCCAAATTTTCCCGGCGGTGAGCGGTCAAGAGAATCATTTTATCCTTACCCACCTGATCGAGAACAGGATGTGAGTAACCATCCCTAACCGTTGTGTTGAGTGCGTCAATCGCTGTATTGCCCGTTACAAAAATAGAGGCGGCCTTTTTGTTTTCTTTTAATAAATTGTCTTTCGCCTGGCCTGTCGGAGCAAAATGCAAATCAGCAATCGCCCCTGTCATCTGTCGATTGAGCTCTTCCGGAAACGGGGAATACTTATTCCCTGTACGGAGCCCCGCCTCCACATGACCGACAGCAATTTGATGGTAAAAAGCGGCTAGGCTTCCGGCAAACGTCGTCGTCGTATCACCATGGACAAGCACAATATCAGGTTTGATATCTTTAAACAGCTCATCCAATTTCACAAGTGCGTTGGACGTAATCTCTGCCAGTGTCTGGCGCTCCTTCATAATGTTCAAATCGAAGTCAGGCTTGATGTGAAACGCGTCTAACACCTGATCGAGCATCTGTCTGTGCTGTGCAGTGACCGTTACATAGGAATCTATTTCAGGATATTTTTTCAATTCAAGCACAAGCGGTGCCATCTTGATCGCTTCAGGCCTGGTCCCGAAAACGGTCATAACTTTTAGTTTTTTCATATTTGTCACCTGGTTTCTTTGTTTAACGGGCTGTTAGATAGAATTTCGATTGGTCCGATTGTATAAATAGATCTACTTTCTTCTTTATTTTAAAGCACCATAGCTTTTTTTCAATATTTTTACTGCAAAAGTACACACTGACATCCTTTTTCGGAACCAATGTGGTTTTATAAGAATTAATGGATAAAACAATATTGGTGTTTTGTAAATAAGCCGGAGCAAACTTTTGCTGAACGAGATTCCGATCAACCTGTATCACTGTCCCATCAGCTGAACTGATTTGATTTTTTATTGGTATTAAAAACTCTTGGTTATTGCATTCGAGCAATAATAAAGATTGCTTCGGAAAAAACAATTGGCTTCCAGGAAATACGAACGTTAAATGCTGGTCCGAATCATTATCTCTGAATTCGACTTTCAGAACTTCCTGCTTTCTGATATCCACCGACAAATTATCATAGGTTTTAGTAAAGTACGGCCGTGCGCTGAAAGCATATTCCCCGTTATTCCCAATATATTTAGCATGTTTTGAATAAGGATACGGTTCTCTGCTGCTGCCAATTCGGACGCGTTTTTTATAGCCGTCTATCCCCGATTCAATAAAGAAATCCCAAACACCAATATCTTCTTCATGAATAGCCAAATCAGTAAACTTCGTGAGAAATTCAAATTCTCCGTCCTTAGAATACACTGGGGAAATGATTTTTTCAGTTTTTCTATCACGGTGCACCCAAATGCCGTATAAAGTTTGCATAGCTTGATGCTCTGGTTGTAAAGCCGTGTGGGTAACCGACCCTCTTAATGTGAAAGTGTTGTCCTTCATTTGAAATTCGCTCACGTAATGACTGATTTTGTTTCTGTCATCAACAATCCGTTCATTCTCTGCCAAATGATATGAGATAAGGCTGGGATAGTTTGCTATGATATGACCATTTTTAACTGACGTATATTGTGCCATATTTTCTTTATCAGCTTCAAACTGCTTTAAGCCCTTTAGGTCATTATGGCGTACAAAGTGTAATTTTAACCGCGTATGAGAATGAACAAGTTTATCAATTTCCCGTGGTATATTTTGTTCAACAAAATGATGCAGCTCTGTCATCCATTTTTGCTGCTCCCGTTCGTCCTCGATTGTTACGGTAAAGTCCGTTGTTCTGGAAAAATCAAAATGACGATTCAAAAACTTCGCCATAAACTTCATTTTGCGATTATGTGAAAGACGGCTATTACGAATCATATCTATGATTACCTTCATTGCGCCATAGTAGCTTTGAGGCGCAACGTATGCAAACGTCATATGCTCGCCGTCATGCTGTACAGCATAGTAATAATCATAATCGGCCAGGACAGAAATTTTGTCCGCTTCTAAATAAGCTTGCATGACAAATACCTGATCCTCTGTAGCCTGTATATTAGAGGGGAAATATATGTCATGCATTCTAAGCAGTGAAACTTTAAAAAGTTTTGTCGGTCCTATTGAGTAAACAAGCGGAGATTTTACAAGATCCGCCTCAGGTTTCGTTTCCTTAAAAATAGCTTGCGGGACCGATCTGCCGTTTACACCGACCATTTTCCCAAGCACAATATCTGAATCATGCTGTTTTGCAAATTGATACATTCTCTCGAACGCTTCGATTCCTACATAATCATCGGAATCAATAAAAAAAATGTATTCACCGTTCGCAGCACGTATCGCTTGGTTTCGCGGCTCCCCCGGCCCTCCCGAATTTTTTTCTCGTTCTATAACCGTTATATTAGAATACTGTTCACTGTACTTTTTTAATATTGAAACCGTGCCATCCTGTGAACAATCATCTACACAAATAATTTCGTACTCATTATTCAGCATGGTTTGTTGAACCAGACTATCCAGGCAGCGGGAGATAAAATGTTCTGAGTTGTATGTGGGTACTGCTGCAGTGATTTTCACCATGACACCTCTATCCTTATCCGCTTCTATTTCTTCACATAAAGCTCATATAATGAACAAAAATGGTGCAAAAACGTACTATTTCGTTATTTCAAATACTTCTTCCCATCTTTCAAATAATCGGGCTTCACTATATTCAGTATCCATTAAGTTCTTTGCATTTTTTCCGTATTGAATGGCTCTCTCAGGGTTGTCGTACAAATAAATGATACTTTCAGCAAGCAGGTCAATATGATCAGGTTCTACAAGCATTCCCGTTTCGTGTTCTTTTATGAGCTCCCTCGGGCTGTATTTCACATCAAAACTGATAACAGGGGTTGCGCACGAAAACGATTCACAAATCGCGAGACTAAACCCCTCAAATTTTGATGTTAATAATGTGGCAAGCGCCTGCTGATAAAATGGAGCGGGATTTGCGACATACCCTTTTAAATGTACATTATCTAACTTAAGATCATCGATCAATTGCTGGTATTCCTCATAGCCGGGACCGCTGCCATATATATTCAGGACAATATCCGGCCGGGATTTTTTTACGATTCCCATTGCTTTTATGACCTTATCGATCCCTTTTTCCTCATGATATCTGGCCACCATGACAAACTCGTTTTTCTTTTTTTCATACGTTTGTAATTTTTCAAGCCTTCTTGGTGCATGAGGAATAACAAAAATATTATTGTTCGACTCAAAATCCTTCATGATATCTTCTTTTTGTTCATTCGTTAATACGATCAGCCCGTCATAATCCTTAATATGCTCCATCGCATATTGATGATTGTTTCGAACTTTGCTGCCTAACGTATAAGGATAATCTAAATGATTTGAGTGAACACAGTAAAATCGTTTTGCCAATCCTGCACGCATTTCATTTACTTTTGAAGCACTTCCGACTCCATCACAGATGATAATAGGGTCCTTTTCTTTCTCACATAACGTTTCAAGCCAATGTGTATGAAACTGGTGCTTGTTTTTGAAAAATACAGCTTCCTTTTCACCACGGCCAAACAGCATAACTCCTTGACTGGCTCCTGTTTTAAAATGGTACCATTCTGTTAAATAACAGAAACCGTCGGGTGCTGTGTAGTGAATTTGATTGATTTTTCCGCTTCTTGTATCGAAAATCACAGTTTTATTTACATAACCGCCATGAAAGAATTCTCGCTTTGTCATTTGCATATTTTCATTGAAATGATCTACATATAAAAGATTATCCGACTCATCCCATTTTTTCTTTTTTATATATAAGCCATTCTTGAAGTATTCCGTTTCTAATTTTTCCTTATTATGATACGCAGCGTATGGTTCTTCAAAGCGATTACGATTTTGATCATAGTAACTTTGTTGCACTTCCCCAACTTTCATATGCTTATGCTGATTTTTATAGTCATCATAAATATTGAGGATATTCACATCAGCATGCAGCCTTCCAGCGCTCTTCAGCACTTGCTCAATCTGATCATAATTGTCTTTATAATCAAGTGTAACCAAATCGATTTTATGGCCGCGCTCCGCAAATGTAAAAGATCTTGACATCATAGAGCTTGTAATGCCGCCTTTTTCAATGTCTATTTCATATATTAGTGAAAAGATCCTTCTCATCTTCAAGCTCCTTCTTCTGGTAAAACCTTGTCTGCTATTTTTTCACAAACAGCCGTTTCATTAATTTTCTCCGAAATCCCTCGGCAGTCTGAACACTCAAATAATTATTTTCTTTTTCTAAAGTAACTTGCCAGCCTGAAATACTTTGTTCTGATAATGGAATTTCCTTTGAATCGGTTATTCGCACACCTGATGCAAAGAAGCTATTATCCCACTCGGAACAGAGATACAATTCAATGGTGGACAACTGATCTAATACAGAGTGAATACGAAGTGTACCGCTTACGGTAAATATTAGTTCTTCCTCGCTGTTTACTTTTGCGTTAAACGTGCTTTCAGTGCCGCTCTTTTTATTTTTTAACTTCCAATACATTTTATGGCGGCCCACAGAATGGGGAGGAATGCAGCCTTTAAATTCAACCTTGGATGACAAATATAAATCGGATTTTGATTGCCATTCTGCCATTAACAGCTCAACATTCATATCCTTCAATTGATTATTAAATGGCACCTGATCTATTAGTTTGTCCACAAAACGCTTGCGGGTAAACGGCTCTTCAGAAACGTAATAAATATTTGTGCGAGGCCCCGTATTTTTAATTATGTCATGATATCTCTTCAAGGAAGGAACCACGAAAGCATCAAGGTGGCCTATTTCCTTTTCAGGGTTTTCCAACATCTCATTCGTCTCTATAAAACCTAGATACATGGAGGAATATTCAACTGAAAGAGTTTTTAATGTAGTATATAACTCAATTTCAGAAGTCATAAATAAATAATCCGCTTCCTTTATCAAGCGGCTCAGAAAATAACGGGAAAGTTCATTTTCTGAATACAATACACTGACTATATTCTCTTTTTCGTCAAAAATGACAATTTTTTCAGTTGTTCCATCATTCTTATACCATTTTGTCATATAACAAGTGCCATCTGCCCTTAAATAAAGATGCTGCTTCGGTTTGTTAGTGTCCAGATCCATGTACATTAAGCTGTGTACATATCCAGACAAATCATATTCTTCCCTTTTAAATCTTTGCCTGCTTTCATTAAAGTAATCAATGACAGCAAGTTCTCCTGATGCTGTAAACCTTTGATATTTGATATAACGTCCATTATTGTAATAACGATAAATTGGCTTATTTGGTTCTTGAATATATGTTAAACCGTCTTGTTCAATCGGATGCTTGATTTTATCTTTCTGAGGTTCAGAACCTTTAAAGTAGCTGTACATATTAATAACAGCAGTATCTTTAAAAGAAGAAGGCCCATTGGGCTCATGATGTAAAGTGACAATTTCCATTGGATAATTCCAATCGATCGTATTGATACTAAACTTTTTTGCAGCATTCAGCTCTTGACAAACAAATGCTAATTTTGGAGTAGAAACCTTAATCGTCATCATCTATTTATTACCTTTCGAATAAATTCGTACAGTCACATTTTCAGAACTACATTATATCACTTTTGCTGAGCAGGCTCTAGAGATGAAGAAGCTGTTATATTTCTTGAAATACCGGATCAGGTGAAACTGTTTTATCTATCAATTAATGATATTTTTTTGCATTTCCTCAACCCCAAAGTCACTGAATTGACTCTTGTTTAATATTGGTTTTTCTTATATGATTAAATGTGTTTAACAGAATGAAAATAGGGTATTGATGAGAAAAGAAACTCAAACATTTTAAATACTCTGCATTCAAAAGAGTGACCCTAAATCTGTTCTTAAGGAAGGTGCTTTGAAATTGAAAAAAGTACGTAAAGCCATAATCCCTGCCGCAGGTCTCGGAACGAGATTCTTGCCGGCTACGAAAGCAATGCCGAAAGAAATGCTTCCTATCGTTGATAAACCTACCATTCAATACATAATTGAAGAAGCTGTTGAAGCCGGTATTGAAGATATTATTATCGTAACAGGAAAAAGCAAGCGTGCGATTGAGGATCATTTTGATTACTCTCCTGAGCTTGAAAGAAACTTAGAAGAAAAAGGAAAAACTGAGCTGCTTGAAAAAGTGAAAAAGGCTTCTAACCTGGCTGACATTCACTATATCCGCCAAAAAGAACCTAAAGGTCTCGGACATGCTGTCTGGTGCGCGCGCAACTTTATCGGCGATGAGCCGTTTGCGGTACTGCTTGGAGACGATATTGTTCAGGCTGAAACACCAGGGTTGCGCCAATTAATGGATGAATATGAAAAAACGCTTTCTTCTATTATCGGTGTTCAGCAGGTGCCTGAAGAAGAAACACACCGCTACGGCATTATTGACCCGCTGACAAGTGAAGGCCGCCGTTATCAGGTGAAAAACTTCGTTGAAAAACCGCCTAAAGGCACAGCACCTTCTAATCTTGCCATCTTAGGCCGTTACGTATTCACGCCTGAGATCTTCATGTATTTAGAAGAGCAGCAGGTTGGCGCCGGCGGAGAAATTCAGCTCACAGACGCCATTCAAAAACTGAATGAAATTCAAAGAGTGTTTGCTTACGACTTTGAAGGCAAGCGTTATGATGTTGGTGAAAAGCTCGGCTTTATCACAACAACTCTAGAATTTGCGATGCAGGATAAAGAGCTTCGCGATCAGCTCGTTCCATTTATGGAAGGATTACTAAACAAAGAAGAAATCTAAACAAAAAGGCTATTGGACATTCATCCAATAGCCTTTTTTTATTTCAACATCAAAGTCAGTGTATGCTCTTCATTATCAACTGCAAAAACCTGATCATCTGTATTCACAAGAAAACGCTTCTTGCTGCTGTCATACAATACATCGCTATCACTTAAGGATAGTGACGCCGGGTTGATAGGAGAAATGTTATGAAAAATAAGCTCTGTTGCTTTATCATTCTCCAGCACATAGCTGATTTTTTCATAATCAAAATCTAACGTTTTTCTGCCGTCAGCCGTATCCCCTTCAGTGTATCCATTCAATTTGGATTGAATGCTGGTTCTGCTGTCTCCCAGGAATTTCAGAAAGTATTCATAGGAAGATGCTGCGGTTTGCGATACATAAGACGTAAATGCAGCGGCATGCAATTCAGCATGTTTCATGTTAACTGCAACAGCGCTCTTTTTCACAAAATAAGACTGTCCGTTAAACTTTATTTTCGATGCCTGTTTGCCTTTTGCAGCTACCGACACCTCTGTACCGAATGGCAGTGTAACGTCAGCCTTCTGTTTCAAACCCTGATCCTTATAAGCAGCCGCTTTTTCATTTGCTATAAACCCTTGCTTATTGACTGCGGTTAAGCGTTCCTCTGACTTGCCCTTTGCATTGCCATGATGATTCTTCACTTCATTTTGCGGGATAGCACCAAACGAAGCAATTGTACGAAGCGGAGCATTAAAGAACATCGTTCCTGCCATGAATACAGTCAGGATAGACAAAATAGCAATTTGAACCGCATTAGCCAATGATTTCGGCTTTTTCTTCTTTTGGCGGAAACGGGCAAACGCTTCAGGATCTTCTTTCTTCCTCTCTTCCGTCTGCTCTTTTTTATATGTCTCTTTTTCTTTTTTAGACAGCTTATTAAACCAGTCAATAAACGCTTTATACTCTTTGACAACCGTTTTTGTTTCATCAAACATACGAAGCTCGCCATAGTGCATCCAAGCAACACGGTCACACATCTTTTCAATCTGACCGATTGAGTGGCTGACAAAGAAAATCGTTTTTCCTTGCTTTTTAAACTCATTTATTCTGTCTACACACTTCTGATAAAACGTTTGGTCCCCTACAGAAAGCGCTTCGTCAATAATTAAAATGTCAGGGTCAATATGCACGGAAATCGCAAAACCGAGACGCGATTTCATCCCGCTGGAATAGTTTTTAACCGGCTGATTAATAAAATCGCCAATCTCGGCAAATTCAACGATGCTGTCATACATATCATCAATTTCTTTATTGGTTAACCCCATCATCAAACACTTGAGCCGGACATTGTCCCGGCCCGTTAATTGGTTATTTAAACCGGCAGCAATCGCAATCAGCGACGGCTGGCCGTTCATTTCAATTTCACCACTGGTCGGCGGAATAATTTTAGCCAGCAGGTTAGACATGGTTGATTTCCCTGATCCATTTATCCCTACAAAGCCGATTGTCTCTCCCTCATACACGTCAAAGGAGACATTCCGCACAGCAAAAAAACCATTATCCTTAGCCGGAAAAAACAATCCTTTTATCTTGTCCGATTGTTTTTTATACAAATGATATTGCTTTGAAACATTTCGAAACGAAACTTTTAGTTTCATCGTACAATCTCCTTACGTATTAAAGAAAGTCAACAAACTTGTCTCTGAATTTCATATGCAGAATAGAACCCACTAACAATAAAAGGAATGTGAACAGCCAGAAATACAGCGTGTACTTCATGTCTTGGAAAAACCATTTTCCGTCTAAGAAGCTGTTCCTAAATCCATCTATCAAATAATAAATTGGATTCAGCTTAAGCACAGGCAGAAGATTCGGGTGGTTTTTCCCGAGCTGCTCTGAGATATTCCAAAAAATCGGAAGTAAAAAAAACAATAATCTGGTTACGGCCTGCAGCAGAAATTGATAATCTCTGACAAGCACACTGATTGTAGAGTTAAACAAGCTAAATGAAAACATAAACACAATCATGCAGATTAAATAGTAAATATATTGTATCCAATGCAAGCTAGGATAAATACCGCTTGCTAAAAGGACAATGACATAAACACCCATCATTACAAAATAACTAAATAAATTTGAAGCAATCACAACAGAAGGCAGTGAACTGATCGGAAAATTCATTTTCGCCACCATATTGATCCGTTTAAATACACTGTTTGATCCATCCAGAATCGTCGGGCTAATAAAAAACCACGGAATCAAACCAGCCAGCATCCAAACAATAAAAGGCACTTCTCCAATACCTGTTATGACTGGCTTGCTGTTACGAATCCCCATACCAAATACAAACCAATACGCCAGCATTTGAATGAGAGGATTGAGAAACTGCCATAATACGCCAAGATAATTCATCTGATACTGAGACTTTGTCTCATACGAAGCTAAGCGCAAAATTAAAGGAAACGATGTCACTTGCTCTTTTACGATTCTTACTAATGCATTCATTGTTTATCTTCCTTAGACTTAAATGATTTTTTGGATCTTTCGGTTAAAGAAATTTGAAAGCACCGGTGAATATTGTAACAGATATTAAGTTTTTTTTCACATTGTAGCTGTCTAAATTTAATGTATAGAAAAAGCCGACAGATTTAATCCATCGGTTTTTTCTACAATGTTCTTATCTATTTGCTCTTTTTACAGTGTTTAAGATCGTATTATAGATACGTTCATTATTTTTATCATCTTTAAATTTAAAGATCTTCTTAGAATTCTCTTTAAATTGCTTATCTATTTCAAAGTTTCTATGACATATCTCAATTATGTTATTTACAACAGTTTCTTCTTCTGATGCAACTATTCCAATGTCTTCAGATTTAATCTCCTTTACTCTGATGGAATGATTATCATAAGGATCAAATTGATAAAAAACAACTGGTTTATTCATAAACAAAAAATCAGCAGAAACAGATGAATAATCTGTAACCAATAAAGAACTTTCTCCAATCAAATCAGATACTATTGCATTACTTTTGGTTAAAATTTCAATCTGTGGATGATCAACATTGAAATTTTTTATATACTTCTGCATTTGATAATGTATATAAAATTTGACTTCAATTCCCTTATCCTCTATCATATTAAGGAACTTCTCATTTTTAAGCAAATTCTGGTAAGAGAGGAAGTACTTAGATTTTAAAAAGTTATGCTTATTCATTTGAACTAAACTTCTTCTCCAGGTCGGCATAACTAAAATCTGGTCTTTATTTGATTTATTTTTTGACAGCCTATCGAACCTCGAAAGACCAGTTACGACAACTTCATCACTATTGTAACCTAGGGTATTAAGTATAATCTCTTTTTCTTTTTCTGAACTGCTAATAACGAGATCTTGATTATACTTCTCTTTATGCAAATAAGGTGAAATGTTATACATAATTAAACCATGTTGCAGACAGATATTATATTTGTTGCTTAAAACTTTTTTATAATACTTGTTATACACCTTTAAAGGCCATGGATACAAACCTTCTTGAAATGTCCATGCACTTATATATGCATTAGCTAAAAACATATATAATTTATGTTTAAAACTGGAGTGATAAAGTATATTTCCTAAGCGTTTTACCTTTTCAGCATGCGGGGAACCTTTTTCAATAATATAAAAGATTTTTTTATCTGGATGATTTGTTCTACAATACTCAAAGAAGGCGTATCCATTGTCTTCAGCTTGATCAAATCTCTCTCCGACTAACCATACATCTTTTCTATATAACAGCTTCACTATATATGTAAAAGAAATAAGAAGATATTTATATAGCATCTGCTTGATATGGCCGGATTGATACTTTAAGTCTCTCAAAGGCTTCGTTAATTTCCAAGATAACGATTTTTCAAACAACGGAACTCTCGCAAAATAAGATTTATAAGTTCTTGATTGGTTGAACCAATGTCTTTTACTCTTTAACAATTTCATAAACTCTGTTGCTTCATAATAACAATTTTTCTGGATCAATTTAACAAAGGTTCCATAACCTACTTCATTAAAGTTATAAATCTCCTCTACCTTAACAATTTCACTTATCTTTTTTATTGTATCGTACGCATCCCTATGATCTTTATCAAGTAAATTATTCAAAAAAACATTCGTATCTACATAAGACATTAATGTTTCCAATATCAGTTCTCCAAATTCCGTAAGAAATTGCTCATTATTTAAGCTGACGATTTTTTTAAAAGATTGGATATGACATTGATAACTATATTCAATAAATTCATTATCTACAAAACACTCTCCCAAATAATCCATTTCAATATTCTTTGTATCTTGCTCAAAAAAGAATTGAACTAAATTATCACGATTAAAAGTATTTTCTGAGAAGAAACCGGTCTCAACCAAATATTGTTTTGGCATTATCCTCGAAGCAATTATATTTTCATATAAATTGTTATTTAACAATCTATATGCTTTTATTACAGATACCCCATTTATATTCATCTTTTCAGAAAGTCTTTTCAATAAATTTGAATCGTAGCGATATTCAATATTTGAAAGGAATACATACTTTCCTTTACTCAATGAAATATTAAAATTTTTACTACTAATTAAATGTACATTCTCATCTAGATTTTGATCAGCTATATCATTGTCGTCTACAACAAAAAATATCTCCAATCTATTCCAATTCATACTTTGACCTTTAACAAAATCAATGTATGTTTGCATTAAGTTGTTATCTTGGGTGCCAACAGGAATCAATAATGTAGTTTCAATCACTAACCAATTTCTCCTTAATTTTATATTTCAACTTAGTTGCTTTTATTTTGCTTCTGAAGATTTTAGTTATTCTCCAAGATAGTGAGTTTTTGATGGCTTGCTGCCGCTTAAACATTTTTTGCAATTCTATTCCTGTATTGTACCACCATCTTCTTGAGACGATCATAGAATTGTATTCTAAAGCTTCTAGTAAGAAATTTTTTTCAATCAAACTAAGTAAAGGTTTCTCAATAGAAAAATATTTTCCGGTAATATCAGGGTTAAATCCTTGTACAACAGGTCTAATCATTTCAAATATCTCAAGCCTCTCAGTTACAGACATATTGTTGAAATCAGGATCACAAATTTTCCACAATAGAGACCTAAAAGCATTTATTTGAAAATAAAAGTATTCTTCTTCATTTAAAAATTCTTTTATTTTTAATGCAGCAGTTACATCATTTTTTAAGGTATTTTTAATATTTTGCTGTGTCAACGATAGATTGTTTGCATCATTTCTTGTCCTATAATAATAAATATACTCAGGTATATAACTGAACTTTTCGGCTTTTGTGAAGAGAGCCATATCATAAATTTTATCTTCCCCATTTCTCATACCCTCTGGAAATAAAATACTATGCTTTTTTAAAAAACTTGTTTTTACTAATTTTAAGTAGACAGCTGTTTTTACTTGAAGGAAAAATGGAACAGTTTCAATATTTACATTATTATAATGCTTATGCATAAAATAATTTTTAAATGTTATATGTTCATGTGTATTTCCAGTTTCATCATTAAAGCTTAGCATTTTGCCCATAACGAAATCTGATTTGTTTTTTTCCATGACCTTATATAATTTTTCATAAGCATCTTTTGGAATGTAATCATCAGGATCTAAAAATATAATATATTCACCTTTAGCTTTATTAATTCCAATATTTCTTGGTTTTCCAGGTGCTCCGCAGTTTTGTTCCAAATGTATTACTCTTATATTTGTAAACTGCTCGGCATATCGATCTAGAATAGCCGCTGTGCCATCCGTTGAACAATCATTGACTAAAATAACTTCAATTTTCTCAAAACCCAATGTTTGGCCAATTATAGATTGAAGACATTCTTCTACATAGGCTTCCACATTATAAACAGGTAAGACTACACTGATTAATGGATGTTTCAACTTAATTTCTCCTTATTAAAATGATTTATAATCACCTTAGTTCTGTTTGTATATCTTCAAGTACTATCGAATTTAAACGATCCATAAATTTTTTATAATATGCTGATTCGTAATGAGAGAATGATTTTCCGAAAGGATATCTCTCATCACCAATAAATGGTGTATTTGTCAAGTCAATAATTTTAACGCTAGGTAGCTTATATTCAAAATAATTATCAACTTTGTCCCAAAAATAATTATTCCTATTAATTAAATCCTGATCTCCAAAAGGTTTAATTTCCCCATTACTATCTTTATATTTACTCGTAAAACGACCTTTGTTTAAAATGATTTTTGATGCGGGTATGACCTCTGTCAATTTGTTGATAAAATTATCAAGGGATTTTTTGTATATTTCAAAATATTTTTTGTTATTAGTATGGTTAATAATAGTTACATTTCTTAAATTCTTAAAAAACTGGCTTTGTTCTATAATAAAACTTGCACTGACAAATTGTTGTTCGCTAAACTGAATAAGTGATTTTGCAGCGTCCGAGTATAGGTCAATAATGAGATAATCCGGCTGTGAATTTTTAAGTTTTTCAAAAAAATCTTTTTTGAAATCTGTTTCAACAAAGTTGATATCTTGCTCTTTTATATCTTTAAAATCATCACGAGTAAAAGGGGTTGGCTCAGAAACCAAGCTCACTATTGAAGAGTGGAATTGAGTATAAACACACTCATAAATCTTCTTATATCCAGGATTGAAATAATCTCTGGAGTTAAAAGGGTTTCTACTGAAGCAAGTGCCCATTACAGCAATTCTGATCGGTTTAGTTCCTACTGTTTGTCGGTCTGAAATAAAAAGAGATAGATTAGATTTTCCGTTTATAAAAAATTTAGCATCTGAATTTATTAAATGCTTTGAGTTTGTTTTAAAGTAATTAAATGAATAAGTTGTTTCTTTATTTACGCTAACTTCGCTTTCTATAAAGTAATTTTCTTTATTTATGCGAATAAAAGCATCCCAGACTTCATTTCCTTTAAGAATAGACTCAGAAAAAGTAGTTGATTTTAATATTTTTGCTGTAAAATGACTCTCATTAAATTCTAATGGAAGTGCAATCTCGTCATAATATTCAACTTCTTTTCCAAGTTTTCTTCTTCTTTTCAGCACAAAAAACAGCTGGGAATGAGTGTCTACAAACAGATTTACTCCTTTTATTTCCAATGTAAATTTCTGCTCGTCCTCATCGTTATCAACTTTACTAATATTTGCAGAAAGTTTTTTGACTGTTTGAAAAGAAAGTTGATTTAAAGCATTTTCACTTGCCTTTAAAGAGTAAAACTCATTTATAGGATAATTATTTTCTTGGAGTACTCCTATTATAGTTTTCTCTATATTAACTTTTAAATATACTTCTTTTTGATTGGATAATAATTCATTATCATTATTTAAGGGCACTTCTGCTTTTAAAAATACATCATACAAATCATTATTTATTAATAAATCTTTTGGTATACAGAAATGTAAATTTTCCGATGAATTATCGTCTTTTGCTATATTTATCTCATCTGAGTAAAAATATAAATCAGGTTGATCCCGTCTTAAAAGAGATAACGAAAATTGACTATTCAAAAGGCTTTTGTAGTCAGCTCCCACACATTCAATATTTAATTGAAATTGATTATTTACGTTTTGTTTAAATTCATTTAAAACCGGTATAAAATCAATGGGCCTTATAAAGAATGCTAAAGAACAATCTTTTGCAATATAAGGTCTAACTTTGTATATAGAATATTGATGAGGTATAAAATAGGGAAAAGTAGTTTTTTCGCCATGATCAAATTTTAATAATTTCTTCCCCGATGATGTCATCATATATACTGACCAGAAACTTTCGCTTATATTACAGGAAGTGAAAATTATGTTAAGATCAACGTTTAACCATAGTGAGGTACTATTGATTTCTTCATATTCAATTCTTATTCTTTCAAGAAGCTCTGTATCTCGATGATTTACTTTTTTTTCTAAGTAAAAAGCATGGAAATTTTCATCTTTACTAAATTCGCAAAGTATCTTCAAACTTCCCTTTATCTCATCATATTTTACATCTAATATACTCATGTCATTTCGCCTTTCCAATTAAACTATTCATACATAATAGTTTTTTATGAAGAGTTTTTAATAAATTAACTTCATTGAGTACTACTGAAAAATTTTCTCCCTCTAATCCGATTGAAAATTTTAAAATCCAAATGGGAAGTTTTAAACTAAAACCTGCATATTTATAATCTCTAACTTTATGGCCCCATATAATTATTTTTTCATCTAGTTGTATTTGTTTGGCATATATTTTTTTATTAAAATATTTTAGATAAATTCTGTCATCTTTTTTCATCTCATAAAGTTCATTAATAAAATGGCCTTTTAAAACTAAAAAGTATCCTTTATATTTAACATCATTTATAGTGATATTTTTCTTTTTTAGCTTTTCAACACCGTGAGCATATAAATATTTCTCATTCTTAAACTCTAACATTAGCTCTTTATAGTAACTATTCATGTTTTGACACAGAATATATTTAGATTCTATTTCACTTAAAATATATTTAAACTCAAGAATAAATTGATTAAATTCCTTAGTATTCAAAATATCTATAGGTTGATCTCTATTTTTAGGGTATAAATATAGTTTAATATGATAAGCAGTTAAATATTGTACATAAGGAAGTATCTCACCATAAATTTCTTTAGACCATTCAAATAAAACTGAATAAGAATTTTTCAAAAAATCTGTATAACGTTTTTTTGATGACCAAGAAGTATCAACTAACGAATTGCTTTCGAACCTTTTTCTGTAAAAATACTTTCCGTTTGCTACAACCCCGTAACAAGACTCGTTTAATATCAATTTATTCATAAAAAGGGCGTCTTCCCAAAAGTCCAAATCTTCATTGAATTTTGAACCATATTTTTGCAGAAGAGATTTTTTAAAAAAACTTCCCCCTATAAAGTATTGAGGAGCGTCATATTCATTCAAAATGTTAACTACCCTATTTCCTTTAAGAAAGCGATAATTCAATTTATGTTCGCCTTCTCTACAACCAAAATAATGTATCGGTAAGACTGCAATGTTTACCTTACTTCCCATTGCCTCAAAAAAAGATTTTACTTGATAGAGGGCCTCAAGAGATATTTTGTCATCAGAGTCAAGAAATCCAATATATTCAGATGTTTCATTGACTAGTTTCAGTCCCATATTTCTCGCTGCAGATGGGCCAGTATTATTTATCCTTTTATAATTTATATTGTTTGGGTACTTTTTTTGCAGTTCTTCGCAAATTTTTTTACTATCATCTGTGCTACCATCATCAATTAAAATGACTTGAACATATTTTTCAAAATCAAGCGTTTGGTTAATGACACTATTTATCGTCTCTAATAAGTACTTTTCCGCATTATAAACTGGAATAATTAATGAGAATATAATACTAACCTCCTTCCTGACTCTAAAAAATCCTTTCAATTACTCTTTTAGCAGCAAAACCATCTTCAATAGAGCAAAATTCATTATAAAATTGATTGTATTTATTTGGTATAGAGCCCATTTGAATAATATTTTTCAATTTCAAATAAAGTTCTTTTTTATTTACTACAATTTCACCTGGGGCATTTTGCTCAAAATCGAAATAAAAGCCTCTTAATTTATCTCTATACAGTTCTAAATCATAGGTATAAAAAATGATAGGTTTTTTTAGATTGCCAAAATCAAAGAAAACTGATGAATAATCAGTAATTAATATGTCACTTATCAAGTACAAATCTCTGATATCCTGATACAAAGAAACATCTTTAATGAAATGATGATATTTTTGCAAATTAAAGTTTTCTCGCACTAAATAATGCATCCTTAATAAAAAAACAGCAGAATCTTCAAATTCTTTTTGTAATTCTTCTAAGTCAAGTTGTAAGTCAAATTTATACTTTCCCACACCATAAAATTCATTGTCTCTCCATGTAGGTGCATACAAAATGATTTTTTTATTATCGTCAATATTTAGTTTTCTTTTAATCCTTTTACTAATATCGTCTCTATTTTCTGCATATAATAAATCGTTTCTCGGATAACCAGATTCAATAATTTCTTTTTTAAACTGAAAAGCACTTCTAAAAATCTCCGTAGAGTAAGCGTTAGGTGAAATGAGATAATCCCATTTACTAGCTTCTTTCAGGAAGTTTTTTTTATATTGTTCAGTCGTCGTGCCGGGCATATGTACTTCGTCCATGTCATTTGCAAGTTTTTTTAGGGGAGTTCCGTGCCAAGTCTGCACATATGTGGTTTTTCTCGGTTTTGGGATCCATAACGGCAAGCGGCTGTTTGTTATCCAATATTTCGCTGTAGCCATATACCATAGCCATTTGAGAGAGAATCTTTTTAAATATTTCACATCTAAATTATCAAATAAATCTTTGTTTCTTTTATCTATACTCCAGATTAATCGGTAATCATATTTATCTTTATTTTCCTCAAGATACTCAAAAATTGCTCGTGGATTACAGCTGAATTGTTTGCCGGAATAGCTTTCGAAGATGATTAATTTTTCATTCCTGGGCAAAAGCCCAATTGTTCTAAAAGCAATTGAGTATACTCTGACCAATAGACTTCTATAATTCATTAAAATCTTTGATTTCATTTTAGACTCCTTAAATGTTCGAACAATTAAATACTTATCTCAGCAAACAAGAAAAAAAGAAGCAACTGAATTACTTCAAGCCTCTTTAAGTTAGTGCTTCTATAAACTAGCCATGTCTTCTTTGATTTGGGTAGTTGAAATGCCTTCTGTTCTCGGAAGGTAAATGACCTCACAATATTCCTTTAAGAAGTCAAATTTCCCTTTCCAATCATCACCGATGACAAATGTATCTATATCGTACTTTTGAATATCTGAAATTTTTTGTTCCCAGTTTTTTTCGGGAATCACTTCATCCACAAAATCAATTGTTTCTAAAATGAATTTTCGATGTTCATAGGAATGATGCGATTTTTTTTGTTTTTGAAGATTAAATTCATCTGTAGATAATCCTACGATTAAGTAATCACCCAGATTTTTTGCTCTTTGCAGCAGCTTCATGTGTCCATAATGAAATAAATCAAATGTTCCGTACGTTATCACTTTCTTCATCAGATAACATCACCTTCCAACCGTTTTCAACTGAGAGTACCAGAAAAAAACCAAAAACCTTAACAGATTGTTTATAATTTCGACACATTTTTTACGTACCATTAATATTGAACAATAATAGCATAAGTTCCTATAAAAGTTAAGGCTCTTTAAAAATGTCAATCACCAGCATTTTTTGGTATCATCGTTGTATTGATGTATAATTTTTACAGGTCTAATGTCTCACCCATACCCATTATAACAAGTTTTCTTTTTCGAAAAAATCGAATCTTTTGTCGCGTTTTTAAGTGAAACGATTTTCTTTCTGCTGCGTCATTTATTTTGTACGCCCTCCTCATATTAATTCATCGTCAAAACGTGAAGGAATTGTAATGTGAATGTTAAAAGTTCCTAAAGATTTTTGTGGTAAGATAGAGTAAAATGTTTTCAGACAAAGAGTCTTTAATCAAACTATACGAATGACACGTGTTTTTTATAGACATATAGATGAAAAGGAGGGTTGATACGATGCAAACGAAACCCATTAATCAATTAGATTTTGTAGACGGTGAACTGACTTCATTTGTATCACATTTAGAAACGTCATTTTTGGACCAGAATAAAGGTGCGTTCATCGTAACAGCGAATCCTGAAATCGGATTTGAAGCGATGCAAAATCCGCGTTATGAAGCGGTTCTTTCATCTGCTGATTTTATTTTGCCGGATGGCATTGGTGTAGTGTTGGTTTCCAAGCTAATTGGTAAGCCGCTTCAATCCAGAATCGCCGGTTATGATTTGTTTACGTCTTTGCTTGAGAAGGCTGATCAAAAGAAAAAACGGGTTTTCTTTTACGGTGCAGCTAAGCATGTGATTGCTCAGACAATCGAGCGAGTCAAACGTGATTATCCTGGGATTGAAATTGCCGGATATTCTGACGGTTATGTGAAGAATCAACGTGAGGTGGCAGACAAGATTGCAGCCTCAAATCCTGACATGGTATTTGTTGCTTTAGGTTATCCTAATCAGGAGTTCTTTATCCATAAATACCGACATCTATTCCCTCAGGCTGTTTCTGTAGGGCTGGGCGGAAGCTTCGATGTGTTCAGCGGCAATGTCAAAAGAGCGCCCTCATTTTTTATCCGTTTTCACCTTGAATGGATGTACAGGCTGATCACAAACCCTGCGCGCTGGAGAAGAATGCTTAGCATTCCTAAGTATGTTACAGCCGTGCTGAAACATGAACGAACTTCAGCAAAGCCGCAATATACAGGACAGGTCAAAGATCAATCACGCCATCTGTAATGGGCCTTAAAGGAGCTATGGTATGTAATGAAATGCATGAACCTTTCGCTGTGCCTGCCGACAATCCGCGGCAGCCGTTTTGAGCTGATGACAGATTGAAATCCTGGTTTGCGTTTTTTTACTATTTGTTCATCAAAGTCATCGGCGCATTGCTGTTTTGGGTCAAACCGGGAAGTCAAGTGACCCTTCTTGTTTCCTTTCCTGATAATGCCCGGGCAATATTAAAGGAATATCAGATGGGACACTACTCATTTCCCATTCATGTACTTTTGACCCAGCATGCCAAATCGCTGGAAACAGAATTTCCTGAGCTTACTGTTTCAGTTATTAACGAAAAACACCCGCTTCATATATATAAAGCGGTCTTTTCTATGCTGAGCAGTAAAGCTGTGATTGTTGATAACTATTTTGTTTTGACAACCGTTTTGACCTGCAGACCTGATATCGAGTGTATCCAAGTTTGGCATGCGAATGGAGCGTTTAAACGATTTGGGTTAAAGGATATCAACACACAGAATCGTTCGCGGGCTGACGTGAGACGCTTTCGCAAAGTGTATGCTTCATTTGACCGGATTGTCGTCGGTTCTGAACATATGGCTGACATATTCAAGGAATTCTTCGATATAAAAGGTGATAAATTTCTTCGGTTTGGCGTGCCTTTAACCGATGCTTACTATGAGGTGAAGGAAAACAGCAATGACCTTAAAAGCAAATATCACCTGCCGGCAGAGAAAAAAATCATCCTGTATGCGCCAACCTTTAGGGATCATCAGTTTGAAAGCTTTTCGCTGCCGTTTTCAGAAAAACAGCTGCAGCATGATTTAAAAGGAGAATATTTACTTGCAGTAAAACTTCATCCTGTTATGAAGCAATCTGCTCAATTGCATGGGGATAGTGCGTGGATAAAAGACGTATCAGACCTCCCTCTTGCAGACCTTTTAAAAATGAGTGATCTGTTAATATCAGATTATTCTTCTGTCCCTTTTGAATTTGCTTTGCTGGACAAACCCATTTTGTTTTATACGTATGATATGGAGGCTTACAACAGAACCCGCGGTTTAATCCGCCATTATACAGAGGTAATCCCCGGGGTTCCTTGCCGTGATTCAGGAATGCTCTTGGACCAGCTGAAAGATATGAACAGGCTTCAAACTGAAGTGGAGCGCTTTTCACGTGAATGGAATCTGTACTCGAGAGGGAATGCCAGCAAGCTGCTTTTAAGCTATGTAAATGAGAAATCAAACTGATCTTTATATATAATAGAGATCGGTATTGCAAATAATATGAAAACCTTTTATAAAACATTATGAGTTGTAGTAAGGAAGGAGTCATTTTATGATTTATGCTGAGATTCTAGCCGGTGGAAAAGGTTCCCGCATGGGGAACGTCAATATGCCAAAACAGTTTTTGCCGTTAAATAAACGCCCAATTATCATTCATACGGTTGAAAAGTTTTTATTAAATGACCGTTTCGATAAGATTTTAATCGTCTCCCCTAAAGAGTGGATTAACCATACAAAAGACATTTTAAAGAAATTTATCGGGCAGGATGATCGCCTGATTGTCGTTGAAGGCGGCAGCGACCGTAATGAATCTATTATGAGCGGCATCCGCTATATTGAAAAAGAATTCGGTATTCAGGATGATGACGTGATCATCACTCACGATTCTGTGCGTCCGTTTCTCACTCATCGCATTATCGATGAAAACATTGATGCTGTTCTTCAATACGGCGCGGTTGATACTGTTATCTCAGCCATTGATACAATTATTGCTTCAGAAGACCAGGAATTTATTTCTGATATCCCTGTCCGCGATAACATGTATCAGGGGCAAACACCGCAAAGCTTCCGGATCAGCAAATTGGTCGAGCTTTATAATCAACTGTCCGATGAGCAAAAAGCTGTCCTTACTGACGCTTGCAAGATCTGCTCGTTAGCAGGTGAAAAAGTGAAGCTGGTCCGCGGTGAAGTCTTTAACATTAAAGTAACGACACCATATGACTTAAAAGTGGCTAATGCCATTTTACAGGAGCGAATTTCACAATGATTAATCAAACATATCGTTTAGTTTCTGCCCGACAATTTGAAGTGACATATAAAGATAAAGTTGTCCATTCAGATAAGGTCGTCGTCCGTCCTACCCATTTATCCATCTGTGCTGCAGACCAGCGTTATTATACTGGCTCACGCGGCAAAGAAGCGATGGACAAAAAACTGCCGATGGCTCTGATCCATGAAGGGATCGGAAAAGTCATGTTTGATCCGACAGGCACATTTAAAGTCGGAACCCGGGTTGTTATGGTGCCAAATACACCGGTTGAAGAGCATGAAGTCATCGCGGAGAATTACCTGCGGTCCAGCAGATTCCGTTCAAGCGGTTATGATGGATTTATGCAGGATTATATGTTCATGGCGCCTGATCGGCTTGTTGAGCTTCCAGACAGCATTAATCCGCATGTCGCAGCCTTCACTGAGCTTATTACAATTGCAGTTCACGCGCTTTCCCGCTTTGAGCGCATGGCGCATAAGAAGCGTGACACATTCGGTGTCTGGGGGGACGGAAATCTCGGATTTATCATGACGCTTCTACTGAAGAAAAAATATCCAGACAGCAAGGTGTTTATTTTCGGAAAAACACCTTACAAGCTTGATCATTTTTCTTTTGTTGATGCAGCTTATCAAATTAACGACATTCCTGAAGATGTCAGAATTGATCATGCCTTTGAATGCGTGGGCGGACGCGGCAGTGAAAGCGCAATTGAGCAAATCATTGCCCATGTCCATCCTGAAGCGTGTGTAGCGCTCTTAGGCGTGTCTGAATACCCTGTTGAAATTGAAACAAGAATGGTGCTTGAAAAAGGGATTACGCTGATCGGCAGCAGCCGCAGCGGACGCGAGGATTTTGCCCGTACTGTAGACTTTTTAGCTCAATACCCTGAAGTCGTTGATTATTTAGAAACATTAGTTGGCGGACGCTTCCCGGTACGCAGTATTGAGGAAATTACAAACGCGTTTGAAGCAGATTTGACTTCATCTTGGGGAAAAACTGTTATTGAATGGGAAATTTAAACAGTGAAAACATTCCTTACACGAATTGTAAAAGGAGTATTCGGCACTGCTTATAAACTATTGAGCGCTTTATTACCAGTACAGCACAACAAAATTGTCATAGCTTCCTATCGTGAGGATCATTTAAGTGATAATTTTAAAGGTGTCTATGAAAAGCTGAAGCAAGATCCGTCTCTTCGCATCACCCTGCTGTTCCGCAAGATGGATAAAGGGCTGATCGGACGAGCTGCATATTTGCTTCATCTTTTCAGCTCGTTATATCACCTTGCAACATGCCGCGTGCTTTTGTTGGATGATTATTATTTTCCTTTGTATGTTGTGCCAAAACGAAAGGAAACTGTTGCCATCCAGCTTTGGCATGCTTGCGGCGCGTTTAAAAAATTTGGCTACAGCATTGTGAACAAGCCGTTCGGCCCTTCTTCTGATTATTTGAAGATTGTTCCCGTGCATTCAAACTATGATTATGCCATTGTCAGTGCACCCGCTGCCGTTCCGCATTTCGCCGAAGCCTTTCAAATGGAGCAAAAGCAGATTTTGCCGCTCGGCATTCCAAGAACGGATTATTTTTATCATAAGGAACATATTCGCACTGTACTGGATGAGTTTCATCGGGTTTATCCTGAACTGAAGCATAAAAAAAAGCTTTTGTATGCTCCTACTTTTCGAGGCAGCGGACATCATCAAGAGGGTGACGCTATACCGCTTGATCTGCTACAATTAAAATCGGCGCTAAACCATAAAGATTATGTCGTGATCCTCCATCTTCATCCGTATATGCGCAAACATGCGCACACGGAAGAGGATGATTTTGTGCTGGATTTAACTGATTCGTACTCTTTGTACGATTTGATGGCAATCTCTGATGGGCTGATAACCGATTATTCTTCAGTTATTTTCGAGTACAGCCTGCTGAATCGTCCGATGTATTTTTACTGCCCGGATTTAGAAGACTACTTGGAAGAACGTGATTTCTACTACCCGTTTGAATCGTTTGTACCCGGGCCGATTTCTAAAGACGTTGCATCACTTGTATACGATATCGAGAGTGATCACGAGGCTGATACGAAACGTATTGAAGATTTTTCACAGGCATTTATCACCCATCAGGACGGCAAATCTTCAGAGCGGGTGGCCGATTTTATTTCATCATTTTTAACATCTGGTGCCGATTAGGAGAAAGTGAGGTACAAAGTGAAGCTGGCAAGAAAGATCAAGAACAGACTTTTCAGATCAAAAAAGAAAACGCAAAAAGAAAATGCAGCTGTCATTGTCCATCCAGCTGATAACAGGGTTTTTTCTCTTTTTGATAAAACGAAGCGAATTGAAGAAAACCAGCAAGTCCCTGTCAGAAAGATTTCTGAGTTTTCTTGGAATGGGTCAATTTTAAAAATTGCGGGTTATATGTATATCAAGGGCCTGCCGCTTCAAAAAGAGGATCAGGTTCGAAAACGTTTATTATTGGTGAACAATGGTATTTTATTTACAGCTGTTTCACTGCGGGATGTTCCGGTAGATAAGCTGTCAATTGATACTTCAAATGTGCCTGGAGCCTATAAGTGGGCAGGATTTTCACAGCAGATTAACTTTTCTAAGCTGATGAATGACAAGCCTCTTCCGCAGGGCGAGTATAAGCTGTTTCTCGAGATTGAAGCTGTAGATGATCAAAATGTAAAACATCAGGAAGTGCATACAGTCGGAAATGTTAGTAATTTCCTCTCTAATGATGTGTATGCCACAAAAATGGAATTTCATTCTGCTAAAAAGCTGATGAAGTTCAATTTAATCGTTAATTATGATGAGGGCGAAAAGACGATTAATTTGTCTTGCAACAAACTGCAGGAAATTGATCCAAGCCTTTTGGAGCTGGATACTGGAAAAGAGGCAAACCGCTTTTTGCGCAAGCTGAATACAAGCTTATTCCATTTTGCTTATGATGTATTCCGCCTGCTTCCAATTAAGTCTAATAAAATTGTCTTTGCTTCTGACAGCCGGCTTGATATGACAGGAAACTTCGAATTTGTTTATGAAGAGCTGCTGAAACGTGAAGAAAATTTTGATTTCAAATTTTTCTTAAAGAGCAGCATTCGAGATAGAAAAAGCCTGTCTGAACTGATGTCTATGGCTTATCATTTTGCGACAAGCAAAATCATTTTTATAGATGATTTTTATCCGATTATTTATCCGTTAAAAATCCGTAAAAATGCGGACCTTGTCCAGCTGTGGCATGCTGTCGGTGCCTTTAAGACATTCGGCTACAGCCGAATCGGTCTGCCGGGAGGACCGTCACCGCATTCGAAAAACCATAGAAACTACACGAAGGTTATTGTCAGCTCTGAAAATATACGGAAGCACTACGCAGAGGGCTTTGGCGTAGACATTGAAAACGTCATTGCTACGGGCGTACCGCGGACAGACTTTTTCTTTGATGAAGCGAAGAAGGCATTTGTAAAAGAACGCCTTTATACGGAATATCCGTTTCTAAAGGACAAAAAGGTCATTCTTTTTGCTCCAACCTTCCGCGGAAACGGTCAGCAATCAGCTCATTATCCTTTTGAAGTGCTTGATTTTGACCGTCTGTATCGTGAGTTAAAGGATGAATATATCTTCTTATTCAAAATTCATCCATTCGTACGAAACGATGCCAATATTCCTTATCAGTACAGCGATTTCTTTTATGATTTCTCTTCGTTCAGGGAAATTAACGAGCTATTGCTCGTAACAGATATTCTGATAACGGATTACTCTTCTGTTTGCTTTGAGTATGCTTTATTAAATAAACCAATGATCTTCTTCAGCTATGATGTAGATGATTATATTCGCAAACGTGATTTCTATTACGATTACTTTGACTTTATTCCTGGCCCTCTTGCGAAAACGTCTGAGCAAATGATTTCGATCATTAAAGAAGAGAAGTATAACTTTGAGCAAATTGATTCATTTGTTCATTATTTCTTCGATGATCTTGATGGAAAAGCAAGTGAGCGAGTCGTCGATCAAATTGTTTTCCCTCAGGAAGAAGAGCCATCCGAGGATAAAGTTCTTAAAAGATAAATCAAAAACACCTTTTGCAGCCGCAAAAGGTGTTTTTTTTATTGATATTCCGGAACATCAAAGTAAAGTGTATAACCGTCCAGCAATGAATACAGGCTGTACATGCGGTTTACTTGTTTGTACGCCCAGCCGATGTCTGTTGCGTATTGGTGTGTCGCTGTAGCTGACCATCTCATTTTGTACAGTGTGTCCTGATTGTAAGCTGTGTTGTGGATATACGATGAGCCTATGAATTTAGCTCCTCCGATAATGGCCGCTTCTGGTGTGAACCAGCCCTGCTCGTACGCATATTTGGCTCCGTAGTAATTCGGATTGCTGTCGTATGCTCCAATTCCATACATGTTGTATACGGTTTTTCCGTTATAGGTTAATCCATTGGCTAAGGCGGATGTCCCGTTTCCTGTTTCAAGAAGAGCGTGTGAGATTAAATACAGTTCGTTGATGCTATATTGATTGGCGGCATCGATAAATGCCTTTGCTCTCCCTGTCAGGATGCCTTTACCCGCAAGCACTTTCTGATTGACCTCAGTAACGCTGAGGCCCGCTGTCTGTGACAGCTTGAGAAATTGGAAGTAGTATTTGCTGTCTCTGGAAAAGTTATTCGGATCCACGTATTGAACTACTTCACCACTGCTTGCGTTTCGCCAGCCCAAATTGATCTTAGCCCAGCCGTTTATCTGTCCGATGATTTTCACTTTATCGCCTTTTTTAAATTGGCCGATCACGTTTGCCTGGCTGACTTCCGGCGTTGACCGGATATTTAGTACATCAGCCGTAACGGTTGATGTTGCTGTATTAATGTACGTGAGCGATACGTAAGCCGCTCCGTCTGTTTGCGGACTTACTGTCATTTGTTTTTGGACCATATCACGAAGCGAGAGATTGTAATTTGTTTTCATGATTTGCGGGCCATTTTTGATCTTCACGATAGATGATGTCCATCCGTATAATTGTTTTAACCTTGTTGATGCCGCAGCAGCTGTATCATTGCCTGTGAACTGCTCATTTACGTTGATTTTATAAAGCGTATTGCTTTTCGTTGTGTAGCTGGGGGTTACCCTTTTCGATTTAAGATAGGTTAACCCATTGTTCAATGCTGTTTTGCTGCTGAGCTGTGTTGTCACGATTTTGTATTGTGTATATGCAGTCTGGCCTGTTTTTGATGTTGTGACTGCGATTTTATTTTGTTTAAAAAATGTTAAAACGCGGTCAATCTCTTCTTGGCTGATGATAGCTTCAGTTGTGATTTGATAGCTGCTCGCAGCTGTCTGACCGGTTTTCTGGCTTGCTGCTGATATATGATTTGATTTGAAAAACGTGAGTGCCTGATTGACTTTCGTTTGATCAAGCAGAGATTCGGTTGTGATTTTAAACGTGTCAGCTATTTGTTTTTTGACGGGTTTCGCAGAAGCACTCAGCTGATTTTTCTTTAATATGTTCAAACCCTTTGTGACTTTTGCTTGATCTGATGTTTCTTCTGAGATGAGCTGATATTGATTTTCTGCTGTTGATCCAGCTGCTGTTTTTGCAGCTTTTACTTTTTTCTGAGCAAAGAAGGCTGCTGCTTTGTTTGCTTGCTGCTCGCCTAAAATCTTTGCCGTCGTGATTTGATAAGCGGCAGACGTTGCCGTTTTTTTGACGCTGGATGACGTGTAATGCCATTTTTTCTTTTTAAAGAAAGTGTTTACTTTTTGAAGCTGCTGTTTTGTTATACCCTTCATATTCACGGTATATGATGTGCTTTTTCCAACCTGTTGATAACTGCCGGATACGCCGGTGTTTTTCTTGATTTGGCTGATGGCATCCTTTACTGTATTCAGCCCTTTGAAATAAGCTGATTGGACATTGTATGACTCAACGGTTGTTTTTTGATTGATGGACTTGTAGCTGCCTGTGATGCCAGTGCTCTGTTTCAGCTGCTGCAATAGAGTCTTGGCATTCGCTTCACCTGAAATGGAGGCAGTTGTGAACGTATAATAGGCTTGTCCTTTCACGGTTTCCTTTAATGATGCCTGCAGCCCCGATTCCTTTTGAAAGGCGTTTTTGATCTGCGCAGCTCTGCTGTCTCCCACGATTGTGCCAGACTGAATGGTTGTGACAGACACCGTGTGTGTGATGGGCTGATACGAGCTTTTAATCCCCGTTTGCTTAGCCAGGCTCTGGATAAGCGCCTTGACCTTTGTCTCATCAGCAATGTCTGATGTCTTGACGTTCATATAGGGCTGAGCTGCTCCGTAAGCTTTTACAGCGCCAGCCACTCCCGTCTCCTGTTTCAGCTTTGCTAGGATAGTGTTGGCCTGTTTTTCTCCGGAGATGGCACCTGACGAGATGGTGACATATGGCTGTTTGCTTCCAACAGGACTTGACGTTCCTGTAATCGATGTCTGTTTGGCGAGTCCGCTCAGTATTGCTTTCGCTTCTGATTCGCTATGAATGCCTGAGGCGGAAATTTGGTAGGTCGTTGTTGTGCCTGAAGCCTGATAGGATGCATCCCAACCAGTATCTTTTTCCAGTTTGGCGACAGCTTGTGAGGCTTGGCTTTCTGTACTGAACGTATTCGACGGCTCTACTTTATATAGTGAGTAGTCGGTATACGCGGCTACCTGGGCAGAACCAGATATGGCAAAAAAGGCAAGGGACGCGGCGGATAGAAGCATAGGTGCGATTAGTCTCTTTTTCATTCCTTCTCCTCTTTCTTATTCTATGAGTATATAAAACTAGTTTATTTATCGGCACGCGCATGCTTCATTTATAGGTGAATCACTTCCATTTTCTAATAAAAAAACTTAATCTCGAAGTGAGATTAAGTTTAAATATGAGACACGATAAGGGTACAAGTCCCTTTTATCGTAAAATCGGGCATTTGAGCCGGCAAAATAAAGTGATCGCCTTTTTTGAGCGGACATGTTTTGTCCTCATACATGAGCAAACCGCTCCCTTCTATCACGCTGCAAATCAGAAAGGATTCATCCTGAGCCATTTCAGCTTCGCCATTGATGTCCCATTTATACACCGAAAAATATTCCCCTTGGACAAATGTTTTAATGGTTATGCCTTTTCTTGATTCTGTCGATTCATCTATATACCCGTCCACATGGGGAACCGTGGCGGCATTGACCGCTTTGGCAAAATGAAGCTCTCTCGGACTTCCGTTGCTATCAAGACGGTCATAATCGTACACCCGGTATGTGGCATCTGAATTTTGCTGAGTCTCTAAAACAAGGGCCCCCTTGCACAATGCGTGCAGCGTTCCGCTCGGCACATAATAGAAATCACCCGGTTTAATTTTGACTCTTCGCAGCAGGCCCTCCCAGTCACCGCTGTTGATCATTGTGACAAGTTCGGTTTTTGAGCGGGCCGTATGCCCATAAATGATTTCTGCGTTGTCCTTACAGTCGATAATGTACCAGCATTCCGTCTTGCCGAGTTCTCCCTCTTCGTTTTCTCCGGCATAGTAATCATCAGGGTGAACTTTAATTGACGTATCTTCCTTCACATCCAGCAGCTTTGTCAGAAGCGGGAACCGATCCCCCTCTACACCGCCGAATACTTCACGGTGCTCTTCCCAAAGCTCGATCAATGTCTTTCCTTTATACGGGCCATTTGCAACAGTGCTCGGTCCTTTTGGATGAGCGGAAATGGCCCAGCATTCCCCCGTTGATTCTGAAGGAATACTGTATCCAAATCTATCTCGTAAAGCGGTTCCGCCCCAGATTTTTTCTTTAAACACAGGCGTTAGAAAAATCGGTGATTGCGTCATGATCCGTACCCCTCCCCTGTAAATAACTGATCATCATTTTCCCGGTGCGCCCCTCTTACAAACGCCCGTATAAGCTGTCTTTTTCCGATGACAACATATGTACAAAGCATCATCTTTTCATTACCCCTTCAAAGAAAACGCTTCCTATCTATTATATCACGTCGAAAAGAAGCTTTGTTTCAGCCTTTTCCTCGATAAGAATAATTCTCCTTTTTTGATACAAATTAATAAAACCGTCAATCTGTTTACGAAGGAGAGAAACTATGCAAATCGACTCTGATCTCCAGAACAATTTAGACACACTGAAAAAAACATTGGGACAAAACGACGATATGATGTTTTATACATTTGCTTTCGGAGATAGCAGACAAAAGGCGTGTTTACTGTATATTGACGGTCTGACAGAGAATAAAATGCTGGCGCAATACGTCATTTCTCCTTTACAAAAAGAGGCGTTAGCCCATAAGGAATGCTCGATTGAAGACTTATCCGCCTTTTTTTTCGGCTTTCACCACAGCGTTGTTTCTACAATGAAAGAAATAGAGCAGCTCGTTTTTTCAGGGCAAGCCATTTTGCTCGCTGATGGCTATCGCGGAGGATTAGCTTTCGACACTAAGTCAGTCACAACACGCAGTCTTGATGAACCCTCCTCCGAAGTCGTGGAACGCGGTCCTAAAATAGGATTTATTGAAAAACTGCGGACAAACACGGCGCTTTTGCGTGAACGGACGAGTGATCCTAATCTCGTCATCAAAGAAATGACACTCGGAAAAAGGACGAAAAAGAAAATCGCTGTCGCTTATATTCAGGATATCGCCCCCGATTATGTCGTCAAAGAAGTGTTTAAAAGGCTGAAATCAGTCAATATAGATAATTTGCCGGAATCGGGGACGCTTGAACAGCTGATTGAAGACGAACCATTTTCAATTTTCCCCACAATATTAAGCACAGAACGACCAGATCGTGTAGAGGCTGCACTGTTAGAAGGACGAGTGTCCATATTAGTGGATGGTACGCCGTTTGCTTTGATTGTACCGGCTACGGTTGACGAATTTATTCATTCGCCCGATGATTACAGCCAGCGCTGGATCCCAATGTCACTTGTACGCCTTCTTCGTTATTCCAGCATCCTGATCACCATTTATTTGCCCGGTCTGTATATTTCTCTCGTTTCTTTTCACACCGGGCTATTGCCGACTAGAATGGCCATTTCCATTGCAGGCAGCAGGCTTAACGTACCGTTCCCGCCTTTTATAGAGGCCTTTATCATGATCTTTACGATCGAATTGATTCGAGAAGCCGGGTTAAGGCTGCCTAAGCCGATTGGACAGACAATTGGCCTTATCGGCGGGGTCGTCATCGGACAGGCAGCTGTTCAGGCACAAATTGTCAGTGCGCTTATGGTCATTGTCGTTTCTGTCACAGCACTGGCATCCTTTACCGTTCCTTCATACGCCTATAACTTTCCGCTGCGGATCATTCGGATCGGGGTTATGATAAGTGCAACAGCGCTTGGCATGTATGGCGTTATAATGGTTTATCTGTTTGTGATTGGCCATCTCATGCGCCTGAAAAGCTTTGGACAGGATTATATTATTCCAATGTTGGCAATCCCCGGACAGGATTTAAAAGACACGGTGATCCGCATTCCTACTATATTTTTAAAAAGAAGACCGACACGAAACGATCCTGAAGATAACATCAGACAAAGGTGATGGCTATGAGGAAATCAGAGCATAAACTGACATTTATGCAGACGCTCATTATGATCAGCAGCACACTGATCGGTGCCGGGGTCCTAACCCTTCCCCGCTCAGCTGCCGAAACCGGCAGTCCGAGCGGATGGCTTATGATACTGCTGCAGGGCGTTATTTTTATTATCATTGTTCTGCTTTTTTTGCCTTTCCTTCAAAAAAACAGCGAAAAAACTCTTTTTAAGCTCAACAGCATGGTAGCTGGAAAATTCATCGGCTTTCTATTGAATTTATATATCTGTCTATATTTCATTGGGATTGTTTGCTTTCAAGCTCGGATTTTGGGAGAGGTTGTCGGATTCTTTTTGTTGAAAAACACGCCAATGGCAGTTGTTGTGTTTATATTTCTTGCAGTTGCCATCTATCATGTAGGCGGAGGCGTTTATTCAATTGCAAAAGTATACGCTTATATTTTTCCTATAACCCTTATTATTTTTATGATGCTTCTGATGTTCAGCTTTCGCTTGTTCCAGTTCGATTTTATCCGGCCTGTTTTTGAGGGAGGCTATCAAAGTTTTTTCTCTTTATTCCCTAAAACACTATTATATTTCTCAGGATTTGAAATTATTTTTTATCTCGTCCCATTTATGAGAGATCCGAAGCAAGCGAAAAAGGCTGTTGCTTTTGGGATCGGGACTTCTACAGTGTTCTACAGCATTACTTTGTTCATTGTGATTGGCTGTATGACTGTGGCTGAGGCAAAAACGGTGACATGGCCGACCATTTCCCTCATCCACGCATTAGAGGTTCCGGGTATTTTTATTGAACGATTTGATCTGTTTTTACAGCTGACCTGGACAGCTCAGCAATTTACCTGTATGCTCGGATCCTTCAAAGGCGCCCATATCGGGTTAACGGAAATCTTTCATCTAAAAAATAAAAACAATGCTTGGCTGCTGACTGCAATGCTGGTTGCGACGTTTTTCATAACGATGTATCCCAAGGACTTGAATGACGTGTTTTATTACGGGACGCTTCTTGGATATGCTTTCTTAATTGTGATTGCAATTCCATTCTTCGTCTGGCTTTTAAGCTGGGTACAGAAAAAACTTGGGAGGAGTCAGCTGCAATGAAAACAGCAACAAAACTCGCAGTCATGTTTCTTATGCTGCAGGTTCTCTGCGGGTGCTGGGATGTCAAAAATATTGAGAAACTATCCTTCGCCAGAGGGCTGGCGATCGATGAGACAGATGATCACCAGTACAAACTGACGTATCAAAACCTTCTTCCCCAAAGCGAAGACAGCCAAGCATCCGGAAAACCCGAATTTGTCAATGTGACGTCCTACGGGAAAACGATCCTGGAAGCAGTCAGTGATGTATCCATCAAGGACCCTCCTGTTTATAGCGATCATTTAAAAGTGATTCTCTTGGGAGAAAAACTGATGAGGAATCAAAATGTAGACCAAGTCTTCAACCACTTTATCCGGGATGATGAGCTGCGGCGAAGCAGCTATTTGATGGCAGCCAGAGGGAATGCAGCTGATGTTTTCACAAAAGGAAACCCCAATCAGCAGCAGCCGATGCCCTCAGAAAAACTGATTGATTTGACAACTCACAGTGGATATAACGGTAAGATTATGATACCGCTGCGCATCGGCAGAGCATCTATATACTCTCAGAACGGGTACAGTTATCTTATTCAAGCCGTGAAAAACCAAAAGGGAAAAGCCAAGTATGACGGTTCAGGCGTTATCAAAAGAGGAAGCAATAAACTCGTTGGGTTTCTTTCAGCTGATGAAACCCAGACACTGACATGGGTCATGGGGACGATCCAAGGCGGTGTCATGCCAACGACAGATAAAGGACATCCGATTACGTTTGAACTCAAAAAGTCAAAAACGAAAATTAAGCCGATCATTGAAAACGGAAAGCCTGTCTTTCAGATTTCTGTTAAAACGAAGGGCATCCTGACAGAAGACCAAAACTCGCATGAAAACTCCTTTAGCAAAAGATATTTGCACAGGCTGGAGAACATTTTTGAGAAAAAGCTTGAACGAGATGTAAAGCAGGTGATGGATAAACTGCAGCACGAGTATAAAACCGATCCGGTCTTTTTATCAGACCACATAAGGATTCAACACCCTGACTACTGGAATAAAGTAAAAGGACATTGGGATGAAATATTTTCTGAGGCTGATTTTAAGTACGATATTTCTTTTAAAATCATTAACTTTGGCACGGTGGGAAAGTAAGCAATCAAAAGGGTGCGCATGATCGCGCACCTTTTTTTATGTTCCAACAGTCTGCTGTTTTCCGTCCGATACTCCCTGTCCGTTTTTGTCCCGTAAATCCTGTTCAATTTCTTCAAGGCTTTTTCCCTTTGTCTCTGTCACTTTAAATCGGACAAATAAGAACGCCATGATACCGATCGCGGCATAAATCAGGAATAAATAACTGATTCCGATCGCTTCCATTAATATTGGATAGGTTAGTGAAACAATCAGTGTCCCAACATGCAACATTAAGGTCGAAACACCGGTCCCGATTCCTCTGACGTGAAGCGGGAACAATTCAGGAAGCATCACCCACACAACCGGTCCCCAGCTGACCGCAAAGACAACGATAAACACGCCTAAACAAATGACGGTCGTCCATGAGGCAGCCGGAGTGTTATCGAAAAAGAGATTTACTAAAGCGAGAACGATCAAGCTGATCACCATGCCCGCATTCCCGAATAGCAGTAACGGCTTTCTTCCAATCTTGTCGATGATTTTAATCGCTATTAATGTCATGAGAACATTGACTGTGCCGATTCCGACCGTGCCTAAAATCGAAGCGGAGTTTCCAAATCCGACGTTTGTAAAGGTCTTTGGCGCATAATAGATGATCGTATTCGTTCCGATAAATTGCTGCAAAAAAGCGAGTCCCAAACCGGCAATAAGCGCTGGGCGCACCCATGGATCGAACAGCTCCTTCAGGCCGCCTTCATCCTGCTTTTCCGCTTCTTTTATATCATGTATTTCCTGATCAATATCTTTTGTGCCACGCAATTTTTCAAGAATTTTCTTCGCTTTGCTTTCTTCGCCATTCGTGAACAGCCACCGCGGGCTCTCAGGCATAAACAAAATGCCAATGAGCAAGAGCAATGACGGCACAGCAGCCAATCCAAGCATCCAGCGCCACGCTTCGGCATCGGCAAATATGTAATTGACAATGTAAGAAAGAAGGATGCCGACCGTGATCATCAGCTGATTCAGTGATGACAGCGCCCCGCGTTTATGTTTTGGCGCCAGTTCAGATAAATAAAGCGGCACGATTGTCGTCGATGTTCCGACTGCAAGTCCCAAAATGATGCGAAACAGCACCATGACTCCCGTATTTGGGGCCAGTGCCACACCAAGACCGCCTATACAAAACAGCAGCGCGGCCGCCATAATTGCTTTTTTTCTTCCGAAACGGTCAGTCAGCTTACCAGCCGCTCCTGAGCCTAATATCGCCCCAACCAGTAAGGAGCTGACAACAAGACCTTCTGTAAACGCGTTTAAGCCTAACTCCTTTTTCATAAATAAAATAGCTCCGGAAATCACTCCGGTATCATAGCCATATAACGCGCCTCCAAGAGCTCCGAAAAAATAAAGCCATATATTTGACTGCTTTTTCATAAAGATGACTCCCTTTCTCCATCAGCTGCAATGACATTGTCTGTGGGATTTTTTTAGAAATCTTTTAGCCTCTTTTTCCAGCCATTAAACCTTTTTATTTTGCTGATCTTAAGTTTTCCAATCATTTACTTGTATTTTTTTCAATGTCGCCGAAACATTTTACCTGCTGCGGCGTCCAATATAAGGTGATTCAGCACATCATCGTTATCAATTTTCAAAAACAAGAACTTATAAATATAGGAATATTTATCGAAAAATGTCTTTCGGGGAGTTGCCCCATGGCAAATAGAATGGTACGCTTCAAATATTAAAGAAACGTGAGGTATTGATATATGGAAGAACGATCACAGCGCAGAAAGAAAAAAAGAAAACTAAAAAAATGGGTGAAAGTCGTTGCCGGATTAATGGCTTTTTTAGTCATTGCGGCAGGCTCTGTCGGCGCCTATGCTTTTGTAAAGCTGAACAATGCTTCTAAAGAAGCTCATGTCAGCCTTGCACGCGGAGAACAATCTGTAAAACGGATCAAAGAATTTGATCCTGGAAAAGATTCTTTTTCTGTATTGCTCTTAGGAATTGATGCCAGGGAGAAAAACGGCGAGACCGTCGATCAGGCAAGAAGTGACGCGAATGTGCTGGTTACATTTAATCGGAAAGAAAAAACAGCTAAAATGCTGAGCATTCCGCGTGACGCCTATGTAAACATCCCAGGCCACGGGTATGATAAATTCACACATGCTCACGCTTACGGCGGCGTTGACTTGACTGTGAAAACAGTTGAAGAAATGCTGGATATTCCCGTCGATTATGTCGTAGAAAGCAATTTCACGGCTTTTGAAGACGTCGTAAACGAGTTAAATGGCGTCAAAGTAACTGTAAAAAGCGATAAAGTCATTCAGCAAATCAAAAAAGATACAAAAGGTAAAGTCGTCCTTCAAAAAGGAACACATACGCTTGATGGGGAAGAAGCGCTCGCTTACGTAAGAACACGTAAAGCGGACAGTGACCTTTTACGCGGGCAAAGACAAATGGAAGTGCTGAGCGCCATTATAGATAAATCAAAATCATTGAGCTCAATTCCGGCTTATGATGATATTGTGGATACGATGGGGCAAAATTTAAAAATGAACTTATCTCTTAAAGATGCCATCGGCCTGTTCCCGTTCATCACTTCATTGAAATCAGTTGAGTCTATTCAGCTGACGGGTTATGATTATGAACCTGCCGGAGTTTATTATTTCAAATTGAATCAGCAAAAGCTGCAGGAAGTTAAAGAAGAGCTGCAAAACGATTTAGGTGTATAATGAACGGGATGGCGATTACGCCATCCCGTTTTACATATTTCCTTATTGAAAATTATCAAAGTAACGATTAGCCTTAATTTATATGGATTATGTTTCACAGGCAAGCTGAACATACTACACGAAGCAGCTTCATTTTTAAGGAGGTTCCCCTACATATGAAATGTATTGCGATTGATCTAGACGGAACATTACTGAATAAAGAAAGCGTCATTTCTGCGGAAAACAGAGAGGCGATCAAGCGGGCCGTTGATGCCGGCATTCTCGTCACCATTTGCACGGGAAGAGCGACATTTGATGTAAAAGCGCTGCTGGATGACTTGGACATCCCTATCATTGCAGCTAATGGCGGTACGATCCATGACACGGGTTACCGTTTGATCAGCCGGACATTAATGGATCAGGAAGCCGGTAAAGCGATTGCTGATTACTTACTTTCAAAAAACATTTACTTTGAGGTATATACAGATGACCATCTGCTTTCTCCTTTTGACGGCGAAGCTAAGCTGCACGCGGAGCTTGACATTCTAAAGAGCGCAAACCCAAACGAGCAGACGGATGAATTGTGGCAAGGAGCCATGACTCAATTCAAACAGTTTGGCATTAAACCAATCCCTCATATCGAATCGGTTTTTGACGGCGGTGAAAACATTTATAAGCTTCTTTGCTTCTCCTTTGATATGGACAAGCTGAAACAAGCGAAGGAAGAACTGAAGCATCATAAAAAACTGGCGCAAACCTCTTCAGGAAAACATATTATCGAAATCCTGCCGGCCTCGTCAGGAAAAGGACGCGCGTTAACAAAGCTGGCTGATCTATACGGAATTGAAACACAGGATATCTATGCGATCGGCGATAGTCCAAACGATTTGTCCATGTTTGAAGTCGCCGGACACCGTATCGCCATGGAAAATGCGATTGATGAATTAAAAGAAAAAAGCACCTTTGTCACAAAAAGCAATGACGAAAATGGTGTGGCCTACTTTATAGACCAGCTTCTTTCAGGGCAATATGCATAAAGAAAAGACTCCAGAGATTGGAGTCTTTTTCTTTTATTGCACCCGTATACTTCCTGCGTATTTATCCTTCCAATATGTGCTCGTGTTCATATTGGTAATGGTCACGCCGTTTGATAATGTGACATGAACAACTTGTCCGTTTCCGATATAGATGGAGGGATTTAAACTTGTTGATTGAAAGAACACAATGTCTCCCGGCTTCAGATCCGCCTTCTCAATCTTAGTTCCGGCATTGTACTGGCTTGTTGCGTATCGAGGCAGGGAAATACCGGCTGCTTTCTGGTATACATATTGGACAAATCCAGCTGTATCAAATCCTGTCTCAGGTGTTACTCCGCCCTGTTTGTAAGGTACTTCACCGACATAAAGCGTCGCTTCGGAAACAATCGGATTTTCTTTCGGGATTGTCAGGTTGTCAAATCGTCGAATACCCGTCATCTTCGATTTCCAGTAATCTTCTGACAAATAGGAAATGGTTACTTTTTCTGACCGGCTCGCCTGAATGAACCTGCCTGCGCCCGCATAAATGCCTGCATGTGAAATTCCCGTTTTATACGTATTGCTGAAATAGACGACATCACCAGGCTTTATGTTCTGAGGGGCTACCTTCTCGCCCACTGCCCACTGCTGTTCGGCTGATCGCGGCAGATAAATGCCGAGTGCCTGTTGAAACACATATTGCACAAGCCCCGAGCAATCAAAGCCCTCTGACGGCGTGCTTCCGCCAAACACATATGGGACACCGATATATTTTTCGGCCTCCTGAACGACAGGAACATCAGCCGTTGCCGGATCGGCAGCGATTCGTCTCGCCCCGATATAAGTTCCGTTCCAATAGCTGCTTTTTTTGTAATTGGTGATGATAACCCCTTTTGACTGTGTACTGTGAACCATTTGGCCGTCTCCGATATAAAGGGCGTCATGTGTCGGAACAGTGCCGGTGCTTCCCTCTTTCTTGAAAAACAAAATATCACCCGGCTTCAGGTTTTCCGGTTTTACAGCTGTTCCGATTTTATACTGGTCGTTTACAGATCTCGGCAGATGAATATCAGCCTTACTGAACACATATTGTATCAATCCTGATGGATCGAAACCCGCTTTCGGCGTTTCCCCGCCATATTTATACTGATATCCAAGCAGTTTTTTTGCTTCACTGACAATCAATTCTGATGATGTATCAGCTTCCGCAATCTCCGCTTTTGTCATAATTGGAACCAAAAAACAAATGATAACCGCCACAAGCAAAAACTTCTTCCAGTTTGCCAGTGTGTTCACTTTTACTATCTCCTCCTCTTTTTGCAGTTTTAACATCGGTATTTTTTTGAATATGTTAAGAGACTTTTTAATATTTTTACAGAATGAATATGCTGGGCAAATAAAAAGAGAGTGTCTCATCAGACACTCTCAGCTTGTAGAGAAAACGATGTTTTTTCTACAAGCTTTTTTGTTGTGTGCTGTTTCTTTAGATTTTCAGCTGATTTCAAAAACAGAAAAAGAGCTCCCACATACCTAGCTCTGCTTGGCTAGGTATGTGGCAATCTTCTTCATGTTCTGGCATGCGGCTGTGAGGAGAACTTGTTCGCTCACATTCCGTTTTCCCCTCAACCTGCAATAGCGAAGCCCGTGCAGTTGTTTTGAATCTGCAAAGCTTCGCTCTATTTTTTCTTTTCTTTTTTTGTAGAGGTTTTTTCCTGAAACAGACAAGCGATTTTGCCTGATCTTTTCTTTGTGGTCTTCCCATACATGCCGGGTGATGACTTTCTGATGTTTTTTTGATTTTGTGCAGTTTTCAAGAAAAGGGCATGAGGAACATGTTTCAGGATTTGATTTATATGACCTGTATCCTTTTCGGTCAGTTGTTGAGTATGTGAGTGTTTGCTGGTTCGGGCAAATGTACCTGTCTTTTTCAATGTCGTAATGAAATTTCCATTTTGGAAACAAGCCTCTAGTAGGGTGATATCGTCTGTGGGCAATGACGCCAAAAATATGACGGTCAGATAATCCTTTACAGATAGGAGCTGTTAAATATCCGGAATCAAGGGCGACAGCTTCTACTTGAAAACCAAATCGTGCGATTTGGTGATCTAATCGGTCAAGATAAGGCACAGAATCATGGAGATTTCCCGGTGTGACGTGGGCATCGGTGATAATGTTGTATTTCATATCCGTTGTGCGGTGATCTAAATAGAAAAAACCTTCTGGTTTGTTTTCGCGATACAGATATCCACTTTCGGGATCAGTTGTACTGTGGCGGATCTCTTTTTCAGCTTTCACCTCCTCTTTGACTATTAGTGGCTTTTTTCCGTGTTCCTCTCGATCTTCTTGGATGGCTTCATTTAAATCTTTGATATAGTTTTGTGTATCCTGTTCAATCGTTTTTCTTGTGTATTTATGCTTGTTGGCATTGGCTTTAAGGTGAGTGGAATCGGTGAATAGGACACGTCCGCCCACCATGTCATGATTGATGGCCTGAAGAACGATCTCATCAAAAATATCTTGGAAGATGGTTGTATCTTTAAAACGTGTGCGTCTGTTCCAGCTGATGGTGGAGTGGTGCGGAACTGGATCGTTTATGTTCAATCCGAGAAACCATCTGTACGCCATATTGTAGTAAATTTCTTTTTCGAGCTGTCTTTCTGAACGGATACCATAGAGGTATCCGATAAACATCATTTTGAATAAAATCAGCGGATCAAGTGAGGGGCGGCCTTTGTTTTCACTGTAGTAAGGCTTAACCTTTTCAATGATAAAAGAGAAGTCTATGTATTTATCGATTTTTCGAAGCAGATGATCCTCTTCGACAAGTTGGTCGAGAAGAACAAATTCGGCTGCGTTTTGAGAAGAATTTCTTGTGTGGAACATGGGAAAGACACCGTCCTTTTGAAGTCTTTCTTTTATTTTATTACAGAAGAATGGATATTTTAAGAAAAAATAAAGGCTGTCGAGATTTTCTCGACAGCCTGAGAGTGTCTCATCAGACACTCTCTTTTTTGAATTATTTATTGGCGTTTACCGGTTCTTCCTGCTGTTGGATTTTATTCATTTCCATATCAATCTTCTGTTTTTCCTGATCTGTCAGCTGATCATTGAATTTAAAAGCTGACATAAACATGAACACGATGGCTACGGCAACAAACGGCCAGATGGCTTTGACAAATTTCATCTTTATCACTCCGTTTATTTAGATTTTAGTTTGTCACTATGATCAATATCAAACGTCAGTTTTCCGTCTTCTACTTTCCAAGCGAAATTAGAGTCTTTCGTCAGTTCGCGAATAATGGTTTTCTGTTTAAGGCTGTCTTTTTTTACAGGTGCAGGTGTCGCTTCATGGATGTCGATCGGTGTCACTTCAAAGCGGCCTGTTCCATTTTTCTTCAGGTGATACTGAACCAGTGCACTGTCTCTTGTTCTCGTCCAGCCTTGGTCAAAGACAAAGTTGCCGAGGCTGTAGAAAATGACGGTTCCGTTATATACTTCAATCGGCTCTAAGACGTGCGGGTGATGGCCGACGATGATGTCAGCTCCCGCATCAGACATGGCTCTTGCAAGCTGGCGCTGGCGGTCGTTTGGATCATTGTCATACTCTTGGCCCCAGTGTGACTGCACAACAACGATGTCCGCATGTTTTTTCGCTTCTGAAATCATAGGGATGAAGATTTCAGGATCTGCGGGCAGCACGCCCGGCGTATTCTTTTTAGCCGCGAAACCTTTCCCGGACACATCGGTAAAGCCAAGCGTCGCAATCGTTACCCCGTTGACTTTCTGGTACGAAATTTTCTTTTTCGCATCACTTAAGCTGTATCCCGCTCCAACGATATCAAGGTTTTGCTTCGCAAATTCTCCAAGCGTATCTTTCATGCCCTGAACGCCGTAATCCATTGCGTGGTTGTTTGCGCTGTTGAGAACCGTGAAATTCATATCCTTCAAGACTTTCACTGATTCCTTATTCGTCTGCAGATGAATCTCTTTATCTGCTTGTTTATAATTCTTTTGATAGGTTACCGGGTTTTCAAAGTTTCCTGCTACATAATCCGAGGCTCTAAAGATCGGTTCAACATATTGAAAAATACTGTCTGCCCCTTTTTGCTCCGTTACTTTTTCAACATAGCGTCCCATCATAATATCGCCTACAAATGAGGCTGAGAGTACGTCGTCAGAATACGTTTTGACCTTCGGCGTTTCCGCTTTTCCCGCCCACATGAAAGCGAACATAAGGACAAAAACGATCGGAATGGCAATAAATACGTGCTTATTGGTTTTCTTTTTTTGCTGTTTTGTCAGCTTTAGCAGCTTTTCATGAAAGCTCAGTTCTTTTTTCATCGTTTGACACACCTTACATTAAATTAAGTAGTAAACAAACATGATAGCAAAGGTCGCTCCGCTCAATAGCAGCGTGCTTCCGAACGTAATCGTTAAACCTTGTTTCTGAATGGTATTGGCAATTAAACCTGGCACGATGATGCCGATCCCTCGAAATTCTGCGATTTCAAATGGTACAATCGGGTATAGAAAATCAAACGCGATTTTTAGGACGATCCCTGTTATCAGCATGGCAGCGAATTTTCTGCGTCCGTACAAAATCATAAATTTGGATAAACCGTATTTCACGATAACATAAGTGAGCAAGCTCACTAGCAAAACAAGTAAAATAAAGACCGGCTGATTAAACACAAGTCCTAAATATCCCGGTACAACAAGTCCTGCCGGCACGATCCCTGTTTTTTCCGCAAAAATTAAACTGAGTAGTACACCTAAAATTAGTGCGATGTATAAATCTGATCCGAACATGTCTGCATTTCCCCCTAGCTTACGAGCTGCTTAACCTTGTATTCGTGGATTTTTTCAATTAAAGGCTCTGCGGCACCATGAATATTGCCGACGCCATATATGACACGGTTGTGCATTCTTTTCTTTAACAATTCCATAATTTCATCTGTTGACTTATACTCTAGATCATGCAGTTTGTCTGCAGGAATTTTGCCTTCTTCGTAGGCTTTTACGATCGGTTCTGTTGTTTCACCGATTAAGATCAGTTCACTTGCTTCAATATAAGGCAATACGTCATTTGCGAATTGCTGTGTCCGATCGACACGGTCTGCGCGGCAGTTCATGATGATGATCGGATCATCGGTCGGGTAACCGATTTCTTTTACACGTTTCCATATATTCAAAGTAGAAGAAGCGTCGTTTGCGGCAAACCCATTAACAAAGTGCCCAGGCTCGCTCGGACTGATCAGCGGAAGAATTCTCATTGCTCCCGGATCTGGCGGCGCATTCAGCATTCCCTTAAATGCTGTTTCTTCGTCAATGCCGAGTGCTTGAGCCACACCCAGCGCCAGAGAAGCGTTATCAGGGAATACCATGTATTCAAATTTACGTAAATACTCATCTGTAATTTTTGAGTTATCAGCAATGATGACTTTTGTGTTTCGTTCTTTTGCTTTTTGTTTAAAGAACTCGGTATATTCACTATCTGTAATGACAAGATGGCCATTATAAGGAATTGTAGCGGTAAACGCTTCTGCAATTTCATCAAGCGTCGGCCCCATGACATCCATATGGTCTTCTAAAACATTCACAATGACGCCGATATTGGCCTGCAGAAGTTCTTCCTGAAAGATGATTTGATAATCTGGGTTAACAGCCATGCATTCGCTGACAATCGCGTTAGCCCCTCTATCTACTGTTTCTCTCATGACTTCTTTTTGCTCTCCGATATTCGGCCCCTGAGGTTTCCGTTTAATCGGCTTTTCCTCCGGTGTGTCCCAGTAAATCATTCTTGCATCTGTTCCTGTTGTTTTTCCAACAGTCTTGTAACCGGCTTCTATTAATATTCCGGTTGTCAGCCTTGTCACAGTCGATTTTCCTCGGATGCCGTTAATATTCACCCGAACAGGGAGGGCATCAATGTTTTTCTGATGTCGTCGTTTTTCTAATATTCCGATGACCAGTATGACAGCACAGGCTATAATGAGTAACCACATTGCTTTTCGACATCTCCTTCTATATTGTTGTAAATTCATTCATCAGTATATAGAATCACTATGAATTCTCAATCGGCATTATGTAACATAATCTTCCCTAATCGACTAAGCCAAACTTCTCGTTTGAAAGAGATTTTATACCTACAAACTGTTTTCTATTTTTGGAAAACAGCAGGACTTATACCTTATCACTTTTTTAAAAAATCGAAGAGAATGCGCTTTCATTTTTCTCCTGATATCCTTCTGGACGTATAGTCACATCCTGCTGTTTGTATTTAATATGCATTTCAAATCAATCTTTTTTTCAGCCTGTGTTATCAAGCATCTCCTGCTATCATGCGTGTTTCCGGTTCTTATGAACACAAAATAGTTTTATCCTGTTTCTTAAGGACAAGGTCATAATGTCATCCTTTCTGCATGGAATAAGCAATATTAGGCCCATTCCAAAATGACTAAGGAGGTTCCAGATGAAAACGCTAAACATACGAGTCCGAATTCTCTAACATAATTAAACATTTTCTGGGATGATAGTCTTTTCTGTTTCTCACCATTTACAGGTCTAAACGCATGACTTTGAAACAATTTTAATAAAACTTAATATTTGTTCATGAAATCTTCATCCATATTTGTGAAGACTTTGTCAAAAAAAGAGTGAAAACCTTAAATTTTTCAATTATATATACAATTTACAAGTAGATTTCTTTTGATATTTTTATTGCCAACTTCGGATTGTTCATGATAATCTATCTATGTAAACGGTTACATAAACAAGGAGGAGCTGTTTTGGCTACAATTAAAGATGTCGCCGGAGCGGCGGGCGTTTCAGTTGCGACGGTTTCCCGCGTCCTGAATGATAACGGCTATGTACACGAAGAAACGCGAACGCGTGTCATAGCGGCGATGGCGAAGCTGAACTATTACCCGAACGAAGTCGCCAGATCTCTATATAAAAGAGAATCCCGACTGATCGGACTTTTGCTCCCGGATATCACAAACCCTTTCTTCCCCCAGCTTGCCCGCGGTGCGGAGGATGAATTGAACCGGGAAGGCTATCGCCTTATTTTCGGCAACAGTGACGAGGAATTGAAAAAAGAACTTGAATACCTTCAAACCTTTAAACAAAATCATGTCGCAGGCATTATTGCCGCAACGAATTACCCGGATCTCGAGGAATACAGCGGCATGAATTATCCAGTTGTTTTTCTGGACAGAACACTAGAAGGAGCCCCTTCTGTGTCCAGTGACGGTTATAAAGGAGGAAAGTTAGCCGCCAAGGCTATCATTCACGGAAAAAGCCAGCGCATTACACTCTTGAGAGGACCCGCTCACCTGCCGACCGCTCAAGACCGCTTTAACGGCGCTTTGGAAATCTTAAAGCAGGCTGAAGTTGAGTTTCAGGTCATTGAGACGGCTTCATTTTCAATTAAAGATGCACAATCGATGGCGAAGGAGCTGTTTGCCGCTTATCCAGCGACAGATGGTGTGATCGCGAGTAATGATATTCAAGCCGCTGCCGTTTTACATGAAGCATTGCGGCGCGGAAAAAACGTGCCGGAGGACATTCAAATTATCGGCTATGATGACATTCCGCAAAGCGGACTTCTGTTCCCGCCACTTTCTACAATTAGACAGCCTGCATATGATATGGGGAAAGAAGCTGCCAAACTGCTTTTGGGTATCATCAAAAAACGGCCGCTGGCAGAAACGGCAATTCAAATGCCTGTCACCTATATAGGAAGAAAGACGACAAGAAAGGAAGATTAAGATGCGTAATATTTGTGTGGTTGGTAGCTGTTCTATGGATTTAGTAGTCACCTCGGATAAACGCCCAAAAGCCGGTGAAACGGTTCTTGGCACGTCCTTTCAGACTGTGCCGGGCGGCAAAGGAGCAAATCAGGCCGTTGCCGCAGCCAGACTTGGGGCTCAAGTGTTTATGGTCGGCAAGGTTGGAGACGATCATTATGGAACAGCTATTTTGAATAATCTCAAAGCTAACGGCGTTCGCACTGACTATATGGAACCGGTTACACATACGGAAAGCGGAACCGCTCATATTGTGCTTGCTGAAGGTGATAACAGCATTGTCGTTGTCAAAGGCGCGAACGATGACATCACCCCAGCGTATGCGTTAAACGCGCTCGAACAGATTGAAAAGGTCGATATGGTGCTGATTCAGCAGGAAATCCCAGAAGAAACGGTTGATGAGGTGTGCAAATACTGCCATTCTCACGATATCCCGATCATGCTAAACCCGGCACCGGCCCGCCCGCTCAAGCAGGAAACAATTGATCACGCCACCTATCTGACGCCGAATGAACACGAGGCATCGATTTTATTCCCTGAGCTTACCATTTCTGAAGCTCTGGCGCTTTATCCGGCAAAGCTCTTTATTACAGAAGGAAAACAAGGCGTCCGCTATTCGGCTGGCAGCAAAGAAGTGCTCATCCCGTCCTTTCCTGTTGAGCCCGTTGATACAACCGGAGCCGGTGATACGTTTAACGCAGCATTTGCCGTGGCCCTGGCTGAGGGAAAAGACATTGAAGCCGCATTGCGGTTTGCCAACCGTGCCGCTTCCCTTTCTGTCTGTTCCTTCGGTGCCCAAGGCGGAATGCCGACAAGAAATGAAGTAGAGGAGCTGCTGTCATGAAAAAACACGGTATGCTGAACAGCCATCTTGCCAAGATTTTAGCCGACCTTGGCCACACTGATAAAATTGTCATCGCGGATGCCGGACTGCCTGTTCCCGACGGTGTTTTGAAAATTGATCTTTCACTGAAGCCGGGCCTTCCGGCTTTCCAAGATACAACGGCAGTACTGGCTGAGGAAATGGCGGTCGAAAAAGTCATTGCTGCAGCTGAAATAAAAGCATCCAATCAGGACAATGCGAGATTTCTAGAAAATCTTTTCTCTGAACAAGAGATTGAATACCTTTCTCATGAGGAGTTTAAGCTGCTGACAAATGAAGCAAAGGCAGTCATAAGAACAGGAGAATTCACACCATATGCCAACTGCATCCTGCAGGCGGGTGTGCTTTTCTAGAAAGGAGGATGAAACATGCAGATTGAAATGAAAGACATTCATAAAGCATTCGGAAAAAACCAGGTGCTGTCAGGCGTTTCCTTTCAGCTCGTGCCTGGCGAGGTACATGCTTTGATGGGAGAAAACGGCGCCGGCAAGTCCACGCTTATGAACATTTTGACAGGCCTGCACAAAGCAGATAAAGGTCAAATCAGCATAAACGGAAACGAAACGTATTTTTCCAATCCAAAAGAAGCGGAACAGCATGGAATAGCCTTTATCCATCAGGAATTGAATATCTGGCCGGAAATGACCGTTCTTGAGAATCTATTTATCGGTAAAGAGATATCCTCCAAGCTGGGCGTTTTACAAACAAGAAAAATGAAAGCGCTAGCAAAAGAGCAATTTGACAAACTCTCCGTCTCTCTTTCTCTTGATCAAGAAGCCGGCGAATGTTCCGTCGGACAGCAGCAAATGATCGAAATCGCAAAAGCGCTTATGACAAATGCCGAGGTAATCATTATGGATGAACCGACCGCAGCGTTGACTGAACGCGAAATCAGCAAGCTTTTTGAGGTCATTACAGCGTTAAAAAAGAACGGCGTCTCCATTGTCTATATTTCGCACCGCATGGAAGAAATTTTTGCGATTTGCGACAGAATTACCATCATGCGTGACGGAAAAACGGTAGATACAACAAACATCTCAGAAACTGATTTTGATGAAGTCGTCAAAAAAATGGTCGGACGGGAGCTGACTGAACGATATCCAAAACGCACTCCTTCTCTCGGTGACAAAGTATTCGAGGTGAAAAATGCCTCCGTAAAAGGGAGTTTTGAAGATGTCAGCTTTTATGTTCGTTCCGGTGAGATCGTCGGTGTTTCAGGATTGATGGGAGCTGGCCGGACAGAAATGATGAGAGCGCTGTTCGGCGTTGACAGGCTGGACACGGGTGAGATATGGATCGCTGGGAAAAAAACGGCTATTAAGAACCCGCAGGAAGCCGTGAAAAAAGGTCTCGGCTTTATTACAGAGAATCGCAAGGATGAAGGGCTCCTGCTCGACACCTCGATCCGCGAAAATATTGCCCTGCCCAATCTGTCCAGCTTCTCACCAAAGGGTCTCATTGATTTCAAGCGGGAGGCTGAATTTGTCGATCTGTTAATCAAACGCCTCACTATCAAAACAGCATCACCGGAAACGCACGCACGCCATTTATCAGGAGGAAACCAGCAAAAAGTGGTGATAGCCAAGTGGATCGGCATCGGACCGAAAGTGCTTATCTTGGATGAGCCAACCAGAGGTGTGGATGTTGGCGCCAAACGAGAGATTTATACGCTGATGAATGAGCTGACTGAACGCGGCGTCGCTATCATCATGGTGTCATCAGAGCTGCCTGAAATTCTGGGAATGAGCGATCGGATTATCGTTGTCCATGAAGGCAGAATCAGCGGAGAGATCCATGCACGAGAAGCAACACAAGAACGAATTATGACACTTGCCACGGGAGGGCGGTAATATGAAAACGGAACAACTGCAAACAGAACAAAAACGGATTCACTTCGACGGAGTCATGCAAAAACTCGGCCCGTTTCTTGGTTTATTTATTCTCGTTATCATTGTATCTATTTTAAATCCCAGCTTTCTTGAACCGCTGAATATTTTAAACCTGCTTCGCCAGGTCGCCATTAACGGATTAATCGCGTTCGGGATGACCTTTGTCATTTTGACAGGCGGCATTGATCTTTCTGTCGGCGCTATTCTTGCCCTTTCCAGTGCTTTAGTTGCGGGGATGATTGTGTCCGGTGTCGATCCGGTTCTCGCGATCATCCTTGGCTGTATCATTGGTGCCGTACTAGGCATGATCAACGGATTATTGATTACTAAAGGAAAAATGGCGCCCTTTATCGCCACGCTTGCGACCATGACTGTGTTTCGCGGACTGACGCTAGTGTATACAGATGGAAATCCGATTACAGGACTTGGCACAAACTACGCTTTTCAGATGTTCGGACGCGGTTACTTTTTAGGCATTCCTGTACCGGCGATTACGATGGTTCTTGCCTTTGTCATCCTTTGGGTGCTTCTTCATAAAACACCATTCGGACGCCGAACGTACGCTATCGGCGGCAACGAAAAAGCCGCGCTCATTTCAGGCATCAAAGTGACGCGCGTGAAAGTGATGATCTATTCTTTAGCCGGGCTTTTATCCGCTCTTGCAGGTGCCATATTGACTTCCCGCCTGCATTCGGCCCAGCCGACTGCGGGGGAATCGTACGAACTTGATGCTATCGCGGCAGTCGTCTTAGGCGGGACAAGTCTTTCCGGCGGCCGAGGACGCATTGTCGGCACGTTAATCGGGGTGCTGATCATCGGCACACTTAATAACGGACTTAATCTGCTTGGCGTCTCATCATTTTATCAGCTGGTTGTCAAAGGGATTGTTATCTTAATTGCGGTATTATTAGACCGCAAGAAGTCAGCTTAGGAGGGTTTCACATGAAAAAGGCTGTATCCGTCATTTTAACGTTATCATTATTTTTGTTAACCGCCTGTTCGCTTGAGCCTCCCCAATGGGCAAAGCCGTCAAACTCGGGGAACAAAAAGGAATTCACCATTGGCTTGTCCGTCTCAACGCTTAATAATCCTTTTTTTGTCTCATTAAAAAAGGGTATCGAAAAAGAAGCTAAAAAACGGGGAATGAAAGTCATCATTGTTGATGCACAAAATGATTCATCGAAACAGACGAGTGACGTGGAAGATTTAATTCAGCAAGGTGTTGATGCATTATTAATCAACCCGACTGATTCTTCGGCGATCTCAACGGCAGTAGAATCTGCAAACGCAGTCGGTGTGCCCGTCGTAACAATCGATCGATCTGCCGAACAAGGAAAAGTTGAAACCCTCGTTGCTTCCGATAATGTAAAGGGCGGTGAGATGGCCGCGGCGTTTATTGCCGACAAACTTGGAAAAGGAGCAAAGGTGGCAGAGCTTGAAGGCGTCCCCGGCGCATCTGCCACACGGGAACGCGGCTCAGGATTCCATAACATCGCAGACCAAAAGCTCCAAGTTGTCACAAAACAATCAGCTGACTTTGACCGCACGAAAGGCCTGACTGTCATGGAAAACCTGCTGCAGGGACATCCTGATATCCAAGCTGTTTTTGCTCACAACGATGAAATGGCGCTCGGTGCTCTCGAGGCAATTAACAGCTCGGGAAAAGACATATTGGTGATCGGCTTTGACGGCAATAAAGACGCGCTCGCTTCCATTAAAGATGGAAAGCTGTCGGCCACCGTCGCTCAGCAGCCTGAGTTAATCGGTAAACTGGCTACAGAAGCAGCAGATGATATTTTGCACGGAAAAAAAGTAAAAAAAACAATATCCGCGCCTCTCAAACTAGAAACACAAAAATAATTGTCACGGGATCAGATTTTTATCTGATCCTTTTTCATGTTTAGGAACCTGCGATAACGTGAATAGGGATATAGAATGAATTATTTCTCTTACGTGAGGAGAGGAACGGCATGAACAAACCAACAAAAATATTTTCAACATTAGCACTTGCGGCTGGAATGACTGCGGCTACTGCAGGGGGCGCTGGAACGATCCATGCCCAACAGCCAGAAACAACGGTAAGCATTGATGATTTATACAGTTATCCGATTGATTCTTATTTGGTATCAGCAGAGGCTCTAAATGTCAGAACGAAGCCTTCCGCATCAAGCCAGAAAGCCGATACGCTGCACTTAGGAGATAGCCTAAAGCTGATTTCCTTCTCAAATGCTGACTGGGCAAAGGTTCAGTATAAAAACGGAAAGATAGGATTTGTATCCACTCATTACATTGTAAAAGCAGCGACAACGGTAAAAACCAAAACAAAAACAAAAGTATATACATCCGCTGATGGAAAGAGCATTAAGACTCTTCCAGCAGACACAAGCGTTTCTTTTTTAGGCTGGAGTAAAACGAATAAAGGCGGTTTTGATTTTGATTGGGTATTCGTTGATTACGGCGGTGCGACAGGTTATATGAAAACAAAGGATTTACACATGACAAAATAACTGAGAGGGATTCCGTATCTATGCGGAATCCCTTTTATTATGAATGGATTTGTCACATTCCCAAGATATTTCTCAGGAAATATTGTCGTATGCTGTGTCGAAACCTTACATGATCATCGACATTTTTGTTCACGCTAAAAAGCGGAGGTGTAAATATGGATCAATTTGAAGCAGCATATGAATCGTATAAAGCCCGGCAAACAACTGTCGATCAAGAAAATGTTCCATCTGGAAAAGAAGAAATTATTGCGGTTAGAAGAAATGAGGAAGACAATATTATCGCAGTGAAAACCAATACAGGAAGAGAGCTCGACTACCCTACCGCGCTGTCAGAAGCAAAAGCAGGAAAACTCGCTCATGTTGATGTCTTCCATAAATACGGGCGTGACATTTTGCGAAGTGAACCGGACGGCATTAAGGAAAATAACCTGTCTGAGCTGCCGGATTTTTAAGCAAATACAGCCCTGCCGTATGTTCGACAGGGCTGTATTTTAAACAAAAGGCTGCTGGATGTATTCGGCTAACCGTTTTGCACTGAGAGAAATATCCTCTGCAGCTGCATAATTCACGCCATAGAACACATATGGAGGCAGATACTTCATGCCGATCAGATTACTTGTAGCCTGAAATGGTTTCAATAGCTCACTGATCGAGTAATGATTTGCTCCGCCCGCTTGATATTTTTCCGCTTCGCTCCCTGTTGATACAGCCAGCATCAGCTCCTTGCCATGCAAGGCATTTCCTTCTGAACCAAAAGCCCAGCCGTAAGTCAGCACAAGATCCTGCCATTTTTTCAAGAGCGGCGGAGAGCTGTACCAATATAGCGGGAATTGAAAGACAATCCGATCGTATTCCTCGCACAGCTGCTGTTCCTTCGCAACATCTATTTCTTCATCCGGGTATTCCTTATAAAGATCCCGTACTGTGATATTGTCATGTTTACTCAATTCATCAGCCCACGCCTTATTAACAACTGAGGTCTCCATATGAGGATGCACTGCCAAAACCAATATTTTCATCAGACCACACCTTTACTGTTTTGATGTTATTTTATCTAAAATCAGGAAAAGAGCCAAATAAAAAGAAAGCCCTGCTAAAAGGGGCTTTCTTTTTTTCTTTTATTCAGGGCTTCCTTCAGTTGTTTCGATATCTTTCGCAAAATCAGGGTTATCCAGATTCGCATTAAAGAAATCCGCTGTGTTCGGAAGTCTGAGATTCATGTTCATTTTTTGAGAAATCGTAACCGTGCAATCCTCAAGCACATAGTCAAAAACGTGTCCGCCTGAATTGCGTCCTTCGTCAATGAAGTGCAGGTGATAGCCAGAAACGGCGATTCCGTTTGCATAAGCTGGTGTCAAGAAACCTACGATCGTTCCTCTCACGTTGTCGAAGTTGAAAATTGGCTGTGTTTTGACCGCTTCAACCATTGGCACGTAAGGTTTTTCTTGAAGTTCTACCGTTCTTGTCTGCACCTTTTTAAACAATCCGTCAATACGAATTGCATAAAATAAGTTTCTGCTTGGCAGCAAGCTGTTGATCTCTTTTTCAAAGTCTTCGCGTGTCATTTTCGCATCAATTTTGTGCGTCATGTCCGGTGTAAAGAACGTAAATGAACAGAACGGAGAACGATCCCCGTTTTGGACTGGTGTCGCAGTTCCGTCTGAACGGAGACGGTAAAATTCGCCGTCAAACCCAATCAGCTCTCCGTCAAGCTTGTTAAAGGTTCCGATACCGAAGTCTCCATATTTCGGAATCTCTGACAGTTCAAAATCCCCGTCATATACTCCGTCTAATAGAGAAGTCATTGTTGATACTTGATAAATCTGGCTCACAGGCTGATCTTTTTGACCGCGGCTGAGCACTTGAATGTTGCTTTCTCGTTTCATATTCCCTTCACTCCTTTTATTTAGTGCTGTTCATAAAACAGTGTCGTGATGCGCAGAGTGCTAGAGAGCTTTCGTTTTCATGAGTTCACCGAATTCTTTCGGAAGCTTGTCACTTGCTAAATTAATGTTATCACTGTAGTCAACCGGGACATCAATGATGACAGGACCTTCAGCGTTCATGCCTTGACGCAGAACATCTGCCAGCTGGTCTGGTGATTCTACGCGCAAGCCAGTTGCTCCGAAGCTTTCCGCATATTTCACGATATCGATATTTCCGAAATCGACCGCAGATGTACGGTTATATTTTTTCAATTGCTGGAATGCAACCATGTCATATGTGCTGTCGTTCCATACAATGTGTACAATTGGTGCTTTTAGTCGAACCGCTGTCTCTAATTCCATTGCTGAGAATAAGAAACCGCCGTCACCAGAGACAGAAACCACTTTTTCTCCCGGTTTCACCAATGAAGCGCCGATTGCCCAAGGAAGCGCAACGCCGAGTGTTTGCATACCGTTACTGATCATTAATGTTAACGGCTCGTAGCTGCGGAAATAACGTGACATCCAAATGGCGTGCGAACCGATATCGCAAGTTACTGTAACATGATCATCGACTGCATTACGCAACTCTTTAACGATTTCAAGAGGGTGCGCTCTGTCTGATTTCCAATCTGCAGGCACCTGCTCACCTTCATGCATATATTGTTTTAAATCAGAAAGGATTTTCTGCTCACGCTCTGCAAATTCCACTTTTACAGCATCGTGTTCGATATGATTGATCGTGGACGGAATGTCACCGATCAATTCAAGATCAGGCTGGTAAGCATGATCAATGTCAGCGATAATTTCGTCTAAATGGATAATTGTCCGGGCTCCATTGACATTCCAGAATTTCGGATCATATTCAATTGGGTCATAGCCGATCGTCAGAACGACATCTGCCTGCTCTAGCAGCAAATCGCCAGGCTGGTTGCGGAACAAACCGATACGGCCAAAATACTGATCCTCTAAATCTCTCGAAAGGGTACCGGCAGCTTGATATGTTTCAACAAATGGAAGCTGAACCTTTTTCAAAAGCTTGCGAACCGCTTTAATTGCTTCCGGTCTTCCGCCTTTCATGCCGACCAAAACGACAGGAAGTTTTGCTGTTTGGATCTTTGCAATGGCCGCACTGATTGCATCATCTGCTGCAGGACCGAGTTTTGGCGCTGCAACAGCACGCACGTTTTTCGTATTTGTGACTTCATTCACAACATCTTGCGGAAAGCTCACAAAAGCGGCCCCAGCCTGCCCTGCTGACGCTATCCTAAATGCATTTGTAACAGCTTCCGGTATATTTTTTACATCTTGAACTTCTACACTGTATTTTGTAATCGGCTGGAATAGCGCCGCATTATCCAAAGATTGATGTGTCCGTTTTAAACGATCTGCACGGATCACGTTTCCAGCAAGCGCAACGACAGGGTCTCCTTCAGTATTCGCTGTCAGCAGACCTGTTGCCAAGTTCGAGGCACCCGGTCCTGATGTGACTAACACGACTCCCGGTTTTCCAGTTAAACGGCCGACTGCTTGGGCCATGAATGCTGCGTTTTGTTCGTGCCGGGCAACGATAATTTCAGGTCCTTTATCTTGTAAAGCGTCAAATACCGCATCAATTTTTGCACCTGGAATGCCAAATACATGTGTGACACCTTGCTCCACCAAGCAATCAACAACAAGCTCCGCCCCTCTGTTTTTCACAAGGGATTTTTGTTCTTTTGTTGCTTTTGTCAACACCCTCACTCCTTATTATGCATTTTAAACGTAAAATTTTAAATATCTTGTGATAAGTTTCACTATACACTCTTTGGAAATTGACCTCCAATATCGATTCGCCTTATGATTAATATGTAATACGAATTATTAACCTATGGAAAGGAATGCATATTGAATGGAGCTTCGCCATCTTCAATACTTTATCGCAGTAGCCGAAGAGCTTCATTTCGGAAAGGCTGCCCGGCGGCTGAACATGACGCAGCCTCCTCTCAGCCAGCAGATCAAACAGCTGGAGGAAGAAGTCGGAGTTACGCTTCTGAAAAGGACAAAACGATTTGTCGAGCTTACCGCAGCAGGAGAAATCTTTTTAAATCATTGCCGGATGGCATTGATGCAAATCGGACAAGGAATTGAACTGGCACAGCGGACGGCCCGCGGCGAGCAAGGCCTTCTCGTAATCGGTTTTGTCGGATCAGCTACATATGAATTTCTGCCGCCGATTGTCCGGGAATATCGTAAAAAATTCCCATCTGTGAAAATAGAACTGCGTGAAATATCCTCGTCTAGGCAGCAGGAGGAGCTACTAAAGGGCAACATTGATATTGGTATACTTCATCCTCCCTTACAGCATACAGCTTTACATATCGAAACCGCCCAAAGCAGCCCTTGTGTTTTAGCTTTGCCTAAGCAACACCCATTGACTTCTAAGGAATCAATTACGATTGAGGATTTAAGAGATGAACCAATTATTACTGTTGCTAAAGAAGCATGGCCTACTCTATACATGGATTTTATTCAGTTCTGTGAACAAGCGGGCTTCAGACCCAACATTGTCCAGGAAGCCACAGAATATCAAATGGTGATTGGTTTAGTCAGTGCCGGAATTGGTATGACATTTGTTCCTTCCTCAGCCAAAAAATTATTTAATTTGGATGTTACTTATCGAAAAATGGACCAAATACAGCTTAATGCAGAATGGGTTATTGCTTACCGCAAAGACAATCATAATCCGCTTATAAAGCATTTTATTCATATTTCAAATTGTCAGCAGACAAGAACTAAAGAGAGTGATGCAGGTACATGAACGATACTTGCAATCTCTTTTTTCTTTTGGGTTTCTTATGGAAATTTTATTAATTTAATATAATCGCTTAGTACAACTTTATATCAGTATACGTATACATACAGTACAAATAGTTGGCAAGGACATTAGTAAGCGCAGGACATTAGTTTGATTTTAAAAATGAAAGATAGAGAGGTGAAGTAAATTATTGAGTTCACCGGCATATTCACATTGCTCGTTTTTTTCGTAACAATGATTTTTATTTTCTGGAGACCAAAAGGACTAAATGAAGCTATCCCCGCCACATTTGGCGCTTTAATGGTTTTATTGTGCGGAAGTGTGTCATTGGCAGACTTAGGGGAAATCGGAACAAAAGTCACGGGTGCATCGGTTACAATCCTTGCCACTATGATTATGGCCATTGCACTAGAAAGCTTTGGTTTCTTTTATTGGGTGGCTGCAAAACTGCTCCAACAATCCAAGGGTTCAGGCATCAAGCTTTTTTGGCTAACCAATTTGCTCTGCTTTCTCATGACCATTTTCCTGAATAATGATGGGAGCATTTTGATCACAACTCCAATCCTTTTGCTTGTACTAAAATATTTAGGTTTAAAAAAACATCAAAAAGCCCCATATTTATTAAGCGGTGTTTTAATAGCCACAGCCTCTAGCGCACCGATTGGCGTAAGTAATATTGTTAATTTAATTTCTCTCAAAATAATTGGAATGGATCTATATCTTCACACTGCCATGATGTTTGTCCCTAGTATGATGGGACTCATTTTTATGACTTGTCTACTGTTTATGTTCTTTTATAAACGTCTTCCCAAGAACCTGCCAGATATACCGAGCCATTTTCAGTCTCTGCGGCATAGAAGGTACCATCCTCTTCATTCGCCATCAGCTCCTTTACCAGAACAAAATCAAACAAAAATCATGTTGTTTGTGCTTGCATTTGTTTTTCTCGTCAGAATGAGTCTATTTGCAGCATCATATACCGGTATTTCTGTTCCTCTAGTCGCTGTCATCGGATCTTTTATCCTGTTGAGCTGGAGATGGATTTATTTCAAAACCTCCCCAAGAGACTTGTTATATAAATCGCCTTGGCACATTTTTATATTCGCTTTTACTATGTATGTCTTAATTTATGGTTTGCATAATATTGGATTCACTGAGTTACTTGTGAATTATTTTGAACCCGTGGTTTCTGGAAGCCTCGCCCATGCAACTTTCGCATCAGGTATCTCTACTTCTGTTTTTTCTAATCTCTTTAACAATCATCCAGCGTTAATGATCAGTACTTTTACCTTAACTGAAATGACCCTGAATCCTTCAACCACAAAAATCATCTACTTGGCAAATATTATCGGCAGTGATATCGGTTCATTATTATTACCTATGGGAACCTTAGCAACGCTTATTTGGATGCATATATTAAAACAGCATGATGAAAGTATTTCATGGGGCGAATATATAAAAACGACCATTATCATCATTCCGCTGACTGTTCTTTTTACGTTAACATGTTTATATTTTTGGATCAGTTGGTTATTTCTTTAGTACAGTATGAAACGAAAAACTGCCTTCTGCTATTCAAGAGGGCAGTTTTGTATACACTAGGGAAGATGCATTGTCTTTAGATGATTTAACTTCCAAATGACTGGCTCTCCACTTGCGTTAATAAGCTCAATTATATTATTAGAGACATCCTTTAATAGACCAACTTTTTCTGGCACCTCTCCCATATCAAATATGACCAATTCACCAATATTTTTTTTGATCTGCTCCTCAAAATTACGTACAAGAGGAACTTTGGAAGGCACGACAGGCAATTGTGAGTTGTCAAGAGTATACGGTGTTTGTTCAGTTGAATAAGGGGTAAACCATTTTAAATGATGCATAGATATAAAAAGGATTTTAAATACGGGTGAGAAAAATACAATATAATCGTTTAAAACATTTGTAACATACCCATGGATCGATCGACCCCCAGTTACATAAACTTCAATAAACTGGCCTTTGACCTTGTTTAATGTATTTCTATATGAAAAAGCTTGAGTTTCTGCCTCTATCATTGGATCTTCCGGATTGATCAAAAATGGCTTCTCAGTACTGGTCATTATTTTCGCCTTGTTCATTTGATGAAGATGCAACAAGGGAATATAAAGATAATTGCAGCCATCAAAAATAACAAAAATATCCTGTCCGATATCTATGAGGGTGCCGACAAACCTTGTATCTCCTGAAATGACAACCTCAACATCTGTGTTAAGGAATTGATTCAAACCTTTCACGATTCTCCTCCTTTAACTGAAAAAGGGCATCACTTAATCTGATGCTCCTCCATTATCTATTAAAATTTACGTTTCCAGTGATAGTCTATCGTTCTGACAATCGTTTCATAGCTATAATCTTCCTTTTGTTTTCCTGAACTTTTTAAGGAACTTGAATAACCTGGTGATCTTGATGATTGATAATCTGAAGATCTTGGTGATCGTTTAGATGTTTTTGATGAACTCTTTGAACCTGATGAGCTGTAAGATTTTGATGATTGATGATCTGAAGATTTTGATGATCGTTTAGATGATTTTGATGAACTTTTTGAACGTGACGAACGACCAGATTTGGATGATTGATAATCTGAAGATTTTAGTGATCGTTTAGATGATTTTGATGAGCTATATGATTTTGAAGAAATGAATGAATTGCTGTCCTTATCATTATTGTCTTCCTGGCTTTGTTCATTTTTTTGATCCTCTTTTTTGTACGACCCTTTTGGGCCTAAGCTGATGCTTTTTATGTGAAAAGGATAGATGCGAAGCACCTCTTGATTTTTCACTATAGTATAATGGCCGTCGGCATTATCTACAAGGATACCCTCAATGGCTTCCGGACCTCCACGATTAATTGAAACCCATTTATGAGTCAGACTCTTAAAAACCTCGCTTAAATAATCAGCTTCCAAGACACCCGCTGGCGTCTGTCCTTCTATTTTCAAATCGGGCTCATGTTTACTTATACTCTTGATGTGATGGATATTAAAATACACTACCCCATCCTCATTTGTGTTTAACGCAGCGTAATCATCTCCCAGCCAGACCAATCTTCCTTTTTTAGATTCCGGCCCCCCCTGATTAAATTGAACTGATTGGTTCATTAATTGTCCGATTAAGCTATGAAAATCGTCAGCGTCGGGCATTTCCTCAGTCTCAATTGCTGTGGTGCTATTATTGGTATCCTCAGTAATACTTTTCACATGATCCAACTGATAATAAATTATTTTTTTTTCAGCTTGTAAAGCAATATAATCTGATTTTACAGCAGTTAATTTCCCTTTTTTAGATTCCGGACCTCCACGATATACAGTAACAATTTTATCTTTCATTGAATGCAAAAAGTTATAATAAGATATTTCATCATTTGAATGATACTTCATTCTCCTCTTGCTCATTCAAGTTCCTCCTAGTCACTTATACATAGATGATAAACATATTGCATATATACGTGTCACGATTATTTGTTGAACTAATTCAATAGCCTAATTGTCGCTTTTTCAGTAGAATACCTATTTTCACACATTCATAAAATACTTAAATTATTTTTGAGGTATTGTGAACGGTTTTTAATATATTCACAAATCACATCCGGCTCACGGTCAAAACGCTCAACATCATTCTTTTTATATGGGTCCATCAGGACAAAAGGCCTAATCCGCTCATACATAGCCATTATTTTCGGTTCCATATATTCTATCGTAAAAAGAGATTGAAGCGTTTTTTCTAACAGCCGCTTGTAGGACTTGCGAAAATCGGATTCATCCAATATCCGGGCGGTTAGTGTATTAAATCCTTGAATTCTTACATAATCGGCAGCCATCCGCTCTCCATGGATATCCCTGCCCCAGGTCGCATCATAATCCCAAGGAATCACCTCAAATAATCCGGTTTCCCCGCTTCTGTATAATGCGTAGTTGTGGACAAACCCGTCATAGTTCGAGGTGAATACAATACCGGCAAGCCAGCGCAAATACTTATCGACATCCACGTGTTTTGTCACTTCTGACTTAAACTGAGCTTTAGGGACAGTATTAATTTTAAAAATCATATCCTGTAAATAAAAATCATCTTCCACAGTCCCTGTCTTCTTTTCATATCCAAGCTCCAGCGACGTCTTCGTTTCCTTTTCCAAATCGCTCATCAGAGAAAAGTTAGCATCATCATCCACCGCGTAAAAAATCGCGCCATCAGCCAGCTTCCTTTTCGCTAAATAATATTCATCAACGGATTCAAGTTCAAGATAAACCCCTTCATTCTTCCCATTCACCTTTACAAACACAAATTCTGCTTTTGGAGACAGTGTCCCTAGCTCCGAGAAAAAATCCAGAGACAATTTGTTTCTCATCAAGGAAGGGTCTTTGTACTCCGCATTTAAGTGAATCTCTCGCGCGCCGCGGAATGTTTTCGGCTGATAAAAGGAAATATGGTATGACTTCTTTTTGAAGTCTCTGATATGTGATCCCCGATAAGCGATATCAATATCCAGCCTTTTTTGATTTACCTTCATCACAGCTGGCACCGGATCATCGTCCCATATATCCTTTTTTAATTCACGCAAATCTTTTGGATGAACAAACAGCTGATAAAGCGGTAAATTGGATTGATTCTTCATCCATAATCCTCCTTACAAATTTTAGGCTTTTATTTTTTATAAGATCTCAGCGGAACACTTATACACTTTTTAAAACCGCGCGTACTATGAGGGTAGTAAGGATCTTCATCCTTAACATCATTTTTAAAAGGAGGATTTCAAATTGGGCCACTATTCCCATTCTGACATCAAAGAAGCGGTGAAATCCGCAAAAAAAGAAGGTTTAAAGGATTATTTATACCAAGAGCCTCATGGAAAAAAACGCAGTCATAAAAAGTCGCACCGCACTCACAAAAAATCTCGCAGCCACAAAAAATCATTCTGTTCTCACAAAAAATCTCGCAGCCACAAAAAATCATTCTGTTCTCACAAAAAATCTCGCAGCCACAAAAAATCATACTGCTCTCACAAGAAATCTCGCAGCCACAAAAAATCGTACCGTTCTCACAAAAAATCTCGCAGCTATAAAAAATCTTGCCGTTCCTACAAAAAATCTCGCAGCTATAAAAAATCTTGCCGTTCTTACAAAAAATCTCGCAGCTACAAAAAGTCATACTGTTCTCACAAGAAAAAATCTCGCAGCTATAAGAAGTCATGCCGCACACACAAAAAATCTTATCGTTCCCATAAGAAGTACTACAAAAAACCGCACCACCACTGCGACGACTACAAAAAACACGATGATTATGACAGCAAAAAAGAATACTGGAAAGACGGCAATTGCTGGGTAGTCAAAAAGAAATACAAATAATCTAAGTTTTCATTGTTTCAATAGGCTGCCGGCGGAGGTACGGAAGCCTATTTTTTTATTTGCCCTGTATTAGATATATGTCATGACATAACATATGCAACCCGCATCATTTGGTTTCCTTTAAACCATTTCGTTATAATCGAGGTATCCTAACGATAAAGGCGGTTGTTGCTATGTACATATTTCAAGCTGATCAGCTTAGTGCCAAAGACACATACAAGCTATTGTCAGGTACCGTTATTCCCCGCCCCATTGCATTTGTGACAACACTTTCTTCAGGAGGAGCGGTCAATGCCGCGCCTTTCAGTTTTTATAACGTCGTCAGCTCAGATCCTCCGCTTCTCAGTATTTCTGTTAACAGGACGGAAGGACGCCAAAAAGATACAGCGCGAAACGCAGTGGAGAACGGAGAATTTGTCGTTCATGTCAGTGATGAAGCCATCATTGAAGATATCAATGAAACAGCTGCAAGCTTAAGGCCGGATGAAAGCGAGCTTACACGCACCTCGCTTCATCCTGTTGAAAGCAAAGCTGTTTCAGTTCCCGGCATTAAGGAAGCCCGCGTTCGCTTTGAGTGCAAATTAGAGCGGCATATTACCTTTGACAATGATCATGGCGTCACTACAGCAGATCTGCTCATCGGAAGAGTTGTCTGCTTCCACCTAGATGAAAAGGTGTATGATGCAGAAAAGGGATATATTTTAACGGACGAATTAAAGCCTGCCTCACGATTGGCGGGAAATCACTATGCCAAGCTCGGAGAAGAATTCACACTGATTCGTCCCAGCTGAAGAGAAGGACTATTTAAATAGAAGAAACTAGTCAAAAAGACCTTATGATTACAAAATATCGTCTGTAAAAAACTGAAAAAATATCAAAAAAAGAACACCCAGAGTAAGCTCGGGGTGTTCTTTTGTGAAACGTTTTTCCTTTTTCTTCGTATAAAGGTAGATTAGGAGGAATTGGAATGACAAACTTTTGGATTTTAATGCTGATCGCTATTACCATCAGTCTCGTCTCTCAATTTTTTATAAAGAAAAAATACGGTATTGATAAATCCGGCTGGCGATATAAGCATGTCAGCAATACACACAAATGGATCGAAATCACTTTACTTATTTTGTTTGTGTTTTCACTCTCCTTTTTTCCAGTTGAATATTTGCTTCTTTTATTTTTTATTGTGATTGACTCAATACGAATTTTTATGGAGTGGCATTATAGACCTGAAGATAAAAAGTATATGTACCACATTGTAGAGGTCTCCCTAATGTTTGCGCTTTTGATTTATATTTGTATCCTCTAGTTATTTAAATCCCCACAGCCGCTCCGTCTCCCCGAGGATCGGCTCCGCCTTGGAGAAAGCCTTCTTCATCAACTTTGATTGCAGCCGCGTGTCCCATCAGCGGATCATAGTCACCGACAACCTCCACGAGATGTCCGCTGTCTTTCAGTTTTTGGATTGTTCTGTCTGTGAATCTGCCCTCAACTCTGAGACCTTCGTATTCCTCTCCCCACGTTCTGCCCCATACCCAGCGCGGTTCGCTGATTGCCTGCTGTGGATGCATTCCGTAGTCCAGCATTCGGGTAATGATGGCCGTCTGGGTCTGCGGCTGGCCTTCGCCGCCTTGTGTACCGTACAGAATTTTCGGCTTTCCGCCTTTACAGACCATAGCCGGCATCAGCGTATGGAAGGTACGCTTTCTCGGTTCAAGCATGTTGACATGATTTTCATCCAGTGAGAAAAATGATCCGCGGTTTTGCAGTAATATGCCTGTATCACCGGCAGTGATTGCCGAGCCAAATTCAAAGTACAGGCTTTGGATGAATGACACTGCGTTGCCATCCGCATCGATTACGGCCGCATATGCCGTATCACTTCCCACCGGCCTGCTTTCTGCCGGTACTGCGAGATAGCCGATTTCTTCTGCCAATTGTTTTGCATAACGTTTGTCCAAAAGCCTTTCAAGCGGAATGTCTGCAAACGCCGGATCAGTCAGGACGGCATCCCGATCTAGAAAACTCTTTTTCAATGCCTCCACAAGCACATGATAATACTCAAATGAACCGTGTTCGATTTGGGTGAAATCATAGTTTTCCAAAATGTTCAGTGTCAATAAACCGGTAAATCCCTGAGAATTCGGCGGCGCCTGATACACACTGTATCCTCGATAATCACTTGATACAGGCGCTGCCCACTCACCCCGATGCGCTTTAAAATCATCGATTGTCATGTAACTGCCGTTATTCTGTAAATGTGAGACAATCCGCTGAGCGAGATCTCCTTCATAAAATGCGCTTCTTCCTTTTTTAGCAATCAAGTTCAGACTGTCTGCAAGCTTTTTTTGCACAAACCGCTCTCCCGGGACAGGTGCTTTGCCCCTTCTCGTGAAGATGTCAGCCGTGTAAGACGTGGAGGCCAGCAATTCAATATTCTTTTCTGTGTGACGACACTGATCAGCTGATACAGGAAACCCATTTTGGGCATAATCGCGTGCGGGTTCCAGTACATCTGCAAGAGACAGACGCCCGTACTCCTTCAGGACCGCATCCCAGCTATCAACCATTCCCGGCACGGTAATGGCACTGTCAATTCCCCGCAGCGGAATCGCGCTTTTTCCCTTATATACATCTCTCGTTACGTTTTTTCCTGAACGGCCGCTGCCATTGTAGACTTTTACTGCCTTTGTTTCCTGGTGAAAGGTCAGCCAAAAGGAATCCCCGCCAAGTCCAGTCATATGCGGATACACAACCGCAAGACAAGCACTCACCGCAACAGCGGCGTCAAACGCGTTGCCTCCCTTATCCAGTATGCGGTTTCCGGCTTGAGAAGCGAGGTAATGCGGACTGACGACCATTTGCTTTGTACCGATGACAGATTTGTTCATCACAAGTCCCCTTTTTTAAGAAATTTTCTTCAGTATAGGGAGCCTGATTTTTTACATCTACTGATCCGGCAGAAAAACTGACGAACTTTCTTCCTTTCGCAAATGATAAGATGTTTTTACATTCATTTCGAAAACAAATGAAAAATTATAATTTCGAAACGTAATTTTTATGGTAAAATGATGTCTAAAAGGCTACGAAAGCAGGTGGAGCAATTGAGTCATGAATATCAAATCCCCAACCTTGTACTTGATGAGACTGATAAACAAATTCTCACGATTTTGCATGAAGAAGGCAGAATTTCTTATACGGATCTTGGCAAAAGAGTCGATTTGTCACGGGTCGCCGTCCAGGCCCGTATCAACCAATTAATTGAAGCCGGTGTTATTGAAAAATTCACCGCTGTCATCAATCCCGCTAAAATCGGCATTCATGTTTCCGTGTTTTTCAATGTCGAGGTAGAACCGCAATTTTTAGAAGAGGTCGCTCTTAAGCTTGAGGAAGAGCCTGCGGTCACCAGCCTTTATCACATGACAGGCCCGAGCAAGCTGCATATGCATGGGATCTTTGCCAACGATCAAGAAATGGAAGAATTTTTAACAAAACGGCTGTATCCATTGCGAGGCGTCGTCAGTGTTGATTGCCAGATGCTGATCAAACGATACAAAAGCCGTATGGGAATGAAGCTGTAAAGGAGAGAAACGAATGAAAAACCATCCTTATCGGGATATGACGGCCGCAATGGTTCGCACCGGCATATTAGGGTTCGGCGGCGGACCTTCCGTGATTCCACTGATCCGCCATGAAGCGGTCAATAAGTATAAATGGATTGACGATGATGAATTCGGAGAAATATTAGCAATCGCTAATGCGCTTCCCGGACCGATTGCCACCAAAATGGCTGCTTATCTGGGCTTTAAGCTAAAAGGCACATTAGGTGCAATTGTGGCGACCCTCGCCCACATTCTGCCTACATGTCTTGCGATGGTGGGCTTGTTTGCGGCTGTAAATGTGTTAAGCCATTCAGCAATTGTTGCAGGCATGATTGGTGCCGTCACGCCGGTAATTGCAGTAATGCTCGGTATCATGGCGTACGAGTTTGGCCAAAAAGTGCTAAAAGGTTTCGGCTGGCTCACCGGCATCCTGTTTTTTATCATCGCTTTTATCGGCCTGCAAACTTTACAGGTTAATCCCGGCCTTGTCATTATCATTTTCTTAGCGTACGGGGCGTTTCATTTTAAACTGAAAGACAAAATCACAAATAAACATTCAAAAGATAAAGGAATGTCAGCGTCATGATATCGATCTATTTATTTATGGCGTTTTTTATCGCAAACCTACTGGGATATGGCGGCGGACCTGCGTCTATCCCGCTAATGTTTGAAGAAGTCGTAAACAGATACAGCTGGCTCTCAAACGATCAATTCTCAAATATGCTCGCACTTGCGAACGCTTTGCCGGGCCCGATCGCCACGAAAATCGCTGCGTATGTCGGCTACAGCGCAGGCGGGTGGCCCGGCTTCCTAATTGCCCTGATCGCAACCGTCGTACCGTCGGCGCTCGCATTGATCGTCCTGCTGCGCATCATCCAGCGCTTCCGCCAATCACCTGTCATCAAAGGCATGACGCTGTCCGTCCAGCCTGTCATCGCGGTCATGATGCTCATTCTTACCTGGCAAATCGGCGCAGACGGCATCAAAGCGATTGGCTGGGGCCAATCGATCGTGATTGCGGGAATTTCGCTCCTTGCCATGACAAAATTCAAAATGCATCCGGCATTTTTGATTATCGCGGCGTTTTTATATGGGGGCCTTGTGATCCCTCATTTATAGAAAAAAGCACCTGGACAGGTGCTTTTTTATTTTGGTCCAGAAATGTCGTTTGATATATGGTTCCTCTCATTCACAGATTGTCCTGTATATAGGAATCATTAAAAAAACTTGCAGATTCCGGCCTGCAAGTTTTACACGTGATTTTTCTGATAAAACGTTCGCAAAACATGTGTTTCAAGGTCAGCCAGGCGGACAGGAATCGGCAGTCTGCTTTCTTGATTAAGCAGGCTCAACGTAATTTGATAACTGCTTTCTAAATCAATGTTATTTCCGCAAGACAAGAAAATAGGCTTCACATCCCGCCGCGTTCGCAGCGCCCGTCCATATACCTCGCCGTCAATGATAATATCAGTGTATTCACCTACTTCATTTTCAGGCGTCACGAAATCGCAGCCTTTGATTTTGAGATAGGTTTTCGCTATCCCAATCGTCGGCTTACCCAGAAAAAAAGCCGCATGGGTGGCAACGCCCATATGGTTGTAATGCAGATATCCGTTGCCATCAAACAAGAAGACATCCGGCTCCGTCTCCAGCTTTTTCGCCGCCTCGATGATCAAAGGCAGCTCGCGAAACGCAAGAAAACCCGAAACATACGGCACGCTGATTCTCCCCATGCTGTGCACTTTTTCAATGATTTCTTTTGTATCAGCGTCAATCACGATAATACAGCACACCCCGTACGGTTCTCCATCCTGCTCCCAATAGGCCAGGTCGACGCCTGCGCAGGTGTTGATGGAGTTGGGATGGATCGTGTGGGATAGGTTGATTTTATGGATAAGGGATTGTTGTGTTTTTACAAATTCTTCTCTGTTTAGGTTGAAAGAATGTATTTGTTTAACATGCATCTAAAATCAATCCTACCTCCTGTTAACTAGTGTCTGTTTTTCTTTGTATTCATTTTCACTTTGAAAATTGTTTGAAAACTTACAACTCCAGGTTCTACAAACTTTATTAATAGTTTTAATTAAATGTTTAACTACATTTCATTATTCGTAACTTTGTTTAATATAAATTCTATATTTTTAACTATTTCAATATGGCTATTTGTCTGAAATTCATACATGGGTTGATCCCAATCCTCATTTTGCATCATAACTAGTTGATAAAATCCATTAGCATCCGCATCTGGATACCAACCTAAATCAAGTAAGTAATTTTTACGAGAGTATGTTAATTGCATTAAATCTTGTGAAAAAAACAACCATTTTTCATCGTCTGGTGCTAGTTTTTTCGGATCAATTTCTCTAAAACTGTTTTGATTTATGGTCCATCCTTTTGGAATCCTTAAGGGTTGTAAACTTATTTCTGGCATTTTTTTTATCTTTCTCATAAAAGCCTCCTATTACTTATCAATACCAAGTTGTTTTAAATACTTATCTAATCGACTTCCAGCAATCGGATGACCATGATATTCACCACCAGAAAACTCCGCTCTAATCCAGCTTGTTGGCGTACCTAGATCATAACCGACTGTTTTTCCTGCATCATAAATGAAATAATAGTTGTTATTTCCATTATCAATAATATGACCTTTTAGAAGTGCCTTTTTTTCTAAAGCTTTATTATTCACATCTGGTAAGTATTGAGCAGCTTTTTTACCTGTCATACTAAAACGTTTTGCTTCTTCAGGTGTTTTAGCCTTAACATGTTTATGGCCATGCGGAGTAAACGAAGCATTATTAAGCATCGTTCTAAATTCTTTACGACCATAATATCCATCGTGCGCTACTTTATCGTGATTTTCAGAAATGTTAGGACTATGAGAACTTCCCTTACGACCGCCATCACTAACCATCTTCACAATCCCAAGATCCTTAACAGCCGTCTTTTCCACATCTACACGGACTGTCGGGATTCCGAATGTGAAGCCATCCGGAGTTACAGGGCGTTCTGCGTACACGCGGACGTTTGTTGGGACTTTGAATTGTTTTACTTTTTCTAATGTCTTGTTAGCTGTTTGAACTTTTGAATGGGTTGCAAGCGGGATGCCTTTATCAATATGTTTCGCCAGTGCACCGGCTCCAACCAAACTCAGCACAGCTTCCAGCGCCCCTTGCTTCCGCTTCTCCTCAGACACTTTGTTTCCAAACATATCCCGTCCCGTGACGGCTTCTGAGAATCCGTTTGACGCAACAAGGCCGTATGCGCCCATTTCTGTCATTTTGAGAATGTCTAAGGATTTGCCTGTTTTGTAGGCGTCTAATGCGTGTTCAGCAGCGATAGCTGCTTTTCCGGTTTTGTAGATGGCTTTTCCGCCTTTGAAGGCCCGGCCTGCCCAGCCGACGACTGGTATAAACCCGGCTGCCATGGTGCCGACTGTGACGCGTTCAAAGCCTATACTTATTTACGCTATATAAAACAGTGGACAACAAACTAATAAAAAAACCTTGAAAGGCTTCAGTGCCAATCAAGGTAGAAAATCAAACCAACTCGAAGCGTTTATTTGTTTTTAATAATGCCTTAAGATTTTTTAACAATACTATTAATTCCTTCAAATATAATATCTCTCATAACTTCATTATTACTGTTATAATTTCTTTCATTTCTAATTTTATTAAAAACCTGCTTTATAACCCCATCAATCATTATTGTTAATCCTTCTATATCTTCTTCACTACCCTCCTTTTTAAAACTTTCATTTATTATTACCAAGCTATCATCTTTTGACATTTTATTTTCTCCTTTACTCTCTTTCTTTCTCATTAAAAACTTTGTCTATATAATTTACATCATCAAAAATCCAGTATCTATCCTCTTCAGGAATATAACTAGTAAAGTCTTCCCGAACCCCTGTCCAATTATTAGGAACATAATTTTCAAAAGGTAATAACTCAGGATACAGCGAAAGAAGCATTTTTTGATTAAAGTCTATATATAATGATGGCCTTAATTCTAGAATAGTACTTTCATAATCCTGATGTTCAACTAACTTCTTTAATTCTGAAGACGGGATAATATAGTCAGTATATTCTTTTAAATAAAGACGATAATTATCTTCATTTACAACTGAAATGTTATTTCTTAGAGAAAGAGCAAAGTCCATATCAAAACTAAACCCGTTTTTTTCATAGGCTTCTTTATATTTTATGATATCTAGTATCCAAACATCTCTTTCTGTTAGATACCATGAGAATTGAGAAGAAGTCTTTACCCCGACTATTATATTTTGGGCATACTCCGGTTTTAATAACAACGAAAACACCACTTTCTCATTCTATTTTTTTGGCTGAATGCCCATATTCCTCTAACCACTCTATCCATGGTTCCGCCGGAAGTTCATAACTAACTCCCGGTGTCGTAGGATCAACAAGCTTTGGAGCAGTTCTCCCCTGGTTACGAGGGTTTTTAGTATATCCATACTGATCAATTACTGTCTCCTTGATTAAATCATCAACCTCTTTAGGTACCTTAAATTCTACAATTTCTCCGCCTGGTCTTGCTACATCTCGATAATATTTAGCGTGTTCTAAATTGTAAGCACTTATGTTTAAATCAGCATTTTTAATAGGAATAGCAATGCTTCCATCACTATTTACTTTAATTCTATACTGACTTGTTTTATTTCCCGCTCCTCCTCCTTGAACTCTGTAATAACTTACTGATTGTTCGACAGGATCGACAGCTTTTTTACTTGATTGTAACTTATCATTATTTACTTTCTTCGTATATAATTGTTTCTTCTCTGGCTTTAAGTCAAATGTATGGCCAGTCGAAGTAACAATCTGTTCTTTATTTATATGACCACTTTGCTTAATTTTAGAAAAAGAATAACTCTTATCAAGATTTCTTCCCATCGATAGCGTATTGTCAACCGACTTCGCCAATGCACCAGCACCAACCAAACTCAATGCCGCTTCCAGCGCACCCGTTTTCCGCTTCTCCTCAGACACTTTGTTTCCAAACATATCCCGTCCCGTGACGGCTTCTGAGAATCCGTTTGACGCAACAAGGCCGTATGCGCCCATTTCTGTCATTTTGAGAATGTCTAAGGATTTGCCTGTTTTGTAGGCGTCTAATGCGTGTTCAGCAGCGATAGCTGCTTTTCCGGTTTTGTAGATGGCTTTTCCGCCTTTGAAGGCCCGGCCTGCCCAGCCGACGACTGGTATAAATCCGGCTGCGGCCATAGCTCCTGCTGTCACACGTTCTGCGGTGGAGAGTTTTTCTCCGGTAACCGGATCAACGCCTTCGGTTGCTCTTTTATAATCATAATAGCCAGTGACTTCTCCAGTAAAGTTGCAAACTCCATCCCATGTTTTTTCGTACCACGGTTTGTTTGCTTCTTCCTCGGCTTTTTCCTGGAGCCGTCTTGCTTCTGCTTGCTGGGTTTTTGCATCGATATAGGTTGTTCCTTGATTTTCTACTTCAATGACGCTTTTGTAGACTTCATTGCTGTGGAAGGCTTTTTTGTCATAGTACATAGGAGAAGCGCTCTTCCCGTTGCTGGTGGCCTGCATGAGAACGGAATATTTGGTGAGCACTGCGTTGTCCAGAGATTCTAAATTTTGATATTCAGTTGTCAGGGATTCATCAAGCTTATCGACAGCTGTGATCGTGTCACGTCTGGTTTTTTGGGCATCGCCCATCTTATCTGCATAGTCGTCAAGCGTATACATGTCGAGATCAATAATATCGCTGATGCCTGACAAAATAGAATCGATTTCTTCTTTATGAGCGGAGACTATCTCTGAGGCTTTCAGGTCTCCATTGGGCAGCTCATGATCTAAAAAAGAAGTTTCCACATATGAATCATTCAGTTCTTGATCTTTAATATCTCCTGAAATGCCATTTAAAAACGCAATTTGAGCAGAGACAAGCGTCAGCCAGCTGTCAACGATTTCCGCCTGTCCCTGAAAAAAATCTTTAATATTATCCGCGCCTTTTCCTTTAAAATTGTCGCCTAAATCTGCAACTCCCTGAAACGCTTTTTTCAGCGTATTCAGCTGCTCCTCAAGCGTCTCATATTGCTTTTTTCTGCTCTTCGCTTCTTCGATTAAAGATTTAGATTCAAATACTTTGCTCATCGCACTGCCCTTTCTTTTCTATTTTACCGCTATCGCCTCGTCCTGCTCTTTAAGTGAATCTACATTATCCTTTGTATCCTCGATATTTTTCTGTACCGCTTTTTTATAGTCTCCGAGCATGGTTTTGATGTTCTCCTCACGCTCATGATATTTTTTCGTATAATCGAGGCTGTTTTTTCCGTTGGATCCTGCGGCGCCGATTGATACGTCAGCAAGCGCATCTTTGACAGAATCTAATGTTTTGATGACTGTGTCGTACTTCAGCTTAATTTCTGACATAAAAAAAGATCACCACCATTTTAGTTTACTAATTGTATTTCCGACTTCTTCCGCGAACTCTTCTCCCTTTTTCAGAAGATCTGCTGCACCATTTGCTATGAACAATTCCGATGCATATTGAGCTTTATCCCATTCAAGATCAAAAATTTTACCGTTAATCGAAGCCATATACTCGTTATATTTATCATTCACAATCTTAGATGCTTCCGATTTCGCCTCTTCTCTTCCCTTGTCGAAATCATCGGCTTTTGTTCCCGTCCAATGCTTGCCCAATTCCGGTTTCACAATTTCTTTGATTTCAGTGATTGCCTCTTCTTGCAGTGTGTCTATGTCCTTTTTTGCTTTTTTCAGCTTTTCGATCTTGTCTTCCACGTCGGAAATTTTTCCGTTGAGCGAACTTTTGATATCCGCTAGCATACTTTCATAACCCATCTGAATCACCTCTTAATACTCAAAAAGTCGTATGGAGGGGCTGATGAAGATAGACTTTTCCATACTTTATTTCCATATATTATATTTTAAAATAGCCAGAAGGTGGCTTAAATAGGGTAAATGGCTTAATTTAGGCATATAACGCTCTTGAAATGTAGGTATTTGATCTTGTTTTTGTTCGTTATACAGTTAATGAAAACGTTTTATAAAATAAAATCACCTAAAGTCATAGTTAAAAAGACACTTGAAAGAGACAGATTTTGTTGGCCTGTCTCTTACCGTGCTGAGCTTATTGTTCATCAGGTCGATCACGTCTGATTTTGTCTTTGGCTTCTATTATTCCCCCCTTCTGACCCTTTGGATCAAAAGCTTGTATTAGCTGCAGTCCCAGTTGTACAGAACGTTTGAAAAATCTTTTTTCCTTAGATCTTCAGGTGTGATGAAAAAATTGGCGATGCCGACGTCTCCCCACATTGAATCGATATCATCGTCTGAATCAATTTGTAAAAGCATGATAGTGTGTTCTTTATATGCGTATTCCCGCGGATCATGCTGGGTAAAAGAAGCGTATCCGCCGATTTTATGGCCAAATCCGTTTTCAGCCAGTTCATTATAAATGTCTTCTTCATCCTCGCCGAACTGACTAAAGAACTCCATTGTTTCCATGTCCGTATACTGCTCAAATTGAAAATCTGTAGGCAGCACCCATTCCGAAGATTTCACAGGCTCGACTGCCGCTTCTGATAAAATCGGAAAATCACATTCGCCTGTGCCAATAAATGAAAAATCTGAAACAAGCTCGTCTTCGTTTTCTATGATATTTTCAAAATAGATCACTCTGAAATTCTTTTGTTCACATCGATCGTCAAAATTCAGTCCATAGACGTCATCATGAAGAGAAATGGAGAACTGCAGGATACCTGAAGAAGGGTAGCCGTCAAGCTGGGGAATTTGCGAGAAATTAATCTGCGCCAGAAGCTTCATCGGCTGTCCATTTTCGTCAGTCGGATATGTTTCATGCTTGGGAAAATAGGGATCACCCGCAATTTTGCTGTCATATCGTCCTGTTTTCCCTGTTCGGACATTCAATTTCACGTATTCTTTCGCTGATTTCTCCAGCAAGTCGCGGTACGGTCTCATTTTTTCGGGCAGATGATTCATCAGATTCTCTCCTTTTCCGGCATCTCCAATTGAATTTGGCAGATCTTGTTCTCTAGTTTTTCTTTTGTTCTTTAATGTTTTTTTCCACTTTCTCAAGCTATTGTTTACAGAAGCCCTACTTCTGTATAATTATCCAAACAATAGTTAAATAGTAGCAAATGTATTCAGCACCCCGCAATAGATGAAAAAAAGACTGGTGCGCAACCAGCCTTTCTTGTTCAACTATTGAATTGCACCTGACGGAACAACCGCCTTCCGACCGACAGAATAATACTCCACTCCTGAAGCCAGAGCTTCATCCAATGTGTAGCAGTTTCTGCCGTCAAATATGAGCGGCGTTTCCATCAAATCCTGATAAGCCGCTAACGGAAATTGTTTAATGTCAGCCCAGTCGGTTAAAATCATGACGGCGTCAGACCCTTTGACAGCTTCCTCGATCGTCTCTTTATATTCAACAGCTTGCGGGAGAACATGCTTTGCATGGCCAACTGCAATGGGATCGTAGGCTCTGATACGGGCGTCGAGCGCAGCGAGACGGTCTGCAATAACAATTGACGGCGCTTCTCTCATATCGTCGGTATTCGGTTTAAATGACAGGCCTAAAAGGGCAATCGTTTTTCCCGTCACCCCGCCGAGCCTGTTCAGCGCTTTATCAACCAGCATCGCCTGCTGATTGTTGTTGACTTTGATAACCGATTTCAGCAGTTCAAAATCATGCTCGACATTGCCGGCAATTTGCACGAGGGCGTTTGTGTCCTTTGGAAAACAAGAGCCGCCGTAGCCTATGCCCGCTTTTAAAAACTGGCTCCCGATCCGCTTATCCTGTCCCATCCCGTATGCGACTGCTTCAATATCGGCGCCGACCTTTTCACATATATTCGAAATTTCGTTTATAAAACTGATCTTAGTGGCCAGAAAAGCATTTGAGGCATATTTGATCATCTCGGCGCTTCTGATATCCGTTTGGTAAATCGGGATTTGAAACGGACGGAAGAGCTCTTCAAGCGTATTTGCTGTTTTCTCATCGGCCGTCCCGATCACGATCCTGTCACCATGAAAGGTGTCATAGATCGCCGACCCCTCACGCAAAAATTCCGGATTGGATGCGACCGAAATACTGACAGGCTCCGCTAAATGTTCAGTGATCAGTCCATTAATCAAATCGTTTGTCCCAACGGGCACTGTGCTTTTCGTTACCACGACTGTATCTCGTTTGACATGCTTTGCGATGCGTTTGGCCGCATCTGTAATTTGCTCCAGATTGGCGTGCCCGTCGCTTTTCTGCGGTGTGCCGACCGCTATAAAAATGATGTCTGCCTGTGCCAAGCCTTTCTCATAGCTCGTTTCAAAGTTCAGCCGTCCATCAGCTGTATTTTTTCTCATCAGCTCTTCAAGACCTGGTTCAAATATGGGGGAAATGCCCTTTCTCATTTCATCAATCTTGTGAGCGTCAATATCAATGCAGGTTACATGATGTCCAATCTCAGAAAGAGAAACACCTGTCACAAGACCGACATAGCCTGTTCCGATGACTGTTATATTCATTGTTTCCCTCCAACAGTTAAATTGCTGCTTTGCAGCTTCCGTAATATCGTATGAGAACATCCTATCATGAATGCGAATGATCTCCCGCATAGCCTGTCGGGTACAGCCTGTACAGATTTCTGAAATGTGATTCAACCATACAATACACTATTATATCGCTCTCAAAAAGAAAGTGGTGAAATGAGAATCGGCTGTTAAAAAAGACCAAACAATTTTCTTCTTTTGACCGGTTGCGGAGGCTGTCTGAAGATGGTCTGATTCCGCAGGAGAAGCTCTGCATTTTCCGTCAGCATATAAGGAAGTTCCGAGCCGAATTCTTTCTCTAGAACATAAAGAGCCTCTTGAGTGTGAAAATTTCTCGTTTTCACATTATGGGCATCTGAGGCTACGAAATGGATCAAATTGGCTTCAACTAGCCGGAGAGAAAATGCTTTCAGCTGCTTGCCGAAGGTCCCCGCAAGACTTCCTGAAGTAATCTGAGATGCTGCTCCTTTTTCCACAAGATGATACAGCAAGGACGGGTTTTCGCGAATTTCCCTGTTGCGTTCAGGATGGGCGATAACCGGAATATATCCTTTCAGCTGCAAATCATAAAAAAGCTGCTCCGCATATCGGGGAACGTGATCAAACGGAAACTCAATCAAGATGTATTTTGTATCATTAAGCGAAAGCAGCTGCTGTTTGGCAAGGTCTTGTTCCACCTCGCCGTAGATTCTGATTTCCTGTCCCGGAAGCACATGTAAAGGAATGTCTTCTTTGATTAAACGTTTGTTTAACTGATCTGCTGCTTCTCTGACTGCGGCTGGCTCGTTTTTATACACACCGTTGTTATGATGAGGTGTCGCAATGATCGTCCGGATTCCCTGACGAACAGCGGCTCTTGCCATTTCTATGCTGTCAGCCGAATCACCTGCCCCGTCATCCATTGCAGGAAGAATGTGACAGTGAATATCGATCATGTCCTAGCCCCCCTTTTTTCGCAAAAATAAATAACGGGCACGATGCACGTTATTTATTTTGCATGAAATTGTCCTTGTTTCCGTAATATCCGTATTCAGAGTGCTTCGAAAGCTTTTTGCCGTTCATAATCGCCCCAAGGAGCTTGCTTTTGCACGTTTCAAGCGCCTCTTTCGCTTTTGCGGCTTGTTCTTTTTCTGTTTTCCCGCTTGAAATAACCAGAACAGAACCGTCTGCCACGTTGCCTAAAATCTGTGCATCTGCTACGGCAAGAATAGGCGGCGTATCAAAAATGACCATATCATATGCCGCACACGCTTCGTATGCAAGCTCCTTCATCCACTTCGAGGAGAGAAGCTCGGCCGGGTTTGGCGGGATCGGGCCGCTCGTCAGCACGTCAAGATGTTTTTCATTCGATGCTTGTACAGCCTGCTCCATAGAGCTTTTCTTTAATAAAACAGATGTTAAGCCAACCGTATTTTCAAGAAAAAAGGCCGTATGTACTGTTGGTTTTCGCAAATCAGCATCAATCAGGAGCACTTTTTTTCCCTGTTGGGCGAATACGACAGCCAGGTTGGCGGCCGTTGTCGATTTTCCTTCCCCCGGACAAGCCGATGTAATCATGACTGATTTCATTTGCCGGTCCACTGAAGCAAATTCTATATTCGTGCGAATCGTCCGATATTGTTCAGAGTTCAAGGATTTCGGCTCTGTCATTGCAATGACATTTCTCCGCATCCACGAGTCTCTGCTTTTTCTAAGCGCCAAAATGTCCACTCCCCGTTTTTTCAGATTGGAAACCCTGTAAGGTCTTTGTTGTTTTCTGCTCATTCGCAATGGTGGAAACTGTCCCTAAAACAGGTATGTCCAGCAAGGATTCGAGCTGCTCTTCCGATTTGATCGTATTATCCAAATGCTCAAGCAGGAAGGCCAGTCCGATGCTTCCCGCCAATCCGGCTGCAAACGCGATGGCAATGTTTAGAAGCGGCTTTGGCGATACAGGGGACGGATGTTCTGAAACCTCGGCTTTTGACAGAATGCTGACATTGTCAACATTCATAATGGATGTGATTTTGTTTTGAAAAACAGATGCTATAGTATTGGCAATATGAGCCGCTGTTTCCGCGTTTTCATCCCTGACTGATATGTTGACCACTTGGGAGTCCTGTTCGCTGGATACGGTAATTTTGTCATTCAGTTCTTGGGATGTCATCGACAGGCCCATTTCTTTAATGACTTCATCTAAGATGGCAGGGCTCTTAATGATGACATTGTACGTATTGATTAACTGAAGATTGGTTTGGACATCGTTAAATTGGACTTCTTTTCGTTCATTTTTCGATTGGTTGACCAGAATCTGAGTTGAATTTTCATAGATGGGTGTAAGTGCGAAGAAACTAATGAGTCCGCCGGCAGCAGTGGCAGCTGCGGTTACAATCATAATCAAAAGTATGCGTTTTGTTAACGTTGATAATATCTCTTTTAAGCTAGTAGATTCTCCCATGATACCTCCAAATCTCTTATAACATCCTTTTCCATTTATGATTATACAACGTTGAAACCGCATTTCTCCAGCTTTTCACGTGACATAATTCGACATTTTTTTACAATTCGTTATGTTAGTACTTTTTATGTAAGCGCTATATTCACTGTGTTGACAGCGCTGTCTCTTTTTCTCTTATTCGTGCAGTCACGTAATCTCGCATAAAAAAATCCCGCTAAAGGCGTGCGGGATTTTTATGTTGCATATCCATTTTTAATATGAGAAATCAAATTTTCAAGCATTTCCTTCGTCGTCATCTCAGATGACTGCTCACCAATTTCATGTGCATGCATCAAAATTTTCAGAAATTCTTCTTGATTCAATTTCTTTTCACTCATCTTTTTTTTCCTTTCAGCTTCCATTAAGTTGAAAACACGATTATTATATGATGCTGGTTATCAATTTGCAATCTCTAATACATCATTCGACACATTCCATTTTTTATGTCCTTTTTTAGGAAAAACTTTTTAAGGCCGATGTGTTGCGATATAATAGAGAAATTGGATCTTTTTATTACGTGACTCGGTTAGGAGCGATAATCATGCTTCAGAATATGATTTCCAAAGACGATGTGCTGGCGTCTGCTGAACAGCTAAAAGAACTTCTTCCTTACAATGAGGAAAATGTTCAGCTGATCAAAAAAGCCCTTATTTTATATCGGCAGGATTCAGTCTATCGTTTACAAGCAGTGAGTCCGACGGAAGTTACGGCTTACGTGCAGGATGTTGTGCCTGTGCGGGTCACATTGAACTTGTTTGTCATAGTCAAAAGCGGCTGTTCATGTCCGTCCGGAAGAATCTGCCGCCATATGCTGGCTGTGTTTTTATATGTATATGCAATGTTCGAGCGAGTGGGTACTTTTACAGAGTATTGGCTGGAGAGGGAAAAGCTTGAGGAAAGCAAAGAGCTCGTCCGCCGCCAGTTTCAGGAAAAGGTGCTGCCTAATGAAGAATCGCTTTCAAGCTGGCTTGCTTTTTTTGATTCAGAGTTTTCTCTCTGGCAGGCACGTACGCCAGAAGGCAGCCAAAACATGCAGGGCCTCTATTACGGCTACCTGTCCGCATTAAAAAAACATGCGCCGAACAAGCCGGAGCTGAAAAGCCTATACCAGATTCATTCCGCGATTGCGGTTTGGCTTCGCATGTTCACATTGATTGAAGCGGGCAAGCTGAACCCCGAACAAGATTTTTATTCCCTCAATCCGTACGTTGAACAGCTGATGGATACAATCTACAGCTCTATTGATAAATTAAAAACATACGCGCTGTCTTTTGCGCTTGATCCGTTTTTGGATAAAACACCGGATGTTATCCGAAACTTGCTGTTGAAAGAAGAAATTTTTCAATATGAACGCATCCGCATCTTCGGTGAAATTTGGAGTGCACTTCTGCCACGGCCAAAATGGGTGGCGCGCGAACAGGAGATTTTGAAAAAAGAAGCCGGACGGCGTTTTTCTCCTGAATTACAATTCGGCCGCCTGCATTTGGAATTCCTGCAAAAGAATGATGACGTTATTTTTGCGGAAACAGATCAATTCCCGCCAGAAGCGCTCCCTTATACATTCCAATGGCTGAGTGAAATGACTGCCAAGAAGGACTGGAAACGGCTTAAAAAATGGTACCAGCAAATTGAGCCAATTGCGATGGGTTATACGAAGCTTGATAAGCCGTTTAAAGAGATTCGCGATGTGATCGGCGAGCTGTTCCTTCTGTTGAATGCCTATGTGAAGCAAACCAATGATCAAGCGCTGTTTGAGCGCTTTGCCGCGGGCTGTCTGCCGTATACGTTCACAGAATACAGCCATCATTTATATGAAAAAAAACGCTATGCCGAGTGGATTGAAATTCATAGCCTTGTCGGCTTTTCCATCAATGAAATGGATAAAATGATGCTCAAGGAAATTGCAGCGAGCGACCCTGAGGCGCTTATACCGGCTTACCATAGAGAAGTGGCTTTTTTCATTGATCAGAAGAACCGCAGCTCGTACAAGGAAGCCGCCCGGTATTTGAAAAAATTGCGCACCCTGTACAAAAAAGCGAAAAAGCAGAAGGTGTGGGAGCGGTATATTCAGCTGCTGAGCTCGCATTACAAGCGCCTGCGTGCGCTTCAAGAAGAACTGCAGAAAGGAAAGTTGATTGATGGCGAGTCTTAAAGAAATTCTCATCCACGTCGAACAAATGGAAGATGGGTCATTTACGCTCTCAGCCTTTGATGAAAATGAGCAGCCTCTTCCCTACAGCCATATGAAAAAGCATTTGTTCCAATGGCATGAATCCTCATTTTACGGAACCTTTCTAGAGGATGTCAGCTTCATCGGGACGACTGCTGTCCTGCTATCTCCATGGATGACTGTAGAGCTTCTCGGCAAAAACTCGTTCAACTCATTCAGCTCCGTGCAGCTTACAGAAGAAACGGAGCCGCTGATCGAGGCGGCATCGACCATCTATGAATTTATCGCGGACGGCGATTTTCTGCCTGACTATGACGCATGGACAAACGGTGTTTTTCGCTGGAAGGACCGCGATAATATACTGGAAGGCTTTACTGCGGAATGGTTTTCCGCTGCCGTGCAGGATTACATCCAATACGACGATGACCTGCGGGAGAAATGGGAACATATCAAGGAGAAATCGCCTGCGGTTACGTCATTCCGCGGCCATTTTCTTGATGAAGAGGATTTTCTGGAAGGCATTGGCTGGATTGACGACCAATCTCCATTTACTGTCGGCTTGCGCTTAAATGAACCAGACTTTGACGGAGACGAATGGAAGATCGAGATGTTTTTACGCGATAAAAAGAGCGGCGCTGTAGAATTCTTTGACGGACTGAAAAGCCTCAAAAAATCGTGGCAGGCGTACAGCGATAAAATCGCGCGTGAGCAGGACCGCTTTCACAGAACGGTTCCGTGGCTGTCGTTTGATTCTGGGACAACGCTGATCTCGGAGGAAGAAGCCTGGATCTTCCTGTCAGAAGCAAGTGAGACGCTTGTCGATATGGGGGTAGAAATCCTCCTGCCGTCCTGGTGGCAGATTGTCAGAGACAGCAACATGATGCTGAAAGCAAAGGTGTCTTCCTCCCCGCGCGGCGAGTCATTTGTCGGCATGAATGCACTGCTTGATTTCAACTGGCGGTTTGCGACAAATGGAATTGAACTGACTGAGGCTGAATTTAATGAGCTTGTCGCCAGCAACAGGCGCCTTGTTAATATCCGCGGGCAATGGGTTAAAATCGATCCGCAGTTTATCAAACAGATGAAACGCCTGATGGAAAAAGCAGAATCAGAGGGACTCCACATGTCTGATATTCTGGCGCGCGAGCTAATGGATCAGCAGGAGGGCGGACTTGAGGATTCGGATCTGATTGATACATCCGCTTTCGCCGGCATTCAGTTTGATCTGTCTAAACAGCTCAGGTCACTGATTCGAAAGCTCACTGCCGCGGAAAACCTGCCGGAACACGAAGTCAGTCCTTCTTTCAAAGGAACGCTCCGCCCTTATCAGAAATACGGCATGAACTGGCTGTTGTTTCTGCGGGAAAGCGGTTTTGGCGCCTGTCTGGCTGACGATATGGGGCTTGGGAAAACGATTCAAATGATCGCCTATTTCCTTCACGTGAAGGAAAGCGGCCGGCAAAAAACGCCTCATTTGATTATTGCGCCGACATCCGTACTTGGCAACTGGCAGCGGGAGCTTCAAACCTTTGCCCCTGATCTGTCTGTCGCGCTCCATTATGGGCCGCGCCGGCCAAAGGGTGATGATTTCGCCGCGCATTATGAAAACGCAGACGTGGTGCTCACTTCATATGGACTGTCACATGCCGATACTGAAGAGCTTTCTTCTGTGACATGGAACACGATCTGCCTTGATGAAGCGCAAAATATTAAAAACGCGCATACGAAGCAATCACGCGCAATCAGGAAGCTGAAGGGGCTTCACCATATCGCGCTGAGCGGCACGCCGATGGAAAACCGACTGACTGAGCTGTGGTCCATTTTTGACTTTATGAATAAAGGCTACCTCGGCAGTTTGACCGGCTTCCATAAACGCTATGTGCTGCCGATCGAAAAAGACCGGGACGAAAAGAGAATCGGACAGCTTCAGCAATTAATCCGGCCATTCCTTCTCCGCCGGACGAAACGGGATGAAGAGGTCGCGCTTAATCTTCCTGAGAAGCTGGAAGAAAAAGAATTTATCCCGCTGTCAGCCGAGCAGGCATCCCTTTATGAGCAGCTCGTTAAAGACACTTTTGACCATATGACATCCCTGACCGGCATGCAGCGAAAAGCGCTGATCCTCAGCATGCTTGGACGGCTCAAGCAAATATGCGATCATCCCGCGCTTTATTTAAAGGAGGAGCAAACCGAGCTGCTTGCCGGCAGATCAGTCAAGCTCGAAAAATTGCTGGAACTGATGACAGCGATCCGCGCCCAAAACGAAAGCTGCCTAATTTTCACGCAATACATTCAGATGGGGAACATGATGAAGCGGCTGCTTGAAAAAACGTTCGGGGAACCTGTGCAATTTTTAAATGGGAGTCTCTCCAAGCAAGAGCGGGATACACTTGTTGAGAAATTTCAGAGGAAAGAATATCCGACACTGATTCTTTCACTCAAAGCTGGAGGCACCGGACTTAATTTGACCGCCGCCAATCACGTCATCCATTATGACAGATGGTGGAACCCGGCGGTTGAAAATCAAGCGACTGACCGTGCATACCGCATAGGCCAGGAGCGCTTTGTCCACGTTCATAAAATGATTACGACGGGAACAATCGAAGAAAAAATTGATGTCATGCTTGAATCCAAGCAAACCCTGAACGATCAAATTATCCAAAGTGAAAACTGGATTACCGAGCTTTCCACACAGGAGCTCGAAGAACTGTTTACATTAAGCGCTACAGCGCAATAATCATGACTAAAAAAGCTGGCTCTAAAAGAGCCAGCTTTTTTCCGTACATAGCCGTCACGCCGAATTTCCAAAAAATCCGTTACGCCGGTTATCAACAGGATGCGCTTTTGTGGCAGCACATATACTTACAACAAATGTTTCATCATATGTGCGACACCATGTTCGTCATTGGTTAAGGTGACAGCATCGGCTATCGATTTGATGTCTTCCCGGGCATTGCCCATCGCTACACCTTTTCCCGCAGCCTCCAGCATCGATTTGTCATTTAAACTATCACCTACAGCAGCGGTTTCCTCGAGCGGAATATTCAGCTGTTTTGCAAGCCTCTTCAGCGCCTGCCCCTTGGAAGCTTTGCGGGAAGAAAGCTCAAAGTTGTGCTCAGCCGAACTGACAAGCGTCAAATCTTCGGCATGCTCATATCTTTTCCAGCCTGCCTCAAGCTTTTCTTTAAAGAAAGAAAAGCCGAGAATATTATAAAAATCGATTGGCTGATCGGCTTCAAACAGCTCTTGAAAGGAGTTAATGTAAGCAAAGCCCGATTGGCTGTATTGCACCTCGGCCGCCTGCTTAAGGACAGAAAGATCCGCTTCCGGATTTGCGCTTCTGAATCTGTCCAGCTCAACATCAAGAAGTTCTCTGCCGTTTTGCGGAGTATAAATCGCTGAACCTGTGAATACCTCATAATAATAGTTTTCCGACTCAAGCCATGAGAGAATATCATACGCCCGTTTCTTATCAATCGTTTCGTGATGATAAAGCCTGCCGTCGGGATCGTGAATGACGGCGCCGTTTGCACTGATGACCCATGTTTTGATCCCCAGCGGTTCAAAGATTGACATGACGTCAAAATGAGCGCGCCCAGTTGACACCACCACTTCAATGCCATCCCGCTGCGCCTGCCGCAGTGCGTTTTCATTTTCCAAGCTTACCTGATGCTTGCTGTTGAGTAAGGTTCCATCTAAGTCAATCGCAATTAATTTCACGTTTGTCAGTCCTTTCCTTCATCCTGCTCTGTCACGAGAAGCTCAACGCCGTTTCGGTCAAGCAAGTCACAAAATGCCTGATTCGGCAGCCTGTCTGTAATCAAGAGGTCGATTTCATTCAGTTCCGCATACTGATAAAAACTGGTGCTGCCCAGCTTCGAATGGTCTGCAAGCGCGATGACCTGCTTTGCCTGCTGTATCATTTTCCGCTTCACCATGCCATCCTCTTCATGCGCAATTGTAATGCCATGTTCGGAAATACCGACCACACCAATCAGCGCTTTATCAACATGGTAGCTTGAGAGTTTTTCAATCACAGAGGACCCGTACAGAAAGCGGTGCTCCTTTTCCAGCTTGCCTCCCAGCAGATAAATTTCAATTCCCTCTTTATCGGACAGCACATCCGCAAGATTAATCGAATTGGTGATTACCGTACAATCAACCGCATTCAAATGCTTTGCACATGCCTGAACAGTTGTAGAGGCGTCTAAAATCACCCGGTCACCATCATGAATAAGCGATGCTGCAAGCCTGCCGATTTTATTTTTTTCCTCAGACACTGTTTTCAGGCGGCCGGAATAGCTTTGAATTTTCTGATGCGCAGTCGGCAAAATGGCGCCGCCTCTTGTGCGGATGATGGCATTCTGTTCCTCAAGTTTCACAAGATCTCGTCGCGCTGTATCCCTTGACACTTGCAGGAGCGTACAGATCTGCTCCGTTGTAATTCGGTTATGCTGTTTTAAAAAATCCAAAATCGCTACTAATCTTTCTTCTTGGTACACGCCCTCATTCCTTTTCTCAGCAATCATTTATAAGCAATTATAAGTTTTTATCTAAATTTATTCAACATTAATAAGTGATTTTAAGTAAAAATGCGTCGAGAGAACCAATTTTTCCTAAGTAGACAAAAAGAAAGAACCAGTCTGGTCGACTGGTCAATTTTGAGGGGATGATGCGAAGATCCGGATAATAGTGAATGGATAGATAACGGGAGGAGCAGGGGGTGTCAATCAGCAGCTTTTTCCCGGGGTTTAGGGTCCATAAAACGAACAGTGTCAGCCAACACTTCTGTTACATACACGTTAACGCCTTCCGCGTTTTCATAGCTTCTTGTCTGAATCCGTCCGCTTACGCCGACGAGAGAACCTTTTTGGCAATACAACGCCGTGTTTTCAGCTGTTTTTCTCCAAAGTGTGCAATTGACGTAATCAGCTTCGATTTCACCTGAAGCATTCTTGAAGCTGCGGTTCACCGCGAGCGTAACATGTGCAACTGCCGCACCGGCGGAAGTGTAGCGAAGATCAGGATCTTTTGTAAGACGTCCGACAAGCATGACCTGATTGAACATGCAATTCCTCCTCTCCTTGCGGTTGTATGTATTGTAAATGATGCAACAAGAAAAGAAAAACGCTTAAAAATGGCTTTCAGCCTCTGTTTTTATCTTTCGTTTTCATTTTTCCTTCAGCTAAAAACATCTTTTGCTTTTTTCCTTTGAAGAAATATGTACTTTTTAAAAATCGGAAAAAGATTTGCTTTGTCAGCCAGTTTTGCGTATTCATGCGCACATAGGAAGAGCCATCCCACGCAAACCACTGAAAGCTCAATTTTTTTTCCGGCATTGACAGCTTGATTTTATACTGCTCCATGCCATCTTGTGTTTCGTATAAAAAACTTATTCTTCCTTTTTTGTTCAGATGAACCTCAAACACTTCTTTACGGCTTAACATATATGTTACTTCCTTTTGAATCAAATGACTTTCAGAAGGAACGCCGTCAATATAAATTTCTTTTAAACGAAATTGATTCATACCACATCTCTCCGTAATCCATAGTCAGTTACAGTATAATGAAAAAATAGAAATTATTAAATGTTTCGCTCATACAAAATTCTTTAGCCCCAACATTGCAGGATTTTTTCCTCGAAAACGTTTATGTTATAATGGAAGGCAAGAAAACTTTGGAAGTAATCGGGGTGAGAAGAAATGAAAACCTTTAAACTGGTTGACCTGAATGTGGAACGAGTGGACAAGGAAGAACAATCAATTGAACAGTTTCCCCTTATTGACGGACTGATTATAAATAAAGAAGACGGTGAAAATCACTGGCTGATTGAGGCGCTTGTACAGAAAGAACATCTGTCTTTTTTTGAACAGCTTCAAAACAGCCAATCTGAAGCCAAAGTATTTGTAACGATCACGAAAAAAAGCAATCGCCCCGCCCAGCTGACAGCAGCAGTGAAAAATATCGTCAAGCTGGAAGAAAGCATCCAGGTTTTACTCTACGGACAAATGGTCACAAGAAAACAGCAGGGCACTGAAACCATTCTCGAGTCCCTTGTAAAAGAGGGCTATACAGGAACAAAACTCATTGAGGCATTTAAGCAAAAATTATAAATATGAGGGGGCATGTTCCCCAAAACAGACTCAGAACCGAAGAGCATCACAATAGACATTTAGAATAGATATGTTCTGCATGAAAAAAGCTGCCGTTTTAAACGGCAGCTTTTCTTTTCCATATTTAATTTGTATGGCCAAAAGAATCAACCAATTCCCCTTTCACAACGAGGCGCCCTTCGGTTTTGACCGCCTTGTCACATGTGATTAACGTAATCTCCTTTTTGTTTGTCTCCTCAACTACATCTGCATCCATTTCCGATATGATGTCTTTCGATGTTACAGAATAGATATAATCCTTTTTAAAATCCGTGATGACAATTTGGGCACCTGTTTTTATGTTTTCCAGAGGTCCGAACAGAAGATTCTTTTGCTTCAAATGATGGCCCGCCAACGGATAATTTCCCTCACCCATTTTTTGATCCGGGCGCATTGTTGCCGCCCCTATCAAAAGATTTTCATTGGTTGTGCCTTTTACGATCGGAAGCTCCAGATCAACACTTTTAATTGTTATCCGACCGATAACCGCTTTTTGATCGTGATCAAAGCCGGCCTTTACAGCATCCATTAACTCAGGCGGCTCGATTGAATCAAATTCAAATTCCGCTTCTCTCTCATTATTTTTTTTCAGCTGCTCCACAGTTAAGGCCGATTCACTCTGGCTTTTGCTAAGATAAGCTATAATTCCACCTTTGATATAAGGAGAAGAGAGCAGCAGCAGTCCGAAAAGGATGAACACCGTAATGATCATTTTCTTGTACATGCAAAAAACCCTTTCTTATGCAACCTTCTAAAAACGCTTCGTGTCACTTTTCAAAAAAGCACCTGATCGATTCTTCGATGATCAGGTGCCTTCAACTTTATCCTTTTCTTTGTTTCTTTCTTGAGGCAACAGCTAAGCCTCCGCCTGCCATAAGGAGCAGGATACCGATCATTGCTGTCAGCATGCTGTCTGTATCTCCGGTTTTTGGGAGGGTTTTGTCTGTGTTCGACTGACCATCCGAGCTGCCATCTGTACCATTGGTATTCGGATGATCTCCATCGTCTTTTCCATTTCCACCCGGTGCAGGTTTATCAGGATGATCATGCTTATCAGGCGTTGGTGTTTTCACTTTTTGATTAGAAACAACGATCTCAACAGCTTTTGACTGTCCTTTCTCAATTGTGAATTCAATCGGTGTTTCGTCAAGTTGGTAACCTTCGGGTGCCTTCGTTTCAATCAACTGGTAGCTTCCCGGCGCAAGGCCTTTTACAGTGAACTGCCCATTTTGATCTGTTTTCCAGAGTTTAGAAAGCTCTTTTCCATACCCGTCAGTTTTTACAGGCTTGCCGCTTTCATCCAATAACTTGAATTCAGCGCCCTCCAAAACGGTATTTTTATCGTCTTGATCCACTTTTTTCACATTTACGTCACCTGGTGCCAATATGTTTTCCGCAGTGATTTCGACTGATTTCGTGTCTGTATTTGTGATCTTGAACGATATAGGAGTTTGGTCCAACTCATAATCCTTAGGCGCTTTTGTTTCGACAAACTGATAATCGCCAGCTTTGAGGCCATGCACTGTGATTTGTCCTTTGTCATCGGTAACCAAACCGGACTTCAGCACTTTGCCGTTGGCGTCTGTCAAATTGAACTCTGCGCCTTGCAGAACTTTATGTTGATCATGCTGATCCACTTTTGTGAGGACAACCCGGTTCTTCGTATTAACCGCTGTTACTTCAACTTGTTTAGGTTTGCCGCCGTTTTCTGCCTTAATGGTGAATGGCACAAGGATGGCGGATAATAGATACCCGTCTGGCGCCTGTTTTTCGATAAATTGATAGCTTCCCGGCGCTAACCCGTCAACTTCAATTTTGCCGCCTTCTTTTGAGACTAGATCGTCTCTCACTGTTTTCCCATTGCTGTCCGTGATTTTGAATACCGCGCCGGCTAAGCCTTTTCCATCTTGATCTTCCTTCGTCAGCTGAACCGATCCTTGATAGTTCACGACGATCCCGGCATCCGCGGATTTTGGCTTTCCTGCTGCTGATTCAGAAATGGTAAACTCTTTTTTCTCAGTGTTTAGCACATAACCGGATGGCGCTTTCGTTTCAACAAAGGCGTAACGTCCCGGCACAAGGCCCGAAGCCTTTACTTTTCCATCTTTATCGGAAGTCAGCTCTTCTTGAACCGTATTTCCTTCCTCGTCGACAATGTTGAATACTGCACCTTCAAGCTTCTTGCCTTCAGCATTTTCCTTCGTCAACTCAACGGAGCCTTTATGATTAATGGCGATCCCGGCATCTGTAGCTTCAGGCTTTCCTTCAGAGGAATCAGAAATCTCAAACTCTATTTTCTCAGTGTTCAGCACATAACCGGATGGCGCTTTTGTTTCCACAAAAGCGTATTGTCCCGGTGCAAGGCCTGAAGCTGTGACTTTCCCGTTTTTATCTGAGGTCAGTCCTTCTTGAACCGTATTACCTTCCTTGTCGATAATCTTAAAGACGGCTCCTTCAAGCTTCTGGCCATCTGCATCTTCCTTCGTCAGCTCAACAGAGCCTTTATCGTTAACGGCGATTCCGGCATCTGCGGCTTCAGGCTTTCCTGCTGCTGATTCTGAGATGGTAAATTCTTTTTTCTTTGTATTCAGCACATAGCCGGCTGGCGCTTTTGTTTCCACAAAAGCGTAATGGCCCGGTGCAAGGCCCGAAGCCTCAATTTTTCCGTCTTTATCTGAAGTCAGCTTCTCTTGAACGATCTTTCCATCTTGATCGACAATGTTGAATACTGCGCCTTCAAGTTTCTGGCCTTCAGCATTTTCCTTCGTCAGAGAGACTTTTCCTTGATAATTGGTCATTGCCCCCAAATTGACGTCAGACACTTGATTCTTTTCATTCTTTGCGATTGAGAAGTGAATCGCTTTTGTGTTTACGATAAAGCCTTCAGGAGCTTGTGTTTCTGTCAAACGATAGTAGCCCGCCGGCAAACCGTTCATTTCTACTTTTCCGTCTTTATCAGATTTTATATCTGTTCGTATGAGAGTATAGGTGCCGTCATTTGACTTTTTCTCCAGCTTGAAAACAGCACCCGCCAAAGGATTGTTTTGTTCGTCTTGTTTGATAAGCGTCACCTTGTTCTGTTGATTTACGACTTTGTACAGCGCTCCTTGCTTGGAGGAGTTGCTGTCTATCTTTACAGAAACTCCTTTTGCATAAGCATCACTGATGGTATATCCGTCAGGCGCTTTTACTTCTTTTAATACATAGGAACCGTAGCGAATATTTCCGAATGTAAGCTTCCCGCCGGCATCCGTCGTACCAGTGCGGAGGAGCTGTTTGGAGTCCTCAGACCATAACTGGAATTCTGCTCCTTCAAGAGCTTTATCGTCCTCTCCAGTCTTAAAAATCGTCAGGCTTCCTTTTTCTCCGGATCCGGAACCGTCGCCGCTTGAAATGGCAACAAAGATCGAGCTGCTGTTTTCTTGAGTCTGCTCCTTCACATTTGTTCCTGAAATGGACACCTTATTTTTAACATGGCCGCTCGTGCCGGCTATGTTAATCAGAGACCGGTATTTGATCACATAAGCGCGGTCAATTTGTTTATAGCTGCCTATAAATGTCAGGACAAATGATTGTTCACCTGTTGTATTGTCCGTTTTGATGTCTAACGTGTAGTCTTTGTCTTTTTGAAGCTCGACATCTCCCGCGGTCAGATTTCCGCTGGTGTCTTTGACCACTCCGTTTTCATCATACTTTGCTTGATACACTTTAAAAGAATCCGCATCTAATATTTGATTTTCATCCGGCGTATCAGTAACTTTTACGTCATCCAGCGTTGATTGGCTGGAGTTGACATTGATGTTCCAATCGATGTAGCTTCCATTTTGTTTGCCGCCTTTAAAAACCAGGCTTCCTCCGTTCGTAACTGAAACAGAGCCTGTCAACGTGCGGTCTGCATAACCGTCATTATAGTATGTTGCCTTGTTTGTATACTGATTCTGATCAATGACCTGTCCTTTGAGTGATGTCTTAAACTCAATCAGATATGGTACAGAATCGCCTGTTTTAAGGTGTACCGTCAGCGTGCGTTCATTTTTCGCAGAAGGCTCTTCGACATCATACTTGGAAGGATCAAGCGCGTCTCCTTCTGTGATCGAGCCGTTTTTATTGATCGTATAACTCTTAACGACAACGGAACCTGGCACAAATTGCTGAGGATCTGTTATGGCATCTTTGATATAAGGGTTTTTCGTCGGCTCGCCGTTATAGTTGACACCGATTTTCCACGTGATTTCCTTTGAAACCGCGTTATATGATCCGTTTTTGAAACCATTATTTGAAGTCTGATGATTCGGCGTAAAACCGCTTGATACCTTATTCGTGCGCTCATTGCCGTTTTGATCAGTCCATGTCGACTGAGCTGTATTCTTAACGCTTTCGTTAGAATAATCGGCATTGAACGTTGTCGTATAAGTGATCTTAAATTGACTGTCTGTTTTTGCATAATCCCCGATCAATGCCAAAGTAAAGCCTTTATGATCCGGTTTTTTTATTAACGTGTAGTCTATGTCTTTCTGCAATGTTTTGTTGTTCGTTGTGTCTTGAAGCTTGAACGATTCATCAAGCAGAACCATTCCGCCGCTTTCAAATTGATCATTCAAAGTCCAATTGTTCATCAAGTATTTATTTTTATTAACTGTAATCGTCCAATCAGCCGTCTTCTTCTCATAATCTACGTTTGAATATCCTTTGATGAGGTTTTGCTGAATGGCTATTCCGGAAGCCTCTTTTGAATCCCCTGTTCCGGTCACAACGCTATTGGTGTATGTTGTAGATTTATCAATGATCACTCCGCTGTTGACCTTTGTTTGATATATGATTTTGTAAGCGCTCGTTACGTTTTTATTAAATTTGACTTCAAATCCGCTTCCATTATCGATGAGCGTGTAGTCCTCGCCTTCCTTTAAAGGCGTGCCCGCTTGCTCACTGCCATTCTGACCAAAGGTAATAGGAATAACCTTCAAAGAATCTTTCACAAGATGCAAATCACCAGTTCCAAAAGAATCTTTAATACTGGCCTTGGATTGGTCGATCTGTTTCTCACCGTAGTTGTATGCAAGAGCCCAGCTGAATGTTTGAGATTCTCCATCATAGCCGGTCGATGATTTCGCGATCATTTTTCCATACTTGGCTGCAACAGTGGCTTCTGCAGAAATGGGTTCCAGGTTGTCTCCGCTGAATGCCGCCTTATTCGTCAGCGTTATATTTCCGCCTTCACTCGGCTTCGCACTATTGTCAATGTCGGTTTCGTATACAAGGCGGTAGGCTGAATCAATTGTCCCGTCAAATGTGACATTTCCTTTTGAATCAACACTGTAGCCGGAAGAAACTTCATTTCCTCTGCTGACAGAACCATCAATGTTCACATTGAGTTCATACACTTTAACTGAACGGTAGATTACGCCATCTGGAAGGCTTTCCGTGAGTTTGGCATTTTTGACTTGATCCAACTTTTTATTGACATCGACCGTCCATGTTACTTTACCAGGGTTGATGCCTTTATCCAGCACACCTGATTTATCAATGGTTTTACTCACATTGGGTTTAAAATAAACTGTTGTTTCAGGAGTATCGGAATTTACAGGGAATGGAATCTTTTGTGTTGTCGAACCCGTTATTTTTTTCTCGTTGAACTGCGTATTGATAACCAATGTGCCTTTGACATTAGAACTGTCTTTTACCTCGCCGTTAAATGTCATCACCACATGTCCGTTCGTATCAATAGAAAATGTCCCGTAGGTGGTGTCTCCGGCGCCTAACGGCAGGTTCACAATGTCATTATGCATAATAAATTCTTTAGGCAAATCAAATTCATATTTATCGCCGGCATTGATCGTTTTTCCTAAATCGTCAGGAATAGCCCAATCAATTGAAATTTTCACCGGAGAATTCGTATTGGCGCGATTGCCCTTGTCATATGGCTTTCCGTTTTCGTCCGTCAATGTCACGCCGGTTAAAATGTTTTGCGTGATTTGTTTTTCTTCAGTTTGCAAGCTTTTGAAAGCTGATTGACTTGAGGATGACACTTTTTTTGAATCATCACTCTTAGAGGATTCGCCGCTCTTAGAGTCTGACGGTTGCTGTTCTTCCTCTTTTTGATCCTTGCTGACTGAAGGTGCAGGTTTGTCATCTGTCCCTTCCTGATCACCCGCAGTATCAGAAGAGTCATTTTTTGGATCTTCCGCCTCGGCATCTGGTGTCTCCTCTTTCTTAACAGGGATGATCACCTGCTGAGTTTTGCCTCCCCCTAGCTGAAAAAGGGCTGCTGCTGTATGTTCATCGTCTTTTACATCTGCAGTAAATTTAGCTGACAATGTAATGGTCCCCTTGGCATCAGGAGAATCCGCAGATGCAGTTGTTAATTTTACCTTCATGGTGCTGCTGCCCGCCGGCACTTGATAGCTGCCGATGACCTGATCAGCAGATTTGATCTCACCTTCTGCACCTTTATCAAATGTAAAGCTTTTAGGTATCTCCACATTGATATCCTGTTCGCTATCTGCTTTTTTGTCTTTTTTCAATGACCATTCATATGTCAGTTTCACTTCGTCCCCCGGTGTTAGTGCCGGTTTGTTTCCTTTTGATCCGTCAACAATCTGGCCCTTGGCGTCCTTAACTGTTACCGAATCGAAGAATTGGCTGTCACTTGACGTTACGTCCACAGCCTGTGCTGTAAGAGTATAGCTGGCGATCTGGCTGAAGAAGAAAAAGATGGCAAGGCTTATGATCATAACGATCCGCCCGCTTTTTTTCAGCCCTAAGGGAAAACTCCTCGTTCTCAACTTTTCATTCCTCCCTTTCTTATCTATCTTTCACTTGCCGATTGATCCGCGAGACCATAACATCATGTCTCATCCTCCAAAAAGAACTGCTAATACCGAATGAGTTTCAAAACTAAGATTTGCCATCCGAACCAAACTACATTGTATGAAATGGAACTATACAATTTCTGTACAACTCAGAAATCATGTATGATTGAAGTGAATTGGAGAGAGTTGAAGTTTCACCCAGGAGACATATGGCGAGGGCCTTCCCTTTAAGTGAACAAAAAAACCAGTGTGCATCGAAAGGCAATCGACACATACTGGTTTGGCGTTCTTTAATTAATTTGATCCTTCATTTGTTTATAACGCTGATATTCTTTTATCGCCTCTTCTACCTTCCCGTTTTTGTTGAATAGCTGCAGCTTGTATTGCATAATTTTATGATCGCAAGGCTCAATTTTCTCCGCTTGCAGGCAAATGTCCATCGCTTGATGATCGTTCATTTCATGAATATGATAATCGATCAGTTCATAGGCCTTTCCAAGCCAAAGCTGGGAAAGACGCGTCTTTTCCGGTTCTGCCCAAAGATAACCGTGCTCCATTAGGTAATGATTTTGATAGGACATGAAAATATCCATGTGCAGATGTAATGTAGCCGTATTGAGCGGCGGCGCCCCTTTTAGTGATTTTTCCCATTCGACAACATCGATTTTTGCGCCTGAAAGCCGAAGAATATATCCAGTATCAGTCTTCTCGATAGTTTGGCTGAAAGGGATCTGGCTGAATAATTTTCGTATTTGATAAATGGTTGAGTAAAGTTGGGTGCTTGCTTTTGAAACATCGTAATGAGGCCAAAAAAGATCGATTAGCATGTCTTTACTGACCACATGGCCTTGATTGTGAAGCAAAAATAAGTATATTTCACGTGCTTTCGACGTTCTCCACTTGACTGGAATGCTTGTTTTGACATCCTTTAAGGTTTGATGAAACTGCAAGCTCCCAAAACATTGGATGGAAAAATGCGCCTCGGTATTTTCTGCATTTTGTCTGAGCATATTATTCGTTTTGATTCGTTCAACAGTTGTCTCAAGCCGCTTGTATATGACAGGCTTCAGCAAATAATCAATGGCATTCAGCTCAAACGCTTTGATAGCAAACTCATTATAAGCCGTGATGAAAACGACTTGGATGTTTTCATTCATCGATTGAATCGCCTCAGCAAGCTCAATGCCGTTTACCCCCGGCATTTCAATATCAAGAAACACCGCATCTACAGCAGGAGTCTCAGGATGCTCTAAGGCCTCAACCGGATCTTGATACGCCATAATAGATTGAAAGGCGTTTGTTCGTTCAAGCATTTTCTTAAAATGAAGCAATGCCAAGTGCTCATCATCAACAATTAACGCTTTCACAAAACATCCCACCCTATATGTAAAATCGAGATATCAGTAAATAACTTCTATTATATCATGACAAATAACCCCTTTATCTGGATTCTTTTTCTTTCTATTGTAGTTTTTGAAATTTTGCACTTACAATATTTATAAAAAAGTAGGAATTTAGAATGATCCTATTTGAATAAAGGAGCCATGATATGAAAGAGAAATTGATCTTCACTTCGATTATTTTCGGTTATGCTGCATTCTTTATGGGCTTCATAGCCATTGACCATTTTTCCGGATCAACGCTTCCTGCGGCAAGGCATGGGGTCATGAACTTGGAGAATTGGGATTTTCAGAAGGATGGGAATGTACAGCTGAACGGAAAATGGACATTGTATCCAAATCAGATTCTGTCACCAAAAGAGATCGCTTCAGCAAAAGGAAAAGATTCTCTCTTCGTTGATGTCCCCAGCAATGTGAAGCTAGCCAAGCAGGGTATCAATGTGGATTACGGAACGTACAAGCTGACCATCAGATCAAAGCAAAACAATCAGGTTTTTGGGATCAGCACGTCGTTTATTTACAGTGCCAATCGCATCTATTTTAATGGACAATTCATTGGCCAAAGCGGCAGCCCTTCAGATAAACCTGATTTTGCGGCACAAAACCGCCCATATACGAGCTTTTTTACGCTTCACAAGGGTGACAATGAACTTGTCGTACAATTTTCGAACTTCGGAAAAACGCCGGGATGGGGAATCGCAAAGCCAATTACTTTTGGCACCCAGGAGCAAATAGTCCGGGAAAACAAAATTTCCTTTCTTAATGATACAATCATGATTACAGCTTTTTTCATTACCGGATTATATTTTCTGGGCTTTTTCCTGCAAAGAAAAAAAGATAAACATTTGTTGTTTTTTTCTGTTATGTGTCTTCTGTTTTCGTTCATTATTCTGATGATCGGAAAAGAGCGGATTATATTTCTCCTTTATCCGTCAATTTCATTTTCATTGCTAAATTCATTGAGGGCCATCTCTACAGTGCTTGTCAGCATTGCGGTTTTTCTTTATCTCTATTTTGCTTACAGAGAGATTGTTTCAAAGCGTTTTATTCGCATAGCCACCGTTTCTTCCGGGCTGGTCTTAGTCACAGATTTTTTAACTGTCGGTTTTATCGGCCATGCCTCGTACATCTTACATTCTGTGCTAGCGGTCTCGACTCTGGTTTATATTACATATATTTTTACGATTGCTGCGATCCGCAAAATGGAAGGAAGTCTGTATCTGACCATCGCCTCTATATCAATGAGTGCTTTTGTCATTTTAACCACCATTTCAGCTTACAGCGGCAAAACAGCCTTTTCTTTTAATTCGATTTATTCATTGCCAACAGTTATCGCTTTGCTGGCGATCGTTCTGCTGATGGCGCAGCAATTTGCCGGAGCATTCCGTGAAAATGAAGTGCTGTCGTGGAAATTGCTCAGAATTGACCGGCTAAAGGATGAATTTATTGCCAAAACATCACATGAATTTAAAACACCGCTGAACAGCATCATTAATATATGCCAGACCCTGCTGGCCGGCAAGGGAAAAAGAACGATAGAAGAAGAGAAAGAAAATATGCAGCTCGTCATCCGCATGGGCTACAGGCTGTCCAATCTGGTAAATGACATCCTGGATTTAGAAAAAATAAAGCAAGGCATGCTTCAAATCCACCCGGTTCCTGTTGATATTTATACTTTAGTTTGTTCGGAAATGAATTTCTACAACCTCTTATCGAGACATAAAAACTTAAATATCATGAACCATATCCCAGACGATCTTCCTTTGGTGCTCACAGATGAAAACCGCTTCCGCCAAATATTAACCAATTTAGTAGACAATGCAATCAAATATACAACAGAGGGCCAAATCACACTTTCTGCTTCAAGACTGAACGATAACATGATCAAAGTGACAGTAGCAGATACAGGAAGCGGCATTTCAGAAGCCGATCGCCAAACCATCTTTGAGTCTTTTCAGCAAGCCGAAAAGAATAAAGACGATGGTGCCGGTCTTGGCCTCAGCATTGTCAAACAGCTGGTTCAGCTCCAAAACGGAGATATTTGGGTCGAATCAGAAGAAGGAAAAGGTTCGGCATTCCATTTCACCTTGCCGATCGCCCAAAATGAATCTGTCTCTGAAACAAAGAAACGTCTTCCTGAATTACAATCCGAGAGAGATCTATCAGATATCTCATTTAGCACGCCTTATTACTCTGAGAGTATTGACGCTCCAACCATTCTGATTGTCGATGATAACATTGACAGTTTAAAAATTTTAAACGATATGCTTGAAGGTGTGCCCTACAATGTGATTGCTGCGAAGAACGGAAAGGAAGCATTAGAAATCATCTCTTGCACAAAGCTTGATTTGGTTATTTTGGACTTGATGATGCCGGATATGACTGGTTTCGAAGTCTGTATGAAAATTCGCGAACGATTCAGCATGGTTGATCTTCCGGTTCTGATCATTACAGCTGCCATTATCGGCCATGACAAATACAAGGCTTTTCATGCCGGAGCGAATGACATTTTGCAAAAACCTTATCATTACTCTGAATTTATGGCGCGTATTCAAAATCTGATCATGATGAAACATACAGCAAATCAAGCCACAAGAATGGAAATGGCATTTCTCCAGTCGCAAATCAAGCCTCATTTTCTTTATAATGTATTAAACACAATTATTTCTCTCACTCATTTGGATATTGAAAAGGCCCGGGAGGTAACAGAGGAATTTACCAACTATTTAAGAATGAGTTTTGACTTTCAAAATACATCAGCCATCAGTTCCTTCAGACATGAGCTTTCGATTATCAATTCCTATCTTTCTATAGAAAAGACGCGATTCGGTAATCGGCTTGAGGTTCTTTTCGATATAGATGAAGATATTGACTTTATCCTTCCGCCTTTAATGATTCAGCCCTTGGTGGAAAATGCCGTTCTTCACGGTGTCAGCAAGAAAAGAGGCGGAGGATGGATCAAACTGACAGCTAAAAAACAATGCAAAAATGAGTATCACATCAAAGTAGAGGATAACGGTGCCGGGATGACTCCGGAAAAACAAAAAGACCTCTTATCAACGGATTTTGATCGCAGCGTCGGATTGAAAAATATCAATCAGCGGCTGAAACATTTTTGCGGCAGCGAGTTGATGATCAGCAGCACTCCGGATGCAGGCACCTCTGTCTCAATGCTCATTCATCTCGCTGAAACAACGGAAAGCCCCGCGGGACTGAAGGACATAGAACGAACTTAAACGAAAATTGAGATAAAAAAAGACGCCGTTTCCAACGGCATCTTTTTTATTCCGGCGACTTTGCTTGCTGCTTCAGCAGGTCTCTGATTTCTTTCAGCAGCTCCTCCTGCGCATCCACCGCTTCCTCCGCAGCCTCTTCTTCTGCTGCTTCTTTTTTGCGCCTTAACCCATTCAAAGTCCGAATGACGATAAAAATGGAGAACGATATAATTAAGAAGTTCACAATCGTCTGTATAAAGCTGCCATACTTCACTACAGCATCGCCAAACGTAAACGACAGGCCTGAAAAGTCAAGCCCTCCCAGCAGCAAACCGATCAAAGGCATAATGATATCATTTACTAGAGATGTGACGATCTTTCCGAAAGCGCCGCCTATCACAACACCAATCGCAAGGTCTACGATATTCCCCCGCATGGCAAAGGCTTTAAATTCACTCCACATACAATCACCTGCTTTTCTATATTTGTAAAGAAAAAAAGACAAATGTGCCGCTGGCCATCTGCCTTTTTTCAATTATTCTCCGAGGGCAAAAGTCAGTTCTACTTCGCAAACGACTTCGCCATCAACTGTGGCAACGCCTTTTCCGCGCCCGATTGTGCCGCGGGCACGAATGATTTCAACCTCAAGGTGAAGCTGGTCACCAGGCTTGACTTGTTTTTTAAAGCGGCAGTTATCAATGCCTGCAAAAAAAGCCAGTCTGCCGCGGTTTTCTTCTTTAATCAACATCGCAACAGCTCCGACTTGAGCGAGTGCTTCTACGATTAATACGCCGGGCATAACCGGGTACTGAGGAAAATGTCCGTTAAAGAACTCTTCATTAGCGGTTACATTTTTATAGCCTTTTGCCCGTTTGCCCTCTTCAACTTCCGTAATCCGATCCACAAGCAAAAACGGATAACGGTGAGGAATAATTTCTTTAATTTGCTGAGTATCAAGCATTGTCTTGACATCTCCTTCATCTGCATTAGTATGTATAGCAATCATCAAAGATCCAATCTGTACATTTGAAAAGTATATTATGAATTAATCTCTTTTTCAACCGCGCTAAAATGTAACCAACTGTCAATGAGAGCCGTCAAAAGTTATGATATGATAATTATAGATTTTACCAATAGCAAAGAGGTAGGAAAATGATTTCGAAGTTTATTGAAAAAAGAATGCTAAACATGTTAGACGAGTGGTATTCCGCAATGAGCAAACGCAAAATGAATCACGTTTGCACACTGAAAGAGAAAATTGATCAGCACCTTCCGAAGATCAAAAAGAACACAAAACTTTGGATGCGTTATCAATTGTTTCAGGCCCGCCATCAGCTGCTTTTTGAAAACCAGAACGGACTCGATTCATTGTTCGATGACCTATATGGCCTGGAAGACAAAATGGATGATGAATTGAAATATTATCTGTATTTTTTCTCTGGGTTATATGAGATGGTAAAAACAGCTCCGAAACATGCAGTACATCATTTTAAAAAAGCTGAACAGTACCTGGCCGCCATTCAAAATACGTTTGAAGCCGCTGATTTATATTATCAAACCGCCGGTGCCTATTACTTGATGAAATCACCGCCGCTTTCCATCCAATACGTCAAAAAAGCATTACACATCTATTTGCACCAATTCGGCTATATCAAAAAGGTAATCACCTGTAAGCTTTTGCTCGCCGTGAATTATATTGATCAAGAACGCTATGAAAAAGCTGAACAGCTTTTCAAAGAAATCATTAAGAAAACCCAGCAACTACATGACGAAAACCTGCTATGCCACGCTTATTATAACCTTGGCTTTTTAAAAGCGACCGAGAAAAAAGACCAGGAAGCGCTTCTTTACTTTAGAAAAGTATTAAAGAATCAAGAATTTGAAATGAATTCACCAGTCTCATATCTTCATTGTGTGTACGAGTCTGTCAGAGCGCTTTTTAAAACAGGAAACATCACAGAAGCTAAAGCCGTCCTTCAAAAAGGAAAAGAATTATCTGAAAAGGTAGACATTCAAACCATTTATTTAAAATTAAAAACGCTTGAAGCCCTCTACACATCAGCCGAAGACCCCTATGAGCAGCTGCTCGAATATGTGCTTGAATTAGAAAAAATCGAGGCGTGGGTGGATTTAGAAGTGCTGTTAGAAGATATTACGGAATACTACAAAAAAAAGGACGATTTCGAAAAAGCCGCTTTTTTTATCATGCGCGGCTGATTGAAAAACGCCCATTTTCTTATTATCTGACTGAATTGATTAAACCGAGCATTTGATCTCCCATTGTGATCGTTCTGCTGTTCAGCTGATATGAACGCTGGGACGTGATCAAATCTGTCATTTGTTCTGAAATATCGACATTGGACATCTCAAGTGAGCCCTGCTGCATGCCGATGTTTTGTCTATTAGCGCCGTTCAGCTCTTCAAAAGCTGCCGCATTATCAATAGAGAAAAGGTTATTCCCTTCGGATTTCAGCTCTTGAGGGTTATTCACTTGGACAACGCCAAGATTAAACCGCTGAACCGCGTTTCCGTCAGATGCGGTTAAGGTGCCGTTCTTATTGATGGTGATATTCTTCATTGAGCTGTTGATGTTCACTGTATTGCCGTTCTCATCAAGTACGGGATACCCATTTCCAGTGACGAGTTGCAGCTGGTTGGCATTCGCAGCGGACGGCGTTACATACAGCGCCCCGTCCCTCGTATACTGGCGGTTTCCATTTACATTTACCTGAAGATATTGGTATGGAGACGTAAATGCGATGTCCAGATCGCGATCCGTCTTCTGAATGCTCCCTTGATCAGAGACAAGGCGTGAATTCATCATCGCCCCGACGCCAAGGCGCAAGCCGGGCGGCGTTTTTCGGGCTTTTGCCACTTCCTCGTTTTTTTCATCAACCTGATCGAATTGCTGTCTGACAAGCTCAGAAAAATTCGTATCTTTTGCCTTATAGCCGGTTGTGTTGCTGTTTGAAAGGTTGCTGCTGATTGTGTCAATCTGCTGCTGCAGCTGGTTTAAGGTTGTTGATGCCGTTAGCATTGACCTGAGCATAGTTGATGTCCCCCGTTTTTTCTTCCGTTATCTTAAATTTTCCCAATTTCATTTGCTGCTTTATCCATACTTTTATCGTAAGCCTGAATAACCTTCTGATTCGCCTCAAACGATCTGTACGCTTCAGTCATTTCTGTATAGGCGCTTGTCACATCCACGTTTGAAAGCTCTGAGACGCCTTGTTTTAATGAATAGGATACCTGATTATTTCCGGCTGCGCTTGGCAGATCATTACCGTCCGCCGTGCTGTACAAATCATTTCCGTCCCGTTTGAGATTGCGGACATCTTCCGCCATTCTGACATCAATCTGGCCGGCTGTGCGTCCGTTCGTTGTCACAGTACCGTTTTCAGACACAGTGAAATTCTCATTATCAACAGTGATTGGCTGGCGATCCGTCGATAAAATAGGGCGTCCGTTGATCGTCAGCTGATTGTTCTCATTTAGTGAAAATGTGCTACTTTTTGAATAACGGATTCCATCCGCTGTTTGAACCGGATAAAAAAGAGCAGCTTTTTCATTGGTTTCCGCATTCATCGGAACTTGATTTTCGATCAATGCAATGTCTGTAGGCTGGTCTGTGGACTTCAGGCTTCCCTGTGTAAAGAGAGGCTTGAGCTCCTGCATATATACTCCGGTATTCACGGAACCTATTTCCGTCCTTGATGTCCCGGCCGGAGATTTTGATTCTATTCTGCTGAGCAGCATCTCAGGGAACGCGCGCATAGAGCCTTGATCAGCTTTATATCCTGATGTATTTGCGTTAGCAATATTATTTGAAAGCATTTCCGTTCTTCGCTGCTGGGCAATCATTGCGGATGTTGCTGTATATAATCCTTTTAACAAATTTCCCACCTCTAAAAATGGCATTTTTTCCAGTTGTCATATAGGAACGTTCGTTCTATAATAAAAACTCAGTATTTTATCCTATTATCGTCATTTAACATCTTTTCGTGAAGGCTTTTTCATAAAAAAACCTCATTCTTTTTCAGAATGAGGTTTGTGAAATCAGCTTAGTTTGCGTTTAGGAAGCTTGTCCATATTATCAAGCATGACACCTGTGCCGATGGCTACGCAATCCATAGGATTTTCAGCAACGAGGACCGGTACCTTAAGCTCTTCGGCAAGCAGCTGGTCAAGGCCGTTTAAGAGTGCGCCTCCGCCGGTAATAATAACGCCGCGGTCAATAATATCAGCAGAAAGTTCAGGCGGTGTTCTTTCGAGCACTTGTTTCGCAGCCTGAACAATAACAGCGACAGACTCACGAAGGGCTTCTTCAACTTCTTTACTGTTGACTGTAATTGTTCTTGGAAGACCGGAAACCATATCCCGTCCGCGAATGGAAATTTCCTCGTGACGTGCGTCTGGGAAAACAGTTGCGACTTTAATCTTAATATCCTCCGCAGTACGTTCGCCGATCAGCAGCTTGTACTCGCGTTTGATATAATTTAAGATTTCCATATCAAACTTGTCCCCAGCCATTTTAATAGAAGAGGAGGTGACAATATCGCCCATTGAAATAACCGCGATATCCGTCGTCCCGCCTCCGATGTCTACAACCATGTTACCGCTTGGCTGGAATATTTCCATACCCGCGCCGATAGCGGCAACTTTAGGTTCTTCTTCAAGGTACACATGTTTCCCGCCGCTTTTTTCTGCAGCTTCTTTAATTGCTTTTTGCTCAACGGATGTAATATTCGTCGGGCAGCAAATGAGCATGCGCGGCTTTGAGAACAGGCCTTTTACATTCAGCTTGTTAATAAAATGTTTCAGCATTGCTTCTGTTACTTCAAAGTCAGCAATAACTCCGTCTTTCAGCGGGCGAATCGCAACAATATTCCCAGGTGTACGTCCAACCATTCGTCTTGCCTCTTCGCCAACCGCCAGCACTTTGCCGCTGTTTTTATCAAGTGCAACAACGGAAGGTTCATTCAGAACAATTCCTTTACCTTTAACATGGATCAGTACATTTGCAGTACCGAGGTCAATACCAATATCCCTTGCAAACATCTATTTATATCCTCCTTGAAAATCTGTTTCACAGTAAATATCCACATTGTGCCCTAATTATATATATTATCATAAAATATAGAAAAAAAGTTGGAAGCACAATAAGTTCTTTACAAATTTTTGCGGATGTTTTATGAACGATTTCAAGAAGGCAATGCCAGGTGATTACGATTGCTGAACAGGCTCTCCTTCGAGAATTTCATCTTTTTTATATTTGAGCTTTGTCGCTTCTCCTCCTCTTAAATGCCTGATGGATTTATGATAATCGAGTATTTCTTTCACTTCGTTTGCCAAGTCGGGGTTAATTTCAGGCAGACGCTCTGTTAAATCCTTGTGTACTGTACTTTTGGAAACACCAAATTCCTTCGCAATGACACGAACGGTTTTCTTTGTCTCCACGATGTACTTCCCTATCTTGATTGTTCGCTCTTTGATGTAATCGTGCACACCACTCGACCTCCCTAAAATGGATGTGAGAAGTGTGAAATGAGATCCGTATTCTGTAAAGAGTCGTTCATTATGCCGCTTCTTCGTTGTATGGTTTTAAAAGTAAGTTTGTGAAATATGCCCACGATCCCTCACCTCAAACACTCTCTTTGTTAGGTTTGTAACAGTGTATTAGCATTCTTTTGGGAATATGCTAAAAACTCAATAAGGACAAGGGGTGAAACGAACTTTTTCAGATTCAGCAAACTATTTCGCGTCACTAAATTTTCATCTTTACAACTATTGATCGCTCCTGTAAAATGAAATAAGCAATTAGTTACTTAGGTAAGTTTTTTAGAAGGAGACCGACATGTCCTACGTCAACAGACACCTCATTCATCAAATCAACCAAAGCGCCCGCCTGATTGCCAAGAAAGCCAATGAACAGCTAGAGCCATTCGGCCTTTATTCATCTCAATGGTCAGTTTTATATTGTTTGCGTACGATCGGACCAATGACTCAAAAAGAGATTTGGTCCTATTTAAATGTGGAAGCGCCGACTGTGACTCGGACGATCAAACGCCTGGAGGAGAACGGCTGGGTTCAGAGACGGCAAGGTGAAGACAAACGGGAAAAACTTGTTGTCCTCACAAAAGAAGCCGAGAAAAAATACGAAGAAATCAATGTGAAAATGCTGAAATTCGAGGAAGAGCTGCTTGCAGATTTCCGAGATGAAGATAAAGAAGCTTTTTCTCATTTATTCCGCATGTTTTTACAACAATGAAAATAAGGAAGTGACATACATTTGAAAAAAGCGGATGCGATATGGACCAAGGATTTTATTATGGTTCTGCTTGTCAATTTATTTGTGTTTGTGTTCTTTTATACATTTTTAACTGTATTGCCGATCTATACACTGCAAGAGCTTGGCGGCACAGAATCACAAGGCGGGCTTTTAATCAGCCTGTTCCTTCTGTCTGCGATCATTACACGGCCTTTCTCCGGTGCCATCGTTGAGCGTTTCGGGAAGAAAAGAATGGCGATTGTATCAATGGCGCTCTTCGCCCTATCATCTTTTCTGTATATGCCGATTCATAACTTTTCCCTGCTGCTCGGATTGCGGTTCTTCCAAGGGATTTGGTTCAGCATTTTAACGACTGTTACAGGTGCAATTGCCGCTGATATTATTCCAGCCAAACGGCGCGGTGAAGGGCTTGGATACTTTGCCATGTCTATGAACCTCGCTATGGCGATCGGGCCTTTCCTTGGTCTGAATTTGATGAGAGTGGTAAGCTTTCCTGTATTCTTTACAGCCTTTGCGCTGTTTATGGTTGCGGGCTTACTTGTTTCGTTCTTGATAAAAGTGCCGCAAAGTAAGGACAGCGGCACGACTGTATTCCGTTTTGCGTTCTCGGATATGTTTGAAAAGGGCGCACTCAAAATTGCGACGGTCGGTTTGTTTATTTCTTTCTGTTATTCAACTGTCACATCATATCTGTCTGTATTCGCCAAATCAGTTGACCTTTCGGATATCAGCGGATATTTCTTTGTTTGCTTTGCGGTGACAATGATGATTGCACGCCCGTTCACAGGGAAATTGTTCGACAAAGTCGGACCGGGCATTGTCATTTACCCATCAATCCTGATTTTCTCTGTTGGACTCTGCATGCTGTCCTTCACACATAGCGGCTTAATGCTTCTGCTTTCAGGGGCGGTTATCGGTCTTGGCTACGGATCAATCGTTCCTTGCATGCAAACATTGGCGATTCAGAAATCTCCGGCTCACCGCTCCGGTTTTGCAACGGCAACATTCTTTACCTTCTTTGACAGCGGAATTGCTGTAGGATCGTATGTATTCGGATTGTTTGTAGCATCTGCCGGCTTCTCTGCCATTTATTTAACAGCGGGGCTGTTCGTTTTAATTGCCCTGCTTCTCTACACGTGGAGCCAGAAAAAACCTGCAGAGGCTGAAGGAAAAGTGTCTATTGCAGAATAAATTTCAGGCTGCCGGGAAATCCCGGCAGTCTTTTTTGCATATAAAAAACGGCGTCCCTCTCGGTTGAACGAGAGAACGCCGCTTATGGCATATTATTCAATGACTTTCCGCGCAGGTGAATCAGGATCTAACGAAAAATCATAGGACGCTTCATCACGAAACATCGGATCGGCATAAATGGATTGCTGATCGTTTTTTGTTGCTTTTCGATACGAAGAAAATGAATCATATTCTTTCTTTTTCCACATCCATATGCCGTCTTGATCCGCTTCCTTGTGGTACACGTTATGATTGATCGTATTTCCTTCATTTTCTGTAAAATCGTTTCCGATAAATAATCTGGAATCACCGGCCGTCAATATATTCTTTTCAATTGTGTTGTTTTTCGTATCGTACTGCAGCAGCAGCTGTCCGCCGTACAGTCCCTTTGTGTCATTCCGGTACATAATATTGCGGGCAATCAGAGAATTGCTGGTGCCGCCCCGCTTTTTGTCATATCCTCCGATTGAAATACCGGTGTACGCATTGTTGTACACTTTGTTGTCTGTGATCTGAATGGCATTTGCATACTTTCCTTTGTGTTCAGACGTTGCTTCAATCCCAATATCGTTATCGTAAACTGTGTTGTTCTTAATTTCGATATCGTGTCCTCCATCGACATAAATCCCGCCCGCTGAGTATTCATCTCCATAAGCAGGATTGCCGTAAGTCGAGTTTTGATAAACTGTATTGTTTTCTACGACTCCGTTTCGCACATAATCGTTTTTATCCGCGGTTCCCTCATAACCAATAAGATCGATCCCGATGTTGTTATTGTTGCGGACCAGATTGCCTGCAACAGTGAACCCGTCGATATTACCGTTCAGCACAACTGCTTCACTCGCTCCAAGCGTCAGATTCTCAACTATATTGTCCTCGATTTGGATGTCTTTCATGCTGCCAGTCCCATAAACTGCGATTCCGTGAGCATTTCCTTCATCCGCTGTTGTCTTAATACCCCGGATGTGATTATTCTTAATGGCGATATGACTGCTGGACCCTGATACATAAATCCCTATAGCAGTTGCTTCCTCAGATGAAACAGAAAGATCTTGAATTGTTAAACCGCTGATGGCAATGTCATGTTTATCGTGAATACGAATAAGAGGTGTTTCATATTCAGCGTCCGTAAGGGATTCACCGCTAATCACGACGTTTTCATTTTCATAGTTTCGGAATGTGATAGGCTTTCCGTCCGTACCGCTGTGATTTACATCAAGGATTTCATGATACGTGCCCTCCCGAATCATGACAGTTGTGCCGGCAGCAGCCTTCTCAGATGCGTGTGCCAATGTACGAAACGGTTTTTCTTTTGTTCCTTCATTTTGATCACTGCCATTTGGAGAAACATATAAGCAGTCTTCGCATCCTTCCTCATTTGCCTTTGTCTTATCAAAAACACAAGCGAGGATGCCCAACGTTACAATACCTGCCAAAAGGATAAAATACCATTTTCTCATTTTCGATTCCCATTTCGTTTTAGAATAGATTTCTAAAACCATTATAAATGCTCTATTTATGGAAAACCATTTCAAAAATATGAAAATATACCGGCAGATACCTTATTCAGCCTGGCGGACCTGCGCGTGTTCAACCGTTTCAATCGCCGACGATGCAGGCGGGTGAACACGCATCAGAACAATATAGAAAAGAAAGGAAATCAGCACACCTACAAACCAAGAAATATCGTATAAGCTCTTCAATACAGGAACATACATGCCAATCAGCGAAATCAGCGCTCCTAACATTGTGGCTGCAAACGCACGGTAATTGTAGCCCTTCCAATACACATACCGTCCTGTTTCGGAATACAGGTCATCTACCGAGAGCTCACGTTTGCGAATGATAAAATAGTCGGCCATCATCACGCCTGCCACCGGTCCAAGCATGCCGCCTATTAAGCCAAGAAACGCATACACGCTTGTCGCGCTCTCCATCAGCTTCCATGGAACCGTAAATAAAGCGAGCAACGCTGTGATAAAGCTGCCACGTTTGAAATTGATATATTTCGGAAGGGCATTCGCTATATCATAAGCGGGCGATACGATGTTCGCCGCGACATTTACAGAGATCGTGGCGATGCAGAGCGTGATCACGGACAAGACGATGACATAAGGATTATCAAACCGCGCCAAAATATCGACAACATCCCAAATCGGCTCTCCGAACGCGACCTGCGAGCCGGAGGTCACCGTAATACTTGCGAAGGCGAACAGCGCAAATGTTCCCGGCAAACCGTAAAATTGCCCTTTGATTTGCTCTTTTTGTGTTTCAGCAAACCGTGTAAAATCAGGTATATTTAAGATCAATGTCGCCCAGATGCCGATGATGCCAGTAACTCCGGCAGCAAACGGCCAGAATGTTTCTGAAAACGTATGAAACTTTCCTGGTTGAGAGTATATCGGGCCCAATCCTCCGGCAATATCAACGGCCCACCATACCATGCCGCCAAATACCAGATACACTAAAGGCCCTGCCCACACCTCAAAACGTTTAATCGACTCCATGCCGTGATGCAATACGAGTAAATGAATGGCCCAAAAGAATACAAAGGAAAGCAAACCAGATAAGTGAATGCCGAGAATGTTCCACTCGCCGCCAATTTCTCCCCAGCCCGGCCACATATTCAAAAGCAAAATGTTCAATGCCGTGCTACCCGCAAAGGTCTGGATGCCAAGCCACATGATAGCTGTAAACGCCCTTAGAAGCGCGGGGATATTCGCACCGTATATCCCGTAAGAAGCCCGAATGATCACTGGAAACGGCAGCCCGTATTTTGTCCCCGCATGGCCGTTTAAGGCAAGAGCGCCAAATAGGATAAGCGATGCCGTAATAATGATTGCCAGCACCTGCCAAGGCGAAAGGCCGATCGCAATTAATCCTCCCACCGTCGCGTAGGTCGGTATGTTATGTATACATCCCATCCAAATGGAGGCAAAGTTCATTGCTTTCCATGTCCGTTTTTCCTGTCCCAAAGGCACCAGATCTTCATTGCTCAGCCTGTTGAATTGCTGCTGACTCTCTTTTAATTTCATAGCCGGCTCCCCTTTCCATATTGTCTATATGTCGTCACACGTTATGTTTTTTGACATTAGATGTCACTTAATATAACTGAAGAGTCAGACAATAACACTGGCTATGATATACAATTTTCCCATTTGTATTTGAACAGCTTAAACAAGAAAAAGAGACAGACCTCAGAGTCTGTCTCTTTCTCAAGTTGCAGCTTTCATTAATGCAGCAAATCTAACAGCCATTAACAGGCTTGCTCCGCCCGCTATGATCATAATGATTCCCATCATATCAAAATGGGCTGCCGTGATTTCTTTACCAAAAAGAACGCCAAGGATCACCGAAGACAAAATCGATCCTAGGTAACGGCAGGTTTGAAACAGGCCTGAAGTCGTTCCTACCATGTTGGAAGGACTCGTTTTCAGCATCGCTGCCTGAAGCGCGACATTGCCCAGTCCGTAGCCTATACCCAAGAGCGACAGAATGAGGCCTTTACCGATGGTCTGGACATTGATAAAAAAGATGGTTAAGAGCACGGCTCCAGCCGTCATCAAAAGTGCTCCCGCAAAGATCGGCTTGACGACACCAGATCGGTCGATCCATTTGCCAGTTAAAGGTGACACAACGATGCTCATTCCAGACATAAACAGCATAAACAGGCCGCTCGTTTGAACAGAAAGATGCATTTCATCCTGAAAGTAACTTGGCAGACCAAAAAATAAACAATAGAAGAAAACATTCAATAAAATAAACTGAACATACACGGCTGACAGGTTACGTTGTGTTTTAAACAGACGGACATCAATAAATGGCTTATCCGTTTTCAGCTCGCGCCAGACAAACGCACAGAGCAGAAGCAAGCCAAGCACACCTTCAACCGCATGCGGCGACGTGCTGAACGACAGCAAAAAGGATAGAAGGAAAATGATTCCTCCGGCAAATAAAACAATTCCAAGAATGTCGAGCTGCCGAATAATGGTTTTGATTCCTGCCCCTTTTTTCTGATCTTTCGGGAACATATACAGGCCCAATAAGAAGCTGAGGATAATAAACGGCAAATTAACGATAAAGATCGCCGGCCAGCCTCCCCATACAATCAAAAACCCGCCGACTGTCGGCCCCAGCGCCGTCATGGCGGACGCAAAAATAGAGAGTACAGCCAAGGCTGAAGCTTGGCGCTCATGAATATGATTCCGAATCAAGCCAACACCTGACGGATAAATCGCACTGCTTCCCACCGATTGAAACAGCCGCATGACCAATAATGTCATAAACGTCGGCGCAAACGGCGCTCCGATGGCAGAAACCGCAACAAGAATAAGCCCGAATAAAAACAAGCGTTTCCGCCCAATCAAATCACCGAGCTTTCCCGTTACGGGCTGCGCTACGGCACTCGCCAAGTAAAACGAGGAAATCAGCCAGGAAACCGTTGTAAACGAGAGGTGAAACTCATGCTGGATGCTATGGAGCGCAAGAGAGATCATAGACGAGTTCAGCGGATTCAGCATTGTTCCCGAAGCCACCGCTGTTAAAAAAACAGCCCGGCTTTTTTTCGATAACATCATTTCACTTGTTCCAGAAACTCTTCCGTTGTCCGCGATTTACCGATTCTCGGGAAAATAAAGCGCAGTGTGGCTTCATGCTCTTCATCACTAAATGTGGACATGGCATCTGTAATAAAAATCTGCTGATAACCAAGCTGAAATGCCTCCCGTGCTGTGCTTTCCACCCCGATATTCGTTGCGATGCCGCACAATACAATCGTATCAATGCCGCGGCGTCTCAGCTGCAAGTCTAAATCTGTGCCAAAAAAAGCACCCCATTGCCGTTTTGTCACAGTATAATCGCCATCCTGCACACCGATTTCCGGAACAAATTCGGCCCAGTCCGCCGGCATTTCCCCTGAACCTCTCTGCGCAGGCTCATCCGTTTGCGGCTTCAGGGCGTCCGCTCCATCATGAAAGGCTACATTTACAAAGCTGATGAACCCGTTATGTTTCCGAAATTCATCTACGAGCTTTTTCGCGTTCGGGACAACCTGGCCGCTTTGATCAATCGGTACAATTCCCTTTTGTAAATCAATGATAATCAATGCTGTTTTTTGAAAATCAATGTTGAGTGTATTCATCATACGTCTCCTCCTGATACTGTTAGTGTTTCTCACATTGCATATTTTACTCTTCACACTGCCTAGGTTCTTTTATGATGCTTGTGAAATTCTCAGAAGGAGCGTTTTCTCATGATTTTTCTTTTATGTAGTAGTAACAGGTTGTGCATACGAACAAACCGGCCAGCACTGTAATCATAAGGGGCGTCATCGCTTCATCACCTGCCTGCTGTCTATCGGTTCCTGCCTGAAAATGCCTATGAATTTGCGGCGGTCCATCCAAAGCAGGATGAGACACATAACCATTAATATCGTGCTAAGATCCTGCACGCCAATATCAAAACAATAGTTAATCAAGACGATGTTCACAATAATGGGCATAAAAATAACCGCCCCTAATGCAGCTGTTCGCGGAATCAGTAATAAAACAGCTGCCAGGATTTCACCAAAACCTATAAACAGTTCATAGACATGAGAATAACCGAAAAATGTCCACGCGATCGTAAACCCCTTCCCGGCAGCCGCCTCGATTTCAGGCGTCACCTCGCCAAACTGGCCAATCACCACTTTCGCCAGACCGTACACGAAAAAATTAAAGGCTAAAAACAATCGGAACGTCGCGGGAATCGACTTGCGTACCGCTTTCCTCAGCCTGCCGCCTTTATTCATCATACATCCCCCTCAGTGTATCATTTGATATAGTACACTTAATACAGTATAGAGTATTCTAATTAATGTCAATTCCCTTTTCCGCTCATATGAATAGCTTCTTTTATAGATATAAAGTCTTATATCGTAAAAAATGCAGTTCTCCTTTCTTTCCATCCCTCGATAACACTCCTTAAAAACCATGTTAGGAAATCTTACATGAAAATGTTTTATCATTCTTTTTTCTCTATAATGAAGAAATATAATAATTGCTTTTTATTCTGAAAGATACGGAGGAATGAGACATGCAAATGGGCGATACAGTTTTTATGTTCTTTTGCGCTTTACTCGTGTGGCTGATGACCCCGGGATTAGCGTTATTTTATGGAGGAATGGTAAAGAGCAAAAATGTGCTGAGCACTGCCATGCACAGTTTCTCTTCCATTGCCATCGTTTCCATCGTTTGGGTGCTGTTCGGATATACACTTGCCTTCGCACCAGGCAATTCAATCATCGGCGGACTGGAGTGGGCCGGCCTCAAAGGGGTCGGATTTGATCCGGGAGATTACAGCGATACCATCCCCCACTCGTTATTTATGATGTTCCAAATGACGTTTGCCGTTCTGACTACAGCGATTATTTCCGGGGCTTTCGCAGAGCGGATGCGATTCGGCGCTTTTCTTTTATTCTCGGTTTTATGGGCCTCTTTGGTTTACACACCCGTAGCGCACTGGGTATGGGGCGGCGGCTGGATCGGCCAGCTTGGAGCGCTCGATTTCGCTGGCGGCAATGTTGTTCATATTTCCTCCGGTGTGGCAGGACTTGTTCTTGCTATTGTGCTTGGCAAACGGAAAGACGGCACAGCGTCTTCTCCGCATAACCTCATTTACACCTTCTTAGGAGGAGCTTTGATTTGGTTCGGCTGGTTCGGTTTTAACGTCGGCAGCGCTTTGACCTTAGATGGTGTAGCCATGTACGCCTTCATCAACACAAACACCGCGGCTGCAGCCGGGATCGCCGGCTGGATCTTAGTAGAATGGATCATTAACAAAAAACCGACAATGCTTGGAGCGGTATCTGGAGCAATCGCCGGGCTTGTCGCCATTACGCCGGCTGCCGGATTTGTCACACCGTTCGCTTCCATTATTATTGGCATCATCGGCGGGGCAGTTTGTTTCTGGGGAGTATTCTCGCTTAAAAAGAAATTCGGATACGACGACGCGCTTGACGCCTTTGGCCTGCACGGGATCGGAGGCACATGGGGCGGAATCGCAACAGGATTATTCGCAACAACCTCTGTTAACTCAGCGGGCGCAGATGGGTTATTTTACGGTGATGCAAGCTTAATCTGGAAACAAATCGTCGCCATCGCCGCCACTTATGTTTTTGTATTTATTGTCACTTTCGTTATTATTAAAATTGTAAGCCTCTTCCTTCCCCTTCGCGCAACTGAAGAAGAAGAGTCACTTGGGCTTGACTTAACGATGCACGGGGAAAAAGCATATCAAGATTCTATGTGAGGAGTGACGCTATGAGCGGTCAAATGTTCAAGGTAGAAATTGTAACGCGTCCGGCAAATTTTGAAAAGCTGAAGCAGGAACTCGGAAAAATCGGAGTGACCTCTCTGACTTTCTCCAATGTACACGGCTGCGGCCTTCAAAAAGCACATACGGAGCTCTATCGAGGGGTAAAAATAGAAAGCAATGTATACGAGCGTTTAAAAATAGAAATTGTGGTCAGCAAGGTTCCTGTTGATCAAGTGACTGAGACCGCTAAAAGGGTGCTGAAAACGGGATCACCGGGTGACGGTAAAATATTTGTCTATGAAATCAGCAATACGATCAACATCCGCACAGGCGAAGAAGGACCTGAAGCACTTTAATATCGGTACGAGATTCGGACACTCCGGATCTCTTTTTTTGTGCACAGAATCCCCCCAGAAACCGCGATTCCTCTTCGAATTCTCTTCAAGCGCCGTTATTTCAGACAATCTCTATTTTTATTTGAAACTTTTCATGAGTAAGATTAGTCTACTAAATATAAAAATGTAAAAGGTGATTATTTGAACTACGAAATTTTTAAAGCAATCCATGGACTATCTCATCACAATTCAGTTCTCGATTCCATTATGGTCTTCATCACGGAATATGCCATTGTCGCCTATGCCCTTATCCTATTGGCAATCTGGCTGTTCGGGAACACACAAAGCAGAAAACATGTGCTATACGCAGGCATCACAGGAATTGCAGGCCTTGTGATCAACTATTTGATTACGCTTGTTTATTTCGAACCGCGCCCGTTCGTTGCGCATACAGTGCATACACTGATTCCGCATGCTGCGGATGCTTCATTTCCAAGTGACCACACGACAGGTGCATTAGCGATTTCTATTGCGATGCTTTTCAGAAACCGCAAAATCGGCTGGCCGCTTGTCATTTTTGGGCTTTTGACAGGCTTTTCGAGAATTTGGGTGGGACATCACTATCCGGTAGATGTATTGGGCAGCCTCGTTGTCGCCATCATTATCGGGTTCCTTTTCTTTAGATTTTCAGATCTGCTTCGCCCGTTCGTCGATTTGGTCGTGAGGATCTATGAAGCCATTATCAATAAACTGACGAAAAAACCAACCGATCAAAATTTCTAAGAAAGACAAAAGCCGGCGTCTTTAACCAAGACAGCCGGCTTTAATATTTCTCATACATCTCTTGTTTTCTTCGCTTCGCCAACACATATAAACCATAAAACAACCCAATTCCAACAGCATCGATGAGCACATCCCGGATACAACCATTCCTGCTGAAGAAGAGCTGAAGAACTTCTGTGAAAAAAGCAAACGCGAATGAGCCGGCTGCAGCTGATCTTATGCTGCCCCGCTGTTTCCACAGCAAATATGTCAGCACAAAGAAGGAAAACGCATGTCCGATTTTTTGAATAAACGCTTCAGGTACAGTAAGCTCAGTAAAATCCATAACTAAAAATTGAGACAGATCAGGGTGCGGCTGAAAATGAAAAGCCACCGTTTGCGATACGACCATGCCGCTGAAGCTTTCCGTACAGACAGAAAGCAGGATAAAAAAGATCCAGCCTGCTAGCAATAGGCGGTTCATGACATAACCTCCTTTATAGCGTACGTGCCTACATGTAACTACATAGACGGTAAAACAAAGCAAAAAGTAACAGAAAAAAACGCCCATCACAAGGATAGACGTTTTCTTCATTAAGACTGTTCAGTGTCTTCTGTTGTGCTGCTTTCTTTGGAACCAGATTTGTCAGTTGAATCATCCTTTTTCTCACCGGATTTTTCTTCTGTTCCTTTTTCAGTTGATCCGTCCTTTTTCTCGGAAGATTGCTGAATGGATTCTTCTGTTTCTTGGGTGGCAGCTTTTTCTTCAGCAGCTGCTGCTTTTTCAATAGAAGAAACTGGTTTGTCCATAAAGTTTAACGGATTCATTGCGACCCCATCTTTACGGATTTCAAAGTGCACGTGGTTTCCGCTGTCTTCACTGTAAAGGTTCTTGCCAGATTTTCCGATCACTTGATTTTGTTTTACTTTGTCACCTTGCTCAACGCTTACTTCGGAAAGAGATTGATACACAGTCGATAAACCGTCGGCATGTTCTACTTCCACAACATATCCCAGCACTGGATCTTTTTCAGCTTTAACAACCGTACCGCTCAGAGAAGCAGAGACATCGAAATCTTTTCCGTCTTTCTCAGCTAAGTCAATTCCTTTGCTTAGGCTGTACGTGTTATTATAGGTAACGAGTGCTGCTTCTTTCTCTTCTTTTGCGGCATCGGTTTCATAGAACTTTTTCACAACAGAAACGTTTTCAGAATCAACAACCGGCATTGCGACATTTTCCATTGACTTTCCTACTTCAACTGCATCGTCGTTGTTGTCATATGCGGCGTTTCCGCCGTTATCAGCCAACTGATCCTTTACCTCATCATTTGATACTGATTGATACCAAAGGACAGCTGTTAAAATGACGGCCGCACTGACTAAGTAAATTGCAGGGAACACCCAGCGTTTACGAAAAAACTGCTGAAGTTTTTTGACTTGAGAAGTTTTCTTTTCTTCCTCTCTCATTGTTTCATCACCTCAGCAACATTCTGAACACTTTTCTGAAAATATATACACCTATCCAAAAAACTTTTTTAGATGTAGTTTGCGCAGACTGTTACGAAAATATGTCATTTTTTTTTGAGAGGAGTGCCAAAAACGTATGAACATGACATTGCGCCTTGCTGAAAATAAAGATCTGGAGGCTGTTGTTGCGATTTATAATTCAACGATTGCTTCTCGAATGGTAACAGCCGATACCGAACCGGTAACTCCTGAAGACCGGATGGAATGGTTTTTAGGACATACAGAGGCACGTCCGCTCTATGTGGCCGAGGACGAAAATGGAAACGTCGCTGCCTGGATCAGCTTTGAAACATTTTATGGAAGGCCAGCCTATAATAAAACAGCGGAGGTCAGCATATACATTGACGAAGCATGCCGCGGCAAAGGTGTTGGATCATATTTGCTTCAAGAAGCGCTCCGCATTGCCCCGAATCTTGGCATCCGCTCACTTATGGCCTTCATTTTCGGGCATAATAAACCAAGCCTGAAGCTGTTTGAAAAGCACGGGTTTGCAGAATGGGGACTATTCCCCGGCATCGCCGAAATGGACGGGAAAAGATACGATTTAAAAATTTTAGGGAGAGAGCTTTCATGATTAGTCTGGATAAAGATGAAAACGAAATTGAAAATCATAATGAAGAAAATAGCCTCGTTGAAGAGGAGACTGCACCTGTTGAGGAGACCCGCCAGCTGAGTGCCTCTGCTGTCAAGTCGCTATCCGACATTGCCAAGTGGGGCAAAATTTCTGGCATCTTGTTAATCATTATGGGATCGCTTGTCACTCTGTCTGTTTTGATGACAGTGATTGGCGCCATCCCGGGCGTACTGCTCATTATATCAGGCGTATTTTTGATGCGCTCAGCAAAAGCAGCCGCGGAAGCCGAAGGAAATCTAGCCGGCAGCGCTGGCGAAAGCATGCTTGAAAATTACGGGACATTTATAAAAATGCAGCTGTTTTATGCAGCATCCAGTATCGTTACTGTCCTGATCGGGATTATTGTAGCCATTTTCGTGCTGGTGGTAATCGGCATTGCTGCTTTTGAGAACACGCCTTCGTATGATGATCCGGATTCTTATTATTATGAGGATGATCCGGTGTTTGAATAATGATGAAACAGGACAGGGCATGAGTTCCGGATCAAACGGAACCATGCCTTTTTTATTTGTCTATTTTCCGTAAAATTATCAGTCAAAGCAGGCTGGCATAAACACCAAGTCTTGAAGCAAGCATACAATCTATTAAAATGACTCGGTCTTTCAACTCGAAAGCGGCATCAGCAGGTTTGTCTCAATAAACATAAAGGAGTGGGACATTTGGAAAATAACAGCCCTTCGGAAAAAGTAAAAGTGATAGCTGAAATCGCAAACGCCCATCAAGGAAAAGAGGAGAACCTCAGAGCACTCATCAAGGCTGCAGCTGAAAGCGGAGCAGATGGTGTGAAATTTCAGTGGTTCAAATATGACTGTATTGCAACACCTTGTTTTTTTGCTTATGAGTCGTATATCGAGCTGTTTTTGAATGAAGACGTATGGAAAAATTGTGTCGCATATGGAAAAAGCCTTGGATTAGAAATATGGGTGGATATTTTCGATTTATGGGGAGCAGAGCTTTTTTCGCACCTTCAGCGTGACATTGACGGCATTAAGCTTCCAACAACCATCCTTCAATCCACGGAGATCATGAAAACGATAGGTATGACTGAGAAGCCTGTGCTCATCGGAGTTGGGGGATGGTATGAAGAAGAGATTGATCAGTTGATGCCGCTTGTAAAACAACATATGGACAATCAGCTCATACTCATGCACGGATTCCAAGGATATCCCACAACATTAGAGGATATTAACCTAAAACGGGTTCAACATCTAAAGGAAAGATACAAGGTTCAAATTGGATTTGCGGATCACATTGACGCAGAGCATCCGCTTGCAGCCGACCTTCCTGTCTATGCGTTTTTCTCAGGGGCCTCTGTTATTGAAAAACATATAACCCTAAACCGGGCAGCTAAAGGGTTTGATTATTATTCTTCACTAGAGCCAAACGAATTCAAACTAATGACAGAAAAGCTTAAGCAGGCCCAAATTGCAGCGGGGTCAACTGAAGTAAATGAATCTGAAAGAAAGTATTTGCACGATTCCTCTTTACGTGTGACTGCTAACCGGGATATAAAAAAAGGAGAAATTATAACGCTGGAAAAAACAAGTTACAAAAGATGCGGAAATGAAAATGCACTGATGCCTTTACAAGCCGAAGACGCTTTCCCTCAAGTCGCAACTGCTGATTTATCGTTAAACCAGCCTGTTACACCCAACGATATTAAAAAACCAAGAATTACGATTGCGGTAATATGCCGGCTAAAATCGACCCGTTTGCCAAAAAAAGCGTTGCTCCCGATTTATGGAATTCCATCTGTCGAGCGCTGTTTAATCAATTGTCTGGCTGTCCCTTCTGTTGACGAAGTTGTGTTGGCAACGTCAAATCTTCCTGATGACGATCCGCTTGAAGCTTTCACTCTAAATGGAAAGGTCAGAATCGTAAGGGGTTCCCCCGAAAATGTGGCAGAAAGAATGCTTGAAGCCGCGGCGTTAACAAAAGCCGATATCATTATCCGGGTGACCGGCGATTGCCCAGCGGTTTCACCTGAAGTGCTTCAATATTTAATTGAACAGCACTTGCAAAAAGGAGCAGATTATACTCAGGAACTTTCAAGTTCAGCAGGAATTTCCGGGAATATTATTACTGTTGAAGCTCTTCAGCGGCTTGTACAGCAGCCAAAACCGTTAACCCATACAGAATATCTTTCTTTTTATTTTGTAAACAATCCTTCCCTATTCACCATCAATCAAGTCAGCTTGCCGAAAGAACTCCATTATCCATCTTGGCGATTAACCCTAGATGAACCTAAAGACTTAGAATTGTTTGAACAAATATATCAAAACCTGGATGTCAAAAACGAACCGCTCTATTTCAGCCGGATAAGAGATTATTTAACAGAAAACCGGCACATTTCAAAGATCAATCAAGATGTGTCGACTAAATGGATCGATCAGGCATCATTAGTAGAGGAAATCAACAAAGCAACGCTGTTACCTTGAAATAAATAACAACTCGTGTCCGTATCCCAAGTCATACAAAAAAACACACCCGGATCGTCTGAAAAATCTCAACAATCCGGGTGCAGATCTTCTTTAATACATTTTTTTGCGTCTGTCTTCCTCAGTCAAAAATTCAACAAAACTCCGCATCGCAAAAGGCTCTTCCTTTATTTGTCGTGCGTAGGAGCTTTTCCGCTCTTCTGAAAGGATTTCGCTCTTTTTGATCCTGTTCAGCATATAGATGTGAACCGTTTTTTGGATTTGTTTATGCTGATAGCCTGCCTCTTTAAAAAATGCGAGCCCGAGCGCCGCCAAAAGGGCGAATATGCCTGCGCTGATCAGGGACTCCCTGTCAGCTGAAGCATGAAATAGAAAAGCAGCTAAATTAAAGAGAGAGAATGCAGCAAGCGGAATAGCAAGAAAACGGTAAATGACGGTTTTTTTCATGAAAGGCTGTACGGCCTTTTGAATTTTTTGCATTTCTGTTTTGATGAACCCCGGCATTTGTTCGACTCTGTAAAAGTTCATATAATCCTCCCCCTTTATTTGATGTTTCAAGCTTCACGAACGTTATCATATGTGTTTATTTTAACGCAGGTGCAAGCTGGTTTTAAAGAAATCTGCCCGTATTTTTCACGAAGAATCTGGATCGCCGCTCTTTATTCTTTTAAAATGTGAGTGTTATAATTTGTAATGGGAATCAGATCACTGTTATTCATGGAATACTAATGGCAATCTTCTTGATAAATATGAATGAGCGGGGTTACAAAGTGAGTATTTCTTCCATCCTTTTATCACTTTTTTTCATTTTAAATATTCTTTTGGCCATCATTGTCATCTTCAAAGAACGGCGCGATGCCAGTGCATCTTGGGCGTGGCTGCTTGTTCTTTTCTTTATTCCCGTTTTAGGCTTTATTTTATACTTATTATTCGGCCATAATCTCAGACGCAAGCATTTGTTTCAATGGGAAGACCGGAAAAAGATTGGAATTGAAAGGCTGCTGAAGCATCAGCTTGAAGATTTAGAAACCAAGCAATTTCAGTTTAACAACCGGGCAACCTTTGATAACAAAGATTTAATTTATATGCTGATTATGAATAACCATGCTGTGTTTACAGAGGATAATTCAGTTGACGTCATTACAGATGGACGGGATAAATTTCAGCGGCTGCTGAGTGACATTTCAAAGGCTAAGGATCATATCCATTTACAGTATTATATTTATAAAGGCGATGAATTAGGCAAAAAATTGCGCGACGCTCTCATCCAAAAGGCGAAAGAAGGTGTTCAGGTCAGAGTGCTTTATGATGAACTCGGGTCCAGAACGCTGAGAAAAAAGTTTTTTAAAGAGCTTCGCGAGGCTGGCGGGCATGTGGAGGTCTTTTTCCCGTCAAAGCTCAGGCCGATTAACCTGCGGCTGAATTACCGGAACCATCGAAAGCTTGTGATCATAGACGGTATGACCGGTTATGTCGGAGGTTTTAACGTCGGAGATGAGTATCTAGGGCTTAATCCGAAATTCGGTTATTGGCGGGATACGCATATCCGGCTGCAAGGAACGGCCGTGCACGCCATCCAAACACGGTTCATCCTTGACTGGAACCAAGCTTCTCATCACCATACGCTGACATATATTCCAAATCACTTTCCTGATTACGGCCCAAAAGGCAACGTCGGGATGCAGATTGTCACAAGCGGCCCTGATTCGGAATGGGAACAAATTAAAAATGGCTACATCAAAATGATTTCGAACGCCAAGCGTTCCATTTTGATACAAACACCTTATTTTATCCCAGATGCAAGCCTGCTGGATGCTTTAAGGATCGCTTGCCTTTCGGGCATTGACGTTAACATTATGATTCCGAACAAGCCCGATCACGCCTTTGTATACTGGGCGACACTTTCGTATATCGGCGATCTGCTGAAAGCCGGAGCCACTGTCTATATTTACGATAACGGCTTTATTCACGCGAAAACCATCGTGGTGGATGACGAAATCGCTTCAGTCGGCACAGCGAACATTGATGTCCGAAGCTTCAGGCTGAATTTTGAGGTTAATGCATTTATTTACGATATCACCATTGCTAAAAAACTGGTTTCAACGTTTAAAGAAGATTTGCTAGTATCCAGAAAATTCACCTATGAGGAGTATCTGCAGCGCCCGTTGTGGATTCGAATAAAAGAATCCGTCTCGCGGCTGTTGTCGCCGATCTTATAAGATGCGCCAAAAACCCCCGGCCTTTACGGCCGGGGGTTTTCCTGATGGTCACAGTAAATGATGATTGCCTCCCGCAAAAAAGCGGCAAGACCTTCTCCATATTGATTGATTGAATCGGTAAATCGCTCGTCAGTGATATACACTTCCCCGAGTCCTCTGAAAATGTCGAGTGTGCAATCGTAATGATATTGGCAAATATGATCGCGAAATGCCCCCACTGCGGCCTGAACCTCTGCATCATCGGGCCCATGCTTCATTCGCGCCGCAATTCGTCTGTAAATCGAATCAAATTCAGCCATGATCGTGCGCCAATCATCTGCCGAGTATGCAGATGTCCTTTTGTCTGTTTCTTCTGCGATTTCCTTTCCATACAGCTTTCTGACTTCATCAGCGTATGTCTGCTGGTGCTCTTCAATGTCTTTCATGCTTAATCCGGCAAATAAATCCCTCTTATTCATCGTTTCCCCTCCATCAACGGACAAAAGCGTCCTGTCAATTGTTTGAATCATCTCATCCATTCTTTGTTTTTTCTTCATCAATATCTCCTTTTGCGACTGAAGTGCCGCTTTCCGGTCAAAATTCGGATGATCCAGCATCTCTTTAATCTCATCCAGACGAAACCCGATTTCCTTGAAAAATAAAATCTGCTGCAGTCTTTCCAGGTCTGCGTCACTGTACAAACGATACCCAGCATCAGTAAGCGCTGAAGGATTCAGAAGCTCAATATTGTCATAGTGATGAAGCGTCCGAATGCTGACGCCTGATATCTCCGCCACTTGTTTAACTTGATATTTCATACATAACACCTCCTCTTTTTTATCGTAAACAATCACGCAACGTTAGGGTCAATCCCCAAAATGTTATTTTCTATATACAAAACTTCTCACAAATAGTGTATAAAAGAAAAGTGAGTATTTTTTTGTAAAGGGGAGCCAGTATACATGAATCCTGAAACAATGAACAAAACCCTCATCAGCATTTCGAAATGGGGAAAAGCTACAGGCATTTTATTTATTATTATGGGCGCAATTACCGCGCTTTCAGGCGCGTTCATTTTTCTAATCGGTGCCGTGCCAGGCGTACTGCAAATTATTTCCGGTATCTTTTTGATGAGGTCAGCTAGGGAAGCAGGCCAAATGGCTGAACACAATAGCGGACAGTCTGAAGACTTAATGCTGGAGAATTACGCGAAATTCGTAAAGATGCAAGGGATTTATTTGATCGTAAGCATTGCTGTATCCATTCTTGCGATTATCGCCTTCTTCATCTTTTTAATGCTTGGGATTGCTGACGGCCTTTTCAGCGATACGTACAGCACTTATTAATGAGAAAAACCCGGAGCTGGCTCCGGGTTTTTTATTATTCCGCTTCGCTTACCACTGTGAAGCGTTCATTTTTGTGTTCAGGATGTTCAAGCTCATCCAACACGGCAATGGCATAATCTGCATAGCTGATATAGCTGTCGCCTTTTGCATTTACGATGACATTGTCTTTTCCTTTTTGGTAAGAGCCAGTCCGTTTTCCTGCTGGATCAAAAAATGCCGCAGGACTGAGGAACGTCCAGGAAATGGAGTCTGTCTGCTGCAAATCTTTCAGATTCTCGCCTTGATTTGATGCAGTTGGCAAATATTCTTTCGGAAATTCCGGCGTATCCATTAAACGGGTTGTTTTGGCTTCATCAACAAACAGGCTTCCCGCTCCGCCAACAACAAGCAATCTTGTGTGCTTCGCGTCCTTTAAGATGCTGATGAGTGCTCTTCCTGCTTCAACATGAAGATGTTCTTGGCCGGGTGCTGCTCCAAAAGCGTTTACGACCGCGTCGAAAGACTTGATGTCTTCCGCAGTCAGTTCAAACACATCTTTTTCCAAAATCGCTACGTCCAGCTCCTGCACTTTTGAAGCGTTTCTGACGATGGCTGTCACTTCATGGCCTCTTGTTTTCGCTTCTTTCAAAATCTCGTTTCCCGCTTTCCCGCTTGCGCCTATAATACCAATTTTCATTTTTCATTTCCTCCTTATTTGTAACAATTTTAGTTACATGTTAGCGGTGAGAAGTCATCCCTTTTGATTAAAAGAGATGATTCATAACATCTTTTAATGACTTGCTTGCCAGTTCATTTTCCATCGCTCTTTGCACACTTTCAAACGTTTCATCCAGAGCGTTCTGAATTTTTTTCCCTACCGGACATTTCGGATTCGGGTTTTCATGAACCGCAAAGAGTTCTTCTTGCTTTTGGACAGCCCGATACACTTCTAAAAGAGAAATATCAGCAGGATCTTTTTTGAGGCTTGCACCCGGCACCCCGGCGCGTGATGTGAGAATATCAGCTTTTTTCAGCAGGCTGATCATTCTTCTCACAACTACCGGATTTGTGTTGACACTGTCAGCAATGATTTCTGAAGATGTTTTTTCATCCATCGAGATGAGGGATAAAATATGAATGGCAACAGCAAGACGGCTGTTAATCATGTTTTTTCACCACCGTTGTAACTATAATAGTTACATTTGATTCGTTTGTCAACATCTAATATACACTAAATACACTTGTTTTGTGCACCGTTTTTAGTCAATAGAACGGCCGGATGCACTCCGGCCGCGTCTTATCAGAATAAGAAATATCTTTGTCCAAGGGGGACATAATCGACAGGCTGGCAAGACAACTCCTCCCCGTCAGCAAAGACCTGATAGGTTTTTGGATCAATCTCAATCTTCGGCAAAGCCGAGTTCAGCTTCATATCCAGCTTGCTCAGCTTTCTGATATTTTTGACTGGAGAAATCCTTTTTTCCAGCCCTAAGCTTTCCGCTACACCACGCTCTATGCTTGCCTGAGACATAAATGTAATCGATGTTGAGCGGTTGGCTTTTCCGTAAGACGCATACATTTGGCGCATGAAAACCGGTTCAGGAGTCGGGATGGACGCGTTCGGATCTCCCATTTGCGCACGTGCAATCATGCCGCCCTTTAAGACCAGTTCCGGTTTTACGCCGAAAAATACCGGGTCCCACAGAACGAGATCAGCAAGCTTCCCTTTTTCCACCGAGCCGACCTCATGGCTGAGCCCGTGCGTAATTGCCGGATTAATCGTGTATTTGGCAATGTACCGTTTTGCGCGCACATTGTCATTCCCGTTTTCGCCGGCAAGAGCGCCGCGCTGTTTTTTCATTTTATCGGCTACCTGCCATGTTCGGATGATCACTTCACCGACCCGCCCCATCGCTTGGGAATCCGATGATGTCATGCTGATCGCACCGATATCATGGAGAATATCCTCCGCGGCAATCGTCGCCGCCCTGATTCTGGAATGGCTGAACGCCACATCTTCAGGCACTTTCGCATCTAAATGGTGGCAGACCATCATCATGTCAAGATGCTCATCCATCGTATTAACGGTATAAGGAATGGTTGGCGTTGTAGATGACGGCAGAATGTTCGCGTAAGAGGCGAGCTTCATAATATCCGGGGCATGGCCGCCGCCTGCCCCTTCTATGTGATAAGTATGAATGACCCGGTCCCCGATCGCGTCGAGCGTGTTTTCCAAAAAGCCCGCTTCGTTAATCGTATCGGTATGGATGGCAACTTGAATATCAGCCTCGTCCACAACTTCCATACACGTTTTAATGGCGCTTGGCGTCGTGCCCCAGTCTTCATGAAGCTTAAGGCCGATGGCGCCCGCTTCCACCTGCTCGATCAGCGGCGCTTTATCGGATGCATTCCCTTTTCCTAAGAAGCCGACATTGATCGGAAACTCCTCGGCCGCTTCCAGCATCCTCGCCATATACCACGCCCCGGACGTACATGTTGTCGCTTTGCTTCCTGTAGCGGGTCCTGTTCCGCCTCCCAAAAGGGTCGTCACACCTGAAGAAAGCGCAACTTCCATCTGCTGAGGACAAATAAAATGAATGTGCGTGTCCACTCCCCCAGCTGTTAAAATTTTGCCTTCACCGGAAATCACCTCTGTCCCCGCTCCGATGACCATGTGCGGATCGACTCCATCCATGATATCAGGATTTCCGCTTTTTCCGACACCGACAATCCGGCCGTCTTTCACACCGATATCCGCTTTGACAATGCCTGTGTAATCCAATAGCACGACGTTGGTGATAACCAAATCCAAAGCGCCGTCCTTCCCTGTGATTCTGCCGTTTTGGCCCATGCCGTCGCGGATTGTTTTTCCGCCGCCAAAGATCATTTCTTCACCATATACTGTGAAATCCTTTTCGACTTCGATCCATAAATCCGTGTCGCCCAATCTGATTTTATCGCCCGTTGTCGGGCCAAACAGTTCCGCATATTCCTCCCGTGACATTTTCATCGGATTACACCCTCCATCCAGCCTGCTTGTTTTAAGTTGGCCAACGTTTTTTCTTTGCCGCGTTCATCGATAAACGTGTCGGCCATTCCGTTCAGCCCTCTAATTGTCTTGCGCCCTCTAATTTCCACTAGTGAGACCGTTTTCTGCTCTCCCGGCTCAAAACGGACCGACGTGCCTGATGGAACATCAAGACGCATGCCAATCGCCAGCTCACGGTCAAATAATAAAGCCCCGTTGGCCTCCGCAAAATGAAAATGCGAACCGACTTGAATGGAGCGTGATCCGGTGTTTTTTACCGTTACCTCCCGTATCTCACGGCCTTCATTAATCGTAATGGTTCCCACAGCAATTTGAAATGCTCCCGGCTTCATGACTTCACCTCCGCAGAAATTGGCTGATGTACCGTAACAAGCTTTACTCCATCCGGAAATGTGGCCTCCACCTGAATGCTGTCCAGCATCTCAGGCACACCCTCCATCACATCTTTTTCCGTTAATACATGGCGGCCGGCTTCCATCAGCTCTGCTACTCCCTTCCCATCACGTGCGCCTTCCATAATAAAGCAGGTGATATAAGCAGCAGCCTCAGGATAGTTCAGCAGAACGCCCCGCGCCTTTCGCTGTTTGGCTAATTCCCCCGCTGCAAAAATGAGCAATTTTTCTTGTTCAACCGGTGTCAGTTTCATCTGTAATCCTCCTTCTTTTGTCATACAAAGCGGATGCGGTTACTACGAATTTGTGGAGCATGCAGGCGGGACATCACCTCCCTTTCTTCGAGAATGGGGGTCATACGGTAGGGTGCCTTTCAAAGCGGCATGCCGATTCTTCATCAGCCTTGCCATGGTCAACAACCGTTCCCCTGTCGATTACAGAAAGATAGTCAGCACAGATTAACGCGTTTTCCAGACTGTGCTCGACTAAGATAACAAATGTCTTTTTTTCTGGAAATTTCTATAATAACTTGTCTGACTAGTTCGACAATTGAAATCTGAATTCCTTCCAATGGTTAATCAAGTAAAATATTTTTCGGATTTACCATCAGCGCTCTGGCGATTGCAAGCTGCTGCTGTTGACCGCCTTTTCGTTTTGAACAAACGTTTGATTAAAACAAATAGCCCCCCTGTTTAGCCGGAAGCAGGCCTATGAAGTGGATTGGCCGACTCCATTTCGGCCTAATACAGCGGCAATCTGCCCCGGGTGAACCTCCATGCTGAGGCTGTGCTAAACCATCGATTGATCATAACCAGACGTTACATTCCTGATGGCAGCCCGTTGTTTTGCTCCGCAACCGGAAGCATGGCATGGAGGCCAGTCTGAGGCGCCGTCCTCCACGATACCGAGAACCCGACTATTGCCATTTACTCCGCAGCATAGACGGTCACTTCGCTGATCGCCACCGTTCGGCTTAACGAGTGAAGAATCCCGACCTTCACTGAATCCCGCTTGTGTCGATATTAACTGTTTTTTCGCACTCCCGCTGGCTTCCGACACTTTCTTCGGTGCAGTACATTCCGTCATCAAAACCCCTTTGTTTGATTTCTCCAAATGATGTTATAAAACTTTACAACTTATGTCATTATTATATAGAAGAGGCCTATTAATTCAAAGAATATTTAAAAAATTTAGTTACCTTGACCAAATCAGTTTCTTTTTTTGTTATATTTATTCACATCAGAAAAAGCGAACAAAAAAAGACAAGAAACATTTCGTTTCCTGCCTCTTCCGTACGATTAATCTTTATCTGAAAATTTATCCTTGGCTTTCCCGATATCCTTTTGGATTTCGCCTTTCGCCTTATCTTTTTTGCCTTCAGCCTGCATGTCCGTTCTGTCAGCCATATCTCCGACTTTATCCTTCACTTCTCCTTTGGCTTTATTGAAGCCGCCCTTCATTTTGTCTTTTACACTATCGTTACCCATGTTAATTCTCCCCTCTCAATTATGTGTGTACTTGTTACCTTCCCGATCTGAGAGGCAATAAACATTCTAATGTTATTTATCGATTTCGTAGCGCTCTCCGTAACGGAGCACCTTGTATATCGCCAGCCCGTCTGATGACTTTTTCTCCGAATATCGGACCGGCAGCAGGGCAAAAAACACATAATACGTAGAAAAATAGACAAACTGATAGAAAAACACATTCGGCTTTAATACACTGTGTATAATCAGCAGATTGATTGCAAAAATCGTGATGAGGTTAAACAAGCAGCCCCCTGCATACACGAGTGCATGTGAGAATCGATTGTCAATTTTCAACTCCCCGTACCGGCAAAAAGAATCGATAAAATAAATCGTTCTGAACCGTATAGGTCCAATTTTAAGCAGCGTTTTTCCCATGCCTATATCCAACGATCCTTTTCCGCCAAAAATAAAAGCCATAAAGCTGTGCCCTGAAACATGTATAATCTGTACAAGCGGCAGAACAATGAGGAAAGACCACAGAAACTTCACCATATCATTAAAACCAAACATTGAATTCCCCCTCACGTGCAGATCTGCATCCCAAAACGGCTTTTGTTCAAAAAACAGTGCTGTAGCGATTTTTCCTGTTCTCCCCGGAAATAAACGTTCCGATGCTCCCCTTTTTTTGCATAAAAAAAACCATCTGCCAGCAGATGGTTTTGTCTCATACTTCATATAAGCAATCGTTCCTTTGAATCATCTCTCTCATGCTGACCGCTTTTTCATAAAAATACACCGCTTCTTTATATTGTTCGCGATGACTGAAATAGGAGGCAGCATCTAAAGCAAATTCTTCAATATATACGTACAGGCCCTTTTCTTCCATATAATTAAATACTTCTTGAATCATATCCAAATTGACAGATTCCACATATAAAGCCTGCAGAAATTTATATTTTGCCAGACTGAAGAAGTCGTTTCGTTTTTGGGCAATGGCAATCCCTTTTTCATAGTACCGCATCGCGGCTTCGCTATCTTGTTTTTTGAAAAGAACGCGAGTCAGGCTGAAGAGCGCTTTTGGAAGCTGTTCCAGCTGATAATCCTCGAAGACAGGAAGCGCTTTTTCAAAGGATTCGGCGGCCTGATCCAGCTCCCCCTTGTCATCATAGCAATTCCCAATATTATAAAGGGCTGATCCGATCAAACGGGGCTGTCCTTCCAATAAAGCAAGGCGATACGCGTCATCTAAATGTTCAAGCGCTTTTTCATAATTTCTGTAGTCAATGTAGTTTCCTGATATGACAAAATGACATTGAATTCTTCTGACTCTGTAAAAATCATTAGCCTTATACGTCTCCAGCGCCTGTACGGCGTGGTTCATGGAAAAGTGCGTCTGCTTCATAATATAAAAGACTTCCGCCACTTTAAAATGAAATTCCGCTCTTTCAATTTCATCTTCTACAAACGCAAGCATCTTCTCAGCTTTCCGATAAAAGGATATAGCCGAGATGTAATTGTTCTGTTCAAATTCGTACATTCCTCTAAACAAGTGAAAATAATACTCAGATAATCCGGAGATGCTGTCCTGATTGCTTTCCAGCGTTTTGATCAATTCACGATATTGAAGCTGAGATTCCTCGTGCAGGTCAGGCTTTACATAATCCAGCATAATTTGGTGCCGGTAGCTGATCAGCTGATAATACAGGAGAAGCAGCTGATCCTCTTCCATCTGTTCGATATCTAGATCAATTTCTTCTTTCAGCTTTACGGCATCAGCCACTTGAAATGCTAAAATGTGCTTATACCACTTATTGATTTTCACTCCTACTTGAGATGACGGGATCTCGTACGCGGCCATGCCCCTCCAACCCTTTCTATTTTCTAATTGGTTATATTTTATCATAATGTATGGCTTTGGAATTAAATTTTCTTACAATGATTCCTTCTTTATGCCTATCCTTATATATTTCGGTTTTTATACGTATTTTTTGCACTCGGATTCTAATAAAAAAAGCTTATCGGACAGTGCCGATAAGCTTTTGACTTCAAATTAACCGCCAATATAAGACATTTCCACTTTCTTTTTGCCAGATGCTTTTGATAGCGTACGATCGACTGAATACTGATCGATCCGATTTTTCCATACTGTCCCGATCATTTCTGATAGTTCGTCATCACTTAATTCCTGGCGAACCGGAGCTCTGAGGTCAAATCCGCTTGAAGCGAATAAGCAGGTAAACAGCTCTCCTCTCGCAGAAAGACGGGCTCTGTTGCAAGATCCGCAGAACGCATCAGATACAGATGATATGACGCCGATTTCTCCGGAGCCGTCCAAGTAGCGGAATCTGGAAGCCACTTCGCCTATATAATTAGGCGCTATCGGCTCAACCGGCATGTGTTCATTGATCAAATCTATGATTTCCGCCTTTGTCATGACGTCTTTCTTTTCCCATTGGTTGGTGTTGCCTACGTCCATAAATTCTATGAATCTCAGGATATGCCCTTTTTCTTTAAAATAACGGGCCATAGGCAGTATATCTTTTTCATTGACGCCCTTTTGAACGACCATATTGATTTTAACACCGAGCCCCGCTTGCTTCGCCGCTTCAATGCCTTCCAGCACCTTGCTGACAGAAACACCGCGCCCGTTTATCTTCTTAAAACGCTCGTCTTCTAAAGAATCAAGGCTGATCGTAACCCTTTTCAGCCCAGCCTCCTTGAGCCTCTTTGCATAAACAGGCAGCAGTGATCCGTTTGTCGTCATCGCGATGTCACGAATACCCGGTATGCGGGCCAGTTTTTTGATTAACTCCGGCATATCCTTTCTCATGAGGGGCTCTCCGCCGGTCAGGCGGATTTTTTCAACGCCAAATCTTGTGACAAACAATGTCGCAAGCCGTTCCAGCTCCTCAAATGAAAGCAGCTCCTCTTTCTTTAAAAAAGGATAATCCGGACCGAATAATTCGGCGGGCATACAGTACGTGCATCGGAAGTTGCAGCGGTCTGTAACAGAAATGCGAAGGTCTCTCAGCGGTCTGTTTCTTTTATCCAACATCTGACGCGACTCTGTAATCATAGCTACAGCCCCTTCCTATCCCCTGATTCTCTCAGGGTGTGTATATACATTAAATGATCCGTTTCTGACAAATCCAATCGCTGTGATATTCAATTCTTCAGCCATTTGAACCGCAAGCTCCGTCGGGGCCGATTTGGAAATGACAATCGACACGCCGATTTTGGCCGCTTTTAACAGGACCTCTGATGAGATTCTGCCGCTGAACACAATCAGTTTGTCACGTACGGACATCCCGTTTAGAAGGCAGTGTCCGTATAGTTTATCAAGTGCGTTGTGCCGACCGATATCGGTGCGCATCAACAGAAGCTTCTCTGTGTCGCAAAGCGCCGCATTATGGACGCCTCCCGTATCCTGAAACGTCCCGCTCCCTTGCTGCATGTCTTTCATAAGCGCCAAACATGCCTCAGGCGATATCTTGATTTGGCTGACAGCCGTCTTGGCTGTTTTGACATCCTGCTGAAAATAAAAATGACGGCCCTTTCCGCAACATGAGCCGATCACCCGTTTCGTATAATCCTTTTGATCCAATGTCTCAGGGTGAACGAGGTCGACATATACAAAACCGAGACTTTCATCTATTGTAAACCTTTTAATTTCTTTTTGAAATCGTATAACACCCTCTGATGCGAGAAATCCGATGACAAGCTCTTCGATATGCTCAGGCGTACAAACGAGCGTCACAAATTCACTGCCATTCAGTATCACTGTCAAAGGGAATTCCGTCACCATCCGGTCTTCTACTTTGCTTATTTTCCCTTGTTCATAGCGCCATACATCCCTGACCGCAGTTACTTTATCGTTCAATGTCTCTTCCCCTCCGCAATGTTCCTGCCTTTATATTTTTTCACACTCCTCGGATTTTGTCGAATTCTGAGACACAAAAAGAGCCCTCTATATAAAGGGCTTTCACAGGATGTGATGACGGCGGTGTTTAGGCAGGGCGCCTAAGCATTTAGCCGCCGTTCCTTTTATAACACGTGAGCACCAATGTGCATTGACAACGAACGCGGGGTTTGTCGACACGCTGAGACACCTCTGTATAAAGGACTCTATGTTTGATTATGCTGATTCTTTTTCAGAACCGTAAACAGCACAATAGCTGCGATCAAGGTGAGAATGCTGACAAAAAAGAAGGCTGCCAGTTTTAGAAGAACACCAAGCAATATGAATGCAACGGTGGCTATAAGAAAAATCATTCCGAATAATTTCATATGTTCAACCCCTTTTTAGGGTATCATTCCCGCCCAAACTGTTTTTAAACCAATAAAAAAAGGCGCCTGGGGGAGCGCCTGATCTTTAGGTTCCTTACTCAGTAAATTTTTGTGCTTCTTTTTCCCAAGCCTGTTCGAACTCATCCGCACTGTTCGCTGAAATATATTCTCCGCCGCCAGCGACAGCTGCTTGTTTCATCTCTTCATTACCCTTGACATCAAAGTTGAAGCCAATGATGTTTACAATCGTATCCACATTTGATGCACGGAGCTTTTCGATTTCTGCCGCAGGGTCTCCGCCGCACGTTTCTTCACCGTCAGTGATTAAATACACCACGTTTTTCCCGTCTGCGTCAAATGCTTCAAATTCTTTTCTTGTGTCTGCAAGTGCTTTGGCAATCGGTGTCCATCCAGTCGGCTTGAGCTCACTCAATGAATTGTCAAACAGAGACCCTTCATATGGATGAAGGCCGTAAATGGTTTCCGTTGTACTGCACGAAAGGGCTTTACCGGACAGTTTATTGTTCCCTGCATGCCCGAAAACGCGAAGCATAAGATTTGTATCCTTCGGAAGAAGTTCGGCAAAAGATTTTACTGATTTTTTGGCAATGTCTATTTTGCGCTCTCCTCCTGTTTTTTGAACCATGCTTCCGCTTCCGTCAAACAAAACAGCTACATTTGTATCAGCCTGTTTCTCAGCGGCAAAAGACGGGGAGGCAATGGAAACAGTCAACAATCCAATGATACCGGCAGCCAGCAACTTTTTCATATGATTACTTCCTTTCTTTTTCATATTTTCCAACTATATGTTGGATTCTTCTTTATGCTAGAATACGAAAATGCAAAAAGATATAGGACATGCTGCCTTTTGTGCTGCTTTCACGATCTGTCCAAAATCGCTTGAAATGCCGTTCATTTTTAGCCATTTCCACCCAGAAAGCATAAACAGATTGTGTGATCATTCATTCTTTTTTCGCCTTGATTATGACAGAAAAACGGAAATCTGCTACTATGCTACAGGCAGACAGCTAATTAGTTTTGAAGTTTTTGTTACATACAAAAAGAGGCTGACCATCACCAGCCTCTTTTTTCTTATTTAGATAACATTAGTGATTGCTGAGTGAAAATTTTCTCAACATCTTTTTGGGTATAAGCCGGGAAGTATTCACCGCCGCCTACTTTCGCAATTGCGTTCAGCTGGCCTTTGTATCCCTCTTTATAATCAAAGCCGATCACATTAACAGTGATATTGTCTTTTTGCAGTTCCTTTGCTGTTTTAATCGGGTTTCCTCCGCACGTTTCCTCACCGTCTGTCAACAGATACACCACTTTTTCCCCTTTTGCATCAAGCTGGTCAAAAGAAGATTTCGCCTCGTTCAGCGCTTTGGCAATTGGCGTCCAGCCAGTCGGCCCAATTGTATTGAGAGAATTGAGGAAGCTTTGCTCGTTAAAGCTTTGGAAGCCGTATACGTTGCGAATGGCTTCACATGACTGAACTTTTCCGGAATTTTTATTGTTTCCTTCAGAGCCAAACACGCTCATTTTCACCTGAGTTCCTTCTGGCAGTGAGCTCGCAAACTTTGAAATTTCTTTTTTGGCTGAATTAAATTTAGATACACCGTCTATTCTTTTCGCCATACTTCCGCTGGCATCAAGCAAGACCGCCACGTTCGCCGGCGCTTTAGCCTCCGTTTCTGTCTTTTCAGCTGCAAAAGCAGGTGAAGTTAATCCAAAAAGCAATCCTGTCATCATGATCAGTGAAAATCTTTTCTTCATGTTCGTACCCCTTTACCAATTTGTTTCTGCGTGCAGATGTTCAACGCTGAACATAATCTATCGTAATCAACAAAAACCGAGAAATAAATAGGGCGGGCTTCCCCATTGCTGTTGTTTACTTTTGCATAGAAACCTATGTTTTTATTAGTGATTTCCACCTAACGCCCCTATGAAAAGAGAAGATTGTCCGCCTTTCGGCTTTCGTTATATGAGTCTGTCGAAGTCTGTCGACAAATGTGGATGACTTTACCACAATCTCAAAGCCTGAAATCAGGAAAAAAGGACTGATCCTTAAAGACGGTCAGAAGCTCCTCTAAACCGTTTCAGCTGCTCTTAGATAAAAGATATTCAGGAACAGAAAAAGACGCCCAATGAGCGTCTTTTTCTACTTTTTCGCCATATATTTATTCAAAAACGCATCTGCCTCAGAAATTTGTGTGCCTTGGTAATAGTACTTTACAATGTCATCAACCGTTTTGCCTTCTTTGGCCATAAAATTCGCTCCGTATTGGCTCATCCCCACACCGTGGCCAAATCCTCTCGTCGTGACTGTAATTGTGTCTCCATTCCGCTTCCATTCAAAATCGGCGGAGTTGAGACCCAGCTTTTCACGTATGTCTCTTCCTTTCAGCGTCTTGCCGTTAATGACGGCAGTTGCGACCTGGTGGCCCGGTGTCTCGCCGGTAATCTTCCCTACTGCGCTAGATCCATCCAGCTTGACGCCAAGCTTTTGCTGAAATTCTGCCGCTGTAAAGGTTTTCGTTGCCATATATTTTGGAGACTTTTTATCCCAAGGGCTTTTGACGCTTTTTAAATATGGGATAGCACTTGTCCAATAAGCTTCTGCATTCTCTGTGTAGCCGTTGCTTGTGGAGAAAAAGGAGGCTTCAATCGGCTGGTTGTTGTACGTTAAGATTTTGCCTTGCGTACTGGCTACCGCAGCTGTGATTTTCTTCAGTTTTGTCTCATAGCTTGTGCCCCACTGTTTTTTCAGCTCCGCTTTGTTTTTATACACCTGGAACATCTGTGTATCATCCACCAATGAGCCTTTAGGAGCCTCAACCGCTGAATTCGACACCATCAGTCTGACAATAAATGTTCTGGCGGCGAGGGCTTGGGCTTTCAGTGCTTCAGATTCAAAGGTTGCCGGCATTTCGGAGGCGACGACTCCAATCACATACTCTTCAAGCGGAATGTCTTCTACGGATTGATTTGCGGTTCGATAGACGGGAATAGAAACAGGTGATGCTTTCAATGTTTCTGCTCCTTTCGATGCTGGTTTCGTGCTGACTGCTGTCTTTTCTGATTCTACGCTGGCCCCCGCTTCCTTATTATGCTGGAATGGTATAACCAAGAGTGTGGGAACCAAGAGAATCAATGCACATAGTACGGATAGTGTGATTGCGAATTGTTTCATATTCAGCTGCCTCCTGCTCGGGATTCGACTCTAGTCTAGTCTATGGGCAGGGACAAGCTAATATGACTCTCGTTTTGGACAGAAACTTTATTTGTCATTTACGTATTCTTTTTTGCTATTTTGCGCATAATGATGATAATACACAAAAAATAAAAAACCAGTATGCCAGAGTGACATACTGATTTTCAAGTAAGTTTATGCATTTAAGTCAGAAACGACTTCTTTATTCTCTTGCTCAGAAGCAGACTCATCATTTACACGTTCGATGTCTGCGCCCAGAGCGGCAAGCTTCTGATGGAAATCAACGTAACCGCGGTCTAAGTGCTTCAATTCAGTAACACGTGTGTGACCTTCAGCCACTAACCCCGCAAGAATCAGCGCTGCACCTGCACGCAAATCAGTCGCTGCAACTTCAGCTCCCTGAAGCTGTACAGGACCGTTAATGATGACAGAACGTCCTTCAATCTTGATATCACCATTCATACGGCGGAATTCTTCCGCATGCATAAAACGGTTTTCAAAAACGGTTTCTGTAATCATGCTTGTGCCGCTTGCACGAAGCAGAAGCGCCATCATTTGTGACTGCATATCAGTCGGGAAGCCCGGGTGAGGCATTGTTTTGATGTCAATCGGTTTAAGTTCTTTCGGGCCGATGACACGCAGACCTTCACCTTCATCCTTAATTGTTACACCCATCTCTTCCATTTTTGCAATTAAAGAGGTGAGGTGCTCAGGAACCGCTCCTTTTACTAATACGTTTCCTTCAGTGATTGCAGCAGCAACCATAAATGTGCCCGCTTCAATACGGTCAGGAATAATATGGTGTTTTACACCGTGAAGCTTTTCGACTCCTTCAATTTTGATGGTGCCGGTGCCAGCTCCGCGGATTTTTCCGCCCATGCCGTTGATATAGTTTGCTAAATCAACGATTTCGGGTTCTTTTGCCACGTTTTCCAGCGTTGTTGTTCCTTCAGCTAGAGCGGCTGCCATAATCAGGTTCTCTGTAGCTCCTACACTTGGAAAGTCCAAATAAATTTTTGCGCCTTGCAGTCGGCCTTTTACTTCAGCTTCAATGAAGCCATTACCGACTTTGATTTCTGCGCCCATTGCTTCAAAACCTTTTAAATGCTGATCAATCGGTCTGGAACCAATTGCGCATCCGCCCGGAAGTGCAACTCTTGCATGACCTGTACGCGCAAGAAGCGGCCCCATGACAAGCACAGACGCACGCATTTTACGAACATATTCAAAAGGTGCTTCAGTTTGCAAAGCGTATGAAGCATTTACAGTCACTTCATTATTTTCAAAATGCACATCTGCTCCTAAATGACGCAACACTTCGTTAATTGTATATACATCGGAGAGCGTAGGTACATCACAAATTACGCTTTTTTCTTCACTTGCTAATAAAGATGCAGCGATAACAGGTAAAACGGCATTTTTAGCGCCTTCAACTTTGACTGTGCCGTTTAACTTCTGACCGCCGCGGACGATGATTTTTTCCAAGGTATTCCCCTCCGCGTCCCTAAATTCTCTATATTAATATTCAGTCGTAACGATTGGTGTGCCAACCGTAACGGTATGTTTTCCGCCCATTCCTGCACTTCTAAGTGCAATTTGCAAATTCATTTTATGTTTCGAGGTCATAATGTACTCTTCCCACTCATCTGTAAACGCAGAAATAGAAACGAAATTTGGCTCAACTACATGTTCTACTGATCTTGCTTGAAATTCATTTAATAACTGATTTGCTTTTTTTTGCAAAACAATATTCATATTATCATCTAAGTGACCATTTAGACAAGTAAAAATAACTACTTTTTCTTGGAATATCCCAAGTGTCTCCCGTTCAAACTGTTCATATGTATCATTCCAGCTATCCGGTGTCTCTAGACTCATTTGCTCATATAATAAATACGAAGTTGGATTGTGTTTTTTGAGGGTTGTGACAAGCTGCAGTCTAAAAGAAGTACGATTTTTTTTGTCAGTATATGTGCCAATTGCCTTTACGACTTTATCTTCCTGTGCAATCGTCCAATCATATTGACGATACTCTGATTTTAAACGTTGCACTTTTTGATAAAATTCTTTTTCGGTCAGTGACATGTTTTGTTTTGCATGCAATGTCCACTTATCTATTGACACATCTTGGCGTTCCATCCCCTCTGCCATCTGTGCTAACGGCGTTAATTCACTCGCATGAATGGTATGGAAAACAGCAATGACGAAGCTTAACATGACGGAAATGATAATAGCGTGGCTTACTTGTTTTTTCTTCATGTTCATCTCTCCCCCTTATCCCCAGTTTTACCGGAGGCAAGAGGCGCCATACGTAAAAATCTTCGTCAAAACTCGAGCTATTCGCTTCAACCCGCTTCTCCCAACCATTTAATGATAATAATGTTCAAAACCTATTAAAATAGATAGGGAAGCTGCTGTGAATAATTGAGATAATCTAAAAAGAAATTGGCAACGGCCGTTCCAATGGCGATTGTCAGCAAAATCATCAGGAGTCTTGCCTGCACGACTTTGCCTTTTTTGATTAACGGATCTATATTGACGGCTTGCAACGCCCACCAAGTCACTGCTATAAAAATCAGGTGAACGACAATGCCGATTGCAGCCTGCTGTCCCAATACACTCATCTATTACACTCCTTTCTCTGCGTTCATACCCTTTCTTATTATATAAGAAGCACAGATAAAGATGATACATTTTATACAGAACGGAATAATCAGCCAAATCTAGGGCTAATCCCCGCTTAAAGTGCGATTCTTTTACATGGTATACTTTATTGGAAAGGAGCTGGCAAATGTGAATCATTCTTTTTTTTCAGCCTGAAAAGCAATATGGTGAGGACCTGCCAATTTTTGATCAGGAATGGGAAGCAATTGCATTCTATTATGATTATAGACAGTCACAGATTGAAGAACTGAATGAATTGTGTCAGTTTTTTAACATTTCTCTTACCTATACGAGAGAAAGCCTTGAAGAGCTTGAAAACCTTTATTTTCAAAGTATACAAGAGCTTTTGCTTGCTGATTGGAATCTTCCTATTGAAGAATTCGAGAAAATGATCAGTGTTTATCTTATAGATTGCGTGATTGCCCGCCATGAAGATGCTGAATGGGTTGTAAAACCTTATCCCTATAAAGACGGCGCTTATACACTTGGCTTTAGAAGACAGCGCAAATTGTGGCATACAATGAATGCCTGTGATGGTTTATACCTGCGTCCAAAAGAGGATCGCCCGCTGTTATCGCTGTTTGATTCTCTTGTGCGTTCATAAAAAAATCCTTCTCATAAAGAGAAGGATTTTTTCTTATTTCCCTGCTACATCCAATCTGTTCAAAGCCCGCTGTAACGCAAGCTCAGCCCGACGAATGTCAGTATCATCTGATTGAGTATTCAAACGCTCCTGCGCCCGCTGGCGTGCAGCTTCAGCGCGCTCTTTATCGATGCCTTCTGCTGTCTCGGCAGCCTGGGCAAGGATGGTGACATGATCAGGACGGACTTCGACAAATCCGCCGCTGACGGCAACCATTTCAGTCTGCCCGTCTTTTTTCAGACGGACAGCGCCGATTTTAAGAGGAGCCACGGTTGGAATATGGCCTGGCAAAATACCGAGATCGCCGCTTTCGGCTCTCACACTCACCATTTCGATATCCGCATCGTATACTGGGCCGTCGGGAGTAACGATATTGACTTTAACGGTCTTCATGCTTTTACCCTCCTAGGACCAGATTAAACTTCTACACCCATTTCTTTTGCTTTCTCAACAACTTCTTCGATACGGCCTACAAGACGGAACGCATCTTCTGGAAGATGGTCGTATTTACCGGCTAAGATTTCTTTGAAGCCTTGTACCGTCTCTTTTACAGGCACGTAAGAACCTTTTTGTCCAGTGAACTGTTCAGCCACGTGGAAGTTCTGAGAAAGGAAGAACTGGATACGGCGTGCGCGGTGAACGACAAGTTTGTCTTCCTCGCCTAATTCATCCATACCGAGAATCGCAATGATATCTTGAAGCTCTTTGTAACGCTGAAGCGTTGACTGTACTTCACGTGCAACCGCATAATGCTCTTCTCCGACAATTTCAGGAGCAAGGGCGCGTGATGTAGATGCCAACGGATCAACCGCAGGGTAAATACCCATTTCAGTTAATTTACGCTCAAGGTTTGTTGTCGCATCCAAGTGAGCGAACGTTGTCGCCGGCGCCGGGTCAGTGTAGTCATCGGCAGGCACGTAGATCGCCTGGATAGATGTAACTGATCCAACGTTCGTAGACGTGATACGCTCTTGGAGCTGACCCATCTCAGTTGCAAGCGTCGGCTGATAACCAACCGCTGAAGGCATACGGCCAAGAAGGGCTGAAACCTCTGAACCCGCTTGTGTGAAACGGAAAATGTTATCGATGAAGAACAGTACGTCCTGTCCTTGTACATCACGGAAGTGCTCAGCCATTGTAAGGCCTGTCAAAGCAACACGCATACGTGCGCCCGGCGGCTCGTTCATTTGTCCGAATACCATGGCTGTTTTGTTGATTACACCAGAGTCACTCATTTCGTAGAAAAGGTCGTTCCCTTCACGAGTACGCTCTCCTACGCCGGCGAATACAGAGATACCGCCGTGCTCTTGCGCGATGTTGTTGATTAATTCCTGGATCAATACGGTTTTACCTACACCGGCACCACCGAACAATCCGATTTTACCGCCCTTAATGTAAGGAGCAAGCAAATCAACAACTTTAATACCTGTTTCAAGAATTTCAACTTCTGTTGAAAGCTGATCGAATGAAGGCGCCTGTCTGTGAATCGGATCCTTTTTCGCATCCGCAGGAACCGGCTCATTCAAATCAATATTTTCTCCGAGAACGTTAAATACACGTCCAAGTGTTACATCACCAACCGGTACTGAGATTGGCGCTCCTGTATCTACAGCTTCCATACCGCGCTGAACACCATCCGTAGATGCCATTGCGATTGTACGGACTGTATCATCACCTAAATGAAGAGCGACCTCAAGCGTCAAATCAATACCTACTTCGTTTTCACTTGCAGCTGGCTGTGAAATTTTAATCGCATTATAAATTTCAGGCAAGTGACCGTCTTCAAAACGCACGTCGACGACCGGTCCTAATACCTGGCTAACGCGTCCTTTCTTCATCGCTATCCCTCCTGACAAAATCTTTCTATTCTAAAGCGGCTGCTCCGCCGACAATTTCCGTAATTTCTTGTGTGATGGCTGCTTGGCGAGCGCGGTTGTAAGAAAGCGAAAGTGAATCGATAAGTTCCTTCGCGTTGTCTGTCGCATTTTTCATCGCCGTCATTCTTGCAGCGTGCTCGCTTGCTTTACTGTCAAGAAGCGCACCGAAGATTAAGCTTTCTGCATATTGAGGAAGCAAAACCTCCAGAACCTCCTCTTCAGATGGTTCAAATTCATAAGACGCCGTTCTTTTTCCGCCGCCGCTGCCCAAATCAGATAACGGCAGAAGTTTTTTCTCCGTTACTTCTTGAGTTATGGCGCTGACAAAATGGTTATAAACAAGGTGCAATTCATCAAACGCACCGTCTATAAACATTTGGATCGTTTGACGGGCAAGATCTTTAATTTCTGTAAACGTTACTTCATCCCCAAGTCCTGTTAACTCGGAAATGATGGGAATCTCACGTTTCTTAAAGAAATCACGGCCCACTCTTCCGATGGCAATCACCGCATACTCATCCTTAGACTGATGGCGTTCTTGCATGGCCTGATAAGCACTCCGTAAAACCGAACTGTTAAAAGCGCCGGCAAGACCGCGGTCAGACGTAATGACAAGGTATGCCGTTTTTTTCACTTCTCTGCTGAGAAGCATCGGGTGCTTCACGTTGCCGGAAACTCTTCCGACGTTTGACACAACCTCTTGGATTTTATCCATATATGGCACAAATGATTTTGCATTGTTTTCAGCACGATTCAGCTTAGCCGCAGATACCATCTGCATGGCTTTTGTAATCTGACTTGTTTTTTTCGTTGACGTGATCCTTGACTTAATATCGCGTAATGAGGCCAAAGATTTCACCACCTTTTCTCTTCATCTGCGTAAAAAGAGAGAAAAAGAGAACCTTTTTCTCTCATCAGCATTCGAGTTAGTTGCTTGGTGCAAATGTGCGTTTGAAGCCTTCGAGTGCAGCTTTGAAGTCTTCATCAGCAGGAAGGTTTCCTGTTTTCGCAATTCCGTCAAGCAGGTCTTTATGGTTTTGGTCAAGGTACATGTAGTACTCTTCTTCAAAACGTCTGATATCCGCCACAGGAATATCATCGAGATATCCTTTTGTCAGCGCATAAAGAATGGCTACTTGCTTTTCAACCGGAAGCGGCTTGTTCAGATCCTGCTTCAGCACTTCAACTGTACGCGCACCGCGGTTCAGTTTTGCCTGAGTCGCTTGGTCGAGGTCAGAACCGAATTGAGCGAATGCTTCCAGCTCACGGTATGACGCAAGGTCAAGACGCAAAGTACCTGATACTTTTTTCATCGCTTTGATTTGCGCTGAGCCGCCGACACGGGATACAGACAATCCGGCGTTGATCGCTGGACGTACGCCTGAGAAGAACAAATCAGATTGCAGGAAGATCTGTCCGTCAGTGATGGAAATGACGTTCGTCGGAATATAAGCAGAGATATCTCCGGCTTGTGTTTCTACGAACGGCAGAGCTGTAATTGATCCTGCGCCTTTCGCGTCGCTAAGCTTTGCTGCACGCTCAAGCAGACGGGAATGAAGATAGAATACATCCCCAGGGAACGCTTCACGGCCTGGCGGACGGCGAAGAAGCAAGGACAGCTCACGGTAAGCAGCCGCTTGTTTAGAAAGATCATCGTATACAACAAGAACGTGCTTGCCGCTGTACATAAATTCTTCTGCCATTGTAACCCCAGCATACGGTGCCAGGTACAGAAGCGGTGCCGGCTGTGACGCAGACGCCGTTACAACAATTGTATAATCAAGCGCGCCGTGTTTACGCAATGTTTCTACTACGCCGCGGACTGTTGATTCTTTTTGACCGATCGCAACATATACGCAGATCATGTCTTGGTCTTTTTGGTTCAGGATCGCATCGATCGCAACAGATGTTTTACCTGTTTGACGGTCACCGATGATCAGCTCACGCTGGCCGCGGCCGATTGGAATCAGTGCATCAATTGCTTTGATACCGGTTTGAAGCGGTTCATGAACGGATTTACGGTCCATAACGCCTGGTGCAGGGCTTTCAATCGGGCGAGTTTTGCTTGTAAGGATCGGGCCAAGTCCGTCTACCGGCTGGCCTAACGGATTTACAATACGGCCGATTAACTCTTCACCAACAGGAACCTCCATGATGCGGCCTGTTCTTTTTACTTCGTCTCCCTCACGGATCTCACTGAAAGGTCCTAAGATGACGATACCTACGTTTGATTCTTCAAGGTTTTGAGCCATACCCAAAACACCGTTTGAAAATTCGACAAGTTCACCGGCCATACAGTTGTCAAGGCCGTGCACACGTGCAATACCGTCACCGACTTGGATGACTGTACCTACGTCTTGAACTTCAATATCAGATTGATAATTTTGTATTTGCTGTTTTATCAGCGTGCTAATCTCTTCAGCTTTGATGCTCACTTAGGTTTCACCCCTTCTATCGATTTTCCCCGGCTAATTGACGTTCAATGCGCTGAAGCTTCCCGCTTACGCTGCCGTCATAAATCCGGTTTCCAATGCGGACTTTAATGCCGCCTATTAAATCCGTCTGCACTTCATTTCTGATTCTCAGCGAAGCGACTCCGGCTTTTTTTGCAAACACTTGTGATAATGGTAAAATTTCCGCATCCGTCAGCGGTTTCACTGAATATACGATTGCGTCTTCTGTTTGACGGGCCTCGTTTGCGAGTTTGATAAACTCATCTGTGAGCTCAGGCACAATCGCGGCACGATGGCGGTCAATCAAAAGAAAAATCGTATTAAGCACGGGCTGTGACAAAGAGCCAAATGCATTTTGAATCAGCTCTTTTTTCTTCGCAGCCGGCACCTTCGGATGGTTCAACACATCATTAAGCGCTTTTTCATTTTGAAATACTTGTTTTACAACAGTTAGCTCTTCTTCTACTTGATTCAGCTGAGCCGACTCATTGGCTATATCAAAAAGAGCTGATGCATATCGTTTAGAGACAGCTGATCCACTCATCGGCTTTCTCCTACCTCTTTAAGATAGTCCTGGATCAATTTCTCTTGAGCTTGTTCATCCAGTTCTTTTTCGATCACTTTCGACGCAATCATGACAGAAAGAGACGCTACTTGCTCACGGAGAGCAGAAACCGCCTGTTCTTTTTCCTTCACGATTTCAGTTCTTGCTGCTTCTTTCAGACGTTCAGATTCTGCACGTGCAGCCTGAATAATCTCTTCTTTTTGCTTCTCTCCCAGTTTCTTTGCGTTTTCGATAAGAGTTTGGGATTCCTGTCTTGCTTCTTTTAAAAGAACGCGCTGCTCTTCAATCAGCTGCTGCGCTTCTTTATTTTTTTCTTCAGCAGACGTAATTTCTCCAGCGATGTGGTCTTCACGCTGTTTCATTATGTTTAATAGCGGCCCTAAAGCGTATTTCTTCAGAAGCGCTAATAAGATTAACATAGCTAACAGTTGGAACAGGATATCTCCGCCGTTAAACGACAATCCTAGTTCAAGTGGTAATTGAGACATCTACTACGGCAACTCCCTTCTGCAGGTTTTTCTTTGCTGATCCAGCAGCCGCACTTGTCTCTTTTCAGCCGGCAAGGCGGGGTGCTTATCAGACATAAAGCAATGGCGAAGGTTCTCTTGGAATGATCTTCGCCATTTTTAGTTCATATAAGGCTTTTATGCTTAGCCAAAGAACGCTAAGAATGCGATAACGACAGCGATAATAGGAAGGGCTTCAACTAATGCGATACCCATGAACATAAGAGTTCTCAGTTCTTTACCTGCTTCCGGCTGACGGGCAATCCCCTCTACCGTACGTGAAACAATCAAACCGTTACCAATACCTGCACCAAGTGCGCCTAAACCAATTGCAATCGCAGCTGCTATTAAATTCATGAAAAAGTTCCTCCTTTAAAATGTTATCCGTTTGGATATAATGTTTTAATGATCATGACTGATTTTATGAGACATGTACACCATCGTCAGCATTGTAAAGATAAATGCCTGGATAGCACCAATAAATAAACTGAATGCTTGCCATGCCAGCATCGGCAGAATGGCACCGATTGTACCGACAAGACCGAGAGCCACGCTTTGCGAATAATGGCTTGTTGCTAATCCCGCAAGCAGGCCGAGAAGAATCTCACCGGCGAAGATGTTACCATACAGCCGCAAACCTAGAGTCAGCGTATTCGCAAACTCTTCGATGATTTTCATCGGGAGCATGAATGGAACAGGTCTTAAATAGTCTTTGGAATATTCCTTGAGCCCTTTCATCTTCACACCATAGTAGTGGGTTAAAGCAACAACCATCACGGCTAGCGTTAATGTAATGGCAGGATCGGCTGTCGGAGACTTCCACCAGAGCTCATGTCCGATTGTAATAGAGAACGGCAGCCCCAGCATATTCGACACAAATATGTACATCAGCAATGTGACACCAAGTGCCAAGAAGTTAGCCCCTGTTTTTAAATCCATTGTACTGCCAATAATATTGCGGACGAAATCAACAATCCATTCCATAAAGTTCTGGGCTTTTCCGGGACGGATCGAAAGCGTTCTTGTCGTCAATATAGCAATCAATAAAACAATCACACTCGCCACAGTAATCATCAGAATGTTTGTCAGATTAAAAGTAAGACCTAGAAATTCTATAGTTCTGTAACCATGATTCAAAGGGTTTTCACCTCTCTTCCATTGATGAACGTTTAAGCTGGATAAAGGAATCTATCATAATGACAGGGTATATTGTCATTAATCCAATAACTGTACTTGCCATATGAAAATATTCGGGATTTTTATAGGCAACAGCCACAGCAAGAATCGCATTGCACCACCGCGCTGCGCTCCCGAGAGATCGTATGGACTTTCCTTTCTCAACAGCTCTGTCAAAAGCATTCATTCTCCTGACGAGCAGTAAAAAATTAAACAAACTGAAAACAGTTCCCAGAATAAGGCCTAAAAAAACGGTTTTATACGCTGTTAAACCATAACCCAGTACATACACTGCCAAAATGAACAATAAATATTTGCGTTGTCTGCTAAATGTAAGCTTGGGATCGTCCATCAATTATCTGTCTCCTGATGAAAAAATAATGTATAGCTTGGATACGGCAAAAATCAGCGGTTAACCCTTAGTAGAAGACCTTTTTTGACCGGCAAAACGGGCCTGTTCGAAAAAATCATTCATCCGCAAGCCTTGCAGGGATGCTGTTTCATTCGCTTAAATAAATCCTCATAATACGGGTTTGCTGAGAGGATTTACATTGAGGATGAGGACTATAATGAAAGCTATGAAAACCTTCTCATAATACCCTCGTTTAGCATACAATAGCCCCTAACATGTGTCAATCTGTTTAAAGTTAAAAAACTTTTTATACTTTACGTCTCCACAGAATGTTCACATTTTCACCTATAATTGTATACAGATTCACCGAATAGCAAAAAACTGGATAAAAAAATGAAACCCCCTTTTGGGGATTTCATTTTTTATTTTGTTCCAAACATGCGGTCACCCGCATCTCCGAGACCTGGAACAATATAACCTTTTTCGTTTAATTTTTCATCTAGCGCCGCAATGTAAATATCAACGTCCGAATGATGCTTCTGCAATTCTTCCACACCCTCCGGCGCTGCTACAAGACACATGAAACGTATATTTTTCGCACCGCGTTTTTTAAGGCTGTGAATGGCTTCAACTGCGGAACCGCCTGTAGCGAGCATCGGGTCAACCACGATGAATTCACGCTCTTCCACATCAGAAGGAAGCTTGACATAGTATTCCACGGGTTTTAAGGTTTCTGGATCACGGTAAAGGCCGACATGTCCCACTTTTGCCGCAGGAATCAGCTTTAAAATGCCGTCAACCATTCCCAGTCCTGCTCTGAGGATAGGAACCACTCCGAGTTTTTTCCCCGAGATGACTTTCGATTTCGCAGCCTGAACCGGTGTATTGATATCCACTTCTTCCAGAGGAAGATCGCGGGTAATTTCAAATGCCATGAGTGTAGCCACTTCATCTACTAACTCTCTAAAATCCTTCGTACCTGTATTTTCATTCCGTATATATGTCAGCTTGTGCTGAATTAAAGGATGATCAAATACATAAACCTTTCCCATACTGTGTTTCAGCTCCTTTTTTATTGTCCCATCAACAATTACACACTTCTATTGATTCTACAAAAAAAGACATTGAGTTTCAAGAACATCGTCAAAAAACCCGCCGGGCATAAGCCCAAGCGGGTTTTAGGATCTTAATAATCTAATTCTTTATATAAAGGAAACTTATCAGTCAGAGCAGCTACACGCTGTCTTGCTTCTTCAAGTTTTCCTTCATCTTCGTGGTTTTTCAATGCAAGCGCAATGATAGCACCGACTTCTTCTAATGCGTCTCCGTCAAAACCGCGGCTAGTTACAGCAGCTGTACCAAGACGGATGCCGCTTGTTACGAAAGGTTTTTCAGGATCATATGGAATCGCGTTTTTGTTAGACGTAATACCGATTTCATCAAGTACATGCTCCGCAACCTTACCAGTCAGTCCGAGCGAACGAAGGTCAACAAGGATAAGGTGGTTGTCTGTTCCGCCTGAAACGAGCTGGATACCCTCTTTCGTTAAGGCTTCAGCCAGACGCTTCGCATTTGAAATGACGTTTTGTGCATATGTTTTGAAATCGTCCTGCAATACTTCACCGAATGAAACAGCTTTTGCGGCAATAACGTGCATTAGCGGGCCGCCTTGAATTCCAGGGAAGATCGATTTATCAATTTTCTTGCCAAACTCTTCACGGCAAAGGATCATACCGCCGCGAGGACCGCGAAGTGTTTTATGTGTTGTTGTTGTAACGAAATCAGCATAAGGAACCGGGTTTGGATGAAGGCCTGCCGCAACAAGTCCTGCGATATGTGCCATATCCACCATGAAGTAAGCGCCGACTTCATCAGCAATTTCACGGAATTTCTTAAAGTCGATTGTACGAGGATACGCACTTGCTCCTGCTACGATAAGCTTCGGTTTATGAGCGAGGGCTTTTTCACGCACGTCATCGTAATCAATATATTGAGTTTCTTTATCTACGCCGTACTCAACAAAGTTATATTGAACACCGCTGAAGTTGACTGGGCTTCCGTGTGTTAAATGGCCGCCGTGGGAGAGGTTCATCCCAAGTACAGTATCGCCTTGCTCCAAAATCGTGAAGTACACTGCCATGTTTGCTTGTGCGCCTGAATGAGGCTGAACGTTTACATGCTCCGCTCCAAAGATTTCCTTCGCGCGGTCACGAGCGATATCTTCAACGACATCGACGTGCTCGCATCCGCCGTAGTAGCGTTTGCCCGGATATCCTTCTGCGTATTTATTTGTCAAAACAGATCCTTGTGCTTCCATAACCGCTTCACTTACAAAGTTCTCAGAAGCAATCAATTCGATCTTAGTCTGTTGGCGTTCACGCTCATTTTTAATGGCGTTAAACACTTGTTCGTCTTGCGCAGGTAAATGTTTCATCAGCGAGATCCTCTCCTATCCGTATCCTGTTCTTTGTTTTTACCATCACTATTGTACATGGTTTTTAAGCTCGATGTAAAAGATTATTTTTAAAAAATCTAAATTTTTATTGGTAAAAACGAATATTAATAACTTAAATTTAATTTAAAGTTCGGAATTTATTCCACTGTCTTAAAATAAAAGAAAAGACTGGCTATGCAGTCCTTTCATTCGCACTCATAAACCGCCCGCACTCCGCCGATTAGTTTCGGACGTGTACGCGCCAATGTCACATGAGCTGAACCGAGGCTGTTTTGAGAGACACGCACAGGGACAGCCACCGGCTTCAGATGCATGCCGATAAACGTATCGCCTATATCAATTCCGGCGTCAGCCTGAATGGTTTCAACAAGAACAGGAGACTTCATCTGCTTAAACGCATAAGACGACATCGCGCCGCCCGCTTTTGGAACGGGCACGGCAGAAACGGTTGGAAGCCTGAACAGCTTGGCTGTTTCTGCTTCGACGACAAGCGCTCTGTTCAAATGCTCGCAGCATTGAAACGCCAGATGGATTCCCGTTTTTTCCCGAAGCTCAGCAAGTCCGCTGTAGATGCTTTCAGCGATATCTACACTGCCCGATGTTCCGATCCGGCTGCCGGCCACTTCGCTCGTGCTGCATCCAAGGACGAAGAGATGATCTTGTTTCAATTCCGCTTGGTCCTGAAACTCAGACAGCATCGTCTTCCACGTTTGTTTCAACTCATTCATTAAACAGCACCCCTACAGGTTTTTCTCTTCATAATCTGAGATTTTTCCAATACGCGTTTGGTGTCTTCCCCCGGTAAACTCAGTGGTCAGCCAGATTTTTGCGATTTCCCGAGCCAAACCAGGTCCGATCACCCGTTCACCCATCGCAAGGATGTTTGTGTCATTATGCTCCCTCGTCGCCTTCGCGCTGAAGGTATCGTGCGCCAGCGCGCAGCGAATCCCTTTTACTTTATTAGCGGAAATGCTCATGCCGATGCCTGTCCCGCAAATTAAAATGCCTCTGTCAACTTCGCCGCTAACCACTTTTTCGGCCACCGGAAAAGCATAATCCGGATAATCGACAGAGCCGCTGCCGCAGTCACAGCCCATATCAATATATTCAATTTGCAATTCGTCCATTAACTCTTTGATTTCATTTCGAATGTGAACGCCGCCATGATCCGATGCAATGGCTACTTTCATCTGCTTTTCCTCCCAGCGTGTGTGATGCGGCCCGCCCGCTTTATTGACCGCGCAGCCTGTCCGCTCTTTGATTCACACCATATGATGTGCTTTTCACTATATTCTACTCCTTCACGCAGGATTTGCAAATGACCTGTTTGCAGATTTTCTGACAACTTATCTGCGGTCTTTTTTCAGCTGTTTTGCCAGCTGCCGAAGAAGCTCTTCAAGCTCATCTCGCGTTTGTTTATAGATGTCAATTGAGCCGCCGAACGGATCGATGACATCACCATGGCTGCCTGTGACATATTCTTTTAACGTAAACACTTTATCACGATAACGTCCAAATTGACTGGCAATGATCTGTTTGTGCTGATGGGTCATAGCCAGAACCAAATCAGCGGATTCCATATGTTCTTCAGTTAATGGAGAAGACACATGATTAAGGGCAATGTGTTTTTCAAACAGCGCTTCGACTGCATGAGGCGTCGCTTTCCCATTTGGCGAAGCAAACACGCCTGCCGAGCGGACATTGACATTCAGCCCTTCCATTTCTGCAATTGATTTAAAAAGCGCCTCAGCCATTGGGCTGCGGCACGTATTTCCAGTACAGACAAAAATAATATCCATGTCAGTCACCCCTTATTTTTCTCTATTATATATGAAGAAAAAAGAAACGGCGACTTCGTTTCTTTTATTGGTATATTAAATTGGCAAAAGCAACTTTAGTCCAAACACGATTAATATGATGCCCCCGAGCGCTTCGCTGTATGTGCCAAGCCATGACTGCACTTGTTTTCCGACCAGCAGGCCCAGCCATGTCAACATCATGCTGAACAGCCCGAACAGGGTAATTGTGAGGAGCGGATGCGAGCCGTATATCCCCAAGCTCAAGCCGACGGAAAAGCTGTCAAGGCTGACGCCGATGGCAAACAGCAATAAGCCCGGCCCTGCCGGTGACATAAATCGTTCTTCTGACTGTTTAAAAGAGGCCATAAGCATTTGAACCCCAAGAACAAAAAGCAGCGCCCCACCGATATAAACCGCTAACACGCCGAGGAGCCCTGACAGCATGTTACCGGCCGCCATCCCTGCGAGAGGCATGATGACGTGAAAGAGGCCGATGATGAAACCAATATAGAATATCTGCTTCTTTCTAAGTTTGACCATGCCCATTCCAAGGCCGACAGAAAAAGCATCCATCCCTAAAGCAAACGCCATGATGCTTAATGTAATCAGTTCGCCTATAAACAAATCCGACATACATAAATAACCCCCTTGGACACGCCCGCTTTTTTAGCCTATGCGTGTCCAAAAAGGGTTAGAACATCTGACTGCTTTCAGCGAATCACTCTTCCTCCGGCGGCTTTCATCAGCCTGTTCATAATGGCGAGGCCGACACCTGTGTCCGGAAAGGATTCCGAGATAATGAAATCCACCTGATTCTCATCAAAACTGCGCAAAGCATCATACAGCCCTGCCGCAACAGTCTCAAGCTGAGCACGTCTTCCGCAGCTCTTCACATAATCAGCGGAATAAACGCCCGCGTTTTCTTCTGTCGTCAGGACGCCGACCCGTCTTCCGCCCTGTTGATATTCTTGAATGAGGTGCTGAATGCGCTCTGGGCTGCCTTCGCAAATGGCAAGCGGGGCTGTCGGCGCATAATGTGTATATTTCATCCCTGGAGAAATCGGCTTCTCGTTTTGGTCGCTGAGCCCTTTATCCACATGGATCGGCCCGATCACCGCTTCAATTTGTTCCTTCGTAATGCCGCCCGGACGCAGAAGAACAGGGATGTCGTCCGCACATGAAAGCACAGTTGATTCGACCCCGATTCCGGTAGGGCCTCCATCCATAATGCCGGCTATGCGGCCATCCAAGTCGTGAGCCACATGCTCCGCTTTTGTGGGACTTGGCTTGCCTGAAAGATTGGCGCTCGGTGCTGCAATCGGCAGTCCCGATTCGCGAATCAATGCAAGGGCAAGCGGATGATCCGGCATTCTAATGGCAACCGTTTCAAGACCTGCCGTTACACGAGGTGAAAGCGCACCAGGTTTACAAGGCAGAATGAGCGTAAGTGCTCCCGGCCAAAACCGTTTCATCAATGTTTTCGCCTTTTCCGGCGCCGGGCCCGTTAAATCCTCAAGCTGGCTGATATCCGCAATGTGGACAATCAGGGGATTATCGCTCGGCCGCCCTTTCGCCTCATATATTTTTTTGACGGCATCCGTATTTTTTGCGTTTGCGCCTAGGCCATATACTGTTTCTGTCGGAAAGGCAATGACCTCATTTTCTCGGAGCAAAGCGGCTGCTTGTGCAATTTGTGGATCATTTGTGGATAACTCGTCAGTTACATCCACAAACCATCTTTTCGTTTTCATTTCTGACCAAACTCCTTATTCACAACAATAAAACGATTGTTTTACGCGTGTAATCCTTTTGAAAGTATAAAAGATGTCCTGTAATAAAACAAGCGTTATCCACAAATTGTGGACAACGCTAATAAAGAAGTGGATAAGTATGTGTATAAACTGCACTTATCCAGACGCTTTTTTCATCAAAACGGCTCCTTCTGTTTGCCGCGATTCACAGAAGTGATCAGAAGAAAACAGCTCCTCCGGTACACTCTCAGCTCTTTCAAAACCCATGGCCGTCAGAAAGTCCGCAGAGGAATGCTGATTTGCTACTAGGTACACGGTTTTGATCTGATGCTTTTCGCACAGCACCTCCATGCTTTGAAAAAGCGTGACGATATGGCCTTGGTGAAGCTTGTCCGATATGACAAGTGATCGCAGCAGCCCCTGGTCACAGCTTATTTTTTCAATACCGAGGCATCCGGCAATGTTTTTCTCACTGTCCTCCAGCATAAGAAATTGAGTGAAGCCTTCTTTCACACCTTCATAGCTGGTTTTCGCCTGTTTTAAAAATGCCTCGAGCACATCTCCGTCTTTTTCCCTTGCCACCCGCAGTTGATAAAACATCCGTTCACCCCGTTTTTGCGTTCTTTCTTCCAATCTATGAGGCAAATCTATTTTTAGACCAGATGATTAGGAAAAAAGGTCGGAAATCCATTCGACTAAAAAGAATTTCACTTCTGTGCCGTCTTCTTTCTCTTCGTTCTCTTCTTTTTTGGCTTTTTCCGCTTTAGCGGTTACGTCCTCAAGCACTTTTTCAGTCTGCTTTTTTGAGGCTTCTTTATCTTCTTGTTCTTTGACGGCTTCCCCGTTAGAAAAATCAAGAAAGCAGAGAGGCGGGAACAGCACACACCACCAGTTGGCGCCGTCTCCGTTTCCAAGCGTAATCAAAATCGCTTCATACTCACCAGCGGGATATACCATGTTGCCGTAAAGCTTTGTCGGAAATGAAATTTTGTCAAAATCAACGGATATCGACTGATTCGCTCCTTCTTTCTCCATTGTTTCCTTTGCAATTGCTTTGATTTCAGGCAGCTTTGAACGAATCACGCGACGCGCTTCTTCAATAGAAGTAATATCCTTTACCCAAGTTGTGATTTCTTTATTCACCGCGTCTCTTATATGACGTTTTAATTGCTGATCTTGGTCACTATCGCTGTTTGCCAATATTCTCAAACGAATCGCCTGATCCGGTATGACCACCGGCTGATTTTCCGATTTCTGTGCCGTCTCTTCTTTTGCCAGCCCTACGAGCGCTCCAGATAGTAAAAGAAAGATATATATACAAATGATTACTGTTTTTTTCATCGGTCCCCACCGTTCCTCTCCGTGCTTTGTTTCTAACCCTATTATGGACAAGGAGAGACGGGGGTAAACGTGCAGGGTGAAAAAAATCTAGCAAGCTGTTAATCTTATTTATGGTACGATAGTGTTTTAGGAGGTTTAAGATGAAATACAATTATACAGTGCTTTTATCAGCATTCACGATGTCCGTTCTTTATTCAGTAATTTATATTCAATCATTTATCATTGCCGCTCTCATCACAATGGCATTTTATTTTCTGTTTCCTTATTTGATCTTCGCACTGCCGCTTCAAATCATGATGAATAAAAAGCCGAAACGGTTCAGCCCTTTGTATCTGCTGTATTACCTTGCCGCTGCTTTTATTGCCAACGCGATCATTTTCGGCGTGCTTCAGCCTTCGGGACAATCTTTGTTTCAAAATACAGCCTTCTATCTTTTCGCTGTATTAACAGCTCTTATCTATTGGATATGGGACTCTGTTTTACTGCAAAAAAAGGAAGCCTAAGAGGCTTCCTTTTTTATTAAAACAAAATCGTCAGCAAATAACATAGAATGGAAGGTATCGCCGCAACAAAGAAAGCGGCCGCCATTTTCATGCGAGATGTACGGCCTTCTTTGGTTTCTGAATGGTAGTTTGCCCGCTGATCGCTTCCGCTTACAGCCAAACCCGATGTAATGATCGCGAGCCCCACTAAAACGAGAGACGCAACGCCAAAAATCGCTTCATATGAAAGAGACTGCGGAAAAATGGTGCCAATCATACTCTCAATCGCAATGAGCAGGATTCCTGCTGTCAGGGCCTTTTTCATGTTTACATCCCCTTTGCTGGTGTTAAACAGCTTGATCCATCCACTCGCCAGCAAGCTGCTTATTTATTTTTATGAATCAGAGCGCATATGGTTCTGTCTTTTCCATTAATATCTTTCAGCACTTCCACTTCCGCTCCCTTAAACGCCTTGAGGATCAGGTCTTTGACCGCCGCTCCCTGTTTCCATCCGATTTCAAAAACGACAAATACTTTATCCTTCATGACAAGCGGAATGTCTTCCATAAACCGCTTATAAAATTTCAGCCCGTCTCCGCCATCGGTGAGAGCGTGCAGCGGCTCATGAAAACGGACAATTTCCGATAGATCAGCCATTTCTTCCTCTGAAATATATGGCGGGTTTGAGACAATGATATCCGCTTTTTTTCCCGCCTTAATAAAAGGCTCAAGCAGATCGCCCTGATAAAAGCGTACATTCGCTCCGAGTTTTTCTGCATTGGCAGAGGCGACTTGCAGCGCCTCTTTTGAAATATCGACCGCCGACACAGAAAAGCTTTGGTTTTCAAGCGCAAGCGTGACGGCTATTGCGCCGCTCCCTGTACCAACGTCAACAACTTCGAGCTTGCCGTCTTCAGAAAAGACACTCCGATATTTTTCAAGCAAATGAAAGACAACTTCTTCAGTTTCCGGCCGCGGGATCAGCACATCATCATTCACCATAAATTCCCGTCCATAAAAAAACTCTTTTCCTATAATGTATTGAACCGGCACGCCCTCTTTATGCATCTCAACGTGACGCTTAAAGCGATACAGTTCGTCTTCACCAATCGGTTCCTGTAAGCTTGCGAGCAGTTTGCTTCTCTCCATTCCGGTATCATAAAGCAATAGGAGCTCGGCAGCATTTTCTTCTCTTCCCGCTTCGGTTAAATAAGAAGAAGCCCATTTCAGGGCTTCGAATATCGTCTTCATCTTAACCTTCCGACTGCTGAAGCTTGCTTGCCTGATCTTCAACAATCAGCGCTTCAACCACTTCGTCAAGTTTTCCTTCAAGAATCTGATCAAGCTTTTGAATCGTCAAACCGATTCTGTGATCCGTCACACGGTTTTGCGGGAAGTTGTATGTGCGGATACGTTCAGAGCGGTCACCAGATCCGACTGCTGATTTCCGTGTTTGATCATATTCAGCCTGGGCTTCCTGCTGAAATTTATCATAGATTCTGGCACGGAGAACCTTCATTGCTTTTTCTTTGTTCTTAATTTGAGATTTTTCATCCTGGCATGATACAACAACACCTGTCGGCAAGTGAGTCAGACGAACCGCAGACATTGTTGTGTTAACGCTTTGTCCGCCCGGTCCGCTTGAAGCAAACGTATCGACACGGATATCCTTCTCATGGATGTCAACCTCTACCTCTTCTGCCTCAGGAAGACATGCTACTGTTGCAGTGGATGTATGGATGCGTCCGCCTGATTCTGTTTCCGGAACACGCTGTACGCGGTGGGCGCCGTTTTCATATTTGAGTTTAGAATACGCGCCGCTTCCCGTAATCATAAAGATGATCTCTTTGTAGCCGCCTGTTCCGGTTACATTCGCTTCCATGACCTCTGTCTTCCAGCCCTGAAGCTCGGCATAACGGGAATACATTCTGTACAGGTTGCCCGCGAATAAAGCGGCTTCCTCGCCTCCCGCGGCTCCGCGGATCTCCATAATAACGTTTTTATCATCATTAGGATCTTTCGGGATCAAGAGCACTTTCAGGCGTTCGGACAGTGTTTCCGTTTCCTTCTGAAGTTCAGAAATCTCTTCCTTCACCATGTCGCGCATCTCAGCATCCAGCTTCTCTTCAAGCATCGCTTTTGCATCAGCCAGCTGTTCTGACGCATCTCTGTATTGTCTATATACGTCAACTGTTTCTTGTATATCAGATTGCTCTTTTGAATATTCTCTTAGCTTTTTCGGATCGTTGACTACTTCTGGATCGCTTAAAAGCTCATTTAATTTCTCGTATCGTTCTTCAATTGATTTTAAACGGTCTAACACGGTCTTCACCTCTGTTTTCCTGTGCGTAACATTCTCATTATAGTATAGTGATTAACCCCAGTCAAAAGCATTTCAATCCCAGCTGGAAAAGCTCCCTCTGCTATACTGGAATTCGAGGAGGGATGATGTTGCTGAAATCCATACATCATATTGCAATCATATGTTCAGATTACGAAAAGTCGAAAGCTTTCTACGTACATAAGCTTGGTTTTCAGTTGATTCAAGAAACGTACCGCGAAGAGCGCGGCTCCTATAAGCTTGATTTGTCGCTTAACGGCTCGTATGTCATTGAGCTGTTCTCGTTTCCCGATCCACCCGAAAGACAAACCCGGCCTGAAGCCGCAGGCCTGCGCCACCTCGCCTTTACAGTCGGCAGCTTGGATAAAGCGGTTCAGGAGCTTCATGAAAAAGGAATCGAAACAGAGCCAATCAGAACAGATCCGCTGACCGGCAAGCGTTTCACCTTCTTTTTTGATCCTGACCGACTTCCATTAGAACTGTATGAACAATAACAGTTTTTGAAGAAAAAAAGGAGATACCCACTTTCTTTGCCGAATCTTTTCTTGTTTTGTCTAACGGGAAGGGAACCTCATTCTATGGTCGAATACCTAGCTTAAAAGGAGGTATGGGATCATGAATACAAATATGGTAGCAAGTGAACTCGGCGTCTCCGCAAAAACGGTGCAGCGGTGGGTGAAGCAGCTGAATCTTCCGGCCGAACGCAATGAGCTCGGACACTATTCGTTCACGGCAGATGACGTGAAGGTTCTAAAATCCGTTCAAAAACAAATCTCTGAAGGCACGGCGATTCAGGATATTCATCTGCCGAAAAGCGCTAAAAAGCGCACAGGCTTCCTTGTCCAAAAAACAAATAGCGACACAGAACGAAGAATCGAGCAGCTTGAACAAAAGCTGGACACCCTTTTACAGCAAAGGCAGGACGAAAGCGAATTGATGGCAAGGTTGTCGGAACTGGAACGCCAGCTGAAACAAAAAGCCGATGAAGGTGTATCTTACCAGCTGCTTCAGCACCGCAGAGAAATCGATGATATTCTTGCAGATCTGCAATCACTGACCTCACAAATGAAAGAATTCACCGCTCAGCCGACCCCCGAGACCGCTGCTGCTTCTGAAACAACCAAAACAAGAAAAAAACCGCTGCTGTCACTGTTCAAATTTCAAACCTAAAGCAAAAAGCTCCCTTTACGGGAGCTTTTTTTGTTACGCAGTAAGCGCGATAATGATTGGAAGTGAAATCAATGACAGAATCGCACTGACCACAAACGCAGTTGCAGTTTCTTCTTCTTGTTTCTCGAAACGAGTCGCAATCATGGCTGCAACGGCAGAACCAGGGAATGCAACAAGAAGGATTGCTTTTGTTGTTTGGTCAGCCGGAAGTCCGATAGCAAGAGCAATCAGGAACATTAATGCAGGCTGAACCGCAACTTTTAGTAACGCAATACCGATAGCCGGCATACTGAGTTTAATTTTACGAATACCAACGGTAACACCGACAGCAAAGAGAGCAACACCAGATGTTGTGCTTCCAAGCTGATCAAGCATTTTAACACCCAGCTCAGGAAGAGTGAAATTGAAAACCAGCACCAAGATCATACTGATTAACGGAGCAGCTGCAAGCGGCTCACAAAGACCATGCAGGATTGATTTTCCTGTCATCTTCCAGAAGCTGTCGCCACTCTCTTCGTTTTTCTTAGAAGACTCACCAACAGTAGCGATAATGATCGCGAGCGGATCAAGAATCGCGTTAACCACGATACCTGTGACCGCGATCGGAATCGCAACTTCATTCGCTCCGAATAAGCTTCCCAATACCGGGATACCCATAAATGCGAATGTCGGCTGTGCAGAGTTCAAAGAAAATACAGATGAGTTCGTTAAATCATACTTGAAAATAAATCTGCAAACCAAAAGAATGATGATATAGAAACCAACAATCCCAATAATTAAAGAAATCATTAAAGGTACTTGTGATAAAAATTCACTTCTGGAAGTTGTCAAAATACCAGCGATAAAGTGAGCTGGAAGTGCGTATTTCGTTACTAACGTACTTACCCCTTTTGCCGACTTGGCATCATAACTTCCAAAATGTCCTGCAAACCAACCCAGCACGATAACAAAGAAGATCGGCGCCAGGAGGATTAAGATATCTAAGATGCTCAAAATATTCTCCTCCAAATCCTATGTCCGTATACTTTAGCTTTACAAAAAGCTTTCCCTCGGACGAAAAATTTACTCGCTAATTATTTCGCGATGACTTTTTTGTATTCAGGTGTCCACATTGCTTCAAGTACCGCTTGTTTCACATCTTCAGGCTGACGATTTGCCACGCCGTCTTTAATTGCTGCTTCAGCAACGGCAATCGCAACTTGGATAGAAACCTCTTGAAGCTTATCAATGCTTGGAAGCAATCCTGCTCCAGGTGTTTCAAGATCAACCATTTCAGCAATCGCATCAGCAGTTGCAGCAAACATAGCAGGTGTAATGATACGCGCTTCAGCTACAATTGAACCAAGTCCAAGACCAGGGAATGCGAATGCGTTGTTAGATTGTCCGATTTCATAAGAAACACCGTTGTATTCTACATTGTCAAATGGGCTTCCTGTTGCAATAAGCACTTTTCCGTCAGTCCATTTGAACAAATCTTCAGGAACAGCTTCAGCAAGGTGAGTCGGGTTAGACATCGGCATGATAACCGGACGGTCAACGTGAGATGCCATTTCTTTTACAATTTCCTCTGTGAATGCACCTGAAACCCCTGAAGTGCCAATCAAGATCGTTGGTTTCGCTTGACGAACCACTTCATCGAATGGAATTTGACCTTTTTCGTCGCGCTTCCAGTCTTTCACTTCATCCGCATTGCGAAGGTAAGGTTTTTGGAAATCAAGGATGCCTTCGATGTCTTCAGTCAGCAAGCCTCTGTAATCAAGTGTGTAGAAACGTTTGTTAGCTTCTTCTTCAGATAATCCGGCTAGCACCATTGTGTCACGGATTTGGTCAGCAATACCGATACCAGCAGAACCAGCACCGAAGATAACAACACGCTGATCTTTAATAGAAGCGCCGGTTTTCTTCATAGCGGCAAGCACACCTGCAAGTGTAATCGCGCCAGTACCTTGAATATCATCATTAAATGTCAGGATTTCATGATTGTATTTTTTCATGATGTTGCGTGCATTTTTGTTGCCAAGGTCTTCCCAGTGAAGAAGCGCTTTAGGGAAGAATTTCAATGCAGCTTTTACATAAGCGTCAATGAAAGCTTCGTAGCGTTCACCTTGAACACGTTCATGCTTGTTACCAATATATAAAGGATCGTTTAGAAGTTTTTCGTTGTTCGTACCGACATCAAGCACAACCGGGATAACACGGCTAGGGTCAATACCAGCTGCAGCAGTGTAAACAGCCAATTTACCGATTGCGATATTAATACCGCCTACACCCCAGTCACCGATACCGAGAATGCTTTCGGAGTCAGTAGCAACGATAAGATCAATATCGCCTGCTGTCGCATGAAGGTTTTCAAACGCTTTTTCAATACCGTCAATGTTATCGATTGACAAGTAGATTCCTTGAGGTCTTCTATATTCATGGCTGTATTCCTGAATCGCTTCACCAACTGTTGGCGTGTACACAACAGGAAGCATTTCGCGAAGATGGTTTTTCAGCAATTTATAGAAAAGAACTTCGTTACGGTTTGCAAGATCACTTAAGTAAACATTTTGACGAAGGCGGTCAGGCTGCGCTTGGAATTGCTCGTACGCGCGTTGTGCTTGTTGATCAAGAGAAAGTACAGTTGGCGGCAGAAGCCCTTCTAAGCCGAGTTCTTGTCTTTCTTCTAGTGAAAAAGCAACGCCTTTATTTAAAGTAGGAATAGATAAAACTTCTTTTCCTCTAAGAGTTGTTTCTAAGTGGCCTTCTTTCGTTTTTTTTATGTTATTCAAGCAAATCTCCTTCTTTCTTGAAATAGTTAACCAAGTTAAGTAATAACCCATCTAAAATATGACCGATCATGATCTTTATGCGACTTTGTGACAATTATTCGAACAATGTCTCAAAACTATTTACATTACGTAAGCTATTGTATGCCTGTCAAAATCAAAATTCAAGGGAAGAAAATTACTTAATTTTTTAATATACTTAATTAAATTTTTTAATTGAATATTATCAGAATATAAAAAAAACACCGGTGTTTTAGCCGGTGCATTCTATCTTTATACCCATGTTTTGGACTATTTTTTAGATTTACCTGGGACTTCGTGATGATGTCTGCATCTTGCTTCATATGATTCAGATGCACCAACCAAAATGACCGGATCATCGTAAGAAGCAGGTTTGCCGTCAATGAGGCGCTGTGTTCTGCTCGCCGGTGATCCGCAAACAGAACAGACGGCTTGCAGCTTTGTCACACTTTCCGCAATCGCCATGATATTCGGGACGACACCGAACGGCTCTCCCCTAAAATCCATATCAAGGCCTGCTGCTATCACACGGTAGCCTTTATCGGCAAGAGATGATAAAACCTCAACAATTTCCTGATCAAAAAACTGCACTTCATCAACCGCAATCACATCTGTACTTTCACTGATGTGATCCCAAATGTCCGCAGCAGACGAAATGGCATAGCTCGTCATCGATGTTCCATTATGGGAGACAACAGCAGCTTCGCTGTATCGGTTATCAATTACAGGCTTAAATACCCTGACTTCCTGCTTGGCGTAAGTCGCTCTCTTCACTCTTCTGATCAGCTCTTCAGATTTCCCCGAGAACATGCTGCCGCAAATCAGCTCAAGCCACCCGCTTTGTTTCATTATGTACATGGGCTTCGCTCCCCTCTCTCTGCCAGCTGTGTTTTAAACAATATAAAAAACAGGCAAGACTGCTGCTTGCCTGTTGAGAAATCTATTATTACTTAAGACCGTATTTTTTGTTAAAGCGATCAACACGACCATCAGCAGAAGCGAATTTTTGACGGCCAGTGTAGAATGGGTGGCATTCAGAGCAAATCTCAACGCGTACCTCTTCTTTTACTGAGCCTGTTTCAAATTCATTTCCGCAAGCGCATTTAACTGTTGCTTTTTTGAAATTAGGATGAATTCCTGCTTTCATTGTATCCATCTCCTTCCGCCCTGAATCCCGTGTGGAAACAGAGTTATTATTTCGGAGCATTGTCCGAAACGCATATGAGAAAATTATATCAGTGATTTACTTCTTTTGCAAATACAATTTACCTTCTTGCAGATGATAGATTTGCCTGTTTCCATTCTTGATTGAGAATATCGAAAAATTCCTGGTTTGTTTTGGTTTTTTTCATTTTTCTCATGAACTTTTCTGCGAAATCAGGTGAATCAGACATCGTTTTGCGGATAGACCATAAACGATCTAGATGCTCTTTAGGCACAAGCAGCTCTTCTTTGCGCGTTCCTGAACGGCGGATATCGATAGCAGGGAAGATGCGGCGCTCGGCAAGAGAGCGGTCAAGGTGAAGCTCCATGTTGCCTGTTCCCTTGAATTCTTCATAAATGACATCATCCATACGTGAACCAGTATCAACCAGAGCCGTAGCAAGGATGGTTAAGCTGCCGCCCTCTTCGATATTTCTCGCAGCGCCGAAGAAACGTTTCGGACGGTGGAACGCCGCTGGGTCAATCCCCCCGGAAAGCGTTCTTCCGCTCGGCGGAATCACTAAGTTGTAGGCGCGGGCAAGCCGTGTGATGCTGTCCATCAGGATAATGACGTCTTTTTTGTGTTCCACGAGACGCATTGCACGTTCAAGCACAAGCTCGGCCACTTTGATATGGTTTTCCGGCACTTCATCAAACGTTGAGCTGACGACATCCCCAGCTACAGAACGCTCGATATCGGTTACTTCCTCAGGTCTTTCGTCAATTAAAAGCACGATCAGCTCTGCTTCAGGCTGGTTCGCTGTAATGCTGTTGGCAATTTCCTTCAGCAGCATCGTTTTTCCGGCTTTCGGCGGCGCAACAATCAATCCGCGCTGTCCAAATCCGACCGGCGCCATCATGTCCATAATTCTTGTAGACAAGAAGTTCGGCTTTGTTTCAAGCACCATTTGGCGATCTGGATAAAGTGGCGTAAGAGCCGGGAAATGCACACGCTCTTTTGCAGATTCGGGATCATCCCCATTTACTGCTTCAACGTGCAAAAGTCCATAGTAACGCTCATTTTCTTTTGGCGGGCGAACCTTGCCTGATACTTTGTCTCCGTTCCGCAAATCGAAACGGCGGATTTGTGAAGCTGAGATGTAAATGTCTTCTGAGCTTGGAGAGTAGTTGATCGGTCTCAGGAAGCCGAAACCTTCAGACTGGATGATCTCAAGAACGCCTTCCATAAACAGCAGATCTTCCTGTTCTGCATTCGCTTTCAGAATGGCGAAAATGAGTTCTTTTTTTGTCAGTTTGCTGTAATAGGAGATTTTATAATGTCTTGCAAGTTCATAAAGCTCTTTCAATTTCATATTTTCCAAAGAGGAAATAGATACGTCTTTCATAAAAACACCACGCTTTTCATAGTCAATATCTTACTCTGAACATGTCATCTGCTGCTTTTGCACAACATCCGCCAAAGCACATTCTTTTTTTAACATAAAGGAACTTCTATCGGTAACACTTCCACCCATGATCGGCGCTTTTGTTAAAAGGATTGTCTTAATGAGTTTTGAAGGAAGCGAGGACAAAAACATGAGAAGATCAATACTTATATCGTCTGTATGCGGTAGAAATTGAAACTTTCCTAGTGCTTAAAAGAAGGTATTACGCAGTAAAATTCGCAGCACTCTTTATTTTTACCTTATTTCAAAAAATTATTCAACTGAAATAAGGTTTTGACACGGAATTGATAGAGTTGACGCTTTTCTGCAAAAGTTAAAGCGGGCTCACACCCGCTTTTTCTGTTTGTTATGGACGGATTACAAGATTTGGTTTCTTTTTCAAGCTGTGTCTGCCGTCAACGAAACGGACAGTGCCTGATTTTGCACGGATAACTAAGCTTTCAGTTGTACCGACAGAGCCTTTGAATTGAACTCCTTTTAACAGCTCGCCGTCAGTAACCCCTGTAGCTGCAAAAATCGCGTCATCACCCTTCACAAGGTCTTCCATGCGAAGGACTTTGCTTAAATCAAGGCCCATTTTGTGACAGCGTGTGATTTCTTCTTCGCTTTGCGGAAGAAGTTTACCAATGATTTCTCCGCCGAGTGCTTTTAGCGCAACAGCGGAAAGCACACCCTCAGGAGCGCCGCCTGATCCGAACAGGATATCAACGCCCGTGTGGTCGAAAGCCGTGTTGATGGCGCCTGCGACATCGCCGTCATTGATCAATTTGATTCTGGCGCCGGCCTCACGAAGCTCGGAAATGATTTTTTCGTGTCTTTCACGGTTTAAAATTGTGGCAACGACGTCCTCAACGTCCTTGTTTTTCGCTTTTGCCACCGCTTTAAGGTTGTCAATGACAGGTGCTTCGATGTCAATGCAGCCCACCGCTTCCGGACCGACTGCGATTTTTTGCATATACATGTCAGGAGCATTCAGAAGCGTGCCATGGTCTGCGACCGCGATCACCGTCAACGCGTTCCAGCCGCCGCTTGCTAAGATGTTTGTGCCTTCAAGAGGGTCAACTGCGACATCAACGCGAGGGCCGTACCCGTTTCCGAGTTTTTCCCCGATATACAGCATCGGCGCTTCGTCCATTTCCCCTTCACCGATTACAACGGTCCCTTTCATCGGCACTGTATCAAAAACGTCTCTCATTGCACTTGTTGCCGCTTCATCAGCCTCATCTTTTTTTCCCCGGCCCATCCATCTTGCTGATGCCAATGCCGCAGCTTCGGTCACACGTACCAATTCCATTGATAAACTTCTTTCCATTTCAACACGATCTCCTCTCACAAGAAACCATTATGAATTTTGAAGCTGTTCTATTTCTTCGTCAGTCATTCTTTCACGCCAAATTGTCGCTCCAAGCCCCTCAAGCTTCTTCTCAAGGCTGCTGTATCCGCGGTCAATATGCTCCAGTCCCGTAATTTCCGTGACGCCATCAGCCATCAGTCCGGCTACCACCAAGCAGGCTCCGGCACGCAGATCACTCGCCTTCACTTTTGCGCCTTGAAGCTCGACAGGACCTGTGATGATGGCAGATCTGCCTTCTACTTTCATATTGGCACCCATTCGTCTCAGCTCATCAATGTGCTTGAATCTTGCCGAGTAGATGGTGTCTGTGACGACACTCGTCCCTTTCGCCCTTGTCAGGAGCGCCGTCATCGGCTGCTGTAAATCAGTCGGAAACCCCGGGTATACGAGGGTTTTGACGTCAACCGGCTTTAATTTCTTCTGCCCGCCGACAATAAGAAGCTGGTCGTCGCTTGTTTCGATATGATAGCCCATTTCTCTGAGCTTTGCCGTTAACGACTCTAGATGAGTGGGAATGACGTTATCGATAATGACTTCCTTGCCCATTGCAGCCCCTGCAATCATAAATGTCCCGGCCTCAATTCTGTCCGGAATGATCGTATGCTTGCAGCCGTGCAGTTCCTTCACGCCGTCGATTCGAATCACATTGGTGCCCGCACCTTTGATTTTGGCGCCCATGCTGGTAAGCAATGTCGCGACGTCAATGATCTCAGGTTCCTTGGCAGCGTTTTCGATGATCGTTTTCCCTTCTGCCAATACAGCGGCGAGCATAATGTTAATCGTTGCCCCAACGCTTACGACATCTAAATATATCCGCGCGCCTCTGAGCCTTTCAGCTCGCAAATAAATGGCGCCTTGTTCATTGGTTACTTCAGCTCCGAGTGCTTCAAAGCCTTTGATATGCTGATCAATCGGACGGGGCCCTAAGTGACAGCCGCCAGGCAATCCAATGACCGCCTGCTTGAAGCGGCCGAGCATCGCCCCCATTAAATAATATGACGCGCGAAGCTTTTTTACTTTCCCGTTAGGAAGCGGCATGCTGATCATCGACGTAGGATCAACAACCATTTCCCCATTCTCAAAATGCACGTTTCCGCCGATTTCCTTTAACAGGTCACGCAGCGTTTCAATATCTGAAATCTCTGGAAGCCCTTCAATTGTCACCTCGGAATTTGCCAAAATGGTTGCAGGTATTAACGCAACAGCGCTGTTTTTAGCGCCGCTGATATGTACTGTACCGTTTAACGAGTCACCGCCGGCAATATTCAACTTTTCCATGATAGTCTCCTTCCATAAGAAGATAGCTGCGGAGCTAAATAAAATGTCATTTTATTCTGTCTCTGCAAATAAAGCTCATGTCCAAAATCTAGCCAATTCGAAGAGAAAGAATACAACACATTGTAAAATATCAGGAAGAAAATAGCGAAGCTTTGGGGGGTACAGGTTTCAAAAGATGCACAGAGACCCGCCGGCTCGAGAGACATCGTCGTCATCCGGCAAAAGCAGTACGCATACCCTTCATTCCGATATCAGCTTCTGCAGCCCAATGATTCCTTCTCTGTAAAGCGACGTCAGCATCTGAAGATCCGCTTTATCAGTCGGTGAAATACAAAGGCCGCGGCAAACAGGCATAAAGCTGTTTGCCGCCCCTTTCATTATTTGTTCCAGTCTGCCAGGAATTGTTCGATTCCTTTGTCTGTTAACGGGTGTTTAGTGAGCGCATGAATGACTTTCAGCGGCATTGTGCCGATATGAGCCCCTCTAAGAGCGGCTTCTGTCACGTGCTGCGGGTGGCGGATTGACGCTGCAATGATTTGCGTGTCAAGGCCGTGAATGTCAAAAATCTGTTTAACTTCTGAAATCAGGTCAAGCCCGTTGTGGCCGATGTCATCTAAACGTCCCAGGAATGGAGATACATATGTTGCCCCCGCTCTGGCAGCAAGAAGCGCCTGGTTGGCATTGAAGATCAATGTAACGTTTGTTTTGATGCCTAAGTCAGTAAGTGCTCTTACCGCTTTTAAACCGTCAGACGTCATTGGGATTTTCACCGTAATGTTCGGAGCGATCTTCGCCAGTTCTTTTCCTTCCTCGATCATTTCCTCAGCTTTCAAAGAAATAACCTCTGCGCTTACAGACCCTTTCACGACGTCTGTGATCTCGCGAAGACGGTCGTGGAATGATACGTTAGCTTCCTTTGCTACTAAACTAGGATTCGTCGTTACACCGGCGAGAATTCCTAATTCATTCGCTTCTCTAATTTCATCGATATTGGCTGTATCAACAAAGAATAACATTTTCAAAAAGCCTCCCTGATTAAGAAATTTTCTGAACTGCGAATATGATTGCGCTTTCTAAAGATAGACGGAAAACCGCCTGTCAAGCTGTCAGGCGGCTATAAAAAGTTCCAATTGAATTAAGCTTGGTTTGAAGAACCAAATTCACGCATTTTACCGATAACTGTTTCTTTGATCGCTTCACGAGCTGGTCCAAGGTATTTACGTGGATCGTACTCGTCAGGCTTAGCTGCCAATGTTTCGCGAACAGCTTTTGCAGAAGAAATTTGGTTTTCAGTATTCACGTTGATTTTAGCTGTACCAAGTGAAATTGATTTTTTGATGTCAGCAGTCGGAATTCCAGTACCGCCGTGAAGAACTAGCGGAAGACCAGTTGATTTTCCGATCTCTTCCATTTCTTTGAAGCCAAGGTTTGGCTCACCTTTGTAAGGGCCGTGAACAGAACCTAATGCAGGTGCAAGGCAGTCGATGCCAGTGCGCTCAACAAGCTCTTGGCACTCTTTAGGGTCAGCGTAGATTACGCCTTCAGCGATAACGTCATCTTCTTGTCCGCCTACTGTTCCAAGCTCAGCTTCTACAGATACTCCGTGGAAATGAGCAAGCTCAACAACTTTAGCAGTTGTTGCTACGTTTTCTTCAAATGGATGGTGAGAAGCGTCGATCATTACAGATGTGAAACCTGCATGAATCGCTTTCGCACAAGATTCAAAGCTTGAACCGTGGTCTAAGTGAATCGCAACAGGAACTGTCACTTTGTACTCTTCCATAAGTGCTTTTACCATAGCAACGACTGTTTTGAAGCCGCCCATGTAGCGTCCCGCACCTTCGGAAACACCAAGGATCACTGGAGATTTTTCTTCTTCAGCTGCTTGTAAAATCGCTTGAGTAAACTCAAGGTTGTTTAAGTTAAATTGTCCTACAGCATACCCTTTTTCTTTAGCTGTATTCAACATTTCCGTCATAGAAACTAAAGGCATGTCGAATGTCCTCCTTATGTAGCCTGATTGTCTTCTAGCGAAAAAAGCTTTCCACCCTAGCATGACCCATATATTGCTGTCATATGTAAATACTCAGATCGCTTTTTCTCCATAACTAGGATACCAACTTTTCGACAAATCGGCAACATAATGACATGATTCATTTGTTTCTTCTTTTTGTCAGTTAGACTTCAGGGGCAGATATTTTTTGACGGCGTCTCTGATTTCGTCGATGTCAAACGGCTTGGCAAAGTGCGTCAGAGCGCCCAATTCCTTCGATTCTTGGATCATGTCGAGCTCTCCGTATGCCGTCATGATAATGACCCGGATGTTTTCGTCAATGACCTTCATCCGTTTTAAGATTTCGATTCCGTCCATGCCGGGAATTTTCATGTCCAAAAGCACAAGGTCGGGCCGTTCTTTTGTCACAATGTCAAGCGCCTGCAGGCCGTTCGCAGCCTGAAACGTCTGGTAGCCTTCTTTATTGAACACTTCATTTAGCAAAATACGAATGCCGTATTGATCATCAACGATTAAAATTTTTTCATTCATCATTTTACACCCCAATATTATGATTTTCGTCAAAAGTAAGCAGTATTGTATGTATTCTGTTTGATTTTCCTATTTCCTTTAATTATAATAGTCTACTTTACGACATTTTCTGAGCATTTTCTCTTTTGTTGTATACTGATATTGTACGTTATAAAGGAGGATTCACTTATGTTGAAAATATTCACGACGCAGTTAACAGGTATTTTTTCCCGCATTCAGGATAAGGAATCTGACGCGATTGAAGATGGGGCGCGGCTGCTTGCTCAAGCGGTGATCAGCGGGCATTCCATTTATTTATACGGAGCGAATGAGCTTCAGGGCGTCTTTTATGAGGCCACCGAAAGCAAAGAACCCTTCCCATCTGTCAAAGCCTTTCCAGAAAGCGCTGAGGAAGTGACAGAAAGCGACAGGGTGCTGATGTTTTGCTCAGGGACGGGCACAGCCGAAGAACAGGCGCTCGCAAAAGAGCTTTATGAAAAAGGTGCGGGAGTCGTATGCGTATCGCCCGCAGCCAAAGACAGTACGGGATTAGAACAGTATTGTGATGTGCATATTGATTCTAAATTAAAAATGCCGCTTGTTCCCGATGAAGACGGCACCCGTTACGGGTTTCCCTCTTTAATGACAGCACTGTATGTCTATCACGCTTTATCGTTTACACTAAAAGAAATTCTGCAAGAGTATGCATAATATCTTATTGTACATGCTGGAACTTACCGGAAACAAATAAAAAAGACTTGCCCGCTTTTGACAAACGGCAAGTCTTTTTTATTACTTCTGATTTGCAGCTTCGACAGACGCTCCGATAAAGCCTTTGAATAGAGGCTGAGGTCTTGTCGGTCTTGACTTGAACTCTGGGTGGAACTGAGAAGCCACGAACCAAGGGTGGTCTTTCAGCTCGATGATTTCAACAAGGCGTCCATCAGGGCTTGTGCCTGAGAATACGAAGCCTTGCTCTTCCATTTGCTGTCTGAATTCATTGTTAAACTCATAGCGGTGGCGGTGGCGCTCGTACACCACTTCATCCTGATACACTTCAAAGGCTTTCGTACCTTCTTCTAGCTTACAAGGGTAAAGGCCGAGACGAAGCGTTCCTCCGAGATCCTCAACATCCTTTTGTTCAGGAAGAAGATCAATGATCGGGTATTGAGTTGACGGATCAATTTCCGCTGAGTGAGCGCCTTTTAAGCCCAATACGTTTCGTGCGTATTCAATAGACGCCACCTGCATGCCCAAGCAAATGCCCAAGAACGGAATGTTGTTTTCGCGCGCGTATTTTGTCGCGACGATTTTGCCTTCAACACCGCGGTCTCCGAATCCGCCCGGCACAATGATGCCGTCTGTTCCGCTTGTGAGTTCTGCGATATTGTTTTCTGTCACTTCTTCTGCGTTGATCCACTTCACTTTTACATCTGTATCAAACGCATAGCCCGCATGGCGGAGAGACTCGACAACAGAAATGTATGCGTCAGGAAGCTCAACGTATTTGCCGACAAGGCCGATTGTAATCGTTTGAGACAGATTGCTGACTTTGTTAACAAGCTCTTTCCACTCGGACATTTCCGCTTCTTTGCAAGCCAATTTCATGTGCTCGCAAACAAGCTTATCAAGCCCTTGTTTTTGAAGCTCCAGCGGAATGGAGTAAAGGTTGTCCGCATCTTCACATTCAATAACCGCTTTTGTATCGATGTCGCAGAAAAGCGCGATTTTATCTTTCATATCTTGAGAAATCGGCATTTCTGTACGAACGACGATGATGTTTGGCTGAATGCCCAAGCTGCGCAATTCTTTTACGCTGTGCTGTGTCGGTTTTGTTTTTAATTCGCCAGCAGCTTTAATGTAAGGTACAAGCGTACAGTGGATGTACATTACGTTTTCACGGCCGATGTCGCTCTTCATTTGGCGGATTGCTTCAAGGAATGGCAGTGATTCGATGTCTCCGACAGTACCGCCGATTTCTGTAATAACAACATCTGCGTTTGTCTCTTTCCCTGCGCGGTAAACACGGTCTTTCAATTCGTTTGTGATGTGCGGGATGACCTGTACGGTTCCGCCAAGGTAATCTCCGCGGCGTTCTTTTTTAAGAACTGTTGAATAGATTTTACCTGTTGTCACGTTGCTGAATTTATTCAGGTTAATGTCGATAAAACGCTCATAGTGACCAAGGTCCAAGTCTGTTTCAGCGCCGTCATCCGTTACGAATACTTCACCGTGCTGGTACGGGCTCATTGTTCCCGGGTCAACGTTGATGTATGGATCGAATTTTTGAATCGTCACGTTCAGTCCGCGGTTTTTCAGCAAACGTCCTAATGAAGCTGCTACAATACCCTTTCCAAGTGAGGATACAACTCCCCCGGTTACAAAAATATATTTCGTCATTTCGTTTGCTCCTCTCTTCGCTCTTAGCTACATTTTTAAAATGTACTATTTTATAAAAAATCATTTAGCCTTTTAAATGATTTATAAGAAAAATGAGGGGTGAAAATAAGAAAGCTCCCTTTCAATTTCTTGAAAGGGAGCATAACGTACTATGTTCTCTCTTCGTTTTTGAAGAGCCCAAAATACATACTACATAGTTCGACTATGAAAGTCAAGATCGTTTTGAAGATGAAATCTGATACTATTTAATTTCCTCTTCTTCATCATCATAGTCTTCATCATCTTCATCAATAATATCTTCTTCGATCTCAAGATCATCGTCGTCTTCATCAAGATCTTCTTCGTCAAAATCGTCAGCTTCAAGATCGAGTTCTTCCTCAACTTCATCCAAATCAAGGTCGTCTTCGTCGATCTCTTCAAACTCGTCAAGATCAAGATCTTCTTCGACTGCTTTCTTCGCTTTTTTCTTTTTCGCCTTGACTGTCGGCTGAGTTTCTTCATCAAGCTGATCATACGGATACCAGCTGCGAAGCCCCCACGTCTGGTCAGAAAGCGCCAGGAAGCGGCCGTCAATGTTTAAATCTGTATAAAATTGAGCGATGCGGTCTCCAAGCTCTTCTTTTTTCACGCCGAGCAAAGATGCGATTTCATTTAAAAGCTCCTGAAAAGGAACTGGTTTTTTATGTTCTTCAAATAATTCGTGAGCGATTTCAACTAAAGCCATTTCCTTTAGCTCTTCCTGTGAATATTGTTTGATACCCAAGGTCGGACACTCCCTTTCTATTACTTATATGTATCTGTTTTATCAATAATGTAAGCGATTTTGTATCGTTCTTATACAAACCATACCTCTCATTATAAACAAAATAAAACAGAATATGCTACCCTTAACAGCGTTAATTTAAATAATTTTACAAGAGTGATCCGACTGAGAGATGTTTTCCGTTAATCCGCGAGCATTCTGGAGATGACCAGTCTTTGAATTTCTTGAGTGCCTTCATAGATTTGCGTGATTTTTGCATCACGCATATAGCGTTCTACCGGATAATCTTTTGTATAGCCGTAGCCGCCGAAAATCTGCACGGCTTCGGTCGTCACCTTCATCGCCGTATCCCCAGCCATCAGTTTGGACATGGCGGAAGCTTTTCCATATGGAAGGCCTGATGATTCTAACCACGCAGCCTGATAGGTCAATAGCCTTGAAGCTTCTATCATTGTCGCCATATCCGCGAGTTTAAAAGCAATGCCCTGCTGCTCGCCGATCGATTTTCCGAATTGCTTTCGCTCTTTTGCATATTGAAGCGCCGCATCAAGCGCTCCTTGGGCGATGCCCACGGCTTGTGCGGCTATGCCGTTTCTTCCTCCGTCAAGCGTCTTCATCGCGATTTTGAAGCCTTCTCCTTCTTCTCCGAGACGCTTTGATGCGGGCACTATACAATCTTCGAACATGATTTCCGTTGTCGGTGAAGAACGGATGCCCAGCTTCTTTTCTTTCTTGCCTGTAAAAAATCCTTCAAAATCCTTTTCTACTATAAAAGCGGTAATGCCTTTTTTCTTTTTCTCGGGATCGGTGACGGCAAAAACAATGTAAATATCAGCAACGCCGCCGTTTGTGATAAACACTTTGGAACCATTTAACACATAGTCATCGCCGATTCGTTCAGCAGTTGTTTTCATGCTGCCGGCGTCAGAGCCAGACCCTGCTTCAGTCAAAGCGAATGCGCCGATTTTCTCTCCGAGGGCCAGCTGTGTTAAGTACTCTGTCTTCTGTTCCTCCGTCCCAAAGGCAAACAGCGGCCAGCTGCAAAGAGAGATATGGGCGGAAAGCGTCACACCGGTGGAGGCGCACACTTTTGACAGCTCCTCCACCGCGATGACGTAGGCTAAATAGTCACTTCCGATTCCGCCGTAATCTTCAGGCCACGGAATTCCCGTCAGCCCCAGATTTGCCATTTCCCGAAACAGCTCGCGATCGAAGCGTTCTTGTTCGTCTCGTTCTGCCGCTGTCGGGGCCACCTTATGCTTCGCAAAATCGCGCACCAATTTTCGTATCATCTCATGTTCTTCTGATAATGAAAAATTCATTGCTTCTCCCCCATTTTCAGATCAGCGCCTAAAACGGATTGAGCCAGAAGCTCGACGACGTCGTACGTTTTGACTTGGTCTTCGGCTTCCTTCGCCTTTGTGCCGTCCCCAAGCATTGTGAGACAGTACGGACAGCCGGAACTGATCACCGATGGGTTGACTGCGAGCGCTTGCTCTGTCCTGGCGACGTTAATCCTGTTGCCTGTTTCTTCCTCCATCCACATTAATCCCCCGCCAGCTCCGCAACACATGCCGGTTTCCCGGTTTCTCTCCATTTCAACAAGCTGCACGCCCGGAATGGCTTTCAAAATCTCTCTCGGCGGATCATAGACTTCATTGTACCGGCCCAAATAGCACGAATCATGGAAGGTAATCGTCTCATGAAGCGGGTGCTGCGGATTTAATTTTCCGTTTTTCACAAGCTCGGCCAGCACTTCTGTATGATGATAAACCTCGCCTTCAAATCCGAAATCCGGATATTCATTTTTAAATAAATTGTATGCATGGGGATCGATCGTAACGATTTTTTTGACATCATTTTTTTCAAATTCAGAAATATTCTTCTCAGCCAGCTCTTGGAACAAAAATTCATTTCCGAGGCGGCGCGGCGTGTCTCCTGAATTTTTTTCTTTATTGCCTAGGATCGCGAAGGACACGCCCGCGTGATTGAGCAGCTTGGCAAAGGAAATTGCGATTTTCTGGCTTCTGTTGTCGTAAGACCCCATGGAGCCTACCCAGAAAAGGTACTCAAATTCTTTTCCTTCTTTTTTCATTTCTTTTACAGTCGGAATCTCAGCATCCGGCGCCTCGTCACGCCAATTTTCACGTTCCTTGCGGTTGAGTCCCCACGGATTCCCCTGCCGCTCAATACTTGTCATTGCGCGCTGGGCGTCACTGTCCATTTTTCCTTCTGTCAGTACGAGGTAGCGGCGGAGATCGATGATTTTATCCACGTGCTCATTCATGACCGGGCATTGATCCTCACAGTTCCGGCAAGTGGTGCATGCCCAAATTTCTTCCTCTGTGATGACATCGCCGATCAAGCTTGGATTGTAATCAAGCGCCGCTGCGGCTTCCTGCGATCCGCTGCCCGCTGACGCCGCAGCCAGCTGATTGCCTCTCGTATGCCGAAACGCTGCTGCGGGCACCCATGGGGAGCGCGAGGTGACGGCAGCGCCTTTTTCCGTGAGATGGTCTCTGAGACGCAAAATCAAGTCCATGGGAGAAAGCATTTTTCCGGTGCCTGTTGCAGGACACATATTTGTACAGCGGCCGCACTCGACACACGCGTACAGATCAAGCAGCTGAGACTGCCTGAAATCCTCAATTTTTCCCGCTCCGTAGCTTTCTTTCGTTTCGTCGGTAAAATCAATTTTTTCAAGTTTTCCGGCAGATTCCATTCTATTGAAAAAGACGTTTGCCGGGCCGGCGATTAAATGGGCATGCTTCGACTGAGGCACGTACACTAAAAAGCTAAGCAAGAACAGGAGATGGATCCACCATGCGATATAGAAAATCACCGCCGCGCCTGTTTTCCCGACACCGCTAAGCATAAACGCAATACCTGAGGCAATTGGCTCGCTCCAAGAAAGCCCATGCTCATGCCAAATCAGATTCATCCCGTTCCCAAGCAGAACGGTCAGCATTAATCCTCCGATAAAAATGAGAACGAGTCCGGCTTTGAAACCGCGTTTCAGCCTCACGAGCTTTTCGATATAACGTCTGTAGAATGCCCACCCAACAGCAATTAAAATGAGAAACGTAACAATTTCCTGAAAAAAGGTGAAGGCGGGATAGACCGGGCCAAGCGGCAGATTCCGGCCGGGAGCCAGTCCTTTGATGATAAAGTCAATTGCTCCGAACTGAACCAATATAAATCCGTAGAAAAACATGACGTGAATGATTCCGCTTTTCTTGTCCTTGAGCAGTTTTTTCTGTCCGAATACATTCACCCATATGGCGTGAAGCCGTTCCTTGAACCGTTGATCAAATTGTTCTTTCTGGCCGAGCTTGATGTAGGCCAGTCTCGTTTTGACCAAGTACACAAACAAATAGACAGCGTAAGCGGTTACAATCAGAAATAATAATGCATTTGCGATGAGAAAGCCGCTCATTCCAATTCCCCCTTTTTACTGATAAAGACCGCGATCCCCTACCCCCGAATCTGTATAAGATTATCTTTATGATAAATAATGAATGAGTGTTCAGTCAATAATTAAATTCCTGCTGTTCGGGCACACTACCTTTACTACGGAAAGGAGTGCCGGTATGAAGGTATTTATCGTGATTATGATCATTGTCGTTATTTTCTTTGCCTTGATTCTGCTTGATATCTTCATGGGCCGTGCCGGATACAGAAAAAAGGCGTACGAGCCTGTTTTTTCAAAAAAGAAGAGTGACATCGAATTGATCCACTGCGGCGCTGATCTCGTTGAGCGGATGATGAATGATATTCGCCAGGCCGCCTCTTCTGTTCACATGATGTTTTTTATTATGAAAAATGATGAGGTCAGCCACAATATGTATACCTTGCTGAAAACAAAAGCCCAAGCTGGCGTCTCCGTTTATTTGCTTCTGGATTGGGCGGGCTGCCGGGCAATTAAAAAAACGGCGCTGCAGACGATGAAAAATGCCGGCGTCCATGTCCATGTGATGAATCGTCCCCGTTTTCCTTTTTTCTTTTTTCACATGCAAAAACGAAATCACCGGAAGATTACGGTGATAGACGGAAAAATCGGTTATATCGGCGGGTTTAATATCGCCGAAGAATATCTTGGAAAGAAGGCGAAGTTCGGCAATTGGGAGGATTATCATCTGCGCATGATGGGAGAAGGCGTACATGATCTTCAAACGCTTTTTGCTTCTGATCTAAAACGAAATACCGGAATCGAACTGGGTTCGGATGTTTGGCCAAAGCTTCAGCAAGGGACTATTTCTCACAAGATATATGCGACCGACGGTTATTCCCTTGAAAACAAATACTTGGTCAATATTGCCCAAGCGAAGAATCGCCTTACGGTTTGCACGCCTTATTACATTCCATCAAAGCCGCTTCAAGAGGCCCTCATTAACGCAAGAAAAAACGGCGTATCCGTGAGAATCATTGTACCGATGAAATCAGACCATCCGCTGGTACGAGAAGCAGCTTTTACGTATTATTCGGAGCTCTTGGATGCCGGCTGTCTTATTTATCGTTATTATCAAGGGTTTTATCATGTAAAAGCCCTCATCATAGACGACCATCTTAGCATTATCGGAACAGCCAACTTCGATAAACGAAGCCTGTTTTTAAATGAAGAGGTGAATGTCGAAATTGATGACGAAGCGTTTACAAGTGAAGTCTATGCCACGATTGAGGAGGATATGAAAAAGTCGGAGCGGCTGACCATGGAGGATTTCAGCAAGCGCACATTCAGGCAGCGCCCGGCGGAATGGCTCGGCAGGGCATTATCTTATTTCTTATAAAGGAGAGTTCCTATGATTTTCAGATTCGGGTTCGTTTCAAATGCGATGAGCCTTTGGGATGCGTCTCCCGCTAAAACATTGACATTCGCGCGTTATTCAAAGCTTTCAAAGACTGAAAGAAAAGAAGCGCTTCTGACTGTGACAAAAGCCAATTTGCGCAATACGATGAGAACCCTTCACTATATCATCGGCCACGGCATTCCTTTGTACCGTTTCTCCAGTTCGATTGTGCCGCTGGCTACGCATCCCGACGTGATGTGGGATTTTGTAACACCGTTTCAAAAAGAGTTTCGGGAGATTGGAGAGCTTGTTAAAACACATCAACTGCGAACAAGCTTTCATCCAAATCAATTCACTCTGTTTACGAGCCCGAAGGAATCCGTCACAAAAAATGCGGTAACCGATATGGCGTATCACTACCGCATGCTTGAGGCCATGGGCATTGTTGATCGCTCCGTTATCAACATTCATATTGGCGGCGCTTACGGAAATAAAGACACCGCCACTGCACAATTTCATCAAAATATAAAACAGCTGCCGCAGGAGATCAAAGAGCGGATGACACTTGAAAATGATGATAAAACATATACAACGGAAGAAACGCTTCAGGTCTGTGAGCAGGAGGATGTTCCGTTTGTCTTTGACTTTCATCATTTTTATGCCAATCCAGACGATCACGCCGACCTGAATGAAGCACTGCCCCGCATGATCAAAACGTGGGAGCGGATCGGCCTTCAGCCAAAGGTTCACTTGTCTTCCCCAAAATCGGAGCAAGCGATACGCAGCCATGCCGATTATGTTGATGCTAACTTTTTGCTGCCGCTGTTGGAACGCTTTAGGCAATGGGGAACTAATATTGATTTCATGATTGAAGCAAAGCAGAAAGACAAGGCGCTTCTCCGCTTGATGGATGAATTAAGCTCCATCCGCGGTGTCAAACGCCTCGGGGGCGGTGCGCTGCAATGGAAATCATAAATGTGCAAAAATAGGTTTACTACTTGTCCGCTTTGGGAACTTAGGCTATATAAGACAACAATCGATGGAGGAGAAAGATCATGAAAAATATCAAGTCTCTGAAAGTAGCTGCACAGGCCTTTACTTTAAGAAATTTGATTCATCTTTATAAAATGTGCCATTCCGGAAGCCACGAGGTTTATATTTATTCAAAGAAAACGATGTGCAAAATCAAAAGCTTAATTGAGCTTGAAACATTCCGCATGGCTCATAATGAAAAGGAATATCTGATCGTAGTTGAAGGAACAAAAGCATCACAGCTCATTGAAAAATTCCAAAATCTCATCGAGCCTGCTGAGAGAGAAGCGCTCTAACTTACATACAAAAAAGGATAGACATCTGTCTATCCTTTTTCTTATGCTCTTACATAATGGAGCTGAACCGCTTGTCCAAATTGTTTTGTCCCTTTTAACCGCAGTTTTGTTTCATTTGTTAGTTCGTGAAACAGCGGGATGCCGCTTCCTAAAACGACGGGAATAACAGTGATGATGAATTCGTCGATGGCATCTTCTTTCATAAAGTCATTCACAAGCTCTGCCCCGCCAGCTATCCAGATGTTTGAGCCTTTTTCCTGTTTCAAACGGGCAGTGAAGGCTCTGGCTCCCTCATTGATAAACGTCACATGTTCATCTTGATAACTGTCGGGCGATCCTGTAAAAACATAGCAGGTTTTATCCTGATACGGGAAAACCGGTGTTAGCACTTTAACGTGCTCATATGTGCTCCGCCCTAGAATGACTGTATCAACAGTCTGATAAAAATCACTGTAGCCGTTGTCACCTTCACCTTCAAATTCATCCAGCCAATCGATGCTTCCATCTTCTTTTGCGATCATCCCGTCCAATGAAACAGCAATGTACAGCACAGTTTTTCTTTCCATGTTCTCCTCCTATCGCTGCACAATTTGCCCGAATTGCGCTTGATGCAGCCTGCTGTATAGGCCTCCGGCTTCGATCAGGTCTTGATGACGGCCTTGTTCTTCAATACCGTTGTTTGTGACGACTACAATTCTGTCCGCGTCTTTGATCGTCGCCAGCCTGTGGGCGATGACAAGCGTCGTGCGCCCCTCAGACAACTCTTGAAGCGCCTTTTGGATCGCCGCTTCCGTCTCTGTATCAAGGGCTGAGGTGGCTTCGTCGAGAATCAAGATCGACGGATTTTTCAAGAACATCCTTGCAATTGACAGACGCTGTTTTTGCCCGCCGGAAAGCTTCACGCCGCGTTCGCCAATCATAGTATCCAACCCATCGGGCATGTTATGGACGAGCTCTTCCAGATGCGCCTGCTTCACAGCTTGCCAAATGTCTTCTTCTGATGCGCCTAGTCGGCCGTAGGCGATATTTTCTCTAAGCGTGCCCGAGAATAAGAAAACGTCCTGCTGCACGACGCCAATCTGCCCGCGCAACGAAGAAAGCGTCATGTCTTTTATACTGATCCCGTCAATCGTAATGTAGCCCTCCGATGCTTCATAAAAACGCGGAAGCAGACTGCAAAGCGTTGATTTTCCCGCACCTGACGGACCGACGAACGCCACCGTTTCCCCCGCTTGAATGGATAGGTTGATGTCATTGAGGACATTGTGATGGCCATCATAGCCAAACGAAACATGTTTATAGCGGATATTGCCCTTCAGGCCGGAAACATCTTTCGCATCAGGTGAATCCTGAATGTCCGGCTCCGTCTCCATGAGCTCCATATAGCTTTTGAAACCCGCGATCCCCCTCGGATACATTTCGATAATGGCATTAATTTTGTCAATAGGCCTGAACAGCACATTTGTCAGGAGCACAAACGCCACGAATTCCCCGTACGATAAGGAGCCGCGAATGACAAACCACGTCCCGCACAAAAGGACAAACAGCGTGACAAACCGGGTCAGCATATAGCTGATTGAACCGTTTTTCGCCATGATTTTGTAGGAAGAAAGCTTTGTGGCACGGAAACGCTGGTTATTGACGGCGAAACGTTCTTTTTCAAACGCTTCATTTCCGAACGCCTGCACAAGCCGGATGCCGCCGATGTTATTTTCTACACGCGCGCTGAAGTCTCCGATATCCTTGTTCAGCGTGGTAAATGCTTTGGTCATTTTTTTGTTGAAATAAAGCGCTAGCCAAATGACGATCGGCATAATGATAAACGTTAATAAAGCAAGCTGCCAGTTAATAAACAGCATCACTCCGAACGCCCCGAGAATGGTCATGACTGCAATAAATAAGTCTTCCGGACCATGATGGGCGACTTCACCGATATACATTAAATCGTTCGTGAGCTTCGACATCAGCGTTCCCGTCTTGTTGTTGTCGTAAAATTTGAACGAGAGCTTTTGCAAATGGTCAAAAAGCGACTTTCTCATATCAGTCTCAATATTGATACCAAGCATGTGTCCCCAGTAGGTCACGATATACTGAAGAGCCGAGCTAAGCGCATACACCGCAAATAAGCCGATTGAGGTCGCGATGATCAGCCCCCAGTCCCTGCCCGGCAGCAAGGTATCAATAAAATAATTGACGATCAAAGGAAAACTCAGCTCCATTAAACCTCCCGCGATCGCTGAGAAAAAGTCGAGAAAAAACAACGTTTTATATGGTTTATAATATGAAAAAAATTGCCGCAGCACCCTATCTTCCCCCAATGTATAAATAACTGATAATATTTCTCAATTATACTATACACGGGCTGTTTTGAAAGATCAGATTTCTTTTTTCTTACAGAACACCTGAAAACAGGCGGGCAAACGACTCTTTTGTCCGGTCAGCCACGCCTCTTTTATAAAAGCCGACAGGGCTGAGCTTTTCACTTTCCTGCATATCCTCTTCAAAATGGGCCTCAAGGGTTCGGATCGCTTCGGCATCCGTGAAGAACACATTCACTTCAAAGTTGAGCTGAAAGCTGCGCATGTCCATATTCGCGGTACCGACGGAGGCGAGATCGCCATCAATGATCATGACTTTTTGATGCATGAAGCCTTTTTGGTAGGAGTACACTTCAATGCCCTCAAGGAGCAGCTCCGGGAAATAGGATCTCGAAGCGTATTGGGTCAAAAAGCTGTCGTTCTTCTCCGGCACCATAACCCTTACCTCTACCCCCTTTGTCGCCGCTGCTTTTAGCGCCGTGCGAATGGATTCATTGGGGACAAAATAGGGCGTGGCGATCCATATTGATTTCTGCGCTGAAGAAATCATTTCATAATAAAGGTCGCTCATGCTTTCCTTCATGTCAGGGCCTGTCGCGACAATTTGATAAATGCCTCCTCCTTCCACGGGAACCGGGGTATTGTACTCCTCTTGATCAATTAGCACTTCATTGGAGACGTATTCCCAATCCAGCATAAAGATAGCGTGGAGCGTTTGCACAATTTCCCCCTCAAGCCGCAGGTGTGTATCTCTCCAAAATCCGATGTACGGATCTCTGCTGATATATTCCTTCCCAACATTTAATCCGCCCACAAAACCGGTTTTCCCATCGATGATCACGATTTTCCGGTGATTTCTGAAATTCAGCTTCTGGTTGAAAAACCCGTATTTCAGCGGAGAAAACGGTACGATGTCCACCCCCGCTTGTTTCATTCTCATAATATCTCTTCTTGCCAGTTTAATGCTTCCTGCCGCATCGTATAAAAACCTCACCTCGACACCCTGGCGCGCTTTCTCCATCATAATGTCCATCATGCCGCGTCCGAGCATGTCTGATTTAAACATGTAGTATTCAATATGTATGTAAGATTCCGCTTTTCTCATTGCTTTGAAAATGTCCGGGAAGGTTTCTTCGCCGTTTTTCAGCACTTTGATGTTGCTTTTCGTATTGATATTCATATGGGCAGCCCTGATGGAATATGTAAAGAACCTCTCTTGGTTGTCCTTAAGCCCTGTCACTTCGGGCGTTTCCTCCTTGTCAAACAGCTTCCTGAGCTTTTCCCTGTTGTACATTCGTTTTGTCTTAAATAGCTTTCCCTTTACATAAAGCTGTCCCGAAAACAGATAAAACACGTAGCCGACGATTGGAAAAAAGACAAGAATATGGATCCATAGCAGCGTGTGCTGCGAGGTGCGGTTTTCAAGAATTAATGAATAGATGCTGAACAAAATAATGCTTATATAGCAAAGCAATCCTCCGTAAAACTCAAGCCTGGAAACCGGAAAAAACCAAATGACATATGCCCCGATGAGCATCATATATAAAAAGAAAAATTCCAGTCTCCTTTTCAGCATCCTGATTCTCTCCAATCTGATTCAATTACCTCTGTATTACCTCTTTTTTCTAATCGATAAACCTTGTAAGTAAAAAACCTCTCCGCCAAGGAGGAGAAGTTTAGAGAAAACTAACTGTCACGGAATTCATCCGCATCGTTTCTGCAGAAATAAAGCAAGACTATTGGCAACGCCGAGTGACAACATGAGCGGCAGGCCGAACCCGCTCAGCACTCCGGCAAGCGCCGAAAAAGAGGCGGCGCTGTGACTGCAAATACGGTGGATAGAGTGAATTTGATACCCATTCTGATGAGAGAAAATATATAAAACGGGATATTGATCAGAAAGAAAGGAATGAAACAAGTTAGTCAGGCTGAGTCATAATCTGGCTGTTCCCCGGTTTAAAATGAGTAAAATCCGTTTCATTCTTGATGTTATTTCCAAATACAAACACAACAGGATTCCCGGCCGCCCAGCCATTACCTTGGCAGAAGATATCTTATGTTTTCATCAAGATAAAAAAATCCCCCTCTTGCAAGGGGGATTTTCACGAGCGTTTTCGATATACAACGTAGCTGCGGGTCAGATACTTGAGCGGCAGACTGAACACATGAACCAATCTCGTAAACGGCCACAGGATAAAAACGACGTATCCTATCACAATATGAAACTTAAACCATAGCGGGACACTCTCCATCAACGAGGGGTCAGGCCGGAACAAAGCGATTTCCCTGAACCAGGGCCCGACTGTGGTCCGGTAATCAAATCCTTTCGAATCAATGTTGAGAAACGTGGCCGCAACGCCTGACAGCATCATGAACAGCAGCAGGAGGAGCGTAAGGATATCGGATGGCGAGCTCGTTTTGCGGATCCTTTTGTCAAACAGCCTTCTGTACGTCAGGATGACAAGTCCGGTACATGCCGCAATGCCCGCCGGCAAGCCAGCGCTAATCGCCATTTTGTGATACATATGCTCTGAAATGCCAAGGGAAGCATACACGCCTTCCGGGATCAGAATCCCCATGACATGCCCGCCGACAACGCACAGCAGTCCCCAGTGAAAAAGTGTGCTGCCCGCGGCGAGTTTTTTCTTTTCTAACAGCTCGCTTGATTTCGCCGTCCAGCCAAATTGGTCATGCTGGTAGCGGTAAATATGCCCGCCGATAAAGATTGTCAATACAATGTATGGCATAATACCCCAGAGGATCTGCCCGCTCATGCCTGAACAGCCCCTTCAACGCTTTCACGTACGCCGATGTTTTCAAGCGCGGACAGCAGCACGTGCAGCAGTTCAGCGTATATACTATCATTTTTTTCGAGACGGGATGCCAGCTCCCTCACATTGGACAGATATTTCTCAAACACGCTTCTCGCTGCTTCAATTTCTGCAGCCGCAGCAAATTCCAGCATCAGCGGCAGATAATCAGGCAGCTCTTTCTCTGTCGGCAGGAAACCGGATTGCTCGTATGTGTTTTTTAAATGCAGCAATTCAACGCCGCGTTCCCTTTGCTCGCCCGAGTTAAAGTAGGTGACATACATATTTGTTTTTTTCCCAAAGTCGAATGTATAGACATAGTGTTCAATCAGCGCTTCCGGTGAAAAGCTAGCTGACGCCTCGAAAAAGTGCAGCAGCTTCTCCCGGATTTGCCGGTTGCTGATTTCATGGATAAGAGCCTTCCAATCGGGAATCTCAGCTCTCCACTCTTCATCCGGATAAGAGAGAAGAGAGGAAAGAGCGGAGAACGTCATTTGCCGGTCTGTGGTGTTCATCTTGTTACACCTCATTTATCAAAAGTTAGAAACAGGAGCCGGGGCCGCCTGAAAATGATAAGCCGCAGCTCCCTTGTTCAGCATATAAATCTGAAACTTCTTCTCGATGACTGCTCGGTATCACAAAGCGGTCATCATATTTGGCAATCGCAAGCAGCCGATACATATCTTCAATTTGCTGTTCTGTTAAGCCGACACTGGAGATCAGTTCCGGGTCGATTGATTTATTCGTCTGGATCGCTCTCATATACTGGCGCATGACAGACATTTTCTTTAACGTTGACCGAATATGATCCGTATCACCGGCTGTTAACAGCTGCGCCAAATAATCAATCGGGATTCTCATTTGGTCGATAGCCGGAAAAATATCTTCTGCGGATTGCCGGCTGCCTTTTCCTTCAAAGAGATTCATAATCGGACTGAGCGGCGGAATGTACCACACCATTGGCAGCGTGCGGTACTCTGGATGAAGCGGCAGCGCAATCTTCCAGTCAATGATCATTTTATAGATCGGCGATTGCTGCGCAGCCTCTATCCATTCAGCCGGAATGCCTTGTTCTTTTGCCAGTTTGGCAACCTCAGGATCATTTGGATCAAGAAAAATGTCCAATTGGGAATGGTAAAGATCCTTTTCGTTTTCAACCGATGCCGCTTCCTCCACTTTGTCCGCGTCATACAGCATGACGCCGAGGTAGCGGATTCTGCCAACACACGTCTCAGAGCAGATGGTCGGCAGTCCCGCCTCCAAACGCGGAAAGCAGAGTGTGCATTTTTCCGCTTTGTTCGTTTGCCAGTTAAAATAGACTTTTTTATAAGGACAGGATGAGACGCAATATCTCCATGAACGGCATGCGTTTTGATCCACAAGCACAATGCCGTCCTCCTCGCGTTTGTACATGGCGCCGGATGGACAGGATGAGACGCACGCCGGGTTGATGCAGTGCTCGCAAATACGGGGCAAATACATCATAAAGACCTCATCGAATTCTGTTTTGATCGATTCCTCCATCTTTTGTACGTTGGGATCTTCAAGTCCCGTTATGTGGCCGCCCGCGAGATCATCCTCCCAGTTCGGTCCCCATTCGATATTCATGAAATCCCCCGTCAAGGACGATTTCGGGCGTGCTACCGGCTGGTGTTTTTTCTGCGGGCTGTTCGTTAATGTTTCATAATCATAGTTCCAGGGCTCATAGTAATCATCAATCGACGGCTGATTCGGATTATAGAAAAGGCCTGCAAGCCGATTGGTTTTCGAGCCCGATTTCAGCTCGAGCTTTCCTTTTTTCAATGTCCAGCCGCCTTTATATTTGTCCTGGTCCTCCCATTGCTTCGGGTAGCCGATGCCCGGCTTTGTTTCTACATTATTGAAGTACATATATTCCGCACCGGAACGGTTTGTCCACGTGTTTTTGCAGGTGACGCTGCACGTGTGGCAGCCGATGCATTTATCCAAGTTCATGACCATACCGATTTGCGCTTTAATCTTCAAGCCAATCGACCTCCTTCAGCTTGCGGATGACGACATTCAGATCGCGCTGATTCCCCGTTGGACCGTAATAATTAAAGCCGTAGCTGAGCTGGGCATAGCCCCCGATCATCTGGGTCGGCTTGACGTGTATCCTTGTCGGGCTGTTATGGGTGCCTCCGCGGTTATTCGTCAGCTTTGTGCCGGGCACGTTGATGTGGCGGTCTTGGGCATGGTGCATAAACGCCATTCCTTTAGGAATCCGATGAGACAAAACGGCTCTCGCGACGACAACACCGTTTCGGTTAAAGCATTCAATCCAATCGTTGTCTTTGATATCCGTGTCCTCTGCATCATCTTTATTCATCCACACGGTCGGCCCGCCGCGGAACAGCGTCAGCATCGGCAGAGAATCAAAATACATGCTGTGGACAGACCATTTATTATGCGGCGTCAAATAATTGAGGACGATTTCTTTTCCCTCTTGATCAGGCCGCTTGCTCAGAAACGGGCGATGCTGGAGGATCGGTTTGAATGTCGCCATCGTTTCACCGAATTCCATCATCAGTTCATGATCGACATAATAGGATTGTCTGCCTGTCAGCGTCCGCCACGGAATTAATTTTTCAACATTCGTTGTAAACGGCGAATACCTGCGCCCTCCTTTTTCAGAGCCGGAAAACGCTGGAGACGTGATCACCGTTTTCGGCTGGGCTGTAATTTGTTCGAACGTAAAGCATTCTTCCTCGCGTTCTTCCGCCAGGTCTTTCAGCTTCAGGTTCGTGATGTTTTCAAGTGATTCCCATGCTTTTACTGCGACCTTTCCATTCGAAGTGGATGATAGGGTTAAAATCGCTTCTGCTGCCTGCTTTGCTTCACTTATATTTGGACAACCCTTTGCGACACTGTCCGAGGTGATTTCTCCCAATCTCTGTTTGAGTAATTCATATTCATCGGCTATTGACCAGCTCATCCCTTTTGTTCCGCTCGGCTTTAAAGCAACGTTCGGACCAAGTGCAGTCATTTTATGAAAAATGTGTTTGTAATCCCGTTCAACGACTTGGATGTTCGGCATCGTTTTTCCCGGAATGGCTTCACATTCGCCTTTGCTCCAGTCATTGATTTTGCCGAATGGCTGGGCCAATTCCTGCATGGTGTCATGGAGGAGCGGCGTCGCAACCACTTCTTTCACCGGCTCCATATCGACTTCTTCTGCCAGATCGGAAACGGCTTTTGACAGCGCCTTGAAAATATCCCAGTCTGACTTCGATTCCCACGGAGCCGAGATCGCAGGAGCAAATGGATGAATGAACGGATGCATATCTGTGCTGCTGAGATCGTGTTTTTCATACCATGTCGCCGCCGGCAGCACGATATCGGAATACAGCGCCGTACCGGCCATTCGGAAGTCAAGATTGATTAACAAGTCGAGCTTTCCTTCCGGCGCCTGCTCCCGCCATTTGATTTCTTCAGGGCGGATGCTGTCGCTATCGTCATTCATTAAACCGTTCGTCGTCCCCAGCAAATGCTTGAGAAAATATTCATGCCCTTTTCCTGAGCTTGAGATCAGATTTGCCCGCCATACGAAGAGATTTCTTGGGAAATTCACTTCATTATCAGGATCTTCAATCGCGAATTTCAGTTTTTTCTCTTGGAGCTGTGAGGCCACGTACGCACCTACGTCTTCGGGTGTTGCTGCCCCTGCTTTTTCAGCTTCTTTATACAGATCGATGCCATTTTGATTGAAAGTCGGGTAAGACGGAAGCCACCCCAGCCGCGCGGCCAGCACATTGTAATCAGCGTGGTGCTTGTAGCGGGATGAAGAAGCAATCGGTGATGCCAAATCACTGATCGGCTGGTCCTCATAACGCCACTGATCTGTCGCAAAGTAGAAAAATGAGGTGCCGTTTTGCAGCTTGGGCACGCCCTCCCAGTCCTTTGCAGTTGCAATCGTCTGCCACCCTTCAGCAGGTCGGAGCTTTTCCTGCCCCACGTAATGGGCCCAGCCTCCGCCGTTTACGCCTTGGGCGCCTACAAGTAAAACAAGATTTAACACCGCTCGGTAGATCGTGTCGGAGTTGAACCAGTGGTTAATGCCGGCCCCTACGATAATCATGGACCGGCCGTCTGTATCGATCGCATTTTGGGCAAACTCTCTGGCAATCTTAACGACAGCTTCTTTTTTGATTCCTGTCATTTGTTCCTGCCAGGCAGGCGTAAACGGCTCAGGATCATCATAGGAGACAGCCGATCGTTTACCGATGCCCCGGTTCACGCCGTAGTTAGCCAGTATCAAGTCAAACACGGTCGTGATGTACGTTTCTTCACCGTTCAGGTTCATTTTTTTAATAGGAAGATCCCGCTCGAGCACTTTGTTTCCGTCATTTGAAAAATACGGGATGCGCACCGTGCCGATTTCGTCCTCTATTCCCAGCACAGAGAGACGGGGTTCAATCGGTTCCCCGGTTTCTTCATCAATCATGTGCAGGTTCCATTTCTGCTGCCCGTCCCAGCGCGATCCCATTGTCCCTTGGGGTATGGCAAATGAACTTGTTTGTTCATCCCAAACCGCAGGCTTCCACTGATCATGCTTTGTCTGCCGCCCGATGTCCTTCGCATGCAGAAACCGTCCCGCTGTGTATACGCCATTTTCTTTTGACAGGGTGACGAGAAATGGAAAATCAGTGTATTGCTTCGCGTACTCAATAAAACGTTCAGTTTCTTGGTTCACGTAAAATTCCTGCAGAATGACATGACCCATCGCCATCGCAAGCGCCCCGTCAGTCCCTTGGCGAATACTCAGCCAGTCATCCGCGAACTTTGAGGATTCCGCAAAATCCGGACTGATCGAAATGACCTTAGCGCCTTTATAGCGGGCCTCCGCCAAAAAATGCGCGTCAGGCGTTCTCGTTAACGGAACGTTGGAGCCCCATGTGATGATATAGCCGGAATTGTACCAATCACTGCTTTCCGGAACGTCCGTCTGGTCACCCCAAATTTGCGGGGATGCCGGAGGAAGATCCGCATACCAGTCATAAAAACTGAGCATAGGGCCTCCGATTAACGACATAAACCGAGAGCCTGATGCATGGCTGATCATGGACATGGCCGGAATCGGAGAAAAACCGACGTTTCGGTCAGGCCCGTATTTCATCACTGTATACAGCAGAGAGGCTGAAATCAGCTTCAGCACCTCCGGCCATTCAGCGCGCACAAAACCGCCTTTCCCTCTCGCCTGTTTATAGGACTTCGCTTTTTCAGGGTTTTCGACGATCGATTTCCAGGCTTCCAATGGATTTTGATGTTCTTGCAGTGCTTCCCGCCACAAATTGATCAGCACACCGCGCACGTATGGATATTTCACACGGAGCGGGCTGTAGATATACCATGAAAAACTGGCCCCCCGCGGACAGCCTCTCGGTTCGAAATCAGGCATATCCGGGCCTGTTGAAGGATAATTCAAGTTTTGTCCTTCCCATGTGACAATTCCATTTTTCACATAAATATTCCAGCTGCAGGAACCCGTGCAGTTGACGCCGTGGGTGGAGCGAACGACTTTGTCGTACTGCCATCTGTTTCTGTATACATTCTCCCAATCGCGATCTTCGCGGGTGGTTTGGCTATGTTTATTTGAATGGTGTTCGATAGGAGAGAAATAATTCAATCTCCTAAACAACGGACTCATTTTCTTTTTCTTCATGAGAGTTCACTCCTTCCGAGTCAGGTGATGCTAAGTTCACTATAAACAGAGACAGCGTGTTTCCTTGTGAACTATGTCACACACTCTGCTTTTTTCACAAAACGTTCACACAAAGGAGAAGGAAGGATTTTCACAGGATGTGAGGAAGGCTGCGTTCAGGAGGACACTTGGGTCATTAGCCGCCTTTCATTCAAAGATCAAAAAAACCGGCTCTATTTAAGAACCGGACTCAGCGTTTTCATCCTGTGATGTATGCAGATACCGCAAAAATAATTGATAGGAACAAAAAACATTTTGCTGAAGCATAGCCAAAAAGTTCATTTGCAGCTGCGGATGATAAGACATCATTTTCTTAAATATGTAATATGGGATGTTGAGAATCAGAATGTCTGAAGTGGCATTGACTGAGATAAAGGGCGATAAATAAAGCCCGCCTTTTTCATCAATCGGAAACACATCGCCTTTTTCCCACAGCGCAACGGTTTTCGACCCTTCAGGGAGCCTGCTGTCCATGAAACGGACACTGCCTTTTAATACAATATAAACAGATTGAGAATGAAGAAAAGATGGAGACTGATCACATGAGCCGCGGATAAACGTGCCGTTTTTCAGCAAGGTTTCGACAATGGATAGAGGCACTTCATTAAACATAGGAAGTTGTTTCAGAAATAATAAATAGTCACACTGATTCATAGGAAAACCTCCTGTGCTAAGGATAGCTTTAGTGTAGCTCGATCGAGCCTGTACAGCAGTGATGTATTTCACAGCCTGTATGATGAATGTCACTTATCAGGAGGGTGACTGCATTTATAATGAAAGAAAAAAGGAGGATTTCGATGAAGGCGCTGATTCCGAAGCAGCACGGCGCGTGGGCGATGCTGCTGATCCCATTTTTACTCGGCATGGTCAAGGGAGGCCCCGTTATTTGGCATATTCCGCTCTTCCTTGGTTGGCTTTTCCTATACTTAGCGGTTTATCCCGTTACGCTTGCCTTAAAAAAGAAACAAAGCAAACCATATCAAAAGTGGATGTGTTATTACGGTTTTCCCGCCTGCTGCTTTTTGATGATCTCGGTCTTTCATAAGCCGCCTCTCATCTGGGTGGGCGTTTCTTTACTGCCGCTGTTTTTCATACATATGTATTTTGCCCGCCGAAAAAACGAACGGGCCCTATCGAATGATGTTGCAGGTGTCTTGTTCTTTTGTTCGGGCGGGTTTGCGAGCTGCTGGCTGGGGATGGGAACCCTCGACGGCTGGGCTTGGTTTATTTTCTTGCAGTCTGCTTTATTTTTTATCGGGAGTTCCTTTTATGTGAAATCGGTGATTCGTGAAAGAAAAAACAGGGCATTTGCATACTGGTCATGGGGATATCACCTGCTGCTCCCCTTTTTATCCGCTCTTTTCGGAGCAGGATGGGCGTTTCTCGCTTTTATCCCGAGCAGCTTGCGGGCATGGTTTTTTCATGGAAGGGATTGGCCCGTAAAAACGATTGGCATTCTGGAAATCGTGAATGCCTGCTTCTTTCTTGCCGTCATGTGCCTGTTTATCACAAGGTGAAAAAAACAAGGACACCGCTGTCCTTGTTTTTTTCAGTCAATATTGCAAATCTCCAGCGGGCAATTTTCACACTCAATCTCACATCGTAAATAGTCCCGCTTGTGCAAAATAATTTTTCCGGATTCGTCTATCGAAATAACCCCTTTTTTGCGGAGATCTCCGAGCATACGATTGACGCTTTCCCGTGCAGCCGCGCAAAACTTTGCCAAATCCTGATTTGTCAGGACAATGTTAATCAGAATGCCGTCGCTTCGCTCCACTCCGTAGCTGTTTGATAAACGGATAAGGGTGGAATAGAGCGCCCCCTTTTTGCCATGAAGAAGCAGATCCCTGATTTTGGACTGAATCTTCCGGAGGTGCGTGCTCATCCATTTCATGAACTCAAATGTCAAAGCGCCGTTTTGGATTAATTCTTTTTCCAGCTTATTTTTATTAATGACGAGCACCTCGCCATCCTCTAGCACTTTTGCACTGAGCATATACCTCGGTTCTTCAGTGAAAAGTGTTAATTCTCCGACGATATCATGCTTTTGGCAGATTCTAAGCGTCAGGTCTTTTCCGTCAGATGTCAGCTTGCCGATTTCAATGAGTCCTGATTGAATCAGATAAAGCTCTTCTGCATCCATTCCTTCCCGAAACAAATACGTGTGTTTTTCCATTTTTCTTTTCGTGCTGATCGATTCCAGCAATTCATGCAGATCGCTGGATATAAGATCACTATCAGATGGTCGAACAGAGAGAAAATTCATGAGCTCACCTCGAAGAAAGTCACGTTGTGTGTTTATTGTAACGTGAATTGATTTGTACCCATCGAGAAAAAACTAACAATCTTGTGAATGCCCAGTGTTAGTTGATGCTCTGGCTGTTTCTCTCCGTGTGTGTTTTCATTCTTTCCTGCCAATACATCCATATGACAAGGACAAAGCTGGCTAACGCCACCTCTGAAAGCGCCATAAACCCGATCGCGTACTGGCCTGTTGCCTGAAATACACTCGCCAATATGAGCGGAGGAAAAAAGCCGCCTAATCCGCCCATGGCAGACACAATCCCATTGGCAATCCCCGCTTGCTTCGAAAAATAGAAAGGCACAAGTTTAAAAACAGTCCCGTTTCCTATGCCTGAGCAGACGGCCACGGTTAATGATCCAAACGTATAAAGCCCGATTGTCGGCGAGAACGATAGGATAATGCCTGATAATGTAAGCCCGGCAAAAACAAACATCAAGATGCGAAGCGGGCTCATTTTATCAGCCAGGAATCCGCCCGCAGGCCTGAGCAGCGTAGAAACCGCAATAAAGCCAGCCGTCCGCAAGCCGGCATCTGCAGGATTCAGCCCAAAATGCTCCACCAGAAAGTTCGGCAGATAGATAGTGAAGGCGACAAAAGCGCCAAACGTAATAAAATAAAACAGGCTCAGAAACCACAGCACATGATTTCGGTAAACGGCTTTGATTTGAGTCTTAACAGAAACTTTGACTTTCTTCTCATGCCTGTCGCCAAACAAAACGTGCAGTAAGGCAAAGACAGCCAGCAAAACCAGATACAGCTGCACGGTTGATTTCCACCCGACGGCTTGAGCGATAACCGGCGCTGCAAATGTCGTAACGGCTGTCCCGATATTTCCTGCACCGTAAATCCCATTGACGACACCGTGCTTTTCTTTCGGATAATATTTCGGGAGGGAGGTCACTCCAATGGAAAACACCGCTCCCCCGATCCCTAAGAAAAAGCCTCCCGCGATTAAATCAAACAGAGAATCCGCGATACTGATCCAAAATACAGGAAATAAAAGCAGGATGAAGCTGATCATAAACATCAGCCGCGCGCCAAACCTGTTCGTTAAATACCCTAAAGGAATGCGGAGAAGCGACCCGAGGATCACAGGAATCGCCGTCACCAAAGAAATCTCACCCTTGCTTAAATGAATATCTAATGTGATTTGGGAAATGAGTGATGAAATCAGCACCCAAACCATAAACCCTGCCACCAAGCTTAATGACTGTAACGATAATTGAATGTGTTGACGGTTGATCATTTGGCTTGCCCCTTTCAATGATTCAATAATCAGTCTTATCATACAAAAACCCGGCAACCAGGATTGTGAATTACATCACACGTTTTTCTCATAAAAAAGGACAAAGCCCGAAGACTTTGTCCTTTTGATCGTGATTACATTTTTTCCGGAGCCGATACGCCGATCAGCTGAAGCGCATTGTTCAGCGTAATTTGCGTTGCCTTCATTAAAGCCAGGCGCGCGCGGCTTTTCTCTTCATTTTCAGGGTCGATGACTTTCTCTGCGTTGTAGAAGCTGTGCAGAGCAGAAGCCAGATCATAAATATAGTTTGTGACACGGTGCGGAATTCGTTTTTCCGCTGCTTCCGCCACTGCCTCTGGGAAGCCGCCGATCGTTTTCAGCAGATCGTATTCTTTTTCTGATTGAATATGGCTGAAATCAAGATCTGCCGCCGGTTTAAGTCCCTGCTCTTCCCCTTGGCGAAGCATGCTGCAAATACGGGCATGCGCGTATTGTGCATAATACACAGGGTTTTCGTTAGATGTTGATACAGCAAGATCTAAGTCAAAATCCATATGGGTGTCCGCACTTCGCATCGCGAAGAAGTAACGCACGGCATCCAAGCCGACTTCTTCAATCAGGTCGCGCATCGTTACCGCTTTACCCGTCCGTTTGCTCATTTTCATTTTCTCGCCGTTTTTGTAAAGGTGAACGAGCTGAATGATTTCTACTTCAAGCGTTCCTTTTTCATAGCCCAGCGCTTCAATTGCCGCTTTCATACGCGGGATGTAGCCGTGGTGATCGGCGCCCCAAACGTTGATCAGCTTATCAAAGCCGCGGTCAAGCTTGTCCTTATGATACGCGATATCAGGAAGCAGGTACGTGTACGTGCCGTCCTTCTTGATCAATACGCGGTCTTTATCATCGCCGAACGTCGTGGAACGGAACCAAGTCGCGCCGTCTTCTTCATAGACATGGCCTTTTTCGCGGAGCGCTTCAAGCGCCTTGTCGATTTTTCCATTTTGGTACAGTGAAGTTTCTGAATACCACACATCAAACGGCACACGGAAGTTTTCCAAGTCCTTGCGAAGCTTTTCCAGCTCGTATTTCAGGCCGTATTCACGGAAAAACGCGAGGCGTTCACTTTCCTCTTCGTTAACGAAACGATCACCGTATTCCTCAGCGAGACGCTTTCCGATCGCAATGATATCCTCACCGCGGTAGCCATCCTCCGGCATCGGTTTTTCCAATCCGAGTGCTTCAAAGTAACGGACTTCAACAGATAGCGCCAGATTGTTGATTTGGTTTCCCGCATCGTTAATGTAGTATTCGCGGCTTACATCGTAACCCGCTTTTGAAAGCACGTTGCACAAGGAATCGCCGACAGCCGCCCCACGCGCATGCCCGAGGTGAAGGTCTCCCGTCGGATTCGCTGATACGAATTCTACCTGAACTCGTTCACCGTTTCCGATGTTTGTTTCCCCGTATGCTTCCCCCGCTTCCAGTACAGACGGAATCAGCTTTGTTAAATATTGATTGTTCATATAGAAATTGATAAAACCCGGGCCGGCGATATCCAGTTTTTCAATCGAAGCCTTTCCTTTATCAAAATGGGCGACAATCTCTTCAGCGATTTGACGCGGCGCTTTTTTTGCCACTCTTGCCAGCTGCATCGCCATATTCGTTGAGTAGTCGCCGTGTGTTTTATCTTTCGGTGTTTCTAAAACAACATTAGGAATCTGGCTTTCTTCAGCCAGTCCCGCTTTCAGAACGGACGCTTTGATTTCTTCTTTCAGCACGTCCTTCATTTGTTCCGCAATGTTCATGCGTGAGTTCCTCCCTCATACGTGATCGTCATATTATGTAAATGCTCCTGCTCGTCTCCGACATGCATGTCATATGCGATGCTGATACGGCCTTTTTCTTCATCGAGATCAGATTGAATCGATTTTGTGCTTGTTTTCAGCTCAAGCTCACCAAATGACATTTTATATTTAGCAATTGTGGAAGCTCCCGTTACGAAACGCTGATTCATTTTGACAGCGCCTGACCTCATGACCAGGACTTCGCCTTCGCTTACTTTCACAATCGTTTTGACTTTGCCTAAGTCGTGTTCTTCATAATAAGATAGATACACTTTATTTTGTTTTACATAGTAAAATCCGGTGGTGCGGAATTCGATGACTTCTTGGTTTCCGTCATCCTCGATCACAGACTTCACATGGAGTGTTATCGGTGTCTCTTGCTTCATTCTGACACGTCCTTTTCATCATTCCACTTTGACTTGAATAGTATAATCATTCGGTTTGTAAACTTCAACTGCTTCTATCTTACCATCATTGCTCATCAGATTTGAAGATAAACCTCATAAAAAGCATTTCCTTATATAGAAGAGAAAATCATATCACTAATTACCTTTAGGAAATGTTACATTTTTCCGAAATCTATCATTTCCTTTTCACATTTTTTTCAAATTATATGTATTGAATTAGTAATTTGATAGTTTTAAGATAAAAGTACAACATAGATCTGCTAGAAAAACAAAAAAAGGGAGGATTCAATTATGAAAAAAGCTGTCATTGTAGAAAACAAAGGTTGTGCAACATGCTCGATCGGAGCCGCTTGTCTAGTGGACGGTCCTATCCCTGATTTTGAAATTGCCGGTGCAACAGGTCTATTCGGTCTATGGGGGTAAGGATCTCCCAAAAGGGCATAGTCATTCTACTATGCCCTTTTTAAGTAAATTACAATTTTTAACTAAAATCTACCTCTTGGATATACATACACAACCGTTTTTCATTTGAATCATATGTATAGGGGATGGTATTTTGTTTATAGAGCAGATGTTTCCATTTATTAATGAAAGTGTAAGAGTTCACCAGCTTCCTGAGGGCGGCGTGTTAGAAATCGACTACTTGCGCGATAATGTCTCCATTTCTGACTTTGAGTATTTGGATCTCAACAAAACGGCTTACGAGCTCTGCATGCGCATGGATGGCCAAAAAACAGCTGAGCAGATTTTAGCTGAGCAATGTGCAGTGTATGATGAATCACCGGAAGACCATAAAGATTGGTATTACGACATGCTCAACATGCTCCAGAACAAGCAGGTTATTCAGCTTGGAAACCGGGCAAGCCGCCATACAATCACCACGAGCGGAAGCAATGAATTTCCGATGCCCCTGCACGCCACCTTTGAACTGACGCACCGCTGTAATTTGAAATGCGCCCACTGTTATTTGGAAAGCTCACCTGAAGCGCTTGGCACCGTGTCGATTGAGCAATTCAAAAAAACGGCTGATATGCTGTTTGATAACGGTGTATTGACATGCGAAATCACAGGCGGAGAAATTTTTGTCCATCCAAACGCCAATGAGATTCTTGACTATGTGTGTAAAAAGTTCAAAAAAGTCGCTGTCTTAACAAACGGAACACTCATGCGAAAAGAGAGCCTGGAGCTTTTGAAGGCTTACAAGCAAAAAATCATCGTCGGCATTTCTCTTGATAGTGTCAATTCCGAGGTCCATGACTCCTTTAGAGGGAGAAAAGGCTCTTTTGCCCAAACTTGTAAAACGATAAAATTGTTGAGTGACCACGGTATATTTGTCAGAGTCGCCATGTCTGTCTTCGAAAAAAACATGTGGGAAATCCACGATATGGCCCAAAAGGTTCGGGATCTCGGGGCGAAGGCGTTTTCTTACAATTGGGTTGACGATTTCGGAAGAGGCAGGGATATTGTCCATCCAACGAAAGACGCCGAGCAGCACCGCAAGTTTATGGAATACGAGCAAAATGTGATTGATGAGTTTAAAGACCTGATTCCGATTATTCCCTATGAGAGAAAACGCGCGGCAAATTGCGGCGCTGGCTGGAAGTCCATTGTGATCAGCCCGTTCGGCGAAGTACGTCCTTGCGCCCTCTTTCCAAAGGAATTTTCATTGGGAAATATTTTTCAAGATTCCTATGAAAGCATCTTTAACTCCCCTCTCGTCCATAAACTGTGGCAAGCGCAAGCGCCGCGGTTCAGCGAACATTGCATGAAAGACAAATGCCCGTTCAGCGGCTATTGCGGAGGCTGTTACTTAAAAGGGCTGAACTCTAACAAATATCACCGAAAAAACATTTGCTCTTGGGCGAAAAATGAACAATTAGAAGACGTGGTCCAGCTTATTTAGGAGGGAAACGATTTGTCACCAGCACAAAGAAGAATTTTACTGTATATCCTTTCATTTATCTTTGTCATCGGCGCAGTCGTCTATTTTGTCAAAAGCGATTATCTGTTTACGCTGATTTTCATTGCCATTGCCATTCTGTTCGGGATGCGCGCGCGGAAGGCTGACTCGCGATGAGCATTTTGGATATACACGATGTATCCGTTTGGTATGAACGGGACAACGTCATCTTAGAACAAGTGGATTTACATTTAGAAAAAGGCGCCGTTTACGGGCTGCTTGGGGTAAACGGCGCCGGAAAAACGACACTGATTAATACGCTGACAGGCGTGAACCGCAATTTCAGCGGGCGCTTTACACTGTGCGGAATTGAAGCGGAGGCCGGCATGCCGCAGAAAACATCAGATCAGCTGAAGACTCACCGTTACTTCGCCGCCGATTACCCGCTGCTATTTACAGAAATTACGGCGAAGGACTATGTGTCTTTCGTCCATTCGCTTTATCAAAAGGATTTTTCAGAGCAGCAGTTTGCCAGTTTGGCCGAGGCCTTTCATTTTTCGAAATACATCAACAGGAGAATTTCAGAGCTGTCCTTGGGGAACAGGCAAAAGGTTGTATTGATGACAGGCTTATTGCTGCGCGCTCCCCTGTTTATTTTGGATGAGCCGCTCGTCGGTTTGGATGTGGAATCGATAGAGGTCTTTTATCAAAAAATGCGTGAGTACTGTGAAGAAGGCGGGACCATTTTGTTTTCTTCTCATCTGCTCGATGTCGTGCAAAGATTTTGTGATTATGCGGCCATTCTTCACAACAAACAGATCCAAAAGGTCATTCCGATTGGAGAGGAGACCGATCTGCGGCGGGAATTTTTCGAGGTGATCGGCCATGAATAACATAATCCCCATCATGTCTTTGCTGTTCAAACAGCTTTACAGCCGGCAAGGGAAAAAGGACGCCATCCGCATTGCCGCAGGCCTTGTCATTCTCGCCGTGTTTGAAATCGGGCTGATCCGCCAGGCCGGCATTGATGAATCGGTGTTGCGCAAAACGTATATCATACTCGCGCTTCTCTTAATGAACGCATATATGGTGTTTCTTTCTGTGACATCTCAATGGAAGGAATCTTATATGAAACTGAGCTGCCTGCTGCCGATTTCTTCACGGAGCTTTTGGCTCGCCCAGAGTGTCGTTTTGTTTGTCGATACCTGTTTGAGAAGAACTTTATTCTTTTTTATTTTACCGCTGTTCTTATTTGGAAACGGAACGCTGTCAGGGGCGCAAACATTGTTTTGGCTCGGCAGGTTTTCGTTTTTTACCGTTTACTCCATTATTTTCGGAGTTGTGCTAAGCAACCATTTCGTCAAAAAGAAGAACTGGATGTTTCTGCTGCATGCGGCGATATTCGCCTGTGTATGTCTCAGCGCCGCTTTGATGCCGGCCGCCACGCTTCCGCTTTGCGCGGTGCATATGCTGTGGGCGGTGATCATTGACTTTCCTGTCTTTCTGCAGGCGCCTCCGCAGCAGAGCAAGATGCATTCATTTATGCGGCGATCTGAATTTTCGTTTTACAAAAGAGAATGGAACCGATTTATCTCTTCTAAAGCGATGCTGTTAAATTACGCGGTAATGGCGGCGTTCAGCGGCTTCTTTTCGTTCCAGATGATGAATACCGGCATCTTCAATCAGCAAGTGATTTATATCGTGATTTCCGCGCTTTTGCTCATCTGCTCGCCGATCGCCCTTTTGTACTCGATTGAAAAAAATGACCGGATGCTGCTCATCACGCTTCCGATCAAGCGGAAAACGATGTTTTGGGCGAAATATCGCTTTTATTCAGGCCTATTGGCAGGCGGATTTCTCCTTGTCGTGATGATTGTGGGTTTCATCAGCGGCCGTCCGATTTCAGTTCTCACTTTTTTGCAGTGCATTGAGTTGCTGCTGGCGGGAGCGTATATCAGGTTAACTGCGGATGAAAAAAGGCCCTCCTTCAGCTGGCAGACGGAGCAGCAGCTATGGAGCGGTTTCTCAAAATATCGGTCTTATCTGTTTTGTCTTCCCCTATTCTTAGCCACATTAGCCGGCACCGCTGTATCCTTGGCGGTCATTCCGATAGCCGGTCTGGTCATAGTCTATTACCTGCAAAAACAGGATGGTGGTTTCTTTGATACAAGCAAAAGAGAACGGCTTGGAAGTTAACCTGCTGAAGACTCATCAATTTTCAACTATTTCAATCGCCGCGAGCTTTCTGAAACCAATCGAAAGCGCGGCGGAACCTGAGGAAGAAACGATTTATTTTTACGGCGCCGCTGCATACCTGAAGGAGCAGATGATTGACGCTTTTGGTTATGCTGCCGGCAGCCGTTTCATGTACTCAGCGAATCTCTTTTTTGATCAGCAGCTGAAAACCTGCGGGACCCGTTTGATTCACCCATTATATAACGGGAATCTTCATGTTGACGCCCTGATGAAAACTTTTGCAGACTTGTCTTTCCCTTCTTCTCTTTCATTCGAAGCAGTTGAAAAGGCCAGGAATGAGCTGCTGCTGAGAATCGAAAAGAAATTCACTGATCCCTTCTCCTACTCGGCGGCGCGCTTGGCTGAGGAGGTCTTCGGAAACCCGATGTACGGCACAGGCATGTTTGGCCGGAAAGACAGGATAAAGGCGATTCATCCTAAACGGTTTCTCGACGCAACGGACTTTATCGTTGATTTAGTGTCCCAGCAAAAACAGCTGAACATATTGGGACAAGTACAAGCATGTGATGTTCGGGGACATGCCCCGCAAACGTCCGCTGTAACGTCCGGAAGAATACCCGTAAACCGGCATGTTTTTGAAACAGAGACACGCAGCGCTGCAGGTCCTTCCGTCTTGACACTCGGATTTGACTGCGGAGAGATGAAAGATGCCAGCGATTATATCAAAATACAGCTAATAGACGGATTACTGGGAAAGTACGGCCATTCCGCTTTATTCAAGCACTTCAGAGAGAAGGATCTGGCAGTCTATCACGTTATCACCCGTTACGATGTCATGAACAATTTGCTGCTTGTTTCAATATGTACAGATCAGCTTCATGAGATAGACATTCCCCCGCGCGTTTTGGAAGCTGTTTCAGCTTTTCATACAGATGAGAGGGAACTAGAACAGGCAAAGCAGTTTTTACGCAATGAATTGCTGCTGCAATTCGATTCTCCCGAAGGTCTATTGGCCTATATGGGGATCCTGCGCCGCTTCTCCTGCACCAAAGAAGCCTTGCTGGATGGCATCTCAGCGGTTACATGCCGTGATGTATTGCAATTCATAGCGACCATCAATTATATCGGAGCTCATGTAGTAAGGGGATGAAGAGATGGAAAAGAAAGCCTTTTTTCAACAACTGGATGAACGAACCGATATCAGATACACAGACAGCGGACTAAAAATATTCAGATTGAAATTCCCCCGCGCCCACCTGCGGCTGTGCAATGTAAAAATCAATTTTGGAAGCCGGGATGTATGTATACGGGCAGAATCCGGTGATACACTGCTTCCGTATGGCACAGCGCATTTTTTAGAGCATCTTCTCTTCTGGCATAACGGCCGCAATCTGTACAGTGATTTTTTTGCGCATGGCGCGCTTTTAAACGCATTCACTACCTACACCGATACCAATTTCATGTTTACCTCATTACCGGATCGGCTCAGACAAACGATCCCCATCCTGCTTGATGCTTTATGGAACCACTCATTTGACAAGAAGATTATCGCTCAGGAAAAAGCTGTGATTACAAGCGAAATTCAAACAGCACACCTTAACCATCAGCTCTCATATCATTATCAGCTGATCAGCATGCTTTCTCCCTCCTCACCAGCTGCCGTTTTCCCCGCAGGCAGAATCGAAGATATTGAGGCGCTGGACATCAGTGATTTACAAAAAGCCTATAAGGCTGCCTACCAAGCCCATCGGATGACGCTGTTTTTGATTGGGGGCTCAGAAAATACAGAAACGCTTTTGCCTCCTCACCTCCAGCTGGAAAAGCGTCCGGATTATCATGCTGAAAGAAAAATCATCCCGGCATGCCCTCCAGCCCTCTCACAAAAAATGGTGCTGGGTGATGAGGAGCGGATGAATGATACATGGACCGGATTACAGATCGGCGCACTTCCCGGGCAAAACGATCTGTTGTCGATAAAGCTTTATTGGGATATCGCGGCTCGTATTCTATTTCAATTAGATTCACCGTTTTTTCAAGAGATTCAGCAAACGTACCGTCTGGAAATCGATCGCTTGTCAGCCGAGACTTATATATATGAGGATGGCGGTTTCTTGATCCTTCACAGTCAAGGGACCCATTCTTCAGCTTATATCGATGTGGCTTCATACTATGTCACACAGAAGAAAGAACAGGTTGCCGCCTGGCTTCAATACGGCAAGGACTCTTTGACTTACGCGATCATTTATGACAGCGATTATGTGCGTAAATGCTTCGAGTGGGCAGCCGAGTGTGACAGGTGCGATTGCTCGTTTCTTGACATGTACCACATCATTCAAGATATGGATACGCAGGTTTTCTTGTCTCTCATTGATGCAATGGCATCTTCTAACAAAGCGATCATTCACGTTTCTCAGAAAGAGGCGATCAGACAATGAAGAAAAACACTGTCTTTACCCTTTCATTGCTGCTTATAGGTATGGCGGCTTATTCCTTCGGCTGGGTTCAGGCCGTTGCCGAAGCCGCCGCCCAATATGTACAGATGATCAACAATGATGCTGTGCGGCTCGGACTGCTGGCTTGTACCGCTGCCCTCCTGATGCTGCCTGCTTTTCTCTATCTTCATTATGTCACCCAATCCGTGAAAAACATGACAGCAGCTTTTCAGAAACTCACACAGTCTCATCAAAGCTGCTGTGACTTTCAGCAACACAACTTGTGCAGCCGATATGCAGAAGACGTCAAATCGCTGCGTGACAGCTATAAAAACGTCCGCCAAACATACGTGATGGCTGCCGTGTTGTGCCAAGTCATCATATTCGGCTGCATGTTCGAAATCGTTAAAGCCGTCCCTTTCCGCCTTCACACGCCCCCTGCCCTTTCAATGGGACTTGCGATGCTACTGATCCTGTATTTATTGTTTTGCATGCGAACGTATTTGCGGCAGCTTTTCCGGCACGGCAGCCTGTTCAGAAAAGTGTTTGCGGGAGTGCTGGCAGCAGCCGGGCTTTGGTGGATGCTCAGTTTCTCTATAAGTGAACTGCTGTTTCTGATTATCCTGGCTGCCATCCAGCAAATCGGATCATTTATTTATAAACGATTCTCTTATCGCAGCACCGCTTCTCTTGATCTATAAAATAGCTACATCGCAATCGCAGACGGACCCGCGCCAACCGGAATCACCGTCACGGCTGTATAATCACTTGTGCGGTACACGGTCACAGCATTGTCGTTGGGCTGTGCCGCATAAATATACTGTTTGTCCGGCGTTACGGCGAGGTCAAAAGCGCCGGGGAGAGACACGTTTGCAATGATCCTCTGTCTGGCCGTATTAACTACGTATAAGTTATTAATGAGAAACGGTTCACTATATGGCTCTAGAAAATAAGCTCTAGTACTATCGAGAGAAAATACAATCGTCCTCAGCGTTTCAAATAAACGGCTGAAGTCCCCTCCCCTGCTTAATGGTGACAAACTAATCTCCGTTACACCTTTCGGCCACAGCTCACCATTCAACACGTACGCAAAATTTCCAGCGTAAGGAGTTGCAATTAAACTGGGAAATTCAAATGTATCTATGATACTTTCTACCAACTGCCCAGTATTTACATCATATTTATCAACCGACCAACTGCTTCCATTAGCGGTATAGACATACTGTCCATTCGGATCAAGAGCAAAGTCTAAAGCGCCGGGTATCGGAATGACATCAATGACCGATTGAGAGGCCGTGTTAATCATATATATAGATCCGGCTGCCATCACGTACGCGAACTCATCTGTTGGATCAAATTCAATCTTTCTCGGCCCTCCTCCAACAGTGATAGTATTTATGATGGTTAATGTTTTATTATCAATCACTGAGACAAGGTTGGTATTCCCATGGAGAACATACGTGAATGCTTTATCGAAAGTAACGCCTAGATTAGTTGGCACAGCAGAAAACGGGATTGTTTTTACAATAGTGTTTAAATCTGCATCAATGACCGAAACCATGCTGTCTCCAGTATTGGCAGTAAACACATACGATTGAGGGTCTGGCGATGGCGGTAAAACAAGTGTCCCGGCCACCGTGAGCGGACTGCCGTAGAAAGGCGGCACGATGAGAAGATCTTCCACTGTCATTTGATTAAAATCAGGACAGCGGTCAGACTGTGCTGCATAATAAACAACTTGATCAATCTCTTCAGTATGAATCACAGAAACAGCCCCGTCCCCTTGTCCATATTGATTTCGTACAGGCGACACACTGACAAGAAGCGTAATGGTCCCTTGTACTCTCACGGCATATCGAACACCGATATCTGGTTCCGGCCCAGTCTGGATTAAGCAAGGCTCACTGATACAGGACAAATTGTCTGTACTCCATGTAACAGCCGCTGACGCTTCGGCCGAATCAACCTTGAAGCCCTCAAGGATATCTATCGGCACTTGAAACGGCGCTTCCCGGCTAATTTCCTCATCACAAAAACAGAAACAATTTTCCTGTAAAGCAGAAAGATCATTCTTTTTCATGATTTCACGTCCTTTTAGAAATGCACCACACATAGTTGATTAAATCGCAATAGCTCCCGGTGAAACCCCAAGAGATATGACAGTCTCCACGGAGTAATCCTCCGTGTTGTAAACAGTGATGCTCTGTTCTAGAACATGAGTTGCATACAGAAATTCGCCATTCGGGGTAAACGCAAAGTCTCTTGCCGACTGCGGAACATTTCCTATAACGCCTGCTCCATTTGGACTGACAGAATATAAATTGCCAGTGAAGCCGTCATATAAATACACCTCTGCTCCACTCGTAAACATTCGATATTCCCCTTCATACTCCAGCTCTTGGGTGCTGCTGATGGTAAACGTATTTAAATCAATAACCGTCAAATAATTAAAAAAGAATTCTTGTTCTAATACATAGGCATACCGCTCCGGCCAATTTGTTTCTATGGTTGATACGATAAGCTCTCGTTCAATTGTTCCTGTGACTTCACCGGTAGTTAGGTCCACTTTTTGCACGATGCCAAAATTTAGAACATAGGCAAATAACCCATTGGGATCGATTGCAACATCATACCCTTCCACAGGAATCGACCTATCCACAGTTAACGTATCAATTCCAATCACAGAAACCGCAGTACCGGTGAAAACATAAGCAAACTCATGATTAGGGATAAATCTAATCAATCGAGGCGGCTGATCCAGCAATATAGATGCTGTCACTGTTAATGTGTCATAATCGATGACAGAAATCACATTATTGTTGGGATGTAAGACAAACACAGCGCTTTTATCTGGGGTAATTTCAATACCTGCCGGATTGTACGGAAGAGCAATCGTTGTCACAACAGAATGAGTGTTTGTATCAATCACAGAAACTGATTGATCATTTGAATTCGCTGTAAACGCATAGACGGGTTCCGGCTCCGGCACAAGCACAATCGTCCCCGTCACCGATAAAGGACTGCCGTAAAACGGCGGAACAACAACAAGGTTCTCAATCGTGATGTCACTGATATCCGGGCAATCATCCGGTTCATCGGAATAATAGACGACTTGATCGATCTCTGCATTGTGAATGACGGAAACAGCCCCGTCCCCTTGTCCATATTGATTTCGCACAGGTGAGACACTGACGAGTAGCGTAACGGTTCCCTGCAGGCGCACTGCAAATTGAACACCGACCTCATCAGGCTCAGGCCCCGTTTGAATTAAGCAACGGTCACTGACACAAGAAAGGCTGTCTGCATTCCACGTCACGTTTGCAACAGCTTCAGCCGGATCAACGACAAACCCTTCAGGTAATTCAACCGGTGCTTGAAACATGGCTTCTCGGCTTGCTTCTCCCTCACAAAAACATAAGCACTCTTCTTGTTCTGCTCCTGCTTTTTCTTTAAAGGAAAGCTTGTTTTTTCTCATTCCTTCACTTCCTTTTCAGACATACACTGCTCACGCAGATATAACAGAATATGGAAGGAAAACGTGTTTGCTTGTACAAATTGCTGAGGGTAAACGCTTCTTTTTGAAAATATATTTCCAAACATGCGGTGTAACGAAAGAAAAAATTGCGGTTTTTTTGCGCTTCTCACAAGAATGTTGATGATAAAATATGACATATATAGAATTATGAAGGGAGGGATTTGCAAACGTGACAGGTGTCATATCTTCTTCTTCCATCGGAGAAAAGATTAACGAATGGTATATGTACATACGCCGATTTAGCATACCCGATGCAGAATATTTGCGACGAGAAATCAAGCAAGAGCTGGATCACATGGAAGAAGATCAAGACCTTCATTTGTACTATTCACTAATGGAGTTTCGGCACAACCTGATGCTTGAGTACCTTGAACCGTTAGAAAAAATGAGGATTGAGGAACAGCCGAGACTGTCTGATCTGCTGCTTGAGATTGATAAAAAACAGGCTCGTTTAACTGGTCTGCTTGAGTACTATTTTAATTTCTTCAGAGGCATGTATGAGCTGGACCAGCGGGAATATCTGTCGGCTATTAAATTTTTCAAGAAGGCCGAAAGCAAGCTGATATTCGTTAAGGATCGGATAGAGAAAGCTGAGTTTTTCTTTAAGATGTCTGAATCTTATTACTATATGAAACAAACGTATTTTTCAATGGACTATGCACGGCAAGCATATGAAATATACAAAGAAAATGAAGCTTATAATATAAGATTGCTGCAGTGTCATTCTTTATTTGCCACCAATTTTTTAGATTTAAAACAGTATGAGGATGCCATCTCACATTTTCAAAAAGCTTATTCTATGGCAGAAGCTGAAAAGCAGCCCCAATTAATGGGAAGAACTTTGTACAATATCGGGCTTTGTAAAAACAGCCAAAGCCAATATGAGGATGCCATAACTTATTTCAAAAGAGCAATAGCTGTTTTTGAAGAATCAAATATTCTTCCTTCCTTACCTCAAGCGTATTTTTTAATTACACAGATCCATTATAAATTAGGAAAAATGGATAAAGCTCATGAATATCATAGTAAGGGAATGGCTTATTCACAAAAGGCCGAAGATGTAATATATTTATCAGAGTTTGAATTTTTGAAATCTTTATACTTATCAGGCCCGGATGAAGAAGCAATTCAAGGATTTTTTGATTTTCTCGAAAGTAAAATGTTGTATGCTGATCTTGAAGATTTCGCTATTGATGTGGCAAAATATTATCATGAACGTAAAAATTTTCAAAAAGCTTCTGCTTATTTTTTGAAGGTGGAACAAGTAAGGCAACTTATTCAAGGAGGAGTGAGTTTGTATGAAATTGAAGTCTAAACTATTACTCTCTTGTCTGGCTCTATGCACTGTGTTCGTGGCAACAACTATTGCAAATGCACCTACACACCAAATTGAAGTTGCACAACGAGGAATGATTTAAACACTTAAAATATAAAAAGGGAAATGTTATTTCGTTAACATTTCCCTTTTTATATTTATTCACTTAGAAATTTATCAGTCTTTTCACTTCCTTTAAATTAAATATTAATAAACAAATGAATTTTTTCCTTAAATTTCATTTACTTTTCCTGTATTATACATTATTATATATAGGACTTAAGTTATCTTTAATCTTCAATTGAAGAATACTCGGAGGAATAATAACAAATGAAATTTACAGTTAAAAAACATATAAGTAAAATGTTTATAATATTTGGGCTTGCTGTTTCATCTTTTGGAGTCACAAGTGCTGTGCATGCCGCTGCCAATACTTCTGATTCAACTGTCCATTTTACTTTTAGAGTATGGTCTCCTTATGATTATACAACTGCACGCAGAAAACAGAACAAAAGCTCTATGTATATGAAAGTGATAAGCTCTGACAAGAACAGCAGTTTTAATGTTTGGACTGAAGCAGATGCTAACGTTCACTCTAAAGGACGAGACTGGAAAAACGTATCTGGAAAAAAACATGAAGGAGAGGTAAAGCCAGGAAACACTTATTTATTTGTGAACACAGCAGTTGAAAGTTATGGTAAAAATGTTCCCGTTCGATTTGGTGGTTACAGCTGGGAAAATAATGCGTACAAAACAAATTGGAGTCCTGACAGTGTTAAACCTAAAGGCAAATACATAGAATATTAATGGAATTTTGCTTCTAAATAGGGTTTGAGCGGTTTTACGATATGTAAAACCGCTTTTTAAAGTTTATTTTTCCCTTAAATTAATCATGATGATTTATAAATGTGGTAATATATGAAAATGATTACCTTAATTCATTTTAATAACAGGAGGTATAAATATGACCTATTTTTTCATTTACAGGCTTCTAAAAAGCAAGACACTATATTTTTCACTTATATTTAGTACTCTCATAGTACTATACCAGTACTTGGATATTGTAGTGTTTAATAATCATTCAAATCTGCCTTACGAAGTTCACAAATCACCTTTTTTATCGAACATATTACAGGGTAATTCTGTTATTCCTTCAACAGTATGGTTGATGATACTTCCTATTTTGGCTACCTTGCCAATTACAAGTATATATAGATTTGATGTGAATTCTGGATATTTTATGAACACTATAATAAAAACAACTAAAAGCAAATACTTTAATACACTTATCGTGTTTAATTTCTTGTGCTCTTTTTTGATTATTATAATTCCTTTAAGTATTAATTTATATTTATTTTTGATGACTTATCCATCCATTAAACCTGATGGAATCATAAATTACATGCAAAATGTGGTTTCTAATGGTAGTGACCTTGCTAACATTTATTATGAACATCCACTGCTCTATACGTTAATCCTAATACTTATAAATGGACTATACGGTGCTATCTTATCAACAGTCGGGCTATCTTTTTCTTTTTTCATTAAAAAAACTTATTTTGTATATATTATACCGTTTGTTGTGAATTTACTTGGCATTACTATCTTGAATCCAGATTATAATCCTCAAAGATATATTATTAATAAAAATGGTTTTTTTAATTTACAAATTTTTTCTTTATTAAACTTAGTATTAATTATATTAGGTCTTTTAATATTTTTATGGGGTAAAAAGCGCCGTGTTTTATTATAATCTTTTAAAACAAAAATTCATAAGCAAATATTTTGGTTTTTCTATACTCTTTTCTATCAATGCTATAATTATATTTATATTTTTTAAGAGATCAATACAGACGCAAAATGACCATATTATCGATCAAATCTTTACATATCAGCACCTTGTATTATTGATAGCTCCATTAATTGTAGTATTTACTCTATTAGTGTCTTCCGATTATTTCATGGATCATGCCGTGATTCGGCTGAATAGTTCATTTAAGATAGTAGGGTACTATTTCCTTAAAAGCATTTCTTTTTCAGCTATACTAGGCATTATTGTTATGGGAGAAATCTATATATTGTGCTTTACATATAATATTGATAATAATCTGTTAACTGTTAGTAATTTTTCAACTCATGTATTCGCCTATATATTCATTGCTTACTTGACATCGTTTTTAATCCTTTTAACAAATCAAATATTAGTTGTAATAATAGAAATAATTTTATTTTTGTTTGATTATCTAGAATGTAACGGCATTCTCTTCTTAAACGGATTTTTATTAAATTTTGATGATTTAAAGGATCTATTGGTATTCAGAGTAGGGCTGATGTTTATTTTGTTCGGAGTGTGTATTCAAATAGTTAAAAAACAAGACTATTTGAGGCCTAACGACCAGAAAGGAACGTACTAATGCATTCTATTTTTCATTTGTTAAAAAGGGATATTATGATGAGGCTGCATGATTGTAAAGCAACTTTTCTTTTTATAAGTTTAGCAGCTTTGCTAGTCTATTTTGTTTCTTTTTGGAATAGTTATAAATCTGGCCAACTAGACCAGCACAATCTTTTAAATAATTATATGAATGTCTTTCATTCACTAAACTTTTTTGAATTACATGAGCTTTATTCACAACATAAATTTTCAATCCCCTTTACGTGGATTTGCCTTCAGCTATTCCCTTTACTTATTATTGGGCATTTTTCATATAATGACTTTCAAAAATCAGGAACTTTATTAATACCTAAATTAAACAATAAATTAGCTTTTTGGTTAAGCAAAGTGTTTTCCTTATGGTTTTTTTGCTTGATAATCTGGATTGTCTGGTTTTCATTCTATTTCATTTTCTTTCTAATATTCAAAGGTACAATAACAATTGGAGAGATCAAACCTGTTCTTTCTTTAATGTTAATTCAATATTCAGTGACAGCTGTTTATACTCTAGTTTTTGAAACATTAACGTATTTCTTTTCGTTTATTATTTCATTAGTTATTTCAATTGTGTATCTCATCATATCCATATTTGTTCATTCAAAATTCTTTTTTACCTCGTTAGCCATACCAGGCAGATGGTATTTCGCCGATCATTCATCAATAAATATGAGTTATTCTAATGGCTCTGCTATTCATTTGCCAATATTTATTGGTGTAATTGCTTTATTTTGCATCTCATGCTGCTTTGTAGGAATGATTCGCATAAAAAAAAATAGACATTTTAGGAGATTAATTATGACTGCATTTATAGAATGTACAAATGTATATAAGAAGTTAAAAGGAAATCTTGTACTTAATGATATTAATTTAACTATCAAAAAAAATGAGTTTGTAGTATTAAAAGGACATAATGGCTCTGGAAAAACAATGATTTTAAGAGCAATCGCAGGGCTTTTAAAATTAACCAAAGGGCAAATTATTGTCAATAATCTCATTATAGGGAAAGATACAGATTTTTCTATAAATACTGGGATATTAATTGAATATCCCAGTTTTATACCTGTCTATACCGGTTATCAAAATTTGAAATTCTTAGCTTCAATTAATAAGAAAGTTTCAGACCAAGAGATCCGAAAAATGATAGAGCAAGTAGGATTAGATCCTGAAGACAACCGTAAGGTAAAACGTTATTCCTTAGGAATGAAGCAACGTTTAGGCCTAGCACAAGCACTAATGGAGTCTCCATCACTGCTGCTTTTAGATGAACCGACTAACGCACTCGACAAAAAAGGAATTCAGCTAATCACTGATTTATTGAAAAAAGAAAAAGAAAAGGGAACTACAATAGTCGTTGCAAGTCATGATGAAACCCTGACTGAAAATAATATTGTAGACAGAGTTATACATATTAGCAATGGTAGACTGGGTGAGGATAATGAATAAACGAGCAATATTGTTAATAACCATTTTTTTAATTATTGTTGCTGGTAGTAGTTTTCGTTATTATAAACTGAATAATCATAATGATAATTACTCTCCTCATATCACAAACCTTCCGAAAAATCGTATGATCGATACGGGTGCCGGGATTACTTATCATGTTCTCAAACCATTAAAACCAATTGAATTTATGGATGAGGATCTTAATATGAAAAGATTGTTATACATTTTGCCGCTGGATATAACAAATACATCCAAGCACGAAATAACGCTGGAACAGCTCTCACCTGATGGAATGAAATATCTTTTTTTTGGTGGCTTTGATCACTATTACAATTTAATGGCGTATAATTTAGATCTTCCAGAAAAGTATCAATTCAATACTTCAATTCCTGCTGGGAAAACTATACGAGGCTATGTCGGTTTGAAAATGACAAAAGGCAAAGACGTAAACTTTAACTATAAAAATTTTGATCCCACAACCTCTAAATTATTTGTTTATTATTCCTTGATAAACAAATCAAATAAAAGGATAACATATAAATTCCCACTTAATTAATCTTGTATTACAATTCAGGAAATCAATTCATATTTCCTGAATTGTATTTTTATATTCTCTTCCTTCTCTCCTGAAAAGTTAAATTATAGAATTCAATATCTTTCAATTTAATTTTCATCTATATTGATATTATGATTGCCAACACCGCTTCAATAATTTTCATTGAAAATCATAATAATTCAAAACCTCTTATCTCCTTAATTCATTCCACTTTAAGCACCTATTAAGATTGAAAAAAATAAAACAAGCCCGTACTGAATGGCTTATACCAGTCAACACGGGCCTACCTTCTTATTTCACAAACCCAAGCAGCATTTCACGGATGATTTTGCTGGCTGTGTTTGCCGTTTGCTCTGAGTGGTCATACACCGGTGCTACTTCCACTAAATCAGCGCCCTTTACGTTTACCTCTGAACGCGCAATTTCATGGACGGATGCAAGCAATTCTTTAGACGTGATGCCGCCGGCGTCAACCGTTCCTGTACCCGGTGCGTGTGCAGGGTCTAATACGTCAATGTCAATTGTGACATAAACCGGACGGCCCGCCAGCTTCGGAAGCACCTCTTTCAGCGGTTCAAGCACTTCAAATTTTGAGATGTGCATGCCGTTTTCCTTCGCCCATTCAAACTCTTCTTTCATGCCGGAACGGATTCCAAATGAATACACATTGTGCGGTCCGATCAATTCTGCCGCCTTACGGATCGGCGTGGAGTGAGAAAGCGGTTCTCCCTCATAATCAACACGAAGATCTGTATGTGCGTCAAAATGGATAATCGCAAGGTCTGGGTATTTCTTGTACATTGCTTTAATGACAGGCCATGACACGAGGTGCTCCCCGCCCATACCCATTGGGAACTTCCCTTTTTCTAAAATGCTGTCCACGTACTCTTCAATCATATCCAGGCTTCGCTGCGGATTTCCGAACGGCAGCGGAATGTCGCCGGCGTCAAAGAAGTTCAAGTCAGCCAGATCGCGGTCTAAATATGGGCTGTATTCCTCAAGGCCGATTGACACCTCACGGATTCTGCTTGGACCAAAGCGTGAGCCCGGGCGATAGCTGACTGTCCAGTCCATCGGCATGCCGTAAAGAATGGCGTCCGCCTCTTCCCACTCGGGACGGCTCGCGATAAATACTTTTCCTGAATAAGCTTCATCAAATCTCATCTATAATACCCTCGCTTTCCTGTAAAAAAGCGCAAGATTCGCTCCTGCGCCATACCTTCATTATTTAATCAGGTCACTCACAAATTTCGGCAGAACAAATGCCGCTTTATGAATATCTTTTGTGTAATATTTCGTCTCAATATCGAAGAAACGGCTGTCTTCCACTGCAAGCGGATCATATTTTTTCGAGCCAATTGTAAATGTCCACAAACCGCTTGGATATGTCGGAATGTTCGCCGTATACAGCTTCGTAATCGGGAAGATTTCCTTCACGTCGCGCTGTACATTTGTGATTAATTCGGGTGTAAACCATGGGTTGTCCGTCTGCGCAACGAAAATACCGTCTTCTTTCAGCGCTTTTGCGATTCCTGCGTAGAATCCTTTTGTAAACAGGTTTACAGCCGGTCCGACTGGTTCAGTTGAATCTACCATAATGACGTCGTATTGATTTTCAGATTTTGCAATGTGCATAAATCCGTCATCTACCTGCACGTCAACGCGCGGATCATCCAGTTTGCCTGCGATAGAAGGAAGGAACTTTTTAGAGTATTCGATCACCTTGCCGTCAATATCTACAAGTGTCGCTTTTTTCACGCTTGGATGCTTCAGGATTTCTCTGATAACGCCGCCATCACCGCCGCCGACTACAAGAACGTGCTCCGGATTTGGGTGCGTAAATAATGGCACATGCGCCACCATTTCGTGATAAACGAATTCGTCTTTTTCAGATGTCATCACCATGCCGTCCAAAAACAGCATGTTGCCGAACTCTTCTGTTTCCACCATTTCTAAATGCTGAAACTCCGTTTGTTCTGTATGTAACGTCTTGTTAACCTTCATCGTAATGCCAAAGTTTTTCGTCTGCTTCTCTGTGTACCAAAGTTCGCTCAATTGTCATCTCCCTTTCGAGGCTGTATTCATTTATTGTAAGCGTCTTATCAGCTTTTATTCTCGGTTGAAATCTCATTTTCACCTAAGGAAAAAGTATAGAGGATGGCGGGGAAAAAGTAAAGATGCGTCCTGTTCTGCGATGTTTAAAAACGATCTTTTTTTCTCATAATAGTAGAAACATAAAAAAAGGGGGGAACCCGTTGTGGATGCAATGACAAATAAACGGCTGAGACTGACGCTGAAAACCGTTCGCGCCTTTATCTTTTTAGGGGCTTTTGCGGCCTTGGCGGCAGCTGCCGTGTTTATGACTGTCATTTTGATAGCCAAATACCAGGGCGCTCCCTCGGTGCAAGTGCCGCAATCCACGATTTTGTATGCGAGTGACGGCTCAAAGCTCGGGGAAACGAACTACGGCGAAAAGCGCTATTGGGTCCCCTTAAAGGACATGAATCCGACGATCGTAAAAGCGACAGTGGCGATTGAGGACCAGAATTTCTACGATCATCACGGCTTTGATTATAAACGCATGGCCGGCGCGGCGCTTGCTGACCTGAAAGCATTTGCCAAGGTTCAGGGTGCAAGCACCATCACCCAGCAATATGCGAGAAACTTATACCTTGAACACGACAAAACGTGGAAACGGAAATGGAATGAGGCGTTCTATACGATCCGTCTGGAACAAAACTATTCTAAGGACGAGATATTAGAAGGCTATTTAAATACGATTTACTACGGACACGGCGCCTACGGCATTGAAGCAGCTTCCCGCCTGTATTTCGGCAAGCATGCCAAAAACCTGACGGATGCGGAGGCGGCGCTTCTGGCAGGAATCCCGAAAGGACCTTCCGGCTATTCACCGTATGTCAATGAGACGAAGGCCAAGGAGCGCCAGAAAACGATTGTGCGGATGATGGAAAAGCAGCAGATGATCAGCCAAAAGAAAGCGGATGAACTGATCAAGGAACCTCTTTCCTATCAGCCTTTGAATAAACAAGTTTCCAAGAGAAAGGCTCCTTATTTCTATGACAATGCGATGAGAGAGCTGGAGAAAAAGCTCGGCATGACACGGGAGCATATTGAAACGAGCGGGTTAAACGTCTATACAACGGTAGATAAACGGATGCAGCGCATCGCCGAGGAGACCATTACCGAAACGGTTAACGCGGGCTCTGACATTCAAGTCGGGTTTTCAGCCATTGATCCCCGCACCGGAAACGTTCTCGCTCTTGTCGGCGGCAGGGATTATCAAAAAAGCCCGTTTGACCGGACGACACAGGCGAAGCGCCAGCCTGCTTCGACGATCAAGCCGCTGCTGTACTATAAAGCGATTCAGAGCGGATTTACGCCAGTCACTTTGATGAAAAGCGAAGAAACCGAGTTTCAAATTGACGCAAAGGGAGAAACCTATTCTCCAAGCAACTATAACGGATACTATGCCAACAAGCCGATTACGCTTCTGCAGGCGCTGGCGCTTTCCGACAATATCTACGCTGTGAAAACGCATCTTTTTCTCGGCACGAACAAACTTGTAAAGACGGCAAAGGAATTTGGCATTACCGCCCATCTTCAAGCACTGCCGTCTCTGGCACTCGGCACCGAACCCGTACGCCCGATTGAGATGGTCAACGCCTATGCCATGCTCGCAAATGGCGGAAAGAAAATCGAACCGACTTTTATTTCAAGGGTAACGGACGCAGCCGGCCACGTGCTGTACGAAAACCCGAATCAGCATAAACAGGTGCTTGATGAAAAAGCCGCTTTTGTCACAGCGAGTATGATGACAGGCATGTTTGATACCGATTTAAATGGATATACGTCGGTTACGGGGCGAACGATAGCCAACCGCCTGACAAGAACGTATGCCGGAAAATCAGGAACCACCAGCGCAGACAGCTGGATGATCGGCTTCAATCCGAAGCTGGCCGCAGGTGTTTGGACCGGCTATGACAAAAACAGCACCATCGACTCGGTCGAAGAAAAAAGCTATGCTAAAACCATTTGGGCGGACTTCATGGAGGACGCGCTCAAAGGCGAACCAGAAACCGCGTTCAAGCCGCCAAAAGGCGTAACCGGTGTGTACATTGATCCGGAAACAGGCTACTCATCAGGTCCCGGCTGTGCCGCTAAGCATTACACATATTTTGTGAAAGGCACAGAACCAGCAAACGTGTGCTACGGGGCAGAACCCGCAAAACAAACAAAAGACCGGCTTCCATCCAAAGAAAAGCCCGCTTCCGAGAAAAAGTGGTGGGACAAATGGCTGGGGCGACATCATTGAAAATAACCCGGCTCCTCGGAGGCCGGGTTATTCGTATGGTTCCTTCATAATCGATGGAAGAATGTTAGACAATCGAGCTGAACAATCAGTTTTGGGATAAAGTGGTGAATTTCTTATTTCTTCGACGCCGGCTTTCATCTCCCAGTCGCCGACTCATATCCCCCTAAAAAATGAAAAACCCCGAGTCTTGTTTCGGCTCGGGATTTTCCATGTCCTATTTCTGTATCACCAGTTTACTCAATGTTTACGAAAAATATCTCAAATACTTTAAAAGTTCACAGAAAATTCATAAATTAATTGTTTTCCGGAAGCAGGCTCGTTTTTAACTCATCTGAGGAACGGTCCCATAGGCCCTGATCATGCTTTTTCAGAAATTCGCCTAGTACACGCTTCGAGCTGTCGTCCATTTTATCAACGATGATTTTCCGTTTCATGGATTTATCCATCAAATTCACATGCTCAGGCAGCGACTTGTAGCCTCTTCTGATGCTTCTGTCGACCGTCATTTCACAGGCTGTCACACCAGCGTAATAAGGCCCCTCTTCTTTTCTGTCAATCGTTACCCACACAAGCCAGTATGGTTTTCCGTTCGGAACTTCTTCTTTATTCGGGAGAAATTTAATTCCTTTTTCAACGGTGCTGCGGGCATGCATGGCGCCGATGTCTACGAACGCTTCTTTTTCCTCTACATCAACGAATACGGGAGAAATGTTATCAAGGCTGAGTGCCCCTACGCCAAAACCACCGTGTCCGTCTGTCGGATCACTTTTGATAATATTAAACCCGATTGATTTTTTCTTTTTTTTCTTCCATGAAGTTCTACCTCCTACAAAAGCGGTTGAAATATCGCTGAAAACAGCTTTAAAATCGAATCTCTTCCTGCATTGAGCATCGGCCACAGCACGTAAGATCCGAGCGGTGTCACAAACAGCACCAAAAATACGATAAAGCCGTAGCTCTCCGCCTGCGTCATTTTGGCACGCACGCCCGGCGGAACGAGATCTTCTATAATTCGATAGCCATCGAGCGGAGGAAGCGGCAGCAGATTAAATAAAAACAAGACAAGATTCAGCTGTATCCAAATAGAAAAAAACTGATCCAGCCCCGTGCTGAACGCCGCAAGCATTTCCATTCCGTACGCATGCATCAACACTAACAAAAAGAAACCAATAAACGCAAGAATCAGGTTACTGACGGGCCCGGCTATAGATACGAGCACACCGGCAAGCCGGGGTTTCTTAAAGAAGCGGCGATTCACGGGAATGGGGCGCGCCCACCCGAAGCCGGCCACCAAAATCAAAATGGTTCCGAACGGATCAAGGTGTTTAATGGGATTCAGCGTCAGTCTTCCTTGTTTTTTCGCCGTATCGTCACCGAATTTGTATGCGACATAAGCGTGGGCAAGCTCGTGCATCGTAAACGACACAATTAGCGTGATGACGAGGTATGGCATTAAAGATAACGGATAATATAAGAAACGGTCCAAGTGAGATATCCCTCTTTCTCAAAATGCAAGAATTTACTTTATTCAGTATACTATAAGAAGCCTCTTTTTCTAAAGAGAGGAAACGAGATAAAGGAGGATTCAGCACCCATGCCATACGTAACTGTCAAAATGCTCGAAGGCCGTACAGACGAGCAAAAACGCAATCTTGTCGAGAAAGTAACAGAAGCCGTAAAGGAAACAACCGGTGCTTCTGAAGAAAAAATTGTTGTCTTTATAGAAGAAATGAGAAAAGACCATTATGCCGTCGCAGGCAAACGCCTGAGCGATATGGAATAATCTCTATAAAGCCGGCGCTTCGCGCACCGGCTTTTATTATCCCTATTGAGCCAGCTTCGCAATAATCGCCAAGAACGTCTCTTTCTCTTCGGCTGTTAAACGTTCAAACATGCCGTCAATCAGCTGCTGGCGGTTTTCGATCATTTGTTCAGCCGCTCCCCGGCCCGATTCAGAAAGCGTAATCCATACAGTGCGGCGGTCATTGTTATTTCTGGATCTCTCAATAAACCCTTCCTGCTCTAAATGATTCAGAGCTGTGGTCGTGGCAGAGGGAGACAGTGTGACCTCCTTCAAAATATCCTTTATGGTGCAGCTCCCATGTCTGTATATGATCCGCAGAATAAACCCTCTTACATTATTCACGTGTTTCGGAACGGTGGCTTCATCTAATTGCTTCGTGCTTTTCAAATATTTTGTAAGTGCGTGATCCAGCAAATTTGCTTCCAGTTTGTCATGGTCCATGTCAATTTCCCCATTTCGAGATGCATTCATAACATACGAACGATATGATTTACTTATTATTTTACTGATTCCGAATAGGGAAAGTCAAAAAAGCAAAATGTGAATTCACAGCTTTTATCCTACATGCCTCGATTTTCCACCTGTTTCACAAGCTTATCTTTGAATGTCTGAAAAGGAACATGTTCATTCTGCTGATGTCCGAATCGGCGGACGTTTACCGCATCCTCCTGCTCCTCATGATCTCCAAGCACCAGCACGTACGGGATTTTCTGCACCTGCGATTCTCTGATTTTATAGCCCAGCTTCTCATTGCGCTCATCAATGCCGGCTCTTATCCCCACCTGCTTCAGCTCCGCCTGCACTTTTCTGCAATAGTCTAAGTGAACGTGCGAAACCGGTATGATTTGAACCTGGAGCGGTGCGAGCCAGACTGGAAAAGCCCCGCCGTAATGCTCGATCAAAATGCCGAAGAAACGGTCGATTGAGCCGAAAACCGCTCTGTGGATGACAACGGGACGAACCTTCTCATTGAGTTCGTTGATATATGTTAAATCAAATTTTTCCGGCATTTGAAAATCAAGCTGAATTGTCGCGCATTGGTGGCTCCGTTTCAGGGCATCTTTTATGTGGAAATCAATTTTCGGCCCGTAAAACGCCCCATCACCTTCATTGATCTCATAAGAGAGGCCAAGCTCCTCAAGGACGCGTGCTAAGGCACATTCCGACGCTTCCCAAAGGCTGTCATCGCCTAATGAATCCTCCGGGCGAGTCGAAAGCTCAACTGAATACTCGAAACCAAATGTCCGATATACCTCATCAATCAGCCGAATCGCTTCTTTGATCTCACTCTCAATCTGATCCTCCCGAACGAAAATATGGGCGTCATCCTGACAGAACGTCCGAACGCGAAGCATTCCGTTTAAAGCGCCGCTGTATTCATGGCGGTGCACCTGTCCGAATTCCGCCATGCGAATCGGCAGATCCCGATAAGAATACAGGCTGTTTTTAAAAATGAGCATATGGCCGGGACAATTCATCGGCTTCATTGCGAACCTTGTATCATCCACTTCTGAAAAGTACATATTGTCGCGATAATGGTCCCAATGGCCTGACTGCTCCCATAACCGCTGATTCATCATAAACGGCGTACGCACCTCATCGTAGCCGGCATTTGTTTGCAGCTCACGCGAGAAGCGCTCCAGCTCATTGCGGACAATCTGCCCTTTCGGCAAATAAAACGGCATCCCCGGCGCTTCTTCAGAAAACATAAACAGCCCTAACTGTTTGCCGAGCTTGCGATGGTCTCGTTTTGCCGCTTCTTCCAGCATATGCAGGTGCGCATCCAAATCTTTTTTCTTTTGAAACGCAACCCCGTACACCCGCTGCAGGACTTCATTTTTGCTGTCTCCGCGCCAATAAGCGCCTGATACTCTTGTCAGTTTGAACGCCTTGATCATTCCTGTAGAAGGGAGGTGCGGCCCGCGGCACAGGTCAACGAATTCCCCTTGCTGGTACAGTGTGATATCCTCCCCACGCGGAATATCCTTTAAAATCTCAAGCTTGAGCCGCTCGTCTTTTTGTGCAAACAGCTCTTCAGCCTCTTCGTAAGAAACCTCCATACGTTTGATTTCAAGGTTTTCATTTATTATGTTTTTCATTTCTTTTTCGATGGCCTCTAAGTCTCCTGATGCCAAGCTTTTCCCCAGCTTCATGTCATAGTAGAAGCCGTCTAAAATCACAGGCCCTACCCCCAATGACACTTCGCCGTACAGCCGTTTTACTGCTTGGGCCAGCACGTGCGCTGTTGTGTGGCGAAGCACCTGCAAGCCTTCTTGTGAATCGAGTGTGACAATCGAAAGCTCAGCATCTTCCTCCAGCTTGAAACTGAGATCAACAAGCTTGCCGTTGACCTGACCTGCGGCCGCTTTCTTTTGCAGACTGGAACTGATAGAACCAGCCGCTTCTTTGATTGTGATGCCTTTCGGATATTCCTGGATCTGTCCGTCCGGAAGCTGAATGTGTACATGTTTACTCATTTTAGAACACTCCTTATTCATTGTTGTATATAAAAAAACACACCCGTCCCGCAGATAGGGACGAGTGTGTGATTAACCCGTGGTTCCACCCAAGTTCCCGACAAATACTATGTTGTCGGCTCGGTGCTGTAACGCAGCATAGACGGCATTGGATACTTCAGTTCCCCAATGCTGCTCCAAGGCGGTAAATGATATTCCTAAGCTGGGAAGCTCTCACCTTTCCTTCCCTCTCTGAAAACCGTAACTATCATTCGTGTCCTTTTCATCGCATGTATTCAATTCATAAAAAAACACACCCGTCCCACAGATAGGGACGAGTGTGTGATTAACCCGTGGTTCCACCCAAGTTCCCGACAAATACTATATTGTCGGCTCGGTGCTGTAACGCAGCATAGACGGCATTGGATACTTCAGTTCCCCAATGCTGCTCCAAGGCGGTAAATGATATTCCTAAGCTGGGAAGCTCTCACCTTTCCTTCCCTCTCTGAAAACCGTAACTATCATTCGTGTCCTTTTCAACGCATTTATGTAGTTCATATAAAAAAACACACCCATCCCTCTAAAAGGGACGAATGTGTTGATCATCCGTGGTTCCACCCAAATTCCCGATCAATTACACATGGTGATCGGCTTGAAGATGCTGTAACGCAGCATGACGGTATCAGATACTTGTTTTCCCCGATACGGCTCAAAGGCGGTAAGCTGCTTTCCCTGCGTTAGGAAGATCTCAGCTGTCCTTCCCTCTCTGGAAACCGTAAAAAGCATCTCGTGTCCTTATCAGTGCCTGTTGTTTCAATAATTTTTTATATCTTACTATATATTCCCACAAAGCGCAATCAGTGATTTACATTTTTTTCTGACGCAACAGTTCCGTTATGGGCAACCAGAAACAGCCATACAAGCAATGCAGCGAGGCTGTATGCCGCTCCCATCATCAAAAACGTAAACCCGGCACCGGCATACCAAGTGGCGGACAGATGAATAATCACCCCGGTTATCGCTACGCCGACCAAGGCTCCGATTTGCCGGTTTGTATTTAACGCCGCACCGGCGATATTCGCATGTCTTTGCCCGGCAGCCTGCATGATCACAGTTGTCATGGCAGGAACTGTAATACCGGTACAGAGGTTCATAACAGACATCAATACCGCCAGCTGCCAATAAGGAAAATCCGGAGAAATCAGCACAAACAACAGCAATGCAATGATACAGCTGACCGCCATTGATACAAACATAAGCTGCCCGGCTTCAAACCGATTCGCCAGACGGGCAAACAGCAGATTGCCGATCACGAAGACCGCCATCATCGGCAGCAGCTCCACTCCAGCCATAAAGGAACTTGCGCCTCCTGCTTCCTGCAAAAAAAGGCTGAGCATAAACATGCCGCCAAAAAGGGCGAAATTCAGCAAAAACCCGATAAATTGGGCAGCTGAGAAGCGGCCGCTTTTGTATAAGGACGCCGGCAGGATGGGTGCTTTTGCAGAAATTTCCCGCAGCAAAAACAGCACAAATGCCAAAATCGCTGCAGTAAATGCTACAAGAATCACTGGCGAGCGCCAGCCCACTGAAGGCCCCTGTATCAAAGCATAGGAAAGAAACCCGAGAGCCATCATGCCAAGCAGATGCCCAACGATGTTCACGCGGCTGCTTTTTCCCGGAACGCGGCTGAGGATTCGGTAAGCTGAAATGAGCGCAGCAGCCCCTATTGGCACATTGATCAGAAAAATACTCTGCCAGCCCGCCAACTGTACCAGCACTCCCCCGATAAAGGGCCCAAGGCCTGAAGCGGCGGAAACAAGCGCGGCCCACAGCCCAAACATTCTCGCCCGCACCCGCTCATCAGGATAAGAGGCAGCCAAAAGGCTGAGTGAGCTTGGCATAAACAAAGCTGCTCCAATTCCCTGTATGAGACGTCCGGCAATCAGCATCTGCCCATTTATAGATGCAGCGCATACACAGGAGGCCAGAACAAAAACGGCTAGACCTAAGATATAGATCGTCTTCGAGCCGAAACGGTCAGCCAAGGCTCCGCCCGCCAGCAGAAGCGACGCAAAAGTAAGAATGTACCCGTCCACAACCCATGTTACACCTGAAAGTGACATTGAAAGAGTGTTTTTCATATCCGCCATCGCCACATTCACAACGGTCACATCAAGAGTTGCCATGAGGAAACCAAGTGCGAGCACGATCAGTACAGATATTCCTGTAGATGAATCTGTTTTGTGTAAAGATCCGCTATTTTTCATTACAATTGCCCTTTCACTTGCTTGATTACCCAATCATCTATTTTTTCAAGATCATACAATTCCCCGACTCTGTCCATGACATGCTGCAAGGATTCTTCTCTCATGAGATTGGCCCATTTATCCTCGATTTCCCCCATGACTGTCTCCAGCACACAGTGACTTTCTCCCTCAAATACAGATTGCAGCAGGCCTTTCCCCTGATACATCGAACCTCTGCCTTCAACCGCTTGATAAACATCATAAAGCGTAATGTCCGCCAAAGGCTTCGTCAGGGTAAAACCGCCCTTCGTCCCTGGTAAGGATTCTGCCAAACCGGCTTGAACTAATGTTCTCATCAGCTTCTTCAAGTAAGACGGAGACACACGCAATCGCTGGCTTATAGCCTCTGACGTCAAAGAAGCCTGTACCGGCAGCCGTGACAGTAACAGCAGCACAGAAACCGCCTGCTCCATTCCTGATTTCATTTTCATCCTATTCACTCCTGATTCATTATGGATAACTATTATCCATAATGAATCTCTTAGCAGATTTTGTCAATAAAAAAAGCAAAAGAAACGGATCATTTCTTTTGCTTGGTATGGTTAACAAATCTGCTTCAGTTCCTCTATGTATTGAAGCGCTTCGTCATATTCTTCATTTGTATATTTTTGCTTGCTTTTGATGGTAAAGACTTTTTCTTTCTTTTCCTCATCCTCAAGCCCGTCAAAGTAAAGGATCGTGGAAACAAGCTCTAAAAACCGTGATGAACGGCTGTTTACACTGTCAATATAGCCTTTCATATCCGGCATGTCCAGATCAGCATGGTCTAAAAATGCGGAGCCTGTCTCAGTCAGCGAATACCGGTATTGAAAGTAGCCGCCCTTTTTTTCCTTCACCTCATGCAGAAATCCAAGGTTGCACAGCTCTTCAATCTGGAGCGTCAGTTCCTCTGAATATGGTCCGTAAAAGTGAAAATCATATTTCTCATAGAAAGGAAACTGCATTTTCTTGGCGATATAAATCATTTTCTGCAGCTTCTTTCGCCCGATGATTTCTCCAGAATCCGAGAACACCTTCATCAGTTTTGCATGTTCTTTCAACAAATTCCCGACATCTCCTTTTTCCTTCTTTCCAATTTCTATGTCAGTCCCAGCAGCTGCCGGATTTTCATTTTCGCTTCCGGATGTTTAGAGCCGTCACAAATCAAGTCCTTTGGATAGTAAAGCTTGTGGTCCGTCCGCCGTTTACCTGAGATGGATTCCACAATAGCCGACTGCCTGGACAGCTCTTTAATTTGGCCGTTTTGCGTCAAGAGATGGATCGGCAGACGCTCCTCTTCCTCTCCCGGTCGGTAAAAATCGTATGGCAGATCTGATGAAGAATCAACGACCAAATAATAGCTCGGATCGATTCCCGCCTCTTTGAACAATGAGGTCAGCTCAAAATAAGCCGACATTTCTTCATTCGGATTGAATTCAACGTATTGGAACAGCTGGCGGTTAATGAATCTGCGGCACAAGTCGGATAAAATCGCGTCTTCTTCCTCCTCCCAGGCCTGGAAGTAATACAAAATAATAGATTCATCCAGCTTTACATAATCCTCCAGTGTCAATTTCCCTTCAAAAATAGAATAGAAATGAACCGGAGCGTGAGTGAAGACATAGCCTTCATCGTGCAGCTGCTTCGCCCTGTGAAGAATCTTCGTTAAAATAACCTCTGCACTTCTAGTCACAGGATGGAAGTAGACCTGCCAGTACATTTGGTAACGGCTCATGATATAGTCTTCGACAGCGTGCATTCCGCTTTCTTTAATGACGATCTGATCCTCGCGCGGCCGCATCACCCGAAGAATCCGCTCCATATCAAAATGGCCGTAGCTGACGCCCGTATAATATGCGTCGCGCTGGAGGTAATCCATGCGGTCTGCGTCAATCTGACTCGAAATCAGGCTGACCACTTGCTTGTTTTTATATGTTTTGGCAATGACTTCTGCAACATCCTGAGGGAAACCCGGGCTCACCTTTCTGAGCACCTGATTAACCTCCGTGTCTCCCAAAATGATATCTCTTGTAAAATCCTCGTGGTCAAGGTGAAAGACCTTTTCAAATGAATGCGAGAACGGCCCGTGCCCGAGGTCATGAAGCAGCGCCGCGGCCAAACAGAGTTCGCGCTCACTGTCATCCCATTCAGGGCGGCCTTTAAAGACGTCATCAACCATTCTTCTGACAATTTCATAGACACCGAGAGAATGGTTGAACCGGCTGTGCTCAGCCCCATGGAACGTCAAATAGGTCGTGCCGAGCTGCTTAATTCTGCGGAGACGCTGAAATTCACGGGTTCCGATTAAATCCCATATCAGCTTGTCCCGAACATGAACATAGCGGTGCACCGGATCTTTAAACACTTTTTCTTCTGATAATTTTCCATTTGGATACGCCATCGTCATTACCTCTTTTTTTAGCCGTGTTTCTATTATATCGACTCTATTCTTTGAAAACATCCTTGAATTTGCCCGGCGATTTGTTCCATCTTCATGAAAAACACATCTTGTGAAGCAAAAAAGCCTGACCTGAGGGCCGAGGCTAAGAAAAAATATGTTTACTTTTTTATTTTCTTTTTTACTTTGTCAATCAGCTCATCCTCTGTCGGAGCTGACAGCGGGCGATTGTTCACAAAAGCAAATGATTTTTTCCGTCCGGGCCCGCAATAAGATTGGCATCCTACCTCAACCTTTGCGTCCGGGTCCACTTCTTTCAAACGCGGCAGCAATGTTTTGATATTAGTGGCTTGGCAATCATCACACACTCGAAATTCATTAGCCATGACGTACGCTTCCCTTCATTTCTATGTTCATCTATGTGAATAACCTAAAATCGTTTTAAAAAAAAATCACATCACTCTTCATTTTACAAGGATTCGACTGTTCCTGCAAGCCGCTCCATCCTTCGTATCTCCTATTCTTTCAGCCAATTTGTATAAATATTTTCCAACCTGGACATTCTAATACCATGAAAAGAAAAATGGGAGTTGAGATAAATGACAAAACAGCGACAAGACGCTTGGTCAGAGGAAAACGATCTGCTTTTAGCCGAAACAGTGCTTCGGCATGTGAGGGAGGGCAGCACTCAGCTGAACGCCTTTGAAGAAGTCGGCGATAAATTAAACCGGACATCCGCAGCCTGCGGATTCAGATGGAACGCAGTGGTCCGCCATCAATATGAAAAAGCGCTTCAGCTTGCGAAGAAACAACGAAAGCAGCGGATGAGAGCGCTCGGAAACGGGCAGCCTGCGAAAAAAAGATTATTATATCAGCCTCCTGCCGTTGATCCTGAAATCACTCAAGAAACCGCTGCAGAAGAGCCGGTTAAAACGGAAACACCATCTGTCGAAAATGAGCAACCTTTAATGTCTGGCGAACATATGCCTTTTGTTGATGAGAGCTTTAAGGAAGAGTTAGCTAGTCTATCACACTTATTGTCTCCTCAAACGCCTGCAGCTGCGCCTGAGATGACGATGAATGATGTGATCCGCTTCCTTCAGAATTACGAAGGCAATAACGAGCAATCATCAGCATTAAAAATGGAAAACGAGCGTTTAAAGAAAGAAAATCAGGAATTGCAAAACAAAACAGAGCAGCTTGAGGCAGAAGTTCAAAAGCTTGAAAAAGACCAAAAAACGATCCAAGAAGATTATGAAACCTTGGTGAAAATTATGAACAGAGCCAGAAAGCTAGTTTTATTTGAAGAAGATGAACATGCCTCTCCGTCCTTCAAAATGGACCGGAACGGCAATTTAGAAAAATTAGCGGAATGACATAGAAAAATCCCAAAACGGGCAGCTGTTTTGGGATTTTCGCCATGTGCAAAATTCCCTTTTCTATTGAGAAAAGAGAATTCCCTCATTTTGCAGCCGGATCAGCTATTCTTGTAAAATGAGGCCAAGCTTATGTGAATCTATTAAGACATGTGAGCTGCCTCGGCCGTTTTTTGTTTCCGAGGCGCAGCAGAAATGACCAAAAGACCCAGCATCATAAGCGCAATGCCCAGCCACGAGGAAGGCGAAAGCATTTCCCCTATGAAAAACACGCCAAGCAATGAAGCCGTCAGCGGTTCAGCTAAAGACAGCGTGACCGCCGCCGAAGCCGGAACCCCTGTAAGCCCTTTCGCAAACAAAAAGTATGCGGAGCATGTTGCAATTAACCCGATGTAAAGGCTTGTTCCCAGTCCTCTAGGGGTCAATATCCACGAGATATCTGACTGCCATAGTAGCGGCGTCAGCAAGATGGCGCTGATCATAAAGACAACAGCGGAGGTCGCTCGCGGAGGCTGGGTTATCATCATCGCTTTACTGATGAGCGTATAGCCCGCAAAAGAAGCACCAGCTCCAAGCGCCATAAGAACACCAGCCACATCAATCCGAACATTGGAACTGTCGGAAAACAGAAGCCAGCAACCCGCTAAAGCCAGCACAGTCGCAATCCACCAGGAGTTTCGCGGGCGTTTCTTCAATACGGCCCACTCGAGGGTCCCGGCAATGATAGGCGCACTGCCGATGGCAATCACAGTTCCCACCGCAATTCCCGTTTCTTTAACAGCTGTGAAAAACAGCGGCTGGTAACACGCCATACAAACAGCGGCTAAAAATACGAGCGGCCATGACCAATTTTTCACGTGAAGCTCCCGGCTGATCCAAACCGCAAGCAGCATGGCGCTTCCTCCTATTAATAACCTGAACGCTCCAAATGCCAGCGGTGTGGCGCTTTCTGGAGCCAACGCCTGAACGGTTCCCGTGGTCCCCCAGAAAAAAGCCGCAATCAATACAAAAAGGCTGTAAATATTCCCCTTCATCTGCCTCTCCCCTTTAATATGGATGCTGATGTCATTTTATCGTTTTTCTTTTTGTCGTGGTTATCTTTATGTAAGAAGGATTTATCTGAAAATAAGATTATTGGGGTAAATGCCGCTTGAAATAAAAAATGCATGCCGGCATATACAGCCGGCATGCGAAGAACGTTCACCCAAATACCTTTGCATTCCGCTCAGCCATCCGCACGAGGTTTTTCTCAAATTCCATTTCCTCATCAATGGACAGTCCAGCTGAATAAAGATGGGTGCTTAACACTTTTAATTCCGTCAATAAAGCGAACATTAAGTCTTGTACGGAGATGTCTTTTTGCAGAAGCTCACTTAAGGACGCCATCGTTTCCGGACGTATTTCCGGATAGACGCCTTTTTTATCGTTTTGTTTGTCTTTCAGCGCCGCTTGATAGAATCGTCTGATCAAGTCGGCCCTTTCACTGCCGCTTTTATCCGCACAGAGATAAATTTGAACAGCGACTCCGCCGCGAACGCGTCTCTGAGAGATGCCGGCGAACTTTTTGCCATTTATACTGAGGTCATAGCTGCCGGGACAATAAGACCCTTCAATTTCATAGGCTTCGATCTTTGCGTTGTACGGTCTCAGCATTCGCCTCATCAGCTCAACCATCGCTTCATATCCTTTGTCTATATCGATGCCTTTCTTTTCGTCCTCGAATATGAGAGAGATATTTAAAACACCGTCATCCAATACGACGGCAAGACCGCCGGAATTGCGTACGATCACACGGTATCCTTCACTCTCCAGCAAGGAGATGCCATCCTGCAAAAACGGGAGGCGTGTATCCTGTATTCCAAGGACAATTGTATCGTGGTGCACCCATGAGCGCGCTGTCGCCGGCGACACGCCTTTTCCGACGGACATGCACAGCGTATCATCCATTGCGAAGGATTGCTTCGCATCAAATAAAGGGCCGAGGCTGGATTGGTCAATGACTCTCCATTTCGGCTGCATCAGTAAATCAATCGGTTGGTTTGCCATCTATGTAAAACCCTTTCATGTTAGGCTTATTGAACGAAAACTATTATATCATTTCAGCAGCTGTGATTGATAATTGCTTTTCAGCATCGTAATAAAAATTTCTTTATTTTTTGTATTCTCCATGAGAGGAGAATGAATGTAAGACAGCTTGCGCTTTAACGAGAAATCTTTAATATGAAGAATTGAAATTTCGCGGTGGATCAAATCCTTATGCAGCACGCTTCTGGATAGAACCGAAAGTCCCATGCCGTTGATCACCGCTTCCTTTACACCTTGATTGCTGCTGATGGTGAACATTGATTTCGGCCGAAGTCCATTTGAACTGAGTACATGATCGAGATATTCTCTCGTCCCTGAGCCTTTCTCTCTTGTCACCCACGCTTCGTTCTGCAAATCGCTGATCGAAATCTCTTTCCGCCCGGCGAGCGGATGCTGATTTGGAGCGGCAATGCACATTTCATCCTCCATGAACGGTTCAATTTCCAGCTCATTCTCGTTTGTATGTCCTTCAATCAGCCCGATATCAGCCTGAAGCATACGCACACGCTCGCTGACCTCCTCTGTATTGCCAATCATGACATCGAGGTTCAGCTCTGGATACAGCTTTTGCAGCTGGGCCAATAGCGGCGGAAGAATATACTCACCGATTGTAAAGCTTGCAGCTATTTTCAATTCGCCCTTCACATAGTGATGATGCGCATAGATTTCAGCCTTGGCTTGTTCGTAGAGAAACACCATTTGCTTTGCTCTTTGATATAAAATGTCTCCTGTCGGCGTTGTCGTAAAGTGTTTTGGCGACCTGTTCAGAAGAGCCGTTTGAAATTCTTTCTCAAGATTTTTGATATGCAGACTGACGCTGGGCTGGGAGATCATCAGCTTTTCTGCCGCTTTTGTGAAGTTTTTTTCTTCTACCACCGCTATAAACGTTTTCAGCACGTCGTAATACAAAAACCCCACCCCTGTCATTAATGAAATATATGGTTATGATTAGTTTTCTTTATTGTACTCATATCATCCGTCTTGGTAAAGAAGGCTATACGGAAGCGCAAAAAAGGCAGCCCTCGGTCGAGAGCTGCCATCGTCTTCATTTTTATTACAGTGCTTGCGCCGCTGTAATTAATGCGAGATTGTAAACATCTTCAGCGTTACATCCTCTTGAAAGGTCGTTTACAGGCATATTTAAACCTTGCAGGATTGGTCCTACCGCTTCAAAGTTGCCCAAACGCTGAGCGATTTTATAGCCGATGTTTCCTGCTTCAAGGCTTGGGAATATGAATACGTTAGCGTCCCCTTTGATCTCGGAATCCGGCGCTTTTTTCTCAGCTACAGATGGAACAAATGCAGCATCAAATTGGAATTCGCCGTCAAGTGTCAGTTCAGGCGCTTTTTCCTTCGCGATTTTCACTGCATCCGCTACTTTTTCTGTTTCATCAGATTTTGCTGAGCCTTTTGTAGAGAAGCTGAGCATTGCCACGCGAGGCTCAATGTCGAACATTTTTGCCGTATTGGCACTTTCGATCGCAATCTCGGCAAGGTCTTGGCTGTCAGGCGCAATGTTGATCGCGCAATCTGCGAATACGTATTGCTCTTCCCCGCGAGCCATGATGAACACGCCTGAAGTCTTTTTCACGCCTTCTTTTGTTTTGATGATTTGAAGAGCCGGGCGGACAGTGTCAGCTGTCGAGTGAGCAGCTCCGCTTACGAGTCCGTCTGCAAGGCCTTTATACACCAGCATTGTACCGAAGTAGTTCTCGTCTAATAACGCTTTACGAGCCTGTTCTTCTGTCGCTTTGCCTTTACGGCGTTCTACGAATGCTTGTACAAGGTCTTCCATGCCTTCATATGTATGAGGATCATAAATCTTAACGCCATCCAGCGTAAGGTTCAATTCTTTTGCTTTTGCTTGGATCTCATTTTCATTGCCGATCACAATCGGATTCAGCACTTTGTTTCCTGCAAGCTTGCTGACCGCTTCTAAAATACGCTCGTCTAAGCCTTCAGGAAATACAATTTTAACGTCTTTTCCAGCTACTTTTTCTTGCACTGTTGAAAATAAATCTGCCACAATAAAACCTCCTCAAAAAGTTACAAAAACGCTTTCTTTTACTAGCATACTCTTCTTCCAATCAAATTCAAACAGCCAACTTTCATTATAGCGCTTTCATAAAAAAATCTTATTTTTCTAACTAATTTAAGTGACTCAATCTACCCTTATAGGTTCTTCTATTTTGATGGAGTTATACGGAAGGGATGTTCAAGGTTTCTCCACAGTAGAATCGGATAAACTATGGTATAGTGAAGGCAATCATGAAAAGATAATGGGAGTGAAGATAAATGAGTGAACAGCAAATGACAAATGAAGCGGCAAAAACGCTTGACGGCTGGTATGCGCTTCATGATTTCCGCACAATGGATTGGACTTCCTGGAAGCTGCTGTCCAGTGATGAGCGCCAATCTATCATACATGAATTCACCGGGTTGCTTGAAAAATGGGGCGTAGCCCAAAAAGAAGGAAAAGGATCGCAAACTCTTTACAGCATCGTCGGCCAAAAAGCTGATTTTATGCTGATGATCCTTCGTCCTACAATGGAAGAATTAAATCAAATTGAGCTTGAATTCAACAAATCAAGACTTGCTGAGTTCACCATTCCGGCATACTCCTACGTTTCAGTGGTAGAGCTGAGCAACTACTTGGCAAGCGGTGACGGCGATCCTTATGAAAATCCGCATGTGCGCGCTCGCCTTTACCCTGAACTGCCCGAATCAAAATATGTATGCTTCTATCCAATGGATAAAAGAAGATCCGGCAATGACAACTGGTACATGCTTTCAATGGAAGAACGCAGAAACTTGATGAGAAGCCACGGTTTAATCGGCCGCAGCTATGCGGGCAAAGTCAAACAGATCATCACCGGCTCTGTCGGCTTTGACGATTACGAGTGGGGCGTTACATTATTCAGCGATGATGTCCTTCAATTCAAGAAGTTAGTGTATGAAATGCGTTTTGACGAAGTCAGCGCTCGCTATGGCGAATTTGGTTCATTCTTTGTCGGCAATCACCTTTCGCTTGATACACTTCCTCAATTCCTATATGTATAATATCCCCTCCCGCCCTATCCGGCGGGAGTTTTTCAAATCCCCTTTATCAGAATTTAAATAAAATTTGCTATTTTCTTCGTTTTTTCTTACGATGTAGATAATAATCCAATTTTTTCAAAGGGGTGCAGTTATTTGTCAAAACGAACCGCATTTGTTATGGGAGCCAGTCAAGGGATCGGGAAAGCAATCGCTCTGAAATTAGCAGACCAGCATTTTTCCCTCGTCATTAATTCGCGAAATTTGGATAATATTGAATCTGTCAAAGAAGACATTTTGGCCAAGCATCCTGAGGCGAGCGTCATTGTCCTTGCGGGAGATATGTCTGACCGGCATACGAGAGCGGGCATTTTTCAGGAAATCGAATCTCAATGCGGACGGCTTGATGTTCTGATTAATAATATCCCGGGCGGCGCGCCTGATACATTTGATAACTGCAATATAGACGATATGACGGCCACGTTCACTCAAAAGACCGTTGCCTATATTGACGCAATCAAGCGTGCTTCCTCACTGATGAAACAAAACGAGTTTGGCAGAATCATCAACATTGTCGGAAATCTGTGGAAGGAACCCGGCGCCAACATGTTCACAAACAGTATGATGAATGCCGCTTTAATTAACGCCAGTAAAAATATTTCCATCCAGCTTGCTCCTCACAACATTACTGTCAACTGTCTGAATCCTGGTTTTATCGCTACAGACCGTTATCATCAATTTGTGGAAAATGTGATGAAAAAGAACAGCATATCCAAACAGGAAGCAGAGGAACAGATTGCTTCCGGGATTCCGATGAAACGGGTCGGATCAGCCGAAGAAACCGCAGCGCTCGCTGCGTTTCTTGCCTCTGAGGAAGCCTCCTACATCACGGGACAGCAAATTTCCGCTGATGGCGGCAGCATGAAAAGCATATAAAAAACATCCCGCTTTTTAGCGGGATGTTTCTTGTAATGACCCGAACGGCAGGTTCAGCTTTTGAATCCGCATGACAAATTCCCTCAGATCCTCCTGCTTCGACACCATTGATATTCTGACATGTCTTTTTCCGTTGCTTCCAAAAATTTCGCCCGGTGTGACTACGACATGGGCATGCTCCAGCAAGTAATCGGAAAATTGGTGAGATGTCTCAAACGTATTCGGAATTTCAGCCCATACGTAAAAGGTTCCTTTTGGCTTTTCCATCTTCCAGCCCAGTTCCTTTTCGCAAAGCGCCGTAAAAAAGTCAATTCGTTCCTTATAAATTCGTTTCAACGATTCCGTATGCTCCGGATCTCCAGAAAGCGCCGCACTCGCTGCCTGCTGCAGCCCGCCGAACATGCCGACAAATACATGATCCTGAAATTCATTGACGGCCTGAATGATCTTTTCGTTCCCAACCGCAAACGCCATTCTCCAGCCGGCCATGTTAAATGTTTTTGAAAATGAATAAAGCTCTGCTCCGACAATTTTGGCATCCTCTGCCTCAAGAAAGCTGGCCGGTTTTTGATCGAATTCAAACGCTCCGTATGCAAAATCATGAATCAAATGGATGTTATGCTCTTTCGCAAAAGCAGCAGCTCTTGCATAAAAAGCCGCATCAGCCACAGCTCCAGTGGGGTTGTTCGGATAGTTTAAAAACATAAGCTTCGCTTTTTCCAGCACGGCTGGATCAATCTTTTCAAAATCCGGCAGATAGCCATTTTCTTCATACAGCGGCATTTCGTAAAGCTCAGCTCGCGCCATCGTAATCCCTGATAAATATTCAGGGTAGCCTGGATTCGGGACTAAAGCGATGTCTCCCGGATTGAGCAGGCATTGTGTCAGCACATACAAGCCTGCTTTCCCGCCTCCGAAAAGCGCGACCTCCGTTTCAGGATTGATTGTCACTCCGTATTCCCTTTTATAGAAAGCAGCGATCGCTTCCTTTAAAAAAGGATAGCCCCTGAAAGGGCCGTATCCATGAAACGAAGGATTCAGAGAAGCCTCCCGCAAAGCCTCCACAATATGCGGCGGAGTGGGAAGGTCAGGGTTCCCCTGTCCGAGATTAATGATGTGGGCCCCCGTTTTTTCCAATTCCTTTACCTTTTGAAAAACGAGAGAAAACTCCTGCCTTGGAAGTGTCTTGATGACATCGGACGGTGTTATTTCCATCTAAAAGACTCCTTTTTGCTCCGTTTTGTTATCCCGTTCCAAAAACGATTTGTTGACGAGCTTCGTATGCAGAAACAAACCGCATACGATCACGACAATCAGCCCCATAATGACCGGAGCGCTTAGGATGTTAATGAACATTGAACCAATAGAAATGCATAATCCGATAGACGCTTCGGCCACTGAAAAAATGCGCCCTTGAATCTGGTTTGCCGCATTTTCCTGAACCTTCACTTTTGCAAGCACTTCCCCGTATTCCATCGCGATGAAAAAGAGGATCGCCGCGATGACAGAAACAGCGAAAATCGGCGTGAATAAAAACAGCGCCAGTGAGACAATGGATAAAACGGTAAAGTACGTAAGGCCTCTATTGTTGTTAAAGCCCCATTTGCTGACAAGCGCCGCTCCGATGAACCCGCCGAAGCCGATGCAGAATGTGAGGATAAAGTTGCCGATTTCCCCGTCACCCAGAAAGCGGCTGACAATCGGAAAATAGCTGTACACGACTCCCCACAGCAAAGCCATTGTAATCATCGTAAACATGGCGTTTAAAACGAATGCATTGGTTTTGATTTCCTTGAGCCCTTCCTTAAAAGACTGAAAGGCCTCTTTTATGTTTTCAGATTGAATCGGCACAAATTGCAGCTTGATACGGCTGATAAAAAATGCCGAAACCAGGTATGTCACACCGTTAAAGGCAACAGCCAGCTCTACAGATCCGCCTAACAGAAAGAGCCCTCCGGCAGCCGCCCCAACGATAATAGAGATGGTTGTCGCTTTTGCAAATAACGTGTTGATGCTTTTAATATCTGATTCCAAGGACGACATGACAGCGAGACGGGCGGGATTAAAAAACACGCCGCTTCCATAAGAAATAAACAGCAGGGCCAGAAAAATCAGCGGATACTCGCCTTTTGGAAGAAATGTGAGCCCCAAAAAGATGATACCTCTGATGATATCCGTCCACAGCATGATCTTAATTCTGTCTAACCGGTCGACCAGAACCCCCAAAAACGGCTGAAACACCATCGGAATGCTTCTGACCACGATGACCCCGGACGTCACCCAATAATCGTGATAATATGTAGATAAAATGAGCAGGGCAGGGAGAACACAATAGTCTCCCATGAACGATAGCGCCTGCCCGTAAAGCAAGTATTTAGAGTTGGGTTTCAGCTGTTTCATACTGGCAGCACATACTTTGCCGTCAGCTTCGCATGCTGCTGAATTTGTCTGATTGATTCAGCCACATCCTGTGAATTACTGCCTTTCAGTTCAAATGCAGCAATGGAATTGAAAGCTTCAAACAATGTCAAATCAACTGAAGTGCCTGGTGCTGCGGCCGAAAAAGAAACGATTTCAGTATCCCCTTTTAAAAGCCCGTCAGGCAGATCGATCGCTTCAATGACCAAATCCTCAGCAGTTTCTGGAATCTGGCCATTTTGTTTGAAATGCTGCGGGTACAAATGGCAGTCGGCAACATAATAAGGCTCTTGATCCAATAATCCGTCCGGCAGATCGGCGTCTTTTCCGAAACAGAGGACATCTAATAATAATTGCGCCATATCAAGGCCGAAAACCTTTTTAATGTTAGGAATCATATTCCAGCCGGCAAATCTGGCTGCTGATTCTATTAAACCCGGTTCTCTGTTTTTCATTAGCTTGATCTCTGTATGTGTTGCGCAATTTTGCAGGCCAAGCCCTTCATTTGCCTTTTTGGCAGCTTCGACAATTTTCTTTTTTGCCTCTTCATCCAGAATGGACGGCGTAATGTGGGATGTCTCTGTAAACCCGATTTGCGGCGTTTTATCATGAATGGCGATCGGGAAATACTCACCGTCAGCCATGATGCCTTCTATACTGATATAGTCGGAGTACCCTTCTGTTTGATACCAGTCTCCGTACTCACCCTGTAAAAATTCTTCAGCGATAAACGGCGCTTCATACGTAACCGCCTTTGGCACGTTAATTGATTTCAGATAGTCATTGACTCTGTTAAATTCATCTTCTGCCGTCTCAGTGTCCGTAATCAGCGTTACACCGATTGAACTCGCTAAGTATGTAGGCTTTAAGATAAGAGGTGTGCCGATCTCTTCAAGAGCAGCACGGAAATCTTCAAGAGTTGTGACTCGTTTGTTTTTGATCGATTTGACTCCGGCCTTATTAAAAGCGTCCCTCATTTTATTTTTATCTCTGGCATTTTCGGCTGCCTGCACGCCGGCACCTCTCAGGCCCAGACGTTCACAGGCTTTCGCCATCGGAGCAATGAATAATTCATTGTTTGTTGTGATGGCATCCGCCCCAAACATTTCGGCAACCTTGACGATTTGCTCGACGACCTCTTCCTCAGGCTTGTCATGATCCTCATGCGCCCAATAAATGGAGTCAGGATGCTCAAAATCAGCTAAACTCTTAAAATAGTCTGTATCTTTTATGACCGCGACCGAGTATTTTTCAATCAATGCTGCATGGGAGGCTGTAATTGCAAAAGGTCTTGGAATAAAGCTGACCAGGTTATATTTTTCAGCAGCGCTTTTATAAAACATGTGCGGCGGGCAGCCTCCAAGATCAGCGATGACCAATACTGTTTTTCTCTCCATATGTAAAACACTCCTTCTCTATTGTGCGGTGTATCCTCCGTCTGCGGTGATGGCGCTTCCGGTCATATAGCTTGATAAATCCGAGGCTAAAAACAGCATCACGTTTGCGATTTCTTCAGGTTTCCCAAGCCTCAGCAGCGGATTTACCTTCGCCTTTTCTTTTTTGATCTCTTCAAGTGTGCCTTCATTATTTTCAAGGAATGATTTTTCATTCAGCGGTGTGTCGATGATCCCCGGGCATACGCAGTTCACACGAATTTGATGTTTCGCATAATCAACGGCCATTGATTTAGTCAGCTGCAAAACCCCGCCTTTGCTGGCGTTATAGGCAGGAATATCAGGCCATGCCACGAGTCCGCCGACAGAGCACGTATTAATAATGTTGCCCTTGCCGGCGACGAGCATATGCTTGAGTGCATGTTTGCTCATTAAAAACATGCCGGTCAAATTGACTTGCAGCACCTTGTTCCAATCGTTGAGCTCCATCTCATGAATAGGTGCCACGATTTCGATGCCTGCATTATTAATCAATACATCCAGCCCGCCAAATGTATGAACCGCCGATTCAACAGCATACTGACAGGCAGCTTCGTCTGTGATGTCCGTTTGCACAAAGTGCAGCCTGTCATTATTTTCTTTTCGTACCATTGCTTCTCCCTGCTTCTCGTCAATATCCGCCACAACCACATTGGCCTGCTGGCCCAAAAAAGCCTGAACCGCAGCATAACCAATGCCTGATGCGCCTCCTGTTATGAGGACGGTTTTATCGGTGAGGTTCATGATCATTCATCCGCCTTCATTTTTTTTGCTTTTGCTCTGTTGTAGCGCGGCGGGAAGAAGATATTAATCGATTTTGATTCTTTTTCCGAACGGTTGATGGCACCGTGATTTTCACGAGGCTCACAGAAATAGGCTGTGCCGAATTTCATCTCGACTGTGCAGCCTTCGACCGTCATGTCATAGCCGCCGCCGATGCAGATGCCGATTTGTTCATTCCGATGTTTATGGAAAGGCATTTCTCCGCCATTTCCAGGGATTTTGGCAAGCATAATTTCTACCCAATCCTCAACAAAGAACGTGACTTCCATGCCCGGCAGCAGGTCTCTTGTTTTGAAAATATCCAAAAAGTAGTCCTCAGGACTTGTATATGTTTCATCAGCTTTCAGCCGCTTGATATCAATAGCAATCACTTCTTGGTCTGTGTCGTTTCTTGCCCCGTGAGGCACATGCGGCGGCGCGATATAGGCAGATTCCAAGGCTGTCATTTTTCTTGTCACATCTCCGACAGTCATCATCAGCTCGCCAGAAACGACCATGCCGATTTGGACCTCCTTATGCTGATGGGGTTCAACATTGGTATGCGGCGGGACGTAAGACATTAATACTTCAGTATCCCCTCGTACGGTTGAATACTGCCTCACTCCGTTTTCCCATTCAATTAATTTCGGTGTCGGGAAATAAAGCTCCTGCATATCTTCTTTAGTTTTCATCATCAACGTCTCCTTTTCCAAATAATGACCAGCTCATTGGAATGCTTTTGAATGTTTTTACAAAGGTTAGCCCGTACTTTTGCCGTGCAAGCTCATTGGTTAAGGCAATGTCATACAAACCTTCTTTTACTTTTCTTGCGGCTTGACTGGTTGAATTGACTAGTTTGAAACGAACATCTTTGCGGGTAAAATATTTGATTAAATTAATAGGTGAAGGATGTGAAACAATAACAGATGTATCAAGCATATCGTCTCTGAATTCAAAATCAGGACGAACAGCCAGGCCGTACATCGGTGTATCGCACCTGAAGATCTGCAATAGCTGCAAATCCGGCCTCATGTAGAAATGCTTAATGCCATCGTAAGCATGTGGGACGATGGTATATTCCAGCGGGCTTTGGAGCGTCCTTTCGATGCATGATTCAAAAGTATCATGCAAGGACAATTTACTGTTCAGCCCTTGTAGAAGAGTAAAATTGGAAATGAAATGCTTTGCTGCGTACTCACTGCTTGTCCCCTCAGGGCCGAGCGTGTTGACTGTAATGAGTTTGGATAGTGAATCAGTTCTTTTTTTTGTCTGAATGCTATTATCCAATATAATCATGAGCACCAACCAATCTTTTAAAATTTTAAGTAAATTTTATCCAGCGGCAATTGAACTGTCAATGTTTTTTGAAAATATTGATAATTATTCCCATACAAACAAAAAAAACCCTTTATAAAGGGTTTTTAATTATAGGAATTTAGAAACTTTGTTTATTGAGATAAGGACTGATCGGCCTTCTGCTCAAGTTTGCCGTACTTTTTATATGCGAATATACTGAGCACAAATCCGAGGACTGTGATGGCTGCGCAAATCAATCCGACAGCTGCATAGCCGTATGCCACATAGACGGGTCCCATTAAAGCAGAACCTAATGTCACGGCCAGATTCGAGGCGAGGCTGTAAAACACCATGACTTTTCCGCGATGACGCTCTGAGCAGTCACTCAAAATGGTGCTGAGCAGCGTCACCGTCAAACTTTGCATTAATCCCCAAATAAATAGGCTGACGATTAACAGAAACATTGACGCCGGCGCATATGGTAAACACGCCAGCAGAACGCTGATGACCCCCAGCGCAATCAAAAGGGAGCGCATTTTTCCGATGCGGTCGGCTATCTTTCCTGTAATCACACTCATGGAAAACCCGATTCCATAAATCATGATAAATAAGCCCGCAGCCGTGTTTCCTCCGGTAAAAACGTCCTGAAGATAGGTGCCTAAAAAGGAATACATACCGTAAAAACCAATCATATTACAAAAGGTTATCGTGATATAAACAGGTACACGAGGGACTTTCAGCGCATCCCGGAATGTTCCTGCCGGCTCTTCTATTTCTTCCTTGCCGCTGTTTTTATGTTGGGCATGGCGGCGCATTTCAAGGAGAATCAGCAGGACAACTAAAACGCCCATCAAGGCGAAAATCCAAAACGTCCATCTCCAATGCAGGACGCCGCCGATAAATGATCCGAGCGGCACTCCGAAAATCAGCGCCAGCGACCAGCTTGAAACGATCAGTCCCATCACCTTGCCCCGGTATGTATAAGGAACACGATCACCGACAACTGCATAAGCGGTCGGAACAAACGCTCCCGCAGCCAATCCCGAAAGCGCCCGGCCTAAAAAGAAGAAAAAAATATTTTGAGCCAGAGCGCATATCACCGTTCCTATGATAAAGATCATAAGCCCGGCCAATAAGCTCAGTTCTCTGGAGTATTTATCGCCTAATGGAACCAAAAGCGGCGCACCGATAAAAATCATAATGCCGTAAATACTGATAGATAATGCAAGGACACTGACATCTGAGCTGAAGGCTTTTGCTAAATCCGGCAGCAGCGGTGAGATCACAAGCTCTTCAGATCCGGCTGCAAATACCCCCATCGTTAAAGCCAATGCCAACAATAACGGAAAATGATGTTTTGTTTTGATGTCATTGTTTTGATTGCTGTTCATTCTTTCTCAAACACCTCTTCCATAATCTTCTTATCATAAAAGTTGTATTATAGTTTAGCATTGTTTTTTCACTATTTACAATTCGAACGAAATATTTATAAGTTTTATTATTTTCATTTAAACCCCATTATATATTTCTATATTTCATTCAAAAAATACATGAGGATGTAACGCGTAAAAAAAGCTCTCCGGCCTCCCGGAGAGCTTTTTTTATTGCGCCTCTGTCTGCTTTTTTTCAATCGGTTCATGATTTATACGCTTTTTGATGCTTAGATGATAGTATGCATAGCAGAAAATAATGATCGGCACACCGCAGTATAAGCCGATTCTTTGATCCGGAATGAAAATAAGGCTGATCAACACGCAGCCATATAAACAAAATCCGAGAATCGGGACTAGCGGATAAAGCGGCGTTCTGAACTCCAGATCATTCACATTTCCGCCTTCAGCAAGGAAACGTCTGCGAAAGAAAAATTGCGACGCACAAATGGACATCCACGCGACAACTGTCACCATGCCCGAGATTGAGATACACCATAAATACACTGTTTCTGCGGCCATGACACTTGTCAGCAGCGAACAGCCTGAAATGCCTAGCGTAATCAGCAGGGCATTCATCGGCACGCCTTTTTTTGTCAGTCTGGTGAGAAAGGATGGACCCATTTGATTTGATGAAAGTGACCACATCATGCGCGACGCCGCATACAATCCCGAATTAGCAACAGATAAAATGGCCGTTAAGATGACAAAGTTCATGATATCTGCCGAAAATGGGATGCCGATTTGATCGAGTACCGCCACAAACGGGCTTTCAATCACCCCCACCGTTTTGTACGGAAGGATGGCAACCAAGACGAACATAGCGAGCACAAAGAAAAACAGCGTGCGCCAAATGACATTTCGAATGGACTTTGGCAGTGTTTTTTCCGGGCTTTCACTTTCCCCTGCCGCAATGCCGACAAGCTCCGTTCCCTGGAACGAGAAGTTCACCATGACCAGCGTAAACATAACGGCCAGCACCCCATTAGGGAAAAGCCCTCTATCAGTCATAAAGTTAGACAAAAAGGGTGTTTCCTGTCCGCCTTTAAAGTCAATCAAGCCAAACACAGCGGCTCCGCCAATCACAATAAATAATATGATCGCCGCCACTTTGATGCTTGAAAACCAAAATTCCATTTCTGCAAAGCTTCTGACAGAGAGCGCATTAATCAAAAAGATGACGATGCCGAACACGAGGCACCATATCCAGATCGGAACGGAGGGCAGCCACCTTTGCATCAAAATGCCTGCTGACGTCAGCTCTAACCCCACTGTATTCGCCCAGCTGAACCAATACAGCCAGCCAATCATAAAGCCTGTCGACGGTCCCAGAAATTTAGTGGCGTAAGCCTGAAACGATCCGGCCACCGGCATGGCAACAGCCAATTCTCCTAAACAAAGCATGACGAGATACATTAAAAATCCGCCGATGATATAAGCGGCAATGGCGCCGAGCGGTCCCGCCTGGCTAATGGTAAAGCCAGAGCCTAGAAACAGCCCAGTGCCAATCACCCCTCCCAAAGCAATCATAAACAAATGCCTGCTTTTCATGCTGCGCTGCAATTCATTTTTATGATTCTGCATCATCCTTCCCCCTTTGGTTCTTTTGCCGTGATGGTCATCCGGTAGCTCTGCAAAAGGTGAACGGTGGTTTGCTGTATGAGGAGAGGCAATACATGAAATGTGTACGGTTTATAGACTCGTTCTGTCCATTTATGGCCGTCTTTTCCGTACACACCCATATTAATGGATGGAATATTCAGCTTGCGTATATCTTTGAACGGAATGGTCCCAATCACATTCCACCCAGGGAAGTTCCTGATAAAAGAATCAATTTCGCCATCGGTTTCGTGCAGTGATAAAAAACTGCCGTCTGCCAAGTAGGGGAAAAACTTTTTGAAGACAAATGTTTCGCCTGTCGATTCAGCGGTTTTGTCAGCCGCTTCTTTAATCACATGCTGCAAAAGCTGATCTCTTGCGCTATCTTCTTTCAAATAGTTATGCGGCAGGTAAGGAGGTGCGTAAAATAGAATGACTTTTGCGCCTTGATCGGGGTCAAGCTTTTGAAGCTCTTCGATTGCCTGAAAGCATCTCATGCGAAGTTCAAGGTGCTCGTTGGCTTTGAATGTCTGCTCGATACACTGCTCAGGATCTATCCCCCGGTTTCTCAGCTTTTCTAAGTATTGTTCCAGGCTATACACTTGAATGCCCCATGATAAATGTTTCTTTGGCAGGTTGGCTCTTTTTACATATTCTTCATAATAATCTGATAATTTTTGTTCTGTCTCTCGGCACGCTTCCTCAGTGACTGCAATAAGCAAATCCATCATTTCTTTTGCTGTTCTTTCATAAATAAAACAATTGAAATACAAGCTGGTGCTGACAGCCGTTTGCACATTATAGGATTCCTTGTTATCACGCTGATACAAACAGGATGGTGGCAGAACCAACTCCCCTTCAACCTTTTCTGCCAGATGGATGTTATTGTGGAGACGGCTTGTGATTTCAGATGAAATGAAATTTGGGTCAATCCCTGCCAGTGTATCGCCAACATGGACTTCACGCCCGTAAATGTAAAAGCAAGGCAGCAGTTTTCCCGCGGCTCCGGTATAGATATATCTTGTCTGATCACCATCGTAAAGCGGGGTAATAAAATCCGTATTAATAGCAGCCAAATAGTGAAGCTGTTTTTCTTTTTTTAGCCGGTTCAACTCTGAAATGCTCGCGAGAATGCCCGAATGCTGACTCTCCTCATCGGGATTGGCCATAAACAATACATTTCCCGGCAACGTCTCAAGGTTCTCCGAAAAATGCAGGAGATTGGCTAAATGCACGGCGATGCCGCTTTGCATATCGACAGATCCTCTTCCGAACATCCAATCGCCTGATTCGGCATCCCGCTGAACATCCTGATCGAACTCATAGCGGCTGAAATACTCGGCCAATTTCTCACAATCAAAAGCGATATCCTTTAAAGGGCCGAAATCTTCAATTCCAACTGTATCCAGATGGGCATGGTAAATGACTGTATTACGGCTTTCTCCATGTCCTTTAATAAACGCAAAAATATTTTTGCGATTGTATGGGTCATTGGGAATGGCCTGTTCCCACACATGACTGGGGTTTTCCTGAAAATAAGGATAGCTCGTGATCACTTCTTTGATGAAATCTGCTTTTGTCCCTTCTCCAACAGTACCGTTCACGCTGCTGAGGCTGACCAGAGATGCTGTCAGCGCCTCCACTCTTTCAGCCGGATTCATGTGACTGATTTTTGTATACTGCATAAATTGTCCTCCTGATCAAAAAGTTGAAATCGTGCGATCTGCTAAAGAATCGCACGATTTTATTTCTCTCAAATCAAAAAGCTTCGGACGTTGTTTTGGCTTGCATATGAAGAATTAAGTAATCGGGACCGCCTGCTTTTGAGTCTGTTCCTGACATATTAAAACCGCCGAACGGCTGATAGCTGACAATTGCTCCGGTACATCCTCTGTTAAAATATAGGTTTCCGACATGGAAATCCTCGCGCGCCCGTTCAATGTGCGCACGGTTTTTCGTCAGAAGCGCACCTGTTAATCCGTATTCCGTGTTATTTGCAATCTCCAGCATATGATCGAAATCACGCCCTTTGCAAATCGCAACAACCGGGCCGAAAATTTCTTCCTGCATCAAGCGGGCGTTTTCATCAACATCTGCAAAGATCGTCGGCTGAATAAAGTAGCCTTTTGAATCATCGCCTTCTCCGCCGGCCAATAGCTTGCCTTCAGATTTGCCGATTTCAATGTATTTCATCACTTTGTTGTAGGATGCTTCATGAATCACGGGACCCATATACGTATCTGGATCTTCTGGATTGCCGACAGTCAGCGTTTTGGTCAGCGCCACAGCTTTTTCCACCACTTCATCATAAACATCCTGATGGATAACCGCGCGGGAGCCCGCAGAACACTTCTGTCCTGAATATCCAAATGCTGAGTACACGATAGAGGATGCAGCAAGGTCAAGATCAGCGTCCTTGTCAACAAGCACTGTGTCTTTTCCGCCCATCTCAGCAATTACCCGTTTGAGCCATTTTTGGCCCGGCTGCACTTTGGCGGCTCGCTCATAAATCCGGCAGCCGACTGCACGGGAACCTGTAAATGAGACAAACCGTGTTTTCGGATGCTCAACTAAGAAATCACCGATCTCCGCTCCATCTCCCGGAATGTAATTCAGAACGCCGTTTGGCAGACCCGCTTCCTCCATGACCTCGACAAATTTTGCTGCCACTACCGGGGCTGCGTCAGCCGGTTTTAAGAGAATCGTATTTCCTGTCACAATCGCTGCCGCCGCTGTTCCCGCCATAATCGCGAGCGGGAAGTTAAATGGAGAAATGACGATGCCGACGCCAAGCGCTTCGTAATGATATTGATTGAACTCGCCAGCACGGCTCTTCACCGGAGCCCCTTCCTTGAGCTTTAACATTTGGCGCGCATAGAACTCTAAAAAGTCTATCGCTTCAGCCGTGTCCGCATCTGCTTCCTTCCACGGTTTTCCCGCTTCCTTCACAAGATAGCTTGAAAATTCATGCTTTCTTCTGCGCAAAATAGCCGCTGCCTTAAAGAGAATATTCGCGCGGTGCTCCGGTCTTTGTTTTTTCCAGGAATCAAATGCCTGCAATGCGGCTTGCATCGCTTTTTCAGCAAGCTCTTGATCCGCTGTAGACGCGTACCCAATGATCTCTTCTTTATTTGCCGGGTTAATAGAAATGATTTTGCGGTCCGTTTCAATTTTTTCTCCATTTATGACAAGCGGATAATGCTTGCCGAGCTGAGTGTTTACAAAGGCCAATGACTCCCCAAATGCAGTTTTATTCTTTGCTTCCGTAAAATCGGTAAATGGTTCGTGCGCGTATGTGACTGTCATATGTAGTCCCCCTCGTGTTATGAAATATATCTTCGCATATGAATAAAAATGCAAGAATCATGCCATTTTCTTGTCTTTTACTGAAAAAACTTGTTAAATCGAACAGAAATTTGTCTAACAGGTGATCACCTGTCTCTTTTTCCGATCTTGAACGCAAATTTTTTTTGCGATTTTTGCTCTTTAGGCAAAAAACAAACGCAAAATTATTTTGCGGAGGCTTCTCAAATTAGACCCATCCGCGGAATCGCGATGCTTCTGCCGATTTTCTGATGCCCGTCATGTAAGCCGCCAAACGCATATCCACTTTATGTGTTGCCGCTGTCTGATAAATTGTTTCGAACGAGCTGACCATGACGCTTCTCAATTTTTCTGCAACCTCTTCTTCCGACCAATAATATCCTTGGTTATTCTGCACCCATTCAAAATAAGAAACCGTGACGCCGCCGGCACTCGCCAGGATATCCGGCACAAGCAGCACGCCTCTATCATTCAGGATCTTAGTGGCATCAATGGTTGTCGGTCCATTCGCCGCTTCAACGACAATTGACGCCTGAATGTTATGTGCGTTTTTGGCTGTGATTTGATTGGAGATCGCGGCAGGCACTAAAATATCGCAATCCTTTTCAAGCAGCTCCTCATTTGTGATGACGTCAGTAAATAAATTGGTGACCATACCGAAGCTGTCCCGTTTATCGAGCAAATAAGGGATATCAAGGCCGTCCGGGTTGTAGAGCCCGCCATTGGCATCAGAAATCCCGATCACCTTCGCGCCCGCATCGTGCATGAATTTGGCCAGGAAGCTACCCGCGTTTCCAAAGCCCTGTATGATGATGCGCGCGCTTTGGAGCTTAATCCCTTTTTTCTTCACCGCCTCTTCAATACAAATCGTGACGCCCTGTGCCGTCGCCGTTTCCCGTCCTTGCGATCCTCCCAAAACAAGCGGTTTACCTGTAATAAAGCCCGGAGAATCGAATTCCCGCAGCCGGCTGTACTCATCCATCATCCACGCCATAATCTGCGAATTTGTGTATACATCTGGAGCTGGAATATCCTTTGTCGGACCGACGATCTGGCTGATGGCACGGACATACCCCCTGCTCAGCCTTTCCAGTTCTCCAAATGACATTGTCCGCGGATCACAAATAATACCGCCCTTCCCGCCGCCGTAAGGAAGATTGGCAATCCCGCATTTGAGTGTCATCCAAATGGATAATGCCTTTACTTCCTCTTCATTAACTTCTGGATGGAAGCGAACGCCCCCCTTTGTCGGACCGACAGCATCATTGTGCTGTGACCGGTAGCCTGTGAACACTTTGACGCTCCCATTGTCCATTTTGACCGGAATGCGGACAGTGAGCATTCTCTGCGGCTCTTTCATGAGTTCATACATATCTCCCGGATAACCCAGCTTCCGAAGGGCTTCCTTAATGATTGTTTGGGTAGACAGAAATAAGTTAAGAGCTTCTTTTTCTTCATCTTTCGAGACTTGCTTTGCTGACATCTTTTTCACCTCATTGTTTTTTTGACCGGCTGTAATGTAAGCGCTTTTAAAAATCAGCCCGCCAATTCCTTTCTGCATTGGATTCACCCTTATCATCATGCAAGATCCGTACCAGCTTTTGAATCCACAAAAAAAGAGACTGAAAACATCTCAGTCTCTGACTACAAATCTATCGATTAACGGGGATCAATCACCAGCTGCGTTTCAGCATAAAAACTGCCGATTCCCAAACCGTTTACTACATCGCCTTTAATCGTGTAAGTGCCTGCGCGAGGAAGCGTTTTGCGCACCATGACGAGGTCAAATTCGGATGCGCCTAACAAATCAAGCGTAAGCGGGAGTCTGACTGTTTTTCCATCGTTTAAAATCTGTGTTTCTTTCAGTGTTCTTCCATTCACTGAATCTCTTGTCGTAGCATGAAACCCGTCAGGAAATTGAAATTCTACCGCTCCGAGAGAAAGCACCGCATTTGGTTTATATGTCACTTCAATATCAGAAGTGGTCCACTCTTTCGTGCTGTTAATTGTTTTTGCCTCGATTGATGCAGACTGTGCATGAGCTTGGCCCGAAGGAAGTAAGATTGATAGTAAAACAGCTGAACTGATGAATAATGAAGATACGAATGAAGTTCTTTTTAGCATGACATTTCCCCCTAATTGATTGTTGAAATTTGGCCAGAGCGTCCTCTGCAGAAAAAGCGCTTTTTCATAATTCGCGAATTACCAGTTCTTTTTCTTAAAAATTAATCTATCATCATTTTCCATGGAAGTAAATGTTTTTTAAGGAATATTAACACTTGGAATTCAATGAGAATTACTTCCTGTTTATACAAGGTTCAAATGGACGATTTCTCTCTCTTTTTCTAGTAACATCCGCCTGGCATTTTCTATCTTTTATCCTATTTTAAAAAAGGGCAAAAAAAGTCGAAGATGCCTCTGCTCTTCGATTGATCACGTTCCTATTTTTATCTGAATTCAGTGTTCCAGTTAAAACCGATCGTCTCATCATTCCACGGAATTCTTTTTTCATCAGGCTGATCCGGGTTATACGACATGGTGGTAAAATAGATAATTGTCAGCGGCGTCTCTCCCAGCACTCTATATCCGTGAGCCACCCCTTTTGGGATTAATAACAGCATCGGGTTGTCTTCGCCCATATAATAGACGTCCGTTTCTCCTTTTGTCTTTGAATCCTCTCGAAGATCGTATAGGACAACCTGAGCGTGGCCGGTTGGGAAGAACCAGAGATCATCCTGCTTCTCATGATAATGAAATGCCTTAATCACACCCGGATAGCTTTTCGACCAAGAAGCCTGCCCAAAATGCTCAAGGAGATTCTCATCGTCCCGGACCAGCTCAGCAAAAAAGCCTCTGTCATCGCTATGCTTCGTCAATTTTTTCACCTTGACTCCATCAATCACATGCACTGCTCCTTTCCTGCAAATACTCTCGTAACGCTTCCCGCCAGTGGCGGGGGCGGATGCCGGCTTCTTCAATGGCCCGATGGCTCAGCACAGAGTATGCCGGGCGGGGCGTTTTGTTCCCGTATTCCTCTGTCGTTACAGGCAAAATGGCTGTTTCCAGCCCGCTTTCTTCCATAATTGCCGTCGCAAACTCATACCAGCTGCATATGCCTGAATTGCTGACATGATAGATGCCCGGCGGATGGCTGAACAGCTTGATGACCGCTTCTGCTAAATCCTTCGTATAAGTCGGCGAACCAATTTGATCGCTGACAACCCGAAGCTCTTGTTTCGTTTCAGCAAGCTTAAGCATGGTTTCAACGAAATTACTGCCGCCATGTCCGTACACCCACGATGTTCTGATGATCGTGCTGTCTTTTGTCGTTAATCGTATCAGTTCTTCTCCGAGCCTTTTGCTTTTGCCATAAATGGTTTTCGGATCGAGGGGATCGTCTTCCCTATATGGCTGGGTTCCTTTCCCATTGAATACATAGTCCGTGCTGATATGAACATATTGAGCTCCGATGCGGGTTGACTCAAGCGCTGTATAATAAGCGCCGATTCCGTTAATCAAGTACGCTTTATCAAGCTCTTTCTCGCATTGATCAACCGACGTAAACGCGGCGCTATTGACCACGATATCCGGCTGATAATGGCCAAACGAATGCCGTACTGAGCGCTGGTCAGCAATGTTCATCATCTTCTTTGTTAACGCAATGACCTCATATCCGGCTTGCTTCAGCTGGCGGCATAGTTCCAAGCCAAGCTGTCCTCCCGCCCCAGTCACCAATACCTTTGTCAATCAGATCACCTTCTCATCGGTCATTGTCTGTATACCACTGAATCGTACGCGCAATGCCTTCTTCAAACGTCACTTCCTGCCGCCAGCCCAGTTCGTTTTTCAGCTTTGATGCATTGATCGCATAGCGCCGGTCATGCCCTTTTCGGTCTTCCACGTGGGCGAACAATTCCTCACAGCCCAGATGCTTCAAAATGGCACTCGCCAGCTCTTTATTCGTGCGTTCATTTCCGCCGCCGATGTTATACACCTCGCCGTCGGTTCCTTTTTCTAAAATCAGCTTGATCGCGCGGCAATGATCCTCCGCAAACAGCCAGTCTCGGATCTGGAGTCCATCGCCATACAGCGGAACAGGCAGGCCCTGCTTCGCATGACGGATAATCGTCGGAATCATTTTTTCGCTGTGCTGATAAGGTCCGTAATTGTTGCTGCATCGTGTAATGATGGCCGGAAGCTTGTGGGTTTTCACATAAGACAACACGAGCAAATCTGAGCTTGCTTTGCTGGCTGAGTATGGGTTATTAGGAGAAAGCGGCGTCGTTTCTGTAAACGCGGGATCATCCGCTTTTAAATCCCCGTATACCTCATCTGTTGAAATATGAATCAGCTTCTTGGCTTTTCCTTTCAAGACCGCTTCCGCCAATCGGTATGTCCCCATGACATTTGTGGTGATAAACGGCTCCGCTTGGGAAATGCTTCTGTCCACATGCGATTCTGCTGCGAAGTGAATGACGCCATCGTAGGTCTCTACAAACGCCCGGTCGATATCCTCCTGAACGCTGATGTCCCCTTTTACAAAGCGAAATCGGCTGTTTTGCTGTAATTTTTCCATTTCCTCCGGGTGGCTGGCGTACGTCAGTTTATCTAAAACGGTAATGCGCGCATCGGTTTCCCTTAGCATGAGCTTTGTAAACGTGAGCCCGATGAAGCCGGCCCCGCCTGTAATTAAATATGATTTTGCCATCACTTTTCGTCCTGTCCTTTCCGTAAAGCCTGGTGTACAAGCTGGGAAGCGAGATAAAGCGATTCGTGAGTTCCGGCATCTACCCACCAGCCTGATAACACATCATACGTAAGCTGGCTGTTTTCGATGTATAGATTATTCACATCGGTGATTTCCAGCTCGCCGCGCTTTGATGGTGATATTTGTTCAATATACGAAAACACCTCTGCATCATACATATAAATGCCGGTAACACAAAGGTTAGTCGGTGGCTGTTCGGGCTTTTCGATGATGGAACGAATCCGCTTGTTTTTCTCATCAATCTCAGCAATCCCGAAGCGTTCCGGGTCATCAACTTCTTTCAGAAGCACTTTTGCTCCTTTCCCCTGCTGTTCAAAGCGTTCTGTATAAGGCTTTAATGAATCTTCAAATATATTATCACCTAATAATAAAATGAAAGACTCTTTTTTCGTAAAGCGCTTTGCATAAGACAGCCCATCCGAAATGCCCGAGGCGGCAGGCTGTACTTGATAAGTGATTGTAACGCCAAGCTCTTCTCCGTTCCCAAGCAGTTTATAAAATTGCGGCATATGCTCTTTTTGGCTGATGAGTAAAATGTCTTTTATTCCGGCTTCCTCCAGCTTCATAATCGACCAGTATATCATCGGATACGGGCCTACAGGAAGCAAATGCTTGTTGACGGCTTTCGTTAAGGGCATAAGGCGTGAGCCGTTTCCTCCGGCTAAAATAACACCTTTCACATTAACACTTCCTTACATGCATTTTTATATCTCTTGTTCATATAAATCTTGAAGAATAGCTGTTACCCGTATAATGCCTTTGCCATCCACGAGCGGCCTTCCTCCCTTGTGCAAAGAAAGGCGAAGAGGATAGCTGCTCATAATGCGTGACATCTGATAGATGAGTGTTTCATCCGGTACAAGCTCACCCAAACCAAGATCAAGAGCGGCGCCTTGGCCAGCAAATGTTTTTGCTGTTGCCGTTTGATGCTCAACCTGAGAAAGAACAAGGCACGGCACGCCGATGCAAATGGCTTCATATAGAGAGATGCCGCCGGCGACAATGGCTGCGTCCGCTTGTTTCATCAAACCTGCCATATCATTTGTCTGTTCGATCATCTTGTACTGCGGCTTCTTTTCGATCCGCCTTCGGACTGCCTCCTGATGCGGTGAAGCGCTCCCCATTACAAACATCATGTTTTTGTCTTTTATGTCGGGGACTTGATCAGCGGCAGCCAGCACTTTAAAAATAAGCTGCTTCGGATCACTTCCTCCTAATGCAACAAGGATATTGCGGCAGTCTTTCTTAAGTGTGTAATCCTCTCTTGCGGCCTGAAAGGCGGGGTGAAGAATAAGATAGTCCGGACCTTCATAGATGCGTGTGTTTCCCTGAACGTACACCCTGCCTCTGATGTCACCGTAAATTCCGTTAATGACAGCGTCACTATATTGAATTGATTTACCGTTTTTCTCTTCAAAAAGAACAATTTTCGCATCTGTCTCCGTCTTTATTTTCTTTAACAGCTCTGCAGGCGCGCCTAGAATATCAAACAAAAGCAAATCAAGCTTCTTGCTTTTTATTTCCCGGAGAATAAATTCGTGCTGCTGCAGCTCCGGCTTTACGATGACACGCCAATGCTCTTCATGAAGAAACGCTTCAGACTCCTGATTCGTGTAAAACGTAATCAAGCAGCTCTGTTTGAGTTCTTCCGCAAGTCTCTTCATCCGGACAACATGGCCCATTCCCTTTTCATAGCCGCCGTCTGCGAAGATCCCAACATGCATGGCTAGTCAGCCTCTCGTTCGGTTGCCGCATCGGGGTTCCGGTTCAGAAGGGTGATAAGCTCTGAGGCGGATACATCGGGGCGCTCGCCTGCTTTTTGATAGAGGGCCTTTATCGATTCATAGTCTTCCTTTGTATCAATGGTCAGCCGATATTGAGGGGCGCGAAATCGTTCCGGCGCCTCTAAAAACTGAACACGATAAAGAGCTGGATGATTCCTTATATATAACGTGACATGCTCCTGATATTGATCCTCCAAAGCCTGAATACGGCTGATGTCAATTAACAGGTTGGCGTTGACCACTTCGCCGCAAATCCCTAATGGCGCATTCAGGATATACGTATAATCCGATCCTTGATCAAAATGCGCCTTAATCATTACATCGAGCAGCTCCGGATCGACAAACGGATTATCACCCGTTAACCGGATGATGACTGACGGTTTAACAGCTTCTATGACCTTCACAAACCTATCGAGGACACGTTCTTCGCTCCCGCGGAAAACACGAAAGCCTTGTTTGATACAGTGCGCCTCTAATATGTCGTCAGTTTCTTTGTCAGACGTGGCGATGACAAGATTATCCCGATTCTTTTGGTAAAACGCGCTTTGCCGGACACGGTGAACGAGAATGTCAAGTAAACGATTCGATCCGAGCGGCCGAAGCACTTTTCCCGGAAGCCTTGTTGAACCCATTCTCGCTTGGATGATAAAGAGAATATCATTCATGAAACGGGCTGTCCTTCATTAAAATGTCATCCCAGACAATGCCTGTGTCGGCTGGAATGTCTCTTACAGCCCGAACCCCGCTGGTCAGCAGTTCAAAAAATCTCGGGTGCAGCCCCTGCGGCTTTTGTCCGGGCCGAAGCACTGCGATATTGTCTTCACTAAAGGCTTCACCTTTTTGAATCGGAACTGTTGTAAAAATGCCTCTGTATGCAAAATTTCTGATTTCTCCTTCGATGGAGGTTGTTGTTTTGTATGAACTGCCAAGCAGTTTTTCAGAGACCGGCTTTGTGATCCCCTGTTTCAGCTCAGCTTCCGTTTTCCTGATGCCATCGACCATTTCTTTCAATTCATCCGGATTTAATGCAAACGAGTGGTCGGCACCCGGCAGATTTTTATCGATCGTAAAATGCTTTTCTATCAGTTTTGCTCCGAGCCGAACCGCGGCACACGGCGCTTCTGTCGGATGCTCGCTATGATCGGAGAAGCCGATTACCGCCTCAGGAAAAGCGGCGGCAAGCATCGGAATGACGCTGAGGTTGCTGTACTCCGGCGGTGCTGGGTATTTCGCCACACAATGCATTATGGCAATTTGATTGTTTCCCTCTGCCCTGATGGTGCGCCAAGCTTCGTGAACATCAGAGATTTCAGCTCCGGCTGTCGAGAAAATCATCGGCCTGTTCAGCCGGGCGACATATTTGAGCAGCGGGAGATGGTTAATTTCATAGGATGCGATTTTAAAAGCGCTCGGTGAGGTAGACTGAAGCAGATCAGCTGACCCCTCGTCACATACCGTACTTAAAAAGATCACCTGCTTTTCGCGGCAGTAATCCAATAGCGGTAAAATCCACTCAGCAGGCATTTCCATAGATTGAACCAAAGAAAAAATAGAGACGTCCTTGCCCGCTGCCGTCTTGTACAAACCAGGATCCTTCTGGTACATCCTATCAGCTTGGAACATTTGAAATTTCACGGCATCCGCTCCCGCTTCCGCCGCGGCGTCTATCAGCGCAAAAGCCTGATCAAGCTTCCCGTCATGATTAATCCCCGCCTCAGCAATAATAAAAACAGGAGCGTCTTTGCCTACAGTTTTATTCGCGATCTGAAACGCTGCCATTATTTCGCCTCCTTGCCCGGCCAAATATGATAGTAGTAATACGATTGTTCAGCGGTGAAGCCCATTCGTTCATAAAGGCGGATCGCCCTTACATTGTGAAGCTGCGTCCCCGCTGTTACCGTTCTATGCTTCTGGGTCTCCGGTTGTTCTATGAGATTCGCCAATAAATGAAACGCAATACGTTTCCCTTCAAATCCCGGCTTTACAGCCATCAAATCGAGAATGCATTCATCATCTCTTGATAAGCCCTGAAGATAGCCGATGACCTCGCCATTGTGTTTAGCGACAATATTGACCGCCGCCCTTCCATTCAGATTGTTTCGTGTCCACTCCTGAAATATTTTGTTTGCTGCATCGCGGCTGAGATGAGGATCCTGAAAATATCTGCTTTTTGTAAACGAGTCTCGGGCCAGCTCACATATCGCTTCTGTGTCTCCGGGCTCAGGCGGGCCCAGTTCAAAAAATGGCGGTGTTTTGTCATAAAAAGACGGAGGCATCGCCAACTTCAGCAAACTCCCGACAAAGTAAGAGGATGGCTGCTGTTGTATCACATGCGCGGCTCCGATATCTTCAGCCGGAATACGGACAAAGATAAAATCCGTTTCATCCATTTGGCGTACAGTATAAAAAGCTTCAAACAGCCTCTTTAGCTGCCCGGTACTATTTGCCGCAAGAAGTTTGACGTTCATGACTTTCTTCTGAAGCACCTTGCTTTCCCACAAAGAATCTTCGTAAAGCAATACGCCTTGGAGCCTGCTGTTTTCAAAAAGGCCGAGGGAAAATTGATACGGAACATCCAGTGTAAGCTGTCGGCTTTGGAGAAATTCCTCAATCGCCTCTTTGGAGACATTTTCTTTTACCGTATACACTTAATCAGCCCCTTTTACGATATCCCGCACAGCTTCAATGACATCATGTACATCGTCGTCAGACATTGATGGATAGAGCGGGAGAGAAAGGGTTCGTTTATAGTAATTCATGGCATTCGGAAAGTCCGCTTCCTTATATCCAAATTGCTTTTGATAATACGGATGAATGTGTACTGGAATAAAATGAACGCTAGTGCCGATATTGTATTCATCCTTTAAAGCCGTAATCATTTCGCTGCGCGTAACCCCGGCCTTTTTTTCATCAACTTGCAGAACATATAGATGCCAGGCGTGCCTGCCGTCATCATGGACAAACGGCGTGATCAGCCCAGGAATCTGCTGAAAAGCGGTTTGATAACGGCTGGCAATCTCTTCTCTCCGTTTCTGCATATCATCCAGCCGTTTCAGCTGATGAAGTCCGAGGGCCGCCTGCAAATCAAACATATTCATCTTATAGCCGGGCGATTCGACTTCATAGTACCAGCTGCCATTTGAAGAATAACGGTTCCATGCGGCTTTACTCATGCCGTGAAGGCTTAGCACTCGGATCTTATCGGCAAGCTCCTCATCATCAGTCGTCAGCATGCCGCCTTCCCCTGTCGCGAGGTTTTTGGTGGCGTAAAAGCTGAATGCCGTTGCATCCCCGATAGAACCGATCATTCTTTGCTTATAAGTCGTATATACCGCATGTGCCGCATCCTCCAGCACGAATAAACCATGATTTTGGGCAATAGCCAATATTGCATCCATATCGCAGGACTGCCCGCCAAAGTGGACGGGCACAACTGCTTTCGTTCGCGGTGTGACGGCCGCCTCAAGCTTTACCGGGCCAATATTGAGCGTGTTTTCGTCAATATCCGCAAACACAGGCGTTGCTCCTGTATGAATAATCGTATTGGCGGTCGAGCTGAACGTAAGCGGAGAGGTAATGACCTCGTCCCCGGGCCCGATCCCTTTTGCTTTCAAAGCCAAAAATAAAGCTGCGGTACATGAATTCACCGCCACGGCGTGCTTCGCCCCGACAAACGCGGCAAACTCTTTTTCAAACTGCTGAACCTTCGGGCCTTTAGAGAGCCATCCCGATTCAAGCGTTTCTGTAACCTCCTGAATTTCTTCCTTACCGATTAACGGCAATGAGTAAGGGAGAAAATGATTTCTCTTTTGCACCATTTCTTTGCGCTCCTATCATTTTATTCAGTATCTTCCCGCCTGTAATCAACTCCTGTTTTGGCTTTCAGTTCCGCAAATAAAGCATTTGTTGATTCTGCCACCGGATAATTAGCCGCTATGAATGCCAAGCGCGCCTCTTCTGCTTTTTGATGCACGTCTGGACTTCGAAGAACCTCAACCAAGGTCTGCGCAAGTTCATCCGGCTGGTCAAACATAAAATCGCCAAGAGACTCATAATACGGATACGAGCGATTTCCGGACGATTTTCCGATCAGCACAGGCTTTTGAAACAGCATGGCTTCAAGACCGACTGTCGAGGTTTGCGTCACTGCGGCATCAGCATACGGCAGCAAATCATAAAGCTCCAGCTCCTTTTTGATGACTCTGCATGCTTTATGTTTTTTCGCCGCCTCGTGATACAGATCAAGCTTGTTTTTTCCGATTTCCCACGGGTGGGGTTTGATAATAATCTGCAGCTGCTTCTGATCAGAAAGCCCCTGCAGCACACCGGAATAAAAATCTTCTGAAAAGGGCTGAGTGGCAATGAGCACAATTTTTTTAGTCGGCTGAAAAGCAAGTTTTCGATAGAATATGGACATATCCATAGGCGTTCTGTTAAAAATCTGATCGAAGCGGGGATGTCCCGTTACGAGAATCTGCTCGGGTTTACAGCCTTTTCGCATGAACCACTCTGCTTCATAAGCACCAAAAACAGCTTGATAGCTTGTAAAAACAGGAATGAAGGCTTCATCTCCCATCAATGCGCCATGCTGAAGACAAATACTGACGGCCCCTTTTCTTTGACACATGAGAGCGAGCACCCTGCTGTAAATGTCTTCTGCCGTTCCGACAATAACAGCTGAAATCTTTTCCTGTTCAAACAGCGCATCAACTGTATCAATGGCCTCTATAAATAAAGGAATATCTTTGAAAAGCCGGTCGCGAAACGCTTGATCACCAAATGCCGGGTGATCATCATAAGGGGCAAGAAGCGAACAGGCTGTTTCGAGATACTGCTTCGAATCGCCTTTTTGGCATGAATCCGCAATCTCCCGCTTGCTAATTACAGGCAGATCACAATAATCCGGCAAACTCCATCTGGCCAAAACAGCCGTTTTTTCAGGATCAAATTGATAGTAATTTTCGTTTGAAAAACGCAGGTAATCAAAGTGCAAAATGACTTTCCCTTTAACAGGTTCGTCATTTGTTTTTACGATTTTTTGGATTCTTTCTTCAAAAAACGGCTGAATCTGTCCCTCATCGATATGCTGATCCACCGATCCGAATAATTCCGGTTCTTCTTCCATCATCACCCTCAGCTCAGGACTGATGTATTGATAAAAATTACTGATAAGCCCAAGCGGAATCCCTTTGTAGCGAAGTTTGTCAAAAAGCTCCACGTACTTCCGGTACAGCACCCAATAATTGCTTAAATAGGCCGACAAGCTCTCACCCCATTCCAAGCTTTTTTAATGATTCACGCAGTTCTCGGCAATTTCGCTGCGGAGGAAGGTTCCTGACAAATTCATTTTTTTCTGATTCAAACAGCTGAAAGTGAATCGATTGGTCGGTAATATAATTCAGGTCCAGCTCCTCATCCAGCGGGTAAAACGGATAAAAATGATTGACTCTCCAAAAGAACCGGGCATCTCCTATACGGTAAAACGCCGGGCTTTCATCCCAATAGGAGCCAAACTTCTCCTTTACCTTCTCAAGCACCGAATACCTGTGCATAACCGAGCAATGATCGATTGCGCACGGCGCGTTCCATGTCACTTGAGCGGCAGGCCTGACAGTTTCTTTTACAATGTCGCGATTCTCGTTTAAATGATAGGTTTTGGAGGCTGAGTAAATCACAGCCTTTTCAGGATGGGTATCGAGCTCCCGCACCATTTTCAGGAGGCGGTCCGGCATATAGATGTTGTCATCCGTCGCATAGGTGATATATTCACCCTCCGCCATATCAATCGCCTGATTGATCAGTGCAGCGTATCTCGTTTTTTCTGTTCTTTCCTTCACTCCAGATACATCGCTTTGATAAAAACGCACTCGGTTATCATTCAAAAAAGGACGGATTACATTCAGCGTCTCTTCATTGGAGTTGTCATCCATAATAAACAATTCAAAATCTGAAAACGTTTGTGAGAGTATGCTAGAAATGGACTTTGCCACATAATCGCTTTTGTTATAGCTCGTCATAATGACTGATACTTTAGGCAAATCCTACACCTCCTTCTTGGAACTTCACACCTGAAACTATCGTTATCTTATGTTGCTTATGCTCGAGTTGCGCTAGGGATACAAACCAATATGCGAAAAGTTTGTGTATGTCTCTGAAAAACAGCGGCTGCCCAGAGCGAAATCTGATCGGTCCGCTGTTCTTTTTCAGCATAATCCAAGCATCAGCCTCATAAGGTGAAAGAGATAAAAATCGCACCAGCGACTAAGATCGTTTTCCATCGGAGGTGAGTCATCGCGGAGCGTTCACCTATACATCCAGAACATGTTTTGAATGGTTTTCATAAAAAGGAGGAACGATATGAAACCGAAAAAAAATCAATATCAGCAAATGCAGGGATTTGATAATATGCAGGGGTATCAGCCTCAGTTTGGCGCCAACCCGTACCCGCAGCAAGGCCAAGGCTCACAAATGCAGACAATGGGGATGCAGCCAATGATGCCAATGCAGCAGGGACAGCAAGGACAACAAGGACAGCAGGGATTTGGATTCCCGGGCCAGCAGCAGGGCGGCGGTTTTCAAATTCCATCGGGGCCTACACCGTCAGGACCGGGCCAAAGCGTTCCCGGCATGCTGCCTGTTGAGGAATCTTACATCGAGAATATTTTGCGCCTGAATCGGGGAAAAACGGCCACCATTTATATGACATTTGAAAACAGCAAGGAATGGGGCTCGAAGATTTTTCGCGGCGTCATCGAAGCTGCGGGCCGGGATCACATTATTATCAGCGACCCGAAATCAGGAACACGCTACCTGCTCCTGACAATCTACCTCGATTACATTACATTTGATGAAGAAATTGCTTATACGTATCCATATTCCATGGCGTCCTATTCGCCAAGATAAGAAAAAAGCCAATCACTCATATGATGAGGATTGGCTTTTTTGTTTATAGATATTTGACGGCTGCGACAACGATCATAATCCAAGAAATAATAAACGCCACACCGCCGAGCGGGGTGATCGCTCCAAGAATGGAGATTTGCGTCACACTTAGAATATATAAGCTTCCGGAAAACAGCACAATTCCCGCAAACATCAGCCAGCCGGCTGTCGTGACACTGCCTATGCCGGATAATTTATCAGCCAGAAACGCGACAACGAATAGCCCAAGGGCGTGATACATATGATACTGCACGCCTGTGTGCCAAACCTGAAGATATTTATCAGGTATTTTCCCTTCTAATCCGTGAGCGCCGAATGCTCCGAGTCCCACGGCAAGCAGGGCGTTAATGGCCCCTAATATGATAAAAACTTTCATCTATCTCTCCCGCCTTTTCGTTAAACTCATATCATTTATCTTATCGCACCTGCACCAAAATTCAATGTTTGTTCTCTGTTGACACGAGATTGTCGGATTTTCTCCTGCGCCAAAGCTGGAACTGGTCAGCTGCTATTGCAGCAAGCGTCCCTAATACGAGCCCGTTGCTTAATAGAGAAATAAATACCGGATGCAATCCCTTTAACGCAGTTTCAGGAACAAACATGATACCGACCCCTGTCAGCAGCGAGATGCCGATGATAGACCTCACCCTTTTTGATTCTTCTTTCTCATATGAATCAAATTCGGCAAAGGCCAGACCGCCCATTGCGGAGAACACAACAAAATTCACCGCAAATCCAACGGGTGACGGCAGGCTCGCAAACGTATTCATAAAAAACGGGATCACGCTGATCACGATAACCAGAATACTGCCGAGCATAAACGGTTTTTTAGAAGGCATTTTGGTCGTTTCAATAAAACCCGCGGCTCCCGAAATCGGAACAGGCGCAATAGCTCCCGTCAAACCGCTAAGCAGATGGCTGAATGAAGCGGCAAAACCGGCATGGCGTTCATGATGCTTTCCATCAGGCTGTTTGCTGAATTTTTTCACGGCGATGTCCACGACCTTCATGCTCGCCAGCATATTCACGATCAGCAAGATGGTAATAAAAATAGAAGTGATGATCAGGCCACTGTTAAATAACGGGGTCCCAAAAGGAAACAGGGAAGGCAGCTGAAACAGCCGGTCCGGCATTTCAATCGGCTTTGCCGCTCCGGCAGCCGCAAACAGCACCCACCCGCCGAACAAGGCTAATAAAATAGAATATTGCTTAAAAAACATGATGTTCGAATTTGTCATTATAAAGGCGGCAGCGATCACAACAAGCGCCAGACCAAATACAAGACCGTCCACCCCGTCCTGTCGATAACCGATTCCGAGAATTCCTTTTATAATGGGCTGACTCAGCTGCATGACAAGAAGCAATAAATAGACGCCCGTTACAACCGGAGTAAACAATTTTGCAAGTCTGTCAATGACCTTGAAAACACTTAACAAAAAGAAACATACAGCGCTTACAAGAAGAGCTCCCTGCAACCCCCGCAGTGTGTCTCCATATGTCGCAAACACAGTTCCCGTCAGCCCTGCGTAGATCGTATACACTCCCCACCACAAGCCGGCTGGGCTTTCATTAATCGGCAGTCTGTGGCCTTTCAAACACTGAATGACGGCGGCAATTCCCAGTACAAAAAAAGTGCTTTGAATCAATCTTGCAGAATCTGAGTGATTCAGATGGAACGACTGGGCAACCGCCACCGGAACAACTATCGCCGCAGCAATAATAAACGCTGTCCATTGCAGCGCGCCAAGAACCAATTTCACGTAAGCTCAACCTCTCTCTTTAAAAATCAAATAAAGACTCTCCGTTTCCATCCTCTTCCTGCTTCTCTTTTTCTTGCTTTCGATATTTGTTTAATCCCGCGCTCCCCATCATTTTTTCCATCATCAGCTGGTCTGTCGATGGCGGCGCGGCAGGACTTGTCGTAACGCTCGGCTGTATGCGAGGCCCGCTCGCGTTCTCCGGCTGATCAAGCACGACATCACACAGAGAACGGACAACCGCTACATAACGCTTCAGCTCCTCATCCCGTTCAGCTGTTTTTGCTTTTTTCAGCTCCTCTTCCATCTTTTGAATTAATGCAGATATATGAATGTTCATGAAGCACCCTCCAAAAAAATAAATGTTGTCTTCCTGCATTTTATCAAATTCCTGCTGTAAACGCAGATATGAGTTTGTTATTTTTTCTGACAAACCTTGCGATTGACAAGCAGAAGAGATTTTTCACATAATAAATCACCATACCTTACAAAAAGGAGAGACGGAATGAACAGCATCCCCTCTATCATCAGCAAGCATAAAGCCTATTTTGCGGCGGGACATACGAGACCGCTTGAATCGAGACTGAACATTTTGCGGAAGCTGAAACAAGCCGTCAGAACTCATGAAGCCGATCTCATAGCCGCTCTCTACCAGGATCTCCACAAATCCGAGCAAGAAGCATACTCAACAGAAATCGGAATCGTCTTGGAGGAAATCAGCTTTGTCATGAAACGGCTGAGAAAATGGTCCATGCCGAAACGAGTCAAAACGCCGCTGACTCATCTAGGCTCTAAAAGCATCATCATTCCTGAGCCGTATGGAACCGTTTTGGTGATTGCGCCTTGGAACTATCCCTTGCAGCTGGCGCTTTCTCCGTTGATTGGAGCCATTGCGGCGGGGAACACCGTCGTTCTCAAGCCATCAGAATATACGCCGGCTGTTTCTGCTATTCTTTCCAAACTCATCAGCAGCGTTTTTCCGACCGATTATGTCGCTATGGCAGAAGGCGGGCCCGACGTCAGCACAGCATTATTACAGCAGCCCTTTGACTACATTTTCTTTACAGGCAGTGTAGCTGTAGGAAAAATCGTCATGGAGGCCGCCGCTAAACAATTAATTCCCGTAACCTTGGAGCTCGGCGGCAAAAGCCCCTGCATCGTCCATAAAGATGCTGACATTCAGCTTGCCGCCAAACGCATCGTCTTCGGGAAATTTACAAATGCGGGACAAACCTGCATCGCACCGGATTATTTATTTGTACACGAGGACATCAAAACGAAGCTCACAGAAGAAATGAAGCGTGCGATCATAGAATTTTACGGCCCTCAGCCGGAACAGAATCCGCAGTATGGCAAAATCGTCAGTGAGCGCCACTATCAGCGGCTGCTCAGCTTTCTGAATGACGGCATCCCACTCACAGGCGGACAATCTGATCCCAATCATCACAAAATTGCGCCGACCATTCTCGAACAAGTGAGAGATGACTCTCCAGTGATGCAGGAGGAGATTTTCGGGCCGATTCTTCCGCTCTTTACATACCGCAATATCGGGGAAGTCATTGAAAAAGTCCAATCGCGCCCTAAGCCGCTCGCCCTGTATCTCTTCACCATAAACAAAGAAATTGAGCGCGCTGTTTTAGGAAATCTGTCGTTTGGCGGGGGCTGTGTCAATGATACGTTAATGCATGTGGCGACGCCGTATTTGCCATTCGGCGGCGTCGGGGAAAGCGGCATCGGCAGCTATCACGGGTTTGACAGTTTTAACACATTCACGCACAAAAAAAGCGTCGTCAAACAAACGAACCGCTTCGACTTCGCATTTCGTTATCCTTCCTCCAAAAACGGGCTGCGAATGATTCGAAAAATACTCAAATAAAAAAGCGCAGATAACCTGCGCTTTTTACAAATCCTTAATACACCAATCAATCGGCGCCTCTCCCATTTTCTCCAAATAGGCATTCGCCCGGGAAAACGGTCTGCTCCCGAAAAATCCGTTTCTCGCCGAAAACGGGCTGGGATGCGTCGATTCAATGATAAAATGCTTGGAGGTGTCGATCCGTTCTTTTTTCATTTGAGCATGCCGTCCCCATAAAATAAAGATAACCGGCCGCTCCCTTTCATTCAGCACGTCAATAATTCGGTCCGTCAGTCGCTCCCAGCCTTTACCCTTATGGGAATTCGCCTGTCCGCGCCTTACTGTCAGCACAGTATTCAGCAAAAGAACCCCTTGCTTTGCCCAGCTCACAAGCGATCCGTGATTTGGGATGCTGCACCCGATGTCCTGCTGCAGCTCAAGAAAAATATTTTTTAACGAAGGCGGCTGCTTTACACCCGGCTTTACGGAGAAGCTTAAACCTTGAGCCTGTCCCGGCCCGTGATACGGATCTTGTCCCAGAATGACGACCTTGACATCATCATATGATGTATAATGCAGCGCATTGAAAATATCCCGGCTGTCCGGATAAATCGTTTGCTCCGCGTATTCCCTCTTCAGCATTTCTCTGAGCTCTTGATAATACGGTTTCTCAAACTCTTCCTTTAGCTGATTCCACCAGCTGTCTTGTAAAAGCTGTTTCAAGATTCAGGCCCCCCTTACGAACGATGAAGTCTGGAATATACAGGCTCGCCATCCCAAACCATTTCACTTTTTGCTTCCCGCCTCTTCATCTCAGGCTCTTCAAGCAGGACGGCAAAGTTTTTCGTCGGCAGCTCCCCGAGTCCGTGCTTTTCACTTAACCGATCCAAATATTGCTTCCGCTTGGCGCCAAGGTCCGCAGACTGATTGTCTCCCGCGTCACTGAAGGCATAAATCACACTGGCGCAAGGGACACGCTTCACCCGGTAATCCTTGGCTGCGCGCAGATAAAAATCCCAATCCCAGTAATTGTGCACATCAGCATCGAAATACCCGATTTCATCATGCAGAAAACGTCTGTACATGCTGCCCGACGGCACGTATGTAGAAAACACTCTCATATCCTCATAGTCAGCGGTATAAGCAAACAATTTCCGTGACACTGGATATCTTGTTCCGTTTTTCTCTTCAAACGAGACAATTTCCGCATCAGAATGAACGAAATCTGCCGTTTCTATTTCCTTCGCCATTCTTTCCACATGCCCTGGCGTAAAGAAATCATCGTCATCACACAGCATAATGCAATCGCCAGACGCCTCTTTTACACCGGCATTTCTCGCAGCCACATGCCCCGAGTTCTTTTCTAAATTGATGACAGCAATCGGCAGCTCCGGATAAAGTGCTTTGACCGGCACGACCGATTCCCCGGCATCATTCACAATAATAATTTCATACGGCTTCAAGGTCTGGCGGGAAATCGACTCCAAAAGCTCACACAAAGCCGGAATCCGATTATAGGTCACAATTACGATAGAAATCTTCATGATGCTCTCCTTCTCATTTTCATAGTCATGTACTATTAAAACATATATTGGACGGGAGATCAGTGGGAATATCCTACTGAAACAGGATAAGGTGATAATGAAAATACTAGATGAATTGCTAAGCCTTCTATATTGTGATACAGAGAAAATCTAACTATAATGAAAGACAAAACACGATGGAGGTTCAAGACATGTCTATGCATAAAGCACTCACCATTGCCGGCTCAGATTCCAGCGGCGGTGCTGGGATTCAAGCTGATTTAAAAACATTTCAAGAAAAAAACGTATACGGGATGACCGCCTTAACGGTGATCGTTGCGATGGACCCAAACAACAGCTGGGACCATCAGGTATTCCCGATCGATACTGATACAATCCGCGCCCAGCTTTCAACAATTACGGACGGCATCGGTGTGGACGCCATGAAAACAGGAATGCTGCCAACCGTTGACATTATCGAGCTTGCGGCAAAAACGATCAAAGAAAAACAATTAAAAAATGTGGTAATTGACCCGGTTATGGTTTGCAAAGGTGCTAATGAAGTCCTTTATCCGGAGCACGCCCAAGCCCTGCGTGAGCAATTGGCTCCGCTAGCCACTGTCATTACGCCAAACTTGTTTGAAGCCAGCCAGCTCAGCGGCATGGATGAACTAAAAACAGTTGACGATATGATCGAAGCCGCGAAAAAAATTCACGCACTCGGCGCTCAATATGTCGTCATTACAGGCGGAGGCAAACTCAAACATGAGAAAGCCGTTGATGTTCTCTATGACGGAGAAACAGCGGAAGTCCTTGAAAGCGAAATGATCGATACGCCTTATACACATGGCGCAGGCTGTACGTTCTCAGCAGCCGTGACAGCGGAGCTCGCCAAAGGTGCGGAAGTCAAAGAAGCCATTTACGCAGCAAAAGAATTCATCACAGCGGCCATTAAAGAATCCTTCCCGCTAAACCAGTATGTTGGTCCTACGAAGCATTCTGCACTGCGCCTGAATCAACAATCATAAACAAAAGGGGCTGCCTTACAGAGAGGCAGCCCTTTTTAAATCACCGAAGACTTTTCACAGAAAAAACTGCCGATCCCATCGGCAGCCTGTTTATTTGATTTTTAAATTGTTTGCAGATTTCCTCAAAAATGTTTCTATCGACTGAACAAAAAGTGCATATTCCTTCATTTGTTCATATGCCCGCGTGAGAATTTCCGCCGTTTCACTGTGCGGCGTTGTTCCGCCAAGCATTTTTTTCAGCTGAAGCAGCACATCCTTATATTCTTCCCGCTTATCTTCAACTTGGTTAGCAGCCTTTTCCAAACATTCCGGTGTTATCTTCTGTTCATGTATATTCAAGAAAACAACTCCTTTTACAGAAAAAAATAGTAGGTTATCGTTGAAGAATAGCACAGATGGCTCAGATTTCACATAAGAAAATAGAAGGATTTTCTACATAAGTGTCCAAATTCCGACATTCATTTCAGATTTCCCGGTCGAACTGGCTGTTACTTCATGATTTCCCGGGAAAGGAAAATATCTCGCACTAAAGACCTCTTCTCCGTTATTCATAAAGATTTCCACAGATGACGCGTCGAGAAACATGTGTACGGTATGCAAATCCTTGATGCGGCAATGTCTCGCTTCTGTTCTTTTTCCGTCAAAGCTCGTCCGTTCCAGCGTAACAATCCCCTCGTCTTTGTAGAAGGAAAACGTAGCCGTTCCGCGGATACTGATTGAAAAACCGGACTCCGTATGAATGTCTTCCAGCAGAATCTCAGCTCTTTCAGGGTTTTCCACTGGAAGTGCGCCAGATGATTCATGCATGTTGATGTGTATTTTTTTCTCATTTCTGCGCATGGCTTTTAGCTCAGGCAGCGGCTGCTGAATCAGCTTCTGGCCTGAAAGCGTCAGCTGTCTCGGCAGCGTCATGCAGTGAATCCAGTGATAGTCAATCGTCGGATGGGACCCTTCATCCTGGTCAGGCACCGCCATCCATGCAAACAAAATCCGCCTTCCCTGATCGTCTTCAAGTGTTTGCGGCGCGTAAAAATCAAAACCTTGATCAAGCTCCGTAAATTCACCATGCTTCAGTTCAGGCTTGTTATAATCGAGACGGCCGACAAAATAACCTGATTGATATACGTTCTGATAACGGAAACCGTCAGCCTCAAGCCCTTGAGGCGAAACAATCAGTACGTCCGATCCTTGAAGGGAAAACAAATCAGGGCATTCCCACATGTATCCAAAATCGTCCAGCCCGTTGAAGCCCGCTCCGGTTATCGGGCCAAGAAATCTCCACTCTGTCAGGTTATCAGAAGCAAACAATACAGCCTGCCCTTTCAAATTCTCTGTTTGCGCACCAATCACCATATACCATGTGCCTTCATGCTCCCATACCTTCGGATCGCGAAAATGCGCCGTATATCCTTCAGGGAGGCGGGCGACGACACCCTTTTTCTCAAAGGACAGCCCGTCATCAGAAATAGCCAGGCATTGATACGTTTCCCGATTTCCATCCTGATCCCTGACATTTCCTGTGTAAAACAGATAGAGCCGATCGTCTTTCGTGACAGCGCTGCCCGAATAGCAGCCGTTTTTATCAAACCAATCACTCGGAGCCAGCGCAATCTCTTCCCGCTTCCAATTCACAACATCCTGTGTCGTATAATGCCCCCAAAATTTTGCGCCGTGCCCTGTCTGAAACGGCTGCCACTGAAAGAATGCATGATAGCTGCCCTTCCAATAAATCACGCCATTCGGGTCATTCAGCAGCCCAACCGGCGGCATGATGTGAAAATGCTGGCGATGCGGATCGCTGTCAGCGATAGGTTCTTTTTTCTCCACTTCTTCATGAGCCCGGCGACGAAGCTCCTGGTCATGTGCTGTCATTTTTTCCTCTCCTCATCCTCATTAATCTTCATGACAAATGCTGCAATGAACGCTGACATTGCCGCAATCGCCATGCCAATCAGATAGTGAATCAAGTTGCTGAAGCCAAACGGAGCCGCAATGGCGATCATCGGAATACCCGTTAACCCGTAAGCGTTTGCAGCTACATGTGTAAAGACGACATATGCCCCACCCAATGCGCCTCCGATCATCGCGGCGATAAACGGTTTTCGGTAGCGCAGATTGACTCCGAAGATGACGGGCTCAGTAATGCCGAGAAAAGCGGAAAATGCAGCCGGAAGTGCGATTTCTTTTGTCTTTGCCTTTTTCGCCATAAAGAAGACGGCAAGCCCGGCGCCGCCCTGTGCGACATTCGCCATTGACCAGATCGGCAGCAAGTAGTTTTTGCCTATATCTGCAATAAGCCCCGCCTCAATCGCATGGAAGCTATGATGAACACCTGTCAGCACGATGAGTGAATACGTGCCCCCGAAAATCAGACCCGCAACAAAACCGGCATGGTCATATACATAAGTTAAAGCAACCGTAATGCCGGAACCAAGCGCTCTGCCCAGAGGGCCAATCGCGATAAAAGCAACAAACCCGGTAACAATTACAGTAACAAATGGTGTAACAAGCAAATCTACCGCATGTGGAACCACTTTTCTCGTCCATTTCTCTACCTTGCTCATCACATACACCGCAAGCAGGACAGGGATAACAGTTCCCTGGTAGCCGAGAAGCGCGATATCAAATCCGAAAAGATGCATGTAATCAGGTGTTGCTTCCGCCAATCCCCATGGATTTAAAAGAGTCGGATGAATCATGATTCCCCCGATGACCGCTCCCAAGTATGGATTGCTGCCAAACTCTTTTGAAGCGCTGACCCCGATTAAAATCGGCAAGAAAATGAATGCTGCACTTGAAAACATATCAAGCAGCTGCAAAAGCGCAGAATCCTTGCTCATCCAATGAAACGCATTGATCATACCCAGCAATCCCATTAATAGGCCGCTGGCTACAATAGCCGGGATGATTGGAACAAAAATATTAGAAAGCGTTTTCGCAAATCTCGCAGCGGGATTCAGCTTTTCTTTTGCCGCATTCTGATGATTTACGTGTTCTTCACGCTCGATATCAGCTTCTTTAGAAAAGGCATCGAATACTTTATTCACAAGGCCTGTTCCAAAAATGATCTGGTACTGGCCAGAGCTGCTGAAAGCCCCTTTGACGCCATCAAGCTCTTCTACTTGTGCTTGATCTATCTTTGATTCATCTTTCATCACTAAACGCAGTCTTGTTGCACAATGAGCCGCGCTGATAATATTTTCTTTCCCTCCGAGAAGCTCAATGAGGCGTTTTGCAGTCTCTTTGTAATCCATCTATTTCTCCCCCTTTTATTTAAACAAAAAAGACCTAAAATTCGCCAACGAATAAAGGACACAGCGATCCTTTTTCATTTACGCAAATTTTAGGTCTTGCCTGCTTTACCAGTCACAATCCCGCTTATTCAGATTAAGAATACGCTTTCATCATAAAACATGACAGCGTTTTCGTCAACTATTTTTTTAGTTAAATAGTTTGATAAAACATGTAGACAAAAATTCGCAAAAATTAATTGTGAAATACTTCACAATATCGTGCTATACTATGCTCAATCATGAAAGAAAGCAGGAAAAGACAATGGAAACTCAAGCATTGCAAAAGGTTGAACAGTATGCTTTGAAAAAACAAAACATATTCGCTTCAAGCAAAATCCGTTATGTGCTTCGGTCCATTTTAGCCAGTATGTTTATTGGTTTTGGCATTACAGCCGCAAGCAAAACAGGCAGCTATTTCTTTATGGCTGATTCTCCGTTTGCCTTTCCGGCAGCTGCTGTCACTTTCGGGGCCGCTATTCTGATGATTGCTTACGGAGGCGGAGATTTATTTACCGGCAACACCTTTTATTTCACCTATACCGCGCTTCGGAAAAAACTCAGCTGGCGCGGCACCCTGTACTTGTGGATGTCAAGCTATGCCGGCAATTTAATCGGCGCCATTCTGTTTGCCATCCTGATCAGCGCGACGGGACTTTTTGAGGAGCCTTCTGTTCATTCCTTTTTGATTCATTTGGCAGAGCACAAAATGGAACCGCCGGCTTCCGAATTGTTTTTCAGAGGAATGCTGTGCAATTGGCTTGTGTGCCTCGCCTTTTCATTCCAATGTCTCTCAAAGGAGAAGGAGCAAAGCTGTTTACCATGATGCTATTCGTTTTCTGCTTCTTTATTTCCGGCTTTGAACACAGCATTGCCAATATGTGCACATTCGCCATCTCGCTTTTGATTGAGCACCCTGATACAGTGACACTGATGGGAGCAGTCAGAAACTTAATTCCCGTTACGCTCGGCAATCTGACCGCGGGAATAGTCATGATGGGCTGGATGTACTACACACTGAATCCTGATCAATAAAAAAACTTCCAGAGATCACTCCCTGCAAGTCAAGGCGGTTATTCCGAGAGATCTTGAAGACGCTGGACATGCAGCGTGATATAGCCGGCCTCGGATTCCGGCAAATGTAATTGATATTCATTTTTCAAAAACTCCGCCAGCTCCAGCGCACATTGATAGGCGAATGAATACTTTTTTTGGATGAAATAAAGCATCTCCTCGTCCATACGATGGAGCGCTTCATTTGATTCCAACCGGCTGACCGCGTATCGCAAATGCGTGACAAGGCGTTGATAGGAAATGCTGTTTTCATCCACCTTTCGATTAAAGTATTGTTCTATTTTCTCTATCATTTCTTTGATCATGGTCGTATGCTTCAGCGCCGAATACATGCTCTCCGCATCCATCTTCGCCGTATGGATGTGAAGGGCAATATAACCCGCTTCATCTTCAGGCAGAGACACGCCCAATGTCTCTTTTACATGTCCGATCGCCCACAGGCCGATCTCGTATTCTTTTTTATAGAGCGCCTTTATCTCATGCAGCAATTTATTCTGCACAAGCAGCCCATTTTGAATCCTTTCGATCGCAAAGGACAAATGGTCGGAAAGCGCGATATGAATGTGATCGCTCAGCGGCGCCGCGAGCTCTCCTTCCGCATAGCTGATGATATCCTCAGCTATTTCTATATGCTCCTCCGGCAGTGTTTGCAGGATTTGTTTGAACTTTTCATTCTCGTCGCGCACGACAAAGATTTTTTCCACTTTATTCATAGGGATGAGATCATTTTTCTTTTTTTGAAAAGCGATTCCCGGCCCCATCACGATTTTTTCCTGATCATCCTCTTTTATTAAAGCCGCATTGTTGTTTAATACTTTATAGATTTTCAAGAGGTTATCTCTCCCGCCAATTTGCTTTTGACTGGGATTTTACCTCCTTTTGACCGCCATGTAAAGATGCGGGCCCGCTCTCTCCTGCTTTGGCGATTCCTTGAAGGCTTGCAAACATCTTCTTTTATAAAGCGCGGCGGCTTTCGCTTTCTGCTTTTCTTCCTCATTCACAGCCATCCGCCACTCATAAAACGAAACGAGTCCTGCGGCCTGCACAGCCGCCTTTCTTTGGTATGTACGCTGAGCCGAATAGACCGCGGCAGCCGCAGTTTTTCTTTCCGGCGTCACCCAGTTCATCAAAAAGACCATCCACACCCGTAAAGATACAAGCAAACGTTTCATAGAAAAACATCCCTCCGCTTCTTTTTGGCAGGCAGCCTTTTTAGCAGCCCGTTTTCTCAGCCGCGGCCCGCAAGAAAAGACGGCCGATTTCTTTTCTCGCAAACTAGCGGCTCTAGCAAAACTCATGACTCTATGATAGACCGTGGAAAGAGAATTCTTTGTCACAATATGAGTGAAAAAACCAACTAGTTTTTAGAAGTTTTGTTGAAAGCTGAAAGAATTGAAATGAAAATTGGAGAACTGCTTTGAAAACTTTATACACAAGTTATCCCAAAGATAAGAACAACTTAATCACAAGAGATATCCACATGTCCACAAACTCTATCTATATTTTGTATACGAACGTACATTCCTAACTATATATATACACAGGTTTATTCACTTATACACAGGGTTCTGTGTATAACTCCTTCGTTATACACAAACAAAATCCAATAAATGGTCCAAATGACACAAGGATTTTTTTGAATTTTCAAGAAATATATACTAGATCTTTCACATTTTTTCTAAACACAAAGGGGGAAACACATTGAAAAAGGGGATCATTCGCTTTCTGCTTGTAAGTTTTGTCTTATTTTTTGCGTTATCCACAGGTATTACGGGCGTCCAGGCAGCTCCGGCTTCTTCAAAAACGTCGGCTGATCTGGAAAAAGCCGAGGTATTCGGTGATATCGACATGACGACAAGCAAAAAAACAACCGTTATAGTGGAATTAAAAGAAAAATCCTTGGCAGAAGCGAAGGAAGCGGGAGAAAGCCAATCGAAAAGCAAGCTGAAAACCGCTCGCACAAAAGCAAAAAACAAAGCAATCAAAGCGGTGAAAAACGGAAAAGTAAACCGGGAATATGAGCAGGTATTCTCAGGCTTCTCTATGAAGCTTCCAGCTAATGAGATTCCAAAACTTCTCGCGGTAAAAGACGTTAAGGCAGTGTACCCGAACGTCACATATAAAACAGACAATATGAAGGATAAAGACGTCACAATCTCCGAAGACGCCGTATCTCCGCTAATGGATGACAGTGCGCCTTATATCGGAGCAAACGATGCATGGGATTTAGGCTACACAGGAAAAGGCATTAAGGTGGCGATTATTGACACTGGGGTTGAATACAATCACCCAGATCTGAAGAAAAACTTTGGACAATATAAAGGATACGATTTTGTGGACAATGATTACGATCCAAAAGAAACACCAACAGGCGATCCGAGGGGCGGAGCGACTGACCACGGCACACACGTAGCCGGAACTGTGGCTGCAAACGGAACGATTAAAGGCGTAGCGCCTGATGCCACACTTCTTGCTTATCGTGTGTTAGGGCCTGGCGGAAGCGGCACAACGGAAAACGTCATCGCGGGCGTGGAACGTGCAGTGCAGGACGGGGCAGATGTGATGAACCTGTCTCTCGGAAACTCTTTAAACAACCCGGACTGGGCGACAAGCACAGCGCTTGACTGGGCCATGTCAGAAGGCGTTGTCGCTGTTACCTCAAACGGCAACAGCGGACCGAACGGCTGGACAGTCGGATCGCCGGGCACATCAAGAGAAGCGATTTCTGTCGGTGCGACTCAGCTGCCGCTCAATGAATACGCCGTCACTTTCGGCTCCTATTCTTCAGCAAAAGTGATGGGCTATAACAAAGAGGACGACGTCAAAGCGCTCAATAACAAAGAAGTTGAGCTTGTCGAAGCGGGAATCGGCGAAGAAAAGGATTTTCAAGGGAAAGACCTGACAGGCAAAGTCGCCGTTGTCAAACGAGGCAGCATTGCATTTGTGGATAAAGCGGATAACGCTAAAAAAGCCGGTGCAATCGGCATGGTTGTGTATAACAACCTCTCTGGAGAAATTGAAGCCAATGTGCCAGGCATGTCTGTCCCAACGATTAAGCTTTCATTAGAAGACGGCGAAAAACTCGTCAGCGCCCTGAAAGCTGGTGAGACAAAAACAACATTCAAGTTGACGGTCTCAAAAGCGCTCGGTGAACAAGTCGCTGATTTCTCATCACGCGGCCCTGTTATGGATACGTGGATGATTAAGCCTGATATTTCCGCGCCAGGGGTCAATATCGTGAGCACGATCCCAACACACGATCCTGGCCATCCATACGGCTACGGATCAAAACAAGGAACAAGCATGGCATCGCCTCATATTGCCGGAGCGGTTGCCGTTATTAAACAAGCCAAACCAAAATGGAGCGTTGAACAGATTAAAGCCGCCATCATGAATACCGCTGTCACTTTAAAGGATGGCGATGGGGAAGTATATCCGCATAACGCTCAAGGCGCAGGCAGCGCAAGAATCATGAACGCAATCAAAGCCGATTCGCTCGTCTCACCTGGAAGCTATTCATACGGCACGTTCTTGAAAGAAAACGGAAACGAAACGAAAAAAGAAACGTTTACGATTGAAAATCAATCTTCCATTAGAAAATCATACACACTGGAATACTCATTTAATGGCAGCGGCATCTCCACATCCGGCACAAGCCGTGTTGTGATTCCGGCACATCAAACCGGGAAAGCCACTGCTAAAGTAAAGGTCAATACGAAGAAAACAAAAGCTGGCACCTATGAAGGAACGGTTATCGTCAGAGAAGGCGGAAAAACGGTCGCTAAGGTACCTACATTACTGATTGTGAAAGAGCCCGATTATCCGAGAGTTACATCTGTCTCTGTCAGCGAAGGGTCTGTACAAGGTACCTATCAAATTGAAACCTACCTTCCTGCGGGAGCGGAAGAGCTGGCGTTTCTCGTCTATGACAGCAACCTTGATTTCGCAGGCCAAGCCGGCATTTATAAAAACCAAGATAAAGGTTACCAGTACTTTGACTGGGACGGCACGATTAATGACGGAACCAAACTTCCGGCCGGAGAGTATTACTTGCTCGCATATGCCGCGAACAAAGGCAAGTCAAGCCAGGTTTTGACCGAAGAACCTTTCACTGTTGAATAAGAAAAAGCCCTGCCGAATCGGCAGGGCTTTTTAAAGATCAGTCAGCAAACGCCTCCTGCAATAAGCGATACGATCGGAGCTTGTCTTCAAAATGATGTGTAATGGTCACCACCATGATTTCCTCTGTTTCATACGCTTTACTCAAAGCTAGCAGCTGCTTCTTAACCTGTTCTTTCGTACCAACAATCATTCGATTTCGATTATCAGCAATTCGTCTCTGTTCATAAGGGGAATACGTATTTTTCCGAACAGCTTCATACGAAGGAACTCCCTCTAAAGGAATACCCTGCTCCCCTGCCAAAAGCGTAAAATCGAGCACAGCCCCAAGCTCCTCTGCCTTCTCCTCCGTGTCAGCACAAAGAACAAAAACAGCAACTGCCGCTCGGGGCGTATTCCCTAACACAGACGGTTTGAATCGTCTCTTATACTGTCTGACAGTACCCTCTCCGCCCTCTCCATTGATAAAATGGGCAAACATATAGCCAGCGCCAGATTCCGCGGCGAGCAGCGCGCTTTCTCCAGATGAGCCGAGCAGCCACACATCCGGAGCCGTTGAAATATGCGGCGCAGCCGTCAGATTCGGAAAACGGTGTTTGTCATCCGCCAAATCATGCAAATACATGGTCAGCTCCTTGATTTGCTGCGGATACTGATCAGCATTGCGCTTTCCGCCGTCATTCAGCGCCCATGATGCGATCGGCATTCCCCCCGGTGCTCTGCCAAGCCCCAGGTCAATTCTTCCTGGTGTCAGCCCCTCCAGAACACGAAAGTTTTCAGCTACTTTATAAGCACTGTAATGCGGCAGCATGACTCCTCCTGATCCAACACGAATTCGCTTTGTTTTCGCCGCTATATGACTGATCAGCACCTCAGGACTGGACCCTGCCAGCCGTTTTGAAAAGTGATGCTCAGAAACCCAAAATCTCTTATATCCAAGGTCCTCAGCAGCTTGGGCAAGCGCAACGGTTTGCTGTAAGGCCGTTTCTGCATTGCTGCCCTCTGATACTGGAGATTGATCTAATATACTTAATGAAACCATCCCTACCACCTCATCCTCATCGTATCACTGATCTTCTATTTTTTCTCCAAAGCCGCTCACACTGCTTATCAGTGTCCCCTATCATTCGCCATTTATTTGTGAAAGCCTGTCCCTATTTGTCGGAATATGTTACACGTGAAACATAAAAACCCCTCCAGACGGAGAGGTTTGCTTTAGTTTTTATTAAAGCCCTTTTCTTTCACGTAGTCATTTAAATACGTACGCGGCTTTTGCTTCATAAAGTTCAGTATTTGATCGGACCACGTTTCTTCCCGCTGTCCGTTTGTTCTTTCTCTATAGTAATCAGAAATGGTTTTGTCATACGTATTCATAGTATGACGGAAATCGTCTTTGTTCACATTATACGTATTCTCATGATAAACAGCCTGCTTTGGCAATCTCGGTTTTTTGCCAGAAAGATTCGCAGGATGGCCTACCGCCAGTCCGAAAAGCGGGAGCACATGGTCAGGCGTTTGCAGCACCTCTGTCACCTTGTCCAGCTCATTCCGAATGCCGCCGATATAGCAAATGCCAAGCCCCATAGATTCAGCGGCAATGCTCATATTTTGCGCTGCCAGCGCCGCATCAATCAAGCTAACCATAAACATTTCTGTATTCTCGAGCAGCTCAGAAATATGTTCACCTTTTTCCTCAGCCAGTTGTTGATGGCGGTACAAATCCGCACAAAATACAAAAAAGTGTCCGTTCTTCTCAACGTAAGGCTGATTCCCAGCAAGCACGGACAGCTCACGTTTTTTCTCAGGATCAGAAACCCCGATAATCGAATATGCCTGCACATAGCTGGATGTAGACGCAGCCTGCGCACTTTTCACTAATGTATCAATTTCTTCAGCTGTCAAAAGCTGATCAGTAAAAGACCGGATTGACCGATGGTTCAAAATGGTTTCGATTGTGTTATTCATCACAAAAACCTCCTTATCACTTTTTATCATATCCGAAAAAAAGTGATCTCAAAAGTGAAATGCTCTGCACAAAAAAAGACAGCCTCTGTAAAGGCTGTCTACATATTAAGAATTAAAAAGATAACTTCTGTATTTCGTCAGCTGCACACTTGCATTATATACAATCCCGAAACCGATTAACGTGGAAAGTGTCGAGCTTCCCCCATAGCTGACAAACAGCAGCGGAATCCCGGTAACAGGCATAATGCCGATGTTCATTCCGATATTCTGGAATGTGTGGATCACAATTAACGCCGTATAGCCAACGCAAAAGAAAGAAGCGAAACGGTTAAACGGATGTATTTTGTCTATCAGAACGACAAGCCTGTAGATTAAAAAGAAGAACATGATGACAACAATTGCACAGCCTATAAAGCCAAAAGACTCACCTATTATAGAAAAGATAAAGTCAGTCGTACTCTCTGGAACATAAACCTTCAAATTAGAAATACCATTACCTAAAATACCACCAGATCCTATTGCCATGATGGCCTGGTCAACTTGCCAGCTGTCATTTGAATCTTCCTGTGTCTCATTTGAAGCAGACACCCAAGAAGTGACCCGCTTAATTTGATAGTCCTGTATTCCAACTGATTTAGCAACGTCAGGAAAGTTTATCATTACTAATAAAATTAATGAAATGAGTAAGATACCTGAACCAGCTATGATCGCAATCAATTTCCAATTTATCCCTGACATAAAAACCATTACAAGAACGATAAACATACATATTCCCGCAGTCCCAGCATCCTGCATCAAGATAAGACCTACAGGAATAACTGCGACACCCGCAATCTTTAATAACAAGTGGATATCATCCCTAAGCGTCCGAACTCCTTTAGGATTTGCTTTTCCAATAACTGAAGCAAGCATCATAATCAAACCAACCTTCATAAACTCTGACGGCTGTATTGTTATTCTACCGATCCTAAACCAACTTTTTGCCCCTTTAATAACAGGTGCAATAGACTCGGGACTGATTTTAAGAACAATCAAAGATAAAATACCAATAATAAAAATATATAAACTTAACTTTTCAAGCTGTTCTAAATCAAAGTACAAAAGAACTGTAATGGCAACAGCCCCCAAAAGATAAAACACAATTTGCTGAATCCAATCCGTGTTCCCATACTGCCCAAACTGACCGGCAGCATAAATTGATACTACGCTTATAATAAAAAACACACCAAATATAAAAATCAAATCCCCCTGGTAAAAGGGGCTTTGCTGTTTCTTATATCGACTCATTCTATCCCGCCTTACATTTTCATCGGAAAATCACTAATGTTTATTATACATGAACCACGTTCAAGATGACACGTGAAGCTCGCTTCCTTTTATGTTTTTTCAGCATTTGTGGCGCTTTTTCAGCTACACGAAATATGACGTATCATAAACCGAAATGTTTCGATTGACACAAAACTTTTCAAATGAAAAAAACGCCATACCAAAAGAATTTGTTAAAAAACGAATGCGATAATGTGTTATGTTCCCAAATAATGTGATACCTCATATAGAATTTAGAGCCCCATGCCCATACATTCTCCTAGCACATTGAACGAAAAAAATAAGACGATAGATCCAGTCCATTTCTGCAAAAACACGTATCAATTTCTGGAAAACATGGTATAATAATTGTAACAGAATGTTCAAAAAACAATCACAAAACAGACACAACTCAGTTCCTCTATTTCATTTTTGTAAACGTTATCACAAAATGAAAGGAGACGGGTATGATGGACATGTTTTTTGCTTACTTACTGGTTGCTAGCGCAACGCCTCTCTTTATTTGGCTTGATAACAAAAAAGTCGCACTCTCAGCTATTCCGCCAATCATTTTAATGTGGGTATTCTTCTTCTTTTACGCAACAGAAAGCCTTTCTCCACTTGGACACACTCTCATGATTATCTTGTTTGCCGTCAACGTCATTGTCGCTCATATCGCTGCATTTATCATTTACGGCCTTCCGTATCTTCGCAGAAAGCGAAGCAGCTGAAGACAGCAAAAAACCCTCTTCCAATGAAGAGGGTTTTTGTATTATTCGTTATGGCCTGAATGCTCTGAGTGTTCAGCGCCTCCAGGAGGATTTCCGTCCATATGGTCACCATGGTGATAGTGAGCCGCGAAAATCCAGATGGATCCAAGTACGATAACGATCGCGCCAAAGAATCCGAACAGCGTGTTTCCGACTTGGATCGTGCCGTTTTCGCTCTCTGTCATGTGCATGAACATGAGAAGCTGGAGCGCCGCCTGGATGAAGGCGAAGCCGAAAATGATCCAAAGTTTTGCTGATGAGCTTAGGTCAGTATACACTGCAACCCATAGAGCCAGCAGGGTCAAAACGATAGACAGTGCAAAACCTACAATGTGCTTCCATGGAAAGTGACTGTGTTCAGCAGATTTGTTTGCCATTTTACAGACCCCCCAATCCCATGAGATAGACACCTGTGAAGATGAAAATCCATACAACATCTAAGAAGTGCCAGTACAAGCTTGAGATAAAGATTTTAGATGAAGTTTGCGGAGTTAAGCCGCGTTTCTTCAACTGAATCAGAATTCCTGTGATCCAGAAAATCCCGATTGTTACGTGAGTTCCGTGAGTTCCAAGTAAAACAAAGAATCCAGACCAGAACGCACTTGTACCGAGAGATGCTCCTTCATGTACATAGTGGACAAACTCGTTGATCTCGCACCCGACGAAGCCGGCACCGAGAAGAAGAGTGATAATTGTCCAAATGACTACGCCTTTTAAACTTCCGCGGCGCATTTCATGAACAGCGATCCCGCAGGTAAAGCTGCTGATCAGCAGCAAGAACGTCATAATCATTACCAGATTGACTTCAAATAGTTCGTCTGGCAAGACACCTCCAGCTGTTCTGTTTTTAAGAACGAAGAAGGTTGCAAATAGTGTTGAGAACAACACAATTTCTGCCCCTAAAAAGATCCAAAACCCGAGAATATTAAGTCTGCCGGTTTCAGATTGATATTCCATAGGCGCGTTAGAATTGCCGTGTTCTGCATGTTCCATAACTCACGCCTCCTTATTCGGAAATCTTTCTTTCCGTCTCTTTTATTTCATCAACACTAATGTAGTAGCCGTTGTCGTATTCGAATGAACGCAGAACCATGCAGAGCAGGACTCCGATCAATCCGACTACGCCCATCCAGTACCATTCAAATACCAGTCCAAAGCCAGCGAGACCGAAGGCAACAGACATAAAGAACGGTCTGCCTGAGTTGCTTGGCATATGGATTTTTTTGAATTTGCTTTCAGGGTATAATTCAGTTTTTTCTTCTTTCATATGCAGGAATGCATCTTGAGATTTGACTTCAGGAAGCACCGCAAAGTTGTAATGCGGCGGAATCGCAGAAGAAGTCGCCCAATCAAGCGTACGTCCCACACCCCATGAATCTCCGCTGATTTCACGAGTAGAGTAACGGAAGCTGTAGTAGATGTTATAGCAAAGGATTAAGAATCCTACACCCATCATGAAAGCTCCGACAGTTGAGATAAAGTTCAATGTTGTCCAGCCGTCGTTCGGTCCGTATGTGTAAATACGGCGAGGCATGCCTTGTAACCCCAAGAAATATTGCGGGAAGAAACAAATATTGAACCCGATCATAAAGATCCAGAAGAACCATTTTCCGATTCTTTCGTTCAGCTTGTGGCCGAACATTTTTGGATACCAGAAAATAAATCCGGCGAAACAAGCAAATACAGTACCCGCGATCAGCACATAGTGGAAGTGAGATACAAGGAAGTACGTATTATGGTATTGATAATCCGCTGCTGCCATCGCAAGCATAACCCCTGTAACCCCGCCGATAACGAAGTTAGGAATAAACGCAAGCGCCCACAGCATAGGTGTTGTAAAGCTGATTCGGCCTTTATACATTGTAAAGAGCCAGTTAAAGATTTTAACCCCGGTTGGGATTGAGATTGCCATTGTCGTAATTGAGAAGAATGAGTTAACGGACGCACTGTTCCCCATTGTGAAGAAGTGGTGAGTCCAAACTAAGAAACTCAATACAGAGATGGCGATAATAGAACCAACCATCGCTTTGTAACCAAACAATTGTTTTCTTGCAAAGCTTGAGATGATTTCTGAGAAAATACCAAACGCCGGAAGAATAACGATATATACTTCAGGATGTCCCCAAATCCAGAACAAGTTAGCCCAAAGCATCGGCATACCGCCTGCTTCCAATGTGAAAAAGTGAGCGCCGAACAAACGATCAAATGATAAAAGTGCTAATGCTACTGTAAGTACAGGGAACGCAAACACGATAATAACCATTGTGATCAGTGTTGTCCATGTGAACATTGGCATACGCATTAATGTCATGCCTTTTGTTCTCATTTTTAAGATTGTTACCATAAAGTTGATCCCTGTCATCAAGGTACCGATACCGGCAATCTGAAGTCCGAGGAGGTAGTAGTTCTCACCCGGCCCAGGGCTCATGTCGTTACTTGCAAGCGGCATATAACTCGTCCAGCCTGCGTTCGGAGAACCTCCGATAACGAAAGAAATATTGAAAAGCATCGCCCCTACAAAGAACGTCCAGAAGCTCAGGTTGTTCAAGTAAGGGAACGCAACGTCGCGGGCACCGATTTGAAGAGGCACAACAACGTTGATAAGACCGATTAAGAACGGCATCGCCATGAAGATGATCATGATTGTACCGTGAGTTGTAAAAATTTCATTATAGTGGTTTGAGTCTAAAAAACTGTTATTCGGAAGCGCTAGCTGGGCACGCATCATCAGACCGTCGACACCGCCGCGGAATAACATAATTACAGCAGATATAATGTACATGATTCCGAGTTTTTTATGGTCAACAGTAGTTATCCATTCAGACCACAGCCATTTCCACTTTTTGAAGTAAGTCAGTACAAAAATAATGGCAATGGTTGAAAGCGCAATGGAAACTTGTGCGCCCAGAATTAATGGGTCACCAGTTACGAAAAATTCGTCCCATTTGAATTTCATGCAGGCTTCCTCCTTTCCTGATCAATATCATTCTTCTGTATCATCAGACTTCTTAAATTCGTTTTTCTTTACGTTTTCAAACGGATCTGTTTTAGAGTGCGGTGAAACGGCTTGATAGCCAAGGCGTTTGCGCGCCTCCATCGCGTACTCAGCGTCTTGTCCGTGATCAACGTATTTCAAGTGAGTAGAAGAGAACGTTAATTCGTCCACATTTTCAGGAAGCATCAATTCATCATACTTCTCTTTTGTCAGCTTAGGAGCCTCGTTCTGAGTCTTTTTCACCCAGCTGTTAAAGTCTTTTTCTGTGACTGCATTCACATCAAACTCTTGGTCCGCAAAATGTTCACCTGTGAAGTTCGCATTGCGGCCTTCGTAAGTACCCACTTTGTCAGCCTGTAAGTATTGATCCATCAGCATTCCTGCCATCGCATATTTTTGTCCTCCAAGCTGAGGAATCCATAGCGAAGCCATTGAATCTGCAGATGAGATTTTGAACAAGATCGGGCGGTCGACAGGAATGTTTAAGTAGTTGACCGTTTCAATATCCTGTTCAGGGTAGCTGAATACCCATTTCCAGTCTACCGAAGTAGCATAAACAACAAGAGGCTCTTTGTCTTTTGTTGCTTCAGGAGCTTTTTCTAACGAATATATCGTCTGTACGGTTGGCACAGAAAGTGCAATGACGATTAAAATTGGGATCACTGTCCAGACTACTTCTAAAAACGTGTTACCATGAATTTCTGGGTTATAAGATCCATTATCTTTGCCTTTACGGTCGCGGTATTTTACTAAAATAATGGTAAATAGAACAAAGACGACCCCGACGATAAACAGCATAAATCCGATAGATAACAGGATTAAATCACTTTGCTGTTCAGCTACAGGTCCTTTCGGATCTAGTACTGAAGCATTGCTGCATCCCCCAAGGACGAAAACCACAGTTAACAGCGCTAATACAAGCAACGGTTTTAATGCTCTGAACAAGAAGATCACCATCCTTCCTATTGATGTAATAAATCTGAAGTGCATACTTCCTCAAAATCTTTTCTCTACTTTGTTATGCTATCAAAAACTTCACATATTAGCTTTATTTTTTTATAAACTTCATCCCATTTTCGCTTAAATGTCATAAAATCGACAAAAATCGCTCCAACTTTATTCACATCTATCGCTTAAGATGAAAAGTTTCTAGTTATTTCCGCATATAAGTAAGAAAAGATGATGAAGAACTAATTCTGACAAATAAAGGTTTACCACAATAAAAAACTTAGGTCAATCAAAAGTTTCATTTTGTTAAATTTTCTAGATAGGAATTATTTTTTCCTTGTCTAGCATCTTTTCACACGGTTACCATTTTAACGCATCAAATATTGAAAGAAAAGGCGCAATGAAGAGCCAATATGCTCTGAATTGTCCGTATTTTTTAATGAGAGCATCCAGTTGTTTATCTTATACAAAAAAGAGGAATGATATAAGCAAATAAATAAAAAATAGGATGTGTTGAATGATGAGTTTTCTTATTTCACTTATCGTCGCTATTATTATCGGATGGCTTGGAAGCCTGTTTGTAAAAGGAGATATGCCCGGAGGAATTATCGGGTCTATGATCGCAGGTCTTATTGGCGCCTGGATCGGACACGGGCTGCTTGGAACATGGGGGCCGCACCTAGCCGGATTTGCCATTATTCCAGCGGTAATCGGCGCAGCCATTGTTGTCTTTCTAGTAAGCCTGTTAACCAGAAAAAGAGGATAAAAGCAGCACCCGAAGCGTATGCGCTTTGGGTGTTTGTTTTGCCATAAAAATCGAAAAAGCCTCAACCCTAGCGGTTGAGGCTTTTGACTGGTTTGACGCCCAACTGGTCGATAAACCTTCTGAAGGCCTGTTTTCCTTCCGTTGTCTGTTTAAACACACCGGCGTGTTCAAGAATGCGAGCGAATACATGTCCCAGCTCTTCTTTTATGACTAGATCTGCATTCTCTTTTGTTATGGTTCTTTTTTCCATCATCCGAATAGCCCACTCACTATGTTTTGCCGTGAGCGGATTTTGTTCTAAAGCTGTTTTCGGATCAGCAGAGCATAGCGCCGCTGCTGTTTCTTTCATTTCCTCCTGTAAGCGGCCCGGTAATATCGCCAATCCCATGACCTCAATCAGGCCGATATTTTCTTTTTTAATATGGTGAACTTCCTTATGGGGATGAAATATCCCTAAGGGATGCTCCTCATCCGTCCGGTTGTTCCTCAGTACGATATCGAGTTCGTACAAGTCTCCCCTGCGCCGCGCAATCGGTGTGACCGTATTATGGGGCGTATCGCCTGTATAGGCGGCAATGCCGGCTTTTTCATCGGAATACGTCTGCCACGTGCGGAAGATATGGTCAGCAGCTTCGGCGACATGACCCGGTTCGTCTCCTTGGAGCCTGAGCACAGACATCGGCCACTTCACTAAGCCCAGCGACACGCCGGGATAATCATTTAATTCATAAACGTCTTCCGCTTCTGCACGTGCCATTGGAAAATCATGCGCGCCGCCTTGGAAATGATCATGGCTTAGGATGCTGCCGCCGACAATCGGCAGATCCGCGTTTGAACCGATAAAATAATGCGGATATTGGCCAAGAAATGACAGCAGCCTTTCAAATGTTTTTTTGCTGATCTCCATCGGTTCATGTTCACCTTTTAAGACAATACAGTGCTCTGGATAATAGACATATGGCGAGAATTGCAGGAACCATTGTTCGTCCTCAAGGATGACCGGAATGATTCTGTGATTTTGCCGGGCTGGATGATTCACGCTTCCCTCGAAGCCGACATTTTCTTTACACAGCAAACACATCGGATAATTTGTCTGTTCCTGCTCTTTTGCAGCCGCAATCGCTTTCGGGTCCTTTTCAGGCTTTGATAGGTTAATGGTCATTTCCAGCTCGCCATATTCGGTCGGCACCGTCCAATGAACATTTTTGGCGATTCTGTCAGTCCGTATATAATAGACATCCTCTGAATATTGATAGAATTCCTTTGTCGCCTGTTTTGGGCCGTATAATGCTTTTGTCTCTTCAAATTTGCGAATGACCTCGGACGGGGCAGGTACAAAACAGCCCATCAGCTTTGCGCTGAGCAGGTCACGGTACGTATCTGTATCCGCTTCCATTCGGCCGGTTTCGGCAGCCCATTTATAGATGGGAGCAAGCAAGTCCGGCAGGCTTTGTGACTGCTTGATGCTGGTCCCGGAGACCGGCTCGGGATGTGTGATGCCCAGCGCTTCATAAAGACGGTTTCTCGTATATTCCCGATCCCAGATCGAAATCAATTTTCGTTCCAGGCCATACTCAAGCAGCTGTTCCAGATGTTCAATAATACTCATATGTCACTCCCCCTTTAGTTCTCTCGCTCCCTCTCCGATATCCGCGACATAAAAGTCCGCTCGGAGCCCTGTTTTTTCTTGATATCTGTCTCCAACCTTCTGAATAAAATCATCAACGAACTCATCTTTTACAATGCTGATGGTGCATCCGCCAAAGCCTGCTCCCGTCATTCTTGATCCAATTACACCTTCGTGATCCCATGCCGCAAACACAAGCTCATCAAGTTCAGGGCATGTTACTTCATAGTCATCCTTCAATGAAAGGTGGGATTCCTTCATTAACTGCCCGATTTCATCTATATTGTTCTCTTTGAACATATGGGCCGTCTTAATAGCACGATGATTTTCGTATACAGCGTGCTTTGCCCGGCGTCTGTTCGTTTCATTTTGGATCAGGCTGGAATGCGCATCGAAATCAGAAGGCTTGATGTCGCCCAGTGCTGCAATATCGAGGCCTTTTTTCAGATCAAGCAATGCATCATTGCATTCTTGGCGTCTCGTATTGTAGCTTGAGTCAGCCAATGTCCTTTTTTTGTTCGTGTTCGCGATGACCAGCGCGAGGCCTGAGACATTGAGTTTGCTATATTCATAGTCAAGCGTGTCGCAGTTCAGCAGCATCGCATGATGTTTTTTCCCCATTCCAATTGCAAATTGGTCCATAATTCCGCAATTGACGCCGATAAAATGGTTTTCCGCATGCTGCGCCATTTTCACAAGCTCAAGCGCATCTACTTCAGGATGTAAATAGCTTTGGAGCACGACCCCCATCAGCAGTTCAATAGAAGCGGAAGACGACAGCCCCGCCCCGTTTGGAATATTCCCTGAAAATACAATGTCAAAGCCATGGGGAACTGCATATCCCCTCTGTTGAAATTCATAAATCACGCCTTTTGGGTAGTTCGCCCAGTCGTCTTCTTTTTGATAGCGAATATCGTCAAGGCTGCATTCCTTGATGCCTGCGTTTTTAAAATTATCTGAATACATCCGGACAAGCCCGTCTTTTCTTTCTGCAACAGCAGCATATGTACCCATTGTCAGCGCGCACGGAAATACATGCCCGCCGTTATAGTCTGTATGTTCTCCAATCAGATTCACTCTTCCAGGTGCGAAAAAAAACCGTAATCCCTCTTTTTCTCCGAATACACTTGCAAATATCCCCTTTAGCTCTTCCCGCATGTGCAATCACCTTTCTGGTTTTTATTTTTTATTCCCCTTATTTCTCCATAGAAAACGGCAGATCATATGCTGCAGTCCTCTCATACCCCTTCTTCTTTTGTTTTTTTAAAGACGAGCCATTTGCTCGCAACATAGTTGACGACAACAATGACCGCGTTGTCGAGTATTTTGGCCAAGGTTTCATTTGTATTGAACTGGCCGACAAGAATGATCATCATGCCTAAATCTATGCCGAGAGACAGGACCCGAACGCTGAAAAAAGCAGTGAGCTCTTTCAGCAGGCTCTGCAGATCATGTGTTTTTTGCTGAAACACATATAATTTATTTGTTATATAAGCAAACAGCACGGACAAAATCCAAGCGGCGACAGTGGCGGCTTTGTAATCCACATTCATGATCTCTACCAATATATAAAAGCTGGCGATATTCACAATGGTTGTGAAAACCCCCATAATGATATACATAATTATTTCTCTATACTTCACTGATGTTCCTCGCTTTCTGCAAAACTTTTCAAAATTCTTGGCCTCTCGTGCTCTCTGTCTAAAGTGAAAAATACCGAGAGTGCGTCTAAAAAGCTGCGGAAGGTGGCTGGCTGGCCCAATACATATGATTGTTTGATGATTCCGTCGAGGACTGCACATATTATTTTAGCCGTATATTCAGGATCAATACAGGCGTCAATCAGCTTTCTCTCCTTCAGCCACTTAATATATAACACATTTTCTTCCACCCACAATTCGTACAGCCGGACATAGGCCTTGCATTTCTTTAAAACTTTATATGTCGGCATGTTCATGGCAAACGAGGTGATGTCCCACGACGGCTTATTTATGTAATAGGAATAAAGCAGTTCTGCAGCGTGTTTTGCAGCCTCGTCCAATGTCAGCGATTTCACTGACTCCCGCTCCATTTGATCAAGATACCCTATAATGATCTTTTTTTTCATCTGACGTTTTTCGAGAAGATACAGCAGAAAATCGTCTTTGCTGACAAAATGAACATAAAATGCTCCTTTGCTGTATCCGGCGGCTCTGCTGATATCTTCTACAGAAACCGGATCATACGCTCGGTCAATCAACAAATTCACGCCAGCGTCTATAAAACTTTCAAATGTTGCTTCTCTTTTAATTTGAAATTTGTTTTTTTTCATATTTTTCTCCTGGCGGTAATGATTACCCTTATATTACACCGGATCAATCTTTAGCGGTATTTATTTCTTTGAACGGTTATGCTATTCGGTTTCCCAGGGGTCATTTTTAATAGGCTAAATGATTTATTTTCATTTACATACTATCCAGTCAGTATTTAATTGTTTATTATTATAAATAAGGTCCATTGGTTATATTAGTCATTTTTTTAGGGAATAGGTAGGTGGTTTTTCCTTCAGTTTGTGAACACCGAGCAACTATGTGTGAAATTTGTTGTACTCGCCTCATCATCGCGCTGGCTTGTCTTTTATTGCCCGCATGTTGCAGGAAAACATTTTATACAATTGGAGGTTACTATGAAAACTCATGTTAAAAAAGATTTGGACAAAGGTTGGCATATGTTAATTCAAGAAGCTAGATCCATTGGATTAGGCATTCATGATGTGAGGCAGTTTTTAGAATCTGAGACAGCATCGAGAAAGAAAAACCACAAAAAAACCGTCCGGCAAGACTAGTCCGAACAGGCGGATCTATGTACCTCTGGCTTTTCTATCACCTGATCTGAGTTTTCACCATATCCTCTATTCAAAAGCAAATCGCTGCGCTGAGCTTGAGGACAAACGGTGTGTCAGCTAACTACGACAGACAGCCGGTGATGCGATCACCTCTTGGCACATGCATTGTCATAAAGAGGTGATGCGAACATGATAACCGTGCTCTGGTAAACAGCAGCTTTGCTGAGAACAAGCTGCATTCGGTGAGGTTTTGAAAGCAAACTCGTTTATACACGGCCGAGCTTGAAAACCTTCGCCTGTCTTTAGACCACTGTGTTCACCTCTTCACGACTTCCTTCTTTTTTCATCCTCCAGATATTGTTCAACGCATAAATCGGACTTTCAGTACATACCTATTGGTGTACCTTTTTGCTTACGTTTAGCGAATAAAAGGAGGAAAGCCATGTACAAAGCTGATTATAAACAGATTGCTGCAACGCCGTCTTTTCAAGCTTTTTTAAAGCAGAAACGCGCTTTTATTGTTCCTTCTGCGATTTTCTTTTTTGTCTTTTATTTTTCACTCCCTGTTTTGACATCTTATTTCACCTTTTTGAATGCACCGGCCATTGGAGCTGTTTCATGGGCTTGGCTGTTCGCCATCGCCCAATTCGCTATGACCTGGATACTGAGTACTGTGTATTCCCGGAGAGCCGCTCATTTCGATCGGTATGTAAGCGCTTTAAAAGAGGATCTGAAGGGTGAACAGACATGAATATGACTGCTTTTTTATTATTTTTGGCGATTGTTGGCCTGACGCTTATTATCACGTATTTTGCCGCGAAGCGGACGAAAACGACGAGTGAGTTTTATACGGCGGGCGGCGGGCTCACCGGTGTTCAGAATGGACTGGCAATTGCCGGTGACTACATGTCTGCCGCCTCGTTTCTCGGGATTGCCGGAATGATTGCGTTATATGGATTTGATGGCTTCTTTTACAGCATCGGTTTTCTGGTGGCTTATCTTGTTGTCTTGTACATCGTGGCGGAGCCGCTTCGGAATCTCGGAAAGTACACGATGGCAGACATGATTGCCGCTCGCTTTAAAGAAAAGAAAATCCGCGGTGTCGCGGCTCTCAATACCATTGCCATCTCTACTTTTTATATGATCGCCCAGCTCGTGGGGGCGGGAGCGCTGATCAAACTGCTTCTAGGGCTGGATTATACCGCGGCTGTCCTCATCGTCGGAGTGCTGATGACCATTTATGTCGTGTTTGGCGGCATGATCGCGACAAGCTGGGTTCAAATTATTAAAGCCGTTTTGCTGATGGCCGGCACACTCGTGATTTCGATTATCGTGTTTTCGAAATTCGGCTTTAGCCTTAATACCATGTTTGAACAGATGAAAACGGCTACTCCGCTGGGCGCTGATTTTTTGAATCCCGGAAATAAATACAAGGTGCCGCTTGAGACCTTGTCGTTAAACTTGGCGCTCGTGCTGGGAACCGCCGGGCTTCCGCATATATTGATCCGGTTTTATACCGTTAAGGATGCCAAGACGGCCCGTACATCCGTTGTGTCAGCGACATGGATTATCGGTGTGTTTTATATTATGACGGTGTTTCTCGGCTTTGGTGCCGCGGCATTTGTCGGTTTTGACGCGATTACGGCGGCTGATCAAGCGGGAAATATGGCGGCTCCGCTTTTAGCAAAAGCACTCGGAGGAGACTTTCTGTTCGCGTTTGTATCAGCCATCGCCTTTGCCACCATTTTGGCTGTTGTGACAGGGTTGGTGCTGTCTGCCGCCTCAGCATTTGCCCATGATATTTACAGCCAGATCATCAGAAAGGGAGAAGCAACTGAAAAAGAACAGATGAAAGCGGCCAGATGGGCTTCTGTCGCCGTGTCAGTACTCTCGATTCTCCTTGCGATTTTTGCACAATCCTTAAATGTGGCGTTCCTTGTTGCACTCGCGTTTGCGGTAGCCGCTAGCGCAAACCTTCCGCTGATTGTGTTTACTGTCTTCTGGAAACGATTCAATGCCTCAGGCGCTTTATGGGGCAGCCTGACAGGCCTGATCAGCGCGCTTGTGCTGGTGTCAATGAGCCCTAGTGTGAGGGACCCGGCCGGAGGTGCTATTTTTACCGGTGATCCGCTCATTCCGCTGTCTAATCCAGGGATTATTTCCATCCCGCTCGGCTTTCTCGGCGCGTGGCTCGGAACGGTGCTGTCGTCTGATAAAACAATTGATGAAGATACGTTTGCAGAAATACAGGTGAAGGCGCATACTGGCGTCCATATGGAACAGGAATAAAAAAAGCTCTCTTTATAGAGAGCTTTTTCCTTGTCTTTTCTTCTGTTCGTCAGAAATCGCTTTTTCAAATACATCCTTGCCGGCAGCACCCGGAATTACAGTGTCGCCAATAATAAAGGTTGGAACGGCTGTGATGTCAGCCTCTTCATAAGCGTGCTTCAAGGCTTGGCGCTGCACGTCCTGATATGTTCTTGTTTCCAGTGCTGATTTGAATGATGCACCGTCTAATCCCACTTCCTCGGCGAGCTTCGTCAAGATGTCAATGTCGCCGATATTTTGGCCCTCCTGGAAAAACGCCTGAAAGACACGGGTGTTGTATTCATGTCCTTTATTGTATTCCTTCGCAAAATGGAAGCCTTCAAACGCGAGGTCTGTATACGGATGGGGTGAGACGTTTGGAAAATTGATCTCGACTCCTAATTTCTCCGCCATTGGCTGAATTGATGTCTGCCACATGTACTGTTTGGAAGGATCATTGACCGGATCAAGCTGAGGAGATGGGCTTGGGCGCAGTTCAAACGGCATCCACTCGACTTCAACATCCTTTCCTTTTATCGCTTCTTCAAAAGCGGCTTTTCCAACGAAACAAAATGGGCAGACGTAATCTGAATAAACTTTAATGTGTACTGTCATGATAATCTCCTTTCGTATAAATTGATTTTAAACTGTAACAATTAAAGTTACAACTGTTTTTTAAATAAAGAAGCCGATTTAGGCTTCTTTTATGATTCCAGCAAACGCTGGGCAATATATTCTCCTTTTTTGCAGCCGCCTGGGCATGCATATAAAGCAGAACCGATTGTTTGTGTATATTCGTTTAACGCATCCTTTGCTGAAAGAGCCTTCAGCATCGGGATAAACTGATTGTCGGGATTTTTTTGAAAACTGATAAACAGAAGACCTGCATCCATATAGCCGGTTTTCGGATCAAGTCCTTCTGTGTAAGAGAAAGCTCTTCGCAAAATTTGTTTTCCCGTAGATTTCGCTAGACTGACGTGCGAATTAGACGGAATTTGATTCAGCTTCACGGGATCTGTTTCCTTTTTCTGCCCAAAAGGCGCCCCTGAGCTTTTTCTGCGGCCGAAGGTATCCTCTTGGTCCTTAAGGGAAGAGCGATCCCATATCTCAAGGAACATTTTGATTTTCCGAAAAGCCATATAGGTGCCGCCCGTCATCCAGTCAGGCTCACCGGACTGAATCCACACGATCGAGTTCATCAAGCTGTCATCCTCCGTGCTCTGGTTGCCTGTTCCATCTTTGAACCCGAAGAGGTTGCGCGGCGTTTCACCATTTTTTCCTCCGCTTAAAAAGCCTTTGTTCACAAAGCGGACCTCACAAGTGCCGACCGCTTGATTTAGCAGGTTACGCAGCGCGTGAAACGCCACTTGCTCGTCGTCTGCACATACTTGAATGCAGATGTCCCCGCCTCCCTGCTTTTCATCCAGGTTGTCATTGGGCATCGGTGGAAGAGCGGCCAGGTGCTTCGGTTTTTTGCTTTTCAGCCCGAAGCGGTCCTTCCCGTCTTTTTCAAAAAAGCCAGGCCCGAATCCGAATGTGACCGTTAAGTTGGAAGGGGATAAATCAGCAGACTCACCTGTATCCTGCGGCGGCAGATATTGATTTCTCTGCTCAGCTGACATTTTCTTTCCAGACGTCAGCATCTGTGTGAGACTTGTCCAGTTTCTAAATAACGTAATGATGTCGCTTTTGTCTTTTGCTGTTACATCCAGTGCAGCAAAATAGACATACGTCTGATGGGCAGTTGTGATTCCGGCCTGATGCTTTCCGTAAAACGGAACAATCTGTTCCTCCTCTTTTTCATCCTTTTTCGATGGCTTAGCCGCAGTCTGAACAAGCGGAGCGAGACCGCCGAGACCGCTGGCACCGATCGCAACGGCTGCCCCCGCCATCGCTCCCCATTTTAAAATGTCCCGTCTATGAATTTGTTCTGGCTTTTTTTGTTCATCGCTCATGCTGTTACAAAACTCCTTTTATAGCACATTCGCAATCTTCGACATGGTTTCAGAAAGAGTCGTCAGCTTTGTGCTCAGCTCTCTGATTTGCTTTTCACTTAATTTATCATAAGACGTATAGGACTGATCATTTGTTTTGTATTTTGCCATTAAAACTTCAAATTCGCTGAACTCCGTATCCAGTTTTTCCGTCAAGTCGGAGTGATCTTTTACAAGCGCGCTTTTCACTGTTTGATAAACGGCTTCGGAGCCTTCCACATTTGCCATAAGGTCAACTAAATCAATTCGTGAGTAGCGCTCTTCTTCTCCCGTAATTTTCGAAATTCCGGCTTCGTTCAGAAGCTCCATCGCGCCTGCAACAATTTGTTCAGGTGTTAATTTCAGTGATTGAATTGAACCGTCAAGCTCTTTTACATCCTTGAGAAGCTGGTCAGCTGTTGCCTTTTCCCCGGAAATATCTTGATCCTTCCAAATGGCCTTCTCAAGCTTATGGAAGCCTGTCCATTTGTCTCCTTCTTCAACATCGTTTTCTCGTGCATCAATTTTCGGGTCAAGATCTCCAAGGCTTTCAGCGATCGGTTCGATACGCTCGTAATAAACACGCGCTTTCGCATATAACGTTTTAGATTTTTCGATATCGCCGGATTTCACAGCGCTTGTAAATGCTTCAGTCGCTTTGACAAGCTGGCCACTCTGCTTTTTGACATAGCCTTTATACTCATCCGCTGCTTTTGCCAGCTGATCGCTAGCCTTTTTGCCGCTCTTCTTCGCTTCTGTCAGGTCTTCTAAGGACGCTTTCAGGGACTCGGATTCTGTCTTGATTTTTGCTGTATCCGGTTTGTCTTTTTGCGCTTCTGTGTAGATTGGCTGAAGATGTTTTTCGATTTCTGTATATTCGAATGGATAGTCGCTGCGAATGTCGTTTTCAAAGGAAAGCCAGTAGCTGTTTAACTCTTTCCCCTTCTTTTCAATCTCTTTTTGGTCTCCTTTTTCCGCTGAGTCATTCAGCTTGGAAATGATGGTTTCCATTTTATTTACGGATGCGGTGATTTCTTTAGTGACCCCGCTTTTTTCAGATGAAGCTTTTTCTTTGGTTGAAGATGTGTCGTTGGCTCCGCAGCCTGCGCACAGCGCAAGGATGCATCCGGCTGATACAGCGATTTTTGTGAAATTCATTTTGTCAGTTCCTTTCTGTTTGTAAAATGTTTTGCCGCTTCTGAAACAAGCGCAATCAGTAAAAAGAGTAAAATCAGCATTTGCGGAATCGTGCTGTACACAGACGGATAAATTCCTAGCACCGATACAGACGGCAGCCAGCTTTCTGCATCAGACGGAAGAATGCCCGCCAGTTGAAGGCTGTGAACGCCGGTTCCGAGAAATTTCACGCACATATACAGGACAACCGCCATTGATAGAAGAAAAAACGGCTTCAATGGAATGCGCATTCCGAGCTTGATCATCAGAACACCGACGATGACGAGAACGATAAGCCCTGCGGCAGTTCCGCCGATCAGTTCAGTGAGCGGGAGCTTCCCGACAAGCCCGATGAAAAAGATGACCGTTTCGAGACCTTCTCTTACAACTGCCAGAAATGCAATGAGCGCAAAGGAAAGCAGGCTTCGTTTTTTTAGTGCCTGTGACTTCTGGATATTGATTTTTTCTCTCCATTTATCCATTGAGGCGTTTCTGTGCAGCCACACCCCGACATACAAAAGCATGACAGCAGACAGTACGCCGGTAATGCCGCCAAGCAAGAAATTGTTTTCTCCGAATACACTGGAGGAGAACAGAACCGTGACACCGATGCCGGCTGCTAAGGAAACAGCCATGCCGGCGGACGCCCCGCCCCAGATCCATGCCGAGGAGCGCGTGACCCGCGCTTTTTTTGTCATGGTTAGTAGCGCTCCGATGACAAGGAGAGCCTCCATTCCTTCACGAATCGGGATCAGCGCCGCGTCCCACCAGCTGTAGCTGCTAGAAGCGATCGGCTCGAGCAATTGAATCATTTCGTCAATTTGCTTTGATACCTTTTCGGGATGGCTGCCGATCTCCGCCTTCATCAGCGCCAGATTTTCCTCCGATGTCGTATAGGCTTCTTTCGATTGGGACACGACGTCTCCCTCAACGGCGAGCCAGGATGTAACTAAATTGTCGATTGCGGATGACGCTTCATCCAATTGTTTTTTTTCTATTAACTGTTTTGTGTCTTTCAAGCTGTGTATATAGGCTGTTAAGGACGCCCTTGATTGACCTGAGGATGTCTTTTTCAGCACGACAGCCTGCTGGTAGGTTTCTAAATGAGATGAAAGCTCTTCAAGCTGTGATTTGAGCTTGCCTGCGTCTTGATTGATAAAAGAAAGAGAAATCATCGCGATATTCGCGTCCATTTCACTGTGAGAAGAAAGGTTTTCTTTCTTAATAGAAGGTTCTTCTTTTTTCCACTTCGCTTTGAAGGTGTCAAACGTTTGTTGTGCCGAATCCATATCCCCGTCTTTTACGGATTTGATCATTTGCTTGTTTAATTGAATTAATGCGGCGATCGGATCATCTTCCGCATGTGCCGCAGAACCGAAAACCATCAACAAGCTGAATAGAATAAGTGCCAGCCCCCGAGCCATCATGTTCCTCCTATAATTGAAAATGATTATCATTGTATAACATAATCATAGCCAGTTCCTGTCCTTTGTCAATTAAAATTTGAAGGTCTGAAAACCTTGATGGACAGCAAAAAAGCTGTCCTTTTACAGAACAGCCCTTTGAAGGATAATGAACGATTATCTTCCTGTTTTATACGTTTGAATTTCCTCACGAAACTTGCGTGCAGCACTCTCAGGATCCTCCGCCTGACTGATGGCGCTGATCATACTGACACCATCGGCCCCCGCTTGGATAACAGGTGCGGCATTATCTATTGTGATTCCGCCGATGCCGACAATTGGAATGCTGATGCCTTGGCGGCGCACTGCTTCGATAAGAGATACACCCTGTACCGCTCTCGTATCCTTTTTCGTTTCAGTCGGATAGATCGGCCCAAGCCCGACATAATCCGCTCCGTCTTCTTCGGCTTGCTTCACCTCAGACATCGTATGGGCAGAAACGCCGAGAATCATATCACCTATGGCAGCTCTTACCTCTTTCGCATTTGCGTCTTCCTGGCCGATGTGGATACCGTCAGCTTTCAGCTTCAGAGCCAATTCCACATCATCATTGACAATGAACGGAACACCAGCTTCACGGCAAGCTGCCTGCGCTTTTTCAGCAAATTTAATCCGAGCCTCTCCTGTCAGCGCATCCCCGCCTTTTTCACGGAACTGGTACAGGGTGGCACCGCCTTTTAACGCTTTTTGTACAACTGTAACAGGATCGGCTTTCGTATTGTTTGACCCCATAATGAAGTAAACAGATAATAACTCTTTCATCATTTCCCGAGAAATACGAGTCATGAGACAGTCACCCTTTCTATAGTCGCCCATTCTTGGACGTCTTGTTCAGTAACAGTTGAAAGCTTGTTCAGCAATTCAATCTGAAAGCTTCCAGGGCCTTTGTCAGCCGTCTGCTGTGCGGCAAGCTGAGCGGCGACCCCATACGAAGAAATGGCCGCAATAGCAGCAAACAATGGATTTTCTTCCACAGCGCAAAACGCACCGACGACGGAAGTCAGCAGGCAACCGGCGCCTGTCACTTTTGTCAGCAGCTTGTGGCCGTTATGAAGGGTGTATACATGTGACGTGTCGGCTATGACATCAACTTCACCAGTAATCGCAATGACCGTGTTTAGCTTTTGTGCCGCTTGCTGAGCCAGCCGGATGATGTCGCCTCCGCCTTCACCCGCATCAACACCTTTGATCAGCCAATCCGTCACACCGACGGTATGGGCAATTTCCGCCGCATTTCCTCTGATTGCAGCAAGGCGAACCTCACGAATGATGTCACGTGCCGATTCAGTTCGGAACGGTGTTGCTCCGGCACCGACAGGATCAAGAATGACGGGAACGCCATGTTCATTAGCTGATTTTCCCGCGATGATCATCGCTTCGACTGACTCCTTGCTCAGTGTTCCGATATTTAAAACGAGTGCACCCGCAATCTTCGCCATATCGGCGACCTCTTCTTTTGCGTACGCCATAACGGGCGATGCGCCGAGCGCGAGCAGGCCGTTTGCTGTGAAATTCGTTACGACATTGTTGGTTATGCTATGCACCAGTGGGCTATGCCGGCGGACAGCGGTAAGACATTTTGCTGCTGATTGTGCATCCATGTTTGCATCATCCTTTACTATCTTTTTTCGGGTCCCATAAATACGATTTCGTATGTTCGAGCCAAGCTCTGGCCGCAAACGACAAGTACCGGTCCTTTCTCCAAATAATGGCGAGGTGCCAAGGGATGACCGGATCGACAAGCGGAATGACTTTCACTTTTTCCGGGTCAAGGCCGCGGCAGATCCGTTCCGGCAAAAGCCCGATCCCAAGGTTGGCTGATACCATCTCACTAATAAAATCCCATTGTGATGTTTCATAAATGATATGGGGCCGGAACCCAGCCTTGATACATTCCGTCATAATTCGGTTGTGCAGGACAAAATCCTCTCTGAAGAAAATAAAAGGCTCGTCCTTCAACTCACGCAGCTGACATTCTTTCTCATCAGCCAGCCGGTGGGAAGGGTGAACGACAAGCATTAAGGTTTCTTTTACGATTGTAAACGAATGAAAGGTATCTTCGTTTGCAGGAAGGACCACAACGCCGATATCAAGAGAGCCGTCCCCGACACCTTCTTGTACTTTTATAGAACCGTCTTCGACTAGCTGAAAGGTGACATTCGGATAGTTTTCACGGAAATCGCCGAGCACTCTGGGGAAAAACCCCGATCCGATCATCGGCGGCAGTCCAATCCGTACGTGCCCTTTCTTGACTTCCATAATATCATTTAATTCTGACGTCAGGTTTTGAAATGATTTAATGATTTCCTGCGCCTGCACATACATGCTATGGCCGGCATCAGTCAGTTCCACCTGCCTGCCGTTTCGGTAAAACAGTTCAATTCCGAGCTCTTCTTCTAAATTTTTGATCATTTTTGATATCGTCGGCTGAGAAACATAAAGGGATTGGGAAGCCTTCGTAAAACTTTTTAAACGGGCGACTTCCAAGAAATATGTTAAATGGCGGATATCCATGTGCTTCACCCTTTCTATAGACAAAAGGAATACTTCTTATTCTTAATATATATTTTACCTATAGAGAGACCTTATGTACAATAAGTATATAAGGGAGGCATCAATATGAAAAAACTGTTGCTAACCGTTATTCAAATCGCTCTGTTATTTATATTTGCTCGGCTGATTAATTGGGTGACAGCCCTTCTTCATATAAATATTCCCGGCAGTATAATAGGAATTGTGATTCTTTTCACATTATTGCACTTTAACATTATCAAGCTTGAATGGATCGAGCTTGGTGCAGCGTGGCTTCTCGGGGAGCTGCTTTTATTTTTTATCCCGTCTGCCGTCGGAGTGATTGAATACGGAGACATTATGTCGAAATTTGGTGTCAGCATTCTGCTTGTTGTCATCATCAGCACGTTTGTCGTGATGGTGTCTACAGGAACGCTTACACAACTCATCGCAAAGAGAAAGGAGAAAAAGCATACGTGTTCATCGGAATTGTAAGTTTGTTTTTAACGGTTTTGGTGTATTTAGGAGCAAAAAAGGTATATCAACGCTTTCCGCGTGTTTATACGTCGCCGCTATTGGTGACGCCCGCTGTGTTAGTCGGTCTGCTGCTGCTGGTGAATGTCCCGTACGAGTCCTATAATCTCGGCGGCGGATTGCTGACCGATATGCTACAGCCGGCCACCGTGGCATTCGCGATCCCGTTATATAAATATTTCCCTGTTTTAAAGAAATACGCAGTGGAAATTATTTTGAATGTGGCCGTCGGTTCATGCATCGCGATTATTTCTACCGCTCTTATTGCGAAATGGCTTCACCTCGGCACCGGCTTAATTGACAGCCTCGTCCCGAGATCAGTGACAACGCCGATCGCGATGAACGTATCTGAAATGATCGGCGGAATGCCTGCCGTCACAGCCGTGTTTGTGATTTTAACCGCTTTGCTCGGCACAGTGATCGGCCCGATGGTCATCCGCTATTTCCGTATTGATAACGAAATCGCGCGGGGCGTGCTGCTTGGCACAAGCGCGCACGGAGCGGGAACGTCAAAGGCATTTGAGCTTAGCTCTGTGTCCGGCACGATTTCCAGTGTGTCGATGATCTTAGCTGCGATTATGACGCTTTGCGCGGCGCCGTTTTTACTTTCATTTATGTAAAAAACTGTCCTCTCGAGGGCAGTTTTTTTATGTGCTTCCCCTTATTGAAAAGCTGGCGAATTCCAATATAATGTATTTGTGGATACCAAAGGAGGCACCCTGATGCACAACTTGCAGGTGAGGCGGCATTACGCCGCGTTAAAAGGATTTTATTTGTTTGCTTTTCTCGGTACGGGCAGCATAATTCCCTTACTCAGTATGTATTTAACGAAGGAACAGCATTTAAGCGGATCACAGGTCGGCTTGATCATGTCGCTGGGCCCGATTGTGATGATTTTCTTTCAGCCGTTTTGGGGCATGCTGAGCGACTATACGCAAAAAACGAAAGGCCTGCTGGCGGTTTGCACATCAATCACAGGCATCATTGGATTAGCCTATATTGCATTTGACAGTTTCCCTCTGTTTATTTTGATTGCGGCCTGTTTTGCAGCCTTTCAAAGCACGATTATTCCACTTTCGGACAGCATTTCACTAAGGTACACACAAGAAACAAACGGCAATTATGGCGGAATCCGGCTGTTTGGTTCTCTCGGCTTCGGTGTCGCGGTGTTTGCCATGGGACAGGTGACGAACCAGCTGTACCCCATTCACGTGATCTTTATCTTTGGCTGTGCCTTTCTGTGCATTGCTGCCATATTAGCTTCACAAATGCCCGGCCAGCAGAAAACAACAACAAAGGTCAATATCCGCAAAGGATTCCGGGAGCTTATCAGCAACAAAACATTCCTCATCTTTATGATCATCACCTTTACGACATTTGCTCCAAACTTAGCGAACAATACGTATTTCAGTCTTTTTCTGGACAAAAGCGGCGCGTCACTTTCCGCTATTGGCATTTTATTTTTCATCGGTGTCATTTCAGAAATTCCATTTATGAGATTCGCCCAAACATTTATAGATAAAATGGGGCTGCTCAACGTCATTATGCTGTCAGGCGGGGTTTCATTATTTAGGTGGGCACTCTATTTCACGGCGCCTTCATTATGGATCATTTATGCGACAGTCTTTCTTCAGGGAGTGGCCATCGGTTTATTTATCCCGGCGGCGCTTCAATATGTGAAAAAGATTACCCCAAGACACGTTGAAGCGACGGCACTGACCATGTACGCCGCCATCGGCAATGGATTCGGCAACTGGTTCTGCACATTTGCAGGCGGGTACATTTTTGACTACGTGTCGATCTTCGCAGTCTACTTGCTTTTTGGCATTCTGAGCATAGCAGGCTTTGGCCTGACATTATATTTAATGAAGGCTGAAAAAAACAAAAATACACTTCATCAGCCGGCTGTTACTTTTAAACCATAATGACTATAATGAACAAAAGAAAGGATGTGCGTTATGAACGGGCAAGAGCGAAACAGCATTTCGAAAGGGTTGCAAGTTGATATTGTATTGAAAGCAGATCAAAAAACAGGAAAACTGACGAGAGGGACAGTGAAGGATATTTTGACGAAATCAAGCTTTCATCCGCATGGCATTAAAGTCCGTCTTGAAGATGGCCGCATCGGCCGCGTCCAGCAGATCATTTCTACATAAAAAAAGCTGCCCCTGAACAGGGCAGCTTTTTCGTTATTTTTTCTGCAGAAGGACCACTTTCAAGTAGTTGCCTTCCGGAAATGCCGAAATCGTTTTGAAATCCTCCGGCAGCGTAAATTCCTCAATGATGGTGTAGCGTTCGTTTGTTTCTTTAAATGCAGCATCGATAAAGCCTTTGAATTTCTTCATGCCAAAGGCGCTGCTGTTTGTAGAGGCAACAATGACACCCTTGTCAGCAGTGATGGCGATCGTTTCCTTCAGCAGGTTTTTATAATCCTTTGCCGCGCTGAAGGTGCGTTTTTTTGTGCGCGCAAAGGAAGGCGGATCGAGAATAATCAGATCAAAGCGCAAATCCTTTTTTGCAGCATATGAAAAATAGTTAAACACGTCCATCACTTTAATGTCGTGCGCTTCGTAATCCAGCTTGTTCACGCTGAATTGCTCGATCGTTTTGGCCAGACTTCGGTTTGCCACGTCGACGCTTGTTGTTTTCTCTGCTCCGCCAAGCGCCGCTGCCACGGAGAATGCACCCGTATAAGAAAACGTATTTAAAACGGTTTTCCCTTTTGCATAGCGGTCTCTGATCGCCTTGCGCACATGTCTCTGATCCAAAAAGATGCCCGTCATGGCGCCTTCATTCAGATCCACCGCGTATTGAATGCCATTCTCCTGGATGATGATCGGGAACTCGCCCCTTCTCCCTTTCACGAAGTCATCATCTTCAACGTATTGTCCAGCTGTGTCGAAGCGTTTCTTCTCGTAAATCGCTTTATAATCAAGATCCATCTTATCCAATGCGGAAATCAGCATGTCTTTAAAGGTGTAAATCCCCTTGCTGTACCATTGAATCAGCAGGTAGCCGTCATAATAGTCGATGGTGACGCCGCCGACACCGTCGCCCTCACCGTTAAACAGGCGGAAAGCTGTTGTATCTTGAGCCTCAAATAGTTTGGCGCGCGCTTGGGCCGCTTTTGTTAATTTGGTGAGAAAAAATGCCTGGTCAACCTGGTCATGTTTATTGCGGGTAAGCGTCCAGCCGACCCCTTTGTTTTGCAGGCCATAATAGCCCCGCGCGAGAAACTCGCCGCTCTCAGACACGATATCAACGAGGTCTCCTTCTTTCATGTGCCCCGCACTCCCTGCGAGAGCTTCTTTTTCAATAAGGGGATAGCCCTTTTTTATTTTGGCAGCATGTGCTTTTTTTAGGGTCAGTAGCTTCATATATGTCGTCCTCTTTCCGTTTGCTTTCTCTTATCGTACCACAAAACACCAAGATGTCTGCATTGACAGAAAGGAAAGGTTTTTCTACGATAGACAAAAAGAGTTACGAGGAGGAGCAGCATGCCAAAACGAATTGACCATACAGGCATCATGGTAAGAGATATTAACGCGTCCATCACATTTTATGAAGAGGTACTCGGCATGAAATTGAAGGATCGCATCACACACACGAACGGTGTAATCGAGCTTGCTTTTCTCGGCTTTGAAGACGGCCCGGAAACAGAAATTGAACTGATTCAAGGCTACAGCAGTGAGCTTCCCGCTGAAGGAAAAGTGCACCACATTGCCCTGCTGACGGATGACATCGCGGCTGAATATACAAAAGCGGAAAGAATGAACGCGAAATTTATTGACGAGGAGATCACAACACTTCCAAACGGATACCGTTATTTCTATATCGAAGGTCCTGACGGTGAGTGGATTGAGTTCTTTCAGCGATAAAAATAAAGAACGTACATTTTGTGATGTACGTTTAGATTGTTGATAAAATCATAAAATGGTTTTCATTTTATGATTTTGTCATCTATTCAGCGTGATTGAAAACCCTTGAAGTCTAGGAAGGACGAGCATCGGAGCACAGCGAATGTTCTAATTCGCGAGCACCGACGCGCAGGCCTGACAACGAATGCGAGGGTTTGTCGACACGCTGAACGTACATTTTGTGATGTACGTTCTTTTTTTATCTATACCAACTGATATACGTTGACTCATCGCAAATCATAGCTTCCCAGCCCATACGTTCAACCAATTCATGGATGTTTTCATCTTTGGCTAAAAAGACATTAATGAATGAGTCATATACACTCATAAACACAAAGTCCATTTTCTCATCAGTCAAAACGAGCTCTGCTGCGGCTTCATCAAGAACCGTCCGCAAGTTGGCCTCAGTTATGTCCAAAACGCCGCGGTTTTCCACAATCGGTTCTGCGTAATAAAACCGATTGGATCCGTTCACACCTAACACCTTTACCAAACTCGGAATATGAAAATTTGAAATATGATCCTCACTGGGATAATAAGAGGTCTCCATTTATGTTTTCATGTAACACCTCAGCCAAATCCTCTCTTGCGCACTCGTCCCTTACAGCGCCTATCGACGTCATTAAAGCCAGCGCCAGCTCAGCATGTGTTTGAAAGCCGCAAGAAGACATAACCTTCTTCCAGGAAACAGCCTTGCCTTTTCCTCTTATTTCATCATCGTTTGGATAAATATGCTCATAATCATTTTTTCTTTTTCCTTTCTCCCATCCTTCAGGCATTTGGATAAAAGGAGAAAAGATAATAGCGGTAGATGAGTATTCAACTGGTACTTGTTGTAAGATCGGTGATTCGTCATCTAACCATATATAATCTAGCATGCGCACCTCCTTTACATATTCTAACATTTCCCTTTCATTTGAAAGAAGATGATCAGCCTATGACAGGCTGATCATCTATCACATCACATTTTTATCCCCAGATTCAACCGCACTCTCTTCCCGCCATTTTTGATGATCCCATATTCTGAAAAACGGATAGTAGATGGCACAGGTGATCAGCAGATTCACCAGCTGCATAACGGCGCCCGACACCTTTCCGCCTGTCGCCAGGTAACCTGATATGAGCGGCGGCATCGTCCATGGCACCGCGATTCCGGCCGGTCTTGCCACCAGCCCGGTGCTCATGCCGATATAAGTCGCGGTAATCGCGAGGAGCGGTGCGATGATAAATGGGACAATAAGGAGCGGATTCATGACAATTGGCATGCCGAAAATGATCGGCTCGTTGATATTAAATAGCGCAGGGCCGATTCCTAATCGTCCAAGCTGCTTCATTTGTTTGCTCCGGGAGCGCACAAGCATCGTCAGGACAAGCGCCAGCGTCGCCCCGCTCCCGCCGACATTGATCCAAATTTGAAAGAACTGAGTCGTAAAAATACTCGGCAGCGCCTCGCCCGCTTGGAAGGCAAGACGGTTGGCATCCATCGCGCCATACCAAATCGGCGCCATGATTCCGCCAATGATGGAAGCCCCGTGAATCCCGCACGACCAAAGCAGCATCTGCACAAATTCAGCGATCAGGCTTCCGCCGAGACTGCCGCCAAGGATGGAAAGCGGTGTGCCAAGCAGGTCTCCTACGACATTGTGCAGACTCTGAAAAGGTGTCATTTCAATCAGAAGGCGCGCCAGCCACACAAGAAACACAATGATAAAGCCGGGAATCAGCGCGACAAACGATTTGCTTACCGCAGGCGGCACACCGTCTGGCATTTTGAAGACGATATTTTTTTGAATAATGTACCGATAGATTTCGGTTGAAAACAAGGCGATCAGCATGGCGACAAATAAGCCCTTGCTGCCGAGCAGCGTGATCGGGATTCCGCCCTCTACCATGATGGGTTCCGTTGAGCCACCCGGTGTAAACGGCACCTCAAACGGCGTTGCCAGCAGAAATGCGGCAATTGAAATCGCTCCGGCAGAAAGGGCATCGACACCATAGCTTTCTGCCAGCCGATAGGCGATCCCAAAAGCGGCAATCATCGCCATAATATCAAACGAAGCGTTAACAGGATATCCGAGCTTATCAGCCCACTCTTTCCCAAACACACTCGCCATGAAATCAACATACCCCGGAATCGGCAGGCTCGTTAAAATCAAGAAGACAGACCCGATAATAATCAGCGGCATGGTCAGGATAATTCCGTCACGCAAAGCGCTGAGATGCCGCTGCCCGGCAATTTTCCCGGCGACAGGCATTATTTTTTCCTCCATCACCCGAGTGAATGTGCTCATCTTAAAAGCCCCCTTTTCTCATTGCTTTGTGAACAACCTCCGCAATGTTTTCTTTATCTTATTTTGAAAACGCTTACAAATTCATTCGGAAAATTTCCTCTTCATGCGGAAAAAATCTGCATTTTGCTAAACAACCCTGCCCATGAAAAATTTTTTCCTTCTTACTATCAATCTCTCTTTTTTTCTCCGATATATATATCAAACATCATAGAAAAAGGAGATGAATCATGAAAAACATGTCTTGCAAACTTGTTGTATCAGTCACTCTGTTTTTCAGTTTTCTCACCATAGGCCCTCTCGCTCATGCGCAAAACAACAGTGAGAAAGAGGTTATTGTGGTTTATAAAAACAAGGCCGGAAAGGAAACCATCCTGGACAGTGATGCTGATGTTGAACAGCAGTATAAGCATCTTCCCGCGGTAGCGGTCACAGCAGACCAGGAGACAGTAAAAGAATTAAAGCAGGATCCTGATATTTTGTATGTAGAAAACAACGTATCATTTACCGCTGCAGACAGTACGGATTTCAAAGTGCTGTCAGACGGCACTGACACCTCTGACAACTTTGAGCAATGGAACCTTGAGCCCATTCAGGTGAAACAGGCTTGGAAGGCAGGACTGACAGGTAAAAATATCAAAATTGCCGTCATTGACAGCGGGATCTCCCCCCACGATGACCTGTCGATTGCCGGCGGGTATTCAGCTGTCAGTTATACCTCTTCTTACAAAGATGATAACGGCCACGGAACACATGTCGCAGGGATTATCGGAGCCAAGCATAACGGCTACGGAATTGACGGCATCGCACCGGAAGCACAAATATACGCGGTTAAAGCGCTTGATCAGAACGGCTCGGGGGATCTTCAAAGCCTTCTCCAAGGAATTGACTGGTCGATCGCAAACAGGATGGACATCGTCAATATGAGCCTTGGCACGACGTCAGACAGCAAAATACTTCATGAGGCCGTGAACAAAGCATATGAACAAGGCGTTCTGCTTGTTGCCGCAAGCGGTAACGACGGAAACGGCAAGCCAGTGAATTATCCGGCGGCATACAGCAGTGTCGTTGCGGTTTCAGCAACAAACGAAAAAAATCAGCTTGCCTCCTTTTCAACAACTGGAGATGAAGTTGAATTTTCAGCACCGGGGACAAACATCACAAGCACTTACTTAAACCAGTATTATGCAACGGGAAGCGGAACATCCCAAGCGACACCGCACGCCGCTGCCATGTTTGCCTTGTTAAAACAGCGTGATCCTGCCGAGACGAACGTCCAGCTTCGCGAGGAAATGCGGAGAAATATCGTTGATCTTGGTACCGCAGGACGCGATCAGCAATTTGGCTACGGCTTAATCCAATATAAAGCACAGGCAACAGATTCAGCGTACGCGGCAGCAGAGCAAGCGGTGAAAAAAGCGGAACAAACAAAAGCACAAATCGATATCAACAAAGCGCGAGAACTCGTCAGCCAGCTGCCGGGCTCCGACGCCAAAACTGCCCTGCAAAAGAGACTGGATAAAGTACAGTCATACAGAAATGTAAAAGATGCGAAAGACAAAGTCGCAAAGGCAGAAAAATATAAAACACAGCAAACCGTTGATACAGCACAAACTGCCGTCAACAAGCTGCCGAACGGAACAGACAAAAAGAACCTTCAAAAACGCTTAGACCAAGTAAAACGCTACATCGCGTCAAAGCAAGCGAAAGACAAAGTTGCGAAAGCGGAAAAAAGCAAAAAGAAAACAGATGTGGACAGCGCACAATCAGCAATTGGCAAGCTGCCTGCAAGTTCAGAAAAAACGTCCCTGCAGAAACGCCTTAACAAAGTGAAGAGCACCAACTTGAAGACGGCACAGCAAGCCGTATCTGCGGCTGAAAAGAAATCAACTGATGCAAATGCGGCAAAAGCACAATCAGCCGTCAATCAGCTTCAAGCAGGCAAGGACAAAACGGCATTGCAAAAACGGTTAGACAAAGTGAAGAAAAAGGTGGCGGCGGCTGAAGCAAAAAAAGTCGAAACTGCCAAGGCAAAAGTGAAGAAAGCGGAAAAAGACAAAACAAAGAAATCAAAGACATCCGCTCAGTCTGCAGTGAATCAATTAAAAGCATCCAATGAAAAAACAAAGCTGCAAAAACGGCTGAACGCCGTCAAACCGAAAAAGTAACCAAAAACCTTTAAGACTTGCATTCCAGGTCTTAAAGGTTTTTTACATTCTAAGAACATCGCACACAACCTTTTTCCCATCTATTGTACAGGCTTTTCATACTATTGCTATACAGCCATGAACAGCATAAAATGAACGTTATTACAGTTATCACCACATATGGCGGGATTGTGACTGGGCAGGCAGGCAAGACCCAATGATGCAAAGGGAGTATTAGTGCCTAAAAAGCAGGGCATTTTAACTCTTCTTTTCGTGTTGGGCTCATAACGGCGCCTTGGACAACCCCTATTCTCATGCTCCGTCGTCGACGCGGGCATTTTTGTCATTTTCAGCCGGTATTTCTCACTTTTTTCATTTTGATTGTCAACTTTTCATTTGATACGATGAACAAGCCGACTTTTCTTCAGCAAAGGAGGTTTTGATTGCTTGCATAAAGAGATTGCAAAAGAATTACTGCTGCTCGCAGGAGGAAAAAACAATATTATCAGCATCAGCCATTGTACGACCCGTCTTCGTTTTGATGTAAAGGACGAGACGAAAATTGATATACATGCCATTGAGAATCTGCAAGGTGTGCAGGGCACCTTTTTCCGCTATGGCCTTTTCCAGATTATCTTCGGAGCAGGCGTCGTCAACAAAATATATAAAGAAGTCGTTCATGTATGGGAGACCGCGCCTTCTGAAGAGCCTGTCCACCAGAAAAAAGCCTGCCGGAAGCTAAACCCTGCCGCAGCTTTTGCAAAAACACTGTCCGATATTTTTGTGCCGATTATTCCGGCAATAACAGCAAGCGGCCTGCTCATGGGGCTGATCGGCATGATTAAGGTGTTTCATTGGTTCTCTGCCGGCAGCCCATGGATTAAAATGCTCGACCTCGTGTCCAGCACAGCCTTTATTTTACTGCCAATTTTAGTTGGCTTCAGTGCTGCACGGCAATTTGGCAGCAACCCATACCTAGGGGCAGTGATTGCAGGGCTTTTGACGCATCCTGATCTGCTGGACCCGTCTATGCTCGGCAGCAAAACCCCGTCTTCTTTAGACATATGGGGGCTTCATATCCCAATGATGGGCTATCAGGGTTCCATGATACCGATTCTTCTTTCCGTTTTTGTCATGAGCAAAATTGAGAAGCTATTAAAATCGATTGTGCCGAAGTCGCTTGATGTCGTGATCATTCCCTTTATTACGGTCATGGTGACAGGATGCCTCGCGCTGATTGTGATGAATCCCGCCGCGTCCATCATCGGCCAGATCATGACACAATCGATCGTCTATATCTATGATCACGCCGGCATTGCCGCCGGAGCCCTTTTCGGCGGCATCTACTCTACCATCGTCCTATCTGGATTGCATCATAGCTTTTATGCAATTGAGGCAACGCTGCTTGCTAATCCGCATGTCGGTGTCAACTTTTTAGTGCCGATATGGTCGATGGCGAATGTGGCCCAAGGCGGAGCGGGGCTTGCGGTATTCCTCAAAACGAAACAATCAAGCCTGAAGAAAATTGCGCTCCCCGCTTCTCTGACCGCGTTTTTAGGCATTGTTGAGCCGATTGTATTCGGGGTAAATCTCAAACTGATCCGTCCCTTTATCGGAGCAGCCATCGGCGGTGCTATTGGCGGAGCATACGTGGTTGCGGTACAAGTTGTGGCAAATTCATACGGGCTGACAGGCATTCCGATGATTTCAATTGTGCTGCCGTTTGGCGCCGCGAATTTTGTTCATTATATGATCGGTTTCTTGATCGCAGCCGTCTCTGCTTTTATAGCTACATTGTTTCTCGGGTTTAAAGAAGAGACAGAATAACTGGATTTATTCGATTTCATTCATAAAACGGGGGATGAAAGGACAAAAAAGCTATGAAAATTAAAAGAATCTTAAATCATAATGCTATCGTCGTAAAGGATCAAAATGAAGAGAAGATTCTCTTGGGTGCAGGAATTGCGTTTAACAAAAAGAAGAATGACATTGTCGATCCGTCAAAAATAGAAAAAACCTTTATCAGAAAAGATACACCTGACTATAAGCAGTTCGAAGAGATTTTAGAAACATTGCCTGAAGACCACATTCAGATTTCTGAGCAAATTATCTCTCATGCCGAAAAAGAGCTGAACATCAAAATCAACGAGCGCATTCATGTCGCTTTTTCAGACCATCTTTCTTTTGCAATCGAACGCCTGAGCAATGGGATGGTTATCAAAAATCCGCTGCTGAATGAAATCAAAGTCCTTTATCCAAAGGAGTTCCAGATCGGCTTATGGGCCAGAGCCCTGATTAAAGATAAACTGGGGATTCACATTCCTGATGATGAAATCGGCAATATCGCCATGCATATCCACACAGCAAGAAACAATGCTGGCGATATGACACAAACGCTTGATATTACAACCATGATCCGTGATATTATCGAGATTATCGAAATTCAACTGTCTATTAATATCGTTGAAGATACCATCTCTTATGAACGGCTCGTGACCCATCTCCGCTTTGCCATTCAGCATATCAAAGCAGGCGAATCCATTTACGAGCTGGACGCAGAAATGATCGACATCATTAAAGAGAAGTTTAAGGATGCCTTCCTGTGTGCCCTAAGCATCGGCACCTTTGTGAAGAAGGAATACGGCTTTGAGTTTCCTGAAAAAGAATTGTGCTACATCGCCATGCATATTCAGCGGTTCTACCAACGGTCAGTCGCACGCTGAGGCAAACAAAAAACGCTTTTGATCATCTCAAAAGCGTTTTTTTATACCTGTATTATTGGTTGATCGCCGGGTTGCTGATCGTATTCCACTTCGTATACGACATGTAATGGAAATACTGATCGCGATATGGGTGTTTCGTATTAGAATTCCAAGGCTTTTCACCGCCGCAGAAGTGGACGACTGCCGGGTTTTGTCTCGCTTCGTTGTAAAGCTTCCGCCCTAACAGAGTCGGTGGGGTTTTCAGCTTTAACATGATATAGGTTTGAGCGTTCCAGCGCGGATGAAGTTCATACCACTGATCATACAAGATCGCATTCAGTGCATCTTGGTCATGCAGCACAAGAAAGTCTTCGTCTGGGTGTTCATTGATAAAGTTGATGACTTTTTCTGTGATGTTTTGCTTTCTCCAAGAGTCAAAATCAATAATCATGATACCTGAGTTAAAATACTTCCCTGTATCAGTGACGTTCATTTCTTTCAGGCGTTCATGCTGCCCCGCATCCTCAACAGCGGCTACGGTGTATGGCGCAATGTCTAAGTCCCATAGCTTAGAAATATCCTCTAGGACAAGCGCATCACAATCGATGTAAATCATTCGTTTGATGCTTTCATCCTTAATTAAGTCAGGAATCGAAATGCGGTAATACGCGGCTTTTGTAATATGGCTGCTCTCTACCGCATGTTCATACATTTTGGTATCCACTTCTAAAAACTCAATCGGCACTCCGAATTTCAAAGTGGTTTCTTCCAGTCTTTTTTTGTTATCAGGCTTAATTCCGCCATCAATGACGTATAATTTTGCCTCTCTCTCCTGATCCATGTTAGTCAATAAAGAAACGAACATCCCACCTAAATGACGAGCATAATTATCATCTGCGCATGATACGATATGCATGATTTCATCTTTCCTCAATGGTATTCATCTCCCTTTTTGTTGTACAAGTTACATACCCTTTTTCAAAAAAATAAACACGTTCTCCGACATTTTTTTAAACAGAATGTGTGATACAACAAAAAAGGTGTCATTTTTTGAAGATGCGATAAAGCCAATAAAGAATGAAAAAGCTTGCGATTGTGATGGCTTCAGCCGAGACGATATACCACGGCCATGGCCCGAGAACATCTAAGAGAGAGGATCCGCCCGGTTTTTTCGTCAAATACATATAATTCGCGCCAAGCCAGCGATCAATCAGGAAAATACAGACGCCGTACACATTAACAAGCAGGACTGTCACCCATAACGAGCGCTGGCCCATTCTGTAGGTACCAATCACAGCCATCAGAAGACAGGATAAAAACACAGACCCGTGAGAAATAAAAAAGAGGATATATCGGATATGCGGAAATGAAAACATACCAAGGTCAGGAGTGGCAAGAGCCTGAATCGAACTGCCGATGCCGACAAAAAACAAAAACACAAACAGCTTTCTGCTTTTTGTCACTAACATAATAGCTGACAAATACACCGACAGGTCACTAAGCTGGAGAGGCAATGAAGTGCGCACCGACCACCTGCCCGTGGCGACCATCCATATTTGATAGCCGATTTGCGAACCAAGCAAAAGAAACACAAACAGAGAACGCAAAAACCGGCTGGCCCTCGGCTGCTTGACCCCATCTTGGAACAAAAACAACAGAATGGCCAAAAGGGCGATAATCGCTAACGTCACTACATGCTCTGTCGAAAACAGATGAAACGGATCATGCTTATAGACGGATTGAACATATTTTTGCAAGATTGCACCCCGTTTGCGGTTTTTTGTTTATTTTGGCGTTGTTTGGGCTTTTTTTATTCAACCGATATATGGGCTTGAAGTTCACACCAGACTCTGTTAAAATTCGTTTGATAGCTAATGATTCTGATAATTTAAGGCAGGCCTAAAAAATGGAACGTTCACATCAACATCAGCAGCTTCGGAAGGAAGAACACGATACACTTTCTAAGCTCAAACAAATGCCCGTCGAGTCACTCAACCTGGAAGCCATTTCGATCGCTACGAATCTGTATCGGTCTGCACAAAGGCTCCGTGTCAAAATGGAGACTGAGGTTCTTTCTTCCTATAACCTTTCTTGGACCGCTTTCTCCATTCTTTATGATCTATGGGTATGGGGAGCGCTCGAAACGAGAAAAATCGCTGAGCTGTCAGGGATATCTACAGCTACAGCAAGCAACGTGATCAAAACGCTCGAAAAAAAGAGTTTTTGCCGTAAAAGCATGGACACAAGAGATCGGCGACTCGTGTTTGTCTCTATCACAGATTCCGGCAAACAAGCGATCGAAGAACTCTACCCGGAGTTTCACAAAGGGGAAACAGAGCTCATCGCAGGAATGACGAAGGACGAACAGAAAATATTGACAGGGCTGCTTAGAAAGGTAGCTGACAATCTTCATACAACATAAGCTTTGACGGGAATCCAGTAGCGGTTTGTCTCCCTGTTTCAGAGAGCCGGCGGAAGGTGCGAGCCGGCACACAGCAAACGTGAATTACCTCCCCGAGCTTTCTTTGTGAACCTTAAAAGTAGCAAAGAACGGGAAACCGTTATTCGAATGAGCGGAAGACGATGTCTTCAACCAGGGTGGTACCGCGTGCATTGAGCCACGTCCCTTATCGGGATGGGGCTCTTTTTGTGTTTGAAAAAAAGGAGGAAGAGTGATGAAAACATTTGAGCAGCTCACAGCGTCACAGCAAAAAGAGGTAGAAAGACAGCTTCAGCTATACATGATAGGCGCCCACGAAGTCATACCGCCGGAGGAATTAAAGGCAAAGCTCGTGAAATCAATTTCCACGGGCACGCCGCTTAAAATTAAGCTCGGATTAGATCCGTCTGCACCGGATGTACATTTGGGCCATACGGTTGTGTTAAATAAGCTTCGCCAATTTCAAGAAAACGGCCACATTGTCCAGCTGTTAATTGGGGATTTCACAGGAAAAATTGGTGATCCGACCGGAAAATCGGCAGCCAGAAAGCAACTGACTAATGAAGAAGTTCAGCACAATGCCAAAACCTACTTTGAGCAATTCGGAAAAGTGCTTGATCCAGAAAAAGTCGAGCTTCACTACAACTCGAAATGGCTGAAAACATTGAATCTGGAAGATGTCATTGAATTAGCAGGGAAAATAACGGTAGCCCGCCTGATGGAGCGCGACGATTTTGAAGAACGCATCGCCATGCAAAAATCAATCTCACTGCATGAATTCTTTTACCCATTGATGCAGGGATATGATTCTGTCGTTCTCGAAAGTGATATTGAATTAGGCGGAACGGATCAGCATTTCAATGTCCTCATGGGACGGCATTTTCAAGAACGATACAACAAAGAAAAACAAGTCGTCATCCTTATGCCGCTCTTGGAAGGCTTGGATGGCGTCGAGAAAATGTCGAAGTCGAAACACAACTACATTGGCATTAACGAACATCCAAACGACATGTACGGAAAAACGATGTCACTGCCCGACAGCCTGATGAAAAAATACATCCACTTGGCGACAGACTTAGAGCTTGAAGAGAAAAAACAGCTCGTAAAAGACTTAGAAACCGGCGCCGTTCATCCGCGTGATGCTAAAATGCTTTTAGCCAAAACAATCGTCCGAATGTATCACGGAGAGAAAGCAGCAGAAGCTGCCGAACACTCGTTTAAAACAGTCTTTCAGGAAAACAGCCTGCCGGAAGATATACCGGCCGTAAACTGGAAAGGCGAAAAAACGATAGCGATGATTGATCTGCTCGTCAAGCTAAAGCTCCTCTCTTCGAAGAGCGAGGCGCGCCGCATGATTCAAAACGGCGGTGTACGCATCGACGGAGAGAAAATAACAGATGTTCACGCCAAAGCAGAGATAAGAGAGAATATGATCATCCAAGTCGGCAAACGCAAGTTTTTAAAGCTCCAATAGTCTGATATTCCGAAACGCTTATGACCCTTCATTCATAAGCGTTTTTTGCAGGTATAAAGCACTGTCTTTTCAAAAACGCTCTTCATCTTGCAGGAAACTCCTTTAGCATCCCGAAATATTCCCCAACCATACATTTAGGGGAGGTTTATTTTTGATGAAAAAGCTTTTGACTGTCATGACGATGGCTGTTTTAACTGCCGGCACACTGCTCTTGCCGGCACAGAGTGTCACCCCTGCCGCACACGCTGTACAAATATCAAATAGCGAGCGCGAGCTTCCATTCAAAGCAAAACATGCGTACTCTACCATTTCTCAGCTAAGTGAAGCAATCGGCCCCAGAATAGCTGGAACTGCAGCTGAAAAAAAGAGTGCCCTATTGATCGCCTCATCCTTGAGAAAATTAAAGCTTGATGTGAAGGTTCAACGATTCAACATTCCTGACCGGCTTGAGGGAACACTGTCTTCAGCAGGACGCGATATTCTTCTCCAAGCGGCGTCCGGTTCAGCTCCGACTAAAGAACAAGGGCTGACGGCCCCGCTTTACAATGCGGGATTGGGCTATCAAAAGGACTTTACCGCTGACGCCAAGGGCAAAATCGCCTTAATTTCCAGAGGAGACCTGACTTATTACGAGAAAGCCAAAAATGCCGAAGCCGCCGGAGCGAAAGCTGTCATCATTTATAACAACAAAGAAAGCCTCGTGCCTATGACGCCAAACCTGTCGGGAAATAAAGTCGGCATTCCGGTCGTCGGCATTAAGAAAGAAGACGGCGAAGCGCTTACCCAGCAAAAAGAAGCCACCTTAAAACTAAAAGCATTCACAGACCAAACCTCCCAGAATATCATCGGAATCAAAAAACCAAAGAACATCAAACATCCAGACATTGTGTACGTGACGGCCCATTACGACAGTGTTCCTTTTTCGCCCGGAGCAAATGACAACGGCTCAGGAACCTCTGTTATGCTGGAGATGGCGCGTGTCTTAAAAAGCGTTCCATCTGATAAAGAAATCCGCTTTATCGCTTTCGGCGCCGAAGAGCTCGGCCTGCTCGGTTCCTCTCACTATGTAGATCATCTATCGGAAAAAGAGCTGAAACGAAGCGAAGTGAACTTCAACTTAGATATGGTAGGCACAAGCTGGGAAAAAGCGTCTGAGCTGTATGTCAACACATTGGACGGCCAATCTAACTATGTTTGGGAATCCAGCCATACGGCTGCTGAAAAAATTGGGTTTGACAGCCTGTCTCTGACACAGGGAGGATCATCTGATCATGTGCCATTCCACGAAGCCGGCATTGATTCCGCCAACTTTATTTGGGGAGACCCGGAAACAGAAGAAATTGAGCCATGGTATCATACCCCCGAAGACTCGATCGAACATATCAGCAAAGAACGCCTCCAGCAAGCAGGCGATCTTGTGACAGCCGCTGTCTATCAGGCTGTGAAAAAAGAGAAGAAACAAAAAGCCATTAAAAAACAAATGAAGGCCAAAGCCTCCGACATTTATGAAGATATCAAATAAAGAAGACGGCACTTTGCTGCCGTCTTTTCTAATCCACTTCTTTCTTAATCCCCAGCATTTTCTCATCTAAATAATGGGCGATCTCCGCAGCTTCCTTCAGCTCATCTGTTAATTGCTTAGGAACGTCATTGTTCAATTTATAGTAAATTTTATGTTCAAGGCTCGCCCAGAAATCCATCGCAATCGTTCGGATTTGAATTTCTGCTTTGACGTATTCCACACGGTTCGTTAAATTCACAGGCATCTCAATGATTAAATGCAGGCTTCGGTAGCCGTTCGGTTTTGGGGTCTGGATATAATCCTTCACCTTTACGATTCTCAAATCTTCATGCTGCTTTAACACGTTAACAACATTGTAAATATCAGAAATAAAGGAACAAATGATACGCACACCGGCGATATCGTTGATATGCTCCTTCATTTCCTTCGTCGTAATCTCACAGCCCTTTCTCATTAACTTATTCACGATGCTTTCAAAGCTTTTGACACGGGATTTTGTATGTTCAATCGGGTTGTGTCCGTGAATGAGGTTATACTCCTGGCTGATAATTGAGAACTTTGTATCAAGCGCATCTAGCGCAAATTTATAAACTAATAATTCATTTTTCCAATCTTCCATTACTGTTTTTAAATCGTCCATATGTGTTACAGATAAATCCATTTTCGTCATCTCCTTTAACGGAACTTTATCCGCTGTCCATGTACTAGACGTCCCTGTCTGCTGCAAGGTTCTATGAATTTTTTTACAAAATGCGGTCGATTGTAACAAAAAAAGACCGCACGAAACGAGCGGTCTTTTTTATTATCGGAAATAGCTGATCAATAATCCGATCGAGAGCAGGAATCCGAAAAATGTATTTGTTTGGGCTGTTGATTTCATTGCGACAATCATATTCATCGGCATTTCTTTTTGGACGAAGCCCTTCACTGCCTGAACCGGCTTAGGCACGCTCAAAAAGACGACAAACAGCCATGGGCTTGCGGCACCGGTAATAACCAAGCCGACAACCCAGATATAAGCGACAGCAAACGACGCAGCTAACAGAGTAACAGCTCCCTTATGCCCCATCAAAATCGCCAATGTTTTGCGGCCGCCTTTTTTGTCCTCTTCAATATCACGAATGTTGTTCGACAGGTTAATCGCGCCGACAAGAATCGCAATCGGGATGGAAATCAAAATGCTTTGCGTGTTGATCATATCTGTCTGAATGAAAAATGAAATCAGCACAAACACCGAACCCATGCAAATGCCTGAGAATAATTCACCGAACGGCGTGTACGCAATCGGCAGCGGCCCGCCTGTATACAGGTAGCCGATCGCCATGCCAACGAGGCCGATCAAAGCGAGCCACCAGCTGCTGCTCGCACAAATATAGACACCGAGCAAAATGGCAATCCCGTATGAGGCAAGAGCTAATTGCAAAATCGTTTTAGGCTTCATTCCGTGGCGTACAATTGCCCCTCCGATTCCGACTGATTCTGCTGTATCTAACCCGCGTTTAAAATCATAATATTCATTAAATAAGTTCGTCGCGATCTGGATCCATAGGCAAGAAAACAGCATAGCCAAAAACAGCAGCAGATCAACCTTCACATAAAACATCGCCAAAACGGTTCCGAGCAGCACAGGCACAAACGATGCGGTTAACGTATGAGGACGGGTTAACTGCCAAAGGATCTGCCCCATGCTTTCTTTTTGCGGCGCTGTCTGACCCTCACCCTTATTTGTTTGATTCATCTTCCTCTTCCTTTCTATTAAAAGGCTTACTTTTTTTCAGCCGGCAGCTTGTTAAAAACTCCTTTTTTTGCTTCCTTATCTATCATAATGACTTCTCCCCTATTTCACAAGATACCGCAAGAAGGCGTTTTCTTTCTTATTATACGCTTCCGCCCCGATTTCATTAGGTTTCTGCTTTCACTTGAACGAACAGGTACAGAAAAATTTTTTTAAGTACATTACACTTTTTAAAAGTTAAAAAGATCTTTTGACTCCAGGTATCTTTTCCTTTATTATGAATCAGCTCGAAACATTCCATTCTTGCCCTTGCAGGTATAAAGATTCATTTTCAAAAACATACGCCGATATATTAATTTGAGGGAGATTAGGGAAAAAATGAAACTTTTTGAGCATCTGATCGTCAAATACTCATGTGATTGTCGAAAAAACGGGAAGGGAATTTTTGATATGCTGCAATTAATGAAACAGCTGTATGAAAAACCCGCTGTCAAGTGGACATGTCATACAGGCTTTTATTTGATGATACTGCTTGTTTTGTTTTTTATGTATGGTTTTCACACCGCGAATACCGGTTCATATATTTATAACGATTTCTAATTGGAGAGAGAATAACTATGAAACTTTTACATGCTATTCAAACACATGCGGAAACTTATCCGCAAACCGATGCCTTCCGCTCTCAAGGCCAGTCGCTCACGTATCAGGAATTATGGGAGCAGTCTGACCGCGCGGCTGCCGCGATCCAAAAACGCATTTCTGGGGAAAAGAAATCTCCTATCCTTGTGTACGGCCACATGGAGCCGCACATGATCGTTTCCTTCTTGGGAAGTGTCAAAGCGGGACATCCTTATATTCCGGTTGACCTGTCCATTCCGTCCGAACGGATTGCGAAAATTATCGAAAGCTCTGGAGCAGAATTGCTGATCCATGCAGCAGGACTCTCAATTGATGCAGTCGGCCAGCAGATTCAGACAGTTTCTGCGGAAGAACTGCTAGAAAACGAAGGCAGCTCTGTCAGCCAAGATCAATGGGTCAAAGAACACGAAACGTTTTATATCATTTACACTTCCGGAAGCACAGGAAATCCGAAAGGCGTGCAGATTTCCGCTGCGAACCTTCAAAGCTTCACAGACTGGATTTGTGCAGACTTTCCAGTCAGCGGAGGAAAAATATTTTTAAACCAAGCACCGTTCTCATTTGATTTGTCTGTCATGGACCTATATCCGTGCCTTCAATCAGGCGGGACTTTACATTGCGTGACAAAGGATGCTGTGAACAAGCCGAAAGTCTTATTTGAAGAGCTGAAGAAGTCCGGGCTGAATGTGTGGACATCAACGCCTTCCTTTGTGCAAATGTGCCTGATGGATCCGGGTTTTTCACAGGATCTGCTGCCTCATGCGGACACATTTATGTTTTGCGGAGAGGTTCTTCCGGTTTCTGTGGCAAAAGCGCTGCTTGAGCGTTTTCCGAAAGCGAAGATTTTTAATACGTACGGCCCGACTGAAGCGACAGTGGCTGTCACATCGGTTGAAATTACGGATGACGTCATCAGCCGCAGCGAATCGCTTCCAGTGGGCTTCGCCAAACCAGATATGAATATTTTCATTATGGATGAAGAGGGACAGCCGCTTCCTGATGGAGAAAAAGGAGAAATCGTCATTGCAGGGCCGAGTGTAAGCCGAGGCTACCTTGGTGAGCCAGAGCTGACGGAAAAAGCGTTTTTCTCCCATGAAGGCCAGTGGGCATACCGAACTGGCGATGCCGGCTTTATTCAAGACGGTCAGATTTTCTGCCAGGGACGTTTGGATTTTCAGATTAAACTTCACGGCTATCGAATGGAGCTGGAGGAAATCGAGTTCCATGTCAGACAGTCACAGTACGTTCGCTCTGCTGTCGTGATTCCTTATCAGCCAAACGGAACAGTTGAGTACCTGATCGCTGCTATTGTGCCTGAGGAGCATGAGTTCGAGAAGGAATTCCAGCTGACAAGCGCTATTAAAAAAGAGCTTGCCGCTTCTCTTCCGGCATATATGATCCCAAGAAAATTTATCTATCAGGATCACATTCAAATGACGGCTAACGGCAAAATTGACCGAAAACGCATTGGCGAAGAGGTTCTTGTATGACGCCTTACAGCTCGTTTTTATTCTTTATACTGCTTGGCATTCTTCTTCTGCCGACGATCATTCTCGGCTTAAACGGAAAAAGATTTCAAGCATACAACATGTTCATATCTATCATTATATTGGCTTTAATTTTTTCGCACGACTTACACGGGGTCATCGCGCTGTGCCTGTTTACAATATGGCAGGTGCTCCTGATCAGCGGCTATCTGGCATACCGGCAGAAAGCGAACAGCGGCTTTGTCTTTTGCGGAGCTGTTATCGCGTCTATTCTGCCTTTATTTCTGTCAAAAATATGGCCGTTTCTTTCACACCCGCAGCCGCATCATCCGCCGCATAACCTGATCAGCTTTTTAGGTATTTCATATTTAACCTTTAAAGGCGTTCAGCTGATTATGGAAGCAAGAGACGGACTGCTGAAAGAACAGCTGCCATTGCACCGCCTGCTGTATTTCATCCTGTTTTTCCCGACGATTTCCTCCGGCCCGATCGACAGATACCGCCGGTTCGTCAAGGATGAACAGAAGGCTTGGACGAAAGAAGAATACGCCGACCTGTTGTATACGGGAATCCATAAAATCTTCATCGGTTTCCTGTATAAATTTATTATCGGCTACGCGATCAATACGTACTTCATCATGAATCTTCCCGCAATCACGCACAATAAGATTCTTGGGAACCTGCTGTACATGTACGGCTACAGCATGTATTTATTCTTTGATTTCGCCGGCTACACGATGTTTGCCGTCGGGGTCAGCTACATTATGGGCATTAAATCACCAGAAAACTTTAATAAACCATTTATCAGTAAAAATATTAAAGATTTCTGGAATCGCTGGCATATGTCTCTGTCATTTTGGTTCAGAGATTATGTGTTTATGAGATTCGTATTTTGGATGACTAAGAAAAAGTGGATCAAAAACCGTATGGCCGTCTCAAACATCGGGTATTTCCTGCTGTTTATGCTGATGGGGGTTTGGCACGGGCTCGCGCCGCAATATATCATTTACGGCCTCTATCATGCCGTTCTGATGACGTGTTACAACTTTTTCGAGAAGTGGAATAAGAAATATAAATGGCTGCCGTCCAACCGCTGGACAACCATTCTCGCGATTGTGATCACATTCCATTTCGTTTGCTTCGGGTTTTATATTTTCTCAGGAAAACCATTTCATCACCACCATTAAAGGAGATTAGAAAGCTATGGATTTTAAACAAGAGGTATTAGACGTTTTAGCAGAGGTTTGCCAGGATGACATCGTAAAGGAAAATCCTGATATTGAAATTTTTGAAGAAGGTTTGCTTGATTCTTTTGGAACAGTAGAATTGCTGCTTGCGATTGAAAACCGTTTTGATATTTTAGTGCCGATCACTGAATTTGACCGGGACGTTTGGAATACACCTAACAACATTGTAAATCAGCTGTCTGAGTTGAAATAATGAAAAAGCGTTTTTTCGGTCCAATTATTTTGGCGTTTATTCTATTCGCAGGCGCCATCGCAATTCCATCTTCATGGCTGACAGGCTTCATCACCGATAAGCGTGTGAAAGAGTCAGCAACAGCCTTGAATCCGAGTATGTTTCAAGGGCTATATTTACAAGATCAGATGCTCAAAGATCCGACATATCTTCCGATTTACGGGTCTTCTGAGCTTTCTCGGCTGGACGAGTTCCACCCATCTAATTATTTTCAGGTAAACAATGAGGGATTCACGCCATACCTTGTCGGCAAAGGCGGATCCCAGTCATTGATTCATTCTTTAAACTTCGCTGCCCATATGGATCAGCTGAAGGGCAAAAAAATCGTATTCATCGTGTCTCCGCAATGGTTTATTAAGCGCGGGTCTGATGAACAGCATTTCGCGCCGAACTATTCTGCGCTGCAAGGGCTTGATTTGGCATTTAACGATCAGATCGACCCTGAAATTAAAAAGAAAATGATGAAACGCATGCTGCGCTTCAAGGCTGTGCAAAACGATGCCATTCTTTCTGAGCTGTACAAAGCAATGGTAAACGGCCAGACGTGGAAAGTGAACGCGCTGAAACCGGCGGCGAAAGTGTATTACAGCATGCTGGAAAAGAAAGATCTGTATTATTCAACGACAGAATCATCCGGGCCAAAGCGCTATATCTCGCAGTCAGTAAAGGATAAGTCATGGTCTGAATTGAATAAACTAGCGGATCAATCAGGCAAACGCCACTCCGGTTCTAACGATTTTCACATCGACAACCCTGTCTATAAAAAGCTGAAGCCGAAAGTGCCTAAGCTAAAAGGGAAAAACAAAGGAAGATCGTATGCGGTGTCACCGGAATATGGCGACTTTGAAATGATGCTCGATATCCTGAAGGATGCGGGCGCAGAGCCTATGTTTGTCACCATTCCGGTTAACGGGAAATGGTACGATTACACGGGCTTCCCGAAAAAAGGACGCACTGACTATTACAAAAAGGTAAATAAACAAATCAGAGCGAAGGGCTTCCAGGTTGCTGATTTCTCAGGGCATGAATATGACCCGTATTTCATGAAAGACACCATTCACATCGGCTGGAAAGGCTGGGTGTATGTCGATAAAGCAATTGACGAATTTTATAAAACCGGAAAAGTCACTTCATCCTGAGCATCTCATAGGACGCGGTTGCATATTTCCTGCTAAGATTTGAAATAGTAAAGGAATCACAGCCAACTTAATTAAGAGGTGTTACATCCAATGAAGATGACTGGCAATACGGTTTTAATCACAGGGGGTTCTGCTGGCATTGGGCTTGAACTTGCCAAGCGCCTGCTGGAGCTCGGCAATGAAGTTATCATTTGCGGACGCAGCGAAGCACGTCTTGCAGAAGCGAAGCAGCAGCTCCCAAACATCCATACAAAGCAATGTGATGTTGCAGACCGTTCGCAGCGGGAAGCATTGTATGAATGGGCTTTAAAGGAATATCCGAACTTGAATGTTCTCGTCAACAACGCCGGCATTCAAAAGGAAATTGACTTTAAAAAAGGGACAGAGGAGCTTTTTGTGGACGGCGATGAAATTGAACTTAATTTCCAAGCTCCTGTCCATTTATCCGCCCTTTTCACACCTCATTTGATGAAGCAGCCTGAGGCGGCAATCGTTCAGGTCACATCCGGGCTTGCGTTTAACCCGTTAGCTGTTTATCCGGTGTACTGCGCAACAAAAGCAGCACTTCACTCGTTCTCGCTTACGCTCAGACACCAGCTCCGCGACACGAGCGTGGAAGTGATTGAAATGGCACCGCCTATGGTGGACACGAGCTTAAACCAAAAATCACGCGATAAACAAGGCCTGACGTACCGGGGCATTTCATCTGAAGAATATGTTCAATATTTCTTGGACGGCTTGAAGGAAGGCAAACAGGAGATTACAAATGAACGTGTTGAAGGTCTTCGGGATGCCACTCGCGCCGATTATGACAGGTTATTCGAGCAAATGAACACGCAGGAGAATTAATTTCTCCTGCTTTTTTCATATGAATTTCTTACAAATTTGAGCAAACCTATTGCGATTATTTGTTGAAGGTATACAATAGAATATAATTATTTTCAAATAAGTTTGATAATATAAACAATTTAACAGCAGGGAGATTGACCATGACTAAACAAACGATTCGCGTTGAATTGACATCAACAAAAAAACCGAAACCAGACCCAAATCAGCTTTCGTTCGGAAGAGTGTTTACAGACCACATGTTTGTAATGGACTATGCGGCAGATAAAGGTTGGTACGATCCAAGAATCATTCCTTATCAGCCCTTATCAATGGATCCGGCCGCAATGGTCTATCACTACGGCCAAACCGTGTTTGAAGGGTTAAAGGCTTACGTGTCAGAGGATGACCATGTCCTGCTTTTCAGACCGGAAAAAAATATGGAACGCCTGAATCAATCAAACGACCGCCTCTGCATCCCGCAAATTGATGAAGAACAGGTTCTTGAAGGCTTAAAGCAGCTTGTCGCAATTGATAAAGACTGGATTCCAAATGCGGAGGGCACGTCCCTTTACATCCGTCCGTTCATCATCGCAACCGAGCCTTTCCTTGGTGTTGCGGCATCTCATACGTATAAGCTCTTGATCATTCTTTCTCCGGTCGGCTCTTATTACAAAGAAGGCATTAAGCCGGTCAAAATCGCTGTTGAAAGTGAATTTGTCCGTGCGGTAAAAGGCGGAACAGGAAATGCTAAAACCGCAGGGAACTACGCTTCAAGCTTAAAAGCGCAGCAGGTCGCCGAAGAGAAAGGATTTTCCCAAGTGCTTTGGCTGGACGGCATTGAGAAGAAATACATCGAAGAAGTCGGAAGCATGAACATCTTCTTCAAAATCAACGGTGAAATCGTAACGCCGATGCTGAACGGAAGCATCCTGGAAGGCATTACGCGCAATTCAGTCATCGCCTTGCTTAAGCATTGGGGCCTTCAAGTTTCAGAACGAAAAATTGCGATCGATGAGGTCATCCAAGCCCATAAAGACGGCATCCTGGAAGAAGCCTTCGGAACTGGTACAGCAGCAGTTATTTCCCCAGTCGGCGAGCTGATTTGGCAGGATGAAACACTGTCAATTAACAATGGCGAAACAGGGGAAATCGCAAAAAAACTATATGACACGATTACAGGCATTCAAAAAGGCGCTGTCGCAGACGAATTCCGATGGACGACCGAAGTCGCAGCGCTGACTGAAAGCAAGTAAAAAAAAGCCGGCCCATTACAGGCCGGCTTTTTTCACGCTTCAATTTTGTTGAAAAACTGCGGCAGATACGCTTTGTGCGCCTCCAGCATTTCGTCTAAAATCTGTTTGGCCACAGTATCGGACGGGACAAGCGGGTTAATCGTCATGGCAAGGAGTGCAGTTTGATAGTCACCTGTAACTGCCGCTTCTGCCGCGACACGTTCAAAGGATTTGATTTGCTGGACAAGGCCGCGGACAGACACCGGCAAGTCGCCGACAGCAATTGGCTTAGGGCCGGTTTTCGTCATCACACAGTTCACTTCAACTGCGGAATCGTCTGGAATACTCGCTATTGCACCATTATTGATCGTGTTCACCGGCTGAATGTCATGTTTATCATTATAAATGGAGCTGATTAAGTTACATGCTGCATCACTGTAGTAAGCTCCGCCCCGTTTTTCCAGCTGCGGCGGTTTAATCGCAAGGTTTGGATCTTTATAAAGCTCGAACAGCTCTTTTTCGACCTTCTGTACGACTTCAGCGCGGGTGCCCTCCGTTTGTGATGCTTCCAGTTCGTGCTCCAGCATCTCTTTTGTTTTGAAATAGTAACGGTGATAGCCGCAAGGGATGACATTAAGCGCTTTCAAGAAATCCGGTTCCCATTCGGCGCCTGAGATGTTTTTCATCGTCATCGCGTTTTTCGGGTCGCCCATCGCCTCGATGACTTGCTCCTTCACACTTACGCCGTCCAAGAAAACATCCAGCCCAAATACCATATGGTTCAGTCCGGCGAATTGGACTTCTACGCGGTCCACATCTACATCAAGCGCTTTGGCTACGCCCATTTTGATGCCGATTGGAACATTACAGAGACCGACGACTTTCTTCAGGTTGGAGTAGCGAAGCAAGGCTTCTGTTACCATGCCGGCAGGGTTTGTGAAGTTAACAAGCCAAGCGTTCGGGCAAAGCTCTTCTATGTCCTTTGCGATCTCAAGGATGACCGGAATTGTGCGCAATCCTTTAAACAGGCCTCCCGGGCCGTTTGTTTCCTGGCCAATCACTCCGTATTTTAGTGGAATGCGCTCATCCTTTGCTCTTGCCTGCAAAAGTCCGACGCGAAATTGAGTCGTGACAAAGTCTGCGTCTTTCAGCGCTTTTCTCCGGTCGAGCGTAAGATGAATGTCAATCGGGACGCCAGCTTTTTCAACCATCCGTTTGGCGAGTGTGCCGACAATATTCAGCTTTTCTTCGCCCTCAGGGATATCGACGAGCCATAATTCGCGCACAGGCAGCTCATCATACCGTTTAATAAACCCTTCCACTAGCTCGGGCGTATAGCTTGAACCTCCGCCAATCGTTACAATCTTCAATCCTTTTGTCATATGCTTGCTCCCCTTTGCTCGGTGATTTTTTCATATAACTCAATGATCTCTGCAGCCATATCCTTCACTGTCATTGCATTCATTAAATGATCCTGTGCATGAACCATCAGAAGCGTCATTTCTGTCTTTTCTCCGCCCGCTTCATTTTGGATCAGCTCTGTCTGATAATGATGGGCTTTTGACAATTCTTCAGCAGCGTCTTGAAGCTTTTTCCGCGCTTCTTCTGCGTCACCGCTTTTCGCAGCGGCAATGGCCTCCATTGCGGAGCTCCTACCGTTTCCTCCGTGAAGGATGATTTGAAAAATGATTTGTTCCATTTCCTCATTCACGCGATTCACTTCCTTTCTCTACAGAGCCGCTTCTTTGTCATCTGATGCTGCAGGCGTTTGGACCAGCTCCAGATCGTTTTCTTCTTTCAGCTTCTGCTTATCCCACATTCTGAAGAATGGATAGTAGACAACAAAGGACACGGTAATATTAATGGCTTGCATGACCGCGCCTGAGACTTTTCCTCCTGTCGCCAAGTAGCCTGAAAAGATCGGCGGCATGGTCCACGGCACTGCGATACCCGCCGGTTTGGCGACAAGGCCGGTGCTCATTCCGATGTACGTGAGTGTCACTGTGACAAGCGGCGTGATGATAAACGGAAGTAAGAGCATTGGGTTCATGACGATCGGCATACCGAATATAATCGGTTCGTTAATATTGAAGATGGCCGGGCCGACCGCAAGCTTCCCGAGCTGCTTCATTTGTTTGCTTCGGGCGCGCAGGAACATCGTGACAACCAGTGCCAATGTGGCGCCGCTTCCGCCGATATTGACCCAGATATCGAAAAATTGCTGGGTGAAAATCTTAGGAAGCTCCTCACCGGCTTGGAATGCGATTCGGTTGGCATCCATTGCGCCGTACCAAATCGGTGCCATGACGCCGCCGACAATGTTTGCACCGTGAAGGCCGCAGGCCCATAAAAGCATTTTGACGGCTTCGGCGACAAGGCTTCCTCCCAGGCTTCCTCCCAGAATGGAAAGCGGAGTCCCCAATAAAACGCTTACAATGTTATGAAGGCTTTCAAACGGTGTCGCTTCAACAATCAGCCGGGCTGCCCAAATCAGGAAGATAACGGCAAAGCCGGGGATTAACGCGACAAATGACTTGCTTACCGCCGGCGGAACACCGTCCGGCATTTTGAAGACTAAATTGCGCTGGATAATGAGGCGGTAAATCTCTGTGGACACCATTGCGATAATCATGGCGACAAACAGGCCTTTGCTTCCCATGAGCGAAAGCGGAATCCCGCCGCCAACCATGATTTCTTTCGTCGCGCCATCCGGCATAAACGGCACTTGATAAGGTGTTGCTAATAAAAATGCCGCAAGGGAAATGGCTCCGGCCGACAAGGCATCAACGCCGTATTTCTCGGCGAGCCGGTAGGCGATGCCGAACGCGGCGACAAGACCCATAATTTCAAAGGTCGCGTCGACTGGGTAGGCCAGTTTTTCAGACCACGAGCTGCCAAACGTTTTTGCCATAAACTCAGCGTATCCCGGGATCGGGAGGTTGCCAATGATGAGGAAAAAGGAACCGATGATAATCAGGGGCATCGTGAGGATGATACCATCACGCAGCGCCTGCAAATGACGCTGTCCCGCAATTCTTCCCGCTATAGGCATGACCTTTTCTTCTAAGATCTGATTGACTTTATTCACATAGCCCGCCCCTCTCTATGACACATGTCCAAGCTGTTCAGCTGATTTCAGCACTTCCGCCCCGTTGCACGTGCCATAATGGACGGTATTAATGACGTCTACCGGAACCCCCTTTGACTCTCCTAATTTTTTGAGCTGCGGAAGCATGTAACGGACTTGCGGACCGAGAAGCAATACATCCGCTTTATCGATATGATTTTGTACAGAATCGCCTGAAACTGCCCAAATGGTATAGTCTTTTCCCTGTTCCTGCGCACTTTTTTCCATCTTGCTCACCAGTAAACTAGTAGACATGCCTGCTGCACAAACGAGTAATATATTCATGTAAAAGACCCCCTAGAGTTTGATCAATTTTGTAATGTCCTGCTGTTGCTATCATCATATTATGAAATCGCTTTCATAAACACTCAGGGTTTTTCCGCAGGCAACGGAAAAAAGGTATATACAGGCTGTCAGCTCAGCATTTTTTGGTCAAACACATCCGAAAGCTCTTGATATGAACGGCATTTGACCAGCTGGTTCACCGCCGCCGGGTCATCCAAAATGCTGCCAAGCAGTTTATACATGCTTTGCAAATCCGCTTTGTTCTCCTTTTCGACACAAAGCAGACAGACAAATTGAACTCGCTGACTCTCCCAATCGATCGGTTTTTTGAGCGTACAAACGGCCCAAAACGTTGTTTTCGTCTGTGGAACAAGCGGGTGCGGGATGGCAACAAGATTGCCAAAACACGTAGGCGACATGTCTTCTCTTTCAAAAATGGAATCTATGATTTCTTCATCGGCAAAGCCGCATTCGACCGCTTTCTGCCCTAAAAATTGAATCACTTCTTCTTTTGAGCGCAGATCCTCCTGAAAAAAAACGAGTTCTTTTTTTAGGTAGCGATTGGCTTTTTCCTTTTCATCACTCAGAATAGATTCTATTTTTGTAAAGTCAGTTCCGCCTAAGATGGTGTTAACCTTCAGTACTGGTACAGGGAGCTCTTTTTTAATCGGAATGGTGCTGATGACAAAATCAATTGATTCGTAGGACATTTGATCAAGACTATAATATTCAGCCGTTCCAAGAATATCGAGCCGCTTGCCGAAATGGGAACGCAGTTTTTCGCGCAGAAGCTGGGCGCTTCCGGCACCCGATGCGCATACAATGATACAGCGTTTCGGCGGACTTTCTGTTTTTTTTCGTTCAATCGCGGCGCCAAAGTGGAGGGCCAAATATCCAATTTCGTTTTCATGAATCTCAATACCCGTTTGTTCCTTTATCACGATTCCGGCTATGATCCCGGCTTCAAAAGCGAGTGGATAATGTTCCTTGATCGCTGCGAGCATCGGATTTCGAAGATTCATGCCGTATCGGTTGCGGCTGATCGCCGGCTTCATATGCAGGGCCAAGCCGATTTTCAGCTCTTTGTCATGCAGGATGCCAAGCTTCAGTTCACGATCAACAGCTTTGATCATGGCAAGTGTCAGCTGATCGGTTTCTTCTTCTATTGAGAATGTGTCCTCTCCGCATTGTGTCATTCGTTTTGTGCCAAGGAGATGCATGGCGATGTAGGCCGTCTCGTCTTTCGGAAACGTAACGGCAAGCGCTGATTCCAGCTCTTTTACGATGGCTTCTGCAGCCCGGTATTCTTTTTGATGCAGGATATGATCCATATCTTTCGGGAAAAGAGATACATAGTTTTCCGTTCTGATCCGTTTACAGGCGATAGCAATATGGATAATGAGGTTATTCAGTCCCATGTTGGACAGAGGGATGCGTTCGTTTTTCATTTTTTTCAAGATGGCGGAACGGATGATCTCAATTTCTTCTTTTGGCAAAATATCAGCCTTTTCATTCAAAACATCTATCTCCGTTTCTCTTTCATCAACAATGTACTCCGCCATACAGTACCTCATCTGTACCTCGTCCCCGCGCAGCTTGAAGCCGTAATTCGGGCGTGTTTCCATGACAATGCGGTAAGGCAGCAGACGTTTCTTTACTTCCTTTAAATCCGTTTGGAGTGTAGATTTTGAGATAAATAGTTCTTCAGCCAGTTCATCGAGCTTGAGATAATGGTCCGCCAGCAGCAGACGTTTCATAAGATAGGCCATTCTCTCCTCCGGCAATACCGGCAGGCCCTTTTTTTGCTGAAATACATCTTGCAGCAGTGTTCTGAATACTTGCTCGTCATCAATGCGGAGCTTGTAGCCGGAGCCTCTTACAGATTGTACAAAGGCACCGTGGCCGCTTAGCACACCTTGCAGTTCCTTTATATCATTGCGGACTGTCCGCGTCGTTACGTTTAATTGCGCGGCAAAAAACGAACTTGTCACCGGGGCTTCAGCCGCCATCAGCAAGCGCAGAATATCACGAAGTCGCCCATGAAGCATGAGAAAAACCTCCTATCTAGTAGATGCAGGGATTCAGTGAATAGGCAGAAAGGATGATGAAGGGATGCGAAATGTATATAAATTCTATAATGGAGAGAATGGCAAGTCAATGAACATCCGGAGGACTAGAGGGAAAACTGACCTATAAAAAAACAGCCGGGGTCAGCCGGCTGTTCTAGATGCGGACATATTCTTTTGTTTAGACGCCTTTCGGTCCTTCATGATTTTTCGAACAATCGGGTAAATGACCGGCGCCCATTTGATAACGGTTTTGATCATCTTTTTCAAAGCTCCGATTCTCCCTTCTTTTTTCTCAACCATTCCCCTGATTGCCTCTTCCTTAAACATGCTAACGCGACACGTACCTGTTTCCCGTCACCCAGAAACGCCATGGATAATCGCGTGCCTCCCCGCTGTTGTCAATGCCGATGCGCGGGCCGGTTGAAATTGCTTCCGGTGTGTACCCGCTTTCGATGTAAAGCGGCTGTTCCGTGATCCAGCGTCCGTAGTCATTCATCGTGACGCCAAGCGCTTTCGTCAGCTTTCCAGGCCCGTTTGTCCATTCCCTCGGACTCCTGCCCGGCCTTCTCTCCTCCATTAACAGCTGGCCTTCATGCGGCTCAATCGCCCTGATTAATACCGCTTGCGGGACATCCTCTTCCGCGGCAACGACATTCAGCAATGTATGGGTGTGCATCACATATGTATATACCCGCCCAGCTTCTGCAAACATGATCTCAGTCCGCTTCGTCCGGCGGTTGTTAAAACTGTGTGCCGCTCTGTCTCCAGCCCCCATATAGGCCTCTGTTTCCACAATATAGCCTGACGCTGTGCCTTCGTCTGTTTCTTTTACAAGAAGGCAGCCCAGAAGCGATGGGGCAAGCTCAAGAGCGGTTTTTTGATAAAACGTGATGGGCAGCGGATTTTTTTCTCTTGTCACGAATCGACCTCTCCTTTACCCGATTTTTGTACATTGTACCATTCCCGAAGCAGATCAAAAAAAACGGCTGTTTTAAAATCTTTCCATTCAGGGAATATTGTTACCGTTCAAAAAAGGAGGGCCAACCATTGAAAGATGATCATCAAAACAAGCAGCACCAATCAAATGCCCAAGGGAGCGAGGAAGCGCTTTCTCATAAGACATCCGGGAAAAACGAGTCAGAGGATACCTTAACGAATAGGCAGGGGCATCCTGTTACTGACAACCAGAATGTGAGAACCGTCGGGAATAGAGGGCCTACAACACTTGAGAACTATGATTTTCTCGAAAAGATCAGCCACTTCGACCGAGAACGCATCCCAGAGCGGGTTGTTCATGCCAGGGGAGCAGGTGCACATGGATATTTTGAAGCGTACGGAAGCTTCGGAGACGAACCGATTTCAACATACACACGGGCCAAACTCTTTCAGGAAAAAGGCAAGAAAACACCGGCATTTGTCCGTTTTTCAACTGTGAATCATGGAAAACACTCGCCTGAAACATTGAGAGACCCGCGCGGTTTTGCTGTAAAGCTATATACAGAAGACGGAAACTGGGATTTGGTCGGAAACAACCTGAAAATCTTTTTTATCCGCGACCCGCTGAAATTTCCGGATCTTGTACACGCATTTCAGCCTGATCCAGTGACCAACATCCAGGATGGTGAACGTATTTTCGATTTCATTTCTCAATCTCCTGAAGCGACACACATGATCACCTTCTTGTTTTCGCCTTGGGGCATTCCGGCCAACTACCGGCAAATGCAGGGTTCAGGCGTACATGCCTATAAATGGGTGAATGAGGAGGGCAAGGCCGTTCTCGTGAAATACCATTTTGAACCGAAGCAGGGCATCCGCAACCTGACACAGAAGGAAGCAGAAGAGATTCAAGGGAAAAACTTTAACCATGCCACACAGGATTTATATGACGCGATTGAAAATGGCGATTATCCAGAGTGGGAAGTGTATGCTCAAATCATGAGCGATGATGAGCATCCTGAACTGGACTTTGATCCTCTTGATCCGACAAAATTGTGGTATAAAGACGATTTCCCATGGAAACCGATCGGCAAATTGGTGCTGAACAAAAATCCGGAAAACTACCATGCGGAAGTGGAGCAAGCTTCATTTGGAACGGGGGTGCTTGTCGACGGGCTTGATTTTTCCGATGACAAACTGCTTCAGGGACGGACGTTTGCCTACTCTGATACGCAGCGCTACCGTGTAGGCGCAAATTACCTGCAGCTCCCGATCAACTCGCCAAAAAAGCATGTCGCCACCAACCAGGAAGGCGGGCAAATGCAATATCGGGTCGATAGAGCAGAAGGACAAAACCCGCACGTCAACTATGAGCCATCCATTATGGGCGGGCTGAAGGAAGCGAAGCAGGACGGAAAAGACCATACGCCGCATGTCGAAGGTGATGTAAAGCGTGAAGCGATTGACAGAACAAACAACTTCGGACAGGCTGGAGAAACGTACCGGAGATTTACTGAATTTGAGCGGAACGAATTGATTACGAATTTGGTGAATACGCTTTCTACGTGCCGAAAAGAAATTCAGGATCAAATGATTGAGAATTTCACAAAAGCTGATCCTGACTACGGAAAACGCGTAGCAGAAGGGCTAAAAAAGGTTTCCGAGAACAACAGCAACGGGCCGATCGGCACAACTGAAACGGAACAGGCTGCAAAGCAGGCTGAACAGGAGAGCCACCCATCTGATCCGTATTAACAACAGCGAACAGGGCTTTTTTTGAAGCCCTGTTTTTTTATTTTTCTATTGAAACGCTTTCAACAATTGTGTTGTACTGGAAGGAAAGGGGTGGAGAGATACGATGGAATTACAGCAGGACTTGATTCCTCAGAAAAAAACAATCGGCGCTTTAGATCACGCCGTTTTTTTATGCATGGTATTTTGTTTCTGGTTTTCAGGCTATATTTACGTTCCTGTATTCAGTCTGTATTTGGAGGATCTGCACTTTTCATATGGCGCAATCGGCATCATTCTCGGCAGCTACGGGGTCACGCAAATCCTTCTGCGATTCCCACTCGGCCTTTTGTCAGACATCCTATTTTCCTTGCGCAAGCAATTGTTAATTTCCGGGTTCGGCTTTTCTGTCCTCAGCAGCCTGCTTTTTATGATGTTTGATTCTTTCTTCTTCGTGCTGGCCGCCCGGCTTTTCGCGGGAATCACTGCTTCTATGTGGGTGATGGCGACCATTTTATACGCACATTATTTCAACAATGGCAATGCATCAAAAGCAATGGGCATCATGCAGTTTTTTACCGTCATGCCTCAGTTTGCCAGCATTGTGTTCTGCGAGCTCGCCGTAGCCCATTTAGACAGGCAGCTTCCATTTTGGATGGCGCTGGCAGCCTCTGCCGCAGGTTTGGTGATCTGCTGCTTTATTAAGGATCCGTCTGCTCCTCCCGCAAACCGTGACACCATTCGTGTCAATCAATACATCAAAGATACATTACGACTGCCAAAGCTGAAGCTTTTCACCATCCTGTCTATGACGGCCCATGCCGTATTATTTATCACAGTGTTTGGTTTTACGCCGCTTTACATGAATCAGCTCGGAATGGGCGACGCGGAGCTGCTTTGGGTGATGAGCGCCTTTTTCCTCCCACACGCAGCCGCCACATTAAGCTTTGTGTTTCTGCGCTTTACAAGACGTATCGCTTACTCCGTGATGCTCATTAGTTTCGCTGTCACCGGGGTCTGTTTGCTATACGTTCCTTATTCAGCTGCATTGTTCACGGTTTGCATCACACACGCCTGTATCGGACTGGCGCTCGGCTTCGTTTTTCCTCTGCTGCTAAGCCATGTCGTCGAAATCAGTTCTGCCCGTTTAAAAATGTCAGTGATGGGGTTTTATCAATCATTTTATGCGCTAGGCATCTTCCTCGGGCCCCTTCTTGCCGGAAAAATCGCACAGCTTGTCGGGCTTGCGGGAGTTTTTTATGGAGCCGGGTTTCTGGCATTTGCCGCCTTTTTTGTGATGCTCGCGCAAAAACGTAACATGATCAATTAATAGCTTTCATACCGCCGGAATCGCCACACAGAAAACACGGCCAGAAGCATGATGCCCAGAATGGAGAAAGTAAGTGACCATCCGAAAAAATCTGCCCGCTCTCCATGAAGAAGGATATGCTCCGCCTGCTTGCAAATCTCAGCCGGAAGCCACTTCGCACCATCTGGAAATAGTGAAACAGCAAAGGAAACGGCTGCTGTGAGCCCGATCCCGCAAGCGGCAGCTGCTCCGACAGACCGGAATATCGTACTTCCGGCAAGGCCGGCGGTCACAATAAATATCACCCAAAGCGCGTAAAGGCCAAGGCTTGCGGCAAAGCGGCTGAATGATGCGTCCTCAAACAGCAGCCGAACGTAATAATAAGCAAGCCCGTATCCAGCTGCAAACGACATAATGCCGATCACGCTTTGGATGAGCCATTTACTCACGATATAATGGGCTGCCGTCACAGGCCGCGACATAATCAGCGTTGTTACCCCTTGATTTCTTTCATTGGCTACACTGCCCATCACACTAAAGATGACCAGAGCCATGCCAAGCGTGTTGAATTGAGAAAGCGTGCTGACCATCACTTCAGACCCGGAGGGCATCGTAAAACTGATTTTCATGCCGTCAGGAAGGTTCCCTCCATGTGCGATGATTTCCGGCATATAATAAATGGTCAGCGGCTGTGTCAGCCCGACGATCATCATCGCAATCGGCAGCCAAATCAGCTTACCGCTTTTCCATCCTTCCAGCCACTCCTTCTGCAATAGCGCCATCATCACCTTCATGCGTGCACCACCTTTAGATAGACGTCTTCTAGAGACTCCGTTTTCTGTTCAAATCGGGTGACGGTCAATCCCTTTCGGATACAGTCACTTAATAATGACCGGCCAGCGTGTATATCAGGCAGCTCGAAAACAGCTTGGGACGGATTCTTATAGACAATAGCTGAGACGTAAGGCTTCTCTTCAAGCCAACCTTCCAGCTTCTCTTTCACTGAAAGAGTAAAAACGTTCGTTTGCTGCTGTTGTTTCAGCTCCTGTAACTCGCCTTTCCATGAAATTTCACCGTTTTTCATAATCACCACTTGATCACACACCTGCTCTGCATCGTGCAAAACATGTGTAGAAAACAGAACGGCCATATGCTTTTTCAGCTCCCGCATCATGTCCAGCACCTCGAACCGCCCTGTCGGATCAAGAGCAGACACCGGTTCATCCAATATCAAAAACTTCGGTTTATGGAGCAGTGCCTGTGCCAGACCGAGTCTTTGTTTCATGCCTCCTGAATAGCCCCCGATCCTTTTGTTCGCCACTTCGTGCAAACCGACAAATTCCAGCATCTCGCCGATTTCCTCTTGGCATTTTCTCTTCGAAAGACCGGACAGTCTCCCCGCAAATGTTAAAAATTCATTTGCGGTCATCCACGAATAAAAAGCTGGATACTGCGGGAGGTACCCAATCAAACGCCGATCCGGCTTTTTCTCCCCTAACAGCTTTATGGTTCCATAGGATGGCGAAAGCAGCCCGGCAAGCATTTGCAGTGTTGTGGTTTTACCGGCTCCATTGGGACCTAATAGTGCGACACACTCGTTTTCATTCACGTGAAAACTGACATTCTTTACAGCTTCATGATGCCGATATGTTTTGCATAATGACTCAATAGACAGCATGCCAGCTCACCTTTGCTTTCTGCCGACGGTGAAAAATAAAATCGGCCCGATAATATTGATACATACGATGATTGCAGCCCACATCCACTTTGGCCCGTTCGTCCGCTCTTCTTTTATACAGCTGATGAGGGCAAACACCGCCAAAGCCAGCTGTAATACAATCAGCGGCAAAATCATTTCCCAAGAAATATTCATTGCTTGATCCCCCTTTTCTTCCGATCCGGCCTAATGACAAAAAAGTAATAACAAATCAGAGGCATCGGTGCTTGAATCAATCCGACAATCCCCCAAACCCATGCCATGCGATTACGTTTTTTCGCATCAATAAATAAAAAGATTCCCTGTGACAATACGACGAGACAAGCCGCAACCGTTATGACAATTTCTGTTTGTGTCATCTGCGTTTCACCTCACATTCGCCGAGATGCCTTTTTTTCTCAGCCGCAATCAAAATCGGCAACACCGCAAGCACACAAACTTGAAGCACAATAAACACAGCAGGAGCTTGAGTGAATGCCAGGATTGCCGCACTCACAACCATCAGCGCACAGAATACAAATAAGATGATCTCTTTCATCAGTTTTTTTCTGCGTTCAGCTTTCATTTGTAACAGCTGGTAAAGCAGTTCTTTTTGATTCGGTATAGAGGGATTGGCTGTTTGATCAATTTTCTGCAATTCTGATTTGAAATGAATTGAAAGCTTTTCTTTATTCATCGTCCCACTCCTTTCTGATTTGCTGGAGTCCATTATGAACTCTAGACTTCACCGTGCCTTCCTTGATCTGCAGCATCATCCCAATTTCGGCGTAGGTATAGCCGTAGTAATGCCTTAATAAAACTGGCGTGCGCAATTTAGGGTCCAGCTTTGAAAACAGATCAAGCGTCTCGCTCCATTCTGCCCCTTTCACTGACACGTCCCACTTGATCTTGCGGATTGTTTCCTCCGTAACTGTCTGATTCCGTTTCCATTCTCTCTTTCTCTTTTTCTGGTGATCGAGATAGAGCCGCGATGCAATGGAGATCAGCCATGTGGAGAATTTTGAACGGCCCTGAAAGCTTCTTAAATGGATGTACCCTTTCAGAAAGGTTTCCTGAACAAGTTCCTCGCTGAGATCGGGGCGAAGGGAAAGCTTTAACAAATATTTATATAAAAAAGAATAGTGATAGTGGAAAAGGGCTGTAAACGCCTCGTCGTTTCCCTCTTTCGCCTGCTGTATCAGCCGCTGTTCTTCTTGTGTATCCAATGACCATGATCCCCCCTTTTTTGTTTTTCTGCCTTATGAGACGACACCGGATTCAAAAGCGTTCATCTTTTTTACAATTCTTTTCAGCCATTGACAGATCAAGCTTCCCGGCCGTTTGGCTGCATATCCTTATTTGTAAACCCCCTCATAGTCTGTTAAGCTATGACTTTATGTCGATTTCAAAAAAACATCCAATATGGAGGACGATGCATTGAAAGTAGAAAGGCGAACGATTGAATATATTCCGAATGAAGAAAGACATGGTAAAGCGAAAGATTTATTTCCCGTATGGTTCGGGGCTAATATGCATATCACCACGTTAGTGACTGGCACGATTCCCGTTGCAATGGGACTTAATCTGTTTTGGAGTGTTGCCGCTATTATTTGCGGAACCTTAATCGGTGCCATATTTATGGCGTCTCATTCCGCGCAAGGCCCTCAGCTTGGCATCCCGCAAATGATTCAAAGCCGTGCCCAATTCGGCGTAATCGGAGCGATTCTTCCCCTCTTCTTAGTCATGTTTATCTACCTTGGTTTCTTCGCAAGCAGCACGATTCTGGCGGCCGGAACCTTAAGCAGCTTTGTTCCCATCCCGGGATCGTGGAGCATTATAGGCTTAAGCGCCGTATGTTTTTTACTCACCATTTTCGGCCATGATTTGATTCACAAAATGCAAAAAATCCTTTCTTGGACCTCTTTTGCTGTATTTTTTGCTGCAACGATTCTCATTTTTCAATTGCCGATTCCGGCAGGCAGCTGGATTCCCGGAGCGATTGATCTGCCAATTTTCTTGGTGGCAGTCAGCGCAGTTGCGACGTGGCAGCTTGCCTACGCGCCGTATGTTGCCGATTATTCAAGATATCTGCCAGTTAAAACACCGGCTTCAAAAACATTTTGGTACAGCTATGCAGGTACATCTGTCAGCTCCATCTGGATGATGCTGCTCGGCGCATTGCTGACAACCTCACTTCCTGACTTTACGGCAAACTCAGGCAGCCAGATTGTCCAATTGTTCGGTCCCTTCTCGTTTATTATGCTGATCATTGTGTTATTTGGGCAAATGGCGATCAATGTTTTTAACCTGTATGGGGCATTCATGTCCACGACAACAACGCTGGAGCCGTTTCTGAAATTAAAAGTCACGCCCAAAGTCAGAATCATCATGATCCTGGGTGTCACGCTTGTCGGCACAGTCTTAAGCCTACTGGGACAGAGCAATTTTATGGAGCTGTTTTTGAATTTTATCTTTTTCATCAGTTATTTCTTAATTCCGTGGACGGCAATCAATTTAGTCGATTACTACTTCGTCCGCCACGGAAAGTATCAAGTCAAAGCCATGTTCGACGTAAACGGGCCTTATGGAAAGGTCAATTGGATCACCACAATTGCGTTCGTTCTGTCTATCTTGCTGGAAATTCCGTTTATCAACACAAGCTTTTACATCGGACCGCTTGCCAAAATGTTTGGCGGCGGAGACATCGCATGGATTATCGGCTTGGCCGTGCCTTCTGTGCTTTACTATGTATTAATGAAACCGCGTCTGAAAAAACGGGCGGGGTATCAAGAAAAGCTGTCTTCTCTCTGAAGACAGCTTTTTTATCATTCAAATCGCTTCCACACGCGGGGCAGCATGTCAGATAGCTCATGAGCGAGCAGCGTATGAGCGGAGTGCTCGTCCGTCCAGAGCTCGGCGCACGCACCATGCAAATAGACCGCGTTTAATATGGCGTACTTTGGATCTTCATGACAGCAGAGCATCCCCAATATCATGCCCGTCAGCGTGTCACCGGTTCCGCCCTTGGCGAGCGCCCCGTTTCCGGTTGGATTGAGCCAGCAGTCTCCATCAGGAAACGCAATGACGGTTTGGTTTCCTTTTAACACAATGACAGTCTGCAGCTGAGCCGCCCATTCCTTTGCATATTCCGCTCTTTTTTTCTGCAATTCGTTCACGGGCATCCCTGTCATTCGGGAAAACTCGCCCGGGTGCGGCGTGAGGATGACGGGTGCCTCCCGTTTCGGATATGTGCGCTTCTCCAGCGCTCCGGCATCCAAAATAACAGGACAATCAGCCGTAAGCACATGATCGACTGCCTGCTGTACGCTTTCCGTTTGCGGAAGGCCCGATCCGATGGCAATGGCCCGGTACGTCTCTTCAAGCTGAGCCTCCGCCGCCTTTTTCCAGCCGTCACGCCAATAGGTCGCCTCGGGCAAAACAGGAACAATTAACGGGATTACGCTTTCTGATGTACCGATGACAAGCTTGCCGAGACCGCTCCGCATGGCCCCAAGCCCTGCAAGCAGCGCTGCGCCCGGCATGTCGTCACTTCCCGCCAGCAGCAAAGCCGTACCGTACGTGCCTTTATGGCTCTCCGCATCTCTTTCAGGAAGCGTGGCCCTTACATGCTCTTCCGTCCAATATGGAACATTCATCTCTATCCCTCCTCTGCTTTCTTTTCCTATTTTTCCTGTACCTTTTCTTTTTCAAACAAAAAAGACAGCCTTTTAGGGCTGTCTTCCAGATTGTTGACAACATCCTAAAACGGTTTTTGTTTTAGGATGTTGTCATCTTTTCAGCGTGATTGAAAACCCTTGAAGTCTAGAAAGGACGAGCATTGGAGCGGAGCGAATGTTATCATTCGTGAGCACCAACGCGCAGGACTGACAACGAATGCGAGGGTTTGTCGACACGATGAAAGACAGCCTTTTAGGGCTGTCTTCTATTTTACAGGAACATCAAGGTGATACAGGCGGCTGTACCGTTCGTTTGCCGCCAGAAGCTCCTCATGGGTTCCTTCCATTTCTGTTTTGCCGTTTTCGAGAAATACGATTTTATCAGCCGCTTCCACTCCCGCGAGATGGTGGGTAATCCATAAAATCGTTTTTCCTTTCAGCACCTCAAACACCGTTTCCATCAATTCACGTTCGGTAATAGGATCGAGGCCGACTGTTGGCTCATCGAGGATGATGATCGGTGTATCCTGCAGCAAAATCCTCGCAAGTGCGATCCGCTGGCGCTCTCCACCGGAAAAACGGATGCCCGTTTCCTGTACAGAGGTATGATATCCGTCAGGCAATGACTCAATGTAGTCATGCAGTTTGACCTGCTTTGCGGCGCGGCGCACATCCTCGTCGCTTGCATCTCCGTTTCCGAGCCTGATGTTGTTCAAAATACTTGTATCAAACAGGTGCGGTTTTTGATTTAACACGGCCACCGCATCCGCAATCTGATCCTTTAGCAGCGCTGTCTCCACTCCGTTTAACGTTACAGAACCGGAGTCTGGCTTCAAGGCCCCTTCGATTAATGCAAGCGATGTCGATTTCCCAGAGCCGCTTCGGCCGAGCAGCGCCATTTTTTCTCCTTGGCGCAGCGTAAAGGAAAAGTTGTCAAGCACTTTGCTGCTGTTGTCATAAGAAAACGTCGCATCACGAAAGGCCAAGGTGACATCTTGAAGATCGAGCATTTGATCCCCTGATTCAGTTTGTGACGCCTCCGGCTGAGGAGCCACCTTGTTCATGCGTCTGATAGAATCCTGATAGCCCGGCACTTCGCCTAAGGCATCCGAAAGCGGCAAAAAGGCTTCCGTCAACGGAAACACCACTAGCACAAAAGCGGCAATCATCGTTTTAGCGAGCTCGCCGTCCGCTTGCTGTCCCGCTGTCCAAAACAGCATCAGCAAAATAAGGCCGGCGACAAGGCATTGCGCAGCAAAATCCCGCCATCTCGTAAAGCATTGCTTTTTCCGTTCAAGCTCAAACCAATCATGTTCCTCTTTTTCATAGGAATCAATAAACGCATGCCGGCGTCCGCTGAACATCCAGTCGCTGACACCCATCACAGCATCTGTCAGACGGCTGTACAGCACATTCCGTCCGCTTTTCAGCTTCGCATTCTTCGCTCTCGTCACGAGCAAAGACACAACCGGAAACAATACAACAAGAACAAACAAATAAAGCGCAAGCAATATGGCAAACGGCCAAGAGAAGAAGCCGAGCGCTATAACTGACACAGCATACAGGAGCAAGGCTGAGATCGCAGGAAAAATCGTTTTTAAGAAAGCATCCTGCAAATGCTCAATATCCTCAGACAAAATGCCGAGCATATCCCCCGTGCGAAAACGGGAACGCAGCATCAAAGCACCCGGCTCAAGCATATTGTAAAGGCGGACGCGCATGTCGGATACGATTTTCAAAATGATGTGATGCCCGACGAGCCGTTCCACATATCGCGATACAGAGCGCGCAATCCCAAAGGTGCGCACTGCGACAATCGGCACATAAATGAGCAGAATGTTTTCCGGCCTTGTCGCCGCTTTAGAAATCAAAAACCCTGAGGTGAACATGAGAAAAGCAGCAGAAAAAATCGTCACCGCGCCCAAAAAGATAACCAGAACAAACAGGCGGGCATTTTGCTTGATATACGGCAAAATCCATTCTTCTTTCTTCATGCTCTTTCCCCCAGTTGTGCCTTCACGAGTTTGGTATACACACCGTTTTTCGCCAGCAATTCATCGTGAGTCCCGACTTCCGCAACCCTGCCTCCGTCCAGCACGATAATTTCGTCCATATCGAGCATCCAGTGAAGGCGGTGAGTCGCGAGAAAGACGAGCTTATCCTCAAATAAATCCAGCATCGTTTCTTTTATTTCATATTCTGTTTCGATATCAAGATGGGCGGTCGGCTCATCCAGCAGCAGGATCGGACGGTTTCCCAAAAAGGCGCGGGCCAGCGCGACACGCTGTGCCTGGCCGCCGCTGAGCGCCCGGCCGCCTTCCCCGATCCGCCCCTCTAATCCTTCAGGAAGGCTATCCACCAGCTCCGCCAGTCCCGCCGCAGCAGCAGCACGGGCTGTTTCCTCTGCCGAAGCGCTTGGATGGTAGAAGCGAATGTTGTTCCCAAGCTTATCATCAAAAATGTACGGATGCTGAGGGATGTAAAGAAGGTTCTTCTGCCAGCTGCCGTCCTGCAAATGGGACCGGCTTGTACCATTAACCTCAATCATCCCGCCATCCGGCTCTAAAAATCCGCCGAGAATATCAATTAATGTTGATTTTCCTGCGCCGCTTGCACCGATAATGCCGATTTTTTTCTTGCCTTTGAATGAGAGATGAATATCAGACACCGAACGGCCGACTGACACGCCTGACAGCTTCAGCTCATCCTGATCGGACCAAGCTTCGAGCTGAAGCGGCGTCTCTTCTTTAAAACCAGGCTGTGACAAAATCTCTTGAATGGTTTTTCCTGCTTCCTGGCCGTTCAGCGTTGCATGATAATCATTCCCCACTTCCCGCACCGGCAAAAAATACTCAGGCGCCAGAATAAGCGCCGTTAAAGCAGGGCCAAGCAAAATATCGCCGTCAATAAGGCGCAGGCCCAGAAATACTGCGACTGTCGCCACCGACAGCATCGTGAAAAAATCGAGGGCGAATGATGACAAAAACGCCACCCGGAGTGTGCTCATCGTTGCCTTGCGATACCGCTCACTCACATAGAAAATATTTTTGCTGTGTGACTTGCTCAAACCTAGGAAACGCAATGTCTCCAGCCCGCGAAGAGAATCAACAAAATGATTGGAAAGTCTCTGATAGGATTTCCACTGACGATCCGCTTTTCTCTGCGCGACAAGGCCGAGGAGAATCATAAAGATGATCAGAATCGGCATAGCAGCGACTAAAATGATGGCTGATGTCTGATCCTGAAAAAACACATAAATGACAACTGCCGCAGGCACAATCGCCATGCTGACCATTTTCGGCAGAAACAGCTCCAGGTAGCGGCGGAACTGGCTGATGCCTTCCATCGCCAGCGTCACCATTTGCCCCGTCCCCTCTTTCTTTGCAAAGCGGGGGCCTAAGCGGAACAGCTGATCGAGAAAGCTTTTCCTCAAATCAGCTCCCGTCCGGGCGGCATAATGATAGACGATTTTCTGACGCGCCACTGTCACCCCGTGCCGCGCGACAAAAGCGATGAGGAAAAAGCCGATCACCGGAAACAGGGAGGCAATGCTCTTCCCGTTGAAAAGCCCGGTTACGGCTTCACTCAGCCACTCTGCCTGCATGATAATAGCGGCTGTCTGAATCAGCGTTAAGCAAGTAATCACGGTGAGAATCCGCTTCATTCCTTTATATCGAAACAGGTCTTTTCCCATTAATAAGTCATAGGCTCCTTATGACTGACGCGCTTCCGGAAGACATAATAGCTCCAGATCTGGCTGCCGATGACGAACGGCAATAGCGTTAATGCTGCAATTGACATGACTTTAAGCGAATAATCTCCGGAAGAAGCGTTAGCTACTGTTAAATCGTATGCGCTATGAAGCGAGCTGACCATTACGCGAGGGAATAGGGAAATAAAGATCATTCCCACGGTCAGCGCCAGACCAGCGCCTGTCATCGCAAATGTCCAGCCGTCTTTTTTCTTACGAATAAATACAGCCGCGAGCATAAAGCAGATGACAATCAAAACAGTGAGCGGAATGGTAATCTCGCCGCGGCGTGTAAACATGTCTGTCTGATACGCAGAAAGGGCCGCGAAGGCAAGAACCGCTACAAAAACAACACCCATTATCTTTTGCGCCATTTGTCGGGCGCGCTGCTGCAAATCACCAATCGTACGCAGCGTGATAAACATTAATCCATGCTGGAAGCAAAGAAGTGTTACCGTCACACCGCCAAGTATAGAATATACATTGATATAATCAGATACATGTGCGTGAATGTTCATGTCGGCATCAATCGGCATCCCGCGGAATAATGTCGTGAACAGCACACCAAGCACAAACGGAGGAATCAGACTGCCGAAGAAAACGACCCAGTCCCAAACCTTTACCCATTTTAAATGATCCACCTTGCCGCGGAACTCAAACGCGACCCCGCGGCCCATTAACGCAAGCAGCACTATGACAAACGGAATGTAATAACCGCTCAGCATCGTTGCATACCAGTTTGGGAATGCCGCAAAAATGGCGCCTGCGCCAGTCAAAAGCCACACTTCATTCGCGTCCCAGAACGGCCCGATCGTGTTGATCAGCACTCTGCGTTCTAATTCATTATGGCCAAGAAAACGGGTCGCCATGCCGACCCCGAAATCAAAGCCTTCCAAAAAGAAGAATCCTACAAACAATACAGCAACGAGTATAAACCAAAGATCATGAAGAGATGCCATGGTATACCTCCTGACTAAATGGATCTGTTGATACAGGCACATCATGATGATTATCATGCTCCGCACCTTTTTTAATCTCACGGATAAACAAGAAGACAAGCAGCGCGCCCAGAATCATGTACATCACACCGAATGCGATGATTGAGAATAACAAGGAGCCCGCTGTTACGTTAGGCGACACGGATTGAGCCGTTGTCATCAAGCCCATGACCGTCCAAGGCTGACGCCCGATTTCTGTCATAATCCAGCCCGCGGAGTTCGCAAGAAACGGGAAGGAAATCAAAGCAATCATGATGCGCAAATACCATTTGCTGTTTTCAAGCTTTTTGCGGCGGTTCAGCCAGAGGCCGCCTAACGCAGCAAGAATCATGACAACGCCTGCGCCAACCATGATGCGGAAGCTCCAGAATGTCGTTTTCACTGGCGGAATGTAGTCGCCTTTTCCGTATATTTTTTCGTATTCAGCCTGAAGGGTTTTCATCCCTTTGACACTTCCGCTGAATTTCTGATAAGCCAAGTAGCTCAAGGCATAAGGAACTTTGATTTCATTTGAGCTTTTTTCATTTTTTGTATCGATCGTCGCAAAAGCGGTCCAAGCAGCAGGGTCACCGCTGTCTTCCCATAGGCCTTCACTGGCAGCCATTTTCATCGGCTGTGATTCCATCAAGTGCTCAGCCTGCATGTGTCCGCTAAGGCCGACGCCAAGACCGGCACAAAGGCCGACGATCATTGCGAGTTTAAAAGATTGTTTAAAGAACGGCACTTCTTTTTTCTTCAGCAGTTTAAAAGCACTCACTCCGGCAATAAAGAAAGCTCCAGTGGCAAGCGCACCGAAAATGACGTGCGGGAATTCAACCCAGAGCTGAGGGTTTGTAATCAACGCGCCAAAATCATTCATTTCCGCGCGGCCGTTTTTAATCGTAAAGCCGACCGGCTCCTGCATAAAGGAGTTTGCTGTTAAAATCCAGAAAGATGACATGATCGTTCCGAATGATACGAGCCATATGCAGAGAGCGTGAATTTTCTTCGGCAGGCGGTCCCAGCCAAAAACCCATAATCCGATAAAAATAGATTCCATGAAAAACGCCAATAATGCTTCAATCGCAAGCGGAGCGCCAAATACATCTCCGACAAAACGGGAGTAATCAGACCAGTTCAGTCCAAACTGGAATTCTTGCAGAATCCCCGTTACAACACCGACTGCGAAATTTATTAAGAATAAGTGTCCCCAAAACTTTGCCATTTTGAGATACAGTTCATTTTTCTTTACAAGATAAAGAGTCTCCATTAACGCAACCATAAACACAAGCCCGATAGACATCGGCACAAACAAGAAGTGAAACAACGTTGTTGATGCAAATTGTATGCGGGCTAATACCAATTCACTCATGCTTTCTCCTCCATTTCCGGTTGAAACTGTTAATTTGCTCACTACTTCACAAATAGAACCAAAACTTTGATCAGCAATTCACAAAATAGACGAAAAAAATATTGCTCAATATTTCACAAATGTGTCAAAAAGTCGTTCAATATGATGCAAGATTGCTAGACTGACCAAATGACACAATCTCTGACTGGTTCATATTAAGTACTTTACAACGATTCATTTCAAAAATAAAGCCTAAAATACCTAAAAAGTCCCGCGCTATGTGACGGATTTTTGTCTATTTTGTTGCTTATTTATGTCGGCTGCTAGGATAAATGACCCTTTATTATCGTACATCAACACATCGTTCCTTGCGAACAAAATGCTTGCCCCGCACCAGCACTCGATTCCCAGCATTCCGTCATAAACCGATTTTAGTCAGAATGCCTCTTTCCAACTAAAACGGCAAGTGGAGAAAAGTTGAATAGTAAATTTTTAATATATTAATAATTTCAATTTTTTAGTATACTTAACATAGTGAACAATTTCACTGCATCAAGAATAGGGGAGGTTTTTCAATGGGAGAGCTTCAAACACACATGCAATTGCAAACGGATACAATTCACGAAGGGGTTCGAAAAGAGAATTGGTTTGCGAAAGCCATGAATATAAAAGTAGGCATCATACCGCTTCCTGTGTATGCCTTGCTGTTTATATTAATCACTGTTTTTGTTATGCATCACGATGTAAAAAGTGACATTTTGACATCCATCGCCGTCATGGCGTTTTTCGGGTTTACCTTTGCCCAAATCGGCAAATCGATACCGATAGTTCGTTCTATCGGCGGCCCAGCCATCCTAGCTACTTTTATTCCGTCCGCTATCGTGTACTATCACCTGCTGCCTAATGATATCGTCAAATCCACCACAGAATTTACAGAAAACTCAAACTTTCTATATTTGTTTATCGCCGGTATTGTCGTCGGAAGCATTCTCGGCATGAAAAGAGAAACACTCGTAAAAGCATTCATGAAAATCTTTATTCCGCTTATTGTCGGTTCTGTCACAGCCGCTATTGTCGGACTGGCTGTCGGGACATTGCTCGGACTCGGATTTCAGCATACCCTGCTGTACATTGTCATTCCGATCATGGCTGGAGGAGTCGGAGAAGGCGCTATCCCGCTGTCCATCGGATATTCTGACATCATGCCCATTTCTCAAGGGGAAGCGTTTGCACTTGTTCTGCCATCGATTATGCTGGGCAGCCTGTGCGCGATTATTCTAGCGGGATTGCTGAACCGCATCGGAAAGAAAAAACCGGAATGGACAGGCAACGGCAAAGTGGACCGCTCCGAAGAAGAGTCCCCTGCGCTGGAGGAATCACAAAGCGGACAGCAAATGTTCAACCTTTCTTTATTTGCGTCAGGCGGTATCCTTGCTGTTTCTTTATACTTAGTTGGCATGCTCGCTCACGATTTTTTCGGTTTTCCGGCACCCGTTGCCATGCTGTTACTGGCTGTTCTAATCAAGCTGTTCAGATTGGTGCCTGCCTCAATTGAAAATGGCGCGTTTGGAGTGTCCCGCTTTTTTTCAACAGCTGTGACCTACCCGCTTCTCTTTGCAATTGGGGTATCCATGACGCCGTGGGACAAGCTTGTCGCCGCTTTTAACCTCAGCAATATTATTACGATTCTGTCTGTCGTTGTGACCATGATGGTCGTTGGCTTCTTCACTGGAAAATGGCTGAACATGTATCCGATTGAAACCGCCATTATCAATGCGTGCCATTCTGGGCAAGGCGGCACGGGTGACGTTGCCATTTTAAGCGCCGCTGAAAGGCTTGAGCTAATGCCTTTCGCCCAAGTGTCTACCCGCATCGGGGGCGCGATTACAGTATCCTTAACCTTTATGCTGCTTCACCAGTTTTATTAATCCCCACAAGCAAGTTCTTCGTCAAACGAAAGAGCTTGCTTTTTTGCATGTCCATGTTTTTGCAAGTTCCCGCCTCATGCTATAGTAATAGTTGGAAATACTAGATAGAAAGGAATATGGCATGCCTATGGGAACTCATCTATTTCTCTTTATGCTTCTCGGGCTGGGATTTTATTTGATATCAGCCCTGGCAGCAAAACTCATTCCGGCCGTAGACTTCTGGATCGATATTGTTCTTTGGGTCGGCGCTGCAGTTTACATCTTCTCTCATCTCTCATTCATGGACGGCATTGTCTCAATCGCGACAATGTTCTTCTGCTATTGGACCGCAATGGATCTCATTGTTTCAGAGCGTGTGGAAAAACCTTCGGGAGACTGGCAGGAAATCGAGCTGGCCAGAAACAAAACACGTCTCCTGTCAGACATTACGCTGACCGCCATTGTGTTTGCAGGGGGTGTTATTTTTTTCATCTATGGACCTGACACAAGCCCTCTCAAATATGTGATCCTTCTCGGCATGATCTCCGGCGGAGGGGCACTGGTGAAGCGTATACTGAATGTTTTCAGCGTAAAGGTTTTTTATTCAGCTGCCTTAGAAAAATTGCATATCAGCTCACACTATGAAACCCGTACATACCCGCTTTCCGATTTGAAGGACATTCAGCTTGAATCAACGGCAGATCTCTTAAAGCTCCATCCGCTACTGACGATGTATTCATCCCGTTTAGATTTGACAACAAGCTTTCAGCAAGTCATTAAACTGTCTCTTCCCGGCGAAACACTGTTTTTGACGGTGAAGGAACCGCAAAAATGGAAAACAATTCTCCAGGAATACACAGATGCAGAAAACGATGTGGACAATGTGATTTCTGTTTTGCCGTTTTATCATAGAAAAAATGTGAAGCGGTTGCTCGGGAAGCTTTATTTTGCCGCCAGCGTAAAAGGGGTATCCGCTTACGCCTTATTGGTGCTCGCGTTATACGCATTACACGCCTCTCCATGGGTCATGGCTGTTGCCGTAATCCTGTATTGGGTATTCAACATGTATATGTCAGACCGTGTGTTGCGGGCGGCGATGGACGCCAAGCCTTGTCATCATCCGCATGTACAGGCAGCGGCCGATAAGATTTTCCGATCGGCCGGCATTTCCCATGTCCGCATATACGAAACGGAGAGTGATGATTACAACGGAATGGCAGTAGGCATGAATGTCGGGAGGTCAATGGTCATCCTGACAAGCGCCACACTAACACTTCCACAGCGTGTTATCGAAGGCATTCTGGCCCATGAGGCAATTCATATCAAAAAACGTGACGTTCTGTCATCACAGCTTTTGCGTTTTCTATTTCTTGGAGCTGTCGTTGGGATTTTCCTCTTGTTTGAGCAGCATATCACCCATTCCGAGGCCCACAAAATTGCGCTTTGGGCTTTCATTATGGCAATCATTATCCTGTTCCAGCTCTATCAATCCTTTTGTTCACAATGGATGGAGGTGCGTGCTGACAACCTTGGCGCATCATTGCTGGAGGGCGGTTACAAACAAATGGCTGAAGCCTTGAGAATCTTGGCGGTTCGGCAGGATGAGGACATACAGAAACAAAGTGCCTACAGCTCTGAAACAGGTGAAGACGAGCTTCAAATTGACTCTCTCACCCGTGATAAAAGCTGGTTTTTCAGATTGATTGATTTTCAGTTCGCTCCTCATCCCCCTATGTATTGGCGTGTCGGCACTTTATTGTCAAACAAAGGACATGGGGTGCTAAAGCGCTGGCTCAGAGACCGACTGAAAGAATCGATCACTTTGAAATGAAACCGGTCAGCGTTTCATCCGTATAACAGATATGGTGAAAAAAGGGAGTGACCAGAAGTGATAGTGATCTTATTGATAATAGCTATTATTGTTTTTCTTTCAGTCATTCAGCCGCAGTCATCGGAAAATAAAAGCCGCCAGCAGGCGGACAGCGGGTATTTCGGTTATTCAGATCATAGCTCGCACCATGATGGATGCGGCAGTGACGGAGGTTTCAGCGATTCCGGCTGTGGCGGCGGAGGGGGCGGCGATTAAACGCCGCCTTTTTTTATTTCATTGATTCGATGTACGCACCAAAAGCCGAGCCCGACATGCCTGGGGACACGCGCACACGATGGAGGGCATACATTCCCTGGTCTCTCGAAGCCGCGCCCGGTTCTGTCGTCACGCCCATTTGATAGCCTGTTTTTTCAGCGGCCTTCAGCGTCTCCTCATTGTAGCGCCCTACCGGATAGCTGATGATGGTGGTTTGCTGATGAAACATGTTGTCAAACAGCTTTTTCGAATCAGCCATCTCACTTTGCTGCTGTTGAGGCGTTAATCCGTTCAGTTCAAGGTGGTCAATCGTATGGCTTTCAATCGATATGCCGTGCTGTGCCATTTCCTTCATTTGTTCCTCTGTCAGATGGTGCTTATGTCCGATCGATTTGCCGATCATAAAAATCGTTGCCTTCATCCCGTACTTTTTCAGCACCGGATACGCATCTTGATAATTGTCGGTGTACCCGTCATCAAATGTGATCAGCACGCACTTCTCACTCGGTTTTTTATCCTGCGTCAGCATGAGATACGCCTCTTTCGGCGTTAATGTCTGATAGCCGTTATCATGAAGCCACTTCATATGCGCCTCGAATTCTTTTTTTGGCACACGGAGGCTGTTTCCTGAAGAAATGCTGTGGTACATCAAAATCGGCAGCTTTGCCGGTTTCTCTGTTTTGATCCATGCGGATGTATCGTCTTCTTTTTTCTGAACTTGTACTGCCTTTTTTTCCGGTTTCTTTTGTTCCGCTTTTGGCATCGGCTGCTCTGCATTCGCCTCTTGATCAGCGCAAGCCGCAAGCGCCAAACAGCTGCCCAAAAGAAAGACGCTTAAAAACAATCGTTTCATCGTTCTCCTGCTTTCTGTCTATTTCTTCCTCCTTTTTCATCGGTTTGATTCTGAGATTTTCAATAGCAAAAAACCGGACATCCCCATGTCCGGTTTTTTTGATCTTATCGAATTCTCACTTCTGTCTCACTGTCAAAGAAATGGCCTTTGTTCATATCAAATGCGACCGTCAGCTCATCGCCCGATTGAATATCGAGGCGGGCGTCGATCCGCGCAATAAAGTCTTGGTTGTCGATCTGCGAATAAATCATGATTTCAGAACCGAGCAGCTCTGCAACATTGATTTTCGCCTTAATCGAAGAGTTCTTATATGATTCCACGACAATCAATTCATCATGTATATCCTCAGGACGGATGCCGAAGATGACCTCTTTGCCGATGTAGCCTTTTTCACGCAGCACTTTCATTTTTCCTTCCGGGACGGTTAATGCCGCAGAACCGATTTTGATTAAGCCATCCGTGAGCTTTCCTTTGAAAAAGTTCATCGCCGGTGATCCGATAAACCCGCCGACAAAGACGTTTTCAGGGAATTCATAAACATCCTTCGGCGTCCCGATCTGCTGAATTTTCCCATCTTTCATGACTACGATCCGTGTCGCCATCGTCAGCGCTTCTGTCTGGTCATGCGTCACATAAATCGTAGTAGTCTGCAGTCTCTGGTGGAGCTTAATGATTTCCGCCCGCATTTGCACCCTCAGCTTCGCATCCAGGTTTGACAAAGGCTCATCCATCAGGAACACCTTTGCATCCCGCACGATTGCCCGGCCCAGCGCAACCCGCTGTCTCTGTCCGCCTGACAGCGCTTTCGGTTTACGGTGCAAATATTCCTCCAGCCCGAGAATTTTAGCAGCTTCCTCTACTCTTTTTTTGATTTCAGGCTTCGGCATTTTCCGAAGCTTGAGCCCGAACGCGATATTATCGTAGACCGTCATATGCGGATAGAGCGCGTAGTTCTGAAATACCATCGCGATATCCCTGTCCTTTGGCGCTACATCATTGACCCGTTTTCCTTCAATATAAAAATCGCCTTTCGAAATTTCTTCAAGTCCTGCGACCATTCGCAGCGTCGTTGATTTCCCGCAGCCGGACGGGCCGACGAATACGATAAATTCCTTATCGGCAATATGAAGGTTAAAGTCATCAACCGCCGGTTCCTTTTGATCATAAAATTTATAAATGTGCTCCATCCGCAATTCAGCCATCTAACATCCCCCTTTGTTATTGTAAACGCTTTCTTATATTGAGTGTAACAGCAATTCCCTCTCGCTAAAATGGGCAGCGTTCATAAAATCACCCAGCCATTTTTCGTGCATATTTCCAATTTATTCTGAACTTTCATTTTGCAGGCAGATAAAATAGGCAAGAAGCGCGCCTTTGTACGATTTAATATCAATCCCTGACCGCTCAATAAATTTATCAATCCGATATTGCAGGCTGTTGCGATGCAGATGCAGCTTTTTCGCTGTTAATGTGACGTTTGAGTTGTTTTCAATAAACAGCTTAATGGTCTTCCTTAGCTCAGCTTCACTTCCAAATAAAAGCTCAGCTTCTTCAGAGAGCAGCGTTTCCAGTTTTTCTTTTTCTGTTTCTAATAATAGAAAAGGAAAGATCATCTCAAAGGTCACACTCTGCACCTGAGGCAGCCTTTTTTCAGCAAACAGGAAATACGCCTGTTCACGAGCGTAATGTTTTCGCAGACACTCATCCGGCTCGTAAAATCTTCCGGCGTAAAAACGGACACTGAAGTAGAAATCACTTTCAAGAACCTTCGCAAGCGATTCCAGTTCGTCCTTCTCCGCCGTCGCTTCACTTTCCTGCTCGACAATCACGCCTCTGTCCTCATGGATCCACACAATCACCAAAGACACCGGCCAAAAATGGCGAACCGCTTCCGTAAAGGACGTCCTTTCTATTTTGCCGAATAAATGAAAGTGAACAAATCTCGTCCGTTTCTTTATATACGCCGGCAATTCCCCTCTGGAAAAAAGGAATGAAAACCACTTGTTTTCCTCAGGTGATTTCATAGACAGTTGATTGCCCTCATCCGCAGGCGTCAAAAATGACTGCAGCACCAATACTTCTTTTTCACTGATCTCTGTTTTCGGAATGGAGATATATCTCTGATTGCTCTCATCAAAAAAACATAGACAGCCTTCCCTTATGCAAAGCTCCTCAGACACAATCGAACCGGGATAAATAGCCAGCAGCGATTTCATAGAGTCTCCTCTCTTATGTAAGGATCTGTATATTCAGTATAAGGCGAAACACACATGTTCTCCACTAAAAAAGAGTATATCCGGTATAGATAGACGAGAAACTGAAAGGGAAACCTCATTCGTTTACATATTGGCTTCAGCGGAAATAGAAGAGGATATGCAGGACCAAAGGAGGGTCATCTTATGAGTTTCGAAACGTTAAACAAAAGTTTTATCAACGGAAAATGGACTGAGGGAGAAAGCGGACGTACGGAGGACATTTTGAATCCGTATGACCAGTCTGTGATCACAACAGCATCTTTGGCAACGGGCAAACAGCTGGAGGATGCGTTTGACATTGCAAGGAAAGCTCAAAAAGAGTGGGCCAAGAGCACAACGGAAGATCGAAAAGCCGTCCTGCAAAAAGCGCGCGGCTATTTACAGGAAAACCGTGATGACATCATCATGATGATCGCCCGCGAAACTGGCGGAACGATTATTAAATCAACGATCGAGCTGGAACAAACGATTGCGATTTTAGATGAAGCCATGACGTATACTTGTGAATTAGGCGGCGTCAAAGAGGTGTCATCCGACATTGAAGGGAAAACCAATAAGATTTACCGCCTTCCGCTAGGTGTCATTTCATCGATTTCTCCATTTAATTTTCCAATGAATTTATCTATGAGATCCATTGCGCCCGCAATTGCGCTGGGTAACAGTGTTGTTCACAAGCCTGATATCCAAACTGCTATTTCCGGCGGGACCATCATTGCGAAAGCGTTTGAACACGCCGGTCTTCCTGCCGGTGTCCTTAACGTCATGCTGACGGATGTAAAGGAAATCGGGGACGGCATGCTCACCAATCCAATCCCGAGATTAATCAGCTTTACAGGATCAACAGCAGTCGGGCGCCACATCGGTGAAATCGCCGGGCGTTCCTTCAAACGAATGGCACTTGAGCTCGGCGGCAACAATCCATTTGCCGTTCTTTCAGATGCGGATGTCGATCGTGCTGTGGATGCCGCGATTTTCGGAAAATTTATTCACCAGGGACAAATCTGTATGATTATCAACAGGATCATCGTTCATCAAGAGGTGTACGATGAGTTTGTAGAAAAGTTCACCGCCCGTGTCAAACAGCTTCCGTACGGCGATCAAACCGATCCGAAAACCGTTGTCGGCCCGCTGATCAACGAGCGCCAAATCGAGAAAGCGCTAGAGATCATTGAGCAGGCAAAGGCAGACGGCATTGAGCTTGCGGTTGAAGGAAAACGTGTCGGAAACGTGCTCACGCCGTACGTCTTTGTCGGTGCGCACAACAACAGCAAAATTGCACAAACGGAGCTGTTTGCGCCAATCGCGACCATTATTAAATCTGGTAGCGATCAGGAAGCGATTGACATGGCAAATGATACTGAATACGGCCTCAGCTCTGCGGTTTTCACTTCTGATTTAGAAAAAGGCGAAAAGTTCGCCCTGCAAATTGACAGCGGCATGACCCATGTCAACGACCAGTCCGTCAATGATTCGCCGAATATTGCCTTTGGCGGAAACAAAGCAAGCGGTGTCGGCCGCTTCGGTAATCCGTGGGTCGTCGAGGAATTTACCGTGACCAAATGGATTTCGATACAGAAGCAATACCGCAAATATCCGTTCTAAATGAAAAAATCCCTCTGCTTCAAGTACAGAGGGATTTTTCTTTATTTAGATATATCCACAAACCCTTCGCCAAACACATCGCGTACGTCATGAACGATCACAAACGCTTTTTTGTCGCAGCTTCTAATGATTTTTTTCAGCATAGACAGCTCCTGTTTGTTAATGACGATATACAAAATCTCTTTTGATTGGCCCGTATAATTTCCCTTCCCTGATAAAATCGTCACGCCCCGATCCATCAAGGTATTTACCTGCTCTGCAATCTCACTCTTATTTTCTGAAATGACCGTAATGGCTTTTTTCGTATTCAAACCTTCAATAATGAAATCCATCACTTTGGTACCGATATACAGCATCACGATCGTAAACATCATTTTTTCTGCACCAATAATAAAATAAGAGCTAAATACTACAATTAAATCAAAAAACAAGAGTGCATAGCTGATATTCCAGTCTAAATATTTATTAGCAATTCTGGCCAGAATCGCGGAACCAGCCGTCGTCCCGCCGACCCGGATAATCATGCCGATCCCGACTCCGGCAAATACACCTGCGAAAATCGTATTAATGATCAATTCATCAGACGGAATGCTCCACCCATGTGTCAGATGAAGAAAAAGCGAATTTGCCGCAACCGCAATGATCGTATAAACCGTTGTTTTTCCATCAAGAAACTTGTAGCCGATTAAAAGCAAAAACGCATTTAAGGTAAAGTTCGTGACACCAGGAGACCATTGAAACAGATAATACAAAATCAGCGTAATCCCAGTGACTCCGCCTTCCCCAAGATCATTGGGAATCGCAAATAAATTAACCGCAAGCGCGAAGAAAAAAGCGCCAATCACAAGCATAAGTACATCCAGCATTCTCTTTTTCATCACGAAAACACTCCTTCTCATTGTTCTGTTCTAGCAAATAAAAAAACCCAGGAGAACGCTCTCGAAAAAGAGCAGAAACTCCTGGGCTTTTATCCCACCGTGTCATAACAGCCAAGCTGCTATGTGTTTTCTCTCGGTCACAGTCCAATTTGCATTGCGGAACCCTAGAAAACCACTGTTTTTATCATATCCTTTTCACTTTCCAATATTAGCATTATAAGGGACGGTTCGAATTGGTTCAAGGGGTATTTGCGGAGTTTTCATCAGATAAGCTGGAAGAAAATACGATTTATCTATTAAAAAAAGAACAGATATAACCGATAAGAAAAAAAGCATATATTTTACAAGTGAATTTAACTATAAATGATAATAATTATAAGAAATTCATAATTTTATATTGACTAAGTGAAATAATATAGGCATTATAGTACATATGTTTCATACATTTTATTACATAGGAGGAAATATAATGGCAGGAAAACTAGTACCCTGTAAAGCTTGCGGTCAAGAAATTGCAAAGGGTGTAAAAAAATGTCCTAACTGCGGTAAGGATCAACGTAACTTTTTTATGCGACATAAAATCATTACGTTTATTCTCGCAGTTGTTGTCATCATTATTATCGGTAATATGATTGGCGGCGGAGGCGGCTCAGAAGCCACTTCCAAAACATCAAGCAGCAGCAAAGCAGAAACTGAAAAAACATACAATATCGGTGATACCGTAAAAACTGAAAAAACTGAAGTAACAGTTACGAAGGTAGAGGACAGAGATACTGTCGGTACTCAATATGTTGAAAAGAAAGCATCTGATGGTGGTACAATTGTAGCAGTTCAATATACAATTAAAAACGTATCTAAAAAGCCGATTAGCTCTTTTTCAATTCCAACTGTTAAATTAGTTGATGCTGATGGCACTTCTTATGATGCAGATATCGATGCTTCTTCAACCTATGCAACTGAGACAAAAGTTGACAACTCTAAAATATTAAGTGATCTAAATCCTAATATTAAAGTAACAGATGTGAAAGCATTTGAGGTGGACAAGGAAGCTTATGCAAAAGGCACTTGGAAACTAAAATTCAGTAATGATGTTATTGTGAAAATCAAATAACAGCTAACAAGGGTGCCTGAACAGGCACCCTTGTTCTTTAAAAAAGGCCTTCTCTATTGAGAAGGCCTCCATTCTTATTCCGCACTCTTATACCCATTCACATTAGAAGACTGCCATCTCCAGGAATCAGCACACATTTCCTCAAGGCCGCGTTTCGCTTCCCAGCCCAGTTCCCGCTTGGCTTTCGCAGGATCTGCAAAGCATGTGGCGATGTCTCCCGGTCGGCGGTCCGCAAAACGGTACGGAACCTCTTTCCCTGACACTTTTTCAAAGGCTTTGACCATTTCAAGCACGCTGTAGCCTGTGCCTGTTCCAAGGTTGTATGCATCGGCTCCTGTAGAGTTCAATACTTTTTCCAGCGCCTTGACGTGGCCTTCTGCGAGATCAACGACGTGAATATAATCGCGTACGCCTGTCCCGTCTTTTGTCGGATAGTCATTTCCGAATACGCTTAATTGCTCGAGCTTCCCGACTGCTACCTGTGCCACATACGGCATAAGGTTATTTGGGATTCCGTTCGGGTCTTCACCGATCCGTCCGCTTGGATGCGCGCCGAACGGGTTAAAGTAACGAAGCAGTGCAACGCTCCACTCATTGTCGGCTGTATGCAAATCACGCAATATTTGTTCAAGCATGAGCTTCGTCTGCCCATAAGGATTTGTCGCGCCTAATGGAAAGTCCTCCGTAATCGGCGATGTTTCCGGAACGCCGTACACTGTCGCAGATGAACTGAATACGATTTTCTTGACGCCGAATTTCTCCATGGCCTCGCATAAAATAAACGTTCCTGTCAGATTGTTATGATAATATTTGAGGGGAATCGCAACAGATTCACCGACTGCTTTTAACCCAGCAAAATGAATCACAGCTTCGATTTCATTTTCAGCAAAAACGGAATCTACCGCTTCCCGGTCCAATAAATCCGCTTCGTAGAACGTTAAATCTTTTCCCGTAATCTCCTTGACACGGTTCAGCGCCTCAGCCGAACTGTTGGACAGATTATCAAGAACAACAATCTCGTAGCCGCTGTTCAATAATTCAACACATGTGTGGCTGCCAATGTACCCGGCACCGCCAGTAACAAGTATTGCCATGATGTAAACCCTCCTAAAAAATGACCTATTTTCATTATATAGTGTTTAGAACCGGTCCACATCCATTTTTAAGAAGTTTAATCGTTTATTAATAGTTTTTTCATATGTTATCAGCATTTTCACGCCATGTTACATGACTTTATGCAGCGAGAACAAGTCTAGCAGCTGAAAAATCAATCTGCCGGTTGACGTTTTTCTTTCCTATTTTCGCTATGCTTAATCCAGAAAGGATTTGATGACATGGCGATGAGCCCTTATATTTTTATTGTATTGATTCTTATTATTTTATCGATGTACCGGGAGAGAACTGTCAGACCCGGGAAGTTGCTGATCATTCCGCTGCTGCTGTTATGGGGCGTATCCGCTTCGTTTCAGCCGGCGTATTTTCATTCCGTATTACATGTGGCGATCAGCGGCATTTTATTACTGATCGGGCTGGCCTGCGGGTTTGGCATTGGAAAGATGGTAAACGTGCGGATTCACCCGGAAACCGGAAAGGTCACTTCACGCGGCTCACTTGGGAGTGTTATCCTCATTCTAGTGATACTTTCTTTGCGCATGGCCGCGAGAACATGGCTGCCTGAGAGCAACGAGATGTTTATTGCCATTATTCATTCTATGTTCTTCGTTCCCCTCGGCACCATTACAGCCCGCAACATTATGCTTTACAAAGCATACAGACGGCTGACCGCCGGCAAAGTATCCATTCAATAACCGAAAGAAGGACCAGCATGAACGGACAAACTCCGGCTCGGCACTACTACAGGAAGCTTGTGCCGAGCCTTATTCTCATTTTGAATTGCATACAATTTTTATCTCATCCAACTAAGGCTGATCCCATTTTGTTAGCATTTGTATTTGCGGTATACTTAGCATTCATTTGGATCATTCCCTATGTGGCATCCACTGCTGTTAGTTTGAGCATATTCATTGGACTCTGGCTCCTGACCGATTTCTTTTGGGCTGTTTCCGGCCAAGAGCAGGGAGCCGCCTATTTTTTGATTGTATTTTTAATGATATATGCCGCCTTTAGACTCCCTTCACGGCTATCCTTGATCTTCACAGCATGTTTAATTGGAGGCAACATATTACTCCTATCCTCATATGGAGGAAGCTTGAATACCATCATCAGCAACATCTCGATCATGCTCGGGCTCTACGTCCTCTTCTCCTCCATGCGTTTCAGACGAGAAGCGAGAAGGGAGGCTGAACGGAATCATGCTGAATTGGCAAAAATGCATGTGCAGCTGGAGCATGCTCATAAAGAACTCCAGAAAGCGCATGCAGAGCTGCAGGAGGCTTCTGTTCTTTCATTAAGGTACGCGGTCCTTGAGGAGCGTACAAGAATTGCCCGCGACATTCATGACAGCATCGGTCACGAGCTGACTTCTGTGATTGTTCAGCTTCAATCTCTTCCCTATATCCTCAAAAGCAGCAAGGAGGATTCAGAAAAAGTCATTCAAAATGTACTGAGTGTCGCCAGGGAATGTCTTCAAGAAGTACGGTCTGTCGTTCACCAAATGGGCCGTAGTGAATCGATGGTGGGGCTTACCGCTTTGCGGGGGCTCATTCATCAAGTGGAGGAACGGAGCGGCTTGCACGTTTCTTTAGATACTGCCGGACTGTCAGAAGAGTCTTGGCCTCCAAACGTGAGCGAAACGATCTACCGCATCTTGCAGGAAGCGCTGACCAATATCATTCGTCACGCTGACGCTTCTCATGCGGCAGCCGTCATTTCTAACGACAAGTCCCATCTCTATATCACAATCACCGACGACGGACAATTCACCGGCAGCCTTACTTATGGATTTGGCCTGACAGGAATGAAAGAGCGCGCAGAAAAAGCAGGCGGTTCCCTTACTTTCAGTGCCGTACAGCCGAGCGGCCTGAAAATTGAGCTGTCATTGCCGCTCATGACAACGAATAAGGAGCAAAAAGATGAACAAAGATAACATACGCGTCGCGCTTGCCGATGATCAGCCGCTTGTGCGTGAAGGCTTCCGCTACGTCATCAACGCACAGACGGATATGACGGTTTCTGGTGAGGCCGGCGACGGTCACGATATTATAGCACTCGCAAAACAAACAAAACCCGATGTTATCCTCATGGATGTCCAGATGCCGCATTGCTCAGGCATCGAAGCGGCGAAAGACATTATGTCCGCACTTCCAAATACAAAGATAGTCATTTTAACCACCTTTGACACGGAAGAATACGTATTTGAAGGCATCCGTGCGGGCGCAGTCGGCTATCTGCTGAAGGATACACTTCCTGAAGAGTTGATAGATGCGATTCGCGCTGCGGCGAGAGGCGAGGCGATTTTCCGTACAGTCACAGCTGCTAAAATTATCAGTGAGACATTTCGGGCGAAGCAACAGCCCCATCCAGAAGAACTGGCAGAGCCGTTCACCAAAAGAGAGCTTGAGGTTCTTCAGCAAATGGCCTACGGACTGAGAAATGAGGATATTGCTGAAAAGCTTTTCGTCAGTGAAAGCACTGTGAAAACCCACGTGCACCGCATCCTGCAAAAATGCAATGCCCAAGACCGGACACAGGCAGTCGTTTTTGCCATTCGAAACGGTATTGTGCGATAGAAATCTCTCATCCCGCCATGCTAAAATAAGACAAAGGAGATGATTGGAAATGAAAGAAGAAATCATTGAACGGTTTACTACATATGTAAAAGTCGACACACAGTCCGATGAATCCGTTGACACTTGTCCTTCCACACCCGGCCAATTGACATTAGGAAACATGCTCGTTGATGAATTGAAGTCCATCGGCATGCAGGATGCAGCCATTGATGAAAACGGCTATGTCATGGCAACTCTTCCCTCCAATACTGAAAAAGACGTGCCGACAATCGGCTTTCTCGCTCACGTCGACACCGCTACAGACTTTACCGGCAAAAACGTGAATCCGCAAATCATCGAAAGCTATGATGGAAAAGACATCGTTCTTAACGAAAAGCTGCAGGTCACCCTGTCACCTGATCAATTCCCTGAGCTGTCTGGCTATAAGGGCCATACACTCATCACCACAGACGGCACCACCCTTCTCGGCGCAGACAATAAGGCCGGTATCGCTGAAATCATGACAGCCATGGATTACCTCATCAAACACCCTGAAATCAAGCACGGCACAATCAGAGTCGCCTTTACGCCTGATGAAGAAATCGGAAGAGGGCCGCACAAATTTGATGTGAAACGGTTCAATGCATCCTTTGCCTACACGGTTGACGGCGGGCCGCTCGGCGAGCTTGAATATGAAAGCTTCAATGCCGCTGCCGCAAAAATTACGATTAAAGGCAACAACGTACATCCCGGAACAGCTAAAGGAAAAATGATCAACTCTGCGAAAATCGCGATGAAGCTGAACAGCCTGCTGCCGGCAGACGAAGCGCCTGAATATACGGAAGGCTATGAAGGCTTCTACCACCTGCTGTCGATTCAAGGAGACGTAGAGGAATCAAAGCTCCACTACATTATCAGAGACTTTGACAAAGAGAATTTCCAAAACAGAAAAGAAACAATTAAGCGTGCCGTTGAAGAACTTCAAAACGAATACGGGCAAGACCGGATTCTGCTGGATATGAACGACCAATACTACAACATGAGAGAGAAAATTGAACCTGTCATCGAAATCGTCAACATCGCCAAGCAAGCGATGGAAAACCTCGGCATCGAACCGAAGATTTCTCCCATCCGCGGCGGCACCGACGGATCGCAGCTGTCCTACATGGGGCTTCCAACGCCAAACATCTTTACAGGCGGGGAAAATTTCCACGGCAAATTTGAATACATCTCAGTTGACAACATGGTCAAAGCCGTAAATGTCATCGTTGAGATCGCAAAGCAGTTTGAAGCGCAAGCGTAATGCCAAAAGCCAGTCCAAAAAAGGACTGGTTTTTCTGTGTGAAAATGAAACATTTTAAACACGTCCTCCGTAAAACAAGTATCAACAAATGAGGAGGAAAAACAATGACAAAACATGCAATCGCTGCAAAGAGTCTCTTGAAAAAATGGATCATTTCCAGGCCGCTTAACATGCAAAAGAAATCCAGCCCATTTCAAAAAATCAGAAAAATGTTCAAACGCTTCTTCAAATAAAACATTCAAATCCCCAAAATACAATCCGTATTCACCCGTACCGCCCAAATGCTCCGTAATTTGGGTTTTTTGTGTTCAATTCCGAAAAATAGGGTATAAACCAAACAAGCAAGAAAACAGCACCCATAAACAGGTAATTCGAATTACGTAAACTTAGGTTAAAAGTTATATAAAGGAATTTATTTTACCGTCGATAGTAACTATAGAACCACTCATCAACAAGAGCAAACAGCGTGATTCAAGACTATTTTCAGGTCATCAGGTTATACTGTTTTAGAGGGACAGTTTCTTGTTATTTATTGATTTAGAATTTTTTGAATACTTTTTGGCATTTTATCCGTACAATAGAGAGTACCAAAACTTTTTTTGGGAGGTATGTAATATGATCCTATTTATTATCATCGCATTATGCGGCTATCTTCTTTTTTCTTTCAGCAAGGACAATCGCCGCAAACCGCAAAAGACAAGCCCTCTGCCAGCAGCCGCACCTCATCAAAACAACCTAATCGACCTTGACGCCATCCGCCAAAAACGCCGGATGCATCTTTCCTAATTCTATATTTCAAACGAAAAGGCTGCTGAATCACGCAGCCTTTTAAAATTGTTTTGATTAGAGCCTGAAACCTTTTCGCCCTCTATCCGTAATTTCATACAAGGCAAATCCAAAGGAGACTTCAGCAATGATCGAGTTATTTATGAAACAAAAAATGTTCTCATTTAAAGATGCATTTCACATTTATGACCGGGACGAACAAGAAACATTCAAGGTGGAGGGGCGTTTTTTCTCGTTAGGAGACTCATTACAAATGACAGATACATCCGGAAAAACGCTCGTTTCCATAGAACAAAAACTAATGTCTTTATTGCCGCGCTATGAGATTTCAATTGGCGGGAAAACAGTTTGTGAGGTAACGAAGAAAGTAACGTTTTTCAAACCGAAATTTGTGATTTCCGGGCTTAACTGGGAAATCGATGGTGATTTATGGAGGGATGAATTCCAGCTGACGGACGGGGAAAATGTCCGGATGTCAGTGAGCAAAAAGTGGCTCAGCTGGGGTGATTCCTATCACTTGCAGATTGCAAACGAGGAAGATGTTCTAATTTGCACTGCCATCGCTATCTTGCTTGATATGGTTTTATATAACGATGAAGATGAAAGTATTTTCTAAAAAGCATTGACAATTGATCCAAAAGTAATAATATTAAGATAATTGAAATCTGAATATGAAGTTGTACCTTATCAAGAGAGGTGGAGGGACTGGCCCTATGATACCCGGCAACCGCTGTTTCAAACAGAATGGTGCTAAATCCTTAAGAACATTGCGTTCTTGCAGATGAGGCGGAGATTTGATCGTTCAAGCTCTTCCTTCACAAAGGAAGAGCTTTTTACATGCTCAATATTTCAGAAAAGAGGCGAATAACATGGCTCAACAAACGAATGTTGCAGGACAAAAAACAGAAAAACAACGCAAAGCACCTTTCCGCGCCGATCATGTCGGCAGTTTGCTTCGTTCCGTTCCGGTGAAGGAAGCCCGGCAAAAAAAAGCGGCTGGTGAGATGACAGCGGAACAGCTTCGTGATATCGAAAATCAAGAGATCACCCGCATCGTGGAAAAACAAAAAGAAATCGGTCTCAACGTGGTAACAGACGGGGAATTCCGGCGTTCCTGGTGGCATTATGACTTCCTGGAAGGGCTTGACGGTGTGGAACCGTTCATCCCGGCTGAGGGGATTCAGTTCCATAACACAAAAACGAAAGCGCGCAGCATCAAAGTGACGGGAAAACTCGATTTTACGAGCCACCCAGCGCTTGCTGATTATCAATTTTTACATGAGATTGCCGGTAACGCGACGCCAAAATTGACCATTCCCAGCCCAAATATGCTGTTTTTTGGCGAAAAGGCGGATAAAGGGATTTATGACGATCAAGAGGAATATTTTCATGACCTGGCCCAAGCATACAAAAAAGCAATCAAAGCCTTCTATGATGCTGGCTGCCGTTATCTCCAGCTCGATGATACGTCATGGTCTCTCTTCTTTGAGGAAAAAGGCAGAGAGGTTGTCCGGGCGCTCGGCGGTGATCCAGAAACATTGCCAGCCATATTTGCCAAAACAATTAACGATGCCGTCGCAGACCGGCCTGACGATTTAACGATCACAATGCACATTTGCCGCGGCAACTTCCGCTCAACATGGGCGGCATCAGGAGGGTACGACGCTGTAGCGGAAACGATTTTGGACGGCTTAAACCTTGACGGCCTTTTCTTGGAATACGATGATGACCGCTCCGGAAACTTTGATCCGCTCCGTTTTGTGAAGCGCAAGGATCTGCAAATTGTGCTCGGCTTGATCACATCGAAATACGGCGAGCTTGAAAATCCTGAGGATGTGAAACGCCGCATCAATGAAGCCGCGCGTTTTGTCAGCTTGGACCAGCTATGCCTGAGCCCGCAGTGCGGTTTCGCCTCTACAGAAGAAGGCAACCTTCTGACAGAGGAGCAGCAATGGGCAAAGCTTCGCCATGTCATCGACATTGCCAACGATGTGTGGAGATAATCTATCATTGACAGAAATAGAAAATGTGTGAATAATAGATACTATCAGAAAATTTCATAAAAAGGTTTTCCTTATCAAGAGAGGTGGAGGGACTGGCCCTGCGATACCCGGCAACCGCTGTTTAACAGAATGGTGCTAAATCCTTTAGAGCAATGATTGCTCTTGAAGATAAGGTTGAGATTGTCACGCAAGCTCTTCCTTATCCAAAGGAAGAGCTTTTTTATATTTGAATGGAAAGAAGGAATGGACAACATGTCACACCAAACAACACCCGCAGAACAAAAATCACTTCAAAGAAAAAAACCGCCGTTTCGCGCGGATCAAGTCGGAAGCCTGTTGAGATCTGAGCCCGTTAAAAAAGCGCGGCTGCAAAAAGCGGCCGGCGAAATGACCGCTGAACAGCTTCGCCAAATTGAAAACGATGAAATCATCCGCATTGTGGAAAAACAGAAGGAAACCGGCCTGAACGTCGTGACAGACGGTGAATTCCGCAGAGCATGGTGGCACTTTGATTTCCTGGAAAACTTAGATGGCGTTGAGCCGTTTACTCCTGAGCACGGAATCCAATTCCATAACGTACAGACAAAAGCACGCGGCATTAAAGTCACAGGTGATATCGACTTTTCAACTCACCCAATGCTTGAAGATTATTCGTTTCTCCATAGCATTGCCGGTGACGCGACGCCAAAGATGACGATTCCAAGCCCGAATATGCTGTTTTTCCGCGGAAAACTGGAAAAGGATGCGTATAAAAAAGATTATCACCTTTTCCAGCATGATGTATCCAAAGCATATAAAAAAGCGATTCAAGCGTTTTATGACAGAGGCTGCCGCTACCTCCAGCTTGATGATACAGCGTGGGCCGTTTTCTTATCAGAAAAAGGCTTAAAACAAATCGAAGCGTTCGGAACAACGCCTGATGAGCTTCGCCAGCTGTTTGCGAAATCGATTAACGACGCGATTGCAGACCGCCCGGATGACTTGACGGTAACCATGCATATTTGCCGCGGCAACTTCCAGTCCACTTGGACAGCGGAAGGCGGCTATGACGCAGCCGCCGAAACCATTTTTGACGGCTTGAATCTTGACGGACTTTTCTTAGAGTATGATGATTCACGCTCAGGCGGATTTGAGCCTCTCCGTTACGTAAAACGGTCTGATCTTCAGCTTGTTCTTGGCTTAGTGACATCTAAATTCGGTGAGCTTGAAAATCCGGATGACGTGAAACGTCGTATCGAAGAAGCGTCCCGTTATGTAAGCTTAGACCAGCTTTGCCTCAGCCCTCAATGCGGATTTGCTTCAACTGAGGAAGGCAACAAGCTGACTGAAGAACAGCAATGGGCGAAGCTCCGCCATGTGGTTGAGATCGCTAATGATGTTTGGAAATAAGCAAAGAAAAAACACACTTGATTCCCTAGCGGAGCAAGTGTGTTTTTTTATGTCACTGTGCGGTGTAGCCCCCATCAAGGACGACAGCCTGCCCAGTGACGCCCTTCGCCTTCTCGCTTGCCAAAAACACGGCATAATCCGCAATTTCCTTGACGGAAAGCAGTCGCTTTTGCGGCACAAGCGGAAAAATGACTTGTTCAAGTACAGAGTCGTAAGGGACATTTCTAGTTTTCGATAGATCGCTAAGCTGATTGCGTACAAGCTGGGTATCGACATAACCCGGGCAGAGCGCATTGACTGTTATGCCGTGGGGCGCGCCTTCCAGCGCCCCGACTTTTGTGAGTCCAATGACGCCGTGCTTGGCGCTATTATAAGCGGATTTCCCTGCAAAGCCGACTAATCCATTAACAGACGCGATATTAATGATTCTGCCAAACTGCTGTTTTTTCATGATCGGAAAAACATGCTTCATTGCAATAAAGGGCGCCGTCAGCATGACCTTGATCAGCTGTTCAAAGGTTTCTGTCGGAAACTCTTCAATCGGAGCGACGTGCTGAATACCGGCATTGTTCACCAAAATATCCAAGCGGCCGTATCGTTTTTGGATGACGTTCACCGTATCAGCAACTTGCGCTTCCTTTGTCACATCATACGGAATGGCCGCCGCGTCCAAGCCTTCTTCTGCAAGCTTGGAGGCTGCTTGTTCACATGCTTCCGGACGGAGGTCTGAAACGATGACGCTGGCGCCTTCCCGGGCGAATTCTCTTGCCATTTCGAATCCGATTCCGCCGGCAGCCCCTGTCACCAAGGCGACTTGTTTTCTCATGTCAAACACCTTCCCATTAAGAATTGAGTACAGACTGGCTTACAGCGAAATCAGCTTCTGTTTTTTCATAAACCTCTTCAATTGTGACACCATCCTGAAGCTCCGTCAGTGTCATGCGGCCGTTCACAAAATCAAATACAGCCAAATCCGTAATCAGCCTGTGTACGACTTTCTGGCCTGTCAGCGGAAGGGAGCATGTTTTTTTCACCTTTGATTCACCATGCTTATTGACGTGCTCCATGATGACAACGATTCGTTTCGCCCCGTTGACGAGATCCATGGCGCCGCCCATTCCTTTTACCATTTTGCCCGGGATCATCCAATTGGCCAAATCCCCCTGCTCCGAAACCTCCATTCCGCCGAGAATAGCCAAATCGATATGCCCGCCTCTTATCATCGCGAATGACTCAGCGCTGTCAAAATAAGAGGCGCCCGTCACTTCAGTGATCGTTTCCTTTCCCGCATTGATCAAATCCGCGTCTTCCGTTCCTTCCAGAGGATAGGGGCCGATTCCGAGCAAGCCGTTTTCCGACTGAAGCATGACGTGAACGCCATCGGGTATCTCATTTGCGACAAGCGTCGGCATTCCAATCCCGAGATTCACATTCATGCCGTCCTTGATTTCTTGTACAGCCCGTTTGACCATTCGTTTTCTCGCTTCCTTCACTTGGCCTCACCCTTTCCCGATGCTTGCTGAACTGTTCGTTTTTCAATCCGTTTTTCTTGGCTCGCGCCAAGCACAACATGCTGTACGTAAATTCCCGGCGTATGGATGTGATCTGGATCGAGCTCTCCTGCTTCCACGATTTCTTCCGCCTCGGCAATCGTGATCTTGCCTGCCATGGCGGCAATGGGATTGAAATTTCTCGCCGTTTTCCTAAAAACCAAATTGCCCATGGTGTCCGCTTTCCACGCTTTGACGATCGCCACATCGCCGGTAATGCCTCGCTCAAGCACATAAGTCCGGCCGCCGAATGTTTTATGTTCTTTTCCCTCGGCTATGGAGGTGCCGACGCCTGTCGCCGTATAAAATCCCGGTATACCTGCACCGCCTGCACGAATTCTCTCAGCAAGCGTTCCTTGGGGAACAAGCTCGACCTCAAGCTCTCCGCTTAAAAACTGCCGCTCAAAAATTTTATTTTCACCGACATAGGAAGCGATCATTTTCTTGATTTGCTTGTTAGCCAGAAGCAAACCAAGCCCCCAGTCATCGACTCCGCAGTTATTGCTGACAACGGTTAAATCCTTTACTCCCTGATCTCTTATAGACAAAATGAGCTGTTCAGGGATGCCGCACAGCCCAAACCCTCCCGCGATCAGCGTATCCCCATCATGAATCAGTTTCGCAGCTTCCTTGCTTGATGACAGCACTTTTCCCATATTGATGCCCCTTTCGTTTTCTTCTACACTAGACCAGTCAGGCTGTAAATCGCGATCACAGCAAATACGGCAGCCGTTTTAATGAGCGTGATCGCAAAAATATCGCGATAGGATTGCCGGTGGGTCAAACCCGTCACGGCCAGAAGCGTGATAACGGCGCCATTATGCGGCAGTGTATCCATCCCGCCTGATGCCATTGAAATGACCCGATGCATCACCTCTGGCGGAATATTGTAAGCCTGAATCGCCTGTAAGTATTGTTCTGACATCGCGCTTAATGCAATGCCCATTCCTCCTGAAGCCGAGCCGGTGATTCCCGCCAGCGCAGTTGTCGTAACGGCGCCATTTACAAGCGGATCGGTAAAAGTATGTGAAATTCCGCTGCTCAGCTTATGAAACCCCGGCAGCGCGGCGATAATACCGCCGAACCCGTACTCGGCACCCGTATTCATAGATGCCAGCAAGGCGCCGCCAATCCCTTCATTAAGCCCTTCCTTCAATTGGGCAAACACACTTCTCCAATCAAATAAAATCGTTGTGATGATGCCAATCACTAAAGCAATCTCCACCGACCAAATAGCAGCCGCTGAAGAAATATCAAGCCTGCCGAACTCCTTTAATCCTATGGAAGAAAAATCAAATCCATTCGGATACCACTTTGGCAGGTAAATGGTGAAATATTTATTCACTGCACCGACGAGAATAAGCGGGACAAAGGCAAGCGCGTGCCGAATCGGGCTTTTGTCCGGTTCAGCCGCGGACTCAATCGATTCAGGAGCAGCATTCTGCGTATCAAAACCGCCATAGCCTTCGCCAGATGCCTGCGCTTTTTTCCGCCTTGATTCCAAATAGAGCATCCCAGCTGCCAGCACAATCACTGCGCCCATCAAGCCCAGCCAAGGGGCGGCATAAATGTCTGTTTTGAAAAACGACGTCGGGATGACATTTTGGATTTGCGGCGTTCCCGGAAGCGCGTCCATCGTAAACGTAAAAGCACCTAAAGCAATCGTTCCCGGGATGAGGCGTTTGGGTATGTTTGCTTCTTGGAACATGTTTTTCGCAAAAGGATATACGGCAAATACGACAACAAACAGGCTGACACCGCTGTACGTCAAGACAGCGCCCATCAACACAATGGCAAGTATCGCTCTTTTTGCCCCGACAAGCCGGACAATTGTTTTCGCGATTGATGCCGCAAGCCCGGCCATTTCAACGACCTTTCCAAAAATGGCACCGAGCAAAAACACTGGGAAATACAGTTTAATAAAACCCGCCATCTTCTCCATAAAAATTGATGAAAAAAAAGGAAGCACATGGCTTGGATCTGTCAGCAGCACCGCGAATAACGCACAAATCGGCGCAAACAATATGACAGAAAATCCCCGATACGCCGTAAACATCAGCAAACCTAACGCCAATAGAATGATGATCAGTTCCACACACACATCCCCCGTTTCCGCGAACTAGAAAGCGTTTACAAAAACCTGTCCGCATCGGCTGTTTCCGTCCCCTTTCCATATATGTACGAGAAGCGTGGGCCAACTATTCCGATTAAAAAAGGAAAGCTCCCTTTTTTCGGAGCTTTCCTCTGCCATTCATTTCATTCCTATTAGGATATCAACATCAACCGTAATATCGGCTGTTTTCATCTCTTTCAGCAGGCTGATTCGATCTTTCGGCGCCGACCAGGCAAGCGGCGTCATCTTGAGAAGCCAGTGGATCGCCTGCTGGTCAAGCGTTTTAACATAGCGCAGCCTGACAGGACGGCTGTGTGCAGCATTTGCTGTAAAACGCTCAACAGCTGCCGCATTGGAATACGTGAGCCTTGGTGAATCAGTATATAAAAATTGCCTTAATTCTATTAAATAGTCGCTTCGCGGCACTACTTTTACGAGCATGCCATCATTCTTCAGCAGTCTATGAAACTCTGCATAATTGGACGGCGAAAAAATAGACAGAACAACATCAAATTGGCGATCATGAAAAGGAGCACGCGCCACATCGGCAACAGCCCACATCTGATCTTTGAATGCCTTAGAAGCTTTTAAGATCCCATCTTTCGAAAGATCTATGCCGGTTCCTATCGCTGCTTTCCCTGCATAATCAAACCCGCAAAGCGCATTCAAATGAGAACCCTCACCGCAACCGCTGTCCAGGATGGTGAATGCCTCATGACCAGATGTGGGATGACTGATGAGTTCTGCAATCGCATCATGGAGTGGGTCAAAAAAACCACATTCTCCAATCAGCCTGCTCCTCGCTTCAAAAAGCTCAGCACCGTAACTGGTTTTGACCGGCTTGGTCAGAAAGTTCACGTAGCCGTGCCGAGATAGATCAAATGTATGTCCTCGTTCTGTACAAATCAAGCTTTTCCCTGATGCCGCATCCATAGAAGAAACGCAGAGCGGGCATCGAAACATGCTGAAATCAACTGTTCGCTTCATGATAAAAACACCTCATTCATTCATTTTTAGATAAATGAAAAAGGCATAGACAAATAAACCTAGGCCTATCTCAAAAATTGGCCAGGTCTGGCAGTTTGTCTACACCTGTCATTATCTATAACGAATGAATTGGATAATCATGAAAAAAACTCCCTTTCTGCTGTATGGGTTTCCCCGTTTCCATCATACAACAAATATCCAGGAGCTGGAACCTTATAGTGAAGAAAAATCAGTACTGACATGCTGGTATCCCGCCAACATCATATCAGCATAGCAATCCAGTATGTTTTTCCTTTATTTTCTCATTTTAGAATATAAATTTTATTATTGTGAAAATAGTTAAAAAGGTTGATTTTCAAAAAGTGAAAGGATAAAATACTGCTATCATCTTAGAAAAAAGACATTCTTGTATATGATCAGTAATATGGTCTGATTGTTTCTACCTAGTAACCGTAAAAAACTAGACTACAAGAAAGTTTGAATAAATTTGAACGAGTTGAAAAGGACAAGTTCTTTTCTGTTTGCTCTTATTTTTCACACTTTCTGCACTTCCAGAATTTGTGAAGGATAAGAGCTTTTTTTGTTTCCATAATAACCCTCATAGGAGTTGCTATCATGTACTTTTTACTAAACCTTGTCGGTCTCATTGTGATTATGGCAGTTGTATTCCTATGTTCTCCGCAGAAAAAGAAAATCAAGTGGCGCCCGATCATTACGTTAATTGTTCTGGAATTGCTGATTACTTGGTTTATGCTGGGAACAAAAGTCGGAAGCTGGGCCATCGGTAAAATCGGTGATTTCTTCACTTGGCTGATTGCTTGCGCCAGTGACGGTATCGCGTTTGCCTTTCCGTCAGTGATGGCGAATGAAACAGTAGACTTTTTCTTTAGTGCGCTTCTTCCAATTATCTTTATCGTCACATTCTTTGATATTTTAACGTATTTCGGCATTTTGCCTTGGCTGATTGATAAAATCGGATGGGTGATTTCAAAGGCTTCCCGCTTGCCGAAATTAGAAAGCTTTTTCTCTATTCAAATGATGTTTCTTGGAAATACCGAAGCACTTGCGGTTATCCGCCAGCAGCTAACGGTTTTAAGCAACAACCGCCTGCTCACATTCGGCTTAATGAGCATGAGCAGCATCAGCGGCTCCATTATCGGATCTTATCTTTCAATGGTGCCTGCGACATACGTGTTTACAGCCATTCCTTTGAACTGCTTAAACGCGCTGATTATCGCAAACCTGCTGAATCCTGTTCACGTGCCGGAGGATGAAGATATCATCTATACACCGCCTAAAGAAGAGAAGAAAGACTTTTTCTCTACGATTTCTAACAGTATGCTTGTCGGCATGAACATGGTGATCGTTATTTTGGCAATGGTGATCGGATATGTCGCATTAACGTCAGCAGTTAATGGCATTCTTGGCGTTTTCGTACACGGCCTGACCATCCAGACAATTTTTGCTTATCTGTTCAGTCCGTTCGCATTCCTGCTTGGACTGCCAGTGCACGATGCGATGTATGTTGCTCAGCTGATGGGCATGAAATTAGCAACGAACGAGTTTGTTGCGATGCTTGACTTGAAAAACAATCTCAAATCCCTTCCGCCTCACACCGTTGCGGTGGCGACGACATTCCTGACATCCTTTGCAAACTTCAGTACTGTCGGCATGATTTACGGCACGTACAATTCGATCCTTGACGGAGAAAAGTCAACGGTCATCGGGAGAAACGTGTGGAAACTGCTCGTCAGCGGAATTGCGGTATCTTTATTAAGTGCTGCGATTGTCGGCCTGTTTGTGTGGTAGAAACATTGAGCCATATCCCTTTTCGGATATGGCTCTTTTGATTATTGATAAATAGAGGCTGGAACCTGCACATCCCGGATTCCCGCTGCATAAGGCCCCAAGTCATACTGGCCAAAGACGATGGCGATCCCGTTTGCCGTAAAGTAAAACATTGTGTCTTTGTTTAGGGTTATATCCTCTTTCTTAACATCAGGGAAAAACAGCTCATCGTGTTTTTTGATATAGCTATATAGATAATCTCTCGTTTTGCTGACTTTTGTTTTGGTGTTCAGAATCTGATCCAGCGTCACCCGCTTTTGTGCTTTCAAGTCATAGTTGAAGGACTGGACAGACGTTAAACCGTGGGCGCCCCCTGAATAGATATAATTGAGTGTTTGAATGCTGAGCTTGCCTGCCGCATTGTATTTGACGCTGAAGGATGTTTGATATTCCGTTTTAAAGCCCTGCTGTTCGCCTGCTTTTTTGTTTTTCAGGTATTCCTGATACGATTGTTCAATGTAGACTTTCAGCTCTTGATTGATTTTCTTTTCAAACGCGGCATTCCCGACGTGATGCACTTGTGGATACTTTAACTCCTTGATCTTTTTGTACGTATGGGTGCTGACAGTCGGTGTTTTCGCTTGAACTGCTTTTAAAGATGGGGCCGCATATGCAACTACGGAAAAAAGCAAGACTGCAATCCCCGCGGCTTTCAGCATTTTATTCCATTTCATACAATCTCCTCCTTTGATGTCGTTGTTTATCATTCCCTTATTTAAGCAATACACACTTTTATAGACTGATTAAATCGAAAGAAGTTTCTAGGTCTAACAGCATGATTTTCCCAATAAAAAAAGAGACACAGGATGTCTCTTTTTTTACTGTTTGCGCCCAGAAATCGCTTCATGAACGGCTTGTGCCAAATCTGTATTTCCGAACATCTCTAATACCGCAATGACAATCTGGTCCGGAATGTGCTCTGCTTCGTGTTTTGGCACGACCAGATCGTCCATGGTTTTTTTCAAGCTGTCATTCAGCTTTTGCTGCGGATACGCTTTGGCGTACATCTCCACCGGATCAAGATCATGGTTTACACACCATTGGGCAAACACCAAAATCATCATATTTTCATCGCGTTCGTAAGCTTCAGCGAGCTGTTTTTCGTTCATTTGTCATGCTCCTTATGAAAAGTATCTTCCTTAAAGATACAGGAGCCTATCAAATTCGTCTATCCCAATGGCGATGAGCAGAAACCGCATCGATAAATGCCTTGCTGAAAGCGGTGTAGTCAGGTTCTTCTTCAGCTGTTACGATGCCTGGCCCCTCTGTTGTCCCGACAGAGGATTGAAGAAGGTCAATTCCTTCATTTGCCGCACCGATTGCCTTGTAGTGATTGTAAGCTTCTCTGATAAACGCCATCGCTTGTTTGTTGTCTTTTAACTCCAGTCCTCCTGCGGCATAGACGGCATCATACAGAACAGAATCAACCGTCAGGAACGTGCCGCTGGCCTCAAGCTGCTGTCCGCTGCCGCTTGTCATATACCCCAGATTTTGACTGATGATATCCACTGTGATTCCTTCTTGCTTTAAGGCTTCCAGCACTGTTTGCAGTTCTTTTTCATAAAATCCGTTTCCGGCGAGTACAGCGACTTTTCTGGTTGACGCGGTTTTCACTGTACGGGCTTGGCTTAACGCAGGCGAAGTAAGGATTTCTTTAGATGCTTTACGCTTCGCGGGCGCCGCCACGCCTACTCCTTTGGCGATTTCTTCCGCTAAATCTGCATCGACATTGCTGAAGACATCAACGACCTGCCGCTGTACGTCCTTGCTTTTGACCTTCCCGACCTCGAAGCAGAAAGCAGAAATGATGTGCTGTTTCTCCACAGGAGACATGCTGTTCCAGAAAAGCTTCGCCTGTGAGTAATAATCGTTGAAGCTGTCGCTTCGCTGCCGGATTTTTTTGCCCTCGACTTTTTCCTGATAGTGGACGTAGCCGCCTTCTTCAGCTGTCGCAGGCGACGGATCATTGTTTTGCAGTGAGTTTTTATGATAAGCGACAGGTCCCTTATTGATCGTCATCCGGTGATAGCCGTCGTATTGATTGTTATGGAATGGACATACCGGCCGGTTAATCGGAATCTCATGGAAGTTCGGGCCGCCAAGACGGATGAGCTGTGTGTCTGTATAAGAGAAAAGCCGTCCCTGCAGGAGCGGGTCATTTGTAAAATCGATTCCCGGCACGACATTTCCCGGGTGGAATGCGACCTGTTCTGTTTCCGCAAACACATTATCCTGGTTGCGGTTCAGCGTCATTTTCCCAATGATCTTCACCGGCACAAGCTCTTCCGGCCACAGCTTAGTCGGATCAAGAATATCAAAATCAAACTTGAATTCATCCTCCTCATCAATCATCTGCACGCCGAGCTCGTATTCAACCTTGCCGCCCTTTTCAATTGTTTCCCACAGGTCACGGCGATGGAAATCCGGATCTTTCCCGGCAATTTTCTGCGCTTCATCCCATACGAGAGAATGCACACCGAGCACCGGCTTCCAGTGAAATTTCACAAAACGTGCCTTTCCTTGTTCATTGACAAAACGGAACGTGTGAACGCCGAAGCCTTCCATCATTCTGTAGCTGCGCGGGATGCCTCTGTCCGACATCGTCCACATTACCATGTGAGCCGACTCAGGGTTATTGGCGACAAAATCCCAAAACGTATCGTGAGCGGTCGCGGCCTGAGGCATTTCATTGTGTGGCTCAGGCTTAAACGCGTGAACCAAATCCGGGAATTTGATCGCATCCTGAATGAAAAACACCGGAATGTTATTTCCCACAAGGTCATAGTTTCCTTCTTCAGTATAAAATTTAGTCGCAAAGCCTCTGGCATCCCGCACCGTGTCTGCGGAGCCTTTAGAACCCGCAACCGTAGAGAAACGGACAAATACCGGTGTCTTCACCAAAGGGTCCTGAAGAAATTTGGCCCGTGTGTACTCGGTCATCGGCTCGTAAACCTGAAAAAAGCCATGCACGCCATACCCGCGTGCATGCACAACGCGCTCCGGAATCCTCTCATGGTCAAAGTGCGTCATTTTCTCCCGGAAGTGAAAATCCTCCATCAGCGTCGGGCCGCGAACCCCGGCTTTTAACGAATGCTCATCCTCTGACACCCGCAAGCCTTGGTTTGTCGTCATTTTCTTCCCGCTGTTATCGGCCCTGTACTGCTCAAGCTGCTCGTCCTTTGAGTGTTCATTTACACGTTTGTTTTGGTCATCACTCATGTCTCTTCCCCCTTTTTAAAACGAAACATTCTACAGCATATTTACCCGTGGCGTTCTTCATATAAACTGCTAATCCTCTCATTAGGATTTTTGGTCTACATATAAATATGCGGTCATACACATTTGAAATAAGCCTTCTTCACAGAAAGAAAGGATGGAAGCGCTTACCAAAATAGCTGTTGAATAGGGGAGGTCATATCATGCTTGCCATACTCGGTTTTGTGATGATGATTGTCTTTATGTACCTTATTATGTCTAACCGGCTTTCCGCTCTTATTGCTTTGATTGTCGTTCCTATTGTGTTCGCCCTGATCAGCGGATTTGGCAAAGATCTCGGCGAGATGATGATTCAGGGCGTTACAGACCTCGCCCCTACCGGTATCATGCTGTTATTCGCCATCCTGTATTTCGGCATTATGATTGACTCAGGTCTGTTTGATCCTCTCATTGCCAAAATCTTATCGTTTGTCAAAGGAGATCCGTTAAAAATCGCCGTAGGCACAGCGGTTCTGACCATGACCATTTCGCTGGACGGAGATGGGACAACAACCTATATGATTACCATTGCTGCGATGCTGCCTCTTTACAAACGGCTCGGCATGAACCGTTTGGTGTTAGCGGGAATAGCAATGCTCGGTTCGGGGGTTATGAATATTATCCCGTGGGGCGGGCCGACTGCGAGGGTTTTGGCCTCCTTAAAATTGGACACGTCAGAGGTCTTCACGCCGCTGATTCCCGCTATGATCGCCGGCATTCTCTGGGTGATCGCCGTTGCTTATATCCTCGGAAAGAAAGAGCGGAAGCGGCTCGGCGTCATTTCGATTGATCACGCACCGTCTTCCGATCCGGAGGCCGCACCGCTCAAGCGTCCCGCTCTTCAATGGTTTAACCTGCTGCTGACTGTCGTCCTGATGGCCGCACTGATCACCAGCCTGCTGCCGCTCCCTGTTCTTTTTATGACTGCGTTCGCCGTCGCCTTGATGGTCAACTATCCAAATGTCAAAGAACAGCAGAAACGAATCTCGGCGCATGCGGGTAATGCGTTAAACGTTGTCTCAATGGTGTTTGCTGCGGGCATATTCACAGGCATTCTCTCCGGCACAAAAATGGTGGATGCCATGGCGCATTCTCTCGTTTCACTTATCCCTGATGCCATGGGCCCGCACCTGCCGTTGATCACTGCGATCGTCAGCATGCCCTTCACCTTTTTCATGTCGAATGACGCCTTTTACTTCGGTGTCCTTCCCATCATCGCCGAAGCCGCTTCCGCTTACGGAATAGACGCCGCTGAAATCGGAAGGGCCTCCTTGCTGGGGCAGCCTGTGCATCTGCTCAGCCCGCTTGTGCCTTCCACCTATCTATTGGTAGGAATGGCAGGCGTCAGCTTTGGCGACCATCAAAAATTCACTATTAAATGGGCCGTAGGAACAACGATTGTGATGACGATTGCGGCACTTTTGATTGGGATTATTTCTTTCTAAATGTATGAGCTTGATCGTAGCATTGAGTGAGTACGTGATTTACAGAGGGGAGAAGATCAAATAGGATATTATGAGTGAATAGAAGATTCATGCCAACAACTCCTCATTACAATCATAAGAGCCTGCTATATTGCAGCAGGCTCTTTCACATTTGGCATTATTTTTTTGTATAGCGCACCCAGTCATAATGAGCGTATAGCGGATTTACACCATTGTAGGAGCCAAGCCATTCATCGACACCCGTGCCATTCCACAAGTTCATCATGATCTTTCCAGGTGTTGTCGGAATTTGGTTTGTTGCAGTATGTTTTAATTGCCCGTCGACATACCATTTAATAGAGTTTGGCTGCCAATCGAATGCATACGTATGATAGGCATTGGCTGCATCAAACCCGAGATCAACAATCTTCTCATGGTTTCCTGCACCATTTGTATAATAGTTAAATTGAACCTTTGTTGTGTCTTTTCCTAAAAATTCGATATCAATCTCATCCCAAGGAGTTCCATCTGTTGGACCTGTGTAAGTGAAGAACGATGAAACGATCCCTGTGTTTTTAGCTGGTTTCATTCTGACTTCATAAAGTCCATAGCCATATGTTTGAACAGAACGGTTTTCCCCGCAGTCAAACTTGTTATAAGCTGGGCTTGTTAGCGCTAAACGCATTTCACCCAATGACGTCATTGATACGTTATTAGCCCGCCACGTGCAGTTGAACATATTTCCATTCGAATAACCATCTGCTTTTTGCCAAAAACCGGAGTTATAGCCGTTAAAAGGATCAAAAAACGATCCACCTGTTTGAGCCGAGGCAGTAGAAGTGACTGCAAACAAACTCATAAACAATCCAGTGACAAGAAGCAGCAACACTCGTTTCAGATAAGGCATATTGGCATTCCCCTTTCGTTGAAAGCGTTTTCTATGTTGATCTTACATGATTCTTTTAAAAGGGAACATCGGCCAAAATAATGATAATACCGAACCTTACTTACTTGAATCCTGTAACTATCATCACCCTCCCCCTGAAAAAAATAAAAACCTAAATTACCATCAGCACAGACAGAGATGATCCGCACTCATTGTAATTTAGGTTTTGCCTGCTTTATCAGTAACAATCCTACCATCATCATATGGAAATGTAAGAAAAAAACGAACACACGAAAATAAAAATGTCAGCGCTCTCATTATGCTTGTTTAACTACCCTTTCTATGTGAATGGTTAAATACAGCAGCTCGTCACTTGTGAGCTTGTGCTCATACTCCCGCTCAATGTAGGTTTGGATTTTCTTCGTGCATTCATACGCGCGATGATACTTTTCTTTCACTGTATCCAGCAAAAAATCGTCCTGGCTTTCCATGTGAGTGCCGTTAAAAAGACGTTGCGCGAAAAACTTTAAGTGGGTGACGAACCGATAATAGTGAAGCGATTCTTCGTTGAATTCAATCTTAAAATGGTATTTTACAATACTCAAAATCTCTTGCATGACTTTTGTAATGTTGATAATATTGGGCATCTCTTCATTCAGCTCGGCATTTACAATATGCAGAGCAATAAAGCCAGCTTCATCCTCTGGCAGAGACACACCAGTCTTATTTTTTACCATGATTAACGCTTCTTTGCCGATCGCAAATTCGTCTTTGTACAGCCGTTTTGTTTCCCACAGCAAGGCGTTTTTGATATCAAGCCCTTTCTGGTTGCGCTGGATGGCAAAGTTAATATGGTCGGTCAGCGACACATAGATGCTGTCGTTGAGCTTTTTGCCGAGCTGTAATTTTGCGTAGCTGATAATCTCTTCGGATACTTCCATACACTCGATCGGTATATCATACAAAAGGGTTTTGAACTTTTCTGATACATCCTTGTTATCGAGCGTGAACACTTTCTCAATGCGGGCTTCATCGACATCATCGCCGGACTTTTTCTGAAACGCGAGCCCCCTGCCCATGACGACCAATTCTTTCCCCTGTTCATTGACCACGCTGATCACATTATTGTTGATCACCTTCGCAATTTTCATGGCATGTCCCTCCAAATCTACTAAGAACAGACTATATCTTGATTGTACATTCTTTTTGTACTAGGTCAATATCATCAGGGAAAGACGGAAGCTGGTCAGTACAATTCACTCCGTACCTGCTGCCCGGGCTGTTTTTGAAGCAGCGCCTCCAGATGGCGTTCAAATGTTGCCTTGTCAGCTTTCTGCTTTTTGACAATGCTGTTCATGATTTTGATGCTTTCGGCGCTGTATTGTGTATATTGTTTTTTCAGCTGATCCAGCTGCTGTCTTGTCTTCTTCGCGTTTTTCGGTGTGACTTGGCCGATGAGTTTGATCATACTGTCTGCGGTCTCAAAAAAAGCAGCTCTATTTTCTGTCAGCTGCTGAATTTCGATGCGGCTCATGTCTTGATTACGCGTTTTTTGTAGCAAGGCGACCGCCTCGCTGTTTTGATTTTTGAGTGATTTGTTCTCAAGCTTAATCGATTCGAGATTCTCCTTCGCAATGTCTGCTTCTTCTTCAGTCATGCTGCTTCTCACGAAGTATTCTGGATTGCCGATCCCATAATCAAATGCTTCGCTCACTTGTATCATGGAACTGAACACAATGGCCAGCTGCCTGTCGCTTGCGAGGGCTTGGAAATCCTGCTTTTTCTTACTGTTCATCGGTTTGGCTGCGGTTTGTTTTACTGTCTTTTGATCACAGTCTGCGAACATCTGAGCCTCACCTTCACTTTCGCATGCGCTCATCACAAGAACTGTGACCAGCAGGCTTATACACAAGCCTATTTGCCTCATGCTCTGTCTCCTCTCTGCTGAATCCCTTCTGGAAAATACCATAAAATATAGTTAAATGGTACCAGATGCACCTAACCCCAGCAATAAATCAAAAGTATGATTTGAAGCGAAAAAACATAAATATTTTGTAAAAATTGACGTGCATTCCATTCTTTTCAGGCCCATTTCTCGTACAATAGAAGTATCGTTACCGGAGAGGGGCTCTGATGATGAAACGATTTACGAAACAAGAAAACAGCTGGGTATTATATGACTGGGCAAATTCTGCTTACTCAATTGTCGTGACCACCGCGGTATTTCCGTTATTTTATAAATCAGCAGCTGCGGAAAGCGGTGTCAGCGCCGCTCAATCGACTGCCTATCTGGGCTATACCATTGCGATTTCAACGTTTATTCTTGCGATGCTCGGTCCTATTTTAGGCACAATCGCCGACTATGAAGGGTGCAAGAAAAAGTTCTTCGGTTTCTTTGTGTCAGCCGGTGTCGCCAGCACCGCGATGCTCGCCTTTATCCCTAGTGAACATTGGCTGCTATTGTTGCTGTTTTATACGATATCGGCTATCGGTTTTTCCGGCGCCAATGTGTTTTATGATGCCTTTCTCGTTGACGTCACGACTGAGAAGCGGATGAATCTCGTCTCGGCACGGGGTTTTGGCTTAGGATACATTGGAAGCACGATTCCATTTATCATCAGTATTGCTGTCATCCTGCTCGCACAAGCAGAGACTATTCCAGTGTCTGTATCGGCCGCAAGCCAGCTGTCCTTTTTCATAACGGCTGCCTGGTGGGGGCTGTTCACCATCCCAATGATTAAACATGTCCATCAACGCTATTACATCAAAAGAGAACCTCATATTGTCATCAACAGCTTTAAGCGGCTCGGCCAGACGATGAAACGGATCAGGCAATACCGGGCACTTTTCCTCTTCTTGCTCGCTTATTTCTTTTATATCGACGGAGTCGGCACGATTATTACGATGTCGACATCCTATGGATCAGATTTAGGGATCGGCTCCTCAAGCCTTCTGATCATCCTATTTGTCACCCAGGTAGTCGCCGCGCCGTTTTCGATTGTATACGGAAAACTGGCAGAACGCTTCACGGGGAAGACAATGCTGTACGTCGGGATCGTCATTTATATGATCGTCTGCGTGTATGCCTATTTTATGGAGACAACGCTTGATTTCTGGATACTGGCTATGCTTGTCGCCACCTCGCAAGGCGGTATTCAAGCCCTAAGCCGTTCCTATTTCGCCAAGCTTGTGCCAAAGCGCCACGCTAATGAATTCTTCGGTTTTTACAACATTTTCGGAAAATTCGCCTCAATTATGGGGCCGCTGCTCATTGCCGTGACCGCCCAGCTGACCGGGAAATCCTCGACTGCGGTGTTCAGTCTGATCATTCTGTTTGTAATTGGCATTGTGATTCTTGCCTTTGTTCCGGAGGAAACCAGCACAGATGTCAGCCAGCAGCAAAATGACCTGCCCCTTTAACTGGGAGCAGGTCATTCATCATTTATTCGCTTTATTCACCTTCAGCTTTTTCCCTTTGACGGTTGTGTTCTTCATCACTTTGAGAACATGAGGGCCTTTACCATTTAAAATCTCAACGTATGAGGCGTTATCCATGATCGTGATGATGCCGATGTCGTCAGCTGACACACCGTCAATTTTGGCAATCGTTCCTACAAAATCAACGGCTCTGATTTTCTTTTTCTTTCCGCCGTTAAAATACAGCTTCATAATGTCTTTATTCAGCTCTTCGCTTTTGTCCTTTTTGCTTTCCGGACGGTCATTCATTTTAGCTAGAAATTCTGGTTTCTTCCTTGCCACTTCCTCTTGAGAAGGGGCTTCTATTTTTTGAATCTCAAATCCGATATATTCTTCAATGTCGGCTAAAAACCGTTTTTCAAAGGCCGTGACAAACGAAATGGCCTTTCCTTTGTTCCCTGCGCGTCCCGTTCGGCCCGTGCGGTGGACATAGCTTTCCTTTTCAAGCGGCAGATCATAGTTGATGACAAGGGAGATATTTTCAATATCAATCCCGCGCGCGGCGACATCCGTCGCGACTAAGTAACGGTACTCGCCACGTTTAAATTCATTCATGACGTCGAATCGGTCTTCCTGAATCATTCCGCCGTGAATATTATCGCATGGATATCCTAAGTCATCCAATTCATCGGTCAGCTGATTGACGTGCTCCTTCGTTCGGCAGAAAATGATGCAGCTGTCGGGATTCTCCGTCATCAGCACATCTTTCAGCAATGAAAACTTATTCTCTTCTCTTACTTGAATCACCGCATGTTGAATATTTCTTGTGGTAAGCCCGGCCGCTTTGATTTCGATATGCTCGGAGTTCTGCATATATTGACGGCTCAGCTTCTCGATATCCTGCGGAAGCGTCGCCGAAAACAGCATCGTCGTGCGCTCAGTCGGAAGATGCTTGATAATCGCCTCCACCTGCTCAATGAAGCCCATATTCAGCATCTCATCCGCTTCATCAATGACCAAATAAGAGAGACGGTCCAACGGCAGCGTGCCTTTTTCGATATGATCCAGAACACGTCCAGGCGTGCCGACAACAATGTGGCTTTTTTGCTTAAGCTCAGCTTTTTGTTTATCAAAGGAGGATTTTCCAAATACGGCTGTCGCTTTGATCCGTTTAAATCGTCCGATGTTCGTGATATCTTCCTTTACTTGCACCGCAAGCTCACGGGTTGGAGTTAAAATAAGCGCCTGCGGCCTGTTTTCATCCCAATCCGCCAGCTCACAGAGAGGAATCCCGAACGAAGCTGTTTTCCCGCTTCCCGTCTGTGATTTGACGACAAGATCCTTTCGTTCAAGAGCAGCGGGGATCACGCTCTGCTGCACCTTGGTCGGTTCTGTATATCCCAGTCCTTCCAATGCTCGTAAAATGTCATGACTGATTTGATAGTTTTTAAAATGACTCATGTATAAACTCCTGTCTCTTGCAGATGTTCTCATTATACTCTAATTGACGAAGGCATATGTGTTTTGTCGAAAAATGATGTATTAAAAGCCATCGATTCCCTGGCGTTTTAGCTCCTGAACAGCCAATCGTGCCAGTGCGTCGGCCCCAGCGCGGTTCGGGTGCAGCGTGTCTCCATCCATATAAAGCCCGAGTGTTCTTTCCGGACCGATCGATGTAAAGTATGCCGAGCTGAGGACATTTAAGTCAATGAGATGTGTTTTTTCCTCTTCGGCCAAAGCTAAAATAGAGGCCCTGTACCATCTGTTTACAGACGAATGGATGCCTTCAGAAGTAAAATCGGTCGCCCGGCCCTGAGGCGTTGATAGGATGACGTCCGCTCCTTTCGCTTTCACCTGACGAATCATATCACGCATCATCTCTTTAAATTCTGCTTCAGATTCATTATGCTTCGGATTTGTGTCATTAATGCCAAGCTGCAATATAAAATAATCCCCCGGCTTGATATACTTCAGGATCGCCTCAAGCTGTCCATCATTTCTGAACCCTCTCGCGATCTGCCCGCCGGACGCCATGTTTCTCACTTGAAAGGTGTGTTTATCGATATAGTGAGGCAGCATCTGCCCCCAGCCCGCCTGCTTGCTGCTGTTGAGCGGATAATAATTGCACACCGTCGAGTCGCCGCCGACATAAATGGTTCGGTTCGTCACCGGCTGATCAGACAATTTCTTGATTTTCAAGGCGCTGAGCGTAAAAGCAGTGCCAGCTTTTCCCTCTGTCACCAGCAGATTCAGCTGCCCGTCGGTGACAGGTATTTGGAACGTATCCTCCGCGCCATCCCCTGTCATATTAATGACCTGAAACACGCCCTCCGCCGCCACACTGGCCCTTGCCGTATTGCCAAGCGTCACCTTCACCTCATAAAGCCCATTCGGGAGATCCACATTAAACGTGTTATTGCTTTTCGTCCCATACGCTAAAAACTGAACCGCATCCCTCTTCACACCAGTCCCGGATGCCGCCACATCCTTCATATTCTCCGGTGTTTGAAAACCGTAGCCCTTTGACCGATCATACCGATCAGACGCCCTGACACCAATGTAATCAGGCTCCACTGAACCGCTTCCAAAGTCAAACTGATACACCTTCGGCTCCGCTGCCTTCACCCTCTCATTCCCGCCAAAACACAGCATCAGCATCATCACAAAAACCGCTGCCATCCATTTTTTCATCAAGACTCCCCCTCTATGAAAACGAATACATTAATGCATACTCGGTGATTGTTTCTTTATGATGACTGAATGCAGAAAAAAATGGCGTTGAAAAATAAAATTGATGTGCCATATTTAAAAAGGGGGGTCTCAAGCAAAAAAGGGGAAAATCAGTGTGACTTCTTGTCACACTTGATCACATCCCAACCTCCGCAATAGAAACTCATCTGATCTTCTTGATCATACACATAATAACGGAGTCTTTCCCATTGATCGTCAGTCGGTTCAATCTCCAACTCAACCGCATCGATGGATTCAAGGTCATCCAGCTTTGATGCACTAATGTCTTCAAACCGCAAATGAATGTCACAGGTTTGAGCTGATAGTTTTAATTCAAACACAGGAATTTGAATATAACGATCATCTTCTTTCATATAGAAAGAAAACTCGTTTAATGTAAATGGACCTGTATCCGCATCAGAAAGATGCTTTTTCAATTTCTCGTATTGTGTGATATTCAAATGAATTCCCTCTATTTTTATGAGTGATCGCTAACCATATAAATGTCAACAGTATCATATTCAAACCACATGATCCGTTCGCCTGAGTCTGTTAGGCATTGGAGCTTCCCATCGGAAAAATAGCTTTTATCCGGTTGAGGATCAGTGATCAGAAAAACATCGTCATTGAAGGAAGCTAGCAGAAAGAGAAAATCTGCAATATCCCGGTCTGCTTCCTGTAATATGGATTGGAAATGGAATTGCCTTTTCGCCAGCTTCGTCACTTTGTAAGCATAGCCTTTGAAAAACTCTGACAGGTCTTCTATAAATGAACCAGTCGTTATTACCTGTATCATGATTCGATCGTAGGCAAGCCCTGCCCAAAAACGATAAAACGACTCTGCATCTTCAAGTTCGCATGACATAACGGTTTGGTCAGGCTTAAGCTCGATCATGTCCAAATTGCCAATACTGCTTATAGAGGTTATTTCCATAAAATCTTCCCCTTATCAGTTGGATAGCGCAACGCAAATCTCTTGTCTGACTTGTTCATACAAGAGAATGTGATGATACAGATCCTTCTCGTTTTTGATCATATCCGGAAGTATGTCAGGATACAGCTCAAAAAAGCTTTTCTCCAACGAACGCCGCTGATGCCCGGACATCCTTTTATTCGCCAGTACATAATCCAAACTGCCATCAACTAGCATAAAAAACTCATAGATTTCCGCTTCAAAGCCGTACAATTCACTAGGATACGGCGTTTCTTCAAGCTCTCGCTGTCTTTTTCTCAGCTTTTGAAGCACGTTGATCCTCTCCTCACCCTATTCAACTTCCCTCACCTCATATTGCCGGCAATAAAAGCGGAACGTTTGCTCCTCCCATTCTTCCACAAGGTACATCCCTTGCGGCTGCATTTCAATATGGAGGAGCCCATCAGACAGGTCCGATAGGGTCTCCATATCTCGTATCGTAACGGCTGAAACGTCTTTGAATATGACAACAATCGTACGTGAATGATAAACAGCTGCTAACTGAATCGTATAAATGATACCAAGAACGTGATCTGTTTCCCGATAAAAACGCCATTTCTTGATATGTTGAAACAAAATAGGAGTAGCTCCTGAAATACTCGACTCATCTGCCAATTTCGATTCCTCCGTTGATGGCTTCCCTATGCTTCATACTCACAGTAAGGCTTCAAATCAGGAAAAGCCTCCTTCAACATTCTTTCTATGTTTTCATCGGTCACTGTAAATATAATATCTGTTGAATCAAAGAAACCGACTTCGAAAATACATTCTTTCACAGGGGAGATATAATCATCTTCATAAAAGTCAGCATTCCCATCAACAAACGGAACTTGTGTTATATCATACAGTATCGTCTCTTTAGGCACAGCAGTTAAAATAGAAAATATCACATAAATCTCATATTCATTTAATATACGATGAAATTCCTCACCTGTGATAAAAAGATAATCTTCACGCTCGCCAATGATATCGTTCCAATGATCCTTATCCTCGGATACATCCATCATATTCAAAATATCGCCAATAACCCAATTATACTCAGTGATATGGAGGGGGAATTGGGTAAAAAAATCACTTAAATGAAAAAGAGTAGAATCAGTATATTCCAGACAAAATCTGCTCATATGATCTCCACCATAACTTCTTACAACTCATACTTAATCAATTCCTCCATCGAGGTTCCCTTGAAATATTGATAAAGAATATCCTCAATACTAAGGTGACCAAATAGCCCAATCGGGTTGCTAAAGGTCTTCCCCCGTTTTTCATCAACCTCTATTAAATCACTCTCTGCCGCTAATGAATCGTCTTGGCTAATGAGGTATTTTCCATCTTCATACATGACAAATGTTATAGTAGAATGATCAAATTTTTTCATCAAATCTATCGGCACCTTGGAAACAACCTTCCAATTCCCCTGAAGAAAGCCTGTATATCCTGTATTCGCAATAAAAAGGGTTCTTTGCTTTTCTGCCATCATGAGAGAAATGTCTTTTTTACTCAAGCGTTGATCTGTAAAAATATCAAAATACTGAATGAGAAGATCATCATTTTTATCTGTTGCTAAATCTCCTTTTACCACTAATGCATATGTGAACTGATTGATTTTCCGTAAAGGGATTTCAATGACAACACCAGGCCTAACTTCACTTAAAGTAGTTCTTTTTTTCATCTTTAGGTTGATGTCAGTGACTTGTTTTCCTTCTAATTCTTTAAAAAGCGAATCGCCGTCTGAGTTTAATACCTGAAAGAGGGTATAAACAAATTCATTTAGAGTAGGCTTACGATCCAATTGTTCAAGGAACACAGCGTGAAAATCTTCGATGGCGTCGTGACAAATATCCAAACCATCATCACTTACGAATATCTTTTTATTTTTATATTTCTCTTCCCAAAAGCCCATGTTTCACCTCCGTTTTTCAGAACACTCATCTATTTTGAAACAGGATAGGCGGATCATTATCTATCGCCTCCAACAGCTCTTCACCAAACACAGTGATTGTCAATTTCCACGGGTCTCCCAAAAGTCCCCAAGAGAAGTCCTGATGAAAAAAGAAATAATAGTCTCCATTTGGAAATACGGGAACAGGCCATTCGCCAAATTCATCCTGAGGCATTGTCTGATGAGGGCTAAAGATATATCCGACATGCTGCCAGTCTAATGCGTACATCACATCGTGTTTTCCAGTACATGATTGAAATGCTTTTAAAATCGAAGTCTCTAAATCATTCAGCACTCTGACCACATCATCATTACTGGCTTTACCGCTCATCCCGCTAGAAATATCAAACACTTGATATGGATCAGACGGGATGATGTGATGACATCTGCTTCCGGGTTTCCATTTTATGATCTTGTTCACTTCTGACCAGATGCGGTCTTGTTTTGTCTGACTTAAAGCGCGCCAATTCATCATAATCTCATCCCTACACCTTATTGGACATCCTGCTTATAAACACCAGATGAGGCCACTGCGTAAACAGCGTTACTTGTCAGTTTCAGCTGTTGAACGTCTAGGGCTTCACCGTTCGAGTCACAGCATGTTATCTCTTCCATCTCTTGACTCACATCGGCAGAAATCAAATAAAGAGACGACTCAAGCTCTTCACTGTAACAATTGAACGTCCCAACCAAAAAACCTTCTTCAGATATCGCAAGCTGATAAAATGCTTCTGAGTTCGGCTCTTTATCCGACAGAATCCATACCCGTCTCACGACCGTGTCGTCAAACGCGGCAATGACTGCATCTCCGTAATACAGCATATAAATCAAGCCGTTTTTTTCTGCAAGTCCATAACAATCATCTACAGCCGGCGCATCCATTTCTTCGAGCTTTCTATCAATGTGTATTTCCTTCTGCTGACCATCTAACGTAAAACACCACACACTATGGCCGTTGGGATTTTCATCATCATAAATGCCTTCATCATTTAAACCGACCCAAAGGTTTTGTTTCTCATCCAAAAGACAGCAGGAAACCCCTGAAGGCAAGTGAAAAGCACTTTTCACCCTTCCCTCTTCTGAAAAAACCTTTACCTTCGGCTCGTACGATTCGTAATAAACGAAGATATAGCCATCTGCACATTGTTGAAAGAGCAGGATATCACTGTATGAAATCTGCTCTTTCACTTTAAAAACCCGAATATCACCGGAAGGATCATAGATTGAGATGGTCACATCACCTTTCACACCTTTTCCAATGTAGACACGCCCCAGTGGATCAGCATGGAAAAAACAATCTTGGGTGTCCATGTTGATAATTTTATTCATTTTTAATTTTTTCATTTGTTATGCTCCCAGTTTAGAAATGAAGTGATAATTAAGCATTTATTAGCTATTAGTAACGGACAGCCTAGTTTCATTAATCGTTTTGATATAAAGCTACTTTCCAATTCAGTCTTAAATCATTTAGTGTTTAATTGGTATGCATAAAACGATTGATCATCAAAGCGAACGGTTTCAGCTTCAATAGCAATCAGCATTCTGTTCATGTCAATGAGAAAGTTAGCATTTGATTGATACTCCGGAATTAAAGAATTTGATAGATTCCCGATTCCTTCTGGATGATAACTCATCTCAAATACTTGCCAATTGTATTCTTCCGGATCTATTTTTTCCAATCTCATGTCGCCAACATCTGCACTATAATAAGCGGATGCCACATTTTGAAATGAAATTTTATGCGTATATTCACCCTCATCTTCAAAAACCTTAATATCAAGTGAGAGTTCTTTTTTAAACACATTAAAATCTAAATGAAGGACACTGCACCCCTCATCTATATAATCAACCCATTCATTAATCGTTTGATACATTGTCATCCCCTGCTTCTTTTTAATCAATAACGCCTTGCCACCAAGCAGAAAACAAATTACTCCGTATATTGTTTGATCCAATCATTTAAATCATCTGTTGAATGCAAATAAGTTTCAGGAGAATCTTTCAAATCAATCCCGCTTAGAAGGATTAACAGACTCCAGACTCTATCATCTTCTACTTCGGGGTCATCCGCATGAACATAAGTTCCAGCCCAATCTGACACTTCTTCTCTTATTGTTTGTCCATTTAAGACACTTTTGATTTTATTTATGCATTCTATTAGATTTGTCTCGCTCAATTTGATCACCACGTATTCAAGTACTAAATGATTTGTTATTAGTATGCAAAGCACCGTACTGATATTTAGATATTGAAGCTTTTTCCGTAAAAGATATGTTCCAAAAGGTTTCCAATCTACCAATAAACAAGCTCACATCCGTATTCCGTGTGCAATATACATAAACCAAACTGGCACTTAGGCTCAACCAAAATAAAACTATGATTGAGAATCCCTTCATCGAACTCAATACACTCCAATAAACAGTCAAGGTGCTCGAGACATTTTCCAAAAGAACAAACTAACGCACCAATTTCGCTGCTGTATTGATGAAACAGCAGAACGTCCCGGTCATCGTAAGCAACATATGACTGAGATATTTTCCAGATCAGCTGTTTCGCTTCCGTTTTTTCGAGGGCATCAACCTCACGGGTGTTGGCTGGTATTGAATTTGATAAAACCAGCTCAAGCAATTGCCTGCTTTGCGCCAGATCAGCAAAACGATAAGTGAAGCCTCTTTCTGCACAAGGGACTAGTTTTTCTTTGATTTCGCTCATCAATAAACGTCTTTTATTCTCGGCGAGTTTTTCGATCAATCTTTTTTGCATGAGCCGCATTCCCTCCGCTGTCAATTTCTCAAGTTCTTTTAAATCGATTCATCATTCTCTTGTTTTCGTTGTCGTTCATGTTTAGATTTGTTCTAAAAAAGCTTGTATCGCTGATACAAGCTTTATCTTCAACTGCTTAAAACTCACCCAGTGGGCTTTTCACAAAACGCTGGGAACCTTTTTGGCAAATCCTCTTCATCCCAATCAATTCTATATTTTTAGATTCTTTTGTCATACAAATAAGAGAGGATGGTAACATCTCTTATTTAATGTTCCATCAATAAATGCCCCATTTTTATCCAATGCAGAAATTATTTATAATTAAGGAAGTTTAGAAGGATTTTTTGTATTTTCAAGATTTAATTTTAAAGCGGTCACAAAAGACTCTAGCTTTTCTTCATTACAATTAATTTCGAACAAGTTGGAGTTCGACTTACTTTCTTTATAATCATCAAATATAATTTTAATCTTAATTCTGTAATTTCCGTTTTCTTGATCAATACTAAGAAATAAGAATGGTTCAATAGTCTCTAAACTGATACTGTCTTGATTTCCTTTTATCATAGTTTCGATCCCAGATATCAACACCTTATATTCACTTTCTAATAAAACAGCAGAAAAATCGCGAACGACGGCTTTCTTATTTTCCAACAATTCAAATACAGATAAAATAAATGGATCATCGTCCAACTCTTGATACCTTCTCGGTGTTAATTCAAGTTCTATACAATCATCTTTTATTTTGGCCATATTTCCTCCTCATTTAAAGTTTAAGTGAGGGTAGTTGTCATCCCCCCCTCGCTTAACCTTATTAACGCCTTCTCTTAGATTTATTTCCTTTTCCGTGTGTATGGAATACGTGTTTAGAACCCTTAGCTCTTGAACTTCCATAAGCTGTGATTACTTTACCCCTTTTATTTAAAACAACTGTAGCTTTTTTTCCAACATATTTCGTTGCCCCATTAGGTTGTTTTATTACTTTTTTAGGGCTTCGCACAGCATTCAGTTTGGCCCTTAAATTGACTCCACGGCCTCCATTTCTTCCTATAGATTGATTAAGTCCATGTCTTGTATGACCTGTGATTTTAACTGCCTTCTTCGTAAACTTATAGGCGCGACTAGCACCCTTAAATATCTTCCCAGGACCAAAATTAGAAGCAGCTGCCCAAGCAGCACCTTTCCATCCTTTACCTGATTTATATGCCTTATATCCATCATAGGCTGCAAATCCGGCATTTACCACAAGCCATACCCAATGCCCGTCCGGATCAACATTCATCACTGGGTTATTATTTCCATAAGCATACCCATTCTGATCCAATGAATCTCCGTCGCTGCCCGGGTCTGGGTCGAGTGATAGGAACACGCCGTTTCTTGGCTCGTAGTAGCGGGCCATGAGGTAGTACAGGCCGGTTTCTTCATCGTATTGGTAGCCTGCGTAGCGGTAGCGGTTGTCTTTTACTTCGTCGCTTGCTTCGGTTTTTGTTGGATTTCCCCATGCGTCGTATTGATACTTGGCAACGGTTTTTCCAGTGCTGTCTGAGATCGCGATGATGTCGCCGTGAGCGTTGTAGTGATAGAAATATTTCTTACCATTTTCTGTGTAGGATAACAGCTGGCCGCTGTCTCCGTACGTGTATGATTTTGTGACGTTGTTGTCCGCGTCTGTTTCATACAAGACGTTCAAGCTGTCTCCGTCGTAGAAGTAGTTCGTGACTTTTCCGTTGACGGTTTTTTGGATTCTGTTTCCTTTTTCGTCATACTTATATGTTGCGAATGGCTTGTCTTCGCCTTTTTTGGTAACGGCGGTCAGGTTATCTTCTGCATCCCACGTATATGTGAATTTGCCGTCGGATGTGCGGTTGCCGTTTTTATCGTAAGAGATGCTTTCATCATTGACTTTTGTCAGCTGGTTCATGATGTTGAAGGAAGCGTTCACCGTTTTGCTTGAGCCGTCTTTTATAGTTGTAACGGTTTTCCGGTTTCCGAATCCATCATATGTGTATTCAATAACAGTACCGTCTTCATGGGTTTCTTTGACAAGCTGATTCAGCTTCCCATACTCATATTGCACCTTGCCGCTTGCTGAGCTGTTTATCGTTGTGCGATTGCCGTTGGCATCATATTCATAGCTTTCCGTCAGAATGCTTCCGCCGTTTTTGTCACCGATATGCAGCGAGCTTACAAGGTTTCTTTCGTCATATGAAAAACTTGTTCCGCCGCCGTTGCCCGTAATAAAGGTTTGGACGTTTCCATTTTCATCATAATCAAATGAATATGAAGATGTACTGTCTTTCATCTCAATCATTTGGTCCAGCTTGTTATACGTAAATTGATTCGTTCCTTTTTGGTCCCCATGAGTCCACGAGAAGGTTTTCAGCTTATCGGAGTCACTAGGGTATGTCCAAGTTTGGCTGCCGCCGCGGTCAGTCAATTCGGTTAAACGGTTTTTGTTGTCAAATGTCCGTTTCTTTGTGGTGTTCTGCTCTTTATTAACGACCGACGTTTCATTTCCATTTTTGTCATACGTGAAATTGTACTTTTCTGTACCGTTATACGACTTTGATTTCACCCGGTCTGTTCCATCATAAGAAAGAGATACTTCGTTGCCATTCGGTGAAATGGTTTTGGTCAGGTTGCTGTTGGCATCATATTCGCTTGCTAACACATTGCCGAGAGGGTCAGTTGTTTTGACAAGCTTGCCCATCACATCATATTCGTATTTATAGGTTTGATCTGCCCCCGCCCGGATGGTTTTGCTTATCTCATTGCCTTCCTTATCATAGCTGTGAAGGATAGACGTACCGTTGGAGAGCGTCATGTTTGTCAGTTGGTCTGCCTGATCATACGTATAGGTTGTTTTTTCACCTTTTGCATCCGTTTCAGACGTTTTCTTACCAGTTTCATCGTAATCAGTTGAAGTAGAGTATCCTAGTTCATCTTCTTCCTTAGTCACATAGTTACCATTACTGTCATACGTGCTTTTTGTTAGAAGGCTTCCTTCAATCAAACGGATATCATCAAACCACGCGGTTCCTGTTGCACTCTTTTGGAACAGTATGCTGATATCGACTTTATTGATCGGCTTTGTTTTTGGTATAACCACAGCTGCGCGGTTCCATTCCTGTGTTCCAGAAGGGAATTTCGCATTGTATACGCCTGTGCTGCCGTCCGCGTAAGTGACATTAGCCTGCAGAGAATAGTCTTTTTCATCTGTGAACTTGACACTGCTTGCTTTCGACATGCCTGTCAGTGTGAGATAAACCGGTTTGTCATTTGCGCTTTGCCCTAAGACAACGGTTTGTTTTGTTACTGATCCAGCTTGGGACGCACTGGTCCGGGCAACTTTTAATGATACTTCATCATTAAAGCCTTCTTCAGAATCAACGGATGCCCCGCTTACATTCCAGTTTTCCGTTGCTGATGTGAAGCTGCTGTTTTGAACTGGGTTATAGCTCGATGATACTTCGCCTTTTTCCAGCTGGACTTCATCGAACCATGCTTTTCCTTTACCATCTTTATCTTTATGATCGACTTCCATATACACAACAGCTTTTCCTGCATTCGCTGGAGTCGTAAAAGTGATTTGCCGTTTTGTCCAGTCATTTTTTCCGGCTAATGCACTGTATTCATTGTGAATCCACTGTATTCGTTTTTGATCTTTGTCTCGCAAATCAATGTTAAAGTAGGCTCTTGATTTCGCTAGATCTGTTTTGATTTTCCCGCTTAATGTATAGGTTGTATTCGGCTCCAGCTCAACTGTTTGTGTTGCTGACGAATACCCATGATCTGTTCCGGCAGACGTTGATTGGCTCAAGACTTCCAATGCCTTTGATCCGGAAAGAACCCCGCTTTTATCGGTGATAATTGAGATTTTGCCGCTGTCTTTAGAAGCAGTCAGATTCCAGCCGGATTTTTGTGCTTCAAAGCTTCCATCTTTCAAAATATTAGTTGAAGCTGATAAATCTTTGCTGGATTGAATCTGATTTCCGTATTTATCATAAACAGCTGCTGACGATGATTTTCCGCTCTGATCAGTTTCGGATACAGCATCCAGTCCGTCATAAGCAATATCCGTGACATTGCCCTCGGTATCCTTCATTTTTGTGACATCGTTGTTTTTGTTGTATTCGTATGTCTCAGTTCCATATGCGTCTTTAACAGACGTAACGTTGCCATCTTTGTCATATTGATAGCTTTCCGTTGCTTTTCCGGTGCCGACGTCGTTTGGATCGACATCTTCTACAACATTATTGCCTTCATATTTTGTATTCGTTGTAATTTTTAGCCCTTCGGCATCATCAATAACCTGAATCGGATTTCCCGCTTCATTATAGCCATACTGTACCTTCCGGCCATTTGGCTGTGTCATGAGAAGCGTCTTTTTATCAGCATCATAGCTGTAGACATATGTTTCTTTTTTAGCGTTGATCGCTTTATCGAGACGGTGTCCGTTATACTGATATTCGGTAAAGACAGGCTTTGCTTCGGTACTGTTGGCTGAATATTGTTTGACAAGGCGCCCTTCGCCATCATAGTCATAGCTTGTGACAGTCCCGTCTGTATCTGTAACCTTCTTCAGCAAATCATTCTCATATGAGTAGGTGACTTTCTTATTCTTAAGTCCGGTGATGGAAGTCACATGGCCGTTTTCATCATAGGTAAATGTAAGCTTGCGGCCTGATGCATCTGTAATGGCGGTCAGTTGATTTTTGTCATTGTAAGTATAGACAGTTGCATTGTTGTGGCCATCCACTACTTTTTGGAGTTTGCCGCCTTTTTTATTAAAATAAGCGTTGGTTTGATCCTTTGTTTTTAATATGAACTGATCAGCTGTTTCTGTTAATTCAAGATATACACCGGTCGGCGGCTGATACGTGCCATCGGCTTTTTTCGTGAATCGATGTGTCGTAGCGTCTTCATCGATATACATTGCCCCGCCATCCGTTGAGATGACAGATGTTTCTGCATCAGCATACCAGCCTTGCCCAAATAAATGATCAGAGCTGTCAAGACTGTTGTAGGTTCTCGATAAGCCAAGTCCTGGACCGCGTCCGTCAATTGACAAATCTTCTTCATTCACAATGACATTGCCTGTCGCACCATTTAACTGGCCGCTTGGGATATCAATGATAGACCAGTATTCTTCTGTCCCAAGGAATTCTGCGCCTTCATGGAACGTTGGGTTAAAGGGCGCCGTTGGAATCGTTTCACCATTCGCATCATAGGCGACAAGCGTGAAAGAATAATTCTTCTTCCCTTTGTAATTCCCATTTGCATTGTTATAGACAGGTGATGGATCGAGGGCTAATTCCCCGCCTTTTCCATCTGTATGAAGCTTATAGCTTCCGGCTTTGATTTCCTCAGAAGTCGGCCAGATGTTTTTATTTTGGGTTGTCCAATGATCAGCATCACCAACATCAAAGGACTGATATTCTTTACCGTTGTAAATGTTAACTTTATAGCCCTTCGCATTTTGAACCTTTTCCCATATCAAATTCACATAACCCGTTTGACTCGATTTTGTATTTGTATACAAATAGCCAGTTAAATTCTTTGGCCTAGCGATATCAGGAAGTGCCGGGTTAGCAGCCGGGGATGCAATGGCTTCGCCATCTTTGTTGTATGCGATAATTTTAAACGAGTAATTTTTTTTGGCTCCATCTCCCCCGGCGTTTTTATAGGTTGGTCCGGGATTGATCGGCAGCTCTGCACCATTGCCGTCTTTCAGATGAAGAGCATATTTCCCAGCCTTAATTTCAGCACTTGTCGGCCAAATCTTTTTCCCTTTGGTGGTCCAAGACGTCTGATTTCCCAGATCAAATGTCTCAAAGCCTTTCCCATTGAACACCTGAACCTTATAGCCGGTTGCACCAGATACAGCTTTCCAAGAAAGATCGAAATACCCTGTGGCATTCCCATTGTTGTAGCCTTTTGCTGATGGTGTTTGTGCTTTTCCTACATTAGGGATAACGGGTTTTGCCGGTGCGGACATCGCTCCTTCACCTTGGTCAAATATTGCACTGACGCCAATCCAATAGTTTTTGCTTGTGGCATAGCTTCCGCCGGAGTTCTTATAGACCGGGGATGGGTCTAGTGCCAATTCGGCTCCGTCCTTGCCGTCCAGATGCAGTTTATATCTCTTGGAAGCAATTTCTGCGCTCGTAGGCCAGATTTTTTTCCCTTTTGTGCTCCACGACGTGACGTTGCCTGTAGAAATCGCTTGATATTCTTTACCATTGTAAATCCATACCTTATACCCTTTCGCACCTTCAACCTTTTTCCAACTGATATCGAAATAACCAGTGGAATCACCATTGTGATAGGCTTTAATTGTAGGGGTGTTTCCCTTTGGTATGGTATACGTCACTTCAATATACGGTTTATTGGCGGAGTTCGCTGAAGAAATTAGTTTTTTCCAGTATTCCTTACCGTTTCCGTTTGTATGAAGCTTAAACCCATAGTTGGCCCCGCCGGAGTTCCATGACTTTACAGCAGCGGTCACATCATAACTCGCCCACTGTCCTTTATGGACGTCGGCTTTTCCGATATTTTTAGATGCCGGTTTGGTGTTCCATGTCACTTTTGCATTATCATAATTGCTGTTGACCGTATCCAGCCAAAGACCGGTTGCCTTTGTTCCATAATAGGAATGGGCTACGTATGTTTTTAATGTAGCTTTAGTGACAGTCATATTTTGAATTGGCTTTAGGTTGTTAAATTTCATGAACGCATAGTTTGTGCCTGTTGTTTTGTCATAATAGCCCGTTTTCAGTACATAGGCCTTTAAATTAGCATCCCATTTTTGTGAGGAGGCCGAATAGTTCGTCGTCGGGTAGGCACTCATGACAAACGTGTCCGATGAAACAGATAAAGAAGTTGACGGGTCGATAGATACTGGATATACGCGTTCTGGGTCTTTCAGCCAACTCTGGTCTGCCGTAAGATGAAGCAAATACCCTCCTTCATTCTTTTCCAGCTTATAGCTGACTTTGTCTGAACGTTCAACCTCGCCGGAAAGCTCATCTAGTTTTGAATCCGTCATAAAAGGTTTAGGCACAGAAAAAACAACTTTGCCTTTTTCATCAGAAAAATCAATGGATCCATCCTCTTGTTCTTTAGCCTGCAAATCGGTTTTTAACTGAAATGTAAATGTGTTGTATCCATCATACTGATGAAGGACTAAATCTTCTTTTATGTTTTCATTGAATGTGAAAGTCTGAAGATCAATATTCGGAAAAACATCCGGATACACAATCTCATTACTGTCAGTCTTATAATCTGCTGAGGTATCTTTCGGAGTAAGTGAAGTTTTATTCGGGCCTTTCGCTTCTACAAGTGAATATGTAACCTTATGGTCATTATGCTCAAAAGTCGCATAAAGCCCGTTCTTCATTTGCTTTTGAAAATCTGAATTCAAAATGGCATTCTCTGTCTCGACTTGTTTGCTTGTCGACTCTTTTAACTCAGGAGAAATGTCTTCCCAGTCGGCATCAGGTGTTTCCTTTGTATGAATAGGATCAAGGTATACTTCCTGTTTATAGACACCGTCACCTTCATAATAGAGTTTTGTATTTTCTGTTCTTTCAGAGGTGATCTCACCCTCTTTGTTTATATCTTTTGGATCAAAAGGTACGGCTTCCTCAGTTTGTTCTTTCTGAAGAGTTTCTTCTGGATCATCGGCAGCAATACGATTTCCATTCTCTTCTTCTGTGGATTTTGCTAGTACATCGGCTGGCACTAATGAAATTATTAAAGCCAACACTAAAAATGCTGCTATGAACCTTTTAAAGTTTCGCCTCTTTCTTTTTTTCATTTTCTCTCTCCTTTTGTAATAAAAGTAATATTTACTCAATAACCTTAACTAGACTGAAATATTATTGCAATATTTTTCTAGAAAATTTATCTTATTTTAAGGATTAGCGAGAGTCAATTGACCTAAAACAAAAAAAGGCCGCATAGGCCTTTTTACATTTTCCATTATTGCATTTGTTCAATATCCGTACCCTCAGCTGCCACATTCGCCTTCCCCTGCCTCCTGACAAGCGTCAAGGCCATGCCCGCAAAGATCATTACGATGCCAAGCGTTTGATAGAGGTCAGGGCGGAAGCCTGTGAAGACGGTATCGAGTACGATCGCGACAGCGGGGTCGAGAAATACAATGATTGAAATAAATTTCGTAGATAAAAATCGCAAACTGTCAAAAAACAGCAAATATACAATACCCGTATGGATGATGCCGGTAGATACCACCATAATCCAGTTTCCCTGAGATAGGTCAGCAAAAGCGCCAAAGTGAATAAACGGAATCAGGATGATAACCCCTAAACCCGTCTGCAAGAAGGTGGTCGTGTAAGGACTGAGATTGTGAATGCCTTTTCCCAATAAAGTGGTGAACGCATAAAACAGTGCGGCGAGAACTGCCCATATGATCCCTGATCCCATCAGCTGTGTCAATGAAGTGCTGCCGTTAATCCCGGAAATCAGCGCAGTTCCCAGAAAGCAGATGATAATGGAGCTGACGGAGATCACATTTAATTTCTCTCTGTAGAGGAAACTCCCCAGAAGAAGAACAAGCACCGGCGCTAGGTGATAAACGGAGATGGCAATTGTAACGGACGTTTCTTCAAAAGACTTAAATAAGAACACCCAGTTGAATACAAGAAAGAAACCGCACGCCAATGTTTGCAGCACGTCTCTCTTGCTCCATTTTTCAGTTTTATACTGGCCGGACGCCAGCCAGCAAAGGCCTAAAAACAGCGTCGCGCAAAGGCAGCGGACAAAGACCAATTCAAATGACGGCAGATTGGTATGCTCTGAGAAAAAGCCGATAGAACCAAAAATCACCATGGAGATGACCATTTTGATTACGGCTGTTGATTTTTGTTTTGACGATATGGAAAGATCCTGTTGCATCAACCGTATTCTACCTCCAGTACTGCATAGCATAAACTGTTTTTTATGAATTCAGAAATCTACACATAGAATTCCTCTTTTTTACATGTAGATATTATAACACTTCTATATCTAAATAAAAAAAAGCGCCCAAGGGCGCTTTTTTTACAAATCTATCGAACAATCAAAACCGGGCATGTTGATAATTGAGACACTTTATGGCTGACGCTTCCAAGCATCATTTCTTTCAAGCCGCTGATGCCCCGGCTTCCGACTACGATCAGGCTGACGCCTTTCTCTTTTGCGTGATTTAGTATCTCATGCGCCGGCTCGCCATTCGCGTAAATGGTTTCAGCTTGAACGCCTTTTTCGGCTGCTTTTTCTTTTGCATTTTCAAGGATTTTCAGGCCCTCTTTTTTAACCTCGTTCCTGATTTCATCAATAAAGTGTTCAGGCACATAGACAATTCCCGTCAGAGAAGAAGTCGTGACGACGGCTTCTCTCCCCACATGAAGAATGCTTAGTTCCGCTTGTTGCTCTTTTGCCAAATGCACTGCGGCATCAAGCGCTTTTGCACTCATGTCTGATCCGTCAATCGCTACTAACATTTTGTTAAACATGCTCTTCCCGCCTTTCGGACTGTGGGTGGTTCATCTTTCTCTTTTATTGTCCGCCTGCATTTCGTTATTGTCAATTGAAGCGCATGAGTTTTCAAAAATTTGTCAGAGACTCTCTCCGTTTGTGGCGATGACCTGCTGATACCAGTTGAAGCTTTTTTTCTTGATGCGGTTAAATGTTCCATTTCCTTCATTGTCCCTGTCCACATAAATGAAACCGTAGCGTTTTTTCATTTCCGCAGTAGATGCGCTGACAAGGTCAATTGGCCCCCATGATGTGTATCCGATTAATTCAACGCCGTCCGCAATGGCTTCGCGCGCTTCAATTAAATGATCACGCAGATAGTTGATTCTGTAATCGTCCTGAATCGTGCCGTCCTCTTCAACCTTGTCTACAGCGCCAAGGCCGTTTTCAACAATGAACAGCGGCTTCTGATAACGATCGTATAAGGTGTTGAGCGTGATGCGCAAGCCTTTCGGATCAATTTGCCAGCCCCATTCTGATGATTTGAGGTAAGGGTTTTTGACTCCGCCCAGCAGGTTGCCCCCTGATTTTGCAAGCTCTTCCGGATCTGTGCTCGCCGCCATCGACATGTAGTAGCTGAATCCAATATAATCCACCGTATGTTCTTTCATGAGCTCTTCATCGCCTTCAGCCATTTCAATTTCAATATTGTTTTCTGCCAGATAGCGTTTCATATATCCCGGGTATGCGCCTCTTGCCTGAACATCTGAGAAGAAAAGTGTTTTGCGCTCATTCTCCATTGCCGCGAAGACATCCTCCGGCTTAGAAGTCATCGGATAGGTTGTCGTTGCCGCTATCATACAGCCGATTTTCGAATCAGGAATGATGTCGTGGCCCGCTTTAACAGCAAGAGCACTGGCCACAAATTGGTGGTGTGCCGCCTGGTACATCGCGTTTAATTTGTTTTCTCCTTCTTCAAAAACAAGACCGCCTCCGGTAAACGGCGCATGGAGCACCACGTTAATTTCATTGAACGTCATCCAATACTTCACTTTGTGTTGATAACGTTTAAAAACCGTTTTGGCATAGCGTTCATAAAACTCTATGACTTTGCGATTCTTCCAGCCGCCATAATTTTTCACTAAACCGAGCGGCATTTCATAATGAGAGATGGTTACGACAGGCTCAATATGATGCCTTAACAGCTCATCAAACAGATCATCATAAAAGCTGAGGCCTTCTTCATTGGGCTCCTCTTCATCGCCATTCGGAAAAATTCTCGTCCACGCAATCGATGTACGGAACGCCTTAAATCCCATTTCTGCAAATAAGGCGATATCCTCTTTATAACGATGATAAAAGTCAATCCCGTTGTGATACAGATTCAAGGAAGTCATTGATTCATCAAATGGAGACATGATCCCGTTCGGCGATACGTCAGCTGTCGAAAGCCCCTTACCACCCTCGTTATAAGCACCCTCCACTTGGTTGGCAGCAACTGCGCCGCCCCATAAAAATCCTTCTGGAAATCGTTTTGCGTTTGAACTCATATTGATCACCCCATTAGTTTTTTCAAGATAAAGCAAGCAGCGCTTCTTTTGTCTGCACTTTACCGATCTCTTTTACCGGCGAAAATGAATATTGGTCTGTGTTGGTCACGATCACCGGGGTAATGACGTCATATCCCGCGGCTTTGATTTGCTCCAGATCAAAGGACACGAGCGGATCTCCCGGTGCGACCTTGTCGCCTTCTTTGACGTGAGCCGTGAACCATTGTCCCTCCAGCTTCACCGTGTCCAATCCAATGTGTATGAGTATTTCAGCTCCCTGATCACTCGTAATGCCAATTGCGTGTTTTGTTTTAAAAATGGTGGTAACGCTTCCACGAACAGGCGACACAACTTCTCCTTCTTCAGGCTCAATGGCGAATCCTTTTCCCATGATCCCGGCAGAAAACACTCCGTCTTTGACTTCACTTAATGCTTTCACTTCTCCCTTAATCGGGCTGTGAATGATCTCTCTGCTGCCTTCATGCACTGCCGGCTGCTGGCTGCCGTCAGAAGGCACATCCTCGAATCCAAGCAAATACGCAGCTGCTGTTCCCGCCGCAAACGCAATCACAAGGCCGATCATCGCGTAAATAAACGTTGGGCCGATAAAGACAGGGATGCTCGGGAGACCTGCATTCCCTCCGACGATATAGGAAGCAACACCCGTCATGCCGTAAAACGCGCCACCGGCTGCACCGCCAATCAAAGCGGCCGCAAACGGCTTTTTCAATCGCATATTCACGCCATACATCGCAGGTTCTGTGATCCCCATCAGCGCCGTGATGCTTGTGGTAAGCGCGAGTGATTTAAATTTTTTGTTTCTGGAGCGAAGGAAGACGGCAAATGATGCTCCCGCCTGCCCCATATTCGCCAAAAACATAGCCGGCAGTAAATAATCGTGGCCGTTTTGAGCGATGTTGTTGATCATGATCGGCACAAAGGCATAGTGCATGCCCGTCATAATGATTAAAGAGAATGTACCAGCCAGCAAAATCATCGCCACAAGCCCTGCATGATCAAACAAATAATTGACCCCAGAAGACAAGTATTCTCCTAAAATAGCGCCAAGCGGTCCGACTGTAATCAATGTCAGCGGCACGACAATCAATAGCGTGAATGTCGGAACCACAATCAATTTGAGAGATGCGTGTGTAAAACGGTCAATCCATTTTTCTACGTACGAAGCAATCCAAATCGCCAGCAAAATCGGGATGACCGTTGACGAATAAGTGGCAGCGGTTACAGGAAGCCCGATAAAGGAAATCGGTTTCCCCGCACCGAGCAGGGCTGTCAAATCCGGATGCAGAATCGCCGCCGCAATGGCTGCCGCTACGTACGGATTGCTTCCGAATTTTCTCGCCGCACTCATCGCTAGCAGGAGCGGCAGGAAGTAGAACGCGCCGTCACCGACAGCCGTCAAAATGACATGAACCTGGCTCTTCTCCGCCATCCAGCCAAACGTAACTGCCAACGCAACAAGCCCTTTGATCATCCCCGCTCCCGCAATCGCAGGCAGAATCGGGGTAAACACACCAGAAATCACATCAAAGACCGCACTCAGCACATTCTTTTTCTGAGAGGATGAACCAGCGCTCTTTTCATCACTGAGATTGCTGTGCCGCACAATCGCCTGATACACCTTCGGCACATCGTTTCCGATAATGATTTGAAACTGCTCGCCGCTGATATTGGTGCCCATCACTCCAGGCAGCTGCTCCAACTGACTGCGATCCGCCTTCGAATTGTCATGAAGATTAAAACGCAGCCTCGTCATGCAGTGAATCACGCGCTGAACGTTGTCTTCACCGCCTACGAGTTGTAATATGTCCTTCGATAATTTATCATAATCCATGTATATACCTCCTTTTTATGGGGGGACTGCTGGAAGAAAGGTGGCCGCCTTTCACCAGCTTTTTTTCTATCAAATGCTGCATCACCTCCTAAAAGAGAATAAAAAAACCTAAATGACACAGATTGCGAGAGTCTCCTCCTGCACCTGCACCATTTAGGTTTTGCCTGCTTTCGCAGTAACAATCCTGACGGGTCGTTTTATTTGTTTGTAGGTATACTTTAGCACTAGATTTGCGAGATGTCAACGCTTTCATTTTTGAGTTTTGACTAAAGGGAATTACTTATTGAGGACTGCTTTGTTATAGAGGGAAGCCATTTTGTATATTTTGTTTTTTCCTTACTAAAAAATCTTGAAACAAATTGCATAATCTATTTATATTTTTTTCATAGGAATGTAAATGCGAGTTACATCCGTTATTAAAAGGATGATAATGAATAAAACCTGCCATATCTTCAGGGTAATTCATATCTGCATAAACTTCCGCAAGCTTACTCAAAAGTTCCATTGCATGATCACTATAGTTTGATTTTACTTCAAGAAGAATAACATATCTCCATTTTCTTTTTTCAATAGCATAGAAACTATTTTCTTCAACTCGTAATATATTTAAAATGGCTTCTTCAATATCATCCTTGTCTCCCCAAGCCAGTTCTAGAACTTCTTCTTGGTGTACACCGGGATGGTTCATCAAATATTCAACAGCATAATTCATTACTCCAATTTTGTTTATCCACCCTTGCTTCAACCCAACGTAAAGAGTTTTCCAATCGTCATTTACATGATGTACTTTGAAAGTATTTAAAGCGATTTTCAATTTCTAACATCCTTGCTTTCATATATGTCATTAAACAAAAATAATTCCAAGTTGCTTTTTAAATATAACCTTTACCTTTGGTTCGTTATGAATATATATAAATAGATCAGAATTACATCTCTTTAATTGAGTAACATTTATAAACTTAGATTCAAAAACAAGCAACTCATTGAAGGTGAGACTTAGATTGCACTCCAAAGCGTATACATCCATTGTCAGAATCAGTTTAAAGCCTTTCATATCTTGGATAGAGTATATGAATATTTCTGCAAGGGGATCACTCACCACGCTTATTGGCTCACTTTCAAATAGTTCTAATAAATCATATTCATTGTAAGTAGTGAACATTTTTAAACTGCCCCTTAACTTTTTATTTGTTGTTGCTAGAAAAAGATGATAATTGTCAAAAACCTTGAAAGGTTCACCCTTCAAGGTTTTTCTTTTATTATTATTTTAATGCCTGTTCTAATATGTTGATTTCATTATCTCCTACATCGTTTATAATGACACCACAAATATTGTCATCACAATCCAAACAAAATAATACGTGATTATTTTCTATAAGAGATTCTATCTCATGAGCTGAAAATTGAATATAAACTGTCTTATCTGTTATATATACGTTTAATATTCCTTTTTCATCGATATACGTTTCATTCTGTTGTCGGTCTACGCTAAGAACAGGAACTCCTTTTATTGGTTCAATGTTTTCAATATTCCATTCTTTAGATTTATAAACACTTTCACACAGAGTTAATGTAATAGAACGAATTTCTCCTGTTTTTTGTGCAAATCCTATTTCGATTAATGATTTTTTAAAATCTCCGGTTCTCCAGTATACCGTTTTATCTTCTGATATATCCCAATTTCCAAATTCTATATTAATTGGTGTATAGACATCAAATTCTACTTTCATAGGCTTTTTATCTCTACATTCTAATGTTTTTAACATAATTTTAAATGACCTTCTAATAATAGTTTCAAACCCTATTCCCGGATGACTTTCTTGAATGGATTTTTTTCAACCCAATGGCTCTTAGACTGTACGTTCACGTATTAGAAACTTATTGATATCCGTCTAAATCATTTAATTTTTTTATAAGTATTCTTTTCCTAAATATATAAATACCTAAAGGGAACAAAAAGAAAAATACACCATATGAAAAACCGGCAATTACATATAACTCTATATCGTTAACTTGATTGGTATTTGCTAACCATATTGTCGTGATAGTTAGAACTATTCCTGCTAGGGGCAAAACAATCTGAATGATTAATAATGATTCATTTATTTTTCTCAATAAAAATTTCTCATCTATCTTCTTCACTCTCTACAATCACCTTATGTATTTCTTCAGCTATTATTTATGGCAGTGTCAATCAAAGTTTCCTTCATAATTTTTTCTGATTATGTCCAAGAACAAAGCCTTCTCATAAAAAAATTTAAGTTTCCACTTTTATAATCATTTTACTTTTTATATTTAAACAGCCTCCCTTAAAAATTCTATACTTATCCTGTCAACCTTCATCTCAACATTTTTCCCAATTAAATAAGGATATTCAGAAAAATACTCATCTTCATCAGTAAGAACGATTCCAGCATCAATTGAATCCTCTTGCAAAATTCCCCTAATATAATATTGATATCCTAATTTTTCTATACTTTCACGAATAACTAACTCATCCAAAATCGTAAAACCAACTAACACAGGATATTTTTTCCCTGCTTCAATTTCATACGGACAGACAGAAGAAAAACCTGTAAATTCTATCCCTACTATTTCGAGAATCACTTCCTCTTCTATATGTGAATCAAGCCCTTTAACAAAGGCATTATATATCATAGGAGAACCTCTTTGTTTTTTATTATATTGAATACAGATTAACACCTTGAAAGGGGGTGTTGCCAATCAAGGTTTTATTATTGCTAAGACTCAAAAGCCGTTTTTTCTGGAAATACAACCTCTTCTCTTTCTAAACAAACTGCTAATCTTTGTACAGCTAGATCAAAATAAAATGTTGACGGGAGATCTTTATCAGGAATTTCTTCTAACTCTGAAAACTTCCTAATTATTTTATTTAATTTCATTTTGCCCATAGTATTTTCATGAGGCCCCAATTTGTAAACCACAGTTTCATTATCTTCATATTCTTTTAGTAATAAAATGTATACCGCCACTGTTTATTCCTCAATTAGTAAAATTCAATTCACTCCACTTTTCTTTTATCCAACCTATTCTTTCATCAGCTTCTTCTGCTGATAGAACGCCTCTTTTGTTTTTGTACTTAATACTTTCTTTTGCCCAGATTAAAATGATCTTGGTATATTCCACCGTCTCTATTGTGCATATACAATCTCCTTCATCTTCATCTGCGAAAATATCTTCAATCACTGTTTTATGTTTATCAGAACTAATTAAATTTAAATTCCCGCCACTTTCGAATATTGGTAATTCCCCAGACAATACTTTTAATAATTCATCAATTTCTTCCTTTATGCTATCGAAATCACTAAATATATCAGATCCTAACGAATTACTAATAAGGTAACCATTTTTAAGTATTTTCTCTTTTTCCAAATCCAAAATGACTTCATCATAATCATCTATATATTCAATTGCATATTTATATTTGAGCAATATACTATCTCCGTTATTTCTTATTCACCGGTAGATGGTGTGAGGTAACGCAAGCAATATAATGAGTATTTCCCAATCATAATTAATTAGAAATTATTTTCCTCTCAGTTTCCAAAAATTCTTTCAGTAGTTCTTTTACTGTATATTTCAAATCAGAAGGATAATAGAAAACAGGCGATACAGTTCTAAAAAAATTGTTCATATGTTCAGTTGTGTTAAACATATAAGCAATGTTTTCAATGTCGCTAAACATACTATCATCAGAAGAATTATTATATATTCTTCAAAACAGTGTATAACTACTTATGATACTCTCTATTCAAGACTTCAGAACGGCTATTAGAGACTATGTGGTCTAATAATGCATCTGCTCTTTCTTCAGTTTGTTCCCACGCCAATTCAAAGATATTCTCATCTTTAATATTAGGATTATTCACTAGATAATTAACCGCATAATTTGTTACTTCTTGTGAAGAAATTAACTTAAACTGCCTACTAATAAACAATGTAATCCAGTTACATTCAAATTCGTTTTTCTTGATTATCTCAACTGTATACACCATCTATCTCTTCCTTGTGGTTATTTTACCTGAGTCTTTAAAATTATAAGCTGATCCTGCAATAGGAAAAGCTTATTCCACTTCACATCACTGTGTGAGAATAAGCTTTAAAAAGTTATCATTGACTTTTAAGCATTGTTGTATAAACAATTCTATAACAAATTATTAAGAATGAACCTTCTCAAGGAAGTCTTCAAGTATTTTCTTTACTGGAGCACTTGCTTTTGGCAACTTATCATTTATTCTCTGAAGTATGGATGGATCGTTCAATATCATTTGTTTACTCTCGGGAGTCACAAAGCTTCTTAGAGAATCTATGCATACCTCAAATAGCTCTTCATTATCAATACTAAGTAGTGATAGTAATATTGAAAATTCATGTGAACTTCCGTTATTATCCATACAGTATGCCAGTTTTTTTTGCCATTCCAAAGGTTTAGTAAGTGCTTCGTTTTTTAATTTTCCCCAATCATCTGCTCTAAAGTCTGACAATATATCACTTGCAATTATACAACCATCATCGTACCATGAGTCCTCAGTTGTTTCAGCAGATAAAAGATTATCCAATTCTCTATACATTTTTTATCACCTTTCAATTTACATCTCAAAAACCTGATGGACGAGGCGCATTTACCTTTCCTGTTGGGTAACCACTAGTTACCTCGTCACCATTTTTGATAACATCTATTTCCACTCCATTTTTTGATGCTCTATGCCAAGTTGATCTATCCCTCAACCTTGTAGATATAGGTGGTGTATTTCCAACCTCTATAATACTCTTAAGAATCTGATCATCATTCCACGATTCCGGAAATAATGTACTCTTTTTAATTTTAGAAATATTACCATCTACAAATTGCTTAGTAAACATAACACTTTTCGTCCCATCTGCATTAGTAGATAGTACTTCCACTGCGAAATTATCATTAGCGTTGTTTATACTTGAGGAATGTCCACCTATTAAAATATTTTTTGGAACTTTACGTTGTCCTTCCAATATTTTCGCTTCCATATCTGAGCTAATAACCGTCTTTGAAGATACCAATTTCTTACCTTCACTCGCACCCTTTGAAGCAACCTTATTAACCTCACCCTTACTTTCCTTCCCCGCAACATGTTTAGCCACATCTGTGACAACACGCTTCCCGCCTCGGACCGCCAATTTTTTAACAGCACCCTGAGGGCTTACCCACTCAATAAATTCATATTGAGTTCCGGCAAGAAACGAATCAATTGGCTTAGCTCCGCCTACTTTATCCTCTGGAATGTAAGACACTTCTTCTAGCCGCTTTTTCCCTCCAGCGTAGAGTTCTCTCACAATTTGGCCGTTTTCATATATATAATATTTGCCGCCGACGTAGTCGATGCTTGCAGTATCACGAGTTAGTTCGTCAATCACTTCTATCGTATCTATCTTTTTTAATCCTTTATGATTATATATTTTATCATTTATCACCCGTATGTCTCCATAGACTTTCGGGTGTGCTGCTGCTTCTTTCTGTAATACAGTTAAATTACTATCATCAGCATGAATCTCGCGCTCGATCTTCTGTTGTTTGTCATCCATCATCACAGAATCAACGTTTGATTGCTTATGTTTCTCCAGTTTCTTCAGCATCATCTCCATCGGTGAATCATCCGGCTGCTTCATTTGAGAGTTAATGCCGCCGAAGGTTTGGTTGATGTTTTCTTCTTCCTGTGATTTCAAAATAGAGCCGGTTTTGTAGCCTGTGATTTCAATTTTCGGCCCTGTGTACATCGTTTCGAGCTGATCCATGTATTTTTTCATCGTTTGAAAATCTGATTTTGCGGTTTCTAGTGCTTGGGTTTGCTGGCCGTCAAATTGAAAGAGCTTATTCAGGGTGTCCGAAATCAGTCGCTCAGCCTGTTCTGTTTCCATTCGGAAAAAGGTATCATTGACTGTCGGCAGGCTGACGATGTGATCTATGGCTGATGTCTGGCGATTGACTGCGTCAGTGAGCTGCTCTGTCACTTCTCGTGCATGCTTGACCCCATGTCTCGCATCGTGTGAGAGAAAAGCCTCTGCGATCATGCCGTGGGAGTCAGATTCTACAGAGGAAATCGCATGCTGTGTTTGTTTCAGCACTTTTTTGTATTCGTCGATAAACATGCCAAAGAAAAGGAGAAAAGGCTTGTGGCACTCCTCGTAAAAGGTCCGGATGGCATCTCCGCCTTTTCCTTTCAGCGCATCCTTCATGCCTGCCAGATGCTCAACGCTTTTTTCCAGCTTCTCCAGCTGTTGCTTTTGCTTGTCCAGTTTCTCAATCGTATGCTGAATGCCCTCGTGAAGAGCGTGGACATCTAATGTTTTCAATCCCTTGTCCTCCCGCGCTTTATTTCATGGAAGATGATATGTTTTCGTCCGTTTCCTTCATGGCGTTTACCGCGCTTTCCGTTTGTGCGATATGCTTGGCCAGAACAGACGCATATGCTTCAGTGAGCTCTTTGATGTCCTTATTTAATTGCTCGATGGACTTCACAACATTCAAATGGTTTCTGCCTGAGAGATGGCCGGGCAAGGAGGACTTGAGTTCAGCTGAATTCTTGAGCTGAGAAAGCCCTTGCTTCACTGTGCCATACACCATTTTAATTTCCTGTGCCATTTGTGCTCACCTCACTTTTTATGTTTTTCCTTCTCTATTTCATGCTCTATCCTCGTGATTTGGCGTCTTATAGAATACACATCGCCCTCTAATGAGTGGATTTTTCCTTCTATGCTTTCGATGATTCCGCTGACTTGATCGCTTTTGATTTGCTGATATGCTTTGTTCATTCCTTCACGAATATCTTCAAACCGCTGAGCATGTGTTCCTCTCCATGCCTCCCGGTTAAGATGAGGCCGGTGAATGAGATGCTGGGCCTCAGAGAAATCGTGTTTGATTTGCCTAATTTCGTGCAGCACTCGTTTTAATTGATGGATCTGTTCCTGCTTTTCATGTAAGTCGGCTTTTACCGAATGTAACAACATTTCACTATGCATGCCGCAACACCTCGTGTTTCTATCAAACTGTGTCAATTCTTTACAATACAGACTATTTTCATATTACATGATGGGTCATATTGGATAAATAGGTAAAAGGATTTGTCTTACACAGAATATAAATAAGTATATTTATCTATTATCCTTTTCATTCGACTTTCTTGCGAATAAAATCCTGCTTACACAGGACTTTAAGATCGGGTACAATCGTCCTCATTTGATTCGCGATGCCTTTTACAAATATCTGTTACCTATAGTCAATAATAATGATAAAATTAGGATATCTATCTAAATATGGAGAGAGAAAAATGAAAAAAAACAGTGGTTTTCATGAAGAATTGCAAGAAAAGCACAAGCTTTATCCAGTAGAACATCGTTTTCAGCCTGTTTTACCGAAAGAATATACAGAAATTTTAACTTTACATATAGCAAAACAATTTGGCGAAAAAATCAAAACGCTTGTTCATCACGGACAATATAATCAGGCGGTTGAATTAACCCAAAAAATATCTTCTGATCTTGGTAATGATACTGCCTTTGCAATACCACTTTCTTCAGTTCTTTATCATGTAGGTGACCTGGATCTTCCTGTGTCAGAGCACTTTTCGCTATCACGGTTGAATCTACTCGGAAACCATAGAGCGGATGATAATTTTTTTAAAGCATTAAAGAATGAAATGTTAACTGCTGATCGTGTGGATTTTATGGTCAGTTTTACAAGATGGTCTGGCGTCCAACTTCTTATTCCACCATTACAAGAGCTTAATAAGCGTAATGTGCCAGTACGTATTATCACATCAACATATATGGGAATTACTGAACCTAAAGCCCTTAAACAGCTCATGAAATTTCAAAATGTCGACTTGAGAATTGTAAATGATTACAGTCAATCGTTTCATACAAAAGCTTACTTATTTGAACGTCTTTCAGGGCAACATAGTGTCATTATTGGATCATCAAATCTCTCGCAATCCGCTCTGACCACTGGGTATGAGCTAAATGCAAGAATACCAGATACAAAATATCTTCCAATTTTTCAACAAACAAAAGATGTCTTTAATAAAGTATGGGTCGAAAAAACACAACCGGTCGATGACCAGTTCTTAAAAGCTTATGAAGAATTTCAAGCAGCTAATCACAAAATGAGCGCGTCTCTCGTCTCTCAAAACTCTCTTTACCAAACAAAAATACAACCTAATGCCATGCAAGAAATAGCGCTTAAAAACCTCAAGAAAACGAGAGAACAAGGTGAGGAAAGGGCTGTTATTATCGCTGCAACTGGTACAGGGAAAACATATCTTGCAGCATTTGATTTTTCCGAATATCAACCAAAAAAATATCTTTTTATTGCTCATCGTGAGGAGTTACTAACTAAAGCCATTGAAACATTTGAAAAAGTCACAAATGACCATGATAACTTTGGATTGTTAACTGGATCGAAAAAAGAATGGAATAAAAGGTTTTTATTTAGCACAGTTCAAACCTTGTATAAAGAAGAAACATTAAAACGGTTTGCACCAGATGAATTTGATTACATTGCCATTGATGAATTTCATCATGCAGAAGCCTCTACCTATCAATCAGTGTTGAATTACTTTAAACCTGGATTCTTATTAGGTTTAACTGCAACTCCAGAACGTTTAGACGGTAAAGATGTACTTGAAATCTGCAATCATAATGTTGTCTATGAAATCCGCCTTCGAGATGCGTTAGAAGCTGAATTGCTTGCCCCATTTCATTATTTTGGTATTCCGGACCATACTGTTGATTACGATAAAGTGAAAATAACAAACGGGGTCTACGATGAACGTTCATTGGTTAATCATTTGAAAAATCATGAGCGGGTCGATTATGTAATAAAGATGATAAATATGTACGGTTTCGACGGAGAAAGAATGTGTGGATTGGGCTTCTGTACTAACGTTGAACATGCCCAATATATGAGCCAAGAATTTAATCAATTAGGATTCCATACAACTTATTTAACAGGGCAAGATTCCTCAGCACAACGTCAGAAAGTGATTAGAGAACTTGAAGATCCGCATCATAGTTTAGAACTGATTTTTACAGTAGATATTTTTAATGAAGGCATTGATATACCAAAATTAAACTTACTGCTTTTTTTGAGACCGACTGAATCACCAACCATATTTATTCAACAGTTAGGAAGAGGATTAAGAAAGACTGATGATAAAGAGTTTGTAACGGTACTTGATTTTATAGGAAACTATCAAAAATCGTTTGTTATACCGCTAGCCCTTTCCGGACAAACTAGCCAAAAATCCTTTGATAAAGATTCATTACGAGTTGCGGTTACCCATGAGTTTGCAGACTTACCAGGTGGATCTTATGTAGATCTTGCATCTGTAACGAAGAAAGAGATTTTACACAAAATTGATAGTATTAAATTAAATTCAGCTGCCATGCTAAAAACATTATATTATCAATTTAAACGAGATATTGGGCGTTCTCCAGAGCTACTTGATTTTCTTTATTCAGATCAAGCTCCAGGTCTTACCTTTTTTATAAAAAAATATAAGTCTTGGGTCGAAACGAAAAGAAAAATGGATGACCTTCATTCTTTAGATAAAGAAGTATTAAATGATACGTTAGTTTTAAGAATGGTATCCTGGTTAGAGCAACAGTTTCCGATTAAGTGGCCCTATGATTTATTATTGTTACAATGTGGATTTAATATACAGAGAATCACTGTAGAGGATGTTAAAAAGTCTTTAGAAGATACATTTCATTTAAAAATCAAAAATACTAATATACACGACAACTTGATTAAACGATCTATGGAGCGTTTATCCACACCACATAAGAAACAACAATGGAGTTTTGGTACAGTGGAGGAAAATACGTTTATACTACAATTAAATATTTTTGAACGTTTATGCCATCCTCGGTTTGGTCCTTATATTAAGGAGCGTATCCAGTATGGTTTAACCGAATTTAGACGCATGAATAATTTAGAAGCACTTTTATCTAGTGAACTACAACTCACCTTGTATCAAACATATACTAGAAATGAACTCATACATTTATTTCAATCAACTGATCAAGAGGGAACGTGGCGAGAAGGTGTAAGGAGAGTTAACAATAACTACTTAATTTTTATTACATTAAATAAATCTAAAAAAGTTGAGGACCATTTGTTATATAAAGATTACTTTATAGATCCCCATCATTTTCACTGGCAAAGTCAAAATCAAACATCACATGATTCTCCTGTAGGTCAGAATTTTATTAACCATAGACAAAAAGAATATAAAATACATCTTTTCGTGCGTAAATTTAGCGAAATGCATGACATCACCTTACCTTTTATTTATCTAGGTAAAGTTGATTACGTATCAAGCAATGGGGACAAACCTATGAATGTAATATGGAAGCTCCATCAGCCTGTCCCAGAAAACTTGTATGTTGATTTAATTAACTAGTGCATTTACGGTTGGAAGATCAGCAGGTGCCCATTCAAGTGACTCAAGTTCACTCACGGGCACCCATCTGAGTTCCGCATGTTCTTTGGCAACAGGTTCATCCTCTACAATTTTCGCTTGAATAGAAATCAAATTAACAATGACTTTTTCATATTCGTGATGAATGTCAGCAATTATTTCACCTGCTTCAATTTTACAACCAAGCTCCTCATGAATTTCTCTTACAAGAGCTTCTCGTGCATTCTCACCCTCTTCAAGTTTCCCTCCTGGGAATTCCCATAGATTGGCCAAAGACATGATTGGCGAACGAAGTGCACATAATATCATATCTTTATCGTTTTTAATCACTGCTGCAGCTACTTTGATTGTTTTTTTCACTTTATTTCTTCCTTCCTTGCATTTCTTCTTAAATTCAACGCTATATTTAATATTACATAGTGATCTGACCTTGCACTTTTAGTAAAACTTTATCATACTGAAAAGATTCTATGACAAACAACATAACTTTTTTTGACTATATAGAGTTATTATCACACACTAAAAAACTACTTAAGTAAAATAACTTATTCTAATGGTAGAGTTTTAATCATTTTTTAACTTATTTGTTCCTAAAATAGAATTTAGCAGTCCCTTTATTTTTTCTGCCTCGCCACTCTCATTTGTCCTTAATCTAATAAAAGGTATCCCTGATTTCCTCAGAATAGAATCTTTTAATTCATCCCTTCTTTTCTGGTCATTTGAATAATGATAAGCAGTACCGTCTACCTCTATTACTCCAGCAGGTGCATTCCCCATTTTGTAATAAAGCATAAAATCAAATCGAGCTACTGTTTTAACAAACTTTTGCTCCTCTTCATTTAAATGAGAGGTGTCATTAAATAAATCCTTTAAACGATACTCCCTTCTAAACTCAATTTTTTTATAGGTCTCTTCTTTAAGAATATCTCTGAGCAAACTAGCAATAATCCTTTCAGATTTATACTTTGAGTCACTCTCTCGTAGTTTATTTTCTCGTTGCACTAAAACTTCGGAGAATTCTTTATATAGTAAATCGAACACAGAAATGACCTGACTTTCATGATATAAACTAGCTTCCGTATAATATTCCATATAACGTATTAACTCGGAGATTTCTTTGTTACTTCTCTTGAAAATATCGACAGCAGATACTAAAACAAAACGTTTTTTTGCTCTCGATATAGCGACATTAATTAAAGTAGCACTATCAACAAATTCAATATCCTTTTTACCGCCCTTATCATCAAGTACTGTGGAGAAAATAATTCCATCACATTCTCTTCCCTGAAACTTATGTACAGTATCTTTAATAATTTCTTCTCTCATATAACGATTAGCAGCTTTTATCTGGGCTCTATAAGGAGCAATGAATCCAATATCATCAAAATCACGTGGGAAAACCTTATCTCTAATCGTTGCCTCTTCAAGAGAATCTAATTCACGAACATTGTGTCGCCCGCCTTGGAATCTCATATGATTTCCTTTAACGGTTTTTATTAAAATAATTGAAAAATCGTCTTCTTCATCATATTTAGTCAAAGGAATGAGGTTGCCATCATAATATTGTTCATTACAAAACTTGATGATCATAGGATGGCAACGATAGTGCTCCTTTAATAAAGTAACAGGAATTTTATTCTCGTATACTTTTAAAACAGAATGCAGTAGGCTATTTTCTACATAATCAAAGCAAGGTTCGATTCCCATTTCTCCCTTTGATATGTTCTTATCTGGAATGTGAGGTAGTTGTTTTGTATCTCCAACAATAATTACATTTTTAGCACAGCCTAGAGCAAGGATACCTGGCATCAATTCTAACTGTGAGGCTTCATCAATAATTAAGTAATCAAATAAGAAACCATCTGGAATTGATTTCATTAAAGAGAATGCAGTACTCAGAATAATAGGATATCGATTTATAAATCGATCAAACTGCTTTGCATCTTTATATTTCTTGTACTCAAAATTCTCTTTCTTAACCGTTTTTTGCTTATTATGTATATAATTTTTGAAAATTAATGTAGAGTAATTTTCAATTCGATTACTTAGCTCATCAAAATTTTTGGCATGTAGCATTTGATTTATTTTATTTAACTCAGAATTTAATTCAGTTAGTTTTTGCTTATAGAATTGATATTGGAGTTGAGAAAGCATTTTCTCTTTATTTAGACTGTCTCCTATTTGTTTGAAATCATATAACCCATAGTAGAAAAGATATTTGGTTTTCTTAAAGAAGTTCATTCGATTTTGTTTGTTCAGTGCTTCGTCAGCCATAAAATTTAAAATCTTATAATTATTAAACTTATAAAAAGGTAAAAGTTTTGGTTTCATGGTTTCTAATGACTCAAAATGTTGTTTATAATATTTTTCCTCCGTCTCTAGGTCTTTTATTTGCTGTTTTATCACTGCTTGTCGGTTTTGTAACTTTAATAGTTCTTTAATAGATTCTACATCACTTAAGACGCTTTTCAGTAACTCTGATTCTCTCTCATTCTCAACCTTCCATTCGGCTATATTTTGAGGGAGTTCCGGAAGTTGCTCAAAGAATTTTTTTTGATTATCTTGGCTACCTAATGATGCAAGAAGAAAATCGTAGCCTGCTTTCTCCATTTTTTCTCTTACATTGGCGACAGCAGAATTATTACTTGAGACAATTGCAGCATTTTTTCCCTTCATCATTATATTAGTGATCAAATTTAAAATAGTTTGTGTTTTCCCTGTACCAGGAGGACCTTCAATTACACTTATTTGAGAAGAAAAAGCAGACTGAACTGCCTGAATCTGACTTAGGTTTAAACCAAAAGGAAAAAGGAGTGTCTCTGAATCCTTATACGATCGATTTTCTTTTGAAAAATAAGCATAGAGAGCACTTTCTATTCTTAACGGCATACGCTGAATTTCACCTTCCAAAATAGGTGGGATATCATTTTTTGTTTTATCTTTAACGGCCGCTACATGTCTAAAATAATCCAAAAGTTGTTTAAACTTTGCATTACCTAAAGTAATCTTTTCAATATCTTTTTCTTTATAAATATATTTCTGATCATTTCCACTAAAAATCAAAACAGCGTACTTATCTCCATATATTTTAACGCTTTCTATATTTGCTTTTACATTTCCCTTTAGAACTAGTCGTTCTTGCTTGTTAATGACCAATTCTCGAACAGGGGTAATTATACACCTATCTAATTCTTCACTAATCTTCATTCCACTGTTCAATGTAATATGAACAGTTATTTTAGCATTATCACGTTTAGATAATCGCCATTCTTTAATTTGATCAGAATATGTTGTATTACCTACCTCAATGCTTACACCCGTCAAATTATTCCCTCCAAAATAACTTTTATTGAAATTGTTATTTTTTGTTATAGTATACAAAATTAATAAGGTGTTTTCAAAATACCTGATATGAAGTAAGTAAGAAAAGAACCTTTTCTTTTCCAAGAAAAGGTTCTTAAATATAATTTTATCTTTTAAGCTTACTACCCCATACAGCCTCACCGCTGCCATTCAACACACTAAACGTCATGACGTTCTTCTCTCTCACCGAATCCCACTGGCGTAAAAATACGCCATTATACTTCTTGCCAGCTAACATAAGTTCAGCTGTATTTTTTCCGGTTTTCTTCCATGTTCCAGTCATTTCCCCGGAAATGGTGTGGTTTTTGTTGAGCTGGATGTTGATGGTTTTTTTGATGTCGGCTGAGATGTCTTTTCCGTGCTGGATGAGTTTGTATGTTCCTGTGATATCTTTTTGTTTTACTTCTTTCAGTGTTTCGCCCGCATAACGATATGGCGCTGCTACCGGCCAGCCGTCTTTGTTCATGAACAGTTGGTGGACTCTGACTTCGTGTTCTTCACCCCTGCCCGGGAAGCGGGTGTGGAAGATTAAATAGGAACGCCCGGTTTTTTCGTCATAGTATGCGGAGTTGTGGCCTGGTGAGACGTACCCGGTGCCTTTTTCATTTTCTGTTTCAAAAATGTAGCTGCCCATGAGTTTGACGCCGTATGGTTCGATGGAACGGTCGTCGAAGAATGTGCCTTCTTTGCCGCGGACGTCGAGCATTGGATTGCCTTCTGCATCATAGTAAGGGCCGTCTGGTTTCTTGGAGCGGGCCACACGGATGTTATAGCCGCCTGTTGCATCAAGACCGCCATATGATAGGTATAAGTAGTAGTATTTGGTGTCTGGATTGTAAAGAACATACGGGCCTTCGATTCTGCTGTGGTTGCCGCCGAGCAGTTTTTTCCCGTATCCCTGCCCAGGAAGCGGGAAGCCCGTTTTTGGATTCATTTCAAGTATGAAAATGCCGCCTGAGTATGATCCGTACACCATCCACAGCTTTCCGTCTTTATCAAAGAAGGTATGCGGGTCGACGACATTCGGATGTTTGGTTGCGTCATACGGTGTTCCATCGCTGCTTGTGCCTTCCATTCCTGATTTCAAAAAGATGCCTTTGTTTTTGTATGGCCCTTCGATGTTGTCAGCGACGGCAACACCCATGGCGGACCTAGGCGAGTCGCCGCGGCAGGCGTTGTAGTACATGTAGTATTTGCCGTCCGCCAGCTGCGTGACGTCAGCCGCCCAAAGAGTATCGGATTGCGCCCATTCGAAGGTTTCTTTTAATTCTTTATAGACATTCGGGATAAGTGGGTTGTCGTTGCTTACGCTGGTGGTCAGCTGCTGCCATTGCATGAGGTCATTTGTTTTTGCTGAAGCGAGATGAGATCCAAAAACATAAAAGGTGCCATTTGTTTCAATGATGGAAGGATCATGAACGCTGACTTCTTTAAATACGGGTTTTTGAGCATTGGCGGAGTTTGGCAGGGTGAAGGCCATGATAAGAGCTGCAAGAAAACATACATGAAACAATCGGTTGAACATCTAAACAATTCGCCTCTCTTTTTTATTAAATTTTTAAGCGCTTACATTTCTCTATGAAGAAACACCGGCCTATTAAAACAGCCGAATGTTTTCATATTCAAACAGATAGGTGATTTCTCACTGTTCTCTTACATTGTCAGACTGATGTCTGTTTGGCACAGAACTGCTGCTTGCATACTCTCTATTCATAGTTCAACCCTTTTGCCGTTTCTCCTTCTTCAATTACTTCTGTTTCTTCATTTGCGTACATAATGAACGCTTTGTCCGGTCTTGTAAAGTCGTCGACTTTTCTCCGGCAACTTCGCCTCTTTTTGGCATTTTACCTCTCATTGTCAACAATATAACAGCGGCCGCTTGCACTTCTGTCTGGGTATTCGTGTGCAATGTGCTGCTTTCTGCGTCGCGCTATTACAATAGCAATCTAACTTGTTAAAGACTGTAAAAAACCTTTTGACTTCTGCTGCTGAACCAATTAATATAATACTCAGTTAATAGTTATCAGAATTTTTAGGAATTGAGTGATTCATATGACACTGCACAAAGAGCGTCGGATCGGCCGGCTGTCTGTTCTCCTGCTGCTGAATGAGGCGGAAGAGAGTACGCAGGTTGAGGAGCTGGAGCGAGACGGATGGAAGGTCTGTCTTGGCAAGGTAGGATCAATGGACGCGCATAAAGTAGTAGCCGCAATTGAAACCGCTTCCAAAAAGAGCGGTGTCATTCAATCTGAGGGTTATCGGGAGTCACATGCGCTTTATCATGCAACGATGGAGGCTTTGCATGGCGTGACCAGAGGTGAAATGCTGCTGGGATCGCTGCTTCGGACGGTGGGCTTGAGGTTTGCCGTTTTGAGGGGAAATCCTTATGAAAGTGAAGCGGAAGGCGATTGGATTGCTGTCTCGCTTTACGGAACAATCGGGGCGCCGATTAAAGGTCTTGAGCACGAGACATTCGGTGTTGGAATTAATCACATATGAAACAGCCCATAGATCTTAGACGATAGGGGGCTATGCGTGAAAACAGATGTTCACAGCATAGCTCCTTTTTGTATGGGCGCTTTACTAAAGTAAAGAAAAAGGAGTTGGGCTTATGGTGACTTTAGACGGTTCTTCATTGACAACAGCCGACGTCGCTCGTGTGCTGTTTGATTTTGAGGAGGCAGCGGCTTCCGAGGAAAGTATGGAGCGCGTGAAAAAAAGCAGAGCGGCAGTGGAACGGATTGTACGCGACGAAAAGACAATCTACGGCATCAACACCGGATTTGGCAAATTCAGCGATGTCCTGATTCAGAAAGAAGACTCGGCGGCGCTGCAGCTAAATTTAATCCTTTCTCATGCCTGCGGAGTCGGCGACCCTTTTCCTGAGTGTGTTTCCAGGGCAATGCTGCTTTTGCGCGCCAATGCGCTGTTAAAAGGCTTTTCCGGTGTACGCGCTGAGCTGATCGAACAGTTGCTTGCTTTTTTAAATAAACGCGTCCATCCTGTCATCCCCCAGCAGGGATCACTTGGCGCAAGCGGAGATCTGGCGCCGCTTTCCCACCTGGCGCTTGCGCTGATCGGACAAGGAGAAGTCTTTTTTGAGGGGGAAAGAATGCCGGCAATGACAGGCTTGAAAAAAGCAGGTATTCAACCGGTAACGCTGACATCCAAGGAAGGGCTTGCCTTGATTAACGGGACTCAGGCCATGACTGCAATGGGAGTGGTCTCATACATTGAAGCTGAAAAACTAGCCTATCAAACTGAGCGCATTGCCAGCTTAACGATTGAAGGGCTGCGGGGAATTATAGATGCGTTTGATGAGGATATTCACTTAGCCCGCGGCTATCAGGAGCAGATCGATGTCGCAGAACGAATTCGCTTCTATCTATCTGACAGCGGCCTGACAACCTCTCAGGGAGAACTGCGGGTCCAGGATGCCTATTCATTGCGCTGTATTCCGCAAGTACACGGTGCGACTTGGCAGACGTTAGGCTATGTCAAAGAAAAATTAGAGATTGAAATGAATGCCGCTACGGACAATCCTCTTATTTTCAATGACGGTGACAAAGTGATTTCTGGCGGAAACTTTCACGGACAGCCGATCGCCTTTGCCATGGATTTTCTGAAAATCGCAATATCAGAGCTTGCGAATATCGCAGAGCGCAGGATCGAACGACTTGTGAATCCGCAGCTGAATGACCTGCCGCCGTTCCTGAGCCCTCATCCCGGTCTGCAATCCGGTGCAATGATCATGCAGTACGCCGCGGCCTCACTCGTTTCTGAAAATAAAACACTGGCCCATCCTGCAAGTGTAGATTCCATTCCGTCATCCGCCAATCAAGAGGACCATGTCAGCATGGGAACCATCGCCGCTCGGCATGCTTATCAGGTGATCGCAAATACAAGGAGAGTCATTGCGATCGAAGCGATTTGCGCATTGCAGGCGGTTGAATACAGAGGCATAGAACATGCAGCGTCCTATACGAAACAGCTTTTTCAGGAAATGAGAAAAGTCGTGCCGTCCATTCAGCAGGACCGTGTTTTTTCCTATGATATTGAACGCTTGACTGACTGGCTGAAGAAAGAATCTTTAATACCTGATCATCAGAATAAAGAACTAAGGGGGATGAACATATGACTGATGTAAAAAAATCAATCCGTGCCAACAGAGGAACAGAGCTTGAATGCTTAGGATGGGAGCAAGAGGCAGTGCTTCGGATGCTTCGAAACAACCTTGATCCAGAAGTCGCCGAGAAGCCGGAGGACCTCATCGTATATGGCGGGATTGGCAAAGCCGCACGGGATTGGGACGCATTTCACGCCATTGAGCATTCCTTGAAAACATTAAAAAATGATGAAACCTTGCTCGTGCAATCCGGAAAACCCGTTGGCATGTTCCGTACACACCCGCAGGCCCCGCGCGTGCTCCTAGCAAATTCTGTTCTTGTTCCGAAGTGGGCAGACTGGGAGCATTTCCATGAACTTGAGAAAAAAGGGTTAATGATGTACGGACAGATGACGGCTGGCAGCTGGATTTACATTGGCTCACAAGGCATATTGCAAGGAACCTATGAAACCTTCGCTGAGCTGGCGCGACAGCACTTTGGAGGCAGCTTAAAAGGAACATTGACGCTGACAGCGGGTCTCGGCGGAATGGGAGGCGCACAGCCGCTGTCTGTCACGATGAATGAAGGCGTCGTCATTGCTGTCGAGGTTGACGAAAAACGCATCGACAAGCGGATCGAAACAAAATACTGCGATCGAAAAACAGCATCGATTGAGGAAGCCCTAGCTTGGGCTGAAGAGGCAAAGCTGGCAGGAAAACCTTTGTCCATTGCACTTCTCGGAAACGCAGCTGAGGTGCATCACACACTTTTGAACCGAGGCGTCAAAATTGATATTGTGACAGATCAGACATCTGCCCATGACCCTTTAATCGGTTATGTTCCCGAGGGCTATTCACTTGATGAAGCTGACCGTTTGCGTCAAGACAATCCAGAGCTTTACGTGCGCCTTGCGAAGCAAAGCATGAAAAAACATGTCGAAGCCATGCTGGCCTTTCAGCAAAAGGGCTCTATTGTATTTGACTACGGCAACAATATCCGGCAAGTCGCAAAGGATGAAGGGCTGGAGAATGCCTTCGATTTTCCGGGGTTTGTCCCTGCCTACATCCGCCCCTTATTCTGTGAAGGAAAAGGGCCGTTCCGCTGGGCGGCGCTTTCCGGAGATCCGGCAGATATTTACCGTACGGATGCGTTATTAAAAGAGCTGTTCCCGACAAATAAAGCCCTTCACCGCTGGATTGATATGGCACAGGAAAAAGTCACCTTCCAAGGCTTGCCGTCCCGTATCTGCTGGCTTGGATATGGAGAACGAAAAAAGATGGGCCTCGCCATTAACGAGCTGGTTAGAACCGGGGAGCTAAAAGCGCCTGTCGTTATTGGGAGAGATCATTTGGACTGCGGGTCTGTCGCCTCTCCAAACCGGGAGACAGAAGCGATGAAGGACGGAAGTGACGCTGTCGGTGATTGGGCTGTGCTAAATGCGCTTGTCAACACGGCGGCGGGTGCAAGCTGGGTTTCCTTCCACCATGGCGGCGGCGTCGGAATGGGCTATTCCCTTCATGCCGGCATGGTTGCAGTGGCCGATGGAAGTGAGCTGGCTGACGAGCGGCTCGCGCGGGTCTTAACGAGCGACCCAGGAATGGGCATTATCCGTCATGCGGATGCGGGTTATGAACGTGCCGTTGAAGTAGCGAAGGAACAGGACATTATCGTGCCGATGCAAAAATAAAGGAGTGATGACATGCCAAAGCAAATTGATACGATTCTCATCAACATCGGTCAGCTTTTGACGATGGAAAGCAGCGGCCCGCGGGCAGGCAAAAGCATGCAGGATCTTCATGTGATCGAAGACGCTGTTGTCGGCATCCATGAACAGAAAATTGTGTTCGCCGGACAAAAAGGGGCTGAAGCCGGTTACGAGGCAGACGAAATCATTGACTGTTCGGGACGCCTTGTAACGCCTGGCCTCGTTGATCCGCACACCCATCTTGTATTTGGCGGATCTCGTGAAAAGGAGATGAACCTTAAGCTTCAGGGCATTTCATATTTGGATATTCTGGCGCAGGGCGGCGGAATTCTGTCTACAGTCAAGGATACCAGGGCGGCTTCAGAAGAAGAGCTGCTGCAAAAAGCCCATTTTCATCTGCAAAGAATGCTGTCCTACGGCACAACCACAGCAGAAGTGAAAAGCGGCTACGGCTTGGAAAAAGAGACAGAGCTCAAACAGTTGCGTGTCGCAAAGAAACTGCATGAAAGCCAGCCTGTTGACCTTGTTTCCACATTTATGGGAGCCCATGCGATTCCTCCCGAATATCAAAACGATCCAGATGAATTTCTGGATCAAATGCTTTCCCTTTTGCCGGAAATCAAAGAGCAGGAGCTCGCCAGCTTTGCTGATATTTTTACAGAAACAGGCGTTTTTACAGTCAGCCAATCCCGCCGTTATTTACAAAAAGCAGCTGAGGCAGGCTTCGGATTAAAAATACACGCAGATGAAATCGATCCGCTTGGAGGTGCTGAATTAGCAGGTGAGCTAAAGGCCGTCTCAGCCGACCATTTGGTAGGTGCATCGGACGAAGCAATAAAGAAATTGGCTGAGGCAGGAACGATCGCCGTCCTCTTGCCGGGCACGACATTTTATCTTGGCAAAAGCACATACGCCAAGGCTAGAGCTATGATTGATGAAGGTGTATGTGTCAGCTTGGCAACGGATTTTAATCCTGGCAGCTCGCCGACTGAAAATATCCAGCTGATTATGTCCATTGCCGCGCTTCATCTGAAAATGACTGCAGAAGAAATATGGCATGCGGTCACAGTCAATGCCGCATACGCCATAGGGAAAGGAGAGGAAGCCGGTCAGCTCAAAGTCGGCCGCTCAGCTGATCTAGTCATTTGGCAAGCCTCGAACTATATGTATATTCCGTATCACTACGGGGTCAATCATGTACATCAAGTCATGAAAAACGGAACAATTGTTGTCAACAGGGAGGGAGCTATTTTTGGATAAGTACCCTTTTCTCAGAGAGGCTGGGTCTTCGTTTAAGGACCGGGATGTCACAAAAATGAGCGACCTGATCGCAACATGGGACGGCCAAGACATTAAGGGACCGGCGTTGATAGGTGTCCCCCTATCAAAATCCTCCATCAGTCATTCAGGCGCTTCCTTTGCACCCGGAACAATACGCCAGGCTCTGAAACATTCATCAGCCTATTCTGCTGAGCTTGGAGAGCATGTCGTATCAGAGCTTCTATATGATCTGGGGGATATCGATATTCATGTCACTGATATCGTAAAGTCACATCATCACATTTTCCAAACCATGCACGCTCTGCTTTCGGATCATCCGGATTGGGTGCCGCTCATACTTGGGGGAGATAACTCTATCAGCTACTCCACAATAAAAGCGATAGCACAAACAAAAGGAACGACAGCGGTGATTCAATTTGATGCCCATCACGATGTTCGCAATACGGAGGACGGGGGGCCGACAAACGGCACCCCCTTCCGCCGCCTTTTGGATGAAGAGATCATTGAAGGTCAACATTTGATCCAGCTGGGTATCAGAGAATTCAGCAACAGCCAGGCCTATGAAGCATATGCAAAAAAACATAACGTGAACATTCACACGATGGACATGATCCGGGAAAAAGGACTCATCTCCACGATAAAAGAGGTTTTGCCAGCCGTTCAAAATAGAACAGATTTCATTTTTATATCTGTTGACATGGATGTCTTAGACCAGTCCCATGCACCCGGCTGTCCAGCGATTGGCCCGGGCGGCCTCTATACAGACGAATTGCTTGAAGCAGTCAAGTACATCGCACAACAGCCCAATGTTGCCGGGATTGAAATTGTTGAAGTCGATCCTACCCTCGATTTTCGAGATATGACAAGCAGAGCTGCAGCTCATGTTCTGTTACACGCATTAAAAGGAATGAAACTCTCCCCATTCAAGTGATCTTCTGGCAGGTTGTATTTTGGGTATAAGAAACTCATCTGCCTTAGGAATGGCAGCTAAAAGGAGGGCGAGACAGTGAATCTTCAGGAGAACAGCAGCCAACAGCTAAAACGCACAATGAAAAGCAGGCACCTATTTATGATCTCATTGGGAGGCGTCATAGGCACAGGACTTTTCCTCAGTACGGGCTATACGCTACATCAAGCCGGACCCGGCGGTACGATACTCGCTTATGTAATCGGCGGGTTGATGATGTACCTCGTCATGCAATGTCTCGGCGAATTGTCGGTTGCCATGCCGGTGACCGGCTCTTTTCAAAAATATGCTACAACATTTATCGGTCCATCTACCGGTTTTATGGTCGGCATCATGTACTGGATCAATTGGGTGGTGACGGTAGGCTCTGAGTTTACCGCATCCGGTATTCTCATGCAGCGCTGGTTCCCTGACAGCAGTGTATGGATGTGGAGTGCGATTTTTGCAGCCCTTCTTTTTATATGCAACGCATTTTCAGTTAAGTTATTTGCGGAGACTGAATTTTGGTTTTCAAGCGTAAAGATTGTCACCATTATTTTATTTATCATTTTGGGAGGAGCCGCTATGTTTGGCCTGATCTCTTTAAACGGAACGGCGGATGCTCCTATGTTGTCAAACTTCACGGACCATGGCGGGCTGTTTCCGAATGGCTTTCTCGCCGTTTTTATCGCAATGATATCTGTGAGCTTCGCCTTTTCTGGTACAGAGTTAATCGGCGTTACAGCAGGAGAATCAGCAAATCCTCAAAAGGATATACCGCGATCCATCCGTAATGTCGCATGGAGAACCGTGATTTTTTTCATTGGCGCTGTCTTCATATTATCCGGGTTGATTTCATGGAAGGACGCAGGCGTGATTGAAAGCCCGTTTGTAGCCGTATTTGCGGAGATCGGAATCCCTTACGCTGCTGATATTATGAATTTCGTGATATTAACAGCCTTGCTGTCTGTCGCCAACTCAGGCTTATATGCTTCGACCCGTATGATGTGGTCGTTAGCAAATGAAAACATGATCAGCTCCCGTTTTAAGAAAGTGACATCTAAAGGCATTCCTTTAAATGCCTTAATGATCAGTATGGCTGTATCTTGTTTATCTCTCGTTTCCAGTATCGTGGCCCCTGGAACTGTCTATGTAGTGATGGTAGCAATTGCTGGATTTGCAGGAGTCGTGGTCTGGATGAGCATTGCCTTGTCCCAACTCTTGTTTCGAAAGAGATTTCTGAAAAAGGGGGGGGGATGTAAAAGATCTGACATTTCGCACGCCGCTTTATCCTCTTATGCCTATAGCCGCTCTCTTATTATGTTCTGCTTCTTGTATCGGTCTTGCTTTTGATCCCAATCAAAGAATCGCACTTTTCTGCGGAGTTCCTTGTATCATCCTTTGCTATCTGATCTACCATTTCAAAAGAAATGTTACAAAAGCGAAAAAAATCAGCCAAGAGGAATATCAGGCTGATCACATCCTATAATTAAAAAAGCACACCCCGCTCAGCATGGGATGTGCTTTATTTTTTATTCTGTAATTAACGTATGAATCAGCTTCGGCGCCTTCGCTTCCGCGGCGATGCGGATGTTGTCATAGACTTTTGCGATGACTTCATCGACGTTTTCTCGGTTAGCGTAAAGCGTTACGAGCGGTTCCCCTTTTTCTACTTTGTCGCCGACCTTTTTGCGGAGCATGATGCCGACGGCTAAATCGATTTCGTCTTCTTTTGTGGCGCGGCCGGCACCTAACAGCATCGCCGCGACGCCGATTTCGTCCGCAACGATTTCAGAGACGACACCCGCTTCTTTGGCAGGCACATCAATTTGATATGCGGCTTGCGGAAGCTTAGACGGATCGTCAACAATTGAGCTGTCGCCGCCTTGGTTTTTCAGGAAATCCTTGAATTTCTCAAGCGCTTTGCCGTTTTTCATGACTTCTTCCAGCTTCGCTCTCGCTTCGTCCAATGTATCGGCTTTTTTCGCAAGCACAACCATCTGGCTGCCGAGCGTTAAGACAAGCTCATGAAGATCCTCAGGTCCCTCGCCTTTGAGTGTGTCGATCGCTTCTTTAACTTCAAGCGCATTTCCGATCGCAAAGCCGAGCGGCTGGGACATGTCTGAAATGACAGCCATTGTTTGACGGCCGACGTTATTTCCGATGCGTACCATCGCTTTGGCAAGTTCAGCTGCGTCTTCTTCTGTTTTCATGAAGGCGCCCGCTCCCGTTTTTACATCAAGCACGATGGCGTCCGCCCCGGCTGCGATTTTTTTGCTCATAATCGAGCTTGCAATGAGCGGAATGGAATTGACCGTTCCCGTTACATCACGAAGCGCGTACAGTTTTTTATCAGCCGGCGTTAAATTGCCGCTTTGGCCGATGACCGCAACCTTGTCGCGGTTCACAAGTTTAATAAATTCATCCTTCGTCAGTTCCACGTGGAAGCCGTCGATTGCCTCTAACTTATCAATCGTGCCGCCCGTATGGCCGAGGCCGCGGCCGGACATTTTGGCAACCGGCACGTCAAGAGCCGCAACAAGCGGAGCGAGAACGAGTGTTGTCGTGTCGCCGACGCCGCCGGTGGAGTGTTTATCCACTTTAATTCCTTCAATGGCAGAAAGATCAATCGTTTCACCGGAGTTCACCATAGCCATCGTCAAGTCCGCGCGTTCACGGTCACTCATATCCTGGAAGAAAATTGCCATAGCAAGCGCACTTGCCTGATAATCAGGAATGCTTCCGTCTGTATAGCCGTTCACGAAAAATTGAATTTCTTCAGTGGTGAGTTCTTTTCCGTTTTGTTTTTTGATGATGATATCTACCATTCTCATGTTTGGTCACCGATCCTTTTCAATTAAGTTCAGTAAATCAAGCCCACAATTGCTGCTGATAAAAAGCTGACAAGCGTAGCACCGTATAATAATTTCAAGCCGAAACGAGCGACGACATTTCCTTGCTTTTCATTCAGTCCTTTTACGGCACCGGCAATGATTCCGATTGAGGAGAAGTTCGCAAATGACACAAGGAATACCGATACGATCGCTGTTGTACGGCCGCTGAAATGGAAACCATTTTGCGTAAGCGACGTCATGGCGACAAATTCATTCGATACCATTTTTGTTGCCATAATGCTTCCCGCATTAACAGCTTCATTCCATGGGATACCCACAAGAAAAGCGAATGGAGCAAACACATATCCAAGAATGCCTTGGAACGAAATACCGAATACTGCATTAAAAATGCCATTGATCAAGGCAATAATCGCGACAAATCCAATCAGCATCGCAGCGACGACAACCGCTACTTTGAAACCGTCAAGGATGTATTCTCCGAGCACTTCGAAGAAGGATTGTTTTTCTTCTTCCTCAACACGAAGCATATCCTCTTCTTTTGCAACCTCGTACGGATTGATAATAGAAGCAATTATGAAACCGCCAAATAAGTTCAAGACCAACGCTGTTACAACATATTCCGGTTTCAGCATTGTCATATACGCGCCGACAATCGACATTGATACAGTTGACATCGCAGATGCGCAAAGCGTGTACAAGCGCTGCTGATTTAAAAGACCGAGTTCTTTCTTCAAGGAGATAAATACTTCTGACTGCCCTAAAATCGCAGAAGCCACTGCGTTATACGATTCCAATCTTCCCATACCGTTTACCTTGCTGAGGGCAAGACCGATATATCTAATAATAAACGGGAGGACTTTCCACTTTTGCAGAATCCCGATCAGAGCGGAAATAAACACGATTGGCAAGAGAACATTCATAAAGAATGTCGTTTGGTCCGCATTCACCAAGCCGCCAAACACAAAGTTAATTCCTTCTGCCGCGTATTCAAGCAGGTAACCGAATCCTTTTGCAAATCCTCCCACGAGGAAATTCCCTATTCCGGTATTGAGGAGAATGTAGCCAAGAATAAATTGCAAAATGAGCATAACAACAATTGGGCGGATCTTAATTCTTTTTTTGCCGCTGCTCGCGATCCACGCGAGGCCTAAAAACACGATTAAACCGATAATCCCAATCAAATACTTCATATGTGTTTCTCCTTTATTTGTATTCGCTTACAATCACTGTTTCCCCAGAAAACGGAAAGCAGTCTGCCTTCCGTCAGCTCTTAATAGTTGTCTCCGCCTGATGCATTTTCTCCTTTTACGATGGAAACGCCTGCGCTGGCGCCAATTCGGCTGGCTCCGGCCTCAACCATTGTGTCTACATCTTCTTTCGTTCTGACGCCGCCAGATGCTTTCACGCCGATATCAGGTCCTACTGTTTTGCGCATTAAGGCGATATCTTCCTTCGTTGCGCCGCCTGTAGAAAAGCCTGTTGATGTTTTTACGAAATCCGCTCCCGCAGACACCGCTAAACGGCATGCACGTTCTTTTTCTTCATCAGTCAGAAGGCATGTTTCGATAATGACTTTGACAAGCGCTTTTCCGGCTGCAGCTTCTACTACACCGCGGATATCAGCTTCCACCACATCGTCTTCCTTGTCTTTTAAAGCGGCAATATTAATGACCATATCCACTTCAGTGGCGCCTTTTGAAATGGCGTCTTTTGTTTCGAACGCTTTTGTTTCAGTTGTATTGGCACCGAGCGGGAAGCCGATGACCGTACAAACGTCGACTCCAGTTCCCTTAAGCTCTTTTGCAGCAAGCTCCACCCATGTCGGATTGACACATACTGAAGCAAATTTGTATGTTTTCGCTTCTTCAATTAGTTTTAGAATTTCCGCTTTTTGTGTATGCGGTTTCAAAGCTGTATGATCAATTATGTTGGCTAATGACATCCTTCGCACACTTCCTTTTTTGTTAAGATATTTTTTAGCATAACCGACTTTTGAACATATGTAAATTGGTAATTGAAATTTTGTTCAATGAAAGGTTTGAACGTGTCACAAATCATTAACAAGCGCCCTCGCGGTATGCTGGTCAATGATTAAAACGTTGGCATATTTTCCGGTTAATGCTCCGTGAATGGAAGATACTTTTCTGCTTCCGCCCGCAACTAAAATGGAGCGTTCCTTCAGTCTGAGGTCTTCAAGCTCAACACCGATGGTCCGGTCATTGATGGCGCTGCTGCAAATATTCCCTTTCGCATCAAAAAAGCGTGAACAAATATCCCCTACGGCCTGTTTTTTCAGCAGGGCTTTCTCTTCTTCGTTAAAATATCCGAGCCGGAACAACAGCGCTTCGTCACGGACAGTCCCCACCGTGAAGAGAGCGATATTCGCCTGCTTTCCCATCTCGATGATCCGCTCTATATGACGGTCTTTCTCCACCATTCGCTTCACATCCGCATTATCAAACACGACGGGAAGCGGAAGATAGCGCGGCATCGTTTGAAAAGCCTCTGCAAACAGCTGAATCGTTTCAGCCGAATACGTGTTTACCCGGGAATGGCTGATGCCGCCTTTTAGCTGGACGACCTCGACGCCTTTTACCTGCTTCGGCTGCATGTTTTGCGCGATTTGATACATGGTGGTTCCCCAGCTGACGCCGACAATGTCGCCGTCTTTTACCGTTTCATGCATATATTCTGCACCATAGCGGCTTAGGTCATGTGTAATTCCTGCATAATCGGGTGTCGGGGAAAACACAACATGCGCCTCAAGGAGCCCGTATTTCTCTTCAAGTATGGAACCGAGCGCATCCAAATCCTCAAAAGGGTCCATGACGCGAATCTGAACATACCCTTTTTCCTTTGCATATTGCAGCAGCCGGGAAACGGTTGGCCTTGAAATCTTGAGCTGCTCAGCAATTTGCTGCTGACTGTAGTCAGACTGATAGTAAAGCCTTGCCGCTTCTATGCTTAATTGTTGTTTTTCCCGATCCATTCTGCACCTCCCTGTGGATCAGTCCTGATAAAACTGCTTTTGATTTGCTTTTATTATACAGGCTGGCGCCGGCTTTCATCCACCTGATTTCTAAGAAACTGAAAAACGCTCTGGGCGCGGACCTGCCCAGAGCTTACTTCTCCCAGGTCATATGCTGATAAATGCCTTTCATAATGGCGTACATTCCATATAGGATCAGGCCTAATGCCAATATAGACAGAATCAATTTGCCATGCGGCTGCTGCGCGAGTTCGGCGAGCGCGCCGTCAAAGCCTCTTGTGTCGTCGGGATCAGCGGTCATGGCTGTCTTGATGAGAAAATAGCCGATAGCCGAGAAAATAATGGCCCGGGCGATATTGCCTGCGCGTCCGGTGTTTTTTGTGATGCATATCATTTGTTTGTTCATTTTTGACGTATCAAATTCTTTCATAAAAGCAGCCCGAACACCTTTCATAAATTGAACAATCGCAAATACGATAAAACCCGCACCCGTAAGCCCTGTGAGCCATTGGCCGAACGGCTGCGCCAATACATAAGCGGACCACGTCTGTTCTGAAGTGCCGCCGTCCCCTTGGCCAAACACAAATCGCAAGGCATTCCAAGCGATGGATGTGTAAACGGCGGCACTGAAAAAGTTTCCTATTCTCCGTGACAGGCCTCGCCTGCTGTTTCCGTGCCCCTCCGTGTCCTTGATCGCGCTTAACACCATCCAGATCACATAGCCGATAAGGCCGATGCCTATTAAAAAAAGCAATAGTGACCCATACGGCATGCGTGATAGCGTTTGGAGAGCTCCGCTCGAATCTTTCGCGCGGCCTGCCCCGGCAGCCGTCATAAAGGCCAAAACCCCAAGCAGAATAAAAACACCGCCGAATGCAAAATAACCAAGCCTCCCGAATCGTTTGATCCAAGGCTTGGTTTCCTGTTTTATTTTTGACATGTACCGGTCTTTCACCGCCATGTGTCCAACCCTCTTTCACAGAAGTCTTTACTGTAACATTCCCGATTGGACAAAGTTGAAACAGCTTCTGCCTCAGCTATGGCCGGCTGAGATACGTTTTTGCTGATTAACTGATTGTGCAGGTGTCATCCAAGCAGCCGCTGCGGCAGCTGTGACTCCGCCTGCTAATTTACCAATGATCATGGCCGCCGCCATTTCTTTTTTCATTCCAGCCACAAAACCGAGATGGCTGCCGAGTACAAAGGCGCCGCTGACCGCAAACGCGACATTGATGACCTTTCCTCTCGGCGTCATATCTTTTAATGAAGCCAGCATTGGAATATGATGCGCCAAAGAGGTCACCAATCCTGCTGTTGCTGTCTCATCTAAATGAAGGTGTTTCCCCAGGGCCTGAAGCGGTTTTTTAAAGGTTTTTGTAATAAAAGCCGTCATCGGGAACGCCCCTGCCAGGGCAATGGCGATGGTCCCTGTCGTTTGTATCCCTGTCTCGACATTCTCCATTCCCGGAATCAGCACAATGCCGGTCATCGTTTCAACGGAGACAGCCGCAAGCCCGATAATCGCAACCACACTGACCGCTTTCCCGAAGAGATGAAACAACCGAATCATACTGTCGGTATACCGCCATAATCCAAAAGCGATCACAGCAGATAACAGACTCGGGATCAGAAGATTTTTACCTATCATGCCGATGTCAAAGCCCGCGCATAATCCGCCGATGAAACAACCGATCGGCACTGTGCACAGCCCGATTAATATGCCTTTCGCAAAATACGGATGATCCTCTATTTCGATGATGCCAAGAGCGACGGGAATCGTGAAGACGATTGCCGGTCCCATCATTGTTCCTAAAAACACCCATGAAAACAGCCCGGCCTGCGGATCTTTCGCCATTTCTCCAGCCAGCGCATATCCTCCCATATCAATCGCCAAAATGGTGTTCGCAAAGGAAGAAGGGTCCGCGCCAATCGCTGTGTAAAACGGAGCAACAATGGGAATCAGGATTGCTGCCAGCACGGGCGCCAGCGACACAATTCCGATCATGGACAGCGCCAGCGGCCCCATAGCCTTAAAGCCGTCCGCAAACCGCTCGCCTAGCCCCCATCTGTTTCCCAAACAATAATCCGCCGCTCCCCATAGTAAAAAGGCAGCCAAAATGAATACAACCGCGTCATTCACCGTCATGGTTTTCTCCTTTTTCAAACGTATGATTTGTTTTATCATATCATCTGAAATCACCGAATAGAGTTGATCTTATTCAATATGAGCTAAAAATTCTTTTATATCGGCTTTTTCAACGGCTGTTATGATGCGCCGCGCTTTTTCTTGCGGGACCGTTAATGTCAATTTTTCTATTATGTCTTCTTCAGACAGCTCATTTCCTGGCGCCCCTTTTGGGCAGTCCACACGCGCTTCGCAAATCCGGCCGTCTGATAAATAGGCCCGGACAATCGTGAAACGGCCTTTTGGAACGGCATGGGGAGCCGGCTGAGTAGCATTGTCATATACGCGCTGAATATGCCCTATTGTCGTTTGAATGCCGTTTGGGATCGGCTGGCTGTTGAAATGTTCAACGGTCAGCTCGTGTCCGTGCAAAGCAAGAGCAATCACATATTCAACGCTGAAACGACCTTCCTCTCCAGTTTTTGGAGATCTTTCCGTCAATGCAGCATCTCCGCCTGGCGGAAAAATCACTTCAATACGTTCAGTATTGACAGCAGAAATGGCTTCTTCGGAGATAAGCTGTCGTACCGCATCTGCAGCATGGTGTGCCGCGGAACAAAATGGATAGATTTTAAACCATAGACCCGGCTGCACGATTCTCCAGGGTGCCCCCCAATCGTTTAGCAAAGTATGTTGTGCTTTTTCAACGTCACCGTACAGACTGAAGAAACCAGTTTCTCCATCAAATGCCGTGCGGGACCCGCCAAATTCTGATTGGGCCAGCTTAACGGCCAGTAAGCCAGCCTGAGCCGCCAGACCGGCGTGCAGCGGTTTCATTTCTGTTCCAAATTGCACCCTCATCCCAGCAGATTGCGTAGCCGCAAAACCAATCGCTTTTTCCAGCTCTTCCTGAGTCAGCTCCTCAGCATAACCTACGGCGCAGGCAGCAGCGATGGCACCAAGCGTTCCTGTATTATGCCAGCCCTTTTCATAGTGGCGGCTGCCAATTGATTCTCCCAGCCGTGCCATCACTTCAACACCAACAATATAAGCGCCAAGAAGCCGCTCGTCATGTCCGCGAGCGGCAGATGCAATAAGGGCCGGCACGATGACTGCACTGGGGTGTCCTCTTACATCGGAGTGGACATCATCAAAATCCAATGCATGGGCGATAAATCCATTGAGCATCGCGGATTGTAATGGCGCGGCCTTTTTGCCCTGTCCGATAATAGGAACAAGGGGCCGGCCTCCTTCATCCTCTATCAGACGGAGGAGCTTTTGAATTCCTTTATCTTCTCTTCCTGCGAATGAAGCGGCAGTAAAATCAAGTAATCCTTTTTTTGCTTCGCGAATCGCGTCAACTGAATGCTCAGGTTGTGACGTTCTCACAGCCGCTGCAAGACCTGCTGTCAGCCCTTGTTTGCTCATTTGATGGTCTCCAATACAATAACCGCCAGCTCCGCAAAGTATTGAGAGGCAACCGTAAGGGCATCTTCATCCAGTGTAAAGGCCGGATGATGCCACTCCTCCGTCCCGTTCGTTCCCATCCAGACAAAAAATCCCGGAATCTTCTCTTGATACAGAGCGAAGTCTTCTCCGCCCGGAGACTGCTCAGCGTGAACGGTTTGATAACCAAGCCGTGCCGCAGCTTCGGATGCCGCATTCAAAAATGTGCCGTCATTCTGAACGGAAGGCAAATAAGGAAACCACTTGAATTCTGCTTGTGCCCCATAGCCCGCTGCAATTCCTTCAGCCACTCGTCTCATATGCTCCGGAACAGCCTGCCGCGCTTCTTTTTGAAAGGTTCGAACCGTCCCCTCCATTTCAGCTTGGTCTGGAATCACATTCCACGACGTGCCCGCCTGTACTCTTGTGATACTGACGACTGCGTTTTGCAGTGAGCTGATATTGCGGCTGACCACAGATTGCAGCCCGCTGATGATTTGTCCGGCTGCAGCGATTGGATCAATACTGTTATTCGGGATGCCGGCGTGTCCGCCTTTCCCTTTGATGACGATCTCAAACCGGTCAACACTTGCCATAAGCGGACCTTCCTTTACACCAATGGTTCCGACAGGCAGATCCGGCTTATTGTGCATGCCGAAAATCGCGGAAACGCCATCAAGTACGCCAGCTTCGATGACCTTTCTTGCTCCTGCGGCAATTTCTTCGGCCGGCTGAAAGATAAAGCGGACTGTACCTTTCAGCTCGGCCTTTCTTTGATTCAGCAAAATCGCTGTGCCAATAATAGAAGCAGTATGAAAATCGTGTCCACATGCATGCATTGTGCCATCAACCTTAGATGCAAATGGGAGATTCGTCTGTTCTTGGATCGGGAGCGCGTCAATATCCGCTCGTATTGCTATCACGGGGCCGTCTTCCCGTCCTTTGATTTCTGCAATCACGCCAGTCTCCAATTGAGGAACATCAAGTATTTCGATTTGCTCCTCCTCAAGCCAGCGGCGGATTTTTTTCGTCGTTTCAACCTCTTGAAATGACAGTTCAGGATGTTCATGAAGATCACGCCGCATATTGATTAAACGGGTATGAAACGCTTTGTCGGCCATTGTTCTTCTCCCCTTCTTATATAAGCTCTGCAGGCTCTCCCACCTGCTTGATAAATCGTTTCGTCCGTTCGTTTTTCGGATGGTCAAACAGTTCTTCTGGCGTTCCCTGCTCGATAATATGTCCGTCTGCCATAAAAATCACTTTATCAGCAACCTCTTTTGCAAACGCCATTTCGTGTGTAACAATGATCATCGTTGTTTGTTTTTCCGCAATGGACTTGATAACCTGAAGCACCCCTGTGACGAGCTCAGGGTCAAGCGCTGAAGTTGGTTCATCCAGCAAAATCGCATGCGGATTAACTGCAAGCGCCCGGGCGATGCCGATTCGCTGCTGCTGGCCGCCGGACATTGTGATCGGATAGCTGTCAGCCTTATGCTCCAGACCGACTTGTTTCAGAATCTCCAATCCAATACGTTTCGCTTCGTCGCGTGGTTTATGTTGAGCCACGATTAAAGCTTCTGTAATGTTTTGCAGAGCCGTTTTATTTTTAAACAGATTGTAGTTTTGAAAGACCATGGCCGTTTGCTGGCGAAGCCGATGTGCTTCCTTGCGTGTAAACTTTTCCGCGTTCAGTTTGGCTTCTCCGATTTCAATAAGGCCTTGATCCGGACGCTCTAATAGATTTAAGCACCGGAGAAGCGTTGATTTTCCGGAACCGGACGGACCGATGATTGCCACCACTTCTCCGCGTTTCACTTCTAGATCGATTCCGTCGAGCACGACGAGATCTTTAAACGCTTTGCGAATATTTTTTACTGTTATCAACTGATTTCACCTCTAAGTCCGGTATGGCTTGCTCATGGCACGTTCAAACAAGTCCTGCAAAGTGCTGTAGATAATGGTAAGAACCCAATAGACGATCGCAACTGCCAAGTACGTCTCAAAATATTTGAGGTTTCCTGAAGCGTACATCTTCCCTTGGGCGAACATCTCCATGACCCCTAATGTAAAGGCCAGTGACGTTTCTTTCAAGAGCCCGATAAATGTATTACCCGTTGCCGGAATCGCATTTCGGATCGCTTGCGGCAAGATAATCCGTCTGTATGCCTGAAGTTTTGTCATACCGACAGACAGACACGCCTCCAGCTGCCCGTCATCAACAGAATTGAGGGCGGCCCGGAAGATTTCTGCCAAATATGCTGCATTTTTTAAGCTTAACCCGATGATGGCAGCTGTGAGAGCTGTCATTTTGCTCATCTCTGGAAACAGCTGCGGCAGCCCGTAATAGATTAAGAACAGCTGCACCAGTGTCGGCACGCCTCGGAAAAAGGATATATACAGCTTTGACAGCTGATGAAGCACTGGAATTTTGTTCTTTGTAATGAGTGCGAGAATAAGTCCTCCGATAATGGCAAAAATCATAGCCGCTATGGCCATAAACAACGTGATCGGAAGGGCCTGAATTAAAGTCGGGAACGCTGATATCATGAATTCCCAATCAATCGTGTTCATTCTGGTGATTCACCGCCGTTTCTTAATGCTTCTGTTCTACTGTGATATCTTCATTAAAGTATTTTTCAGAGAGTTTTTTCAGTGTTCCGTCTTTACGCAATTCTTCTAGCGCCTTATTGACTTTTTTGCGGAGCTTGTCGTGCGCATCGTCCTTGGCAAATGGGAATGCAACCTGTTCGTAAACAATCGGATCTCCTGCAAGCTTTAATGGCAAACCGGTCTTCTTGATTTGCGCGATCAATACAGTTCGGCTGTTGACATAAGCGTCTACACGGCCGTACGCAACATCCTTCAACGTACCCTCTTGTGTTTCATACGTTTTGATATTGATTTTTTTATCAGGATCTTTGCTTTCAAGGTTTTTCGCGTGGTTTGAACCAAGAACGGCTGCGACTGTCTTGCCTTTTAAATCGTCTACTGATTTGATGTCAGTATTGTCTTTTTTGACGACAATCTGTGTTCCCGCATAAGCGTATGGTTTCGTAAAGTTATACGTTTCCTTACGTTCGTCTGTCACAGCTACCTGGTTGGAAATGGTATCAAGCTTGCCTGTTTGAAGCTCTCCCATCAGCCCGCTGAATTCAAGAAGCTTCCAGTCCAGTTTCATGTCAATTTTCTTAGCGACCGCTTCCATCACTTCCACGTCAAAGCCTGTCAGCTTTCCGTTTTCTTTATAAGCAAATGGGTAACTTTGTCCTGTCGCACCGACATGAAGCACATTGTCATCCTCTTTACTGCTGCTGTTTCCATTGCCGCAAGCTGAGAGCACCGCTAATAATGCAGCAACGACCAGTACAGTCCATTTTTTCATTTTCATTTGATTTTCCCGCCTCTTCTTTTTTTTATAGATCGTGACGCAATTGTTTTTTCATATAGACTGTGATATGCCCTTTTCCAAGGTCTTGTTCACCTGAGCGGACATACCCTTTTCGTTCGTACATCTCAATCAGCCACGGATGCTTATCCGCTGTTCCGAGTGAGACAAACGGAACCTTTAACGTATCACGAAGGATTGTTTCCTCCAGCCATTGAAGCAGCTTTGTTCCGATTCCTTTTTTACCGGTGTCGGGGTCCACAGCGAACCACCAGATATGCGGAACGCCATACGGTCCCGGCTGTTTTCCCCAAGGCATTCTCAAGGTGATGGTCGCGATGATCCGCCCGTCTTCTTCCATGACGTAGCAAGCGTTTTTCCGAATATTTTGCAGCACCAAATCCAAATCCGCATGAGCGGCAGCAAAACGAATGCCGAGCTTTCGAATGGGTTCATAAGCCCGCAATGTCAGCGCGAGAAGCTGTTCGGCATCACGTTCAACTGCAAGGCGATATTGTGGCTTCATCTAGCGTTCCTCCTTACTTTGCATAGCGGTTTACCGGCTTTTCCAAACCGAAGTGCTCTCGTAATGTTGTGCCTTCATATTCTTTTCTGAACACGCCGCGCTCCTGTAAAATCGGAACCACTTGATCAACAAACACTTCAATTCCTTCTGGAAGAAGCGGAGGCATGATGTTAAACCCGTCACACGCTTTCTTATCCACCCATTCCTGCATCTTGTCGGCGAGCTGCTCCGGCGTGCCGACGAAGATATGGTGGCCTCTGGAGCCTGCAACGTATTTGTAAAGCTCTCGTATCGTCATATTGTCACGTTCAGCCATCTCCTGAACAAGCTTGAAGCGGCTCTTCACAGCATTTGAAGCTTCTGCGTCAAGCTTCGGCAGCGGCCCATCAAGCGGATATGCCGACAAATCAATTCCGCCTAAGTAATTTTGGAGAATTTGCAGACCGACAGATGGGATAATCAGATCTTGAAGCTCCTTGTATTTGGCTTGCGCCGCTTCTTCTGTATCGGCAATGATCGGGAAAATACCCGGCATGATTGCAATTTTTTCTGGATCACGTCCGAATTCCGCTGCCTGTTCTTTAATGGATTGATAAAATTCTTGAGCTGATTCCAGGTGGTTTTGTGCTGTGAAGATCACTTCTGCTGTTCTGGCAGCCAGCGCTTTACCGTCTCCTGATGATCCTGCCTGGATAATGACCGGCTGGCCCTGCGGCGTTCTTGAAACGTTCAGAGGTCCGCGAACCGAGAAATAGTCTCCTTTATGGTTCAGCTCGTGCATTTTTTCTTTGTCAAAGAATTCACCCGTTTCTTTATTACGGATAAAGGCGTCCTCTTCCCATGAATCCCAAAGCCCCTTTACAACTTCGACAAATTCCTCTGCCCGCTGATAGCGCAAATGGTGTTCAAGGTGCTTTTCACCGCTGAAATTCAGCGCTGTTGATTCAATAGATGAAGTGACGACGTTCCATCCGGCACGGCCGTTGGACAGATGATCCAATGACGCAAACTGTCTGGCAATATGGAATGGCTCGCTGTATGTAGTGGAGGCTGTTGCAGTCAGTCCAATTTTTGATGTGACCTGCGCCAAAGCAGAGAGCAGGGTGAATGGCTCAAACCTTGTTAATACATTTGGATGTGATTTGCTGTCAATTGATAAGCTATCTGCTAAAAACAGCATATCCAGCTTGCCTCGCTCCGCTGTTTTCGCAAGCTCTTTAAAATAATCCAAATTCATGCTCGCATCTGAAGGCGCGTCCGGGTGCCGCCAAGACGCAACATGATGGCCTGTACCTGCTAAAAATACCCCTAATTTGATTTGTTTCTTTTTGCTTGTCATGACGATACTCCTTTTATCATGTTTTTAGGCTGAATAATCCGAAAAATAAACTCCTATATTCCTAGTCGTTTAATATGAATAAATCAAAATGTACCTTTGTCTTGGACGTTTGTCAATGAGTTAAGATCAAATTTTTCTTTTTAAGCTGAAAAGAATCTCGCAGAATCATGGGGCGGCATTTGTGCAACCTGTATACTGGCAAAACCAGTCTGATGCTAAGACTCGTTTTGATCCAAAGTTTTATATAAATGTAGCTTGTACCTTATCTCTACTTCCGACCATACGCATTTTGCCGCCGCTTTTGCTCTTTGCTAGTAAACGCGCGTGATCGCCGTCGTAGAACGGTCCATTTTCCCACTCATTCAGAAGCTGAGACATCACATAAAAAAATAAGCTGATCCCGGATTCATACCGAAATCAGCTAATTGAATCTTAATTAAGTTCTAGAATACTCTCTTCTGCTTTAGCAGAAAACACTTTAGGCTCAAGGCGGTCTAGGTCTTCATGAAATAAACTCACTTTTTGGATTTGCCGATTGTCGTAGTGGTGGAAATAGTAGTTTCCAGTTTCGTTGCAGATCACGGAAGTATATTGCGTATAATGAATTTCGTCTTCTTCCGTTATCACTGCGCCCTTTGGTATCGTCATATTTGCCAAAATGTGAAAAGCGGCTGTTACACCTTTCGTTTCATCGGCCGCCGGCTCTAGGTGTTCTTTCAAATAAACAGCTCTGACAAACCGGGAAGGCGGTGTATAATCCCCCGGCAGACCAACAGTTCCTAAGCCTTGGCCAAAAGCAGAAAGGGCTAATCCGCCCATCTCTTTGCTCTCTAATTGCTTCGGTCTGATTCCTGTATATTGCTGCAGATTGGTTACATGCCATATAAAGTCGGGGCTGTTCGTCATGACACCAGGTTGATTGTCATAGACTTTGAGGCCGTCTGCTCTCGGTTCTATCGTCAGGCTTCGTCCCGTCCGGTCTGACAATATCCAGTGAAGCGGTAAAACTGTATCCAATAGATCTAATTTTTTCTCTACAATCGTTAAAGATCGAATCTTTTCTTTTACGTCTTCCAAAGACTGACAGACTGACAGCACCCATGTCACAAACTCATGCGGGGCAATGTGAACGGTATCTTCCCGTATCGTTTTTTCGTACTCTGCATAGCCCGGAAAATAAAGCGCAGCACATGATAAACCGTTTTCATTAACGCCGTCTGCAAATAAAATATTACCAAGTTTTCTTCCCATCCCGATAAACGCGTACTGTGTTTGATGCACCTTTCCGTCAGCTTCACTCTTCCAGCTGTAACGGTGCGGATAGAGAATGACCTCCGTCCCCAGCTGAAATGCAAAATCCATTGTTCTCGCTAATAAATGATTCCGGTCAGCAGTTTCCAATGTAAGACTTGTGCACATCTGATTCAATCCCCTTTCAATTCAGGCTAAAATCATACATTTTGTGAACAACTTGTTTTATCAGCATAACGAAAGTCAAAGAGATTCGTCAAAGAATTGACATTACATCAAATAAAACGAAAAAATCCAGCCTTCTCAGAGGCTGGATTTCATTATTTCGACAAAACAAGCTCGTGAATCGCATGCGCAACACCATGTTCATTATTGGAGCGTGTTTGAAAGTTTGCGGCTTCCAATACTTCTGGGATGGCGTTTGCCATGGCAACCCCGCAGCCCGCCCATTCAATCATTGTCAGGTCGTTCCCGTTGTCGCCTATGCACATGACTTCCGCCTGTTCAATTCCAAGCAGCTGGGCCAGCTGGCGTACAGCATTTCCTTTGCTGGCTTCCGAGTGCAGAATTTCATAAAAGAAAGGCGCGCTTTTGACCATTGTATATTTTTCTCTTACGTCTTTCGGAATCGATGTAATGACGCGGCTTAAGTTCTCCGGTTTATCAATAAACATCACTTTTGGGATGAGGATATCTTTTGGCACCTCGTCAATCTTGCGGAAATGAAGCGGCACCTGTGTCACATAGGATTCGTATACAGTAAATTCGCTAATGTCCCGGTTAGGCGTATACAAATTAGATGAGTCAAAGAAATGCATCGGCGTCTTCAGCTCTAAGCTCAGGTCATATAATGAAGCCAAATCATCATAACCGAGAGACAGCTCCGAGACCACTTCATTTGTATGCGTATTTTGAACAAGCGCTCCATTATACGCAATAACATAGTCGCCTTCTTCAATTAAATTCAGTTCATCTAAATATCTCTGCACACCTCCGATCGGCCGGCCGGTGCAAAGCACAATTTTGACACCTTCCGCTTTTGCCGCGTGAAGGGCGTTGCGGACCTCCTCTGTTACTTCATGATGATCATTTAAAAGTGTTCCATCCATATCAATTGCAATTAGTTTGTACATCCTGCATCTCCTTCATGTCGTTTTCAGGCTATAGTCCCATCATATCGTTTTTTCTTTTTGATATTCAACCGGAAGAGATGGTTTTCTCCGGATTCTGTTTAGACGCCGCCCTTGTCTTCGGATACGTATGCGCGGTTTCCGCTTTCTTTCTGTCTTGACGCCGTTTTCTGCTTTTTTCTGTTTCATGAGCAGAAAGCCGGCAACTAAAAAAGGAATGCCGGTTATATTCAAGATGGCAAGCTTCACACCCGCCGCGATGAAAAAGAACCCCCATGAAGATGATGGATTCCGCCTGATCATGACGTAAGCCGCCATTTCCAGAACAATCAGGATGGCATGAAGCACTATGCCATAAATCAGCCATACAAGGGCAAAAAACAAAACATAATTCACGATTGCCCCTGAGTACATCATAGCGCGCATCATTTGTATAAACGATAAGGACTGCATGGAGCCGCTGATGACATTAGGGTTATAGATCGTATAGTCGCTAAATACATGTTTGACTTTGAGAAAAGCCCATAATATAAATATCCACTGAATGATGTGTAAAACAAGCCCCGCTGCCACCAGTCTTTCAGCTTTTTGATTTCTCATCTTTCTCCTCCCTGCCGGTCTTTGACTTGATTCTTGTCATCGTTTTTGTCTGGCCATTTTGCTTCCATATCAACGTCCCGTTTTCTCCTCTTTTTAGCGTGCTTTTGAGCGGATAATAGGGGCCAAGGTACTGAATCTCGATAGACCCGTCAGTGCTTTGGGAAATCACCTTGTATGCCATAAAAGGCAGCTGTACCTCTCCTCTTCCTTCAATCACTTCCGTTTCCACAACCTCGTCTTCGGTAAATGTGACCGTTGCTGATTTCACGCCATCCGCTGACCCGGGGGCAAGCCCCTCATCCCACGTTCCGTAATAAAACGGCGTCTCTTCTTTTTGCTGCTGGCAGCCCGATACCATGATGCATACAGCAGTTAAAAGCAAAATGACATATTTGTTTCTCAAGGGGATCACATCCTTTCCTCCTCTTTTTGGGCGAATGCCGTGCCGCTGTGCCAATGACTACATAAGTTATAAGGAATTCACCCACAAGGAGATTGATCATAATGAACCCTTATCAATATTACAGCCCTCAGCTGCCTCAGCAGGAACCTTACTATAGCCACTATGAGTACAATTCTTATCCGCAGCAGGATGTATACGATCCATACCAAATGGACAGACAGCCGGCATTAGAAAGAAGAATCGCAGCACTTGAACGGCAAAATGAACAGCAGTCGAGAGAATTAACCCGTCTAACAAACGAAGACCGCCGTCAAAACCGCGAAATTGCGCGGCTGGCCGAACAGGTCAATCAGCTAAGCCAGGCTGTTGAACGCCATACACGCCGCCTAAATCGGCTCAATCAGCGCCTCCGCACAGTAGAAAACAGGCTGAATATCCCATTTACTGCAGGAGAAGGCGGTTTCTGAGCAAACAAAGAAAAAAAAGCGGAATACGATTCTCCCATTTCAGGGTGTCGTTTTCCGCAATTCTTATATTTTACAACGGAACATTTACATAAAAAGGGTTTGTACCCAGTATACAATCTCTACCGTTTTCATTCAAAGATAGAGGAGCTGAGGAAAATAATTGTAGTTCCTCTTTGACAGAATTTCTTTTCATTCAAGTTGCATGATAATACCGACTCACGTCAATCGATACATGGAGGGATCATTCATGCATAATACACAACACGGCTTGCAGCAGCTGAACCAATGCCGCCAAACTGCTCAGCAGCTCATTCAGCAAACACAGCAAAGCAGCCAGCAATATCGCCAAATGCTACATCAAGAGCAGCAAAACATCCAAATGCTGCAGCAGATTCTAAACCACGAACAACAAGCTGCACATACCATTCAGCAAGCGCTGCACGGGCATGACATGGCGATTCAAAAGTGCCAGCAGGTTGTCAACATGTGCAACCAAATGCAGCAGGAACTTACTGGACAATCCAGCGTCATGAATACGAATGTGTCTACACTTCCATTCGGCCAAAACACGCCATTTCAGCAGCAATCCTACCAGCAGTAACATATAAAAAAGCTCAACACAATGCGAGTGTTGAGCTTTTTTTCTTACTGTTCTTTGCGAATATGTATATCCTGAATAGACTGTTTCGGTGCATGAAATCTGCTCTCGGCTTCACTTCTTGCCTCGGCAAAAGCCCGCGCCTCCACATGATCTTTGTAGACATCCAGCTGAATCAAATACAGCGGGCGCACTTTAAATCCATGAATAATGGTCACCGCCCATAACGGGACCACAATAAAAACACCAGGCAGATCGGGCAAAACAAAACCAAACGCAAAAATGAAAAAATAAATAATTCCGTACATGATCCACTTTCTATTTCTAACCTTGATGCCAATAAATAAAAAGGCAAAAAAACTGGTAATGGCAAAAGGCATGAAAATAAACAGCATCCACCAGCTATGCAGCCATTCCCAAGCGGCACCTCTTTTTGTAATTCCCATATTTTTCTCCTCCTATTTACCTATAATAATCGATTAGGCATACCGCGTCACCCATAAACGGGAAAAACTTTCTCCCTTAAAAATAGTGATAGACGGAGAACAGGTTTCTTGCTATATTATTAATTGATAATGATAATCATTACTAATCTATTGAGATACATAGTGGGAGGGTTCTTGATGAAAAAGAACATATTGCTCGTGGGCATGCTTGTGCTGCTTCTCATGTTTGTCAGCGCTTGCAGCGGCACGGCTTCTAAAGGGAGCTCAAGCGATTCTGCTTCCGAAAAAACAGAATTGAGAACATACAAATCACCAAAAGGGAACGTCAACATTCCTGCACATCCGAAACGCATCGTCACTGATTTTTATGCCGGTGAATTGCTGTCTGTCGGGGCCAATGTGGTCGGCTCAGGCTCATGGTCATTTGATAATCCGTTTTTAAAATCAAAACTGAAAAATGTGAAGGATGTTGGTGATCCAATCAGCGTTGAAAAAGTGATGGAGCTTCAGCCTGACTTAATTGTTGTCATGAATGAAGAGAATGTTGATAAATTAAAGAAAATCGCTCCGACTGTTGTCATACCTTATAACACAGCGAAAAACGTAGAAGACACAGTCAGCATGTTCGGAGATATCGCCGGAGCGAAAGACAAAGCAAAATCATTTATGGCTGGCTTTAACAAAAAAGCGGAAGCAGCTAAAAAGAAAATTGCCGGCGTCATCGACAAAGATGCGACCTTCGGCATTTATGAAAACACAGACAAGGGCGAATTCTGGGTGTTCAATGACAATGGCGGACGCGGCGGCCAAGCTGTATACAATGCACTTGGGTTAAAAGCGCCTGAAAAAATTGAGCAAGATGTCATCAAAAAAGGAGAGATGAAACAGCTCTCTCAAGAGGTTATTCCTGAGTATGCCGCAGATTATATGTTCATTACGGATTACAACCCGAAAGGCGAAAGCAAAACACTCGACAAGCTAGAGAATTCCTCTATTTGGAAGAACCTTGACGCTGTTAAACATAATCGCGTGTTTATCAATGACTTTGACACGTTCTACCCGTATGATCCGATTTCTGTCAGCAAACAGGTGGATATCATCACCGACATGCTGATCAAACGGGCCGAAGAAAATAAAAAATAAAAAAACGGCACAGTCATCACGCTGTGCCGTTTTTTATGAATCACTTTAATTTTGACTGCACGGAGTCCGGCATATCTTCAAACTTGACTTCTTCCCAAGTCTCGACATACTTTCCTTTCGCCTTCACCTTCAAATACGCGTTCTTCCGAAGCTCTTTGCCGGCGAAAAAGGTCACTTCTTCTTTTTTTCCGGATGCATTGTATCCGTCTAATGTATATTCAGTACCGCCTGGGCTAAGATGTTTGCCATCTCGATCAATCTGAACATAGACATCTTGCTGGTGAATAAACGGATTAAATCTGTCTGTAACATCGTTATGAAAAAAGAGAAGCCCGCATATTACGGCAGCAGCCGCCAAGACGGCCAGGATTGCCATTGCTTTTTTCATCTTTGCACTCCCCTTACTTGTTCATTTTTTTCAAATAGCTTGACCGCACCGCGAGGAAGAATAGAAGCTGAAAAATGAAAAACCCTCCGATGGTAAGACTGAGCGGCCCCGCGACATCGGAATATCCTTCCACAGCCAATGTTCTCAAGGCAAACAGTGTATGCATGACGGCAATGACAAATGGAAAGAAGAAAAGAATGGCCAATTGTATTGTCACGCTTTGTGCCATTTCACGCTCACTCAGGCCGATTTTGGCCAGTGAACGGTAGCGCTCCCGGTCTTCATCTAAATCAGTGAACAGCCTGAAATATAAGAAACTTGCTGCCGCGACAAAGAATACAATTGCGATAAACAGGCCGATAAATAAACTCAGGCTCGGCAGCTGCACCGTATCATAGTAAGTCCCAGCTTTTGAAGCAAAATCAGAATGCACGTCGATATAATTGCCGTAAATCTCATTTTGCAAGGATTGGCTGATCTCAAGACTGTCTTTCCAATGATCATAGCTGTAGCCGTATAATGACGCTTTATCACCGAGTGATTTCAGCTGATCAAAGGTTTGATCATTCACTGCGATGATGACATTCAATGAGATCAGCGGTTTTTTGACTTCTTTTACCGACAGTTTTTGTCCGGACAGCTTGCCTTTTTGGTTCAGCAGTTTCAGCTGATCCGGCGCTTTGTTTTTGAAATTGCGGTCATACGTGCCCGGGAAATAGACAGCCTCATCATTTTTCAGGCCGCTCAGCTTAACATGGAAGTACTTTGATACATCCGATTTGCTGATCATGTAAACAGGGGGAACAGTTTCTCCTTCCTGATAGCGAACATAGGAAACATCTATTTTGTCTTTCTTATACGTAAAGCCGTGTGTTTTCAGTTCATGGTCAATATCTTTCAAATGAGTCTGTTCTTTTGGATTGTTGCTGTAGGATAAATACTCCATTTCATAAGCGGACTCTTCCGCCCCGACAGTCGATTTGTACATTGCGAGCACGCCTGTCGCAGTAAACGCAACCGCGGAAATAATGCTGACAATAAAGAACAGGCGGGCGTTGTCTTTTAAACGATAGACAAGGTCAGAAACCCAAATGACGTTTTTCCCGCGCAGATAAAAGGTTTTCCACTTCTTCAGCGCGCGCAGAATCCAGATGCTGCTTTGGCTGAAAAAGAAATATGTTCCGATGACGGTGAGCAGTAAAATGATAAACGGTTCGGCCCCGTGGACATTGCCTTTAAGAACCATGCCGTACCCGCCGCACAGACAGGCGATGCCGAATAAGGACAGAAGCACGGACGGCTTAGGCTCCGGCTTAACCTTGTCAGTGCCCTTTATTAATTTGATAACCGTATTTGATCTGACAAAAAGAATCGTAAACTGCGATAAAAAGAAAAATAAGAGCAGAAATCCGCAGGCCGTAATACCGAGCGCTTTCCAAGGCATATACAAAGGCAGCGCGTCCATTTCTAAAATATAAGCGCCGACCGTAAAGAACGTCTTTGAAAAAATGAATCCTCCGATAATGCCGGCTGCAATTGACATGACGCCGATGATCATATTTTCCGCAGTAATGAGCTTTCTCAGCTGCCCCGGCGTGATGCCCTGCATGAGCAGGATGCCGAATTCTTTATTTCTCGATTTCAAAAATGCGTTAACCGAATACAGAACAAATAAGAAAGAAAAAACAAAGATCATCCATTCCGCAGCGGTTAAGCCTTTTTTGGCGATATTATTCAGGTAGCCTTCCTTTAATGCCGGATGAAACAGGAACATCGCAAAGGTAAAGAAAATCAAAACGGAAAAGGCGCTGCTTAAAAAGAATGCAAGATAGGCCCTTTTGTTTCTCGTGACGTTTTTATAAGCGAACTGAAGAAAGGTCATTTGCGTTTCCCCCCAGCATAGACAGCACATCGAGAATTTGTTCATAAAATACTTGGCGGTTTTCCCCGCGGTAAATCTCATTAAACAGTTCGCCGTCTTTTATAAAGATGACGCGGCGGCAGTAGCTTGCCGCAACAGGATCGTGGGTCACCATCAAAGCCGTGACATGATCATCCTGATTCAGGCTCTGCATCGTTTCCATGACGTCTTTTGACGCTTTGGAATCAAGGTTGCCCGTCGGTTCATCGGCCAGGATGAGTGACGGCTTATGAATGACCGCTCTTGCGATGGCGGCACGCTGGCGCTGTCCTCCGGATACTTCAAACGTCCGTTTGTTGAGCAGGTTTTCAATTCCGAGCTTTGCCGCGATGCCTTGCAGTTTTTCTTCCATTACAGACGGTGCTTCTTTTTCAAGCGTTAACGGCAGCATGATATTTTCACCGATTGTCAGCGTGTCCAGAAGGTTGAAATCCTGAAACACAAATCCGAGCTGCTTGCGGCGGAAATGAGCGAGCTTTGTCCGCTTCAGGCGATGCGGGTTTTCTCCGTGAATCAGGATATCGCCTGAATCCGGACGGTCGATCGTTGAAATGATATTCAAAAGCGTTGTTTTTCCGGACCCGGACGGCCCCATCACCGCCGTGAACTCGCCTTCTTCTATTGAAAATGAAATTTGCTTTAAGGCTTGATAGGACACTTGTCCTTTATAGGTTTTATTTATATGTTTGACTTCAAGCATATTCGCCATGAAAATCCTCCTTATGGTTTTATTCTTGTTGATCTGGGCTGCTTTCATGTAGTGCCGGGACGTTCAACATAAAAATCCCCTTGACATAAATCCATGTTATCAAGGGGAAACAAAGCGGGCTATGTTGTTTTCTTAACGCAGCCTTACATTTTTGTAAGAAATGAAAATCGAACTGATGTCCCTTCACCGGGAGACGAGCTGATGTCTACCGTATGATTGAGCTTATCTGTAATTTCTTTGACGAGATGGAGGCCGATTCCCGTAGATTCTTGGAAACGCCGCCCGTTTTCCCCAGTGTAATAAGGGTCAAACACCCGCTTGATGTCTTGCGAGGGAATCCCGACACCGTAATCTTTGACTTCAAGCACCGTCCTGGCTTCATCGCGGAAGACATTCAGCTCAAGTCTGTCACTCTTGCCCGCTGAATACTTGACCGCATTTGTGACCACTTGGCCGATCGCAAATTTGAGCCATTTGGCATCGGTGTAAATCTGATGATCATCGCAAACGTTCATTTTCGGATAAACGCGATATTGAATAAAAAATCGTTTATAGCTTTGAATGACTGATTGGAGAAGCTCGGACAGGGAAACCGCTTCGATTTTAAAATCCCGTTCAAACAGGTCGAGCCTTGAAGAATAAAGAAGCGTCTCCAGCCCGAATTCAATCTGCCGGACTTCTTTTTTGATTTGTTCAAAAACGGGCTCATCCTCTTCTTGAATGATTAAATTAATGACCGACAGCGGCGTCTTTACTTGGTGCACCCATTGATTCATATACGTCACCCGCGCGTCAAGCTTGGCTTCGGTCTCATGGAGCTTCTGGTGCTGCAGCCGGATCAGCTCCATCTGCTTTTCATACAGCTCTGAACAGAACACTGAAGAACCGAGATACGGGATATCCGTCCCTTCCTGCCCCGAGCTGAGCCAATGATACACGCCGCGGTCTTTGTACCAGCGATAGGCAAGATAGCCCGCCAAAATAAGAAGCTGCACGCCCAATATGTAAAACAAGTGAGAAAAAGAATGAAGACCCGCAAACCAGTAATAAAAGAAGACAAACAGCCCTTGAAGGAGAAAAAGCAGAATCAGCACTGCATGAGACCGGAGAAACAGCTTCATGACTGTGCCCTCAGCTGGTAGCCTTCGCCCCGCACCGCTTCGATAGAAACAGGCGCATTCAGCTCCCGCAGTTTTTTTCTGAGCCGCGTGATATACACGTTAAGTGTATTATCATCGATGAATATGTCGGTGTCCCACGTCTTTTCCATGAGACGGTCCCGACTCGTCACCTTTTCTCCCCGCTCAAGCAGCACTTCCAAAAGCTTGCTTTCTTTTTTAGAAAGCAAGCTTTTTTCATCCTGAAAACGCAGTTCAAACCGTTCCACAAAGAGCTGGACGCCGGCATATTCAACCACTTTCTCTCCCTGCTTTGCGGCGTACTCCCCGTACGCCCTCCGGATCTGGCTTTTGATTTTCGCCAGCACAATATCATAAGAAAACGGTTTTTCGATATAATCGTCTCCCCCATTTTCAATCGCCATTACCTGATCCATTTCCCCGCTTCTGGCAGAAATAAAGATGATTGGGCTTGTGGAGTGCTGGCGGATCTGCCGGCACCAATAATATCCGTCATATGCCGGCAAATTGATATCAAGCAGCACCACATCGGGCTTCTCCCGCAAAAAGACATCAAGAACAGTTGTAAAATCCGCGGCGACCACTGTTTGATATCCGTATTTTTCAAGGTAATTCTGCAATAGTCCGCGAATGTCTTCACTGTCTTCCACAATCATGATTTTATTCAAACTGAACCACTCCCGTTTCTTACACTGCTGCCATCATCATAATCGTTTTGGGCGTATGGACGCAACACCGCACAAAAAAACCGCCATCTCGGCGGTTTCTGGTCTCTTTAGCCGACCTGCTGCTTAGCTGCTTTACCGGCTGATCCGAACTCTCTCATTTTGCTTCGCACTGTCTCTTCCACAGCTTCAATGCCGGGTGTCAAATAGCCGCGCGGTTCGTACAGATCGCTGTTTTCTTGAAACATGCGGCGTGTTTCGTCTGCCCACGCTACCATACATTCCGTATTGATATTGATCTTCGCATGGCCGAGCGTGATGGCTTTTTTGATCTGATCCTGCGGAATCCCGGATGCCCCGTGAAGAACGAGGGGAATATCAGTCATGCGGGAGATAGCCTCCATTTCCTTAAATCCGAGATTCGGCTCACCCTGATATTTGCCGTGTACAGAGCCGAGGGCGGCGGCCAGCGCGTCGATATTGGTTTCTTTAACGATCCGCTCACATTCCGTGATATCGGCATAGCGGACCCCGCCGACCAGTCCGTCTTCCATTCCGCCGACCGTGCCGACTTCGGCTTCTACTGACACGCCGTGTTTTGCGGCATAATCGGTGACTTCTTTTGTCATCGCGATATTCTCGTCAATCGGCTGATGGGAGCCGTCAATCATCACTGAGCTGAATCCGGCATCAATGGCCTGTCTGCAGCGTTCCGCACTGCTGCCGTGATCGAGATGAAGCACGACCGGAACGGTAATCGCCATGTCCTCCATTAACGCGCCTACCATGGCGGCAATCGTTTTAAATCCGCCTAAATAGTCGACCAGGCGATCAGAAGCCGCGGCGATGACCGGTGATTGCTCCTTTTGCGCTGCCTGCAAAATCGCCTTCGTCCATTGCAGGCCGTTGATATTAAACTGGCCAATTGCATATTGCTCCCGCTTTGCATCTTCAAGAAGCTCTTTCATCGATACAAAAGCCATGTCCACCCCTCCTTTATCCATTACATGCTGAAGTATTTTGATACAACATCAACCGTTGTTTTTTTCGCTGTTTGAATGGCTTCCTCAGCAGTCAGCTTATAGTATTCAGGCCGGAAGAGCTCAACCGAAACAACATCAGAGAAGCCGATTTCCTTCAGTGCTGATAAGTGGGCATCTAAGTCAATTGCCCCTTGTCCCGGCCATACACGATCCTCATCTGTTAAAAAGCCGATTGGGAAATCTTCTGTATCATCAATATGATAGATGAAGATTTTCTTTCCGTCCGCCTGCTTTAAGCTCTCAATATTTGAACCCATTGCATGGAAGTGAAAACTATCAAGGACAAGCCCGACATTGTCACGGTTAACTGTGTTTACGATCTCATACGCCTGTTCAAACGTATTGACCGTACATTGCGGATGGCCGACAAATTCAAGCGCGATTTTTACGCCGTACGGCTCCGCGATATCTGACAGCTCAGTCAGCACGTCTACACTGCTCTTTTTGATCTCTTCTTTTACAATCTTCTGCTCTGTCACAAGCGGAACGGCCACCACATATTTCACACCGAGGGTTTTGCATGTTTCCATCATGCCTTTAAATTCAGTGATGATCACGTTGTGGCCCTTTTCATCACGGTTGTTGAAGAAAACAAGCGCGTTTAAAGCAAGCGGTTTGATGTGATGGGTTTGAAAATATTCCGCAAGATCTGCCAATGAATGATCTTTTAAGTACTCGGGCAACTTATCCATTGTGCGGATTTCAATATAATCATAGCCGTGCTTTTCGCATAGTTCTAAATCCTGTTTAAGGTTTGAGTTTTCCAATGTTGTCGCTTCATTAAAACAAAGTTTCATGCCAGACTCCCCCATCTGCGTTTTAGATATGAAGGGAGTTCGGCAGGAAGGCTGTCGCCATATCCCGCCGAACTCCATGCTCAGCTTATGCCAGACCTAATTCTTCTTTCATTTTCTTAAGCATAAATCGGCTTGATTCATCCGCTCTTTCATCGACCCAAGCAAATACGGCATTCGTCGCAATTCCGTCGAACTTCATCTCTCTCAGTTTTCTGAAAATCGTATCAAAATCAACCTCGCCTTGGCCAATGTCCAAATGCTGGTGAACCGTTACTTTCGCGTCAGGCGGATTGACGATGTAGCGAAGGCCATGAGCCGCTTTATGATTATAGGTATCTGCAAATAAAACATGTGTGAGGCGGTCGCCGGCTTCGTCAAACATGGTCTCGATGTCGCCTTTGCCGTCATCATAGAAGAACGTATGCGCAGTCGAGTAGACAAGATTGATCCAATCCTTGTCAAGCGCGCGGATCATATCCATCGCACCTTTGTGCGTTTCGATAAAATCGTATGGGTGGGCTTGAAGATTGAGTTTCATGCCTTCTTTTTCAAAGACTGGCAGAAGCTCATCCATGGATTTGATAAATTTTTCTTCACTTGTTAAAGGATCATATTTTGAACCGCTGAATTCGCTGTTCATCAAATCCACTTCAAGTTCAACCGCAATTTCGATTGCCCGTTTCCAGTTGCGCACTGCTGCCTGGCGGCGGTCTTCATCAGGACCCGCCCAGTGGTAAAGAGGAAGAAGCGATGAAAGCTTAACACCTGTATCCCTTAACAGCCGCTTTAATTGTTTGATCTTTGCTGAATCGACTTTCGGATATTTATAAAATGGGCAAAAATCCTCACGCGGCGATAATTCGATATATTCATAGCCGAGCTCTGCCGTTTTATAGACCATTTCCTCTAAAGTTAAATCATCACGATACATGGATGGATCCAATGCTAATTTCATATTTTCACTCCTCTGTTTTTTAGTTTTGAACTGTTGTAAAAGATTGATAGAATTCCGGTTTTTCCTTCAATTCAACCTTTTCTTTTTGTCCAGATTCCTGGGCTTTTACACACGCGTCAGTCGTAACAGCAGCAATGTAGCCGTCCCATGCCGTCGGTCCGCTGACCTCGCCTTTCTTTTGAATCGAATCAATAAAGTCTTGGATTTCCACATCGTACGCAGCGACAAAGCGTCTCTGCCAATCCATCAAAATATCAGTGCTGAATCTGCCTTCTTTTCTCAAGCTGATGCTTGATGGTTCAGGAAGCTTGATGATGCCGTCTTCTCCGACGATTTCACATTGAATGTCATAGCCGTATTTACAGTTCACATAGATTTCAGCATTGATGACGATACCGCCTTTTGTTTCAATTACGACGATTTGCGGATCTTTTAAATGTGGCAGCGCGTTTTTCGATTTTTTCGGGTAGATGACTTGAACGGACTCGTAGTCATCGTTGACGAGCCAGTGCAGTACATCAATTTCATGAACAAGCGTGTCGACTACGGCCATATCGGTTGTGTAGTTATCTCCTACAGTCGGGTTGCGGTGCGCGCAGTGAATCATAAGCGGTTCGCCAATCACATGGTTATCGAGTGCTTCCTTCAGCTGTACGTAACCGCTGTCATAACGGCGCATGAAGCCGACTTGGACAAGGCGTTTGCCCACTTTGATTTCTTCTTCGACAATGCGCATGCATCCTTCAGCCGTTGTCGCGAGCGGTTTTTCACAGAACACATATTTCTGGGCTTTAATGGCTTTCAGCACGCTTGACTCATGCGCAGGCCCCCAGCTTGTCACTAAAACAGCGTCTACATTTTCGTCTGCAAGCAAGCTGTCATCATTCGGATAAACCGTCGCGTTTAATTGGTATTGCTCAACGACCTTTTGTGCAGCTTCTTGATTAACATCCGTTACAGCTACGATTTCCGCGCCTGACAGCTTGTTCGTGATGCGGTTAATATGTTCTTTTCCGATTGCTCCAGTTCCAATTACGCCAATCCGTAAACTCATTGACAGCCACTCCTTCTGTTGGTTACATGATTTTGCTTTCTGTTCCTTGCTTTACTTGGCTCTGAGGAGACCCGTAGAGTTCCTCTTGAATTTGTTCAAGCGACTTGCCAGACGTATTCGGCGCAAAGAGCAGCCCGATGATCATACTGGCCGTCACACATCCGAGAAGAATTGCAGCCATCGTTCCAATGCCGAAATTGGTGATAATCATTGGGACAAACAGACTCCAAATCCCTATTGAAATACGGACAAGAAAAAACATCAGTCCTTGTGCGGAAGCACGATATTGCGTAGGAAAGATTTCACTGGCCCATAACTGATAGTTCGCTTGCTGCCCTGCTCCGTTATTGATGCCGATCACGACAATAAACAGGAGCAGAATCGGCAGGCCTTCAAATGGCAGCAGAAACAGTGTCCACCCGATCACCGCCATGAAAGCGGCGATTCCAAATACGGTTTTTCTATATTTGTCGGCAAAGGGCATGAAGATCAAGGCGACCCCCAATCCTGTGAAGATAAACAGCCCCATTTGCAAAAGGTTGGCCATGTTGGCAGATACACCGCCGACCTGCTGATAAATGTATGGCATAAAGAAGCCCATGACCCCGGCAGCTAAGTTCCAAACCAAGTACACACCCATCAAAAACAATATGCTTTTTAGATACATAGGCTTGAGCAAATCAAAATATGATGTCTTATTCAGTACAGCCGGCTTCTCTGCCTGAGCATCCTCCGGCTGATTTTTTGTCTGCCAGGCGTCTGATTCCGGAAGCCTGATTCTCAGGATGTACGTAATCAGCGCAATCACAAGCAGATGGGCAAATACGATTTTATTCCCCAAGAGTCCCAAGTCACCGGCCAGTACGGAGAGGAGCAGTACAACGACAGCGCCCGCGGCCCAAGCGACTTGTGCTACGCCGCAATGCCTGGCCCGATTCTTCTTTGGCGCATTTTCCGCAATAATGGTCCATGACGCGGTTATATCAGCTCCTACTGATAAACCGATAATGATGTAACCGCTTAACAACATGGGGAAATTAACCCCGAACAAAACCAAACAAATCCCTAGTGCATAAACCAGCATACTATTGGTATAAACAGCCTTCCGTCCGACTTTATCAGCCAGAAACCCGCCAAGCAGCGCGCCGACAGCGGCAGAAATCGCATTTGCGCTCAGCGCGCCGAGCAGCCCGATTTGCGTATCAGATAGCTTAAGGTAACTGACCCATAATGATAAACCGGCGGAGCCTGCCACAATTGAACCGGCATCAATATAGTTGGCCAATGCTGCGGCGATTGTCCGTTTATTGAAGGCTGAATCTCCATTGGTATTGCCCATATGTCCAGTCCCCATTAAGCCAGATCCAACAACTGCTGATCAATATAGTTTCTCGCAATCAATGCATACTCCAGCGGGTTTGCAACATCGGGGTCCTGTTCAGCTTCAATGACAATCCATCCGGAATAACTGTGCTTCAACAGCAGCTGATATACTTCTCTAAAGTCAATGCAGCCGTCACCGGGAACCGTAAACATGCCTTTTAAAAATGATTGCCGGAACGATTGTCCTTCGAGTCTGCATTGTTCCATGACATTCAGGCGGGCATCCTTAAAGTGCACATGCTTAATGCGGCCGATATGCTTCTCAAGCATCCCCATGTAATCGCCGTCAGAAATATACGCATGGCCTGTATCATAGAGGAGGTGTACATGCGCAGGGTCAGTTCCTGCCATCAGGCGGTCCACTTCTTCCGCTGTTTGGACACCAGTGCCGAGATGATGATGATAGACAAGCTTCAAGCCATGCTGAGCGGCAATTTCGCCAAGGTGATTCAGCCCTTCGCAAAGCCGCTCCCATTCATCATCCGTAAAGTGCGGCTTCTCTGTGAACACGTTTTTCTCCAAGCTTTGCACGCTGTACGTTTGTTCAGAGACAACTGCGACATCCGCGTTTACTTGCTGCAAATACTCACAATGCAGGGTAAATGTCTTTGCCGCTTCACCAAGTCCGTCACGCAAAATAAAACTGCTGAACCATTTTCCTGCAATGCGTAAGTTCCGAAGCTTCAGCTCTTTGTTCAGGATGGCAGGTTCGGGGAAAAAGCCCCCGACCTCCGTGCCTTGAAAACGTGCGACAACGATATCACTTAACAAATGCTGAAGTGTATTTCCCGCTCCAATTTCAGGCATGTCATCATTCCGCCACCCAATGGGAGCGATTCCCCACAGGATTTCATTTTTGCCCATCTATGGTGCCTCCCCTCTAATACTGCTTCGCAGATTCCAGCTTTTTCTCTTTTGCTTCGTATGCCTTCTGAACGCTTTCTTGTTCAGATACCTCTGCCACCCCGACATGCCACCAGCTGTCATAGCCGTCCGTCATTGTTTTAGGCAGCACCTTCATTTCAATTAATGTTGATACATCCTGTTTCTTCGCATCCTCTAACGCCGCTTTTAATTCTTCTACTGTGTTTGCGCGATAGGTTTTCGCGCCGTATCCCTCAGCGACTTTCGCGTAATCGACATTCAGGATTTGGTTGTCATCTGTGCGGAACTCGCAATAGTAGCTGCCGCTGCCGTGATCCATTTGCAGGTTGTTGATACATCCGAATCCTGAGTTGTCAAAGAGCAGCACATTGATTTTCTTGTTGTACTGAATCGCCGTGATCAGTTCAGAATGAAGCATCAGGAAGCTGCCGTCTCCGACGATTGAATACACTTCTCTGTCAGGGTGGGCCAGTTTAAGACCGAGTGTCCCGGACACTTCATAGCCCATGCAAGAATACCCATACTCCAGGTGATACGTATTTGGAACATTAGAATGCCACAGACGCTGCAAATCTCCTGGGAGTGAGCCTGCTGAACAGATGATGACGCTGTCTTCAGGAATCGTCTCGTTGATTGTCAGCAATGCCGTTGTTTGCGGAAGCTCCGTATTCAACGCGTCAGCATATTCATTCAGGACCTTTTGAGAAAAGTGATTTTTGATTTCCGGATCAAATGCTTCCCGCTTAAACGTCACTTTGCTGAGACGCTCGCGTTCAGCTAGCCATTCGTCCTTCAGCACCCGGATCGTTGTGCCGAACTCGCTCTCATAGCCTTCAAGCAAGCCGTGCAGTTTGCCAAGCGTCACTTTCGCATCCGCTACCACTTGGAATGCATCAAGTTTATACGCCTGCATTCGGCTGACGTTAATGTTCAAAAACTTCGCTTTATCAAAATCAAAAGCGGTCTTAGAGGATGTCGCAAAATCTGTATACCTTGTGCCGATGCCGATAATCAAATCAGCTTGGCGGGCCGCTTTGTTTGCCGCAAGTGTACCTGTGATGCCCATTCCGCCAAGGTTGTTCGCAAAATCTGCCTCAACAGTAGACTTTCCTGCCTGCGTTTCAACTAACGGAATGTTATAGGCTTCAGAAATGGCAACCAATTCATCGCGCGCACCGGAATATTTTGCGCCTCCGCCGACGAGAATCACAGGTTTTTTGCTGGATTTAATCAGCTCCGCCGCACCTTGAAGCTCGCGCTCGCTCGGCTGCATACGATCAATATAGTGAACCCGTTTGACGAAGAAACTTTCATCAAAATCGTATGCTTCCCCTTCAACATCCTGAGAAATACAAATCGTTGCCGGACCTGCTTTTGCCGGATCAGTCATGACTTCAAACGCGCGCAGCAAACTGCTCATCAGCTGCTCAGGGCGCGTAATGCGGTCCCAGTATCTCGATACAGGTTTCAATGCATCGTTTGTCGTAATCGCCGCACTGTATTCTTGCTCCATTTGCTGCAGTACAGGGTCTGGCTGTCTTGTCGCAAATGTGTCTGCCGGAATCAAGAGAACTGGGATATTGTTTGCCAATGCAGTGCCGGCTGCCGCCACCAAGTTAGCCGCTCCCGGTCCGACCGATGTAGACACCGCATATATTTTTCTTCTCAGCATTTGCTTGCTGTACGCCATGGCCGCATGCGCCATTCCTTGTTCATTTTTCCCTTGATAGACTTTCAAATGGCCTGCATCTTGCTCAAGCGCTTGCCCGATCCCTAATACGTTTCCATGACCGAAAATTGTGAAAATCCCTTCGACAAAAGGCTCTTCCTTTCCATCAACATGGATGTACTGCTGGTTTAAGAATTTAATCAGCGCCTGTGCTGTTGTTAAGCGAATTTTCTTACCCACAAACGATCCCACCTTTACTCGATCTTTTTCAATTATGACTGTGCTTCAATAAGCTGTACGATTTCTTCTGCAGTCGGCATTGCTTCTGACGAACTGTGCTTGCTCACCACAATAGAAGCTGAAGCACTGCCGTATTTCAATGCCGTTTCGATGTCTTTTCCGCTGACAAGGCCATAGATAAAGGCTGACGCATAGGAGTCACCAGCTCCAAAAGTTTTCAGCACTTTTGTCTTGTACGCTTGGGCGCGGAATACCTCGCCGGATTTGCTGTATGCGTAAGAGCCTTCGACGCCGTGTTTGATGACAACGAGGTCGGCTGAATGGCCAAATAAATGATTGACGGATTCTTCATTGCTTCCGCCTGTGCGGTTTTCCATCACATCAAATTCATCGCGTGTGCCGATGACGATATCAGACTGCTCGGCAACCAAAGAATAATAAACGGCTGTTTCATCTGATGACTGCCACGTATACGGGCGGTAATCCAGTTCGAACACCACTTTAACCTGATACTTCTTCGCGTATTGAACAGCTTTTAATACCGCTTCCCGTGACGGGCTTTTGGCGAGCGCTGTCCCGGAAACAAGCAGCATTTTCGCATTTGCGATATAGTCCTCGCTTACCTCTGAAGGCTCAAGATAAAGATCCGCCACATCATCGCGATACATTAAAATGCTGCATTCTTCAGGGCTGAGGATTTCTGTAAATGCAAGGCCTGCTTTGTGTCCATCTTGATCAACAACCATCTGTGTTGTATCAACGCCGGTCTTTCTCATATAGGACTCTATGAATCTTCCATGCTGGTCATCAGGAATTTTGCCGATGAAGCCCGCTTTTAAGCCAAGCTTCGCGCTGCCGATCGCGATATTCGCAGGTGAACCGCCAACGTATTTGGAAAATGTCATCGTCTCTTCCATTGGGCGGTTGTATTCGACTGCGTTCAGGTCAATACATGCCCGGCCGATGGCAACAATATCAAAAGCCTTCTCTTCATTGAATGTATACTTCATCGTAAACAGCCACTCCTCACTTGTTAGCGTTCTAAAATCCACTCATGCGCCGGGTCGTTATGAAACTTCCATTTTCGCGTCGGCCCTGCCATGACATTTAAATAGTAGGATGTGTATCCGTCCGGAACGCCTACCGGGTGGTATCCCGCAGGAACGATGACAACGTTTTCATTTTCCACAGTCATTGTCTCGTCAATAGAACGGTCATCTGTGTATACGCGCTGAAACACAAAACCCTGTCCCGGGTCTAACTCATGGTAGTACGTTTCTTCTAAGAAAGATTCTTCCGGCAAGTTGTCTTGATCATGTTTGTGAGGCGGGTAGCTGGACCAGTTGCCGCTGTCTGTATAGACTTCAACTACTAATAGACTGTTAGCTGAAGGGTCTGAATCCGGAAGAATGTTATGAACAGTACGTTTGTTTGAAAATTGCCCGCGATGCTCAATTCCGTTGTCTTCCGCTTTGATCAGCTTTGTCGGAAGCTGCTTTTCCGATGGAGAATAGCAAAGCGCCACTCTTGCGTCGCTGACCGCTGTGATCTCAAATGCACGGTCATTTGACATATAGACGCTGTCTGTCGGTTTTCGTTCAAATACGCTTTCACGCGTGCCGATATTCTCAAAAGTCGACTCATGATCTGTCACTGTAATTTTTCCCGTTACCGCCACAATACAGATTTCTTGTTTTTTCAATTCTTCTGTATAGCTTGAACCTGATGCAAGATCTAACACTTTAAACTCTACATAAGTGAGATCAGAGTTGGATGTCGTTACTTCGTGCACGAGTTTGACCCCATTAGACACTTCATGCGACTGCGGCTTACGCAACAAATAACTCATAGTGAAGCCCTCCTCTTTCTATTGGCAGAATGAGTCCGAACAGCGCACATGGACGCCGTTCGGCTGTTCGTCGTTTAGTTGAAATCAGGTGCTGGATATCTTGCCGTTACCACTTTTTTACGTGTATAGAAGTCGACGCTGTCTTTTCCGTTCGCATGCAGCGTTCCAAAGAATGAAGATTTCCAGCCTGAGAATGGGAAGAACGCCATTGGAGCCGGCACGCCAAGGTTGATGCCTAGCATTCCCGCATCAATGTTTTCACGGAAGTAGCGGATTGCGTTTGAGTTGGATGTGAACAAGCAGGCGCCGTTCGCAAACTCAGACTTATTGGCGATTTCAATCGCTTCTTTCAGGTGTTTCACACGGATGACAGATAAAACCGGAGCGAAAATTTCATCTTTCCAGATCGTCATCTCTGTTGTGACATTGTCAAAGATCGTCGGGCCGACAAAGTAGCCGTCGTCAGACACATTTTCACGTCCGTCACATACGAGTCTGGCACCTTCTTCAAGACCTTTTTCGATATAGCTGAGCGTGCGCTTCTTGTTATCTTCGCGAATCACCGGTCCTAAGAACACGCCGTCATCAAGGCCGTTACCGATTTTAATATCCGCCACTTTTTCCTGCAGCTTCGCCATAAAATCATCAGCGATTCCTTCTTCAACCGTCACAACCGCACAAGCCATGCAGCGTTCACCGGCAGAACCGAAGGCAGCTCCAACGATGTTTGTGACCGTGTCTTCAAGATTCGCATCGTTCAAGACAATCGTATGGTTTTTCGCGCCAGTCAGAGATTGAACGCGTTTTAAGTTTTCGCTTCCTTTTTTGTAGACGTATTCGCCTACTGGCTTGGACCCTACAAATGAAATCGCTTTAATTTCGGGATGCTCGAGGATGCCGTTTACAACGTCATGCGCACCGTATACGACGTTGAATATCCCTTTCGGAAGGCCCGCTTTTTCAAAAAGCTCAACCAATTTCTCTGTTAACAGCGGAGTCCGCTCAGATGGCTTTAAAATAAATGTGTTGCCGAGCGCGATCGCCATCGGGAACATCCAGCAAGGAACCATCATCGGGAAGTTGAATGGCGCGATTCCGCCGACAACTCCGATTGGGTAACGGTAGTTCGCCGCTTCAACGTCCGTTGCGATGGAAGCAAGCGAGTCACCCATCATCAGGGAAGGTGCTCCAGCGGCGAACTCTACGTTTTCAATCCCGCGTCCCACTTCACCTAAAGCTTCTTTTGTGTTTTTTCCGTTTTCAATGGTAATCAGATGAGCCAGTTCTTCTTTATGCTGAGACAGCAGCTGCTGGAAGTTAAATAGAATTCTGGCACGGCGCGGAACCGCCACCTTTGACCATGTTTTAAATGCTTCAGCAGCCGTTTGCGCTGCGTAATCAATATCCTCTTTTGTAGAAATCGGCACTTGGCATAGTACTTCTTTCGTCGCCGGATTGACGACATCTTCATATTGATCTGTTTTGCTTTCAACCCATTCACCGTTGATGTAGTTTTTTAATTTTCTGATTTCTGCCATTCTTATTGCCTCCTTCATTAGTAAACACATACACTTGTATGGATGGTTCAGGATAGATTCATATCAATATCCACTTTTCAGCAAGCCAAGAATTAAACGCTTTCAAAAAAACCAAAAAAATAAATGGCGGATGCATATTTACATACAAGCAACCATTTCATGTACAACAGGTTACTTTTTGGTCATTTCTTGGTTATATTCTAATCGCATAATACCCATAAGTCAATCATAAACACTACATTTTTTCATTATTTTTATTATATTAATCTTTTAATCAAGTAAGAGAGGTAAGAGAAAGCCGTCGAATCTTGCAAAAGATATACACCGATGTTATCATTTTTTAAGCAACTATTGATTAACTTTTGGTTTTTATTATATATTTATGTTACGTAAAGATTCAAGAAGGAGTTTTTTATATGAAACTGATGCGGATTCAGGAAATGGAGGAGTACATTTTATCGCATGGCACTGTTTCCTTAGATGAGCTGTGCCAGGTGTTCAATGTCTCCAAAAACACAGTCAGACGTGATATCAACAAGCTAACAGAAAAGGGTGCGATTGAAAAAGTATACGGCGGCGTAACATCTATTGAAAAAACCGCATTAGTTCCTTTTGAAAATCGCACCATTCAGCACCAGGATGAAAAAACAAAAATCGCCCATTATGCTTCCCGATTTATTGAAGATCACGATTTGGTCTTCATTGATTCAGGAACGACGACAAAGTCTATTCTTGATACGCTTGATCCAGCCAAAAATGTCACCATCTTAACCAACAGTTTAGACATTATCAATGCGGCGTCAGCTTTGAAGAATATCAACTTAATCATTATCGGAAACAACTATAAGAGAAAAACCCGCTCCTTTGTCGGCATGGACGACCCGGCTATGCTTGATAAGTACAATATCAACAAAGCTTTTATGTCCGCTACCGGAACGACGCTGACACACGGATTGACCAACTCGGATCTGCTGGAGTATGAAATTAAAAAGAGGATTTCGGAAAAAGCAAAAGAAGTGTATCTATTGGCTGACCATTCTAAATTCGGAAAATCAACGCTTCTGACATATGCGCCATTTGACAGGCTGCATTGCATTGTGACCTCTCAGCCATTAGACGACGAGTACACGCAGTACTGCAATGAGCATCAAATCGGCATTCACCTGGCCTAACGTTTACAATAGTGTTGAGAGTCTATCATCCATTTTATTCTAGGAGGCAGATCATGAAAAAAGCGAAGCTCGGAAAATCAGACTTGCAGGTATTCCCTATCGGATTAGGAACAAATGCTGTCGGAGGACATAACCTCTACCCGAACCTAAATGAAGAAACCGGAAAAGAATTGGTGCGCGAGGCGATCCGTAATGGCGTGACAATGTTAGACACCGCTTATATTTACGGGATCGGCCGTTCCGAAGAATTAATTGGTGAAGTGCTGCGTGAATTCAACCGTGAAGATGTTGTCATCGCGACAAAAGCCGCTCACAGAAAACAAGGCAATGACTTTGTCTTTGATAATTCACCAGAATTTCTTAAAAAATCAGTTGATGAAAGCCTGAAGCGTTTGAATACCGATTATATCGATTTGTTCTACATTCACTTCCCTGACGAACATACGCCTAAGGATGAAGCCGTTAACGCGCTGAATGAGATGAAGAAAGCCGGAAAAATCCGTTCCATCGGTGTATCCAACTTCTCTTTAGAGCAATTGAAAGAAGCAAACAAAGACGGTTTGGTAGATGTATTGCAAGGCGAATACAACCTGTTAAACCGTGAAGCGGAAAACACATTCTTCCCGTATACGAAGGAGCATAATATTTCATTTATCCCTTACTTCCCGCTCGTATCAGGTTTATTGGCAGGAAAGTATACAGAAGATACAACGTTCCCAGAAGGCGACCTGCGAAACGAACAGGAACACTTCAAGGGCGAGCGTTTCAAAGAAAATATCAGAAAGGTCAACAAGCTTGCGCCGATTGCCGAAAAACACAACGTGGATATCCCTCACATCGTATTGGCCTGGTATTTAGCAAGACCGGAAATTGATATTTTAATCCCGGGAGCAAAACGTGCCGATCAGCTGATTGATAACATCAAAACAGCCGACGTGACGCTTTCTCAAGAGGATATTTCATTTATTGATAAGCTGTTCGCATAAGAAGAAAACAGCCTTCTCCATTGGAGAAGGCTGTTTTTTTGTGCGATAAATTCCTAAATAACTGATTTTGAAGCAAAACCTTACAAAATGAGCCATAAATCCGATAAAATAAAGGTAGTTTATCTCAGAAAGAAAGTGATTGAGAAAGCAAAAGTATGAAACGTTCATATCATCTAGCTCATATGAAATAAAGCTGAACCAGCTTCTTTTATTTGCTGGTCAGAATAGCGGACCGTTTCGATGGTCTATGGAGGAAACAGAATGAAATTTAAATATGTGAAAGCCTTAGTTGCAGTAACCGTTGCTTTAGGTGTACTGCTGCCATCAACGATTTCTCATGCAAAGAGCTTTAGCGGCCGCTCATCATCTAGTTACAGCAGCCGAAGTTCAAGCTCGTCATACAGCGGAAGCTATAAATCAAGCCCGAAATCAAGCTACAGCTCAGGATCAAGCTCTTCTAGCCAAAAATCCAAGACGCCTGACGATTCATCATCATCGATTTCGCTTAAAAAGAAGCCTTCGGAAAAGGCAAGCTCATCAAGCTCTAAAAAATCGTCAGGCACCTTTTCCGGCGCTACATCAAAAGTAACCGGAAAGACATACAGCGGAAAAACGTCTAAAGCTTATGTTGGCGGACGTTATGTTTCAGTCAATCATTACTATCACGCAGGTTTCGCGCCATCAGGATGGTTTGGATATTATAGCGGATTTACAATGGGTATGTTCATGATCAGCATGATGCACCCGTGGGGTTACACCTATCATCCAGTCGGAGGCCCCGGCTATGTTTCTTATGGCGCTTCACCCATTGCCTGGATCGTGGATATCATCGCTTTAATCATTATTTTAATCATTGTCATCGCATTGATTCGCGCATTTAAAGCACCGAAGACGTACAGAAGGAGATTTTAGGCAATGAGATTAATATTAAATGAGCAAGAAATTGTAGACGGAATTTGCGTGTATATTTCCAATGAAGAAGATATCTATCCTGAAGACGTTGAAGTAAAAGAACTATCGTACAACAAGCGTACAGGGTTCCTCGCTGAAGCCACATTTGGCCTGCACCACAAGCAGCTTATGTCAGATGACATTTCAGAAGGCATTATTCAGTTCTTAGAGGAATACCACAACTTCAATCCGGACGTTACCGTCGTTGAATTGCAATTTGATAAGAAAAAAGGCTTCTCCGCCTTGGTTTTCGTCAACGAAGCAGAAGAATAAAAATGTCTTAATCAAAACCTTACTCCGCGCGGGTAAGGTTTTTTATGATGGTTTTCCAGTAGACAGGAAGAGCATCTTCCCTTTAATCAGCAGACCGCCTGAGAGATAAAATGCCTCCTTTTACTCATATCCTTGCGTCAAAAAGGTTTTGGCGCTTACAATAATTTTGAAAGGAATGATCACAATGGCAAATGCTCAATTCCCTCTTATCACACAAAACCTTTCTCTCGATCTCGTGAATACTGAAATTGTAAGCTATGATAAACGGCACGATCTCATCCAATCAGAAAAAGATCTGATGGCATGGTTTGAAATAATGGGAGAAACTGCTCCTTTTCTCAATTCCTTTACGCTACAGCAAGTCCAAGAACGATTGCATCGGATTCATCAATTCCGAGCTGAGCTGAGAAAGCACTTTGAGCGTATTGTCGAAGGCAGTGAACCCTCTCAAGCTTTTATCTCTTTCCTGCAAGATCAAATCGCCGCCGCTCCCTTTTCTTATCAAATCATAGATGGCAAACTAGCCCGCATTCCGAATGGAAAACCAGATGATGCCATTTTATCGCTTATCGCTTACGATGCGTTATGGCTCATTCATACAAAAGAAATCCAACAGCTGAAACGGTGCGCAAACGAAAAGTGCATTTTGCTTTTTCTTGATAAAACAGGAAGGCGAAAATGGTGCTCCATGAAGATATGCGGCAACAGGCATAAGGTTTCACGCCATCAGAAAAAAATGAATCATGAGTAAGAATCCGTTCCCCAGCGAACGGTTTTTTTATTGCTTCGAAAAACTAACCCCTAAAAATTAAATTGACAGGTTAGTATTTACCTATTATTCTATACATACTGGAGGGATAAATTTGGAAAACAACTTCTTTTTGAAAATGAAAGGAAATGGAAAAACACCCTTGCAGGTGAACGGCAAAGATGCTGTTACAGGGCTTATCGGAGGATTTATTACCATATTGACACTGGCTTCGTTGACCGCTTATACATCAAGCTTATGGTTAATGGCGCCTTTTGGAGCGAGCTGTGTGCTCGTATTCAGCGCTTGGAATGCTCCATTATCACAGCCAAGGAATGTGATTGGCGGCCATTTTATTTCCGCTCTTACTGGGATTGTTGTCCTTCACATATTCGGCGCCCACCCATGGACCTTTGCATTGGGGACAGGGCTTGCCATTTGCTTGATGATGCTGACCAAAACCACTCATCCTCCTGCCGGCGCCGACCCGATTGTTGTCATTCAAGGGGCATACGCTTGGAGTTATTTAGTATTTCCCGTGCTCATTGGATCTGTCATCATCGTGATCATCGCTCTCATTATTAATAACTTACGCAAAAATCGCCAATACCCCGCCTTTTGGCTTTAATGTTTCCGTTTTTTCAAAACAAATGTTTCAAATGAGATAGGAAATGGGTACTAATCTATTAACTTTGTTATACATTTTAGATACTCATTGGCTCAACAACTGAGGAGGAGACATTTGTGAAGAAAGACACAAGGAAATATATGATCTACTTTTTCGGCGCTTTAGGGGGACTGCTATATGGTTACGATACAGGCGTTATCTCAGGAGCACTCCTGTTTATCAATAACGATATTCCTTTAACGACATTGACAGAAGGATTGGTTGTCAGCATGCTGCTCCTTGGCGCGATTTTCGGTTCTGCCTTGAGCGGCACATGCTCAGACCGCTGGGGCAGGAGAAAGGTTGTATTTGTCCTTTCCATCATTTTTATTATCGGTGCGCTCGCTTGCGCATTTTCGCAAACAATCGGCATGCTGATTGCATCTAGGGTGATACTCGGGTTGGCCGTCGGCGGTTCAACGGCACTTGTGCCCGTGTATCTTTCCGAAATGGCACCGACGAAAATTCGCGGGACACTCGGCACAATGAACAACTTAATGATTGTCACCGGGATTTTGCTCGCCTATATCGTTAACTACCTGTTCACACCGTTTGAAGCGTGGCGCTGGATGGTCGGTCTGGCCGCAGTGCCTGCCGTGCTTCTATTAATCGGCATCGCGTTCATGCCGGAATCGCCAAGATGGCTCGTGAAGCGCGGCCGTGAAGAAGAAGCGAGACGCATCATGAACATCACTCATGACCCCAAAGACATCGAAATGGAATTGGCAGAGATGAAGCAAGGGGAAGCGGAGAAAAAAGAAACGACACTCAGCGTGCTGAAAGCCAAATGGATTCGCCCCATGCTTCTGATTGGCGTCGGCCTTGCCATTTTCCAGCAGGCGGTCGGCATTAACACGGTCATCTACTACGCGCCAACCATTTTTACGAAGGCCGGTCTTGGCACATCAGCTTCGGCGCTCGGCACAATGGGGATCGGCATCCTCAACGTCATCATGTGTATCACTGCCATGATCTTAATTGACCGTGTCGGCCGCAAAAAACTTCTGATCTGGGGAAGTGTCGGCATCACACTGAGCCTTGCTGCTTTATCAGGCGTGCTCCTAACGCTCGGACTTTCCGCATCAACAGCGTGGATGACAGTAGTCTTTCTAGGTGTCTATATCGTCTTTTACCAGGCGACATGGGGTCCGGTAGTGTGGGTGCTCATGCCTGAGCTCTTCCCATCCAAAGCACGCGGAGCCGCGACAGGGTTCACGACTTTGGTGTTATCGGCGGCTAACCTGATCGTGTCGCTTGTCTTCCCGCTGATGCTAAGCGCGATGGGCATCGCATGGGTCTTTATGGTTTTCTCAGTCATTTGTCTTCTCTCATTTTTCTTCGCGTTCTACATGGTACCGGAAACCAAAGGGAAAAGCTTGGAGGAAATTGAAGCAAGCCTGAAAAAACGGTTTAAAAAGAAGAAAAGCACCCAAAACCAAGTGCTGAATGAGCGTACTTTATAAAAAAAAGGAATCGTCTCCTTATGGGACGATTCCTTTTTCTGTTTACACCATGACCTTGCAAATATTGTTCGTAAATTCCACAGGATCCTGAATCGGCAGGCCTTCGATGAGAAGCGCCTGATTGTACAGAAGGTTTGTGTACAGGCTCAGCTTCTCTTTATCTTGTTCAAACGCGTCCTGCAGCGTTTGGAATACTTCGTGATTTGGGTTGATTTCCAGCACTTTTTCCGCCTTCACATTTTGGCTGTCAGGCATCGCGTTTAAGATTTTTTCCATCTCAATTGTCACTTCGCCGTCAGCAGCAAGGCAGACTGGATGTGATTTAAGCCGTTTTGAGATTCTGACGTTTTTCACTTTGTCTGACAGAATGTTTTTCATTTCCTCAAACAGATCCTTATACTTGCTTTCCTCTTCCTCGGACTGCTTTTGATCCTCATCCGTGTCTATGCCAAGGTCTCCGCTTGATACAGACTTGAATTCTTTTTCCTGATAAGAAGCCAGCATTTTAATTGCAAACTCATCGATGTCCTCAGTAAAGTAGAGGATTTCATAGCCTTTGTCCGCCACCATTTCCGTTTGCGGCAGTTTCTCAATGCGGTCGTAAGAATCACCGGTCGCATAATAAATGAATTTCTGCTCCTCTGGCATTCTGGAAACATACTCGTCTAAGCTGACCAGTTTTTTCTCTTTTGAAGAGTAGAATAATAGGAGATCCTTCAATTGATCCTTATTCGCGCCAAAATCATTATACACGCCGAATTTCAGCTGTCTGCCGAACGACTTGTAGAACGTCTCGTATTTCTCCCGGTCTTTTTTCAACAGGCTTTGCAGCTCGCTTTTGATTTTCTTGCTGATGTTTTTCGCGATCAGCTTCAGCTGGCGGTCATGCTGCAGCATTTCTCTGGAAATATTCAGCGACAGATCCTCAGAATCGACCATGCCCTTCACAAAGCTGAAGTGGTCCGGTAGCAGGTCTGCGCACTTATTCATGATCAGCACACCATTGGAATACAGCTCCAAGCCTTTTTCATATTCCTTGGAATAGTAGTCAAACGGCATGTTTTCAGGAACGAATAGAATCGCATTGTAGCGAACGGCTCCATCCACACTGATGTGAACGTGTGTGAGCGGTTTATCAAACCCGTAATGCTTTTCAGCATAGAATGTTTCATAATCCTCATCTGTCAGCTCGCTTTTGTTTTTTCTCCAGATCGGCACCATGCTGTTGACCGTCTGCTCTTCCTGCACCTCTTCAAATTCATTTTCGCTGCCTTCCTTCGGCTTATTAATGGTTGTATCCATTTTGATCGGGTAGCGAATGAAGTCGGAGTACTTCTTGATGATCGCTTTTAAACGATATTCCTCTAAAAACTCGTCATAGCTGTCATCTTCTGTGTTCTCTTTGATTTTCAGGATAATGTCTGTACCGACAGAATCCTTTTCACACGGTTCAATCGTATAGCCGTCTGCACCTGCAGACTCCCATTTATAAGCCTCTTCGCTGCCAAGCGCTTTACTGATGACTGTCACGACATCGGCAACCATAAATGCCGCGTAAAAACCGACACCGAACTGCCCGATAATGTCATGTCCGTCTTTCAGCTCGTTTTCCTTTTTAAACGCGAGGGAACCGCTTTTTGCAATTGTTCCAAGATGCTGTTCAAGCTCATCCTTTGTCATTCCGATCCCCGTATCAGAGATGGTTAATGTTCTCGCATCTTTGTCAGCTGCGACCTTTATGTAGTAACTGTCTTTATCAAACGTAAGCGCATCGTCCGTAAGCGCTTTGTAATAGATTTTGTCAATCGCATCACTCGAATTGGAGATTAACTCGCGCAGGAAAATTTCTTTTTGGGTATAAATGGAGTTAATCATCATATCCAGCAAGCGTTTAGACTCTGCTTTAAACTCTTTTTTCGCCACTCTTGATCGCTCCTTTACCATTATGTAAACCCTTTTCAGCATCTATTTATCACATAAGATGACAATTGTCAATTAGATTGATAGATGCATATATATGTAAATTTAACATTAGTTGGATTTGTTTTCACTCTTTTTCTCACTCATTCTCATAAAAAAGAGAGGCTTCATCATCCTCTCTTTTTTTCTGTGTCATTCCAGCGGCCAAACTCCCGCTTCATCCATATATGCACCGGGTAGAAAAACAAACCGAACGGTATCAAAAACAATAGATTATGCCATGAAGCATTCAGAAATGCGCTTGCAGTCACCGGAAACGTAATCTCTTGCAATAAAAAAGAGATGACAGTCAGCACAACAAATGCAGATGGAATGGTAATGAAGCAATAAAACTTGAGCTCCTTCTTATGCTGTACCTTCAAACATACAAACCTCCCAACAATTTCTAATTCATCTTAACATATGCCGGCCTTTCTTTTCTCGCATGTTTATCACTGCACATAGCGGGAAGACAAATAGAAAAAGGAGGTCTCGTATCATGGGAAGACTTGAAAACAAAACAGCAGTGATCACAGGCGCCGCGACAGGCATTGGGCAAGCGACGGCAGAGGTTTTTGCCAATGAAGGCGCGCGTGTGATCATCGGAGATATCAATAAAGATCAAATGGAAGAAACAGTTGACGCAATCAGAAAAAACGGAGGACAGGCAGAATCCTTTCACCTTGATGTGTCAGATGAAAACAGTGTGAAAGCATTTGCTGATCAAATCAAGGATGCATGCGGAACGATTGATATTCTGTTTAATAATGCCGGCGTTGATCAGGAAGGCGGAAAGGTGCACGAATATCCGGTTGACCTGTTTGATCGCATTATCGCCGTCGACCTGCGCGGCACGTTCCTTTGCAGCAAATATTTGATTCCGCTCATGCTCGAAAATGGGGGCTCCATCATCAACACCTCCTCCATGTCAGGCCGTGCCGCGGATCTTGACCGCTCCGGCTACAACGCAGCAAAAGGCGGCATCACCAACCTGACAAAAGCGATGGCGATCGACTACGCACGGAACGGCATCCGCGTCAATTCCATTTCACCGGGTACGATCGAAACCCCGCTGATTGACAAATTAGCAGGCACCAAAGAACAGGAAATGGGTGAAAAGTTCCGCGAAGCCAACAAATGGGTCACGCCGCTCGGCCGCCTCGGCCAGCCGAAGGAAATGGCGACAGTGGCCCTGTTCCTCGCGTCAGACGACAGCTCATACGTCACAGGAGAGGACATCACCGCAGACGGCGGCATCATGGCATACACATGGCCAGGGAAAATGCTGATTGATGAGAAATGGAAGAAAGAAACGAAATAAGAGAGGGGATGTCCCTCTCTTTTTGTCTTTCAAAGCAATACAACTTTATACTTTTTCACATCCAAAAACTGCAAAAATTCCCTCGCCAGCACTTCAGGCGGATGCGCCTTTCCTTCATCCAGCCGATACAAAAGCAACCCAATAATCATTGCGGATACATAATGGGCATAAAGCTTTTTCTCTGCGTGAATACCAGTTTGCTGATGCAGATAAAACGATTCCAGCGCTTTGAACATATCAGGTATCACATGAGGAACACCCCATTCCCGATTGAGAAAATGGACAGTGGGCATCTTTGACAAAGCAGAAAGCAGACTGGCGAGCGCTTTCTCCGCTTCCTTTAAGGAAAATTCATTCGGGCTGGAGGCAATCGTCAGGTGATCAATGATCTCCGCACATGATCGCTGTATCATGGTTTGGAGCAATTCCTCTTTATTGGCATAGTGATCATAAAAGGTTGCGCGGCGGATATTGCTTTTCCGGGTAATATCCGAAATCGTGATGGCTGCGTAGTCTTTTTTCTCCGCCAGCACGTCCAGAAATGCCTTCTGGAGCGCCTCTCTCGTTCGAACCACACGCCTGTCGATTTGCTTGTCCTGCTCTCGCTCTCCTGGCACAGCCTGTCCAAACAGCCAATAAAATCTCTTTTGAGAAACAAGCTCCCATACCTTTTGGCTGATAGCTTCCGGAGTCGCGGCCGCATCCTCATTCAGCCAATACAGGATAATCGCGTACGTGTACAAGGCCCGGTAATGTCCGTAAATTTCCCGTTCGATCGGCGTCAAATTCACATGAATCGGAGCAAGCAGCAAATCCTGCTGAAACACATCCTTAAAAAAACGATGGAAATGCCCTCTGTTCATCATCACAGAAAAAAAGGATCGATGCTCATGAACAAAGGACAGCGTCGGATGCACCGTTTGCCGTTTTTTGTTCAAATGGAGGGTATCCATATGACTGAAGGCGTCAAAAAGCGCTTTGCCCAGTCCTTCCTTCATATCTTCGATCACATCCTCAATGATTGAAAACTTATCCTCATAATAAAGGTAGAGCGATCCGCGGCTCACTTTGGCCTTCTCAGCGATTTCTTTCATTGTGATATGTTGAATATCTCTTTCTTTCAATAAAGCCAGCAGCGCCTCTTTCACTTGAGCTTCGGCAGATTCCGGCACAAAAGACACCTCCAATCATTAGACAGATCTTCGATATATGTACGGTAACGTATAGATGGTTCACCGTTGTCTTTCTTACAGAAAAGGTACCACCTTATAATAGGTCCGAGAAAAGAAGAAAGCAAATGAGGGGGATTTTACAATGGAACAGCAAGTAAAGGACGACATCCAGCGTGTCTTTCAGCTTCAGAAAAAACAGCAAAAAGCCTTGCGCGCTTCAACAGCGGAACAGCGCAGAAAGAAGCTTCAGCGCTTTTTAGATTCCGTCATCGCCCATGAAGAAGAAATCATCGAAGCGATCCGCAAAGACGTCCGCAAACCATATCACGAGGTCAAAAAAGCGGAAATCGAAGGAACAAAAAAAGCGATCAGAGATAATATGAATAACCTGGAACAATGGATGGCGCCTAAAGAAGTCGGTTCATCGTTAAGCCCTGACGCAAACGGAATTCTTATGTACGAGCCTAAAGGCGTCACACTCATCCTCGGCCCGTGGAACTATCCGTTTATGCTGACGATGGCGCCGCTTGCCGCTTCTCTCGCAGCCGGAAACAGCGCGATTGTGAAGCTGTCCGATTTCACGATGAACACGAGCAACATTGCCGCTAAAGTGATAAGAGACGCTTTTGATGACAAAGAAGTCGCGATTTTTGAAGGAGAGGTTGAGGTGGCAACCGAGCTTCTTGATCAGCCGTTCGACCACATTTTCTTCACTGGAAGCACAAATGTCGGGAAAATCGTCATGACAGCGGCTGCCAAACACTTGGCATCTGTCACACTTGAGCTTGGCGGCAAGAGCCCAACGATTATCGACAGCGATTACGATCTGATGGACGCAGCGAAAAAGATCGCCGTCGGGAAATTCGTAAACGCTGGCCAAACCTGCATCGCACCTGATTACCTGTTCATTAAAAAAGACGTTCAGGACAGGTTCGCGGGGATTTTACAAACAATCGTTAACGCAGGATTTATGGAGGATGATCATACCCCAGACCGCAGCAAATTTACGCAGATCGTCAATGACCGCAACTTCAACCGCGTCAAAGATCTGTTCGACGATGCCATCAAAAAAGGGGCGGAAGTGGTGTTCGGCGGCGTATTTGATGCCAGCGACCGCACGATCTCGCCAACCGTTTTGAAAAACGTCACGCCTGATATGAAAATCATGCAGGAGGAAATCTTCGCACCAATCCTGCCGATGATGAATTATGAAGACATCGACGAGGTCATCGATTACGTAAATGATCACGATAAACCGCTTGCGCTTTATGTATTCAGCCAAAACCAAGACCTGATTGACAACGTCCTTCAGCACACGACATCAGGAAATGCCGCCATCAATGATGTCGTCGTCCATTTCAGTGACGTCAACCTGCCATTCGGCGGCGTCAACACAAGCGGAATCGGCTCCTATCATGGGGTATACGGATTCAAAGAGTTTTCTCATGAGAAGGGTGTCTTTATTCAGGCCTCTAAATAATCGTAATGAAGAGAATCTGCATCATCTTGCAGGTTCTTTTTTTATCTTTATATCACCTAAATAAAGAGATTAAAAGTGATAAAATACCATTTTCACTACGAAACCAGAATCCTCTAGTCTATCTCATTGAAACCCTGCAGCCTCTAACGTATAATATCCCAGAAAACTTCAAAGGAGAGAATATTATACATGGAAAAACCAGCAGGATTTTGGATTCGGGCAGCCGCCTCTATTATTGATGTATTTATTATAGCTATATTCTCTTTCATTATGATTTTCATTAACACCTTCATTGTGTTGCCACTCATTGATGCAGCAGGCACACACATGTCAGAAGCCCGATATGAATTTTTCATGTTGATCATTGGCACAATCCCTGTTTTGGCCATCATATTTATTTTCGCTATTCTTTACTATAGCTTGCTGACTTCCTCAAACATGCAGGCAACATTGGGAAAAAAACTCATGGGCATCATCGTTGTCAATCAGTATGGCGAGCGTATTTCTTTTTGGCACAGCTTCGGCCGTTTCTTCGCTTACACATTATCTAAGATCTTATATATCGGTTTTATCATGGCGGCCTTTCCCTCTAAACTGGCATTACATGATTATATTTGCGGGACAAAGGTTGTCTATAAAAATAAATATCTTGATTGATCAAATAAACAGGCTGCCGAGTTAACCTCGCCAGCCTGTTTTACTATTTCCCGAAAGCCATCAGCTTCGTATAACTTCCAATATAAAGCGTTCCGTCCTCAGCAAGCTGCGGAGATGACACGACGTTGCTGTCGGTTTGATAGCTCCATAATTCATTGCCGTTTGCGTCTGCCACATAAACCTTCATATCATCTGACCCGAAATAAACCGTTCCCTTCGCGTCAATCAGCGGCGCCGTTCTGACAGGACCGTCTGTATAGAATGACCAGTTCATATCCCCGTTTTTGCTGATGGAAAACAGCTCGCCGCTTCCTGAGCCGATGTAGATATTGCCATTATGATCAATCGCAGGCGATGAACTTGAGAACCCGTTCAGCGGGAATGTCCATTTTAAGCTGCCTGTTGACGTATACGCATACAGCTGTCCGTCTTGGTTGCCAGCATAAACGGTGCCATCCTTATCAATCACCGGATATCCTTTAAACGCATTTGACGTCGTTCTGGACCATTTCACCTGTCCGGTTCCGGAATTGATCGCATAAAACACGTTATTGTATGTGCCGACATACACGGTGCCGTTTGAGGCAAGCACCGGCACAGAGCTGACGACACCATTTGTTTTCAACTTCCAGCGCTCTGTCCAGGTTGATTTTGACGTCGGTTTGATCGCATGAACATAATTATCAAGTGTTGAGAAATACAACGTCCCGTCTGAACCGATCACCGTTTCAGAGCTTGGCCCGCCGCTTAACGGAACCGTTGTTAAAATTTCTCCAGTTTCTTTGTCAATAAAATAAATCTTTTTGTCATAGGAAGCCAAATAGATAACGCCGTTGGTCCCAAGTACAGGAGATTGCGTATATGTTTTTCCAAGATTCCCGGTCACCCATTTGACTGAGCCGTCTGGATTAAAGGCTTTCATTTCCCCATCTCTGGAATGAAGATATACTGTGCCGTCTCCGTCAATCACAGCCCCCGCTCCATTTTGCGGAGTCGTTCTGATGTCGTTTTGCCATTTCAGCGTCCCGTCTGTATTTCCGGCGAACCGGCTTTCGCGTGACCAGTTAAACATGGCAGGCGCCATCGCTTGTACATCATATCTTCCTGTCAAAAAGCCGGATGCTCCATTATTTTGAGAAAACACCGTTTCCGCCGCATAAGCAGCTGTCGGCTGAAACACTTTGGCAGCGGGCACATCAGAAACAGCGCCGGCCGAAACAGCCGCCGCCACCGCAGCTCCCGCAATCAAAGCTTTCATACGAAATGACTTGACCATCATTGAGACCCCCATTATATGTAACTTCTAATTTGTGACCATCATAACATATTCACCCATTTTATAAATCTATTTCACAAAAACATCATAAACTAGAAAACTATGTAAGAGTATTCACGGACGTTTTTTCAGCACCCTGCCGAAATGCAGCCACAAACCAAATGACATTGACAGCAGCCGCAGCGAGACTAACTCCCAAAACAAAGATCAACTCAGAAAGCAGATGGTCACTAAAGAAACTAAACATCAAGATAAAACCGGCCGAAGACAAATGAATCAAAAGCCCGAAGCCGCAAAGCACCGCCATGACATACCTCATTGCATCGACTCCGAGCATATAAACGAGAAATGGAATGAAATACAAGACAAGGATCATACCGACAGCTGACCACATGCCAGCTGAATTAAACTGATTGGCCGCCGCTCCCGTTCCGGCCAGCGGCGAAAGTGAAGCCGCCACAATCACGGCGCAAAAAAGAAACGCAGAAATGGTTGTCATGATCGCCACGCTATTTTTTTTAGACATCAAACTCCTCCTTTAATAGAAATATTAACCTTTTTTATTATAAGTAAGTTGAATGTTATATTCATTATATTTTTTTAAAAAATCCAGAACATACACAAATGATGTGATTCTTTCTAGTATATTTATATAGTAAAAAACAGAGGATAAAAGACTCATTTTTCTGTAATATCAGGATTTTATCACCATACCATATTGCATGTACTTCTTTTTCAAAGTATACTATTCCAGATTCATTCAAAGGAGAGAGAAAAATACATGGAAAAACCAGCAGGATTTTGGATTCGTTTTTTAGCTTATTTTATTGATGGCATTATTGTATCTGTTCCTAGTTATATTATTCTATTTATAATCAATTCTGTTTTTGTAGCTGGGGCTGTGGCAACAAACCCTTACATGACGGAAGAAGAGTATTTAGTGAAATACATGACGCTTGCATTTTTGCCTACAATGCTGATCATGATCATCATCAGTGTGTTATATTACGGGCTGCTCACAGCTTCTAAAATGCAAGGCACACTTGGCAAAAAAATTCTTGGCCTGAAAGTGGTCAATGAACAAGGTGAACGGGTTTCTGTCGGACAGGCAATTGGCCGTTACTTTGCCTATATCTTATCAGGAATCATCTTTTATATTGGATTTATCATGATCGCCTTTGGAGAGAAAAAAGGCCTGCATGACATCATTTGCAAAACACGTGTCGTGTATAAATAATAGAAAAAAGTCTAGACGCCAATAGGCATCTAGACTTTTGTTTTCTTTACAATAGGCTGCCACGACAGATACGTAGCGCTTCTCCATAGCCACTCAAACGGCCCCATCCGAAAAACACGAAGCCAAAGGTGGCTGAAGACCATTTGAACGGTACAAACAGCAATTGTAATGAGCACACCGGCAGCAGGGTACACTTTTCCATACAGGCCCAAGCCGTAATGATAAAAAATCCAAGTACATACAATAGACTGCATCAGATAATTGGTAAATGCCATCCTCCCAACAGCGGAGAATGATTGCAGCACTGTTCTCACTCTTGTTTTATGATAAAGATAGACAACCGTTGTAACATAGAAAAACATGAGGAAAGGCGCGCCAATCAGCAAACATATTTCTTTATCCGTTACACTGTACAGCACCTGGGCGCCGATGCCGATGACAAGCCCAGCCATCCATAATCGTTTTAATCCTTTGCGATGCTTTTCCGGTTCGTGCAAATACCGAGATTTTGCTGCCGCAGCTCCCAGCAAAAACATGCTGAAATATGGAATGGATGCAAAGAAGAAGTTGAGCGGATTATACGTAAGCATGCCATTCGAAGACATGTAAACAAGACGGTCGTGGATCCGCTGTTCTGCAATGTCCCTCAGGCTACCGCTTCCATAAACATGAATCGCTTGTTTTGCCTGCTGTGTTACCGCTTGTACCCATTCCTGTCCGTTTGATTGATCAAAACTTGTCAACATGAACGGAATGGAAAACAGAAAATACAAAGAGACCGCCCATATCAGCAGTGTTTTCGGCTTTGCTTTTCGAAACAAGAGCAGGACAAAACCGAGCAGGGCATATTCTGTTAAAATATCCCCGTCCCATATCAAAAACGCATGAATCGTTCCAAACAAGAGAAGCGCCATCAACCTTCTCACATATAACGGAACAAACCGTTTCCCTTTGTTTTCTGCTCTCTCCATCATGACAACCATGCCAAATCCAAATAAAAAGGAAAACAATAAAATACATTTTGTTTGAATGAAGAATTTCAGTATGTCTGCGGCGGCAAAATCAGCTTCAGACCACTTATCCATGAAAAAATTCTCTTTTCCAAGCATAGACAAATACATATCCGGATAACTGAAATGTGCCAGATTGACAAATAAGATGCCGAAAATCGCCATTCCTCTCAGCACATCAAGCACACCGATCCGCTCATTTGTTAGAGTCGGCTGTAATGAAGACATAGCCATCACGCTCCTTTTTTCTGTACCTTAAGGGTATGAAAAAATGAAGCGCGGAAACATCGATTTAGGTGTCAGGCCGGCATGAAAACCTTACAATCTTGTCATCTTTATGGTTTCATCACCTTTAAATCTAATGCGTCGATATTCTGCAAAACGCGATCAAAGCGCAAAGCCTGAGGCTCACATGGGAAGATGTGGCCTTCATACGGGTCGCCTAACGTCCGGAAAAACGGTTCAAATAAACCAGGAACCAATACGCCCACCATCTTTGTATAGTGAGAATCAAGGCGATAGGAGTGAACGGTATTTGCAGGGACATGCAGGAAATCTCCCGGATTCAGCTGAATTTCCTGGCCATCTGCCCACATCGTCATCTGACCTTCAAGGCAATAAAATGTTTCTGTATGATGTTCATGGTAGTGATCAACGATTCGGTCACCTTTAGGGCCTTCAGATGATACGACGATAAACTGGCCATCTGTATTTTTTTGTGCAGCCACAATGCGGTGAAGCTGATCTCCAGTCAACAGGCGATCTCCTTCTCCAGATTCAAGAACGTATGGAACGGCTCCATCTGGCAGCTCTGTAAGTTCCGCTAATTTGGCCGAACATGCAGGCTTTCCTTCATCTAGAAATACAATGTCCGCTACAGCGGCTGCTTCTGCAAATCGCTCGTTTGAGACTTCTTCGCTTGCGTTCGGCGGATGTTCAGCGTGATCATACGGATTCCCAATAACGGAATACAAGTGCGCTACGTTTCCTTTCATCGTGTAAGATACCAGTCTTGTTCTGTGGCTCTGCATCCGGTAGCTGTGCGGTGTTCCCGCCGGAATGTTCGCATAATCACCTGATATTAATAAATAGCGTTCACCATCAAGTGTCAGCTCAAGCTTCCCGTCCAAAACGAGAATCCCTTCATGTGTGTCATTGTGGACATGAAGCGGAAAGGCATCTCCTTTTCCCCCGGAAAGAAGCACGATCTCAAATAAATCACCTGTGCTCCTCCCATTCGCCATCACCGTGGCAACCTGTCTGCCGAACAGATAGCGCTCGCCTTCTCCGCTCCGGAGCAAATAAGGCATTTTTTCTTTAGGCAATGAATGTGTACATAATGTTTTCATATTATCGCTTCCTCCAATTTAGACCAGTCTATATAATGTATTGTATCTGACTAGACCGTTCTATATAATTGTAGGAGAAAGGATAACAAAATGCTACCCTTTTTTTCTCACCAGCACTGGTATTTGTTCGGCAATGAGAAGAAGGGGCGTTTTGTCTTTATTCGTTAACGAAAGCATGATGCCGCCCTCAATCATCGAATTAATCAGCGTTCCAAGCTGATTTGCTTCTTCTTCTGCAAATCCGTTTTCCATTAATTTTCTGGCAAAAACCGCTTCCCAGCTTTTAAACACCTTCATGCAAACCGTCCGCAGCGGTTCACTGATTAACGCTGTCTCACTCGCCAGCAAACCGACTGGAATACCTTTAATGCTTTCTGTGTTGTCAAATTGGCTGGCTGTTTTTTTGATAAAAAGCTGAATCGCTTCAACAGGATCAGAGGATTCATCCATGCTTTTCTGTATCACATGTTCAACGATCTTACCTGTATATGTAACCGCTTCAATTGCTAATTCTTCTTTGCCATTCGGAAAAAAGTGATAAAGCGATCCCTTAGGAGCACCGCTTTCTTTTACAATCTGGTTCAAACCTGTCGCGTGATATCCTTGCAGCTGGAACAGACGTGACGCCGTGTGAAGGATTTTTTCACGTGAATCTCCTCTGCTAGTCATTAAAACATTCCCTCCTAGGTATGGTAGAGCGACTTATATAATATAAAAAAGAACCCTGTGATTGTCAAAAGGGGTAAGACCCTTCCGGATGGGGTAAATGTACAAAAACAGCGTCTAGGAGGGATCTCTCAATGACAATCGATCATTCAGTCACGAATACAGAACAGCTTGAACGACAAAACCCCGCCATAAAAACAAAGCTCAAACTGAAAAAGCTTAAGGATCAGGTGATCGTCATTACCGGCGCTTCAAGCGGAATCGGACTTGTCACGGCACGTATGGCATCAGAAAAAGGCGCAAAGGTCGTGGCAGCAGCGCGAAATGAAGACGCGCTGAAGGAGCTCACTGATGAACTTAAGGAAAAAGGGCACGACGCCATATGGGTAAAGGCGGATGTCGGAAAAGAAGAGGACGTCAACCGCATCGCAGAAACCGCGATCAACACATTCGGCCACTTTGACACATGGGTCAACAATGCGGCCGTCTCGACTTTCGGACATGCCATGGACGTCACCGTCGAAGACATGAAGCGCATGTTCGACACAAATTTCTGGGGACCTGTTTACGGAACAAGAGCGGCTGTCAAACACTACACCGGCAAGGGTGTGCCGGGCGCACTCATTAATGTAGGAAGCCTGTTCGGAGACAGGGGAACAGTCATTCAATCCACATATGCGTCTGCCAAATTTGCGCTTCACGGCTGGACGGAAAGCATCCGAATGGAGCTCGAAAAGGAACAGGCGCCCGTGTCGGTAACGCTCATCCACCCCGGCAGAATTGACACACCTTATAACGAGCATGCGCACAGCTACCTCGACAAACAGCCGGCTCATTACCGCTCCATGATCTATCCGCCGGAAGCGGTCGCCGAAGCTATCCTGTTTGCCGCCGAACACCCTAAGCGCGACATGTACATCGGCTCACAGGCCAAAGCCATCGCCATGCTGGGCGCGCTTTTCCCTCGTCTGACCGACAGACTGATGGAAAAAATCATGTATCACAGCCAGCATGCCGAAAGACCGTCCAAACCGCGAGAAGAAAGCGCTCTTTATGATGCGGGCTGCGGTATGCATGACAGAGGCACAAATAAAGGATGGATGCGGTCTAGAAGCTATTACACGAAAGCAACGAAGCGCCCCATTGTATCGGCGGCTGTTGTTGCCGGACTAGTGGCTTGGGCTGCCGCCAAACGATGCAGATAATCTCTGACCATAAGAAAAACCCATGCTGTTCCAGCGGAACCATGGGTTTTTAGCTGTTAATCGATAAAAGCCTTGTTCATACGCTGCAGCAGCTCGCCGAACATCTCTTTTTCCTGTGTTGACCATTCTTTCAGCATCTGTTCATAACGTTCAAGGCGCTTTTGCTGATCGGCTTTTAATAGTTGTTTGCCGAGTTTTGTAATGGTAAACAGGCTGACTCTCCCATCAGATGGGTCTGAGAAGCGATAGATGAGCTCCTTTGCCTCTAATGCAGCTGCTTGTCTTGAAAGAGTAGAAATATCAAGCTTAAACGATTCTGCCAATTCCTTAACACGAGCAGGCCCAAACTCATCCAATTGTCTCAGTAATAAGTATGAAGATCTCTCCAAATTCCCTGTTCTTTTCTCTGATTGATCCAGATAAACAGCTCTCCTGATAAAAGTCGTCAGCTCATATTCAATTAATTCAACTGGATTTTGATTTTGCAATCGCTCTCGCTCCCTATTCCAATCTCCGGCATTGACAACACCATATATACTTGTATAATACAAATGTACATTAACTGAATAAATACAAGTCGTTATATGACTAAATCAATCATTATACTTGTATAGTACAATCATATAAAAAGAAAGTAAAGCGATTCCTCAGAACCATCCTAGAAGCAAGCACCAGAAAGGAGGAAGCTGTTCTGATTGGAGAGCAGCACTTGATGTGAAAGTCATACGAATTATCTTGCAAGTGTTGATATTATATGTATTTTTTATGATCGGGGAAGCCATTCAGCATCTGTTTCATTTACCCGTGTCAGGAAGCATCGTTGGATTGGTATTGCTTCTGATCTGCTTGGGCCTCCGTATTGTTCCCGTCTCCATCATTGAAGACGGAGCAGGGTTTTTATTATCCTTCCTACCATTGTTGTTCATCCCGGCAATGACAGGAGTGATAAACTACCCGTCTCTTATTTCATTCAATGGGCTGATGCTGCTGATTACAGTCGTTCTCAGCACCATCGTCACGATCATTGCGGCTGGATTCGCCAGCCAGCTATTAGAGAAAAAAGCAAAAAAACGGGAGGAGAAAGAGAAATGCAGCAAGCATGTATCGCGATCATTATAATTCTTTTAACAGTTGCCGCTTATTTAGCGATGGTCAAACTCTATAAGCGATTCCCGCTTCCATTTCTTATCCCTGTTCTGACAACGACCATTTTGATTGTAGCGGTTTTGATGATGTTTCATGTTTCCTATGAAGGCTATATGATCGGGGGGAAATGGATCAATTCTTTGCTTGGGCCGGCTGTCGTGGCACTGGCCTATCCGCTTTATAAACAATGGCATATCATTGTCAAACATTGTGTTCCTATTTTAGGAGGCGTCCTGGTCGGATTATGCATGGGAATGATCAGCGGGCTGATCTTCGCAGAAGCATTCGGGATTGATCATGATCTCTTATTATCCATTCTGCCAAAGTCGATCACAACCCCTGTCGCTATTCAGATCGCCGCCGGTCTTGGCGGCGTCCCTTCCATGACAGTCGTATTTGTCATGATTGCGGGCTTCTCAGGCGTCATTCTCGGGCCGCTTTTCCTAAAATGGCTTCGCATACGCAGTTCCCTTGGACAAGGCATTGCATTAGGCAGCGCCTCCCACGCACTGGGTACCTCCAAAGCATTGGAATATGGAGAACTGGCCGTCTCCATGAGTTCCGTCTCCATGACGCTTTGTGCGGTGCTCGGCTCATTCTTCGGCCCACTCGTCGTCTGGCTGTTTCATATTTAACAAAGAAAGACTGCCCCGGGTGAGGGCAGTCTTTTTCGTTTAAGAAGCAAAAAAATCAACCAGCGGCTGAAAGTCCTTAGATAAATCAACGTCATTCGGTTCTGCTTGAAGCAGGCGGTCAATCATACGCTCCAGCTCCTCAACATCATTCTTATCCGTATACTCAATGAAGTTTAAGCTTTCAAGCCAATCCCGATATGAATGTTTGGCTTTGCCATAGCTGTTTCCAAAGACAAGGCAAGGTGTTTTGGTGATAATCGAGAAAATCATCGCGTGAAGGCGGTCGGTAATCACCAATTTACTGGAGCCGATGCGGTCTAGCATCTCCATAAAATGCTTTTCACGGTCGGCGTAGTCGATGGTGTCGACCGTATCCAGCACCGTATCGGTACGCTCTGTGCAAGTTGTTTTTTCTGCCCATTTCTTCATCTGTGACATAAAATCTTCGTCAGTCACTTTCTCCTTATCCGCTCTTAAAATAAAGAGAACGCCGTCCCGCTCGAGCTCTCGCGGCACAATATCCAAGGAAAGCACCATGTCCGGTGTAAAGATCACATTGGAGTTGAAGGTCTCTTTCACAACATCCAGTGTTTGCGTCTCACGCGCAGCAATCGTTAAATTTGTATTTTGATGGTACGCATCCTGTGTTTTTTTCTTTTCCTTCTGTCCTTCCTCTGTATCCTCAAAATAAACGGATTGTGGCAGAGAAATTGATTTGTAATCTTTAAACGCCGAAAAGACCTTTCTTCTGTCTTCCTCAATATCGAGATAAAGGTTTCCTAAATTCCCTCCGCCTGTAAAGCAGACAATATCGTCTTCACGAATGATCTCCTTCACCAGTTCAATGCCCTCATCCGTCGCATAATCCATAATCTCAATGTATTCATAATACGGAAAATGATTTTTGATAAATTTCTCTTCCGCATACGCAATCGCTTGGTCGCCAATGTTTGTGTAACTAGGGGAACCAAACAAAAATACTTTTCGTTTATCATTTAACAGAGCTTCCGGCTCCACATTTGGCGCAATGCCTTTTACTAGTTTTTTGCCTTTGATTTCTTGTACAGTCATATCTGCGTCCTCCTTCTGGGATGAATTCCTCATTGTGTGTTAACTGTCTCTACCCAAAAAGAAGGATGGCTATGCATTGGCATGTGCATCGGCTATATCAGAAACATCGTTTTCGCCAATTTGATAGACGCAGCAATGTCCCGCGCCGTTCTTTCCATATATTCTGCGGCATGTTCAAACGCGTCTTCTAGAGTCACGGCTCCGGGAACGATGCTGAAAAGCGCATCGATTCCGTGCTGGTAGACGGCATCACTGTCTCGGGATATTGATCCCGCAATGCCGATGACGGGCACATCGTATGATTTAGCCGCCTTGGCTACGCCAATCGGCGTTTTTCCATGAACCGTTTGGCTGTCGATCCGTCCCTCGCCGGTTATTACAAGATCTGCATCCTGAACGATATTTTCAAAATCAACCGCTTCAAGGACAATATCAATGCCTCTTTTCAGGTCAGCCTGAAGATAAGTCAGCAGGCTCCATCCAAGACCGCCCGCTGCACCGGCGCCCTCTGTATCTCGGAAGGTTGATCCGAGCTCTTTTTCTGCCATATCAGCGAAATGGCTTAAGTTCTTGTCTAGTACATCCAGCATGTCGGCCGTCGCGCCTTTTTGCGGCCCGAAAACAGCCGTAGCACCCTTTGGTCCTGTTAACGGATTGTCCACGTCACAGGCAACTTCCAGTTTGACATTCCGCAATCTGTGATCAAGCCCGCTGACATCTATTGATGCAAGCTGAGATAATACGCCGCCCCCTGGGCCAATCTCGCTGCCTGAGTTATCAAGAAGCCTTCCGCCCAATGCCTGAATCATCCCGGCTCCCCCGTCGTTCGTGGCGCTTCCGCCGATTCCGATGATCAACCGCTTCGCTCCCGCATCAAGAGCTGCTCCGATTAATTCTCCCGTTCCCTTTGTTGTAGTGATGAGCGGATTTCGCTTATCAACAGGCACCAGATGCAGCCCAGAAGCAGCAGCCATTTCAATCACAGCTGTTCTCCCATCTCCCATCATGCCAAAGAAAGCTCTCACCGGTTCCCCCAGCGGCCCTGTGACAACTTGCTCTGTGATCCTTCCGTTGGTCGCATCGACCAGAGATTGAACGGTTCCCTCGCCGCCGTCCGCCACCGGCAATTTTCTGTAATCAGCACCCGGAAAGACCGATTTGAAACCTCTTTCTATCGCTTCGGCTGCCTCCAGAGCTGATAAGCTTTCCTTAAAAGAATCAGGTGCAATGATGATTTTCATCCAAATCGCCTCTTTCAAAACATGATTCACTTATGCTAGTTATCTCCAATGTACCATATTCCATTTAGAAATAAATACCATAATGATTGGGAAAAATTTTATTAAAAATTAGAAATGAAAGTGTTTGCATAAAAGAAATATTCACGTTATCATACTTGTATACAAGTATACTCCTTGAGTGAGGAAGGTGAGTGTATGCTAGACTCCAAAGACCTGTTGTATCCCGCAAAATGGCTCTCAAAAGCGTCAACCGGGGTTCGTGTCGCATACGAGCTGAGAATGCGGATCGTTTCAGGCCTGATTGAAAGCGGTACCATTTTATCAGAAAATACAATCGCCGCCGAGTTTTCAGTAAGCCGTTCGCCGGTTCGCGAAGCGCTAAAAATACTCGCATCCGAAAAAATCATCCGCTTAGAACGAATGGGAGCGGTCGTAATTGGTTTAACTGAGAAGAAAATCGCGGAAATTTATGATGTGCGTTTACTATTAGAAACATTTGTCTTTGAGCGGCTTGTCAAAATAGACATTGAGCCTTTAGTTAAGGATCTCAGCAAAATTCTTGAAATGATGAAAGTCTCAATCAAATATGAGGACGCTGACGAATTTTCATTTCAAGATGTGCTGTTCCATGAAACCATTATCCGAGCGATTGATCATTCATACATTCAGATGATCTGGAACAATCTAAAACCCGTCATGGAAAGCTTTATTCTTTTATCGATGCGGGTACGGTTAAAGGAAAAGTATGAAGACTTCACAAGGATCTTAGATAACCACGAGCTTTATATTCAAGCCATCAAAACAAAGGATAGGGCGCTGATGATTCAGTCTCTTCACCAAAACTTTGATGATGTGCAGGATAAGGTAGAAGACCTATGGCTCTCACAACAAATGCTGGCAAAAGGAGCTGAATACAACAATGACTAGTTATATGTTAGGAATCGATATCGGCACGACAAGCACAAAAGCTGTGCTGTTCAGTGAAAACGGGGATGTGGTACAGAAAGAAAGCATCGGCTACCCGCTCTATACACCGGACATCTCAACAGCTGAACAAAATCCGGAAGAGATTTTTCAGGCAGTCATCCATACAACAGCGAGAATTACAAAACAGCATCCCGAAAAACAAATCTCATTCATTTCGTTCAGCAGCGCCATGCACAGCGTCATTGCAATCGACGAAAATGACAAGCCGCTGACGCCGTGCATCACATGGGCCGACAACCGAAGTGAAGGCTGGGCGCATAAGATCAAAGAGGAATTGAACGGACATGAGGTGTACAAACGGACGGGAACACCAATTCATCCGATGGCACCGTTAAGTAAAATTGCCTGGATCACGAATGAACGGAAAGAAATCGCTTCCAAGGCAAAAAAATATATCGGCATCAAAGAGTACATTTTTAAACAGCTGTTCAATGAGTATGTCATCGATTACTCATTGGCATCAGCGACAGGCATGATGAACCTGAAGGGCTTGGATTGGGACGAAGAGGCACTGCGCATCGCAGGCATCACGCCGGATCACTTATCCAAACTCGTGCCGACAACACAGATCTTTCAGCACTGCAGCCCGGAAATAGCGATCCAAATGGGAATCGATCCGGAAACGCCTTTTGTCATCGGGGCCAGCGACGGCGTGCTGTCCAACCTCGGCGTCAACGCCATTAAAAAGGGCGAAATCGCCGTCACCATCGGTACAAGCGGTGCCATCCGGACGATTATTGACAAGCCGCAAACCGATGAAAAAGGGAGAATTTTTTGCTATGCCTTGACGGACAAGCATTGGGTTATTGGGGGACCTGTGAACAATGGGGGCATCGTCCTTCGCTGGATCAGAGACGAGTTTGCCTCCTCCGAAATCGAAACAGCGACACGGCTGGGCATTGATCCATATGACGTGCTGACGAAAATTGCCCAACGCGTCAGACCCGGTTCTGACGGTCTGCTGTTCCACCCATATCTCGCCGGAGAACGCGCTCCGTTGTGGAATCCGGATGTACGCGGCTCATTTTTCGGCCTGACCATGTCGCATAAGAAAGAGCATATGATACGCGCGGCATTGGAAGGCGTCATTTACAACCTGTACACTGTGTTCTTGGCGTTAACTGAATGCATGGATGGCCCGGTAACCCGCATCCAAGCGACAGGGGGATTTGCAAGGTCAGAGGTTTGGCGCCAAATGATGTCGGATATCTTCGAATCAGAGGTTGTCGTTCCGGAAAGCTACGAAAGCTCATGTCTCGGCGCCTGCATTTTAGGCCTGTATGCAACAGGAAAAATTGACTCTTTCGACGCCGTGTCCGACATGATCGGCAGCACATACAGACATACGCCGATCGAAGACTCAGCCAAGGAATACAGAACATTAATGCCGATTTTCATCAATCTATCAAGATTATTAGAAAATCAATATACACAAATTGCAGATTATCAGAGGGGCTTAATCACACACAAATAGCACATGACATGAAGGGGAGGGCATTACCATGCCGTTAATCATCGTTGCACTTGGGATCTTAGCATTACTATTTCTGATTATGGGCTTAAAATTAAACACATTTATTTCCCTGCTGGTCGTATCGTTCGGCGTGGCACTGGCACTCGGGATGCCGTTCGATAAAGTTGTCAGCTCCATCGAAGCAGGAATAGGGGGGACTCTTGGCCACATCGCGCTCATCTTCGGACTCGGTGCGATGCTGGGCAAGCTGATCGCGGATTCAGGAGGCGCACAGCGCATTGCGATGACGCTCGTCAACAAATTCGGTGAGAAAAATATTCAATGGGCCGTTGTCATTGCTTCATTCATTATTGGGATTGCGTTATTTTTTGAAGTAGGACTGGTTCTATTAATTCCGATTGTCTTTGCGATTTCAAGAGAATTGAAGATTTCTATTTTATTTCTCGGAATCCCGATGGTCGCGGCACTATCCGTCACACACGGTTTCCTGCCGCCGCACCCGGGACCTACGGCGATCGCCGGTGAGTATGGCGCAAACATTGGAGAAGTGCTGCTGTACGGCTTTATCGTTGCTGTTCCGACAGTGCTCATCGCAGGGCCGTTATTTACAAAGTTCGCGAAAAAAATCGTTCCTGCATCATTTGCGAAAAACGGCAATATTGCATCACTCGGCACACAAAAAACGTTTAACCTTGAAGAAACACCTGGCTTTGGAATCAGTGTCTTTACCGCAATGCTCCCGATTATCATCATGTCGGTCGCGACCATTATCGACCTGCTTCAAGAAACAATCGGGTTTGCAGATAACGGAGTTTTAGCTTTTATCAGATTGATTGGAAACGCATCGACTGCTATGATTATTTCGTTATTGGTCGCAGTCTATACAATGGGCATCAAGCGCAACATTCCAGTCAAAACCGTGATGGATTCTTGTTCAACTGCCATTTCACAAATCGGCATGATGCTTTTGATCATCGGAGGAGGCGGCGCCTTCAAACAAGTGCTGATCAACGGCGGTGTCGGCGATTACGTAGCAGACTTATTCAAAGAAACGGCTTTATCGCCAATCATTCTGGCATGGCTCATCGCGGCGATCCTGCGCATTTCTCTAGGATCAGCGACTGTTGCCGCACTAAGCACAACAGGTCTGGTCATCCCGTTATTGGGCCATTCTGATGTTAACCTGGCGTTAGTCGTGCTCGCAACAGGCGCCGGAAGTGTTATCGCTTCACACGTCAATGACGCCGGCTTCTGGATGTTCAAGGAATACTTCGGATTAAGCATGAAAGAAACATTTGCCACATGGACTTTGCTGGAAACCATTATTTCCGTTGCTGGACTGGGATTCATTTTATTGTTAAGTTTAGTTGTATGAAATTAAGAAGGAGCTGTAACACATGTTCAATACGATTGGTGTCATAGGCTTAGGCGTAATGGGAAGCAACATCGCCTTAAACATGGCAAATAAAGGTGAAAACGTCGCTGTCTATAATTACACCAGAGATTTAACGGACCAGCTTGTCCAAAAGCTGGATGGACAATCTCTCAGCCCGTATTACGAGCTTGAGGACTTTGTTCAATCGTTAGAAAAACCAAGAAAAATCTTTTTGATGGTCACAGCGGGAAAACCCGTAGATTCCGTCATCCAATCATTAAAGCCTTTGCTTGAAGAAGGCGACGTCATCATGGACGGAGGAAACTCCCACTATGAAGACACAGAAAGAAGATATGACGAGCTGAAGGAAAAAGGGATCGGCTACCTGGGAGTCGGCATTTCCGGCGGTGAAGTCGGCGCATTAACAGGGCCTTCCATCATGCCGGGCGGAGATCGCGACGTCTATGAGAAAGCCGCTCCTATCCTGACGAAAATCGCAGCCCAAGTCGGAGATGACCCTTGCTGTGTCTATATCGGACCAAAAGGGGCAGGGCACTTTACAAAAATGGTGCACAACGGCATTGAGTATGCCGATATGCAGCTGATTGCAGAAGCGTATACGTTTCTAAGAGAAACGCTTCGTCTGCCGCTCGATGAAATTGCATCTATTTTTGAAACATGGAATCAAGGTGAGCTGAAAAGCTATTTAATAGAGATTACAGCTGAGATTTTACGCAAAAAAGACGAAAAAACAGGACAGCCTCTGATCGATGTCATCCTTGATAAAACTGGACAAAAAGGCACTGGGAAATGGACGAGCATGCAGGCGATTGATAATGGCATCCCGTCCACGATCATCACAGAGTCCTTGTTCGCCCGCTACTTGTCATCCTTAAAAGAAGAACGGATGGCAGCTCAAGACGTATTAGCAGGCCCGGAAGCCGAAGAAAAACACTTGGATAAAGACACCTGGATTGAATACGTCAGACAGGCTCTTTACATGGGGAAAGTATGCGCCTATGCACAAGGCTTTGCCCAATATAAGATGTCATCTGAGCTTTACGGCTGGAATCTGCCGCTCAAAGACATTGCCTTGATTTTCCGAGGCGGCTGCATCATCCGCGCTGATTTCCTAAACGTGATCAGCGAAGCATTCAGTGAGCAGCCAAATCTGGCTAACCTGCTGATCGCGCCTTATTTCACAGATAAGCTCCATGCCTATCAAACAGGCCTGCGAAAAGTCGTTTGCGAGGGTATCAGCACCGGAATCTCTTTCCCATGCTTAACTACCGCGCTCTCTTATTACGACGGCTACCGCACAGGGCGTTCCAATGCGAACCTCTTGCAGGCGCAGCGCGATTACTTTGGCGCTCACACGTACGAACGGACTGATATGGACGGCGTTTTCCATACGAATTGGTCTGAATAACCTATCATCAAAAACACGGTCAGTTTCAACTGAACCGTGTTTTTTTCTTCTATCCCAAACAACAGAAGACATAAGTTATGTTTTAAATATCATAAACAGTGATACAATATTAGCTAGAAACAATCCCCAAGATGATCATGTGACAGCATGCCTGCTATTCCGTTCTATTCTGCTTTTGGCCATTGTTCTTTGCCCTTTCCCATGGTGTCATAAAATGTTCAAATGCCAAAACGGCCTGTCATTCTGATTTACAAAAGTCCCTGAAAACCTTGTCTAATTGAGAATCAACCCATATCAATCATCTCATCTGTTATAAAAGAAATACCTAAATCCTACCTGTCATACCTTAAACAAGTTGAAAAAAAGTAGGTTATCGCTTGACAAAAAATATATATTAATTAATAATTCATATATAATTAGAATTATTATTGAAAGCGAATATGCTTTCTAATACATTTTTAGGAGGAATATACATTATGTCTTTAATCGGTAAAGAAGTACTTCCATTCGAAGCAAAAGCATTCAAAAACGGTGAATTCATCGATGTAACAAACGAAGATTTGAAAGGCCAATGGAGCGTATTCTGCTTCTACCCAGCAGATTTCTCTTTCGTATGCCCAACTGAGCTTGAAGATCTTCAAGAACAATATGCTGCTCTTAAAGAATTAGGTGTTGAAGTATACTCTGTTTCTACAGATACTCACTTCGTACACAAAGGCTGGCATGACAGCTCTGAAAAAATCAGCAAAATCACTTACGCAATGATCGGTGACCCATCTCAAACAATCTCTCGCAACTTCGATGTTCTTGACGAAGAAACTGGTCTTGCTGACCGCGGAACATTCATCATCGATCCAGACGGCGTCATCCAAACTGTAGAAATCAATGCAGGCGGTATCGGCCGTGACGCAAGCAACCTTGTAAACAAAGTAAAAGCAGCTCAATACGTTCGTCAAAACCCAGGTGAAGTTTGCCCGGCTAAATGGGAAGAAGGCGGCGAAACTCTTACACCTAGCCTTGATCTAGTAGGTAAAATCTAAGGAGTGCATTCAATTGGTACTTGATGCAAACATCAAAGCACAATTAAATCAATATATGCAGCTAATTGAGAATGATATTGTTCTCAAAGTTAGCGCAGGCGAAGATGACACTTCTAAGGACATGCTGGCTCTCGTTGATGAGCTGGCTTCCATGTCATCGAAAATTTCAGTTGAAAAAGCTGAATTAAACAGAACGCCAAGCTTCAGTGTCAATCGTGTCGGAGAAGACACTGGCGTGACTTTCGCCGGTATCCCTCTGGGCCACGAATTCACATCATTAGTGTTGGCGCTGCTCCAAGTGAGCGGCAGACCGCCTAAAGTAGACCAAAAAGTCATTGATCAGGTGAAGAAGATCAGTGGTGAATACCACTTCGAATCTTATATCAGCCTGACATGCCACAACTGTCCTGATGTTGTACAGGCTTTAAACATGATGAGCGTGCTGAACCCGAACATTACGCACACGATGATTGACGGTGCAGCATACAAAGCAGAAGTTGAAAGCAAAAACATCATGGCAGTGCCGACCGTTTACTTGAATGGCGAATCCTTCGGAAGCGGCCGTATGACGCTTGAAGAAATTCTTGCGAAAATGGGCAGCGGCACAGATGCATCTGAGTTTGCTGACAAAGAACCGTTTGACGTTCTTGTTGTCGGAGGCGGACCTGCTGGTGCAAGTGCAGCGATCTACACTGCACGTAAAGGCATCCGCACTGGTGTTGTGGCTGAGCGCTTCGGCGGACAGGTGCTCGACACCATGAGCATCGAAAACTTCATCAGCGTCAAAGCGACGGAAGGACCGAAGCTAGCGGCAAGTCTTGAAGAGCATGTGAAGGAATATGATATTGATGTCATGAACCTTCAGCGTGCGAAACGCCTTGAGAAAAAAGATCTGTTCGAACTTGAACTCGAAAACGGCGCTGTCCTGAAAAGTAAAACAGTGATCCTTTCAACAGGTGCACGCTGGCGCAATGTCAACGTACCTGGTGAACAAGAGTTCAAAAACAAAGGTGTCGCATACTGCCCGCACTGTGATGGGCCATTGTTTGAAGGCAAAGACGTTGCGGTAATCGGCGGCGGAAACTCTGGTATCGAAGCAGCGATTGATCTTGCAGGTATTGTCAATCACGTTACTGTGCTAGAATTCGCGCCGGAACTGAAAGCAGACGAAGTCCTGCAAAAACGTCTCTACAGCCTGCCTAACGTTACTGTCGTGAAAAACGCACAAACAAAAGAAATCACAGGTGATCAGAGTGTTAACGGCATCACATATGTAGACCGCGAAACAGGCGAAGAAAAACACGTTGAACTTCAAGGTGTATTCGTCCAAATCGGTCTCGTGCCAAACACAGAATGGTTAGAAGGAACGGTTGAACGCAACCGCATCGGCGAAATCATTGTCGACAAACACGGCGCGACAAGCGTACCAGGCTTATTTGCTGCCGGCGACTGCACAGACAGTGCGTACAACCAAATTATTATTTCTATGGGATCAGGTGCAACTGCCGCCCTCGGCGCGTTTGATTACCTAATCCGTAACTGATATAAGAAAGCCGCAATTGCCAGATTGGCAGCATTGCGGCTTTCTTTTTTATTCCAAAAATATTGCAAGTTTTATACAACTGTAATATAGTTGTAATGTTAGTGAATGGTCACTTCACACTCAGCATATTTGCTGTTTTTAAAGCGATACGCACTGATTTTCTATTTAACGTGCCCTGATACTTTTTGACCTTTTTTTTCAGATCTTTAATGGTTTTTTCCTTTTTGGCATTTTCTAATGCCATCAGCGCTTCCCAGCGTTTCGCTGTTTCTGTGGAACTGCAGCCGCTAACTGTAGTCACAGGCGGAAGAAGCTTCGTGTTAGATAGTTTTTCGTCAAAAGGAACGGTATCAGGAATCGCTTTCTCTTTATAAATATGGTCTAATTCATTTTGATTCAAGAAGCTGATGAAATGGTCAAAGTTTTGCGCTTGCCGTTTCTCAGGCTGATGAAAATCAAGTGTTTCAATTAATTCTGACAGTTTTGTCCGATCGGTTATCTCATTTGCCATGACATGCGTTAATTGATGGTACTCAGCTAATTCACGCATTCTGGCATCTTTCGGAAGCAACAGGCTCGGTGTACCGGCAATCGTCGCTGCGATATTTCCATGCAGCCTTGCGCCAAAGCTCAAATCGGCTTTTTTCAGGAAATCCAGCCAAGTCGGTACATTTAAAAAGAATCGAACTCTATCATTCTGATAAGCCGGGTCTTCCATGCTGACCGGATAATTATCAGCAGGCTTCGCTAGCGCAGGCGCACCCGCATATGTCAGAATCATTTCTTTTCGCCATTGCGGGATAAAGTAATGATTCGGGAACTCTTTCATGCTTCTCGTAATGAAGTCCAGCACATGCTTTGGAGACAGCCTTGATGAGTTAACCGTCACCATTGATTCTGGTGTGATATTGGTTTCTCTTATCTTCAGTTCTCTGCCAAACGCATACATAGAAGGACACCCAATCACCGTATGGTCAATGCCTTCACGGAAGCCTAATCTGGAAAGGTATTTCGCTGTAATTTCACCGCGGACACCGATCATATTTGATCTCTCCAGCACAGCACTTACAAACGCCTTTACATCCTCATCAAAAGGAAAACCTTCATTTAATTTTGGCTCAAACGGAGCCCGCAAACCAACACCAATCACAACAACCGGAATGGTTAGTTTCTTAATTAATTGGGTATATTTCCGTAAAGAAGGCACGAAATCCTCGCGGAATGCATCTGCCAGCGGAATAATATACATATCATAATTTTTATTAATTTGTTCAGCATCCGCTGGATTAATCCGATAATAATCAGGAGTAATCGTCGTTCCTTCTGTCATCAGCGTGCGAAACACACTGTAGGCATATACTAGGTTTCCTACATTGCCGCCAATGGAGTTACGAACAATCATTTCAGCTGCATTAAATGTATCAAATGGTGATATGCCAGCTCTTATTAAAATGTTTTTCAATGTGATGTTGCCCCTTCCTCGCCAAATTTTTGTCAGGAGATTTGCTTAGGGAACTCTATCATGATCTTAAAATCTTCAGCCGGACACCCGCTTTCATCCCTTTTTACTCACAAACGCTCTCCCTTTCTTCCGTTCTAATATTAAATTATACAAAAAAGGATCTTACAGGTGAAATCATAACATAACAATCAGCGCTAGTAATCTATTCCCATTACTGGATATCGGGTCTGGTCATGCCAAAAACCCGAACCAGGCACTACGGTAAATGTGCTCGATTCGGGCCAGCTTCTTATAGTTCCTCGCCATTCGTTTGAATGACATTTTTGTACCACTCAAAGGAGTCTTTCTTATATCGTTTCATGGATCCGTTTCCTTCATTGTCACGATCAACATAGATCATGCCGTAGCGTTTTTTCATTTCGCCAGTTGTAAAGGAGACAATATCAATAATGCCCCACGGCGTGTAGCCAATTAAATCAACACCGTCGTACGTGACCGCTTTTTCCAATGCTTCAATATGCGATTTTAAATATTGAATGCGTTCCGGATCATGAACCTTTCCGTCCTCCTCCAGCGTATCCACTGCGCCAAAGCCATTTTCAACGATGAATAACGGGATTTGGTATCGGTCATAAAAACGATTTAATGTATATCTCAGCCCGGTTGGATCAATCGCCCATCCCCAGTCACTCGAAGTGATGTACGGATTTTCGACACCATTCGGCAAGCCGCCATTTACAATATCGCCAGTGTTATCATTTTTCACATCACTTTTCACAGTTGTTGACATGTAATAGCTGAAGCCTAAGTAATCAACGGTTCCGTTTCTTAAAATCTCATCATCGCCTTCTTCGAATGTGATGTTGTAGCCTTCGCGTTCAAATTCCTTCAACGCGTAGCTTGGATAATAACCGCGAACCTGTACATCAGGGAAGAAATAGCGCTGCCTCATTTCTTCTTCAGCCAGCATCACATCTTCAGGATTGGAGGAGAAAGGATAAATCGGCACGTGTGATACCATAGCCCCGATTTTGAACTCTGGATTGATGTCTTTTCCTTTTGCCACTGCTAATGCGCTCGCCACTAATTCATGGTGCGCTGTTTGATACATGACCTCCTTGGCGTTTTCATTTTCTTCGACCACAACACCTGAATTCGTCCATAGGAACAACGGATTATTCACATCCATTTGGTTGTTGATCTCGTTAAATGTCATCCAGTACTTCACTTTCTCTTTGTAACGGGTAAAGCAGGCCTCTGCAAAGTTGACGAAGAAGTCCACGACTTTCCGGTTTCTGAAGCCGCCATATTCTCTTGCCAGGTGCAGCGGCATTTCAAAGTGAGACAGCGTAATGACTGGCTCGATCCCATGCTTCAGCAATTCATCAAACACATCATCATAAAACTGCAAACCCGCTTCGTTCGGTTCAGTCTCATCGCCTTTCGGAAAAATCCGGCTCCAGCCGATGGACGTCCGCAGACATTTTAATCCCATTTCCGCAAACAAAGCGATATCTTCCTTGTATCTGTGATAAAAATCAATGGCTTCATGGTTTGGATAAAATTCGTTTTCTTCAATCGTGTCAGTGATTTTTCTCGGTACGCCGTGCGCACCCGCTGTCATCACATCGACGACACTCGGCCCTTTACCGCCTTGATTCCATCCGCCTTCAAATTGGTGGGCAGCTAAAGCACCGCCCCATAAAAAATCCTTCGGCATGTTTCCCATGTTAAATTCCTCCTCAGCTTACGACTGTAAATATTTTTTGATGTAATGCACTTTCTTCAATCTCTTCAATGAAAGCTTATCAAACTCAACAAGCACTTCGCCTTTTTTGACGGTATCGCCTTCTTTTACCTTCAAGGAAAAAGACGTGCCGTCTAATGTCACTCTATCCAGCCCGATGTGCGCAAGCAATTCGACGCCGGACGCTGAACGCAGGCTTTGTAGGCGCCACCATGACAACCGTAATGACGCCGGGATGGTAGCATCGATTTCACGATATCCTTCGCTTTAGGGGTAGACCGCTTCAGCACCAATCGAAGTCTGGTAGCGCAGCGAGAAGCCCCAATCACATTCTCTTCCCCGCCTACGGCCTCTAAAATGTCTTTTGCTAGTCTCGTATAATCTCTCACTTTCCCCGACATTTCACCCACCCCTTCGTTTTGGTTGCGCTTTCATTATAATTGTACCGGTATAATATATCAATACCGAAACAAAATATTTACGCACTAACTATCATTGTAAGCGGTTTATGCTATAATTTTGGCAGTGAAACTAAACGAATAAATGAGGAATGCGTATGTTAAAATACCAGCAAATCGCAGCGGAAATTGAAACATATATAGAAGAACACCAGCTTCAGCAGGGAGACAAACTGCCAGTCCTAGAAACCCTCATGGCCCAGTTTGAAGTCAGCAAAAGCACCATCACAAAGTCCCTCGAGCTATTAGAGCAAAAAGGCGCGATCTTTCAAGTCAGAGGAAGCGGCATTTTTGTCAGAAAACATAAACGAAAAGGCTATATCAGCCTTCTGTCGAATCAGGGATTTAAAAAAGATCTCGAGGATTTCAACGTCACCTCAAAAGTCATCGAACTGGACGTGAGAAAGCCAACACCGGAAGCGGCGGAAAATCTGAACATCGAAATAAACGAAGACATCTACTATGTCAAAAGGGTCCGCTACATCAACGGCCAGACCCTTTGCTACGAAGAGTCTTACTACAACAAATCGATCGTGACGTATTTAAACAACGAAATCGTCTCCCACTCCATCTTCCATTACATCCGGGAAGGACTGGGGTTGAAGATTGGTTTTTCTGATTTGTTTCTGCACGTGGACCAGCTTAATGAGGAGGAAGCGGAATATTTGGGATTAGAGGCTGGACTGCCGAAGCTGTATATAGAAAGTATTTTTCACCTGACAAATGGGCAGCCGTTTGATTACTCGAAGATTTCGTATAATTATGAGCAGTCGCAGTTTGTCGTACAGGCTAATAGTTTTTTATTATAGGGCTGCTTCACTACGGAAGGTGGTCGACATGTACAAAATCATTATCCCTGCAATTCTAGCCATCTTTGCGCTCTGGATACTCTTACAGATTTCACTAGAGATGAGCATCGTTAAGAATCCAATGAACTACTTTATCGTATTCATTATCTTTTTCCTCTTTATCAAGATGGTGAACGAAAAACAATAATAGTTTGGGCGATGCAAACAGAAAAACATCCTTCCATTAACAATCTCAGCCAGTCACATGCATTAATCTTGATGTTAATGATATATAGGTGCACATAAAAAGCTACTTCATTGTGAAGTAGCTTCCTCTATTAAATGCCCATTTTGATCCATCTAGTTTTAGAAAAGCGAAGTATAATCGCATTTATGATAATGATTGAAACTAAATACAAAATAATAAATAAAACATCATTACTCCCAAGTGTCATGTTATCAGATTGCAGCACTCTTTCTATTCGGGGATACATAGTGTTACCTGCCTCAAAAGGAGCAATGAAACCAAACGTTTTATTGCTTATAGCTACTAAGATAACAGAAGTCATCCAATAAACGATACTGACACCTATACTAATTAATATATTAGGACATAATATGCTTATAGTTCCGATAATTAGAATATACTGCAGTATAACTGCAGAAAATAAAAAAAGTAATAATGCAAAATGCGAAAAATCATGGTACATCAACGATATGATTAGCAGGCCTAGCGTTATAAATGCAAAACATTCTAAAAATAAAACAGCTATCTTTTTATAAAAGAAAGTATAGATGTTCTCTCCAATTAATTTGTAAAAGAGAATATTTTTATTTGAATACTCTCTATTAATAAAGAAAGCTATAACAAATGAAAACAACATCAAACCAAACTGGGTCGCAACAGTATAGGAGCTAAAGAAAAACATTTCAGGTGTAACATTGCTGACTTTATCGATTCCAACAAGTAAAAAATAACCCAGCAAAAATAAAAATACAAACATTGCTCCTAAAATAATGATAACTTTGTTGCTAATACTCTTTTTAAACTCTAATTTCATCTCAAGCCCCCACTGTTTTATTACTCATTTATATACACTTCAATTAATTTATCCACTGAATGATATTGTTGAATTTCTTGGTGATTAAATATATAATAATCCCCTTCTATCGCCTTTAAATCAGACAAATCATGTGTAATGTTGATGATAATCTTCTCGGGGTTCTCCTGAATATACTTGTTTAAGAAGCCATGAATCTCTATAACCGTTTTTTTGTCTAATGAATTCGTTATTTCATCTAAAACAATAATATTTTTATCCTCTAATAAGAAACTGAGCAATTTTAATTTTTGCTTTTGTCCATCACTCAAATTTTTGATCAGAACTTTCCCATCAATATTATCCAGATTAAGTAAATGTGCGATTTTATCTATCATTTCTGCATCAAATTTTTTACTCAAAAAGTGTAATAAAAAGTCCTTAGAAACATCATTAGGTATATTCGACGAGCTGGATATTAAAGAAACATTTTGACGAATATCTCTACCAATTCTTTTGCTATTATTCAACAAAAAGTCTTTAGCAAGCTGTGATTTACCGACTCCATTTTTTCCGACAACGTGATTAATTTTCCCGCTCGAAAAATGCAAGTCGGTGTCCTGAAGTAACGTTTTGCCTTTCACTTTTAAAGTGTAATTTGCTATATTCATATACATACTCCTAGGAAATATTTGTATTTTCGAGTCACCTCTTTCGTTTCCGGTTTGGAACTGTAAGAAATGTTTTTCGATGATTAATCTGGATATCTTTTACTCTAGTTTACAATATATAACACTCAATGTACAACAACGGCAGTTTCCTCAAGGCAATTCCTTACAAGATAACTGACAAACAAGCTAAATAAATGGATCGTCAATACCATATCAATGCATATTGATAACAACAATAAGGAGGATACTGAACCTTTTAGCCTAAGCCCTTGACTAAATAACCTCCTCCGTAGATTCTGCTAAAAGGTTTTTCAGCTCTAGCTGCCTTAATCTTTCACTCGTTTCAATTGTCTATAAAAGCAGTTATGCGGTACTATCATATAAAGGTCCAATGTTTAAAAATAATGTCATACTTTTAAATTCACCTTATCATGCACATGCTCATAAATAGGGGTTTATTCTAAAAAGGGGATGGACGGTTTTGGAAAGCAAGTACCTAGATCTACTCGCACAAAAATACGATTGTGAAGAAAAAGTGGTAACAGAAATCATCAATTTGAAAGCGATACTGAACCTGCCAAAAGGCACCGAGCATTTTGTCAGTGATCTGCACGGGGAGTATCAGGCATTCCAGCACGTGCTGCGCAATGGTTCAGGACGTGTCAAAGAGAAGATACGCGATATTTTCAGCGGTGTCATTTACGATAGAGAAATTGATGAATTAGCAGCATTGGTCTATTATCCGGAAGACAAACTGAAATTAATCAAACATGACTTTGATGCGAAAGAAGCGTTAAACGAGTGGTATAAAGAAACGATTCATCGAATGATTAAGCTCGTTTCATATTGCTCCTCCAAGTATACCCGCTCCAAATTACGCAAAGCACTGCCTGCCCAATTTGCTTATATTACGGAGGAGCTGTTATACAAAACAGAACAAGCTGGCAACAAGGAGCAATATTACTCCGAAATCATTGATCAGATCATTGAACTTGGCCAAGCCGATAAGCTGATCACCGGTCTTGCTTACAGCGTTCAGCGGCTGGTGGTCGACCATCTGCATGTGGTCGGCGATATTTACGACCGCGGACCGCAGCCGGATAGAATTATGGAAGAACTGATCAACTATCATTCTGTCGATATTCAGTGGGGAAATCACGATGTCCTTTGGATCGGCGCCTATGCCGGTTCCAAAGTGTGTCTGGCCAATATTATCCGCATCTGTGCCCGCTACGACAACCTGGATATTATTGAGGACGTGTACGGCATCAACCTGAGACCACTGCTGAACCTGGCCGAAAAATATTATGATGATAATCCAGCGTTTCGCCCAAAAGCAGACGAAAACAGACCGGAAGAAGAGATTAAGCAAATCACAAAAATCCATCAAGCGATTGCGATGATCCAATTCAAGCTTGAGAGCCCGATTATCAAAAGACGACCGAACTTTAATATGGAAGAACGATTGTTATTAGAGAAAATTGACTATGATAAAAATGAAATCACGCTGCACGGAAAAACATATCAACTGGAAAACACCTGCTTTGCGACAATCAATCCGGAACAGCCAGATCAGCTACTAGAAGAAGAAGCAGAAGTCATAGACAAGCTGCTATTCTCTGTCCAGCATTCCGAAAAGCTGGGCCGCCATATGAATTTTATGATGAAAAAAGGCAGCCTTTATTTAAAATATAACGGCAACCTATTAATTCACGGCTGTATTCCCGTCGATGAAAACGGCAATATGGAAACGATGATGATTGAGGATAAACCGTATGCGGGCCGTGAGCTGCTTGATGTATTTGAACGGTTCTTGCGGGAAGCGTTTGCCCATCCGGAAGAAACCGATGACCTGGCGACTGATATGGCATGGTATTTATGGACAGGCGAGTACTCCTCCCTCTTCGGAAAACGCGCCATGACAACCTTTGAGCGGTATTTTATCAAAGAAAAGGAAACGCATAAAGAAAAGAAAAATCCGTATTACTATTTACGCGAAGACGAGGCAACCTGCCGAAACATCCTGGCAGAATTCGGCCTCAATCCAGATCATGGCCATATCATCAACGGCCATACACCCGTAAAAGAAATCGAAGGAGAAGACCCCATCAAAGCAAACGGAAAAATGATCGTCATCGACGGCGGCTTCTCCAAAGCCTACCAATCCACAACAGGCATCGCCGGCTACACGCTGCTATACAACTCCTACGGCATGCAGCTCGTCGCCCATAAACACTTCAACTCCAAGGCAGAAGTCCTAAGCACCGGAACCGACGTCTTAACGGTGAAACGATTAGTGGACAAAGAGCTTGAGCGAAAGAAAGTGAAGGAAACGAATGTGGGTGAGGAATTGCTGCAGGAAGTTGCGATTTTGGAGAGTTTGCGGGAGTATCGGTATATGAAGTGAGGGTATGGGTTCAGAGGTTAGATATACTCACTTAAAAAAGATGGAAAGATGAAACAAAAAATCTTTTACCTTTAGAGAAACACAAAGTAAAATTTAATTTACGCACCCAAATTGAATACAATCAAAAAAGAGCTTGACTAAGACTCCAAGCTCTTTTTCGATTGTTTGAACATTTACTAATGAAAAAATTTAACAATTACGCTATATGATTTACTAAAAAATGTCCTTTTATTATCTTATATTCAATATTCTAGTCACTGATAAGTATGACTAAATTAATTCTCCTTCAATCAATCAAGGGGAGATAAAACTAAATCCTCTAACCAATAATGAAGTTCCTCTAAAACTTCATTTTCTCCAATTGTGTTAATTTCTCCATTCTCTTCTATTTTAGGAAAAAGCTTAATATACAAGAGTGGTTCAACAGTTTTCTTTACTTTTTTACCTTTTTCGCTTCCGTATAAACAAATGACTTGATACACCACTTGGCCCCTTTGAGACTTTCTGTTGGACCCTAAGTAAAAAAAGTTATAATAACTAGTTAATTGTTGATATGTAGTTGTGGCATAATCATTATTATGCATATTAGCTAATTTTCTGAACTTTGCATCAAAAATTAAACTGCTCCTAAACAGTAAATCACCATTTTCTTGCTTTTCATATAAGTCCAGTTTGATATCCGGCCTTTTCTTTTCCTGTCCCGCAAAAAATAATTCTCCCTTTTCTTCAGCTGAAAATTTATCGCCATGGTACTTATCATACCAACAATGAATGATAGCTTTTTCATTTTCTAATTCGAAGAATGTGCCCGGTGGAATAAGGCTTTGATGATAAAGCTCAACAAAATTAGGCTCAAACCCTTTTTTAATCCTAAATCCGATTTTTTTAAGACAATCAATGACAGTAAACAAACAAAAATATTCATAAATCTGCCAAAAGGGTTTAAGTATCTTTACAATTTGTTTGTTGTCACCTTTTGCTTGTTGAAAAAGTTTTGATTTATCGTAAATACTGTTCAACTGATAATAATTGTTATTTTTTAGAACTGGCTTAATTTTTCCACGATCAATTTCTTTCAGAAATGAATTATTCAATAAATAAACCATTCGGCTAAAAATAGAACTTAATTTTGCTATCCAAAAGTCTTGTTTTTCTAGAATTCCTTTATGTTTTTGAATCTCCTTTTCTATAATCGAAATTTGTGAACTGATATCAATTTTCGTTGTTGTCGAAACTTCTCTTCTAGTGTTTAAATAATCTTTTCTTTCATACAAAGAAAAGACTTTATTTTCTAAAGAATAAAGTTTCTTTTGTACAATGACGCGACTCTTAGAAATTGTTTTGATAACATGGTTTAGATCTGAACTCCAATTCGACAAGATATTTTTCATCCAGCGGTTCGCACTTTGGTTGTAATTCACTTTCTTTACCTGATTATAATAATAGGTTTCTTCTCCAATACCACTATTCTTTGCAATTCCCTTATTTGTAGTACTCCATTTAATAGATCGTCTATTCACCTTACCGGGAGTTAAACTGACTTCATTACTGCTGATTATATGAGATAGTGGCAAATTTTCTAAAGACAATAAAAAATAGTAGATGGTTTCCTTTTGGCTAGTCATATATCTTGCATAATCATAATACCAATTCGATAGAGTTTTATCTTCCTGATCCATTAAACTCTCATTGCTGGAGATTAAATCATAGATCATTCCTTCAATTTTTGATTCCAGATAATGATGAATAGAATTAACTTGCTCCGTTGAAAGATACAAAGGTCTTACAAAAAACCCGACTGTATAGGTTTGTCCCTTGTAATAAACATGAATGAGATATGTTCCCATTCTCCATGGAAAGATATCGTCACCATGATTATAAATCCAGTTCAAAGTTGGTTCTAAAGTAAGTGGATACACATGTTTTTTTTGTGTATCTGAAGAATCATATAAAGAAGTTTGAATTTCGATTCTAGCGTCCTGATCAAAATGTTCAAGAGAATCAGCAAAAAATTTGATCCCTGTATTTAATCCCTCATAGAGTTCGATGTAGGAATCTTGTTTTATATAAGCATCATATGGGTAAATTTCTGTAAAAGTCTTATCGCCCATATCGTATCGATTTTTATGATTGATAGCAATTGTAATAGGCAATTCCTTACCATTACAAAGTATAGCCATTTCGAATCAACTCTTTCGCTTTTTGCTTTAGGTAGGCCATAGATTTTTCAAATTTAAGCCCTTCGTATTTTGTCAATATAATACCTATTTCCCCGTCCTTTTCATTAGGTTTACCTTCGTTGTCTTGTTTAAAAACAAGACTTTCGATTTGATCACGGTAACCTCGAATTTTTGACAATATCCTTTGTTTAATCTGGTAATCAAAAGCTACATCCCGGGAAAGAAGTTCGTTGTCATCCTCATCATATGGAACATTAGTAAGATACTGAGAAATTGCCTTTACAATTCGAAATGATACACCTGTTTGTGAATCATAATTACTTATTTGTTCGTGAATTTCATCCAAAATCTTTAATTCTACATCTTCTAAGGATAATAAACCTTTCGATTGTTTAATCCATGATCTATAAATTTGGGAGCTTATATTAAAAGGAAGGACTACTGAATCTCCTTCTTCCAACTGCTCTTTTTGTTCCTCTTCGTAAATTTTCGCTTCCAAAAATCCTTTTTTCTCTAAAATTAATACATTGGAACGGTCTAAAAGTCGATTTGAAAATTCCTTCCCAGTCTCATCAAAATTAGCTGTACCTACAAATAAAACATTTTCTCCAATTTCGATTCCACCGCAGTATTCTTCTTGACGACACATAGCTTTATCACTAAACAGCTTTAATTTTCTTTTACCAATAGGTGCTTCCAAAATAGAAATAAAGTCACTGAAATAATGTTCGACTTGACCCAGATTCATTTCGTCAAAAATAACCATGAACATTTTATCTTTTTCTTTGTTGGCTTTTAAGAGAAAACTGACCAACCCAGTGTCACTTTCCATATAAATACCTGTTTGTTGATTCAAGAACCCTAGTACATCAGATGGTTCGGTAAAGGCTGGGCTTACAGGGATAAATAATAGGTTATCTCCTTGTTTTAATCCAAGAGCATCTGCGTATAATCTTGCAAGTTCAGATTTACCAGTCCCACTCATTCCGCCTAATATGGTGAATTTACTTGTTTTTAAAGAAATATGTAGATTTTTAAGGTCATTTTTATCATAAATTAAATCTCTTTTTTCAGCTAATAATTCCAGTCTTTCCAAAAACTTGTATTCTGCATAACCATTATGATTCACTTTGTTTTCTGTAACTATTAAATTGGTTTGTTTATGTGCTTTTTCTTGAGTATCATCTTTTTCATGTTGTTTGTAGGATTCTGTAATGATTTCTCCAGATTGATCAATCTCATCAATTAATTCTCCTCTATGAGTTGTTGAAATAAAACAGAGGTCTTTATAAGCTGCCTTGGCCATTGAAAAGTGCCAATTATGCGGCAATGGTACTCGTTTGATTTCTTCTGGTTTCCGGCAAATATAAGTGGTCGTTCTGGCTTTGTATTTTTCTAATACTTCTGAATCCGGAATATGATAAATAAAATTATCACATACAATGAATTCAGGAATATCAAAACTGTGATTATATTGCTCAAGCTCGATTGGTTTTTGGTCTAACAATAATTTTTCAAACCTCCTATGCGAAATCCCCTTTTTATAATGAGGAATAGCTACATAATGGGAAGATTGTTCATCATCATTATCGACCAATACAATATCAAAATTATAATGATACCTTTTCTTTTGGATTTCATAATTTAGTTTAGGTTTAAAGAGAATCAATTTATTTTCGAAGTGTTTTCTAATAAATTCCTCTTTATTCTCAGAAGCCCCATAGTTTTCTCGTTCTAAATAGAGTTTATTACGATTATCAAATGTTATATACACATCCTCGGTTTGTTTTCCTAGTAGCTCATTTAATATGAGAGGTTCATCGGAGCAAGCTTGTACATAAAAAACAATATCTCCTGAGGCTGTATAGCTTACTGCTTTTCCAGGTACAGTATCTGATCTCCGTAAATTAATGTTGTCATCCGCCAGTCTTCCCAGAATGAAACATTCTTCTATTTTTCTTTTTTCTGTAGGTGAAAGTTCTTTTTGTTCAAAGTTCGTCTGCATAAATCAAAACTTCCTTCCTGCTTAAGTATTGAATGATTTCCTGAATATAAAAGGTGATATCATATTGGCCAAGTTCTTCATAACTCAAATGATGTTTTTCTAAAAATTGTTTGAATTCATACCATTCTGTTGCACTAATAAAAGAGGATCTAGTCACAAAAACGGTTTGTTCCTTGTATTGACTACTTGACCTTATATTTTTTTTAAACTTCGTAGGTAAAATTGTTACACTTTCAAAAGGTGTCCCTACAAAATAATCAACATCTTTCGTGACAATAATAAAATTGTTTTCCGTAATGATGCGATAAAATACCATTTGTAGGGGCTCATTCTTATTTAAAACGCTTTCTAATTTATCCACTTTCTTTGTAAGTTCTTCTATATTGACCAATAGATTATTCTCATTTTCAATTTGCCTATTTAAACTGGTAACTAGACTAGAATTTTCTTTTTCTAATCTATTTTTTTCTTCTGTTAATTTTAATAATTTGCTCTCAATGTCCTTCAACTCTGCTTCTTTTTCTTCTGCTGTCTTATTCAATTGTTCTAATTTATGAGCTTGAATGTTAAGAACAGTCGTTTGAATAAGGTCTTTATAGATTTCTTCGTTATATCTCTCTTCTTTTAGCAAAAAAGCAGTCATAATATATACATGTATATTTTTTTTCGTTTTTGCTAAAAAACGAAAAGCAGATTCTTCATCAACAATCAAATCTCTGATTTCAACAAAAACCTTTTCAGAGGATTGCAAAAAGATGTTTCCAAAATCTTTTAGTGTTTCAATATTTTTTTCATGTAGGCTATTAACATCAACTATTTTAGAGATTTTCTCTAGAGGGGTTCTGTTTAATTCTTGTGATAATCCATTAAATATGTAATTTCCTTTATTAGTGTTTTTAACTATCGTATCATAATGTTTCTCAAATTCTTTAGGGAATAATTTATAAGCAATAGAGATAATCTCAAAATTACGTAAATCTTGCTCCAACTCTGCATGAACAGCAAACTCCAAAAATGTAAATTCTGAAATATAAGACCGTTTTTCTATTAAGTCTTTTGCAATATGTAAAAACATATCTTCAAAAGGCAAATAGTCTTTTTTTTTCCCTCTTTTTTTCTGAAATCCATTATTTAAAGCTGTTTTGATAGTGTTTCCTAATAATTTTATAGGTGCACTACTCAAATTACGTTGAAAACCTGTTACTGTTAGTTTAAATTTTTGACAAATATATGCCATATCATTTTTATCTAATAACGATAAGAACCAATCTACGTCAATCACACTTATAGCACTCCCTTTGTAAATTAAAAATTACTTTCAAATTCCTTCTATAAAATTGCAAACGTATTACACTTGTCGTTTGAAAAGTGCAAAAAATCTTCTTATAAAAATTTATAGTTCTTTATGAGCCAATTTCATCTTAGAAATCCCACCTTAAATATAGTTGGTATAACTTAAATTATATTATAATATATGGAATTTCAATATAGAACCTAAAACTCTAGTTTGAAAATAAAGAGTACTAAAAGATTCTATACTTAATGGTTTCTAGCAGCATATATAGATATACTTTAATTATTTAAATGATGCTATTATAAAATACACAAAGTTACTTTGTGTATAGTCATACTCTACATAGGAATCGAGTATAACATAATACAAGTCTAGTACTTCATTATTTAACTTCATCTAACATTCTTCTAAACAGGAATCGTTCTATTCCATCTTCGAATAGCCCATAATCTATATAAATTGACTTAAATACATTAAGAACTCATTTCACAGATGTATAAAAAGAACTATGAAGATTGTTAAACCTCACTTCACTTATGATAAGGCTCCCCACGATTAATCCGAAAAGCCCGATAAATCTGCTCCACCAGAATAAGACGCATTAACTGATGAGGAAACGTCATCTTTGAAAACGACAGCTTCTCGTCCGCTCGCTTCATCACTGCGTCACTCAATCCGAGTGATCCGCCGATGACGAAGGTGACTTTGCTTTTTCCATAAGTAGCCAGCTTATCTATTGTATCGGCTAGTTCTTCGGATGTTTTCATTTTTCCTTCGATGGCGAGGGCGATGACATGGGCGTCGGGGCTGATTTTTGATAGAATGCGGTCGCCTTCTTTGTCTTTTATGATTTTCATGTCCTGGTCGCTTAGGTTTTCCGGCGCTTTTTCGTCCGGGAGTTCGATGATGTCGATTTTTGCGTAGGCCGAAAGTCGTTTGGTGTATTCTTCAATACCTTGCTTGAGGTATTTTTCTTTTAGTTTTCCGATTGTCACAATATTGATATTCACAAGTCATCCCCACTTTAGAAACAAGTTATTCATATATGTTGTCCACAATTGTGGATATCTTTTCTGTATTTTGTGTAAGATCATTCGTTCCCCACTATATATACTGCGGGGTCTCCACATAATTCACAGCCTGTGGATAAACTGTTAGTATGTTCGATTTTTCTGATTTCGGGCGGCAGCTCGTGGTCGTCTATGTACATATCCAGCACGGTTTCGATGTGTTCTTCACAGGAATAATACGTTTGTTTCATGTTCAAATCCTCCGATGGTTTCTTGCGTTTTTGCAAATATTCTCTTCCCAATATAACCTATTTATTCACATGTTAGTAGTGCTTCGGGCTGAGTTTTATCCACAATTCGACAAACAAGCTGTTGATGACTCTATCTCGCTCGTATGTTAGGTTGGATGTAAACAATGTTTGGGGAGGTCTGCGTTTGCGCTTCAAATGGGTTTGGCTTTTTGTGATCATGCTGTTGCTTGCTGGGTGTCAGCCGTCTTATTGGGTGTTAGAGAAGGATCGTATCAGTGAAGGCGGTTCAGAGCTAGAATTATATGCTAATTATCTTCAAATGCATGATGACGTAAAAGGATATCAAGTCTTCACCATTTCAGAAGGCAAAAAAATGGTCGTGGTGTCTCTCGGAAGCAGCGAGAACGACAAACAGCTTGAGATGTCAGACGTCAAATTCTCATCTAAAGAAACGGTTGTAACTGTGACGCGAAAACCCGCTCCCAAGGCAAATGAGAAAAACCCTTATATTCTGATTGGACTGGACAAAATCGAAGGGGATTTAATCGTACAAGACGAATCAGGAGATCGCTTTGAAGAAACAGATGACCAGCAATAAAAGCCGGCGTTCTGAGAACGTCCGGCTTTTTCTTTTACTTCAATGTTCCATGCGGATCGATGACGAATTTTTTGGCTGCGCCTTTGTCGAAGTCGCTGTAGCCTTTTGGCGCGTCGTCCAGAGAAATGACGGTGGCGTTGACTGCTTTTGCGATCTGCGCTCTGCCGCTCAGGATCGCTTTCATCAAATTGCGGTTGTATGTCATGGCGGGTGTTTGTCCGGTGACGAAGGTGTGGGCTTTGGCCCAGCCGAGTCCGAAGCGGATTTTTAGTGAGCCTGTTTTGGCGTCCGCATCCTTTGCGCCGGGATCTTCGGTCACGTATAAGCCTGGAATGCCAAGGCTGCCTCCGACCTGGGTGACGTCCATGATTGAGTTCAGCACGGCGGCAGGCGCTTCTCCTTGATTGCCGTGTCCGGATGCTTCAAAGCCGACACAGTCCACTGCGGCATCAACGGTTGGTTCACCTAGTATTTGTTCAATTTGCTCGCCGAGGCGGTCGTGTTTTTGCACGTTGACCGTTTCACAGCCGAAGCTTCTCGCCTGTGCCAGTCTGTCTTCGTTCAGATCGCCGACAATCACGGTTGAGGCGCCTAGGAGCTGAGCGGAGTGTGCAGCTGCCAAGCCAACAGGCCCCGCTCCCGCGATATAAACGGTTGAACCTGTTTGCACGTCCGCTGTGTAAGCTCCGTGGAAGCCGGTCGGGAAAATGTCGGACAACATGGTCAAATCGAGAATCTTTTCTAACGCCTGTTCTTTATCAGGGAATACCAAAAGCTGAAAATCAGCGTATGGCACCATGACGTATTCAGACTGGCCGCCGACCCAGCCGCCCATATCGACGTAGCCGTAAGCCGATCCCGGCCGGTCCGGATTGACATTCAGGCACACATGCGTTTTCTGCGTTTTGCACATCACACAGCGTCCGCAGGCAATATTGAAAGGAACGGATACGATATCTCCTTTTTTGATAAATTCAACATCACGCCCCGTTTCAATGACTTCTCCCGTAATTTCATGCCCGAGCACCAAGCCTTCTGGCGCCGTTGTGCGGCCTCTGACCATATGCTGGTCGCTTCCGCAAATGTTGGTTGTAATGACTTTGAGAATAACCCCATGCTCACATTTTCGATTCACATTCGCCTTCGGGACGCCGGGCCCGTCCCTCAAGATTAACTCCGGATAACCGATATCCTCCACCGCTACAGTCCCTTTGCCTTTGTACACAACCGCTTTGTTTCCTGTCAACGCCATTCCTCCCATTCATGTGTTTGGACTTTGCGTCCTTGAACATGACTTCGGTTCGGCATGACTCTTTCCCTTTCTCACGCCTGCTTTTTCTGTATTCTTACAACAACAAATATGCCAAGAAAGCAGCCAATAATGGTTCCGCCGATGTCTAAGAAGTCGACTTTACATCCATTTAACAAGAACACAGTAATGGCCGAAACCAGGCAGATCATAACTGCCAGAAGAATAACCCGTTTGGTCTGCATGTAATTCCTCCTTTAGATTCGTTTCTAAACCATACCCAAAATCCTCTGCAAACTTCGGTTCAACAAAAAAAGAGACTTCACACCAGTCTCTTCATAAACAGAGATCACTCAAAAAATTTCCTGAGAAATAATGTGACAATACTTGTTACTAACGCAATCGCCGTATACATAACAACCCAAAATATGAATGAGCTATTGCCCGAAGCTAACGTAACTAACAATATCAAGCTCGTGATAAGAACGATGAGCGGTGCCACCCAAAATCTTTTAAATAAAAAATGACCCGCTATACCAAATACACCTGCGATGATCGGAAAACCAAAAACGATAAATAACACAGCGATGGCTCCCATACTACCCTCCTTGCCTTAAAACCCCTTCATCACCTCAACATCATACAGCTTCAAATGACTCTTCGGCGTCACGATATCCTTTACCTTCCCAATCTCTTTTTCTTTCATTTTCTTTCCGGTTTTCAGACTGTACTGTTCAATGTAGGCAGGCTTGTTATACGTGTATGTGAAGAAATAGAGGCTGCTGCCTTTTTGGGTGATTTCTTTGAAATCGGCTTTCATTTTGTCCTGGGAAAGGGTGAAGGCGATGTTTGTTTTTCCTGTCTTGGCATCGATTTTGTGTACCTTTCCGAAGCCGTCAATGAAATACAGGTTCCCGTCATAAGGAAAAAAGCTGTTTTTAAAGCTGAAGGGCATGGAGCTGTATATCGTTTGTTCGTCGTTTTTGTATTCGGCGATATCGTGCAGCTCTACTTTGCCGCTTTTTTTGTTGATCTTGACCATTTGATAGAGATTGCGGGCTTTTTGGCCGCGAACCATGACATACACAGCTTGATCGTCCACGGCAAGCTGGGATTCGACTGAGGCTCCTTCCCGGTACTGCCATTCCGTTATCTTGTGGTAAGTGAGCTTCCTTTGATCTGCTTGAATCTGAAGGAGCTCATAGCCTTTTTCGTCAGCTGTCGGGACAAGTGCGTAAATGGCGCCGTCATGGAAACCGGAGGCTCGGATGTAGTAGGAGATGACGTCTTTTTTCCACTCACCGTCCATCTGCCGGTACAGCTCTGAGCGGTATCCGTCTCCCTTTTTGTCGTAGCCGGAGTTGTATAAGGTGTAAAAGCCGTCCGTGTTTTGCAGAAAGCCTGCGCTGTCGCCTGTGTGCTGATAGGCTCTTTTATGGGAGCGCAGGCCGTTTTTGATCGTATAAATCGTGTTTTTGTCCTCCAGCATCACGCTGTCACCGTGAACCTTTGCTGAGCCCAGCTCAAGGCCCTTCATCTTAAAGGAAGACAGCGTCCCGTCCTGGCTGATAAACAGGGCGTAGCTTTTCCCGCCGCCAAATGCATCTTGATCCGCAGAGGATGAGAAATACAGCAGGACTTCTTTGTCATCCAGGAAATCGGGGTTTCTGAGATCCTGCTGACTTACGGTTTTATGGCTTTTGAGAGGAGAAATGAAGACAAATAGTGCGATTCCTGCGAGAATCAGCATGGCGATGGTAATCATCCACTTTTTCATATCCTTCTCCTTAGTAAATGGTCATGATGGTTGTCGTATACGAAGAACTTGTGATGTCGCGCGGATACACGCCTAAGCCTCCGTTGCTGTCTATATCAATCCCTGCTTTTAGCAAAAAGGCAGACCATAGGAGCTTTGAACAGTTTTTGGCGCCGTCATGGCCCGTATTTCTGTTATTGACGAAGTTAAATGAGTATGGGTCGCCGACCTTTGATACCGCCCAGTCGGCAGCAGCTGTTTTTTGAGATGAGGATACGCTGACGGTTTGCACAATGGAGTTGTCTTCCACGTCTCTGGCATTATAAGCGATCTGCCTGACGCCGTCGCTCGGGACAGATTCAACAATTTTGTCAGCAGCGGAGTACATGCCGACGTGGCCGTGATTGTAGTAGGCTGTGTAGGAGTTCGTGTAATAGATATTGCCTTTCGCGCTTGTCGGGAGTTTTTTCGTGCCGGACGACCCGCCCATGATAGACATGCCGCTTTCCTTGGCGAGCCGGTCTCCCTCTGCTTTATCAGCCGTGATTTCCTTATAGAACTGTTTTAGGATAATGTCCTGCTTTACGTGCTGCTGTTTGGCAATCTGGCTGGCAGATTTCATGATTTCTTCCGGTGTCGTGCCTGGCTGCAGTGCGGCGATTTCTACAGCATAATTTGTGGTCTTTACGGCTTTGGCGGGAGAAACAAACAGGCCGCCGCACATTGTAAGCGCTACCAAAAACATCGACACTCGTTTCTTCAACTTCATTACATCTCCTCTTTTCTTGTGAGTGTAGGAAAGGTAATTTCCTCACCCACATTATATTAGGAAAATAAGGAAAGTAACTAGGTTATTTACAGAATTTTTAGAAACCATTTACAGAAAAAGGCCTTTATCAGGCCCTTTTCATTAAATCTTCTTGCTCATCACTACGTCTGTTTCTTGAAATCCGGTTTGCTCATATAGCTTTCGCGCCGTCTGATTATGAGCAAAGACATGAAGGGACAGCTTGCGGATTCCCATACTGCGTGCTGCTTGATCTAATGCCGCCAATGCTTGCTTTGCGTAGCCCTTTCCCCGATACGGTTCATATAACCCAAAATCATAAATAAACGCTTCCTGTTGCGGATGTTCCGGTTCAGCATGTATCCAGAGCCAGCCAACGATATCCTTTTCATTCAGCTTGAGGCTCCACAAATGGTGATGGGGTGTTTCCAGCCCTTTCGGGAGCAGATCAGTAAACGCCTGCTTAGACAAAAGCTGTGCATCTTCAGGCATCCATGTTCCCGCTTTTACCTTTTCTTTCGCGTAATGCTTTGTTGTGTATGTGAGATAAGACCGAAATTCTTCTGTCTGCATAGGGCTCAGCATAATTGTCATATCATCTCTCCTTCATATATTGACTAGAGGATTTTACATAAAATAGAAAGAGGTGTTACTATCAGAATAAGCAACTGAGATTGATAAGTCACTAGAGAAAGGAGTTTCACATGAATAAGATCGCACCCGCAGAAATCGCTAGCATGCTCAACGATTGGTACCTTGCTATCAAGAAACATGAAGTTGAAGAGTCCTCCCGTTTATTTGAAGAAGTGAAGCCTTTATTGGATGACATGGAAGAGGATCAGGAGGTGCTGGCCTACTTCTCCTTATTGGAACTGCGCCACAAGGTTTTGCTTCACGAGGCGAGAGGACAGGGCTTTCAGCATGAGGAGCCTTCTCATATGAATGCTACGTCTGACATGCTGAAATATTACTTTTTTCTGTTTGAAGGCATGTATGAGGCCTATAAAAATAATTATGACATTGCCATTGGGCTGTATAAAGATGCAGAGCAGTATCTCGACAACATTCCCGATCCGATTGAAAAAGCCGAATTTCACCTGAAGGTCGGAAAGCTCTATTATAAGCTGGGACAAAATATTGTATCCCTCAATCATACACGGCAAGCGGTCAAAACGTTCAGGGAAGAGACTGATTATAAAAAGAAGCTGGCTTCAGCGCTGATTACCATGTCAGGCAATTTTACAGAGATGAGCCAGTTTGAAGAAGCTGAGGCTTACTTGGACGAAGCAATTCGGATCACGAGTGAATTAGAGGATCATTTTTTTGAAGCCCAGCTTTTGCATAACTTCGGCCTTCTTCATGCGCAAAGCGGCAAATCAGAAGAAGCGGTTTCGAAATTAGAGGAGGCTCTACGGAACGATGAGTATGCCCGCTCCGCCTATTATTATCATTCTGCCTACTTGCTGATACGAGAACTGTTTAAGATCAAAAAGAAAGAACAGGCCTTATCTTATTACCAAGACGTGAAGGAAAAATTGACTGCTGAGCCGAATAGAATATGTGAGGCAAAAATAGACATTTTATATGCCATTTATGCAGAAGGGGGTCATGCGGAAACGTTTCACTTATGCAAACAACATATGGATGACTTGTTGTCCGAGAAAGAGTATGACAGTGTAAGAGAACTTTCCATTTTGGCTGGCGAACGGTATAGGGAACTTGAGCTTTACAAAGAAGCTGCCCACTTTTTTTATGAAGCATTACAGATTGAAGAACTGATTAAACGAACGGAGGTTATATAAATGAAAAGATTTCTGATTGGCGCAGGCGTCGCAGCGGTGATTTTATCAGGTTGGTTTATTGCAGACCATCAAACCCACTCACAGGAAATGAAAGTCGCTGAGAAAATGATTGGATAAATGAAAAACCCCCGCGGGATGCGGGGGTTTTCTTATTACAGCAGCTTCTTCCCTAACAGGGATTCTACGAGCTCTACTGCTGTTTTACCCGTTTTGTTTTTGTGATCAAGGATCGGGTTAACCTCAACGAATTCGGCTGAGGTAATGATGCCTGCGTCATACAGCATTTCCATAGCCAGATGGCTCTCCCGGTAGCTGATGCCGCCGACGACAGGGGTTCCGACACCCGGTGCGTCGTTCGGATCAAGTCCGTCCAGATCAAGGCTCAGATGGACGCCATCACATGCTGATAAATAATCAAGGGTTTCTTCAATGACCTTTGTCATGCCAAGACGGTCGATTTCGTGCATTGTGTACACCTTCATGCCGCTTTCCTTAATGTACTTGCGCTCCCCTTCATCAAGTGACCGGGCGCCAATGATGACGACGTTTTCCGGTTTGATTTTAGGCGCGTAGCCTTCAAGGTTAACCAGTGACTCGTGGCCAATGCCAAGGCTGACCGCGAGCGGCATGCCGTGAATATTGCCCGATGGTGAAGTTTCAAGTGTATTCAAATCTCCGTGCGCGTCATACCAGATGACGCCGAGATTATCGTAATGCTTCGCTGTGCCTGCAAGCGTGCCGATCGCAATACTGTGGTCACCGCCCAGGACAAGCGGGAATTTTTTCTCTTCAATGACTTTGTTGACCTTTTGCGCGAGTTTTTCATTTCCCGCCAAAACGGAATTCAGGTTTTTCAGTTCCTCGTCATTTTTGATTTTTTCGCGGTTGATCGGAATGTCACCGAGATCTTCAACCGTATACCCCATGTCTGAGAGCCGCTCGATCAGATGAGCGTACCGGATGGCACTCGGGCCCATATCCACTCCGCGTCGTGCTTGTCCTAAATCCATTGGCATTCCAATAACCGAAATCGTTTTATCCATCTGTGATTCCACCTCAACATTTAAGATAATGTCCTATGCGGGTTCTAACAAAGATGACTTGCGGACAACGTTTTAAAGCTCTAGCTGACGATTCGCCTGCTGGCGTTTTTTAATGACGACATGATAAATGATGTAGCAAATGACCATAAACGGTACGCCGCAATACAGCGCGATACGCTGCTCCGGATCAAATGCAAGACTGATGAGCACGACCGTATTTAACGTTAGGCCGATCAGCGGAAGCACCGGGTACAGCGGTGTTTTAAATTTCAAATCTTCTATCTTCCCGCCCTCACGGATATATTTGCGTCTGAACATGATTTGGGAAAGCGAAATCGTAATCCAGCCGACCTGCGCGCTCATACCCGCCAAAGATAACAGTACCATATATACAGTTTCAGCCTGCGCAAACTTTGTCAGAAGTGATAGGCAGGCCACAGCCATCGTTACGATTAACGAGTACATCGGCACACCGCGCTGATTTGTTTTTCCGAGCGCTTTGAAGGCCTGTCCTTCATTCGCCATCGCGTACAGAATACGTGTCGATGCGTATAAACCTGAATTCGCAACGGATAACAGCGCGATTAAAATAACAAAGTTCATGATATCAGCTGCATATGGGATTCCGATTTGCTCAAATACGGCAACAAATGGACTTTCCACGACACCCGCCTGTTTCCACGGAATCATGCCGGCAATGACAATGATTGAAAGCACAAAGAAGACAAGCGTTCTCCATACTGTCTGTTTGATTGACCGTGGAATCGTTTTTTCAGGGTCTTCACTTTCTCCGGCTGCAACCCCGATCAGCTCAGTCCCCTGAAACGCAAAGTTCACGGTAATCATCGTAATCAGCATTGCCTTTATGCCGTTCGGAAATAACCCGTCTTCATAAAAATGTGTCAAAAACGGCGCATGCTCTCCACCCTTCAGATCAATCAGGCCAAACATGGCAGCTCCGCCGAGAATAATAAATAAAAGGATAATCAAAATTTTAATGCCTGAGAACCAGAATTCAGATTCCGCAAAGGCTTTTGTGGTGATCGCATTTAGAATAAACATCAGAGCCGCAAAGACCAGACACCAGATCCACACGTCTATATGCGGAAACCAGCGTTGCATCAGCTGCCCCGCTGATAAGAATTCAATGGCGCATGTAACCGCCCAGCCGAGCCAGTACAGCCAGCCGAACGCAAACCCGAAGGCCGGGCTGATAAATTTTGTCGCATAGGTCTGGAAGGACCCCGACACAGGAAAGGCGACTGCCAGCTCTCCTAAGCAGAGCATCGTCAAAAACATGATAAAGCCGCCCACTAAATAGGACAGAACCGCGCCGAGCGGTCCCGCTTGGTTAATGGTAAACCCGGTTCCAAGGAAGAAACCGGTTCCGATCACTCCGCCCAATGAAATCATGAACAAATGGCGTGATTTCATTGTCCGCTGGAGCTGATTTCCGTTATCTTGGTTTGTATTCACATTCTGCACCCCTTCAGCAACTTGTATTGGATCTAAGCTGGAACATCTGCATGGTGCTATCCCAGTTTGCTGTCCAAAGAGTCTCTATCTATTTAATATAAAATTCACTTCTTCTCATAAAGATACATTATACTAAAATACTGTAGCTGAGCAAATAGGGAGTGCTGATTTTTCTGTTGTAAATTTATACAAACGAAGTGAATATCCCGCCATGGTGCGGATTTATGCGTTTTGCAGCACGTGCTTAATTTTCTCTATTGCCCAATCCAAATCCTCTTTGGAAATGATTAATGGCGGTGCAAAACGAATGACTGTATCATGCGTTTCCTTGCATAAAAGCCCTTCTTCCTTCAAACGCTCACAATACGGACGTGCCGCTTCCGTCAATTCCACACCGATAAACAGGCCTCTGCCGCGGACTTCTTTAATAAACGGGCTGTCAATGCTCTCAAGCTCGCTTTTAAAGTATTCGCCAAGCTCAAGAGAACGATCCGCCAGCTTTTCATCCTCCAGCACTTCTAATGAAGCGATAGACACTGCACATGCAAGCGGGTTTCCGCCAAATGTTGAACCGTGTGAGCCAGGGTTAAATACGCCTAGGATCTCGCGGTCCGCCGCAATACATGAGATTGGGAACACACCGCCGCCAAGCGCTTTGCCCAAGATATACATATCCGGAACAATGCCGTCCCAGTCACAGGCAAATGTCTTGCCTGTACGTCCGAGACCCGTTTGAATTTCATCCGCAATAAACAAGACATTCTCTTCCTTACAAATTGCCGCCGCTTCCTGTAAAAATCCTTCCGGCGGAATCACAATGCCCGCTTCGCCTTGAATCGGCTCAAACAAGAATGCCGCTGTATTCGGCGTAATGGCCTGTCGAAGCGCTTCCACATCGCCGTAAGGAATGAGTTTGATTCCCGGAAGCATCGGGCCGAATCCTCGTTTATATTCCTCTTCAGAAGAAAGAGATACCGCCAGCATTGTGCGGCCGTGGAAGTTCCCGACACATGCGATAATTTCCGCTTGATTGTCAGCTACGCCCTTCACTTCATACGCCCAGCGTCTCGCCGCTTTCACTGCAGATTCAACCGCTTCAGCTCCTGTATTCATCGGCAGAATCATCTCTTTGCCTGTCAGTTTAGCTGTTTTTTCGTAAAAAGGCCCAAGCTGATCGTTATGAAACGCGCGTGACGTGAGGGTAATTTTATCAGCCTGATCCTTTAATGCCTGAATGATTTTCGGGTGTCTGTGACCCTGGTTTACCGCAGAGTAAGCACTCAGCATATCCATATATTCATTGCCTTCCGGGTCCTTTACCCAAGCACCCAGCGCTTCAGAAATAACAATCGGGAGCGGATGATAATTGTTGGCTCCGTAATGAGACGTCTGATCAATAATTTCTTTGGATTTAGATAAAGCTGACATATTTGAATTCCCCCTTGTTTTCTGTTTCAACATGTTATCCTGCTTTCCCTTTATATAAATGCAAGTTCTGTGCCAAATCAAGAATTCGTGTGTTTTCTACAATTTTCGAGGACAAGGTGCAAAAACATTCTGATATTTCGAGCAAAAATTCCAGCAAGTGCAAAATTCTTTTGCATATCCTCTCCATTTTTTTATAAAATAGAAGCAATATTAAGAAAATAATTGAGGGAGGTTCATACAGTGGTCAAAGACAGCGAATTCCTCACATTGGTTTTTCAGAGTATTTTAGATGAAATCGATGTTGGCCTGCACGTGGTAGACGAGCATGGAAACACAATCGTTTATAACAATAAAATGATGCAGATTGAAGATATGGAGAAGCATGACGTCTTGAATAAAAACCTGATGGATGTGTTTATGTTTTCAAAGCAGCAGGACAGCACACTGGTACAGGCTCTTCAGGAAGGCAAGACGATTAAAAACGTCAAACAGAGCTATTTCAATAATAAAGGCCAGGAAATTACGACGATCAATCATACATATCCCATCGTCCAGGACGGCAAAATCAAGGGCGCCGTTGAAATTGCCAAGGATGTGACAAAGCTTGAACGGCTGATCAGGGAAAATATGAACAAAAAAGGCAGCACCACCTATACGTTTGACAGCATCCTCGGCACCAGCCCGGCCATTCAAGACGTCATCGAAAACGCCAAGCGGGCAACCCGCACGTCATCATCTGTCCTTCTCGCAGGCGAAACCGGCACGGGAAAAGAGCTGTTCGCGCAAAGTATTCATAATGGCAGCGATCGTTCAGGCGGCCCGTTTATTTCGCAAAACTGTGCGGCACTGCCAGACAGCCTTGTGGAAAGCATTTTGTTTGGGACGAAAAAAGGCGCGTTTACCGGCGCTGTCGACCAGCCCGGCCTGTTTGAACAAGCTCACGGCGGGACGCTGCTGTTAGATGAAATCAACTCGCTGAATCTCAGCCTTCAGGCGAAGCTGCTGCGCGCCCTTCAAGAACGGAAAATCAGGCGCATTGGTTCGACAAAGGATACACCGATTGACGTACGTATTATTGCCACGATGAATGAAGACCCAATTGACGCGATTGCCGGCGAACGAATGCGGAAGGACTTGTATTACAGGCTGAGTGTCGTCACACTGATCATCCCGCCGCTTCGGGAACGAAAAGAAGACATTTTGCTTCTCGCGTCGGAGTTCATCCAGAAAAACAACCATCTGTTCCAAATGAATGTTGAACACATCAGCGAAGACGTGAAGCAATTTTTCCTTTCTTATGACTGGCCGGGAAATATTCGCGAGCTTGAGCATATGATTGAAGGCGCAATGAATTTCATGACGGACGAGCAAACGATTACGGCCTCCCATCTGCCCTATCAATACCGCATGAAAATCAAGCCGGCTGACATCCCAGAGCCGGAAACACCAAGACACCAGCCGGCCGCGGACTTAAAAGAAAAAATGGAGAGCTTCGAAAAATATGTGATAGAGAACGTGTTAAGAAAACACGGCCATAACATCTCGAAAGCTGCTCAGGAGCTTGGCATCAGCAGACAAAGCCTCCAATATCGGCTGAAGAAATTTTCTCACTCGTCTAACGAATAATCCGGGGCAGGAAGCCTGATCAGGAAAACAGTATCTCTACCGATTTCACTTTTCACTTCAATCGTCCCATTGTGGCTGTCGATAATCGATTTCGTTATGGCAAGGCCTAATCCCGAACCTCCATATTTCCGGGAGCGGGATGGGTCTGCCCTGTAAAATCGGTCAAACACTAAAAAACGTTACTTCTTCTGCATTGAAAAAAGAAATGGCATCTATGTGTACAGCCAGCAACCACACGGAACAAACCATTAAAGTCCATGCAGAGAACGGAAGTATTTGCAGCTAACTGCTGTTTGCTGTTTCACGTGTAACATCCATCTTGTATTTTTCTTCATATTCGATATATCCTTTTCAACTGAACGGGCGTGACCCCTGTTCAGTTTTTTTGCATATCAAAACAGCCTGGCAACGATGCCAGACTGCTTTTATTAACTGCCTAATTGGTCTGCGGAGGACAGCTTGATGTCTACAGATTTTTCTTTTCCGCCGCGGTAAAACTTCACCTTCACCCGGTCACCGACTTTTTTCTGATAAAGCCGTTTTCGCAGGTCAACAATATCATTTACTTTGTATCCGTCAAATTCCGTGATGACATCCAGTTCCTTCAGTCCCGCTTTTCCGGCAGGTGAAAAGGCGTCTACACCCATCACAACCGCTCCATTGGTGACATTCTTAGGAAGCTTTAATGTTTCATCCCAATGATAGCTTGCGATGTCGCTTAGCGATTTCATCTCAATGCCAAGGAACGGGCGTTTGACCTTTCCGTATCTCTCTAAATCCTCTATCACAGGGATCACGAGCTTAGATGGAATCGACAGGCCAATCCCTTCAACCGCCGACTCGGCAATTTTCATTGAATTGATGCCAATGACCTTCCCATCCATATTTAACAAAGCACCGCCGCTGTTCCCAGGATTAATGGCCGCATCTGTTTGCAGGACTTCTGCGTTCCAGTCAGGCTGTCCATCACCGTTTGAATCCACTGGGATCGCCCTCTCCGTACCTGAGATGACGCCTTGTGTGACAGAGCCAGCAAACTCAAGGCCTAACGGGTTCCCGATCGCAATAACCGGCTCCCCAGACTTCACTTTATCTGAATTTCCGAAATCGGCGACTGCTTTAATCTTATCGCTTTTCACCCGTAAAACGGCAAGGTCCATCAGCTGGTCGCTGCCGACAAGATCAGCTGATACACGTGAACCGTCTTTCAAGCTGATTTCAATTTGGGAAGCGCCTTCGATGACATGATGGTTGGTCACGACATAAGCGGAATGGTCATTTTTCTTATAGATGACGCCAGAGCCGCTCCCAGCCTCGCCGCTCTCTCCCCAAATATCTGATTTTTGGATGTTCACAACACCGACAACGGCGGGCGACACATTGCTGACAATCTTGGTGACGGCATTGTTGACACTGACATTCACCGTCCTGATTGATTCCCGGCCGTTGTTGTTCTGCTGCTGATCTAAAGCGCCCGTATCTAGCCCTTCATTTGAAAGATACGGCATGATAAACGCCATTAATACGGCACCGACAATCACGCCAATCAGACTCGAAAGAAAATATCCTTTTTTGCTTCTCTTTGGCTGTTCAGGAGTAGTATGTTCTTCCTCACGTTCGTAATCCACCATATTCCATCCTTTCCAAGAACGTTAATATGGTTATATTGTGGGTTAGAAACTCCTAGAATAGTCATGATTTACATAGAAAAATTATACAGCGCAAAGCGGAGTGGCCTTCTTCGGATCTGTGTCGTATAAGTCAAATGTCTCGCCCGTCACAAATCCTTTAGAAGCCAATGTCTGCTGTACAGACATTCTTGCCAGCTCCTTCATGTTATTGTCCTGGCTCAAATGCGCCAGGTAAATACGGGACGTCTTATCGCCAATGACATCCGTCATCGCCAAGGCAGCATCTTCATTTGACACGTGCCCGACGTCACTTAAAATCCGCCGCTTAATGCTCCATGGGTATCTTCCCATTTGCAGCATACCGACATCGTGATTGCTTTCAAACACAAACACATTCGCTGAACGGATAATGCCTTTCATCCGGTCGCTGACATATCCCGTATCTGTCATTAACGCGAGCTTTCGGCCGTTATAATGGAACACATAAAACATCGGTTCCGCCGCATCGTGGGAGACGCCAAACGATTCAACATCAAGTCCGCCAAACGACTTCACCGTCTCCATTGGAAATACAAACTTTTGATCGGTGTCAATTTTGCCGATTTGATTCTCCATCGCTTTCCAAGTCTTCTCATTCGCATAGATCGGAAGCTTGTACTTTCTGGCGACGACACCAAGGCCCTTAATATGGTCACTATGCTCATGCGTCACAAAAATGCCGTCTACATCATCCAGCTTACGCCCGATCTGCGCCATCAGCCCATCCATGGCTTTTCCGCTCAAACCGGCGTCCACTAAAAATGCGTGATTCTCTGTTTCGAGGTAAAACGCATTTCCCGTACTCCCGCTCGCAAGTACGCTAAATTGCAAGCTCATGTTTGTCTCACTCCATTATTTTCATTGATCTGTATCTAAAATCGTACTCTCCAAAGCATTCACAGTAAAATACTCTTGTACTGTCTTTTTCTCACCGTTCACTTTTTTCTCGTACTCGACCGTAATTCTCCATACCGGCGCCAGCACCTGCGTACTTGTCAGCGGATATTGTGCTACATAGCCGAATTTACAGCTCTTCACAGTGCTGTATTCTTTCAATTGATTTTGATAGTACAATAGCTCAACCGCATCCATTTCAGTAATTAAGCTTTCTTTCTGGATTTGCTTGAAGGTCTCAAGCGTAGTCTGGTCGTATGACACAACCTCGTTTTTACCGTTTAAGTGCAGCACCACTTGCCCGATCATATTAGAGGGATTGTCGGTCTTTTGGTAAATATAATGACCTTCGTACGTTTGGAAGAAAATAATTTCTTTCTTCGATTTATCAACCTTCCAAAGCTTATATTTTTCGCCATCTTGAATTTTCGAAGAAACAAGTGCCTGAGCATCGTCCTCAATATCCTTCTTTGATAGGGCGATTGGATTTGCAAACTTCATTTTCAGGCTCGTTACTTTATGATCATCACTAGGCATGTCCATCAAAGGCTTTTGATCCTTCAGCGCCTCAATTTCCTCCTTGGAGAAAGATTTTTGATTTGCCGTGATCCGATAGCCTTCTGTCGCTTCCTTATTCAAGCCTTCATACGTGATATGATCGGCCTTCATGTCATGCTCGACATCATTTTTAATGACTTCATATTCTTTTCCGGTAGCCTGCCATTTTTGAAAAAACTGATAGCCTAAGAAAATATCTAAAATGAGGAAGGCAACGATGAAGATTGATTTTGTCTTATTCCACTCCACTGCTAGCCCCCTCCTTCCTCAATAAATCCTTTGTAATCGGCACAATTTTTCCATTTACTTTCATCGCCCAAACCGGTTCCAGTTCAACGAGAGGATCATCGTTGGTTGATGTTGATACCAATTGATAAGCAAGGAAGATCTGATCAATTTTGTCCGTATCATAAGCGGTTTGTTTCGAAAGCAGCATCCTCACTTCGCTGCCGCTCATGAGCTCTGTTTCACTTGTTTTAATCGGATTCGTTCCGAGACTGTAATTCGGCCGCTTATAGCTGAGAATATCATCATTCGCCCATTGCACCGTAATCGCCGATGTCGCTCCGAAAGGTTTGGCGGTGCTGTTAATGACCGGGATCTGATCCATAAAGATATAGAAGCTCAGCTGCTGGCTGTCATTGATATTGAAAAATTGATAGTGATCCGTCCAGCTTCCGGTATCCTCAAGGTATTTTTGGCTCTTTTTGATTAATTCACCTGTTTGATAGGATGTGCTCTGCACCAAATTGCGCTGCTGAAATTGCACCTGTCGCTGGCTTAGATTTACATCTAAACGGCTGATCCCATCTGTCAGCACATTTCTGTTGTTGTAATTCGAATCTTCTCTTACAATGCTCGGATCGCTAAACAAAGCCTGCTTAAAGGTATTTGTTTTAATCGATTCTGTGACAAATTCTTTTTTGTCCATCGTAAGCGGTTTGTTCGGCAGCAAGAACTCTTTCTTTGAGCCAATGGAGAACAAACTGAACGCCGGCATATTTGATTGCCTGTTTTTCAAGTCATTCATAATGTTCCGGTAGTTTGCCGATTCAACCGTCACTTCAAGAATGAGCTGTTTGCTGTAAGACACCAAATAGATTTTCTTGTTCGCTTTTGTTTCATTGAACGGGATCAGAATATGATCAAACGAACTGTATTCAAACGACTGATTAGACCATTTAAACAGCGTTTGGAAAATATCAATCGGAATCGTATCGCTGAATTGCAAGTCAAGCTTGGCTTCAGAACCGCCTATTCCATAAAACCAGCTTTTGAATCCAGCCTTGTCATACTGATCCGAAATATCTTTAATTCCTTTCACATCCCAATGCGGCAAGTCAGACCAAATTTCTTCATAGAGGGCATTGTCATCCACCTTGTAATGAGCGCCGTCCTCATGGATAAACATGTCCCTCGGCCTTACCGTTTCAGACAGCTTTTGGGTGGTTTTTTCGATTTTATGTTTCACACGAACAGTAGACTCTGTTGAGGATGAGCCTTCAGAAAAGTTTGGCTGGAACGTCCATATCCCCCATGTAAAAACAAGACTGATGACGACGAGTACCGTAAGTAATATCGTTTTTATATTTTCACGCTTCATCCCAATCATCCTCTTGTTCCTCTTTATATGGAAGAGTAAATGTAATCGTCGTGCCTTTTCCTTCTATGCTGTCCGCCCAAATATCTCCGCCGTGCGCCTGTACCATTTCCTTGGCAATCGCCAATCCCAGACCGGTGCCGCCAAGTTTTCTCGTTCTCGCTTTATCCACCCTGTAGAAGCGGTCAAAGACTTTTTCGACATCTTTTTTCGGAATGCCGATCCCTTCATCTTTCACGCTGATATAGAGAAGTTCTTCCTCTTCATTGACATCAATCGAGAACGTGACATGTCCGCCTTCTGGTGAATATTTTAAAGCGTTAGAAATAATATTATCGAGCACCTGCGTTATTTTATCCTGGTCAATCTCGACGTACAGATCTCTGTCCGGCAGATTGCGGATAAACTCCACATGCTGCTCTTTTGTCATTTCAAAACGGTCAATAATAAGCGACATAAACCGGACAATCTGAATCCATTCCCGGTTAAATTGATAATCTTTACTGTCAAATTTCGACAGTTGAAGCAGATCATTGACAAGCCGGATCATACGCTCTGTTTCATTTTGCGTCACCATTAAGAAGCGCGGAGCAATGTCTTTATTTTCCCACGCGCCTTCAGCTAACGCTTCTAAATAGCTGCGCATTGTCGTAAGCGGCGTCCGCAGCTCATGTGATACATTCGCAACGAATTCTCTGCGTTCCTGATCCATTTTCTCTTGTTCGGTTACATCGTAAATGACAGCGATTAAACCATCAATTTTGCCATGTTCCCTTTGAATCACAGAGAAATTCACGCGAAGCACCGTCAATTCATCATCTCGCTCAATTTCAAGCAGCATCGAATCCTGCTGCTCCACTAAATCTTCAAAAGTATAATTCTCTTGAAGCCCCAGCAAACTCGTAATCGGCATTTCCAAGGCTGTTTCACGTGAAACGTTCAACAGCTCCAGCGCCGGGCTGTTTAAGAGAATAATCGCTCCATTTCGGTTTGTGGCGATTACGCCGTCTGTCATATAGGCAATGACAGAGGCTAGCTTTCTGCGTTCTCCTTCAGTCATCGCCTGGGCATCTTCAAGCTCTCTCGTTAAGTGGTTAAACGTTGTGGCCAGCTGCCCAATTTCATCATGCCCGTACTTTTTAACCTTCCTCGAGAAATTCCCTTTCGCAAGCTCCATCGCCTGCTTTCGCATATCTGAAAGCGGATGGGTAATGGTTCTTGCCAGAAAAATACCGAGAAGAGCCGTCAAAACAAGTGCCAAACCTGTGCCGGACGCCAGTATCGTGTTGATCGTCTTCATTTGATTAAAGACATCTTCCATACTCGCGACAACATAGATCGCGCCGACAACCTCTTGGTTTTCAGTCATAACGGGCTTCGCGGAAATAAGAACTCTGATTTTGCTTTTCGGGTCATAATATTTTCTTAAATACGACTGTTTGGTAGAAAAAATTCTTTTGAAAATCAGATCGGTCGTTTGTTTCCCAGCCACTTCCTCACCATACGGCTTTGAAGAACCGACCACTTCATAGCTTTTATCTACAAAGCTAATTTCCCGAACCTCATCACTTTTCGTGAAGTCATTCAAAATACGGCTGACGTCATCCTTTATAACTGTGCTGTCGTTATCGCTCTTATATTCTTGTTCGATATAATAAGAAAGGTTGTCGATTCGCTGATTCAGCGATTGTTCATAAGAGCTGATCAGCGACTTCTCTACCTGATTGACAAAATACACACCAATGATTTGCATGGCAATGATAATCAAAAGCACATAAATCAAGGTAATCTTAAATTGGATCGACCGAAAAAAACCAACCTTATTCATATGGGCATTAGTCCTGTTCTGGGTTTCTCAAGTAATAACCTACACCGCGGCGTGTGACGATCCAATTTGGATGGCTCGGGTTGTCCTCGATTTTTTCACGAAGCCGGCGGACTGTTACGTCAACCGTTCTGACATCGCCGAAGTAATCATAGCCCCAAACGGTTTGAAGCAAATGTTCACGGGTCATCACTTGTCCGATATGTTTTGCTAAATAATGAAGCAATTCGAACTCACGATGAGTCAATTCGATTGTTTCGTCTCGTTTTGATACAACGTACGCGTCAGGGAAGATGACGAGAGAGCCGATATGAATCTCGTTAGAGGAAGGCTCTTCCTCCGCAGGCGCTGTTGTCAGCTGGCGGCGCAGGTTCGCTTTTACACGCGCCAAGAGCTCGCGTGTGCTGAATGGTTTTGTGACATAGTCATCAGCACCGATTTCAAGCCCGATAACCTTGTCAATTTCTGAATCCTTAGCCGTCAGCATAATGATTGGCATATCGTATTTCTTTCTGACTTCGCGGCATACTTCAACGCCGTCTTTATTCGGGAGCATAATATCTAAAAGAATTAAATCAGGCTGAAGCTCTTCTACCATTTCAACGGCTTCGTTTCCGTCGTGGGCACAGTGCACTTCATAGCCTTCTTTTCTTAAGTTAAATTCCAATATATCTGCAATCGGTTTTTCATCATCTACTACAAGGATCTTTTTATCCATCATTTTGATTTTCCTCCTGCCGAATGACTTCATTTCATCTATATAACATTCGTTTCATCACTTATGGCCCATGTAAAGAATGGGTCCTTGTCTATTATAACGGTTTAAGGTCAAAAGATAAAAAAAATAAAGGTTTAGAAAAAAAACACATGTTTCACCTTTATCGCCAGTTGTTTATCTATTGTCATGCTGGTCAACTTTTTTTAAAAAAGATAACTTTATTGAAACCTCCCCTCACCGGAGTGCGTCTTTATCAATGACGTCTTCTTCTTTGAACCGGCCGCAGGGCCGGTTCTCCCTTTTTCTTCTATTATAACACTCCTCATGTTTGCCTTTTTCCTAAAAGAAAAAACGCACCTACGATTGCAGATGCGTTTGGTAAGTGGCTCGGGACGGAATCGAACCGCCGACACACGGATTTTCAGTCCGTTGCTCTACCAACTGAGCTACCGAGCCAAATGTTTTATTTTTCTCTACTAAGTAAAGTAAAATGGCGGTCCGGACGGGACTCGAACCCGCGACCTCCTGCGTGACAGGCAGGCATTCTAACCAACTGAACTACCGGACCTTACAGTAATTGCCCGGAGAGCTGTCGTGTCAGCTCTCACAGACAAATAAGGAATTTAGCAATAACGCTAAAGTAAATCAATGACCCGTACGGGATTCGAACCCGTGTTACCGCCGTGAAAGGGCGGTGTCTTAACCGCTTGACCAACGGGCCTTCACGAAATGGTGAGCCATGAAGGACTCGAACCTTCGACCCTCTGATTAAAAGTCAGATGCTCTACCAACTGAGCTAATGGCTCTTAAAGATGTAGGAATTTCTATAGAGCAAACGACTTAGATCTAGTTCTCATCTTGTACTCTATTGAAGCAGTTTCCGTAACAACGAGATTTATAATATCACGAACAAATAGAAGTGGCAATAACTTTTTTGGTTTTTTTTCATATTTTTTTCTCAGACCAACTTATATGCGGCTTTCAAACAAAAAACAAGCCCCTGATATAGGGGCTTGCAGACATATTCTATTTAGTTCGCGCGGTACACACTGCGAAGGACATTTGTTTGTGAGCGGTCTGGACCGACAGAGAAAATAGAAAGCGGAATGCCTGTCAGCTGAGACACACGCTCAAGATAATGGCGCGCATTTTCCGGAAGCTCGCTCAAGCTCTTCGCACCTGTAATATCCTCAGTCCAGCCTGGCATTTCTTCATAAACCGGCTCACATTCAGCAAGTGCTTTAAGACTTGCTGGGAATTCTTCAATAATTTCGCCTTTGTAGCGGTACGCCACACAGATTTTCAACGTTTTAATTCCTGTTAGGACGTCAATAGAGTTCAGAGAAAGATCTGTAATTCCGCTCACACGGCGGGCGTGGCGGACAACAACGCTGTCAAACCAGCCGACACGGCGCGGGCGGCCTGTTGTTGTTCCATATTCGCGTCCGACTTCACGGATTTGATCGCCAATTTCATCCTTCAGCTCAGTCGGGAAAGGACCGTCGCCGACACGAGTCGTATATGCTTTTGATACACCGACAACGTGCTTGATTTTGGTCGGGCCGACACCAGAACCGATCGTGACACCGCCGGCAACCGGGTTAGATGACGTAACAAACGGGTATGTTCCTTGGTCGATATCGAGCATAACCCCTTGTGCGCCTTCAAATAATACACGGCGCCCTTCATCAAGAGCATCGTTTAAGACAACAGATGTATCGCAAACATATTTTTTAATCTGCTGGCCGTACTCATAATATTCGTCTAAGATATCCTCAAGTTTAAACCCTTCTGTCTCGTACATTTTCTCAAGAAGACGGTTTTTTTCTTCAAGATTGCGCTCAAGCTTTTCTGCAAACGCGTCACGGTCTAACAGATCCGCGATGCGAATTCCGATGCGGGCTGCTTTATCCATGTAAGCAGGGCCGATTCCTTTTTTCGTTGTGCCGATCTTATTAGCCCCTTTACGCTCTTCTTCCACTTCATCCAATTTCAAATGATACGGCAGAATGACGTGAGCTCTGTTGCTGATTCTCAGGTTATCTGTACTCACGTTGCGCTCATGAAGATACGCAAGCTCTGTGACTAATGCTTTCGGATCTACAACCATTCCGTTTCCGATTACACACGTTTTATCCTTATAGAAAATTCCAGACGGGATTAAGTGAAGCTTATATGTGATTCCGTCAAACTTGATTGTATGCCCTGCGTTATTTCCGCCTTGATAACGGGCGATCACTTCTGCATTTTCTGATAGGAAATCTGTAATTTTACCTTTCCCTTCATCGCCCCATTGCGTACCTACTACAACTACTGAAGACATGTCCGTGCACCTCCGTTAACCTTTCAAAACGATTCTATTCAAACAAATCAAGTTTATCAGTGAAGAAACAGAAAGTCAATTGTAAATCCGAACATTAAATTATTGTAAATCTATATTCGTTCGCTTCCATTCGTTTTATAAGCGTTTTCTCACTGTTTTGTCATAAAAAGCTTGTGAAACTTTCATCCTTTAGCATAAGAAAGAATCACTTGCCTGATATCCCTTTTGAATTCATAAAAACGACCCGCCAGCCGTCCGGGTCCTCTATCGTCACGCCCCCATTGCTCCAGTACGGGTTCTCTGATTCGACCTCTTGATAGCCCATGTGTTTTAGCTTTGAAGTGATCGCTGCCAGTTCATCTGCATTCGGCACATAAAAAACAAGAAGGCTGTCGGGATGGGGAACGGGGGCAGTGCTTCCCCCTTCATACTGGGTGAATTCCAAATGATAATCGGCATGAGGAAGGCCGAACATGACACCGTCATACCCGTTGTGCTGTGAAAATTCTCCTATTCGTTTCAAACACAGTCCCTCTTCGTAAAAACGAATAATCTCATCAAGCTGGCCCGTAGGACGCGCAATTCGGATTTGTGCTGCGTGAAAAGACGAAAAACGTTCTCCCATATTGTTACCATCTCCTTTTCGCACCATTTTATTAAAACGCTTTCAAATTTTCATCCGCTGAGCGAACGGTATTTCTTCCATCTTTCGAATGAAAAAACCCCAAGAGCTGCTCTTGGGGCTTATGCGCCGGGCGGAACGCCTGCGTCATCAAAACGCCGTTCCAGGTTGACGAATTTGTTGTATTCTTTTACGAACGCAAGAGACACGGTTCCTACCGGGCCGTTACGCTGTTTGGCGATAATAATTTCGATAATATTTTTATTCTCAGTTTCTTTGTCATAGTAGTCATCACGATAAAGGAACGCGACAATATCCGCGTCCTGCTCGATACTTCCTGATTCCCGGATATCAGACATCATCGGACGTTTATCCTGACGCTGCTCAACACCCCTGGAAAGCTGAGAAAGCGCGATAACAGGGACTTGCAGCTCCCTGGCAATCGACTTCAGTTCACGGGAAATTTCAGATACTTCCTGCTGACGGTTGTCCTTTGAACGACCGCTTCCCTGAATCAATTGCAGGTAATCGATCAAAATCATGCCCAGTCCGCTTTCCTGCTTCAAGCGGCGACACTTGGCACGGATTTCACTCACTCGAATACCCGGTGTATCGTCGATGTAAATCCCGCTGTTCGACAGGCTTCCCATTGCCATCGTCAGCTTGCCCCAATCCTCTTCGGTCAGGTTACCTGTACGGAGATTCTGGGCATTGATATTTCCCTCGGCACAAAGCATACGCATAACGAGCTGCTCGGCACCCATCTCTAGACTGAAAATTGCAACGCTCTCATCGGTCTTTGTCGCCACGTTTTGTGCGATGTTCAGGGCAAAGGCTGTTTTCCCTACTGACGGACGGGCAGCCACAATGATCAAGTCGTTGCGCTGGAAACCCGCAGTCATCCGGTCAAGCTCCGTAAACCCTGTTGGAATTCCCGTGATATCACCTTTTCGATTGTGAAGCTGTTCGATATTATCATAGGTCTGGACAAGGACGTCCTTAATATTTTGGAAGGCACTCGTGTTTTTGCGCTGTGCCACTTCCATAATCGTTTTTTCCGCTTCACTGAGTAAATCCTCGACCTCATCCTCACGGGTATACCCGTCTTGAGCAATCGTTGTCGCAGTTCTGATTAATCGGCGAAGAATCGATTTTTCCTCAACGATTTTCGCGTAATATTCTATGTTAGCCGCTGTCGGCACCGAGTTTGCGATATCTGTCAAATATGAAATGCCGCCTACTTCTTCCAGCAGGTCTGTGTTCGCAAGCTCTGATGTTACCGTCACCAGATCAACCGGTTCACCTCGGTCACCGAGCACCAGCATCGCATTATAGATTTTTTGGTGGGACATTCTATAGAAATCATCTGGAATCAATACTTCTGAAGCCAGTGTTAAAGCAGACGGCTGTAAAAAAATAGCGCCTAACACGGCTTGTTCGGCTTCTATATTTTGCGGGGGAAGCCGGTCATTCAGAAGGTCTGTCATGCTAAGCACCGTCCTCTCATTAAAAAATCTCCAACCTCCATTCTACCATTTCTACAGAAAAAAAATAGAAAAATTGTCTGTTTCCTGTTTTTTTCAGTTAGCAGATTGGATCGTTTCGGACAGTAAAAAGGCGGGAAAAATGCAATAAAACATGAGGGAGGAATGAAAGATGATAAAGAAATATGCGATTACACCTAATGTTGATGCGGACGGCTGGTTTATTGAGGTGGAGAATGTAGCGCCGACAGCTTTGTATACGTCTAAAGACGCCGCTATTGAAAAGGCCAAACAGGTGGCTAAGGAAAACAGTCCGTCTAAGCTTGTAATTTATGACCAGTTTAAAAATGTGGAAGAAGAACACTCATTTTAATGAATGAAAGCCTTCGCTGCAGCGAGGGTTTTTTAGCGGTTATCAGTTTATTTCATCCATTGGATGCCTATGTGCATCATCAAATCTGCCGCTTTTTGATACAGATCCCACTCCCCGATCGAAGCAAATTTCCCCATCAGCTCCTGAAGCTTTAGCCTCACTGCTATATATTCTTCGAAAGTGAAAGCTTTTTCAGTGTCTATTTGGTGTTCCTTCAGCATTTGTTTTAATAAGGATAACGGTGCGTGCATAAGAACCCTCCTTACCTCTTTTATAACGGCCATTTTCCGATTGCTCTATTCCTTTGTGACATCTTCTTACATTTCACATCTGATTCTTGTACAATGGACAGAAGAGAGGAGGGATCTTTTGTGAGACCTTTGCAAATTTCTGCTGAAACTGCACAAAAGCTTGCAGAGTCCTTGAATCTGCCGCTTGAACAGATCATGCATATGCCTCAGCATATTCTGCTTGCCAAAATGGCTGAACTGCAAAAAGAGGACAAATCATAGCTTTCATTCACATACTTGCTTACCTGTTTCGGGATAATTTCATGTATATGTTAGAAAAGAGGAGTAACTGCTTTGCCACATCCACATAATAAAAAAATCCAATCATTTTGGCTGATCACCGGCATTATCTTTATCGCCTTTAACTTACGGCCCGCGATCACTTCAGTCGGTCCGGTCATCAGCTCTATCCGGGCAGAGCTGCACATGTCCAATGGGGCAGCCGGTTTTTTGACCGCACTGCCGCTGCTTTCGTTTGCAGTTCTTTCTCCACTTGCACCTAAGCTTGGACAGCGCCTCGGAAATGAGCGAACTTTATGGCTAGGTCTCGTGATACTGCTTATCGGTGTTTTGACTCGTTCTACCGGCTATACTGCCGCTTTGTTTTTCGGAACGGCACTTATCGGAGTCGGGATTGCGATTGGAAACGTGCTTTTGCCAAGCTTAATCAAACATAAATACCCTGAAAAGCCAGGGATCATGATCAGCCTGTATACGACATCAATGAATATATTCGCAGCTTTAGCATCGGGTGTCAGCGTTCCTTTAGCGACCCAGATGAATGGCGGATGGAAACAAGCCTTTCTCTTATGGGGCGGGCTGGCTTTGCTTGCATTGTTGATCTGGATACCTCAGCTGCGCCATCGAGATACGGCAAACCAGACAATGAAGCTGCAATCCAGTTCCATTTGGGCTTCCAAAATGGCATGGTATGTCACCATCTTTATGGGCCTGCAATCGTTTTTATTTTACAGCAGCATCGCTTGGTTTCCTGAAATTCTCCGTTCACACGGAATTGATACGGCAACAGCCGGATGGATGGTATCACTCATGCAATTTGCGAGTCTGCCTTCCACTTTTCTGACACCAGTTTTAGCTGACCGTGTGAAACAGCAGCGCGGTATCGTTGCGGCGCTGGCCTCAGTTTATCTGATCGGCCTCTGCGGATTATTAGCGGGCGGAAGCCATACATTGCTTGCCATCTGGATGATCATTATCGGTATCGGGCAAGGCTCCAGCATTAGTCTGGCGCTCACTTTGATTGGTCTCCGCAGTGAAAATGCCCAACAGGCCGCTGCGCTGTCAGGCATGTCTCAGTCATTCGGCTACCTGCTGGCAGCAGTCGGGCCAATCTTTGTCGGCTATCTCTTTGACCAGACGCATTCTTGGACGATGCCGATTGTGCTTCTCATTGCTGCCCTGATCGTAATGGGAGCAGCCGGACAGGGAGCCGGACGAGATCGATACATTTTTCAGTCAGAAAAACAAAGAAATTCAGCATAAAAGCGGGGAAAATATCTCCGCTTTTTTCTTTGAATATTTATGGTTTATTCATAAGTTTTTCATATTTGTTTTTTACAATTAGACACCATAAAGAGGTGAAAAACGATGAAAACCAAACGATTCGACGCAGCCCTTATTTTTATTTTGCTGGGAGCAGTTTTTTTGAATACGTATCACATTTGGCAGGAGGACACAGCGAACCAGTACTATTTGGCGGCTGTAAAAAGCATGACGCAAAGCTTCCATAATTTCTTTTATGCGTCATTTGACCCTTCTGGATTTGTGACAGTGGATAAGCCTCCTGTCGTGTTATGGATTCAAACGATTTTCGCACTGATTTTCGGTGTTCACACGTGGAGTGTCATCATTCCCCAGTCTCTTGCCGGAGTTGGGTCTGTCTTTCTACTCTACAGAATGATTAAGCCGACTTTTGGAGTTGGAACGGCCCGCATTGCCGCACTTGTCATGGCACTGACCCCTATCGCAGTAGCTGTCAGCCGGACAAACAATATTGACAGCATGCTTGTTTTTACCTTATTGCTCGGTTCAACTTGTCTGCTTAGGGCAGTAAAACAAGGTAAGCTGGTTTGGCTGCTGACGGCATTTGCCCTGATTGGGCTCGCCTTTAATATGAAGATGATGCAAGCGTTTATGGTATTGCCTGCATTTGTGTTATTCTACATGGCTGCATCCCGGGTTTCTCTGAAGAAAAAAATCGGGTCCCTGCTTCTGTCTCTTGTCCTTCTGACAGGCCTTTCACTCTCATGGGCGATTGCAGTCGATTCAGCCTCCTCCTCAAGCCGGCCTTATGTAGGAAGCAGCCAGACCAACTCAGTGCTAGAACTGGCCTTTGGCTACAACGGCACAGAGCGTCTGCTTGGGCAAACTACGGGCCTGGCAAAGGGTGATATGAATGCTGCTGGCGGAGGGAACATGCAGAATCAAGACAACATGCAAGCGCCAAATGACAACGGTTCATCTTTTTCTCAGAACGGAAATCAATCATTCGGAAACCATTCACAGGCGCCTCAGCCGCCTAACGGACAAACCGGCGCTCTCAATGGAGGCGGAGGCACACCTCCCACAGGTGGCAACGGACCTGGAAATGGAGGGCCTGGCGGTGGAGGCGGAAAAAGCGTGAATATGTTCGGCACCGGTGATCCTGGACCGCTTCGTCTTTTCCAATCAGCACTTTCCGGCCAAATCAGCTGGATGCTTCCATTCTCATTGATCGGATTACTGGGCGCAATCGTCAGCTGGTACCGTGATCGCCGCGGACATACTGCTAAAATGAAAGAAACGCTATTCTGGGCGGCTTGGCTTGTTCCCGTGGCTGGCTTCTTCAGCATCGCAGGATTCTTCCACCAGTATTATTTGATTATGCTGGCACCGCCGATTGCCGCGCTTTCTGGTATCGGATGGTATACGATGCACCGCTTATACAAAAATAATCAAGACTGGTCCAGCTATCTTCTGCCGGCAGCCGTTCTGATCACAACCGTGTTCCAGGTGTATATTCTGAGTGCTTATACAAGCCAAATCGGCAGTGTGTGGATGTATGTCCTGGGACTCGTAGGACTCGGTATCACCCTTGCACTTCTGATGCTTAAACGCAGCCATACGTTCAGTAAGCAGCTGACCATCATCAGCTTGTGCGTTCTGCTTCTCACACCTGTTTACTGGTCAGCAACGCCGCTTCTATACGGTGGCAACAGCGTCCTTCCTGAATCCGGCCCGCAGCTCAAAGGCTCAGCAAACGGCGGGAACATGTTCTCTTCAGAGGTCGACAGCGGGCTCCTGTCCTATCTGAGAAAACACAATACCGGCGAAGAATATTTATTTGCTACTTTGACAACCGTAACAGCTGCGCCATACATCATTTACGAAAATGAATCTGTTATGGCAATGGGCGGATTTAACGGCACGGATCCCATTCTGACTGTGTCGGAACTGAAAAAACTGATCAAAGAAGGCAAAGTGAAATACTTCCTTCTGTCAGAAAACAACTCAGGCAACAGCGAACTTGTTTCCTGGATTAAGAAAAACGGAAAAGAAATAACATCTGACGAGTACAGCGGTTCCTCCAGCAGCACAAACAGCGTGCAGGGAATGCGAAGAGGACCTGGCGGAGAAAGCCAGCAAACTCTTTATCTCGTGGAATAAAAAAAAGAGGCTTGGATGAATCCAAGCCTCTTTTCTATTAAGCTTCTTCTTTTACATGTACCTTTAACACAGCCTGCACTTCAGGATGCAGCTTCACAGGCACGTTTGTATATCCTAATGCACGAATGCCGTCCGGTAGTTCAAGCTTCCGCTTATCTACTTTAATGTTATGGTCTTTTTGGAGCTGTTCAGTAATTTGCTTGCTTGTCACTGAACCAAATAAACGGCCGCCCTCACCTGATTTTGCGCTAAGCTCAACAGTCAGTTTTTCTAATGTCTCTTTCAAGCTCTTAGCCTGCTCAAGCTCGGCAATGGCTTCTTTTTTCTCTTTCTGCTTTTGTCCGTTTAGCGCGCTGATGTTTGACGCGTTCGCTTCAACCGCGAGGCCTTTTTTAATTAGAAAGTTATGCGCATAACCGTCTGCTACGTTTTTGACTTCGCCTTTTTTTCCTTTTCCTTTTACATCTTGTAAGAAAATAACCTTCATCTCTGTACGCCTCCCTCAAAATACTCATCTATGGCGTGCTTCAGCCGTTCCAGCGCTTCAGAAACTGAAATGCCGGACAACTGAGTCGCCGCATTTGTTAAATGCCCTCCGCCTTCCAGGGCCTCCATGATGATCTGAACATTTACCTCGCCAAGCGACCGCGCACTGATACAAACCGTTTGTTCATCCCGTCTCGCCACCGCAAAGGAAGCCTCAACCTCACTCATCGACAGCAGCGAATCGGCAGCCTGCGCAATCAGCACTTGATCGAAGTATTCCTCTTCATTTTCAGGAAGAGAAGCAATCGCAATGTTATCTTTATAGAGGACCGTATGCTGGATCAGCTTCGCCCGTTTAATATAGGAATCAACGGTTTCTTTCAGGAACTTCTGCACCAGCACCGTGTCGGCGCCTTTTGCCCTTAAATAAGAAGCCGCATCAAAAGTCCGCGAGCCCGTGCGGAGAGAAAAGCTCTTTGTATCCACAATTATACCAGCTAATAGGGCTGTTGCTTCAATCATATTGATTTTTAAGCGCTTCGGCTGATATTCAAGCAGCTCTGTCACCAATTCCGCTGTGGAAGAAGCGTATGGTTCCATATAAACGAGCAGCGGATCTCTGATAAACTCCTCACCTCTGCGGTGATGGTCGATGACCACGATATGTTCAATTTTATTGACCAGCCGTTCCTCCATGACGAGTGACGGCTTATGTGTATCAACGATCACAAGCAGTGTGTCATCATTGGAAATTTCCATTGCTTCTTCAGGCGTAATAAATCTTGACCACAGTTCTTCATATTTTTTGATTTCCCCAATCAAACGCTGCACACTTGATCCGATTTGATTTGGGTCAATCACGATAAAACCATCTTTGTTATTTGCCTGAGCCACCTTTAAAATCCCGATCGCTGCGCCGATAGAATCCATGTCGGGGAATTTATGCCCCATGATAATCACATTGCTGCTTTCGGTGACGATTTCCTTTAAGGCGTGAGAAATCACGCGGGCCCGCACCCTTGTTCGTTTCTCCATTGGGTTTGTTTTACCGCCGTAAAACTTCACCTTGCCGTTTGGCAGCTTAATGGCTACCTGGTCTCCGCCGCGTCCCAGTGCTAAGTCCAAGCTGGATTGCGCCAAATCGCCAAGTTCTTTCAGGGAAGAGACTGAAGCCCCGACACCGACGCTTAACGTCAGCGCTACACCGTCAAATGAGGTTTTTTCCCGCACTTCATCAAGAATCGAAAACTTCGAATTTTCGAGTTCAGTTAAGATGTGTTCATTAAGTACAGCGATAAAGCGTTCTGAAGACGTCCTTTTCAAGAAGATCCCGTACTCCTGCGCCCAAGCGTTCAGCAAAGATGTCACCTGGCTGTTCATCGTGCTTCTCGTCTGGTCATCCAATCCTTGTGTCACATCATCATAGTTATCAAGGAAAATATATGCCAGGACGGTTCTTTCGTTTTCATATAGCTTTTCAATCTGAATTTGTTCTGTTACATCAAAGAAATATAAGAGACGCTCATCCCGTTTGATGACAACCCTAAACTTGCGGTCATTCAATGTAACCGTTTCCGATTCCACCTCTTGTTTGATAAGCGGCACTACCGATTCACAAGTATCGTAAAGTGATCTCCCCACTAAAGTGCTTTCATTAAAGCAAGAGGAAAGAAACGGATTTGCCCATTCTATATAATATTGGTCATTAAAAAGCATGATTCCAATCGGCATTTCCATCAATGCCTCTTCACCGACTTTTTTCAACCTGTAGGACAACGTAGAAATATAAGCATCAATCTCTTGTCGAATAAGAGAATCAGCACGCTTAATAAAAAACAAAATAACTGCCAGCAGCAGCACTTCGACGGTTCCTAATATCCAGTTAAAATAAAAGCTGATGAGGATTGTAATAATTGACAGAGCAATCAATGCATAGATGGGATACCGAAACAGCGGTTTTTCATAAAAGCTTGGCATTTCTATCACTCCCCACCATGTGAGTAAAACTCATGTTCACTTCACCTTATTCCTTATATGAAAGCCCATATCTAAAACGCCTAAAATGCGAATGGCTGCCATGAAGACCGGATGCACAAACCCAAGTATGACAGCAATCACAGCCGCAGCCTTTGGATATTGTTTCTTATGGCAATAGAAAAAGATAAATGATAAACCTTGGATGAAAATCAGAAACCCGAGTATAAACTCCCCATTTAAAGCGATAGAGTACAGCATTTGGCCTTTTTCTAAAGGCAAAAATGAGAGCATGACAATAATCAAATACAGTACTACAACACTTTGCGGAAACTTCAACTCTCTAAAAGGCTTTAGATTAGGAATATCGGGGGAGAATCGCCTTAAGAGCGGCTTAGCGATAAGGTAACTGAGGAAAGAAAAAATAACTCCTACCATCACAATAGCTGTTGGAAAAAGATATTGAACGATACCCAATTGTTCTTCCATCAGTTTTAATTGCTTTTCAAACTGTTCAGCATTGCCCGACTGCTTCGTTACAGTTTCTACAATATCAAGAGATTGCCGGTATTGTGTCATCGCCTCATCAATGATATTGATACCCAAAAACTGAATGCTTATCACAAAATAGAAGACAATACTAAGCATATAAATAAGAGCGCCCGAAATAATGGCGTGCCCAGGCTCTTTCCTTTTGAAAAAATGTCCCATGGCAATGCCGGCGCAAGCTGACATAAAAGCTACAATAAGCCCGTTAAAGGACCCGACAATAAAAACAACCGGAAGACTGACAGCGCCCATCCATATCCCTAGCTTCAATCCATGTCTGATCGTATACAAGATCATTGGCAGCGGCAGTGCAAATAACAGAATTGTTCCAATCACAGGAACATAAACGACCAGAAGCGTGATGATCGCAAACAGACTGATTAAAATAGCACCTTCCATTAAAGCTCTCGTTTGTTTCACTTAGTCACCTCGTATCATCCTGAACATACGAATAGAAAAGAGCAGCATAAACGACTGCTCTTTTTTCATCGCTGCAACATACTTTGCACCGAATGTTTTTATATCATCTCTAAATTTTACTTTTATATTTTAACATAAGTCCAAATCGCAAGTAAAATGACGCTAATGTTTCATGTGAAACATAAAAAATGAAAAGACATTCTTTGAAAAGAATGCCCATCACAATTAATGTTTATCATCCATAAAGCCAGAAGATTCCTTGTTTTTCTTTTTCGTTTTTCTGACATACATAAAAATTAAGATCACCAGTAAAAGGGTTGTTGCTTGCAGAACGCCGCTGCTAAACAAGAAAAAGTTCTTTATCATGTCCCACATTGTGTTTCACCTCTTTGTGCATGTTCTCAACCCGTATCCTATATAAGGTGAATTTCCCTTTTTCAAAACTTCAAAACATCATGAACAACATTGAGCGTTGGGCATATGCTGATATGGAATCTGATCGATAAAGGAGAATTTTCACATGGATGAACGCAGAACATTGGCTTGGCATGAAACATTAGAAATGCACGAGCTGGTTGCTTTTCAATCAAACGGACTCATTAAACTGAAGAAAATGATAAGAGAAGTAAAAGACCCTCAGCTCAGACAGCTTTATAACGTGTCTATTCAGGGTGTTGAGCAAAATTTAAGAGAGCTTCTTCCGTTCTTTCCACAGGCTCCGCACAGAGAGGATGAGGAAGAAGAACGCGCAGATAACCCATTTTACAGCGGTGACCTGCTCGGTTTTGCCAAAACATCTGTCCGCAGCTATGCCATCGCAATTACAGAAACAGCAACACCTCAATTAAGAAACGTACTGGTCAAACAGCTGAATGCTGCCATCCAGCTGCACGCCCAAGTTTATCGATACATGTATCAGCATGGATATTATCCGTCTTACAACCTTTCTGAACTGTTGAAAAACGATGTCAGAAACGCCAACAGAGCCATTTCAATGAAATAAAACAAGCAGCAAAGGAGTTCCCTTTGCTGCTATTTTTGCTGATCCTTCAGTAAGCCGTTCGAACGATAAGATTCCAGCACGTCTCTGTTGGATTCTCCCCATTCTTTCATTTGCAAAACAATCGGTTCAAGCGTTCGCCCAAATTCCGTCAGAGAGTACTCAACCTTGGGCGGCACCTGTTGATAAACCTCACGATGCACGATGCCGTCCGCTTCCAGCTCCCTCAGCTGAAGAGTAAGCATTCTTTGAGTAATACTCGGGCAGATTCGCCGAAACTCATTAAACCGTTTCTTGCCATCTATCATGTGATAAAAAAGAATTCCTTTCCACTTTCCGCCAATGACATCTAGAGTAAATTCAACTGGACAGCCTTCTTTGTTCGGGTATATATTCTTTTTTCCACTCATTCTTGACCCTCCAATAGTACCTTTTTTGATACTACATTACATTTTGCAACTAAGCTACCCAGTATTTTACACACCTTTTCTCCTTAGCTCAAAGAAAATGCTTCTTATTCACATCAATTTTTAAGGGTTTGCATGATTACACCTGCAGCAAGACGTGTTAAACTATATAAAGATTACACTACTTAAAAAAAGGATAGGAGCTATCATGGAAAAGATACTTATTTTCGGACACCAAAACCCAGACACAGACACGATTTGTTCTGCGATTGCTTATGCTGATTTGAAAAACAAACTCGGCTTCAATGCTGAGCCTGTCCGCCTCGGACAAGTCAACGGCGAAACACAATACGCGCTTGACTATTTCAAACAAGAAAGCCCGCGCCTTGTTGAAACAGCTGCAAACGAAGTAAACGCCGTTATCCTGGTTGACCATAACGAACGCCAGCAAAGCATCAAAGACATTGAAGAGGTTCAGGTTTTAGAGGTTATCGACCATCACCGCATCGCTAACTTTGAAACAGCTGAGCCGCTTTACTATCGTGCTGAGCCTGTAGGCTGTACGGCTACCATCTTAAACAAAATGTACAAAGAGAATAACGTGAAAATCGAGAAAGAAATTGCCGGCCTTATGCTGTCTGCGATCATTTCTGATTCCCTGTTATTTAAATCTCCAACTTGCACGGACCAAGACGTAGCGGCAGCAAAAGAGCTTGCGGAAATCGCTGGCGTAGATGCTGAAGAATACGGCTTGAACATGCTGAAAGCAGGCGCTGATTTAAGCAAAAAAACAGTGGAAGAGCTCATTTCTCTTGATGCGAAAGAATTTACGCTCGGCAGCAAGAAAGTCGAAATCGCACAAGTAAACACAGTGGACATTGAAGATGTGAAAAAACGCCAAGCTGAATTAGAAGCTGTGATCTCAAAAGTTGTGGCTGAGAAGAATCTTGATCTGTTCCTTCTCGTTATCACAGATATCTTAGAAAATGATTCACTTGCTCTTGCAATCGGTAACGAAGCAGCGAAAGTGGAAAAAGCGTTCAACGTTACATTAGAAAACAACACAGCCCTCTTGAAAGGCGTTGTTTCCCGTAAAAAACAAGTCGTTCCTGTCTTAACAGACGCAATGGCTGAATAAGAAAAAGCATCCCGCGTCGGGATGCTTTTTCTTATTCACTCAGCTTCTCAATTTGTCCCATCACATCAGTAATTTGCTTTGCGTTTTGGACCAGGTCTGACTGCTCCAATTCTTTAAGCGATACCTTGCCTTCCTCTGCTTGTTTCAACACATCTTCAGCGCTTTTCTGCAAGGTTTCGTTATGCTCCTGAATGGTTTGATGAATCTCCGCTGCGGCATCAGGCGGCGTTAATTCATTAAAATCAGCGGCAGCCTTCTGAATCGACTCAAGCTGCGCTTCAAGTTTTTCTTTCGCCTCGGTGTCATTTACAGCTTTCTCAGCTAATTTAGGCGCTTCCTCTGCAAATGTCTTCACCTTCTCCACATAACCCGCTGCTTCACTCGTATAGTTCAATCCGTCGTTCACCTGATCAAGCATGCCGCATCCGCCTGCACTCAAAAGTCCCACTCCGGCAAGTACTGTCAAAATGATCTTCATCTTCAGCCCCCTCATCGTTTCTTTTTCATTTTTTCTTTTAAGATCGGAATCAATTTCTCTTTCGCTAACGGCAGCCCTTTCCTCACCAATTCACGCTTCAGCCACTTTTTCAGCTTAGACATTCTGATGCTCCTCTCCCTTTTTGATAAAAATGAAAAAACTCCACCAATTTGGTGAAGTTCCTGAAACAAAAAGACCTTCACCAAATCAGATTTGGCAAAGGTCTCGCTAACAATTAGATTGCCAGCAAAGCCGAGGACACCTTGTCCCGTAATGACGACTTTACTGTGAAAGCTACTCCCCTTTGGAGTGTTCATTTTTATTACTTTCATTCTAAAGCACCGATCTGTTCCAGTCAAATTCCTGCCGTTTATATAAAAGCGCGCTGTGGTATTTAAAATTTGAATGGTTTTTCCATCAGGAGATCATGCTATGACAGAGGAGGTTTTCATCATGAGTCAAGAGCGCGTGAAACGGCCTGGGCATACCAGATGGTACATATCTTCGTTACTTAGCGGCATTATTATTCTTAATTATTTTGACCGAGTGGCCATCTCGGTAGCGGCCCCTGCGATACAAGATTCGTTTCACCTTACTGCAACTGAACTCGGCATCGTGTTTTCCATTTACACCTATTCCTATACACTGATGCAGCTGCCTGTCGGAAGTTTGCTGGACCGTTTTGGGGTCGCATGGGTCACGAGGGTTGGAATGACAATATGGAGCTTTTTAACGATCCTTCTTGCTTTTTTGCAAGGAAAATTGCTGTTGTATCTGTTCCGGTTTCTCATTGGGCTGACGAGCGCCTCTGCGTTCCCTGCTGCCTCTAAGGCAACCGCTCTCTGGTTTCCTCCAAGTGAGCGGGGATTGGCAAACTCACTGTTCGATTCGGCCGCCAAGTTTTCAAATGTAATCGGCGCGCCATTGGTCGCCTTTCTTGTCACAACATTTGACTGGCGTGTCGCTTTTTTGACGATTGGATGCATCAATGTGCTGTTTACGATCTTTTTCTGGCAGTATTATGAACAGCCTGAACGGCACAAACGTATTTCTAAAAGTGAACTAAACTATATTCAAAAACACAATGCCATTACAACAGAGCAAATCCCTTACAAAACGGGCCCGCTTTTAAAAAAGCTTTTCACCAATCGGAAAGTATGGGGCTTAATGATCGGATTTACAGGGTACGGGTATACATTCAACCTGCTGCTCACCTGGCTTCCGACTTTCTTTAAACATACATACGGTATGGATCTCATGTCGTCCGGTTTATTTACGGCAGTGCCGTGGCTGATCTCAACCATTTCCGGAATTGCCGTCGGCGGCTGGCTCGTCGATTATTTTATTAAGAAAGGCTATCCTAACACCAAGGTGTACCGAACCGTAATCATAGTCGGAATGAGCTTTGGCTTTTTCTTTTTAGGCTCCATTCTGACGAACAATATTACCGTAGCCATTATTTGCATTTCCATCGGACTCGCCGGAATTTCCGCAACCGCTCCGGTCGGCTGGTCCATCTCCGCAGAACTCGCGCCGATCGGTTCCGTATCCATGCTGAGCTCCATGGTGAATCTCGCAAACAACCTGTTCGGAGGCATTATTGCTGCGTCACTGACAGGGTATTTGTTTGATGTGACAGGCTCCTTTACGCTCAGCTTTCTGGTAGCTGGTTTTGTGCTGTTGCTGGGATTGGTTTTTTATGTGTTTGTACTAGGGGATGTAAAACGAATTAAACTGGAATGAAGAGTGCTTGCTGAAAAGCACTCTTTTCTTTGAATCCGCCAGGTGTTATTTTCTTTCTCCCACATTCACTAGGCTGTCTTCGGACGAAAACACCACCATTTTATCCTTGACTCCTACCAAAGGTAAGGCCTCATAGTGAAAGAAGAAAGGAGGAGTCGGATGGTGAAATTAACAGTAAAAGAACTATCCAATATTGCGAATGTCACAATTAAAACGCTTTATCATTACCACAAAATCGGCTTGCTAGCCCCAAAGGAAATAAGCGAAGCCGGATATCGGTACTATGGTGCTGACGAACTAAAAAGACTGCAGGAAATCCTTTTTTACAAAGAATTAGATATCCCTTTGTCAGAAATCAAAACATTACTAAATGAGGATGCTGAAAGAACAAGTACATTAGAAAAACAAAAAAAGCTGTTTGAAAAGAAAATTGAAAAGTATCAGCGTCTCATTCAAACAGTCAACACATCTTTAGAATACACGAGAAAAGGCGAAAACATGGATCACAAGGTAATGTTTAAAGGATTTGAAAGCGCTGAAGAATGGAAACAATCTTTAGCAGAACAAAATGGGTATTTAAAAGAGCGTTACGATTTTGAATTGGATACACATACAATCAATGTCGATGAAATGAACAAAATGGCAATAGAGGCTAAACATTTTCTTGATAGGATGGCTGATTTTTTAAGAAACGGTGTAACGTATCATGATCCTTCCGTGCAAGAGCATGTCATGAATCATCTTAAGTTCCTAAATCAGAACGGGCATCCGACAAGTAAAGAAGATTACGTAAAACAAACACGTTTTTTTATGCAAGATGATTTCCATAGAGGAATGTTAGAAGAGCAGCAAACCGGTTTATCTTATTATTTGGTTGTCGTTGCAGAACACCTGTAGTGTTTTGTCACCCTTTATAGGGTGACAGCCATCAGGATTACGAGACAGCACCGCCAACAATCGAAACATTCTGCCGGTCAACGGCAAAACGCCGTCCGTTCCATTTCAATACGGTTTGAACATATCCCAATGAGTCGGCGTTATACCTTCCCGCTATCCGCTGGTACGCCAATAATTCGTATACACCGTCTCTGTCAAAATCAACCGGATACAAACCCGATAAAGGATTCACCCATCCTTCTATCGGCATTTTTAACACACCTTGGCTGTTATAAATCTCATTCAAATATTCCCTGCCCTTGTAAGTAAGGTCGAGGATATACCTTTCGTTTTGCTGATGACTGATGACGCTCGCTTTATATTGATTTTGATACCTCACACTGTACTTTAATTCATCATTCAATACATCTGAATTGAAAATTCGCCGGAACTGCCTGTTTAGATAGGCAAACACATATGCATAAATAGCACCGCCGCTTCCCCCTGTGTCCATTACCACTGCCACATCCTCAATCTTGTCGCCTGTCATATCCCCCAGAAAAAGTGACGGATTGTATCCCATATTGTTTTGAAGCTGAATCTGCTGCTCCTGATGGGTTCTGCCATCACGGATCACCAATGTGATATTTCTCCATAACGGGCTGCCGGGTATTTGATTTCCAGTTAGAAAGACCTCGTCAATAACGCCGTCTCCCGTGACATCGCCGCGGGTAGATGCAATGATTGCACGTGAGGAGACAGGCTGCCGAAATACGTATGGATGTTGAACAAGTCCTCTGCCTTCATAAAACCAATAAGGAGCCATTCTGATGTCATATAAATTCAATTGTGTCACCTTCCCTAATCAGCTGAATGAATCATTATATGCAGGAATGGCACATCAAAGACATATCTTACACACCAATTAAATCCGTACCATATGAATTATCGATTGCACAAAGCCACTCGCCTTGCGCATTCTTCTTAAATACATAGGTCGCCCTTCTTTCCATCGTATACTCGGAGTCCTTTTTATCCGAATCAAGCAGTGTCTGAGAAAGGACCAGTGCAGTGTCTTCTGCTTCCAAAATGATCATTTCCCCTTGTGTCGGGACAATATGATGATTGAAATAGTCCGCGATTGCCATAAACGCTTTTTTGATTTCTTCTTTACCTCGCGCGATCATGCCCGGCTTCACAACTAAAACGGCATCTTCCGAATAATAATTCATCAGTGTATCAAAATCTTCATTTTGAATTGCCAAATCACACGCAGAGATGATGTCTTTCAATTGCTGTTCCAAATGAATTCCCCCAATCATCATGATTGGATATATTATACATCGTTACATCACTGAAGCCGTAAAAACAAAATGAAAAGTATCAATATTTCCTATATAATCAAATAGCATATATTTAACAAAGTACCCAAGTGAAGGGGTGGACAATATTGTCTGCGGAAGTAACGTTACATGACAATATACATCATGATTTAAGTGCGGATTGCCAGCACTGTTTTGGCCTGTGCTGTGTCGCCTTGCCTTATGCGAAGTCGGCAGATTTTGCTTTTGATAAAGACGGGGGCACGCCTTGCCGCAACTTACAATCAAACTATCAATGTTCTATACATAAAGATCTCAGAGAAAAAGGATTTCGAGGCTGCTCTGCATATGAATGCTTTGGCGCCGGCCAAAAAGTATCCCAAATCACTTATGAGGGAAAGGATTGGCGAAACAGCCCCGAAACGGCCAACCAGATGTTTGACGTTTTTCCTATCATGCAGCAGCTGCACGAAATGCTCTGGTATTTACATGAAGCTCTATCTATAGATATAGCCAAGCCGATTCATTCTGAACTGAGAACCAGTTTCGAAAAAATAGAAAGGCTCACCAGACTCAGCAAAGAGCGCTTGCTGACACTGCAGGTGGACGAGCATCGAGCTGAGGTCAATGAATGGCTGTTAAAAACGAGTGAACTGGTGCGTGCCCAAGCCCGCCATCCAAAACTCCCGAAAAAAGTCAGCCAGGGAAGTGTCCTGATCGGCGCGAAACTGAAAGGGCTTGATTTGCGAGGAGCAAACCTAAGAGGGGCACTGCTCATAGCCGCAGATCTGAGAAATGCCGATTTGAGAATGACAGACTTTATCGGTGCAGATATGAGAGACGCTGATCTCAGAGGCGCCGACCTGACCGGGAGCATCTTTCTGACACAGGCACAGGTGAACGCCGCCAACGGCGATTCGAACACAAAGCTGCCGCTGTCTTTACGAATCCCTGCCCATTGGAAATAAAAAAAGGACCCGCTAACGGTCCTTTTTTACTGATCAATTCAATCCTTTTTCGTTCCTTTTATCCGGCATTTTCACACTTCTTGCCAAGTATCCCGACAGCCATAACGCAACCAGCAGCATGAAGGTGATCATACCGACAACGCCCAGCCAGTGAAAAGCAGACCAGAATAGCCCTCCGATTGTTCCGAAAACACTTGAACCGGCGTAATAAAAGAACAAATACAGCGATGAAGCCTGTGCTTTGTTGTGAAGGGCTCTCCTGCCCACCCAGCTGCTGGCAACTGAATGCCCTCCGAAAAAACCGAATGTAAAGAGGGCAATTCCCAGAATTTTCACTGCCAGCATACTGTTTATCGTGAATAAAGCACCTGCAATGACGATGAAAATATTCATCACCAATATTTTCGGATAGCCATACCGATCAACCACTCTTCCAATGAAAGACGAGCTGAAAATGCCTACAATCATCACAATAAAGATCCAGCTGGAAAATGCTTTATTAAGCGAATACGGCGGGCCCAACAGCACGTACACAATGTAATTAAACAATGCAACATTGCTTCCGAGCAGCAAAAAACCAATGAGAAACAAGCTGAATAGTTTACGGTCCCTCAAGTGGCCGATCAGAGACATTCCCAATTTCCCGAGCTTCAATTTTCTTGGCGTAAAATGCCTGGATTGCGGCAAATTCATAAAAAATATAATACTAGCAATCAAACTAATGACACCAATTGATCCCATCGCCATATGCCAATTCAAGTACTCGCTCAGGAGCCCGGAAACGATCCTTCCGAAAACGGCGCCGATTGCGTTTCCGCTGATATACAGCCCCATCGCTGATCCAAGACTTCCGGGTTCAATTTCTTCTCCAAGATAAGCCATCGCAATCGACGGAAGGCCTGCGAGCGCAACGCCTTGAACGGTTCTCAATACGAGCAGTGTATGAAAGTTCGGACTAAAGGCCGATGCCAGACAGAGAACCGATGCGGCCAGCATGGAAATACCCATAATCGGCTTGCGCCCCCACACCTCGGATAATGAACCAAAGACAAGCATGCTCACAGCTAACAGCATTGTGGTAACAGATAAAGAAAGACTCGCCGCAGTAGGCGTCACATGAAATTCCCTCGTGAATTCCTCCATGAGCGGCTGTACGCAATATAGAATCGCAAATGTATTGAAACCCGCAGCGAAGAAAGCAAACGTAATTTTTCGAAAAACCGGTGTGCCTTTTTGAATGTATGTCATCGGGACTTTATCGGTCCCTCATCATGTTGTGGAGCACTGTAATTCATAAACAACCATCCTTTATTTCTTCCGATTTCAAACATCCTCGAGTCTGTTTATATTATTATCTTAGCACCGTTGATATATGTTGTATAATGCATATAAAATATCCTTTTTATGCTTATATGTAATAAGGAGGGATGATAATTGGAATGGGAACAACTTGAATATTTTCAAACACTGGCCCGGGTGCAGCACGTCACGAAAGCCGCAAAAAGCCTCTCCATCACACAGCCGGCGCTTTCACGCTCTATCGCCAGGCTGGAAAATCATTTGGGCGTCCCGCTATTTGACAGGCAAGGACGATCCATTAGCTTAAATCAATACGGACACATTTTTTTGCGGCGGGTTCAGGCGATGATGAAGGAGTACACCGAAGGAAAAGAAGAAATCCAAGCTTTATTAAAGCCAGACCAAGGCATAGTCTCTCTCGGTTTTTTACATACATTAGGCACCACGCTCGTGCCCGATCTCATCGGCTCCTTTCAGCAGGAATACCCCAACATTGCCTTCCAGCTGAAGCAAAACCACTCTTATTGGCTGCTTGAACGATTAAAATCCGGGGATCTGGACCTCTGTCTCCTCGCTTCGATTAAGCCTGAAAATCCGATCCAATGGATCAAGCTGTGGAGTGAAGAACTCTTTGTATTTGTGCCAAATGATCACCCATTAGCCAGTCGCGAAAGCATTACCCTGAATGAGATTGCCGGGGAGCGTTTTATTTTATTGAAAAAGGGCTATGCGCTTCGGATGACGGTCGATGAGCTGTTTGAGAAGGCTGATATACAGCCGAACATTATGTTTGAAGGAGAAGAAGCAGCTACTGCCGCAGGTTTTGTGGCAGCCGGACTGGGCATATCTATTCTGCCAGACCTGAAAAGCTTAGACCAAAGCAAGATCACCAAAATCCACGTCAGCTGGCCGGAATGTCAGCGTGTCATAGGAATTGCCTGGATAAAAGGCAGGTTTTTATCACCGGTTGCTGAGACCTTTAAACAATACGTCATCAGCCATTTTTCTGAGTAGGGAGGATTCAAACATGAATGTCAAAAAAATCACGTCAGAACAGGATTTACATACAGCGTTTGAAATCAGAAAGACAGTATTTGTAGAGGAACAAGGCTGTCCCATTTCGGATGAATTCGATGAGTTCGATACACTCCACGGTGATTGCCAGCACATCCTGGCTTATCATCAGAATGTACCTGTTGGCACTGCACGTGTCCGTATCGTTGGCCACGCGGGGAAACTGGAACGAATCTGCATTCTGAAGCCTTACCGCAAATTCGGTCTGGGAAAAATAATCGTCGATGCATTAGAACGTATTGTGAAAGAACAAGGCATTTCTGCCTTCAAATTGCACGGCCAGACACAGGCGGCAGGCTTTTATGAAAAGCTAGGCTATCAGACTGCATCAGAAGAATTTATGTTTGATGGCATTCCGCATGTGCTGATGACAAAACAAGACGATTCTGCGCTATAGATTGTTCACAAATTTGTCACTTATGAGCATGAACAGTTCATTGGTATACTAATCACCGATTATGAAGAGAAGGAATGATTGTATGCCAGCAAATAAAAAAGAGAGTCTTATATTTGGCGTGATGATGTGTTTTGGAATGGTCTGCGTCATGTCGATTTACAATGCCATCATCAACGGAGCCATTCAGGATTTTTCACTGATGACCGTTTTTGAAATGGTCATCGGTTTTATGGTCGCCCTCCTGTTCGATTTACTGTTAGTGGGCCCCCTCGCCAAGAAGATTGCATTCCGTATGCCGTTCGACAAGACTAAAAAAATTCATGTCATCCTTGCCATGTCAACTTGTATGGTGATTGGCATGGTACTTTGTATGTCTGTGTTCGGTTTAGTGACAGCAGTTCTAGCAAATGGGCTGAACGGGGACAGCCTCTTCAGTGCTTATCTTATGATTGTGTTGAAAAATTTCATCCTGGCCTATCCATTGCAATTACTGATTATGGGCCCATTAGTCAGAGGGATTTTCATGAAATTTGTAAAACCAAAGCTCACAGCCGTAATTTAAATAGAATAGGAGTGAGCCTGACACTCACTCCTTTTGCTCATGAATTGAATGTAAAACAAGCTCCGCAAAAGCCTCTGCGGCAGGCAGCTGCCATTTTTTCTTTTTGAGTAACAGGTGTGAGTAAATCGGATCAAGGGCTTCACCATGCTGAAGAATTTTCAGCTTCCCCGCTTCCACTTCTTCTTTTACTGTGATGTACGGCAAAACAGAAAATCCAAGTCCGCTCATAACCGTTTGTTTGATTGCTTCGATACTCCACAGCTCCATCGTTTGAAAACCGCTGATGTCATGCTTCACAAGGTATCGTTCAAACATCGACCGGTAACTGCAGCCCTCTTCATTTGTGATAAAGAAATGGCTGTTGTTTTCCTGTTTGTAATCATCAAAATGATCCGGTCCATCCATACTGCCCACAAGGACTATCTCCTCCTCGGTTAATGTGTAATGAACACACTTTTCAATATTGATCTCCGGATAGACCATTAACGCGACATCGACCCGTCCGCTTAACAAATCCACCTGATTTTGTCCGCATGTGCCGTTGCTTAAGATGATTTTGACATGAGGATATTTCAGTGAAAATTCCCTTATGATCGGTCCAAGTCTGGAAATGGTTAACGACTCAGGTGCCGCTACTTTCAACACACCCTTAACTTCGTGAACGTTTTGCATATTCTTGATTTGTTCATGGGTTGATAGTAAATCCTCAGCTAAAGGGATCAATTCCCTTCCTAAAACAGTCAGTCTTAAACGCCTTTTCTCGTACGTGAATAATGCCCCTCCGATCTCCTGCTCCAGCGCTTGGACGTGAGTGGTGATCGTGGATTGCGTATAGCCTAGCTTCGCCGCGGCGTCTGTATAGCTCCCCTTTTCTACGATGGTCTGAAACGTGATAAGATGTCTGATCTCCATACGATTTCTCCTTTTATGATCTATTAAAAAAAATGATAATGACTTTTTATATTTCAATTTTATTTATAGATATCATTATCATACAATAAAAACTGCCCCGTACGACATTAGTAAATGAAGGTGATTTTATGAGTATAATAGCTTTTCTTTCGTATGTGATTTTGACATCCATTACGCCTGGCCCGAGCAACATCTTAATGATGAATGAAGCGCGGCAGTTTGGCTTTATAGGGTCATGGCGTTTCAATAGCGGCATTTTGGCAGGTTTTGCAGTCCTTGGGATTCTCAGCGGTGTATTTACGATAGGACTATACAATTGGATTCCGGTTGCAGAACCATACTTCAAAATAGCAGGTGCAGTCTATCTGCTTTATTTGGCATGGCAGGTCGGCATGTCCAAAAAAGCAAAGAAGGATTCTGAAGATGTGCATTCTTCTTTTCTATCAGGTTTTATTTTTCAAATGATCAATTTCAAAAGCATTCTGTTCTTCTTAACATTGATGAGTGCATTTATCCTTCCGTTCCAGCATTCAATGACATCGGTCATTCTTTATCTCACATTAGCCATCATTCTCGGCTGGCTGGCGCTGCTGCTATGGTCAGGATTCGGCTCTGTGTTCAAAAAACTCTTTGACAAATACGATAAAGCATTTCGCACTATTATGTGTTTGCTGCTTGTTTACTCTGCCGTCAGTATTTATTTGTAGCACCTGTAAATCTATCTTATAAAGCAGGTCATCTAGTGATTGTGATGATTTTCGTTATTTCGATTACCCTAAAAGGAGGGAATTCATCTTGATCAAACGAATTGATCATCTGGTGTTGACTGTACAAAACCTTCAAGAAACGATCGACTTTTATACATCTGTTTTGGGAATGGAAGAAGAAACATTTGGCGCAGGCAGAAAAGTCTTGTGTTTTGGCAATCAAAAAATCAACTTGCATGAGGCCGGTCATGAATTCTAACCTAAAGCCAAGCACCCGCTCCCGGGATCTGTCGATTTATGTATGATCACGGATGAACCCATCAATAAAGTGATGGAGCATCTCAAGAAAACAAACGTCAATGTCGAGGAAGGCCCAATAAAAAGAACCGGTGCACTCGGCCCGATTCTATCTGTTTATATAAGAGACCCCGATCAGAACCTCATTGAGATTTCGGAGTATATTTAAATCCCCTCTAAAGATACCAATTCATTTGGTATGTTTTTTCTTACTTCCATTAATCCCTATACCTTACCACATAGTTTTTATACAATTCTTCGTTATAAAGAATTTCTTCGCCATGTGAAGAGCAAATGAGCGTTGGTTTGATTTGATCTATGATTGAGCCGCTATCAATATTCTCATTTATATCAACACTGAATCTTCTTATAGGTGGGTGTAAATCCTCCTTACTTGTGATAAAAAGGTCACCCGTTAAAAGAGTACGATCGATTTTATGATAATACACGACATGACCCGGAGAATGGCCAGGTGTTAAATAGTATTTCAGAGGCAGGTGAGCAAGCGTTTGCTCCGTCAGCGGCTGGACAACATGGGCTACCCCTGTGTTCTCCACTTCATTTTTGTTCGGATATGGCTCTTCCCCATTGATGTACTTTAGTTCTTTCTGGTGCGCAAAAATCGGAATATCAAATCTCTCTAACCATTTTGATGCACCTCCGATATGATCACTGTGGCCATGAGTAAGCAAGATGGCTTTTGGATCGCCGATCGCGAGTGCTGCCCTAATTTGAGCATCAGCAAAACGTTCTATTCCCGTATCAACAATATAAATATCATCACCATCTTTGATAAACCAAGTATGAACCGGGATACGAAGAGGCACATCAAGCTCAAATTCACATTGAAAGACATGTTCTGATAGCTGTCTCAAGTTCATCAAAACCACTCCCTTTGGAGATTTTTTGATAGTTTTTAAAGAAAACAGAAGTGAACGGACCAGGCAGATTATCTTGAAAATGGCCCCACACTCCAGCAGACTGGTATTCTTGAGGAGGAGACGCCGATTTTCGCCAGCATCAGCTCGACTTGTTAACATTGTCCATTAATAATCCCTTTTGTTCCCCTTCTTGACATATTCCCAATCACGTTCTATATTCTTCCTCACTCTATGAAGGAGTGCAGAAATGGTTTCCTTTTCCTCTGAAGTAAAACCGGACAAGGCCACTTCCGTGGAATGTTCTCCTTCTCTTCTTAACAATGGATATACCTTTTTTCCTTTCTCAGTCGGGAACAGTTTTTTTATTTTTTTATTTTGCTCATCCGGCAGTTTTTGAATAAATCCCTGCATTTCCAGCTTCTTAATGGCCCGCGCGGCCGTTGTCCGGTCCACTTTTATCATTTCCGCCAATTTTTCTTGAATAATTCCCGGATTTTCGTATATACGTACGAGATAGAGATACTGCCCTCTTGTTAAGTCCAAATCTTTAAATTCGATGTTGCTTATGGAATCCAACGCTCTTGCTATCATGCCGATCTCACGCAAAATATCATTCATTCCTAAAACCCCTCACATATTTTTGTTGCAATTACAACAAAAATGTTTTACCCTTACTATTATAAGACCACATGCATGCTGTACAGTCCAGACTAATATCAGAAAAGGATTGATTCATAATGAATATAAAAAGAATAACAACTGAAGCTGATTTACATGAAGCTTTGAATATTAGAAAGACGGTTTTCATTGAGGAGCAACATGTATCTGAATCCGAAGAGTTCGATGAATTTGATACGCTCCAGGAACAATGCCAGCATGTCTTGGTATATTATGAGAATCAGCCTGTCGGCACGGGCCGTGTGCGCATCGTTGACCATACAGCAAAGCTGGAAAGAATCTGCATCCTAAAACCTTACCGTAAGTACGGATTGGGGAAAGTCATCGTAAACGGGTTAGAAGAAATCATAAAAGAAAAAGGACTGACTGCATGTAAGCTGCATGGTCAAACACAAGCAACAGGCTTTTATAAAAAACTGGGCTACCAGATTTCTTCACAGGAATTTATGGAAGACGGCATCCCTCACGTCCTGATGACAAAAGAAATATCGCGGATTTAACATGAAATATATTTTTTACGGATTAGGCATACTCATATTAAGTTTGGGCATTTCCTTAACCATACAATCAGAACTGGGCACATCACCCTTCGATGCCCTTTTGGTTGGTCTGTCAAAAGAAGTCGGACTTACCGTAGGAAGCTGGGAGGTCCTTATTTCTGTGATCCTCTTAATCTGCAACGCTATATTAACGAGAAAAAAACCTCTTTTGCTAGGCTTGATTACAGCATTCATTACTGGAATAGGCATTGACCTATGGTTGTTTGTTGTAAAAAACACCATCTATCTAAACGCGTTGTTAAGCAAACTGATTTGTTTCGGAATTGGTTTGGTGCTCATCGGTCTTGGAACAGCCATCTATCTTCAGACGAAATTCGCATCAACACCCATCGATCATTTAACACTTATTATCCGAGATCTCTCCAAAAGAACAATCTTGTTTTCAAGAACATTGGTATACGCTCTTTTCTTAGTATTAGCCATCATCTTTAAAGGCCCTATCGGCATCGGAACCCTATTAACCGTCTGTTTGGGAGGAATGATCCTCCACGTTTTTATGCCTATTGTGGAAAGACACTTCTTATCAAAGAAAAGAAGGGGTTAAAAAACCTCTTCTTTGAAAAACAAAACGCAAAACAAGCTTCGTTTCGTTCGATAATTTTATGATAAATTAAAATTTATAGTACCAAAAAATCGCAATTTCATTTGCTGTTGGAAGGTTGGAATAAAGCATCGTATCAACCGCACCTATTATAAAGTGATGTTTGGCATAAAAACGACAAGCTGAGACATTAATATCTTGTGTTTCAAGCATAAGACCACAAAAGCGATTCTCCTTTGCCCACTCAATCGCTTTATGTAATAATGCTGTTCCAACACCTTTCTTTCTATAGTCTTTTGCAACAGCAATGTCCTCTATTAGTGCATACCCATTCCAGTTAGAACGAATCTTAATCCGGCCGATGCAGTTGCTTTCACCATAATATAAAAAAACAACTTTCCCTTCATCTTCCATATAACTAACATCCATTTCATCATCTTCATATTGTTTAAAATAAGGTTTAGAAAATCGTTCCACAGTATATGTCCAAACACCGTCTTCAAAAGCAGGTATCATTCTCCCTAAAACAACGAAAGGTTCGTTTGGTTTATTGAAATCTTTCATATTCAATTGAGTCATTTTAATGATCAAATCAATCTCCGCCAATCGAGATAATATTTAGTAAACTCGTTTCGATACTATTCAATAACAGCTTCCAAAAGTGCACTCTTTAAGAGAACAGCAATAGATAAGACATCCATTACCTTATATATAAATTTCACTATCGTAATGAAGTATTTCATCAAAGGATTGTGGTACAGTAAAAAAGAATAGAAACAAGAGCAAAGAAGATGATCCCATGCCCACTAACAGTAAACTCAATGAGAAATATCATCCTTCATTCAACTCGCCCACAACCCTGTTGAATAGTACCCATGGAGAGAGGGAGCTTTGACACAGCTTCTGCCATTGGTGACATCTCTATTGAAGTATCCAAAGGACAACCAAGGATCGCTCTTTGGTTTTTCCTAGAAGAAATTAGAGTGAATAAAGGAGTGGTTGAGTATGTTGACAAGAGAAGATATCTTTAAACACGTCAAAAAAAAATACGGTACATCGCCTGATTATCCGTGGGGGAAATACCCAAACTATGCTTCTTTGAGACATACATCAAACAAAAAATGGTACGGTCTTATCATGAATGTTCTCCCAGAAAAATTAGGCCTGGAAGGACATGGCGAAATAGATATTCTGAATTTAAAATGCCCCCCTGACATAAGTGATGGCTTAAGAAATGGGGAAAATATCTTACCCGGATATCATATGGATAAGGAACATTGGATTTCAATTGTTTTAGAACGGACAGATCCAGAAAGCGAAATCTATAACTTAATCGAACAGAGCTTTCATTTAACCAAGTGAAGATAAAGAGTGTTCCTGCTAATCGAGCTGCAAAGAGTAGTGGGCACTTTCATTTTAGGATATTGTTCTTCACTCTGTCCACAAACGCAACTTAATCCATCTCGTGTATGAGTGGAAGAAGAATTTCTACCAACTTCTTATGTAAAAGGATGAATAGTTATGACAAATAACTTAAAACAAAGAAGAATCATTTTAGATTTAGCAGTTACTCTAGATGGTTTTATTGAAGGGAAAAATGGAGAAGTTGATTGGTGTATTATGGACCCTGATATGGGGTTTACTGATTTCTTAAATCAAATTGATACTATTTTATATGGTAGAAAAAGCTACGATTTATGGGGACAGTATATCCCCATAAAAGAAGACCCTGATACGGAAAAGGAAATTTGGAAATTAATTCATAGTAAAAAGAAATATGTTTTTTCCAGAACACAACATGAGATTGATAATCAAGCAATATTTATAAATGATAATATTCTTGAAGAAGTAAATAAATTAAAGAAAAAGCCTGGTAAAGACATCTGGCTATATGGTGGAGCGAGTCTCATAACAACTTTTATAAATTTGGGGCTTGTTGATGAATTTAGATTATCTATTCACCCTGTTGTTTTGGGAGAAGGAAAACCGTTGTTTATTGATTTAAAACAGAGGTTAAATTTAAAAATGCTGAATACAAGAACATTTTCCTCTGGCGTTGTGCAAATCGTTTATCATTGGAATGGCTAAAAAATCTTTCAGTCCAAAGTATATATTGTTAGGTAACACTCGACAGTAATTTTTCTTATGAACTAAAGGGGAATCCATAAATAATGGGTTCCCCTTAATACTATGGAATTATCAACATCAAATTTAACAGAGCTAAAAAAAAATATCCATTCTCCTGTAATAAAAGAAAACTGAAAAGGACGGTGTCTTCCTTCATTAACATAATTAAACATTATATTATTTTCCTTCTCCCTCTTTTAAGTAAATCGGCTAAGCTTTGTATTTATTTATAATTATTGTGGTACCTAAATGTAATTAAAACAAATGAAAGAAGGTGATCCATGCCCACTAACAGTAAACCCAATAGATTAATCGCTGAGAAGTCACCATATCTCCTTCAACATGCTCACAACCCTGTGGACTGGTTCCCGTGGGGAGAAGAAGCCTTCGAAAAAGCAAAACGCGAAAACAAGCCGGTTCTGGTCAGCATCGGTTATTCGACTTGCCATTGGTGCCAAGTTCGTATAGCTACACATTAATAAAAAAAGGACACATATAAATATGCATCCTTTAACAAAAGAGTTTATTTCCCTGTTTCTGCAAATTCCTTCAACCTATCCCCTATTTCATCACGAACCCTTTGGAAAAACGCCCATTTTTCTTCTTCTGTCCCTTGTGCTTTTGCTGGATCATCAAACCCCCAATGCTCACGTTTTACATGTGGAGGCGTGATCGGGCATTTATCAGCAGCATCACCACAAAGCGTAACAACTAAATCAGCATTGTTCAGAATATCAGAGTCGATGATATCTGACGTTTGATTAGAGATATCTATACCAACTTCTTTCATCGCTTTAACAGCATTCGGATTTAATCCATGTGCCTCTATCCCCGCGCTATATACTTTCCACTCATCACCTAAATATTGTTTAGCCCATCCTTCAGCCATTTGGCTTCGGCAAGAGTTCCCTGTACATAAAAAGTAAATAATTTTATTCTCCATATATTCCACCTCTACATCGAGTGACTTCGAAAGTATTTTCGTTGAAACCATAAAGCAACCTTAACAAGTGCTATCATGACCGGCACTTCTACAAGCGGACCAATTACGGCGGCAAATGCTGCACCCGAATGAATTCCAAACACACCAACAGCTACAGCAATCGCTAATTCAAAGTTATTGCTTCCTGCTGTAAAAGCTAAAGTAGTGGTTACAGCGTAGTTTGCCCCGATTTTCTTTCCTAAAAAGAAGGAAACAAAGAACATTAAAACAAAGTAAATCAATAATGGAATCGCAACTCGAACAACATCTAACGGCAAGCTAACAATTACATCACCTTTTAAGGAAAACATGATGATAATTGTAAATAGCAAAGCAATTAACGTAATTGGACTAATTTTAGGAATGAACACTTTTTCATACCATTCTTTCCCCTTCACTTTTACAAAAATATAACGTGTCACCATTCCTGCAATAAAAGGAACTCCAAGGTAAATGAATACTGATTTTGCGACTTCTGCCATCGTAATATTCACTACTGCTCCTTCCATCCCTAACCATTGCGGAATAACTGTTACAAAAATGTAAGCATAAACTGAGAAAAAAAGCATTTGGAAAATTGAGTTGAAAGCAACTAATCCTGCCGCGTATTCTGTATCACCTTTTGATAAGTCATTCCACACAATAACCATCGCAATACAGCGAGCCAATCCAATCATAATAAGTCCAATCATATACTCCGGTTTATCTGGCAAAAAGATGATAGCCAAAATAAACATGAGAGTCGGACCAATGATCCAGTTTTGCACTAAAGACAAAATTAATACTTTAATATCTTTAAATACCCGGCCGATTTCTTCATAGCGAACCTTTGCTAGTGGAGGATACATCATTAATATTAATCCAATTGCTAAAGGGATAGATGTAGTTCCAACTTGTAATTTGTTTAATCCGTCAACAAAGCCCGGAAATATAAAACCTAATCCTATCCCCAATGCCATCGCAAGAAAAATCCAGATGGTTAAATAACGGTCTAAAAATGATAAACGTTTCATTACTTATCCTCACCTTTTTATTAACAGCAAGAGTTCGTTTTACTATCGCTTGGAGGTGTTACACAACAAGAGGAGGAATCTTGTTTTTGAATCTCGCTGTTCGATTTGGTATAGAAAAACTCCCACTCGTTTCCATCTGGATCAGTAATCCAAAATTTATCTTGGACTGCATAACAACAAGTCGTATCCATTTCTTCACGTGCAAAAAAACCTTCTTTTTCAAGCCTTTCCTTGTGTTTCAAAACTTCTTCCAAACTATCTACTTGGAATCCAAAATGATTCACTTGATTTCCCTTCACCTCATCTACGACATTTAAAGTGAAGTTCAGTCCAGGAGTCTCTAATAAAAACTTTGCATAGTCTGTTTTTACTTTTACAGCCTTTACTCCAAAAACTTTTTCATAAAAATTGATCGATTTCTCCAAACTGACAACATTTACCCCTACATGAACGTATTTCATTTTAATTCCCCCTCTTATATATTAATCAAAAAAATTTGATTTAATGACTAAAAATTTTTTAGCAGCAATCTCCTTCACCTTTTTTTCTAAATACACAACAAAGCTCTTCTGATAATAAACTATTTACTTCCTCATCATTTAAATCATAATAGCTCCATGTTCCCTTTGTCTCTTTCGTTATTAAGTTGGCATCTAATAAAATTTTAAGATGATAAGAAAGTTTAGATTGTGTCACCTCAAAAATCTCAGTCAGATCACAAACACAGGTTTTTCCCCTTTGACAAAGTTCATACATGATCTCTAATCGTTTCTGATCAGCAAGAGCCTTAAATTTTTGTTCATATTTCTGAAGTAGTTCTGATTTCGTCTCAACCATTCATATCGCCTTCTTTAATCAATTTTTTTTGATGTATTTATAATACTCATGATTTTAAAATAAATGCAAGCAAATAAATCGATTTTTTTTTGATTAATTATAAAACCCACTAAAAGCTTGTGTAACCAGATAGAGGTTTTCTATTTTTAATATTTTCTCCATCACTACTACAACAGGGTTATAACTTGTTTTTGGTGGCATAGGATCTTTCAAATATTAGATGCACACAACAACTTCATCCAAATACAATAAACGAATGGGAACTATATACTAGTTGTTTTTTTATTTACAGTCTAAACAAAGTAAAGGAAGTATTACTTGAATAACTTCTACTCTCCAAACGATAGCTAGCCTTCAATTAACCGTTTTAACTTAAGCTCAGTTTCAGTATTCTCAACTGGAGTATAGACGCTGCATCTTAAATCAGTATCCCCATGCACTTGTAATGAAGTCAGATTAAACAACATTTTACCTGCCTTAGCATGACGAAACTCAATTAATACTTCAGGAGCAGAGCTAATCTCATTTTCATTCCAAATTTTACGGAACTCAGGATATGCCTGTTCCATTTCTTGTATAAATTGCTCATACCAGTCATCAGCCACATACTGTCCATAATACGTTCTAAATATTGCGATATATCCTCTAACAAAATGCTCCCAATTCACTGCTAAACTTTTAAATTCCTTTCTTGCGAATAGTAAGCGTATTATATTCCTTTCTGCCGGATTGATTTGTTCAAAATCCAAAAATACATTAGCTGCTGCTTGATTCCACCCAACAATCTGACTTCTTCTATCTGATATAATCGTTGGGCAATAACGAAGTTCCTGCAAAATTTTTACTAAAGCCGGACTGATTTCCTTCTCTTTCTCATTTATAAAGGGTTGTTTCACCCCTTCCTCTAACGCTAGAGCATACAAATATCTCCTTTCATCGTTATTTAATTGTAATGCTCGAGAAATAGCATCTAATACCGAAGTAGATACTTTTATATCTCTTCCTTGTTCTAACCATGTATACCAAGTAAGACTTACACCGGCTAGTTGAGCCACTTCTTCTCTTCTTAGTCCTGGTGTTCTTCTGCGGGTTCCTACAGGTAAACCAACCATTTGGGGAGTAATTTTCGAACGTTGGTTCTTTAAAAATTCCGATAAAGCTTGAAGTCTTGTTTCAGGTTTCATTAAGATCTCCCTTTAAAATAGTATTAATTATACTAGGATAAACAACAACTTGTAATAGGATAACACAATAGCTAAAGTTAATAAAAACAAGGAGGGAATTATCATGAAAAGAGTTGTCATTACTGGAATGGGAGTTATTTCTCCTCTAGGAAATGATGTGAATAGCTTTTGGAATCAACTAGTTAAAGGACACTCGGGAATATCTCTAATTGATTCTTTTGATACTGCTGATTATAAAACAAAGATAGCTGGAATCGTTCGTGATTTCGATGCAGATGAAATATTGGGGAGAAAAGAAGCAAAACGATTAGATCGTTTTAGTCAGTTTGCCTTAGCAGCAGCCGAACAAGCATTAGAACATTCACAATTACAGTTAGATAATGTTGATCTTGAACGTTTAGGGGTATATGTTGGTTCAGGAATCGGAGGCATACAATCGCTTGTTGATAATGTGAATGTATTAAATAAACGAGGTCCCGCGAGAGTAAGCCCTAGCCTTGTGCCAATGATGATTTCAAATGCAGCTGCAGCTCAAATAAGCATAAAATTAGGAGCACAAGGACCATCATTATCACCAGTCACAGCCTGTTCAATCGGGAACACCTCTATTGGTGAAGCTTTTAATGCTATCCGAAATGATGAAGCAGATATTATATTTGCCGGTGGAGCAGAAGCTGCAATCACACAGTTATCTTTGGCTAGTTTTGGAAACGCCCATGCATTATCTACAAGAAACCAAGAGCCAAGTCGAGCCAGCCGTCCATTCGATACAGATAGAGATGGCTTTGTTATGAGTGAAGGCGCAGGTATCTTAGTATTAGAATCATTAGAAAACGCTATTCTTAGAGATGCGCCGATATTATGTGAAGTAGTGGGGTACGGAGCTAGTTCAGATGCTCATCATATGGTAGCATCACACCCAGAAGGTAAGGGTGCCTACTTAGCCATGAAAAAAGCATTGAGAAGTGCAAATATATCAACAGGTGAAATTGATGTTATTAGTGCTCATGCAACCAGTACACAAGTAGGTGATCGTTCAGAAGTTCTAGCTATTAAGAAATTATTTGGTGAACATTCACGTGAAATTCCAACAACTGCAAACAAGTCAATGACTGGGCACATGCTTGGTGCTGCTGGCGGAGTAGAAGCAATTGCTTTAGTGGAAAGTTTGAGACGAGGAATGATTCCGCCAACTATTAATGTAGAGAAGCAAGATCCAGATTGCAACTTAGATGTTGTATCAGAAGCGAGACACCTTCCATTGAAATATGGGCTTTCAAATTCTTTTGGTTTCGGCGGACATAATTCAGCAATCTTGTTAAAGAATTACGATTGAAGACCCATCTTTATAGTTCAAAGGTGAAATAATGGATCTATCAAGGGTTTATAGCCCTTGGTTTTCATTATGGAATACCTCACAGACAAATGATGACGAGCCTTAACTTCTGGTATATTAAATAGAGGAAAGAGAATACTTAAAAAAACATAGAAAGAAGGTGATCCCATGCCCACTAACAATAAACCCAATAGATTAATCGCTGAGAAGTCCCCATATTTACTCCAACACGCCCACAACCCTGTGGACTGGTTCCCGTGGGGAGAAGAAGCCTTCGAAAAAGCAAAACGCGAAAACAAGCCGGTTCTGGTCAGCATCGGTTATTCGACTTGCCATTGGTGCCATGTTATGGCCCACGAAAGCTTTGAAGACGAAGAAATCGCACGTCTTCTCAATGAACGGTTTGTAGCGATTAAAGTCGACCGGGAAGAGCGGCCGGATGTGGATTCTGTTTATATGAGAATCTGCCAGCTGATGACCGGGCAGGGCGGCTGGCCGCTGAATGTGTTTATCACGCCTGATCAAAAGCCGTTTTACGCGGGTACATATTTTCCAAAGACGAGCAAATTCAATCGTCCCGGTTTTGTTGATGTGCTTGAGCATCTGTCTGAGACGTTTGCGAACGACCGCGAGCATGTCGAGGATATTGCGGAGAACGCCGCTAAACATTTGCAGACCAAAACAGCCGCCAAATCAGGCGAAGGCCTTAGCGAGTCAGCGATTCACCGGACATTCCAGCAGCTTGCCAGCGGGTTTGATACGATCTACGGCGGTTTCGGGCAGGCACCGAAATTTCCGATGCCCCATATGCTGATGTATTTGCTTCGTTATCATCACAATACGGGGCAGGAGAACGCTTTATACAACGTGACGAAAACGCTGGACAGCATGGCGAATGGCGGCATTTACGATCATATCTGCTATGGGTTCGCCCGCTATTCGACCGATGACGAGTGGCTCGTTCCCCACTTTGAAAAAATGCTGTACGACAATGCGCTGCTGCTGACTGCTTATATAGAAGCCTATCAGGTCACGCAAAACAGCCGCTATAAAGAGATTTGTGAGCAGATCATTACGTTCATTCAGAGGGAAATGACTCATGAAGACGGAAGCTTTTTCTCTGCTTTAGACGCGGATACAGAAGGAGAAGAAGGAAAGTACTACGTGTGGTCAAAGGAAGAGATTCTGAAAACGCTCGGGGACGATCTCGGAACGCTGTATTGCCAAGTGTATGACATCACTGAAGAAGGAAACTTTGAAGGCAAAAATATTCCTAACCTCATTCACACAAAGTGGGAACAAATCAAAGAGGATGCCGGGTTAACCGAAAAAGAGCTCAGTCTCAAACTCGAAGACGCAAGACAGCAGCTCTTGAAGATACGCGAGGAAAGAACCTATCCGCATATCGATGATAAAGTGCTGACCTCATGGAACGCGCTGATGATCGCGGGTCTTGCGAAAGCGGCAAAGGTATACCAGGAGCCGAAATATCTCAGCCTAGCGAAAGACGCCATCACATTTATTGAAAACAAATTAATCATCGACGGCCGTGTGATGGTCCGATATCGTGATGGCGAAGTGAAAAACAAAGGCTTTATCGACGATTACGCTTTTCTCCTATGGGCTTATCTGGATCTCTATGAAGCTTCGTTTGATCTATCTTATTTACAAAAAGCGAAGAAACTGGCAGACGATATGATCGGCTTATTTTGGGATGATGAGCATGGCGGCTTCTACTTCACCGGACACGATGCAGAAGCCTTAATCGTACGGGAAAAAGAAGTGTACGACGGCGCCGTGCCTTCCGGAAACAGTGTGGCAGCTGTTCAGCTGCTGCGTCTCGGGCAAGTCACAGGCGACTTATCACTAATTGAAAAAGCAGAAACGATGTTTTCCGTGTTCAAGCCAGACATCGACGCGTATCCGAGCGGCCATGCTTTCTTTATGCAAAGTGTGTTAAGACATCTGATGCCTAAGAAAGAAATCGTTATTTTTGGCAGCGCAGACGATCCAGCCAGAAAACAAATCATAACAGAGCTCCAAAAAGCCTTTAAGCCTAACGACTCCATTCTGGTAGCAGAGCATCCTGATCAATGCAAAGACATTGCGCCATTCGCGGCAGACTACCGCATCATAGATGGCAAAACAACCGTGTATATTTGTGAAAACTTCGCCTGCCAGCAGCCGACAACAAATATTGAAGAAGCGATCCACACGTTAATAAGCAGCAGGGATTAAGACCCTTGCTGCTTACTTTTTGATTTCTTATGGTACCATAAAGCGATCCCCGCAAACACAAGATTGACCGCTATCGTAAAGAAAGCCTCCCACATCGGGTTCCCCCGCGTAACCGTAAAGAGAGAAGGAATTCCTCCATACACACTGTTTTTTTCTGTAATAAACATACACAAAAACATATTATTCGCGGCATGGGCGCCAAGTGATATTTCGATGCTTCCTGTTTTAATCGTGTAATAGGTCCACACAAAACCAAATGTTAAATACTCAATTCCTGCCCAGACAGCACCGTTGTTCATTTCTGGATTAGCAAAATGCAATACGCCAAACAATCCTCCGACAATCAGTGTCAAAAATAGAGGATTTTTCGTCAATCTCCCGAAAGCTTGAAGCAAAAATCCCCTGAAAAACAGTTCCTCAGCTGATGTCTGAATCGGAACCAAAATGAGGGCAGCCGCTAGCAGCCAGATAAATCGTGATGCATCAAAGGCTTGCATTGAATAATTGTCTGGATGAATCACAAAATCAATCAATTGTACGGCGATCATCAGCAAGAAATAAGCAATAAAACCAAAGGAAATTCTCCGCCAATTCATCTTTGAATTTGGTGTAATCACAGTTCGGAAAGGCCGCTTCAAAATAAAGCGCACAGCCAGCCAAACTCCCGGAATGGCGAATAAATAAATCACATGGGACAAATAAAGATCTACGAGGGGATCACTCAGCACAGCTTCATCCAAATCAAACGTGATATTGTGATTCACAATAACCGTGAACAGTATCGCGAAAAGGTAAGCTATATTCCCGAATACATATAACCCTACCATCACCAAAAAAGCGAAAAAATATCTCCACAACGTATTGTTTCCTTCTATAGGACGGATAAATGAATTCATTCCTTCTATGTCTCTTCCTTTCAATGAGAATATTACTATATATTTGCATAAATTGGTCTATGAATCTACTGTTTTGGAAATCTTTTAAGCAAAATGAAAATATAAAGTGTGAATTTAGTTCTTCCATCTAGTGATTTGAACTCTGTTGCCAATGAACCAAGATACTTATAATAGTCCCAAGAGGGAAATTTTCAGTCTTTTCTTACTACTCAAAAGGGGGTTTTTTATGAATACGATCTTCAAACAAAAGAATACACATCCTTTCTCAAACGCAGCGAATCGTTTAGACCGCCTTCCGATTTCACGCGTTCATTTCCAAGTGTTAACCGCTCTCGGCATTGTTTATTTCTTTGATCTCGCAGATTTATTTACCCTCAGCAATGTAGCGCCGGCACTGATCGAGCATTGGGGCATCCCGCTTTCAACTATTGCTAACGTAACGGCTGCTTCGTTTTTAGGCATGTTTTTAGGCGCTTCACTGGGCGGACGGCTGTCCGATCGAATCGGCCGCAAAAAAGCCTTAAATCTATTTGTCTTTGTTTTCTCAATCGCATCGCTATGCAATGCTGCGGCATGGGACATTCCATCTTTAATGACATTCCGTTTTCTCACCGGATTTGGCGTTGCAGCCGCCATGGTCATTACGAATAGCTATTTGGCGGAATTTTTCCCTTCAAGTGTTCGTGGAAAATATATTTCTTTTTGTGCCATGATTGGATTGATCGGGGTTCCGATCACCAACATTGTGTCTGCCTTTGTCATTCCTCTTGGTTCATGGGGATGGAGGCTAGTATTTGTATGGGGTGCCGTCGGCCTTATTTATTTTTTCTTTATTCGACGGCTGGAAGAGTCGCCTCGCTGGCACGAAAATCGCGGGGAATATGCGAAAGCCGATGCGATCCTCAACCGAATTGAGGCACAGGTTGAAAAGGACAAAGGCCCGCTTCCGGCAGCATCCCAGCCTAAAGTAAGTGAAACTGTTAAGCAGCATGCAGGTTACGCAGGCTTATTGAAAGGCAGAAACCTCAAAATCACCATCATATTATCTGCTGTATGGATTTTTGAAACGTTTGGATTTTACGGATTTGCCTCATGGGTTCCAAGCCTGCTAAAAAGCAATGGCGTCACCATGGAAAATACATTGTGGTATAACGTATTGCATTCCGTCGGCGCTCCGCTTGGCGCACTGCTCGGCTCCATGATTTCTGAAAGATTTCAAAGAAAATGGATTTTAGCTGCGAGTGCGTTTCTGACGGCCATCGCCGGGCTCTTATATGGTATGACTTTTATTCCCATCATGATCATTGTATTTGGTTTTATCGTGAATATCACAGAACGGGTCTTTACCTCGAACTTATATGCCTATACATCTGAACCTTATCCGACTGAATACCGCTCGTCTGGCAGCGGTTTAGCCTATGGTCTTGGCCGTTTTTCAAACATTTTTGGCTCATTGCTTGTCGGATTTATTGCCGTTCAGCTCGGCTATATCAGCGTCTTCTTATTTATTGGGGGCTGCTGGCTCGCATGCTCCTTGCTGTTAATCTTCTTCGGTCCTAATACGAATGCGAAACAGATTTAAAAAAGTCAGTGCGGATCTGCCGCACTGATCTCATTACAATTGCTTCAAAATCCTCGCGGGGTTTCCGCCTACAACACTATTAGCGGGTACATCCTTAGTGACAACAGATCCAGACGCAATCACTGCGTTATCACCGATTGTCACTCCCGGGTTAATCACCGCCCGGCCTCCAATCCAAACTTGATCTCCAATTGTCACAGGCTTACCGAACTCCTTCCCGGATTTCCTTTCGATCGGATCAAGAGGATGACCGGCCGTGTAGATATGTACACCTGGCGCAATCAAACAATGACGGCCGATACGCACCTCACACACATCTAAAATGACACAGTCAAAATTAACAAATGTATGATCTCCGATATGAATGTGATAGCCATAATCACAGCGAAATGTCGGCAAAATCGTGACTTGATCCCCAACCGAACCGAGCAGCTCCTTCAAAATCTCCGTCCGCACTGCATCATCTTCCGGTGTTTCGTTATATTGTCTAATCAGCTGTCTCGCTTGTTTGCGTTCTAGTGATAGTTGCTGATCTGCCGAATTGTATAATTCTCCGGCTGCCATTTTTTCTTTTTCTGTCCTCAGCATTTAAGTCACTCCATGTCAGATTGTAATCTCGATCAAATTTCCTTCATCATCCTCAATCACACTTTCATAGTAGCCGTCTCCTGTTGTCCTCGGGCCGTTTACTACTGCGAAACCATCCGCCTTCAATCGATTAGTCAGTTCGTCAACTTTCTCCCGGCTCCCAACGGAAAAGGCAATATGTGCCCAGCCTATCATTGTTTGTGAGGGCGGATCGGTCACATTCCCTTTTTTCATAATTTCCAGCCTTGCTCCGGAATCAAACGTAATAAAATAAGACTTAAAATCTTTTTTCTCATTATGATACAAATCATTCGCTTCGCCATTAAAATACGTTTCATAAAAAGATTTCATTCGCTCTAAATCATTGACCCAGACCGCTGTATGTTCAATCTGCATTTCTTCCTCCTCCTTCGCCTTCAATGAAGTTATAAGGTATGAAATGCATTTCAGTTCAAGCTTTTTTCTTAAATTTATGCTGAATTTTGATATCAGCGGGTTCATCCTGCAAAAATAGAGAAAATGCTGCGATGCCGAGCTGCTCAAGGTTCAAATCAAGCGACGGAAAACCAAGAACACGGCTGATAGAAGTATTCCCCTCGCCTATGATTTCAACATCCCAATTATTCTTTTTGGCAAATAGATGAATTCCAGCTGCCACTTCATCACTATTTGCATAAATAGCAGTCGGAACCCGCCCGCTCATATAAAAATGTTCGGCTGCCAGCTCACCATCATTCATATCGTTGCATCCGGACAGCATATGGCGGTCTTCCAACCTTCCGCAGACAGCTTTATAGGCCGCAGCTTTATCAGCCGTGCTCGGGCTCCTATCAGCTTCTCTGACACACGTAAAAGCAATATTCTCATGTCCGCGGCTCTTTAAATAGCGAAAGCTCTCTACATAAGCAGCTTTTCTGTCATTAAAAGCACAAGGGACATCAATGTCTCCGGTATCCTCACAAGCGATGATCGGCCCATATTCCTGATAAGCTAAAATGCTGTCCCAATGATTGGCGCGGGAGTAATGATGAGACCGTCTATTTTCTTCGTTCTTAACAGCTCTAAATATTTGATTTCAATATCGGGGTTATAATTGGTGGGGAGAAGGGTCGTTGCATACTCATGCTGAAAAGCCGCCTTGGTGATTCCGTTAACGATTTTATCAAAGCAGGGATGATCGCTATAAGGCAGAATCACACCGACTGTATGGGTTTTCCCGCGAATGAGATCGATTGCGCGATTTGGTGTATAATCCAATTCCTTCATGACTTGATGAACAAGCTTTCTCTTTTCTTCAGATACATACGGATGATGATTCAATACACGCGAGACAGTCGAAACAGATACATTTGCCAGTCTTGCGATCTCTTTTATATTTGCCATCTCTTTCTCCTTTTCATATAAAAAAAGCAGTAAGTGTAAAATCCTTACTGCTATCTCATCATATATTGATGATAAGTTCAACAGGACAATGGTCGGAACCCATGACGTCCGCTGATATACTGGCATCTTCAATCTGTTCCTTAAGGCTTTCAGAAACAACAAAATAATCAATCCGCCATCCGATATTTCTGTCCCGGGCGCCGGCACGATACGACCACCAGGAATAAGCGCCTTCAAGATCAGGATAAACATGACGGAAAGAGTCAACAAAGCCAGCTTCTAAGAAACGAGTGAATGCCCCTCTTTCTTGATCTGAAAATCCAGCGTTATTCCGGTTCGCCTTTGGATTTTTCAAATCAATCTCCTGATGAGCTACATTCAAATCACCGCATAAAATCACTGGTTTTTTCTGATCCAATTCAAGAATATAAGACAATAAAGCCTCTTCCCATTGCATGCGGTAATCAATCCGCTCTAATCCCCTTCTGGAATTGGGCGTGTAAACAGTCATCACAAACACGTTTTCAAATTCCAGCGTAATCACTCTGCCTTCTTGGTCATGCTCTTCTACTCCGATACCGTAGATGACCTGCAGCGGTTCTTGCTTAGAAAAAACAGCTGTGCCGGAATATCCTTTTTTCACTGCATAATTCCAGTACACATGATAGCCTTCAGGCTGGAGATCAACCTGGCCGTCCTGTATCTTCGTTTCCTGAAGACATATAATATCTGCATCCTCTTCTTTCAAATAAGAGAGGAAATCCATTTTTCTCATCACAGCCCGCAGGCCGTTTACATTCCATGAAATCAACTTCATGTTTCATCCTCCCCCCTATAAAAAAGAGCAAGAACCCGAAGGTCCTTGCTCTTTACGCATCAGCTTACTCACCGCTTACGTATGGAAGTAAAGCCATTTGACGTGCGCGTTTGATCGCTGCAGTCAATTTACGTTGGTATTTAGCGTTTGTTCCAGTTACACGACGTGGTAAAATTTTACCGCGCTCAGAAACAAACTTTTTAAGAAGATCTACATCTTTGTAGTCGATGTGCGTGATACCGTTAGAAGTGAAATAACACACTTTACGGCGTTTCGCACGACCGCCTCTGCGTCCTCCTGCCATTGTCATTTCCCTCCTTTCTTTTTCATTTTAGGCGATAATCACATTAGAATGGAAGATCATCATCCGAGATGTCAATCGGTTTGCCGTCGTTGGCAAATGGGTCATCATTAAAGCTGTTCCCCTGATTGCGTCTCTGGTTGTTTTGATTTCCCCCAAATGGATTATCATTTTGGCCTCCGCCAAAGTACTGGCCTCCGCCGCTGTTTCCTTCGTTGTATCCACCTGAACCAGAACCGCCGCCGTTTTTCGGCTCAAGAAATTGAACACTTTCAGCTTGGACCTCTGTCACGAAGACACGCTGTCCTTGCTGGTTTTCATAGTTTCTTGTTTGTAAACGGCCATCTACGCCTGCAAGGCTTCCTTTTTTCAAGAAGTTTGCAACGTTTTCGGCTTGTCTTCTCCAAGTGACACAATTAATGAAATCGGCCTCACGTTCTCCGGACTGGTTCGTAAATGTACGATTCACAGCAAGAGTAAACGTAGCAACAGCCGCACCGTTTGGCGTATAACGAAGCTCTGGGTCTTTTGTCAGTCTTCCGACTAATACAACTCGGTTAAGCATAAGAAAGACCACCTTTTACCATTATATATTTCAAAATTGCTTATTCTTCTTCTTTAACAACAATGTGGCGAATGATATCGTCACTGATCTTAGCTAGACGGTCAAATTCTTGAACTGCCGCAGCGTCAGATTGAACGTTTACGATTTGGTAGAAACCGTCGCGGAAATCGTTGATTTCGTAAGCAAGACGACGTTTACCCCAATCCTTTGTTCCAGTGATCTCCGCACCGTTAGAAGTCAGAACGTTGTTGAAACGCTCGATAACTGCTTTTTTAGACTCATCGTCAATGTTTGGGCGGATAATGTACATAACTTCGTACTTTCTCATCTGTTTGCACCTCCTTTTGGACTAAGCGGCCCATAATGGGCAAGGAGCAATAATTCTATTACTCACAATTTTATATTATACCAAAGCTCTTGTTCCTTTACAACTGCATCCTATACATTAAATCGGAAATGAATAACATCTCCGTCTTTAACCACATACTCTTTTCCTTCAAGACGGACTTTTCCTGCCTCTTTAGCTCCTGCCATGCCGCCGCCCGCAAGAAGATCCTCATAAGCAACTGTCTCAGCACGAATGAAACCCCGCTCAAAGTCACTATGAATAATTCCTGCACACTCAGGGGCTTTCATGCCTTTTTTGAATGTCCAAGCTCTGACTTCCTGTTCTCCGGCTGTGAAATATGTTGCGAGGCCGAGAAGAGAGTAAGACGCTTTGATCAGCTGATCAAGACCTGATTCTTGAATGCCCAGCTCTTCCAAGAACATTTGCTTTTCTTCGCCTTCAAGCTCAGCGATTTCAGATTCGATTTTTGCACAAACAACGATAACTTCTGCGTTTTCGCCGGCAGCGTACTCGCGAATCTTCGCTACATTTTCATTGCCAGATGGATCAGCAACTTCATCTTCACTTACGTTGGCCACGTACAAAATAGGCTTCGAAGTCAGTAAATGGAGCTGCTTCACAAGCTTTTGCTGCTCTTCAGTGAATTCTACAGATCGAGCAGGCTTTTCACTCTCAAACGCTTCTTTCAGTTTAGATAAAATCTCAAACTCAAATACAGCGTCTTTATCTTTTTGCTTCGCAAGCTTGCTGACGCGTGTAATCCGCTTTTCAACCGTTTCCATATCAGCGAGGATCAGCTCAAGGTTGATCGTTTCAATGTCATCAATCGGATCAACCTTTCCGGAAACGTGTGTAATGTTGTCATCGGAAAAAGCACGGACAACGTGGCAAATCGCGTCAACTTGGCGAATATGAGATAGGAACTTGTTGCCGAGTCCTTCTCCTTTAGATGCGCCCTTTACAATCCCTGCAATATCAGTGAATTCAAAAGCAGTCGGCACAGTCTTCTTCGGGTTGACCAGCTCAGTCAGCTTTTGCAGACGATCATCCGGTACCTCTACAATTCCCACGTTCGGATCAATTGTACAGAACGGGTAGTTGGCTGATTCGGCACCGGCCTGTGTAATTGCGTTAAATAGTGTTGATTTTCCGACGTTCGGCAAACCAACAATTCCAGCTGTTAAAGCCATTCTTTCATCTCCTCTATATAAAACCGTCATTGTATGAACGTATTTTGAACCTAGAGCAATTATAAGGAGGTTCACTGGAAAAGACAAGCTGACAAAAAAGCATTTTCAGCCTGCCAATCCCTTTGATTATGCTTTTTTCAAGCCTACTAAACAGTCAAAAAGCGTACTTCCCATTCCATTATCAGAATTTGTATCATTTGTCAGTGCATTGACTGACCCTCCAAAAGCCGCCCACATGCCTTCATCTATATTAATCGTCTTCGCATGAGCCTGCTTCATCACTTTCACCTTGCCCTTCAAGCGTCCGCGGTCATTAAAGATAACAACTTCGTCTCCATCCTGAAGATCCTGCTCAGCCGCTATATCTGGAGAAATATCGACCTGAACGTGCTGAAGCTTTTCAATAAACGGCACATGCTGTGAATGATTGGAACGCTGCGGATGAATGGATAAGAGCGTATAAGGGTACTTTCCAGCTAACTCCTCATTATGGAAAACAGATTCTTCGGGCACATTTAATTGAAGCGAGCCGCTAAATCCTTTTTGCTCAGCTAGCGACGAAGTAAATTCAAATTTTCCACTCGGCGTCAAAAACTGATAATCATTCCACGGCACCTGTTTTACTGGAAGAGGGAGGTGGCCTTTTTCTTTTAAACGCTCAAGTGTCACATCCTCTGCTTCCAATGAAGAAAGCCCCATCTCTAAAAATTCTTGAGTGCTGTATTCAAACAGCTCGCCAAACCCAAGACGTTTTGCAAGCTCTGACCAGATCCAGCTGTCCGACTTCGCTTCACCCTGCGGCTCCACAAGCTTCTTCCCGTACTGAACATAATGATGATACATACTGGAATAGTAGATATCTTCTTCTTCAAAAACAGTGGCAGTCGGCAAAACATAATCACACAGCTTTGCGGTATCCGTCATAATGGAATCAATCGCGACCGTCATTGGAACCTTTTCAAAAGCTTGTCTCACCTTATTTGTATTCGGCACCTGAGTCAGCGGATTTCCGCACGTCACAATAATCATCTCAATCGCAGGATCAGCAGCGGTCAACACTTCTTCAGCCTGTGTCATCATTGAAAAAGAACGGGATGTTGTTTTTAATTCCGGCAGCGTCAGCTTTGTTTTTGCAAAGCTCTCACCAATCTGGACATTTCCGAAATTCGCGCCGCCGCCCTTAATTCCGACATTTCCGCTTGCCGCAACAAGTGCATCAATCCATCGAATCGTTTCCCCGCCGTTTTTATATCGCTGCATGCCAAGCCCCATAAAAGTAGACACCGGACCATCAGCATACAAACCAGCCAAATACTCCAGCTCCTCCATAGAAGTTTCTGTTTTCACAATAAACTCTTCCAGAGAAACGGTCTTCAAAAGCTCTTTCACATCATCAAAACCGACAGAATGCTCAGAAATAAACGTTTCATCCGTTCTTCCCGTCTCAATCAGAACCTTCAAAACGGCTGCCGCAAGCCAGCCGTCCATTCCAGGCTTTACAGAGATATAGCGGTCGGCAAGCTTGGCAGTCGGATTGAATATCGGATCAATCACCGTAATCGTGGCGCCCTTCTTTTTCACCTGCTGCAAGTGATGGTATAAGTGCATATTTGTTCTTGATACATTTCTTCCCCACACAACAACATGCTTGCTGTTGTAAATATCAAGCGGGCCGTGCCCGTACGAACGGCCAAAATCCCAGCTTTGCGCCTCGATGCCGGAGCCCCAGCATATGCTTCCGACGATTTCAGTCACGCCGCCATATCCATTAAAAAAACGCTGATCAAGCGCTTTTAACAGACCGTTATTCGCATAATCATGGCTGTGCAAAACAGCAGTCGTCTCCGACGTTTCCTTGATTTCCCGAAGTTTGTCGGCAATTTCATCAAGTGCCTGCTCCCAAGAAATCCGCACAAACTCGCCATTTTGTTTTTTCATTGGATAGCGAAGCCGATCAGGCGAGTTTGTTTTTGTCTCAAGCATTCTGCCGCGGCCGCAGATTTTGCCTTCCGTAATCGGATGGTTGGGATCTCCGTCCACTTTTGTTACCTTTCCATCATCAACAGTCACCAAAAAGCCGCAGCTGTCCCAACAATTCAGCGGACATGCCGACTGATGCACTTTGCTCATCGCCGTCTACTCCTTACCTTCTATATGAAAAAGCATGAGTGTCGGCCTATTTATGAAGTAGGCTCCTCATGCTTGACTAGTACTTTTTTTAGTTTTCTTTCAAATTCTCTTCTCGGAATCATAACACTGTGAGAGCATCCCTCACACTTAATTCGAATATCCATTCCCATGCGTATAATTTTCCAGCTGTTCGCTCCGCATGGATGCGGTTTTTTCATTTCTACGATATCATTCAGGCCAAAGTCTTTATCCGCCAAGACCCTTCACCTCTTTTCCTAAACTGCTGTATCTATTGTACAAAAAAACTGATCATAAGAGCAATCAAGATACCCGAAAAGAAATCCATCCTCTTATTTCCATTTACTCAAAATAGGATATAAGAGCAGACAAACTAACAAATACAAATTGAGCATCCCATATATCGGATACAAGAACGCGATCAAATCAGAAAATCCGAAAGAAGTAAAAGGTACCATTAACACTAACAAAATCAACACAATCATCCATCTAGGCATATGAATAAACGCCATCAGCCGGCTGGACAGCCCCAGCAAACCAGCTACCGTCGTCGTGTAAATCGCCAGGCACAGCACCGCCGTCATACATAAAAAAAGGAAATAAGGCGCACCCTCCAGAACGGCAAACAGCGGTATTTCAAACTGAGAAAGGGAGCCCGCCAGCTCCACCAACGTTTCATTATAAACAAATGAGATCACGCCAAAAATAAGACCGCTTGCCACACTTGCGATTTTTGCTTCTCCGAGCCCTTTCATCTCTTTCCCAACAGAGGATAAAATCGCAACAACTGAAAGGATGTTTAAAGAGGTAAACGTAATGCTCGCAGGCCAGTTATACTGCTGAGACAAATCAATCGTCCACGTATGGTGATGTGTGCTCTGAAAGGAGATCAACGCATATAAAAGCCCCGCTACTAACACAGGAATCAAAATACTATTTATAGATAATATTCCTTTCACATCCCACAAAAACAAACACACTGTCACGATGCAAATCAGCGCGATTCCCCACCAGAAAGGAAGCTTGTACATTTGCAGGGTCACACCGCCTCCGGCAATCATCACCATAGTCGTCGAAAACAAATAAAAAATGATGAGGACATCATAAATTTTCGCCAGCCATGGCCCCATTAAATGCTCCAGAACCGGCAGAAAATGAGTGGATTGAACTTTAAAACTGATTTTCATCACAATATAAGACGAGAAAATGAACATAATTGTAAACAGCACAATAGCAAGTCCGCTTTCCGCCCCAAAAAACTGCCATATCTCCTGACCGCTCGCATATCCGGCCCCGATCAGGCTCCCTAATATGAGCAGCATCCACTTCATTCCGGCTCTCCACAACACTATCACCTCATAGACAAAGTTCAGCTTGTTCCCGTTATTGTTACTATATAAATAAAAGAAAGCAAACATGCCATATTTTCATAGACATTTAAATACAAGGTGGAATTATCATACGAAATACACATAAAAAAAGACTGCTAATGGAGGCAGTCTAAAAAGAGATATTTATTTGTTTGTCCGCGCGGAATGAAGAAGTGAACTTCACTCTTCACTTTTTTCTAACCATTCCTACCTATTCAAGTGTTTCATAAGCAGACCATTGCTTGATCATGATCGAGGCAATGGGGGACAATACTTGTAATTCACCCACTAACCATTCATATCATGCCCTCTACTTTTTTTAAAATCTCCGGTGCCATACACAAAGCATAAAAAATCATACTGCTGGATATACTGTAAACAACCTTACATAACTACACACACACCATAGCAATTCCGTTACCTACTATAACAAGGAAGTGAAACCCATGAATCGAAAAGGCGGGCTTTTTTCCTCTCAGGAACGAGTAAAGCAATATGTTTCACATACAGATGCTGCAGCGGCAAAACAAATCCAAACCATCCTTTCTTCATCCTTACGTAAAGCTGCCGGCAAACCAATTGTCGTGGTTTGTATCGGAACAGACCGTTCAACCGGTGACTCATTAGGCCCGCTCGTAGGAATGAAACTCAAACAGATGCAGCTCACCAGATTCCATGTCTACGGAACCTTATCTGACCCCGTCCATGCTGTGAACATGAAGGATAAAATCAATGACATTCATAAATTACATAAAAACCCATTTGTTATAGCAGTCGATGCATGCTTAGGCCGCGTTAAGAGTGTGGGTTCATTTCAAATCGGGGACGGGCCATTAAAGCCCGGAGCCGGTGTACAAAAAGACCTTCCTGAAGTGGGAGATCTTCATATTAACGGAATCGTGAATGTGAGCGGTTTCATGGAATATTTTGTATTACAAAACACTAGACTCAACTTGGTCATGAATATGGCAAATGTTCTAGCGGAAGGTTTGAGTTTAACAGATCGGACAGAGTGGAGGCAAGAACGCATTAACCCGCTGCAAAGGCTCACTGGGCGCATATAAAACAAAAACCATCTTCGTTTGAAAGATGGTTTTTTCATTTATGATTCTCGTTCAGACAAAAGCTCTAAAATCCGATCAAGGTCTTCATTAGAGAAAAATTCAATTTCGATTTTGCCTTTTTTCTTCTGTCTTTTAATATTAACTGTTGTTCCAAAATAATTTTGGAGATAGGATTCCCGTTCTTTTAGAACCGCGTCTTTCACAGGTTCTTTTTTCTTTGTTTCACGTGGAACATTTTGATTTAACTGCTGAATCAGCTGCTCAAGCTGGCGAACATTAAGCTGCTCCGCAATGACTTTTTGTACAAGCGGTTCAAGCTTATTTTTGTTTTTTAAGCCAAGAAGCGTGCGTCCATGTCCCATAGAAAGCGTACCTTCGGCAATAAGCTGCTGAATATTTTCTGGCAGTGTCAGCAGTCTTAAATGATTCGCAATATGCGGTCTGCTTTTCCCAAGACGTTTGGCAAGCTGTTCTTGCGTGAGATCTAAGTGTTTCAGCAAGGAGTCATATGCCTGAGCCTCTTCAAGCGGAGATAAATCTTCACGCTGAAGGTTTTCTAATAAAGCAATTTCCCTCATTAACGCCTCTGATAATTCACGGACAATGGCCGGCACTGTATCTAAACCTGCCAGCTTTGCCGCTCGAAAACGCCGTTCACCCGCAACAATATCATAGCCTTTTAAAGATTTTCTGACGATAAGCGGCTGAAGAATGCCATGCTGCAGCACAGATTCTTTTAGTTCAGCTAATGCCTCGTCATCAAAGTGTTTTCTTGGCTGATAAGGATTAGGGCGTAAATCGGCAATTTTAATTTCTTCAACTGTCTCTTCAGACAAATCCACCTGATTAAATAACGCATTAATCCCTTTTCCAAGGCCTTTAGCCATTCGCAGCCACTTCCTTTGCTAAATCTAAATATACTTCCGCACCTCTTGACCGCGGATCGTATAAAATGATGGGTTTTCCGTGACTCGGTGCCTCACTCAGACGGACATTACGCGGAATAACTGTCTTATATACTTTATCCCTAAAATACTTTTTAACCTCTTCAATCACTTGAATGCCAAGGTTTGTCCGTGCATCAAGCATTGTCAGCAATACACCTTCAATCATTAAATCAGTATTCAAATGCTTTTGCACAAGACGTACTGTATTTAATAATTGGCTGAGACCCTCCAAGGCATAATATTCACACTGTACAGGAATCACAACGGAATCCGAGGCAGTAAGGGCGTTAATCGTCAGCAAGCCCAATGACGGCGGACAATCAATGATAATATAATCATAATTTTGCTTTACTGCTTCAAGCGCTCTCTTCAATCTCACTTCTCTTGATATTGTAGGAACCAGCTCGATCTCAGCCCCAGCAAGCTGAATCGTCGCAGGAATCACATCCAAGTTCTCTACTGTCGTTGCTTTAATAATATCTATTACATCTGCATCATCTACTAAAATATCGTACACACACTGCTCTACATCGGCTTTTTCAATCCCTAATCCGCTTGTCGCATTTCCCTGCGGATCAATATCTACCAGCAGAACCCTTTTCCCTATGTAAGCCAAACATGCCCCAAGGTTGACAGACGTCGTTGTTTTGCCGACCCCGCCTTTTTGGTTCGTAATTGCTATGATTTTTCCCACGATGTCACCTACTTTCACATGAACATGTACTATCTTGCTTCTATTCTATCAAAAAAAGATTAAAGCGTTTCATTTTTTTCATCATTTTGTTCCGAATCAGAAGGGAAATAATTGAAAATTCAAGCACGCTTTATGCTTTCTCTTATAAATTCTGCAATTTCTATGTTTTTTTGACTTAAAAAAGGAATTTCTTAAAGAAAAAAAGAAGAAGTCACAGTACAGAACGTGGAAACAGGATGGTGAGAAAATGATTTATCAAACGAAGAGAGATGTACCCGTTACGCTGATGATTGTGTTTCTCATATTACTGATACAAGCAGATGCCATTGTTCCTTTTGTGCTGGGAAATATGAGAGTTTCCGGCTGGATCATTTTTATTCTGCTGACTCTTTTAAATGGACTCATCATTTGGAGCTTTATTGACCTGAAATATGTATTGAAGGAGCACCACCTGATCATTAAAGCCGGACTGATCAAACATCAAATTCCTTACGAAAAAATCGAAAAAGTGGTTCAAAAAAAGAAGCTGTGGTCAGGTTTTCGTCTGATCGGCTCTCGCCATGCCATCACGATATATTATCAGGGGGGATGGGGACATGCAGTGATTTCACCGCAAAAATCTGAAGAGTTTATCCACAAGCTCAAAGAAAAGAATTCTAATATAATAATATTCACTAAAAGTAAGTGATTACCTTTTATTAAAAATATAAAAAGCTCTCCTGCTTTTCAGGAGAGCTTCTATTTTGGTATGCGGATCGTTAATTGAATATATTCTTCAAATTCTTCTTCTTCCGTATTCAATTTTACACCGCTGTCTTCCACCATTGATAGTGACTGGCGAATCGTGTTCATCGCAATTCTTGTATCTCTGCTGAATGCTTTGCGTCTCGGCTTTGGCTTTCTCTGGCCTTGCTCCAGCATTTTCACCACGCGGTCTTCCGTCTGCTTTACATTTAAACTTTTCTCAATAATCTCTGTGAGCAGTGTGACTTGGAGCTCAGGCTGTTTCAGCGGAATCAGTGCTCTGGCATGGCGCTCGGTGATTTTCTTCTCCATAATCGCCTCTTGGACCGGCTGAGGCAGCTTTAATAACCGAAGCTTATTCGCGATTGTAGACTGCCCTTTTCCTAAGCGCTGTGCGAGTGCCTCCTGTGTTAAATCATGCAGCTCAAGCAGCCTAGCATAAGCATGCGCTTCCTCAATAGAAGACAGTTCTTCCCGCTGCAAGTTTTCGATTAACGCCACAGAAGCGGTTTCCGTGTCGGAAAAATCCTTAATAATTGCCGGAATCTTTTCCCACTCAAGCGATTGCACCGCTCTCCAGCGTCTTTCACCTGCAATGAGTTCGTATTGGCCTTCTTCTTCTGTATGCCTAACAACAATCGGCTGAATAATGCCGTGTGTATGAATGGTCATTGCTAACTCTTTGATTTTTTCATCTGAGAAAATGGTGCGTGGCTGAAAACGGTTGGGAACGATAGCATTTACCGGTATTTCCAGAATCTCTTCTTTGTTTGTATCATGTTCAGCAATCTCCGGCTCCTGTTCCTTCTCACCAAGCCCGAAGAAACGAGAGAATGAATGCTTCATGTACCTACACCACCTTTAAAAACTGCCATTTTTATAATTCTATTTTCTCATGGTTTTTCCTGCTGTACATCCATCAATTTTGATGAAAATATGATGGTATTGTCATATCAGGCTGTCTAAATTACCCTTCAATTGGCGATTTATTAGGAGTTCCTGGTTTTCTTGGATACTTCTTAGGTGTATTTTTTATTTTGCGTATCACCATAATATTACGATCGCTTTCTTCAATAGGCAGCTTAAAAGAATGGATATTCTCAAGTTCTCCTCCAAGCGTCGTGATTGCTTTTTTGCCTGCATTCAGTTCTTCTTCAGCTGATGCGGCTTTTAAAGCAACAAATAAACCGTTTTTCTTCACCAGAGGCAAGCAAAGCTCACTCAAAACAGATAATCTCGCAACTGCTCGCGCCGTCACAATATCATAGCTTTCACGCACGTCTTTCCGTTGCCCGAACGTTTCAGCTCTGTCATGGCAGAATGTTGTATCCTCCAATTGCAAACCCTCAGATAACTTTTCTAAAAACGTGATCCGTTTATTCAGTGAATCCACGATTGTGACATTGAGGTGCGGAAAGCATATTTTTATCGGCAGACTTGGAAAACCCGCTCCCGCTCCAACATCACAAATCGTGTTCACCTGATTGAAGTCGACATAAAAAGCAGCTGTAATGGAATCATAAAAATGCTTTAAATACACTTCTTTTTTCTCTGTTATTGAAGTCAGATTGATTTTTTCGTTCCATTCAACCAGCATGTCGTAATACAGCTCAAATTGCTCCAGCTGACGGGGAGAAAGGGAGATCCCTTTTTCCGCCAAACCAGAAGTGAATTCTTCAATATTCATGCCGTCATCCTTTCTATTCGGCTATCTTCGCAATGCGTCCCTGCTCTAAATACACCAATAGAATTGAAATGTCCGCCGGGTTTACACCGGAAATGCGGGAAGCTTGGGCAACAGACAAAGGCCGTACATTTTTCAGTTTTTGACGCGCCTCGGTCGCAATCCCCTTAATTGCGTCATAATCAATGCGATCTGGAATTTTTTTATTTTCCATCTTCTTCAGTTTTTCCACTTGTTGAAGAGATTTTTCAATATATCCTTCATATTTCACTTGGATTTCTACTTGTTCTGCCACGTCTTGAGGAACCGGCACTTCTGGCGGCGCCAGTTTTGTGACTGTTTCATAGTTCATTTCAGGACGCTTCATCAAGTCTGTGCCGCGAACTCCGTCTTTCAATTCGCTTCCGCCAAGAGAACGGATATATTCTTGATTTTCCGGAGACGGCTTGATAATTACAGAATGAAGACGTTTTTTCTCCGCTTCGATCGCCGCTTTTTTCTTCTCAAAAGCCGCATAGCGCTCATCAGAAATCAATCCAATGCGGTGTCCGATTTCTGTCAGACGCAAATCAGCATTGTCGTGGCGAAGCAGCAATCTGTATTCAGCACGTGATGTCAAAAGACGATATGGCTCATTGGTTCCTTTTGTCACAAGATCATCAATCAGAACACCAATGTAAGCGTCAGAACGGCTTAAAATCACTTCTTCTTTTCCAAGCGCTTTTCGTCCTGCATTGATTCCTGCCATAATGCCTTGTCCCGCAGCTTCTTCATAACCGGATGTTCCGTTAATTTGGCCTGCAGTGTAAAGGTTTGTTATTTTTTTTGTTTCAAGTGTCGGCCAGAGCTGTGTCGGTACGATTGCATCATACTCGATCGCATAGCCGGCTCTCATCATTTGTACGTTTTCAAGTCCAGGAATCGTTGCAAGCATTCTTTGCTGTACGTCTTCTGGAAGACTTGTAGATAAACCTTGGACATAGACTTCCTGTGTATTTCTGCCTTCCGGCTCAAGGAAGATTTGGTGACGCGGTTTATCATTAAAACGGACAACTTTATCTTCAATGGATGGGCAGTATCTTGGGCCCGTACCTTTGATCATACCGGAATACATCGGTGAACGGTGAAGGTTGCTGTCAATAATCTCATGTGTCTCAGGGCTTGTATATGTCAGCCAGCAAGGGAGCTGATCTGTGATATATTCCACTGTTTCATATGAGAAAGCGCGAGGGACATCGTCACCAGGCTGAATTTCCGTTTTGCTGTAATCAATCGTGTCGCTTTTAACGCGAGGCGGCGTACCTGTTTTAAAACGAACAAGGTCAAAACCAAGTTCCTCCAAATGCTCAGAAAGCTTAATAGAAGGCTGCTGGTTATTCGGGCCGCTTGAGTAAGACAGATCGCCAAGAATGATACGTCCTCTTAAATATGTCCCTGTCGTCATGACAACTGCTTTCGCACGATAATGTGCGCCGGTTTGTGTAATAACGCCTCGGCATTCGCCGTCTTCAACGATCAGCCGCTCCACAATTCCTTGCAGCAATGTTAAGTTTGGTTCTTTTTCAAGCGTATTTTTCATTTCGTGCTGATATTGGAATTTGTCTGCTTGCGCACGCAATGCACGAACCGCAGGACCTTTTCCTGTATTCAGCATTCTCATTTGAATATGCGTTTTATCGATGTTTCTTCCCATTTCTCCGCCGAGCGCGTCAATTTCACGGACGACAATCCCTTTTGCGGGGCCGCCGACAGACGGATTACATGGCATAAATGCAACCATATCTAGGTTGATGGTCAAGACAAGCGTTTTGGCGCCTTGGCGTGCAGATGCGAGGGCAGCCTCAACACCGGCATGCCCGGCGCCAATCACAATCACATCGTATTGGCCTGCTTCATACCCCATGATTCTAGTTCCTCCTTTTATTATTTTCCTAAACAGAATTGTGAAAAGAGCTGATCAATTAAGCTTTCGTGGACAGACTCTCCAATGATTTCCCCTAAAAGCTCCCAGCATCTTGTAAGGTCAATTTGCACCATGTCGATCGGGACATCCTGTTCGATGCCGCTAAGCGCATCTTCAATGGCGCGTTTTGCTTGCTGTAAAATAGAGATGTGACGCGTGTTGCTGACATAAGTCAGATCCCCACTTTCAATGGCACCCGTGTAGAACAGCGATTGAATCGCTTCTTCCAGATCATTGATGCCTTCCTCTTTTAAAAGAGATGTCGTAACAACTGGACGTCCATTGGCAAGCTCACGGACACGTTCAGTGTCAATCTTCGCCTCAAGGTCAGTCTTATTCAAAATCACGATAACATCCATGCCCTCAACGGCTTCAAAAAGCTTCACGTCTTCTTCAGAAAGCTCTTCACTATAATTAAGCACAAGTAAAATCAGGTCCGCTTCTTTTAGAACCTGGCGAGAACGTTCAACACCGATTCGCTCAACAATATCCTCGGTTTCACGAATACCTGCTGTATCAACCAGACGAAGCGGGACGCCCCTTACATTTACGTATTCCTCAATTACATCCCGTGTCGTTCCGGGAATATCGGTTACAATGGCTTTTGCCTCATGAACGAGGCTGTTCAGAAGAGATGATTTCCCTACGTTTGGCCGGCCAATAATGACGGTAGAAAGACCTTCACGTAAGATTTTTCCTTGCTCAGAAGTCCTCAGCAGCGCCTCAATTTCCTTTTTCACGGCGGTTGCCTTTTCAACTAAAATCTGATGCGTCATTTCCTCTACATCATCATACTCCGGATAATCGATATTCACCTCAACATGGGCCAGTGTTTCTAAAATCTCACTGCGCAAACGGCGCACCAAAGCAGAAAGACGCCCTTCCATTTGATTCATAGCAACGTTCATTGCCCGGTCCGTTTTTGCTCTGATTAAGTCCATAACTGCTTCCGCCTGTGAAAGATCGATTCGACCGTTTAAAAACGCACGTTTCGTAAATTCACCAGGCTCTGCCAGTCTCGCTCCCTCTCTCAATGCAAGCTGAAGCACTTGGTTCACAGTCACAATTCCCCCGTGACAGTTAATCTCAATGACATCTTCTCGTGTAAAAGTTCTCGGCGCTTTTAACACTGATACCATTACTTCCTCAACGACACGATCCGAAGGTCTGTCTACGATATGACCATAATGAATCGTATGTGATTCGACCGAGCTGAGTGTTTTCCCCTTCGGTCCCTTATAAATTTTATCTGCGATTTGAATGGCTTCTGGTCCGCTCAACCGTACAATCGCAATCGCGCCTTCTCCCATCGGTGTGGAAATTGCCGCAATTGTATCCATGTTGTTCACCTCTCTTTACTTATACTTCATCTATATAAAAAAATTTTTATTATGCCAAAACTAAAAGATAACATAGTTTGGTTCGAAGTGGAAGATTTGTTATCCACAGAAATAGAAATTCGTCCCTTATTACTTTAACTTATCCACATGTGAATAACAATTAATTTTATTTCCTGAACTTCCTTTTTATCAACAGGATACACCTAAAAAGAAAAAACTTAAACGGCAAAACCTTGATATTACTAGGAAAAGTAGATTTTTCGGATACAAAAAAACCGAAATCCAATTTTTATCGGACTTCGGTTTTATGCTATCTTTTATGGGAAATAACGAGATGACGATTTTCGCCTTCACCCATTGAATATGTTTTGATCTGGTGGTTTGCATATCCAGAAAGAGTATCGTGAATGATTTTTCTTTCACTGGATGGCATAGGTTCGAGCTGAACTGCTTTTTTCGTTTTCAAAACCTGGTCTGCAAGCTTGATGGCCAGCTGGCTCAGGGTTTCTTTTCTTTTCAAACGATAGTTTTCTGCATCCACCGTCACATTTTTATATTGGCCTGGATAACGGTTAAGGGCAAGCTGTGTCAAAGTTTCAAGGGCGTTTAAGGTTTGTCCTCTTTTCCCAATTAACAAAGCTGCCTTTTCACCTGTTATATGATATCTCACTGTCTTTTTGCTTTCTTGAACAGTCACATCAGACTTCCCGGCAATGGCTTCGGCGATCGTTTGAAGATATAACTTCGCTTGCTGAATCGGATCAATCTTTTCAACCAGCTTTACGATCGCAGGCTTTTTACCGAAAATACCGAGAAATCCTTTGTTTCCCTCTTCAATAACAGTAATTTCTACCTTATCCTTCGTTAATCCCAGCTCTTGCAATCCGGACTGTACTGCTTCATCGACATTTCGCCCTGCAGCAGTCACATTCCTCACTTTTTCTTTCCTCCGGCTTTTTGCGGCTCAGGATTTTTTTTAATATCAGGTCCTTTAATGAGGAAAGTTTGCGCAATCATAAATAAGTTACCGACTACCCAATAAAGAGAAAGAGCCGCCGGGAAGTTGATCGCAAATACGATAATCATAATTGGCATAATCCAAAGCATCATCGCCATTTGCGGATTTTGCTGCGCATTGCCCGCCATCATCAGTTTTTGCTGAACAAATGTAGCGACACCGGCAACGATAGGAAGAATATAGTAAGGATCTTTTTCTCCTAAGTCAAACCATAAGAAGCTATGCTCTGAAATCGCCTGGGTTCTCATGATCGCATGATAGAATCCAATTAAAATCGGCATCTGGATCAAAATCGGGAAACATCCCGCCAATGGATTGACACCATGCTTTTGGAATAAAGCCATTGTTTCCTGCTGAAGCTTTTGCTGCGTTTTTTGATCCTTTGAGCTGTATTTTTCTTTAAGCTTTTGCATTTCCGGCTGTAAAGCCTGCATCGCTTTCGAACTTCTCAGCTGCTTAATCATCAGCGGTAAAATTAATAAACGAATTAAAATGGTAACTAGAATAATTGAAAGCCCGTAGTTATCTCCCGTCAATTTCGCTACATACGTAATGAGCTCAGACAATGGATATACTACGTACTTGTCCCAGAAATGCGGACTATCTGCAGTGATCGGCTCTTTCACACTCGAGCATCCAGCCAAAAGCATGAATACGCCAACCATACTTAATAGCAACCCTATTCTCCTTTTCAACAACATTTCCTCCTATAATTAATCTTTACACTCTTTTATTGCAAAGCATACTTGTATGTATTTTAGCATCTTTCAGTTTTAAATGGTGTCTTTTTCTGATCAACCAGAAAGGAAGCGCTTTTAAAAGTTGTAAGAAAGCAGTGGTGATGCCTACTTTGACGAAGATTTCTTATATAATGAAGACTTTCTGAATAGATGCTGCAGACTTTTTTTCGTTTCCTCATATGTCAGCTGGCTCGCCGGTTTTCTGGCAATAATGATGTAATCCTTTTCCTTCAGTCTCTCTTTCTCTTCAAGAAAGGCCTGCCGAATCAAACGTTTGATCCGGTTTCGCATCACAGCATTGCCAATTTTTTTGCTGACGGAAAGCCCGACACGCAGTTCATCATTTTCAGGCTGATCAAGCGTATATAAGACAAACTGGCGGTTTGCAACTGATGTCCCATGTTTAAACACTTTTTGAAAATCTTCATTTTTCTTTAAACGATTTCGCTTCTTCAAATGACTCACTCCGATACTGGCTGGCAGAAACTTTTAAAATTTATTATGAACATGAGATGCATCTGAACCAGGAAGCATGCCCCGGTTCATTACGCATCACATCTATCTTTTCCCATAACGTGAAAAAAGACCACTGACATTATTCAGTGGCCTAAGCTGATAATACTTTTCTGCCTTTGCGGCGACGGCGTGCTAAAACTAGACGACCGTTTTTTGAACTCATACGGCTTCTGAAGCCATGAACTTTGCTGCGTTTACGGTTATTCGGTTGGAATGTTCTTTTCATTTATGACACCTCCCTCGAGGAATAGCTGTTAAAGACAGTCTTACTTATTATATTTGCGTTACCTATTCATTGTCAACTTCACTAGTGCTTTTATTTCTTGCAACCATAATAGGATACCATACCTTTTCAACTTTCGAAACCTTATTTTTTAGATTCCTTAATTTTACGGAAAAAAGACAAATCCAAACAATTTGCCCCTGAAATCACGCATGTGGATATCTTTTTCGTCTTTTTTTAGTATCCACAGAGGTTATCGACAACATTTTCACATTACCAACCCCTGTGGACAAGGTTTTTTCAACAGGTTGTCCGCTTTGTGGATAAGATTGTGACAACCATTGCAAGCTCTCGTTTATTTTGGTATTATATTTGTGTTTTAACTCTTGATTACTAATCCTACCTTTCCTCTTTATCCACAAAGTGTGGATAAGTTGTGGATTGATTTCGCACAGCTTGTGTAGAAGGTTGTCCACAAGTTGTGAAATTTGTCGAAAAGCTATTTATCTACTATATTATATGTTTTCAACATTTAATGTGTACGAATGGTAAGCGCCATTTGCTCTTTTTTTGTGTTCTATAACAGAGAAAGACGCCATTTTCTAAGAAAAGGAGGGACGTGCCGGAAG
>NZ_JBVYHZ010000005.1:0-945 GCF_056033885.1 Bacillus sp. FAU18
TTTTTGTCCGCTTTGTTAAAGCAACTTTGTTAGTATACAATATCACTTCTTCAAAGTCAACAACTTTTTTAAAAAACTTTTGGTGGAGCCTAGCGGGATCGAACCGCTGACCTCCTGCGTGCAAAGCAGGCGCTCTCCCAGCTGAGCTAAGGCCCCATAAAAATGGTCGGGAAGACAGGATTCGAACCTGCGACCCCATGGTCCCAAACCATGTGCTCTACCAAGCTGAGCTACTTCCCGATTTCCCATCTATTCTATTAAAAGATATGGCGCGCCCGAGAGGAGTCGAACCCCTAACCTTTTGATCCGTAGTCAAACGCTCTATCCAATTGAGCTACGGGCGCAAAACATAATGCCGAGGGCCGGACTTGAACCGGCACGGTAGTCACCTACCGCAGGATTTTAAGTCCTGTGTGTCTGCCAATTCCACCACCCCGGCGTGGATGGTATAGTTGGAGCGGAAGACGGGATTCGAACCCGCGACCCCCACCTTGGCAAGGTGGTGTTCTACCACTGAACTACTTCCGCAGACAGGATGTCCAGTTTTTCTAACTGTTATCCTATATAATGCGGGTGAAGGGACTTGAACCCCCACGTCATAAAGACACTAGATCCTAAGTCTAGCGCGTCTGCCAATTCCGCCACACCCGCGTAAAATGGTGAGCCATGAAGGACTCGAACCTTCGACCCTCTGATTAAAAGTCAGATGCTCTACCAACTGAGCTAATGGCTCTTCTACAAGAGACTTGAGTATTATATCATATAAAAGTGGTGCCGGCAAGAGGACTTGAACCCCCAACCTACTGATTACAAGTCAGTTGCTCTACCAATTGAGCTACACCGGCATAATGGTGGAGGATGACGGGCTCGAACCGCCGACCCTCTGCTTGTAAGGCAGATGCTCTCCCAGCTGAGCTAATCCTCCATAATTGCACTAACGTGCAA